>CAKOLL010000001.1 GCA_934096295.1 uncultured Bacilli bacterium
ATGGAGAAAACTTAAAAGATTGTATCGTAAAATATGGCAATTTAGGCTATGACACATCAAAAATAAATATTCATAACGCTAAATTAACAAATGGGGCAGGGGACAATAGCTATAGATATTCAGGATCTAGTGAATCATGTACATTTAATGGTGAAAATGTTCAAGGTGTTTATAGTAATGCAACATTTGGTGTATCAAATGCAAATGATTGTAAAAAAGTATATACAATTAAAAGTAATGAATTAACTATTTGGACGGATAATTCAGTAACAAGATTATTATCAGATGAAAAACCAGTGACATGGACAGATGGTGCATGTAAAACCACAGATGGTGAAAGCATTAATATTGGTTTTGTCAATGGGAATTTTGATGCAGTAACTGAAGCAACATGTAAAGGAAATTCTTATATAGTAAAAACAGATGATTTAACTGCCCGTGTAGCAAATTTAAATATTGAATATGAAGGTGTTGGAAAATGGAATGACGTTAACAACTTTGTATGCTTTGGATCAACAGCAACTCCATGTCCAGCAGATAATTTATATAGAATTATCGGAGTAATAGATGATAAAGTAAAATTAATCAAATATGATTATGCAACAAGTGATTTGTTGGGAACAGATGGGGATTATTTACAAAGTGCCGAAGAAGCAGGAATGCCAACAAGTTATTATAAAGGCACAAAAGAGATGTCAGACATAGGATTATATTATTGGAATTATAAAGCAACAAATAGTGTAACAAATACATGGAGTACAAGTCTATTAAACAAAACAAATCTAAATACAAACTTTATAAATAATATTGGTAGTGAGTGGGCAAATAAAATAGCTACGACAACATGGAAGGTCGGAGGAAATACTTATGCAAAAATAAGAGATGTAGTTCCATCAGAAGCATATCAAAATGAAATAGTAAATCCAGTACCAGGCCAATATTCAACGACTGGCGAAACAGAATATAGTGCAAAAATAGGCTTAATGTATGTGTCTGATTATGGGTTTGCAGCAAGTCCAGAATCATGGACAGAAATAATGAATAATTATAATAATGTTACAAATAATAATTGGATGTTCATGGGAGCTTGGGGATGGACAATTTCCCGTAATGCGGTCAGTTCGGACAGTGCTTTCTATGTGAACGTCGTTGGTAACGTGAGCCACGACTTCGGCGTGCTCAGCAACTATGCGGTTCGGCCGTCCTTCAATCTCGAGTCTTCAGTGACTTATGTCTCAGGATCTGGGACTCAATCAGACCCAATTTTGATAAATTAACGATAAGAAAAAACAGGTTCGTGTGAACTTGTTTTTTATATTATGTAAGCAATTATACCGGCGATAACACTTGCTACCATGATTAGAAGCATTATCCATACTACTATTTTTTGAGCTTTTTTATTCAAAATATTTCACCACTTTCTTGTTTCTATTACTAATTTATCATATTTGGGATGATTTTGCAATATAATTAAGTGGTGATAATAATGTGGACAAGCTTAAATAAAAAGATGGGTGTTTTATTTAGTATAGTTTTATTTATTGGGATAATTGTAGGTATAGTTTTTGTAATTATGCTTGATGAAGCTACGAAAGAAATATTGTTTTTAAATATAAATGAATATTTACAAAATTTTAAATCTATTAATAGTGGAATTATACACTTAGTTATACTGGCTAGCTTGTTTGTTTTGAGTATCTTTTTGGTTGGTGGTCCTTTAGTACTATTTTTTATGTTTTATAATGGTTTTAGTATAGGGTTTATTGTAAGTAGCCTAACATGTATCTTTGGTATAAAAGGAATGTTTTATGGTACTGTTTATGCGTTAATAAGTAAATTTGTTTTTATAATATTTTTAATACTTTTTAGTATTAATTTATTTAAGATTGTTAAATGTGTAATTGATTTTATTATATATAAAAGAAATAATAAAGAATCTTTTGATATATTTATTAAAAGATGTATTATTTTTATGGGAATTATTCTAATTAATGATGTAATTTTGTATTTTGCAGGGGGAAAGCTTGTAAATCTCTTTAATTTTTTGATTAGTTAGTATATAATAGATATGTGATGTTTATGGAAAAAGTTATTATTGGAATTTCTGGTGGAGTTGATTCTGCGGTTGGGGCTTTGCTTCTTATGCAAAAAGGCTATGAAGTTGAAGGCTTATTTATGCGTAATTGGGATAGTAATATTAATAATGATTTCTTAGGAAATCCGAATGATTTTAATGATATTTGTCCTCAGGAAAAAGATTATAATGATGCTTTAGAATTATGTAATAAATTAGGTATAAAACTTCATAGAATAGATTTTGTTAAAGAGTATTGGGATTATGTATTTACATATTTTTTAGAAGAATTAAAAAAAGGAAGAACTCCGAATCCAGACATGTTATGTAATAAGTTTATTAAGTTTGATTTATTTATAAAAGAAGCTAAAAGGTTAGGAGCAGATTATATTGCTACGGGACATTATGCTAGAATGGAAGATGGAAAGCTTAAAAGAAGTGTTGATTTAAATAAAGATCAAACATATTTTTTAGCAGATGTAAAAAGAGAAAATTTAAAGAATGTTTTATTTCCAGTCGGAGATTATACAAAACCCGAAATTAGAAAGATTGCAGAAGAAAATAATTTAAATGTTGCTCATAAAAAAGATTCAACAGGTATTTGTTTTATCGGAGAACGTAACTATCAAAAGTTTATTGAAAATTATTTAAAACCTAATCCTGGAGATATTGTTAATGTGGAAACAAAAGAAGTTATTGGAAGACATACAGGACTTATGAATTATACGATTGGTCAAAGAAGGAATGTTGGTATAAGTGGAAACTTAGAAAGACATTATGTATGTGGTAAAAATGTAGATAAAAATATATTATATGTAGCTTTTGGTGAAGATAATAAATATTTGATGAGTGATGAATGTATTATAGATAATGTTAATTTTATAAGTGATTTAAGACCTACATTTTGTACTGCAAAATTTAGATATCGCGATCAAGATCATGCTGTAGAACTTGAGTATTTAGAAGATAATAAAATTAGAGTTAAATATCCTGAAAAAGTTAAGGCTGTAACTCCAGGTCAAGCGTGTGTATTGTACCTTGGTGAAGAGTGCTTGGGATGTGGATTTATTGATCAAGTTAAAAATAATGATGAATTTTTATGGTATTTACACAACTAAACTTGATTTTTAGTGTTAAGTTATGTATAATAGAATTGTAAAATGAAAAAAAGGTAGTGATAAATATGGATAGATTAAATGAATTATTACAAGAATTAGGGTTGTCAAAAGTGAAATTAGCTAAATACCTTGGGGTAAGTCGTCAGATGGTATATAACTATTTGGTGCTTGATAGCTTAGATAAATGGCCTAAAGAAAAGAAAGTATTGTTATTACAACTTTTAAATATTAAAGATGGTAGTAAAAAAAGTATTGAAAGTATTGTAGTTGATACAGATTATTTGATGGAGGTTGAAAAGAGACTTAATAGTGCAATTAAACAATCAAATAATATTGAATCTGTTATAGATATGAATGGTTTAACTAAAGATAACAAGCAACTTTTAAATGATTTTATATTCTTATTAAAGGAAAAACTTGAAGATAATGGAACAGAAGAGGCTGCAGCAGTTAAATATATGTATTATATGCTTCAATCTATGGATAATGTTCCTGAAATTAAGTATATAATGGGATATATGGCAAAATCTAATTGCTTTATTAAACCAGATGAATATAAGTTTGATGAAGATAAACAATTCATTTTTGAAGGAATTTTATATTCTGCTTTAACATTATATAATAATGGTGGAGCATCAAAGAGTAAGCTTGCAGAAAGTCATAAGAGATTTATTACAGAAATTGAACAAAAAAATGAAGAAAAATTAACAAGAACACAACAACTTAGTACAGTAAAGATTCAAGCTTTAAGAGAACTTGGCTATAATGATATAAATTCTGAAAATGCTGCAGAGGTATTTGAGAAAATGGCTGAAATTCAAACTAGAAAAGTATAGAGGTTATAATGAAGAAGAAAAATAAACTTATTGTTATTCTAAGTATTATTATTGTTATATTAGTGGTGGCTGTAATCATTCTTTTTGCAAAAAAAGGAAGACCAATTTCTTCGAATGGAGAATTAGTTAAAGAACTATATAGTTATATTGGCAATGAAAATTTGGAAAAATGCGGTGGATTAGTTTTTTATGATAAAGAAAAGGTTGATTATGATAAACTAAGTGAAGAGACAAAGATATGTCTTGCTTACATAAAAGTAAATGATGATAAAAGGGAAGAACTTAAAATTGATAAGGGTAAGCAAAAAAATTTATGTTCTTTAAAAGATGGTTTAGTTTTTGCTACGGATAATTATGAAGATAAAATTTGTACTTTATCTAAAACTAAAAGTGATTTAATAAGTGAAAAATATAAAGAATTATTTGGGAAAAATATTGAAGATTATAAAAATTTCCAACTAGATAATGTAAGTATTTGTTATTATGATGAAGATAGTTATTATTGTGGATTATCAGAAAGCTATACCTATGTTTTCGGGGCTGAACCTCACACTTATAGAGCTATTCGTAGTTCATTTAAAAAAGGTGATGAAATAATAATATATGATTATTTTTTAAGAACTATTAATAATGATTGTTTTACTAATTATGTTAGTGATGATAAAAATGATGTATGTAGTAAAGCATTAGAAAATAAAAAAGATGTTAATTATAAGTTCTTAAAGAAATATGGTACTAAATATAAACATGTATTTAAGGAAGATAATGATAAATATTATTGGGTATCTAGTGAAATAATGGATTAATTAAGGGTAATGGAAACATTATCTTTTTTAGTTTTTTGGATAGTATTTTAGTTGTTATTTTGTTATAATGATTAAAGAGGTAGTTTATGAAAATATATGTAACTAATGAATATACAAAAAATAGAATTTTAGAAGAATGTGCTAAAAATAAATGTTTTAATGATGGTAAATTTTTTAGTTTTAATGAATTAAAAAAGAAAAGATTTTTTGATTATGATGATAAAACATTAGAATATATTATGAAAAAATATAATGTTAATATAAATATTGCTAAGATATATGTAGAAAATTTATATTTTTTAAGTAATATAGATAATGATAAAATAAATTTTTTGAATGAATTAAAAAAAGATTTGGATGAAAAAAAGTTACTTATATATAATGATACATTTAGAGATTATATTTTAAAACAAAATATATTTGTGGTAGGTATAAAAGAATTGTCTTTGGAAGAAGAAAAAATATTAGATGGATTAAATTATGAAATTAAAAAAAGTGAAAGTAATAATTTTTTGCCTAAATTATATAGTGCTAAAGATATAAATGAAGAGGTAGAGTTTGTAGTAAGATATATTAAGAAAATGATTCATGAAGGAATAAATATTAATAATATTAAGATTATAACTAGTGATAATTATAATAAGTATTTGGAGTATTTTTTTGATATGTTTAAAGTACCTATTAATTTAGGTTCTATGAATATGTTTTATGGTACAGGTATTGCATCTTTGTTTTTAGAAATGTATGATAATTATGAAATTAATGAGATTATAGATAAATTAAGTGGTGAAAAAAATATAAATGATCTTGTTACAATTATTAATAAATCAGTTTTAGTGGATGATAAAAATATTAGAAAAGAATTTATTATTAATGACTTTAAAAAGACTAAAATTAGAGGTAAAGAATATAAAGATGCTGTTAAAGTTTGTGATGTACATGAATGCTTTTCTGATGATGATTATGTATTTTTGTTAGGGTTTAATATAGGTAGTTATCCGTATGTAAATAAGGATGATGATTATTTAAGTGATAGTTTAAAAGAAATGTTAGGGTTAGATACATCTATATTAAAAAATAGAAGAGAAAAAGAAAATATTATTTTAACTATAAAAAATATTAGAAATTTAGTTATAACTTATAATTTACATGATGGAAATAAAGTAATGTATCCATCAATATTAATTGATGAATTAGAAATAGATGCTGAAGATATAAAAATTGATAGAAAAATATCTTATTCAAAAAAATATAGTGAAATTTGTTATGCAATGGATTTGGATAGACTTTATAAATATAATGATGCAAGTAAGGATTTAAAATTTTATCAAAGTAATTTAAATATTCCTTATAGGGAATATAATAATAAGTATTTTAAAGTTAATAAGGATATGCTTAAAGAATCATTAGAAAATGGTCTTACATTATCATATACAAGTTTAGAGATGTATAATGAATGTAGTTTTAAATATTTTATTAGTAAAATAATGAATTTAGATATTTTTGAAGAAACATTTAAAACTATAATTGGTAAAATAATTCATCATATATTAGAAATCGGGTTAACTAAAAATATAGATATAGAAAATGAAATATGTGAATTTATAAAGGATATGGATTTTTGTTTTGGTGCTAGAGAATTATTTTATATACATAAGTTATCAAAAGAGTTAGAGTTTTTATTAAGCTATTTAAAAGAACAAGAGAAACATAGTAAATTAAATAATTATTTATTTGAAAAAGAAATAAATATAGAAAAAGAATATGATGGTATAAATGTATTATTTAAAGGTTTTATAGATAAAGTTATGTTAGGAAAATATAATGATAAAGATGTTATAGCAGTAGTGGATTATAAAACTGGAGATAAAAATATAAAGTTAGATACTTTAGAATATGGATTAAATATTCAATTGCCTATATATTTATACTTGTTAAGAAATTCAGAAGAGTTTAAAGATTCTATTATTGCAGGTTTTTATATAGAAAGAGTTCTTAATAATGTTTTTAATATTGATAAAAGTAAGTCGATAGAGACTTTAAAAAGTGAAAATTTAAGATTACAAGGATATACCAATAGTAATGAGACAATTATATCTTTGTTAGATGATAATTATTTAGATAGTAAAATGATTAAAGGATTGAGATTTAAAAGTGATGGTTCTTTTTATAGTACAAGTAAAGTGTTAAGCAATGATGAGATGGATAAATTAATAAAAAGTGTAGATAAAATAATTAATGATGCTATAAAAAATATTATAGATGGAGAGTTTAATATTAATCCTAAAGTTATCAAAGGAAAAAATATTGCTTGTACTTATTGTAAATTTAAAGATATATGTTTTAAAACAAAAGAAGATGAGGTTGTGTTAGGAGGTGAAGATGAATGAATTTAACAGAAGAACAACAACTAGCTGTTGATTTAAATGGGACAAATATTATTGTGTCTGCTGGAGCTGGTTCTGGTAAAACTGCAGTATTATCTGAAAGAGTTATAAGAAAACTTAAAGATGGTGTTGATATAAGAAATATTTTAATGCTTACCTTTACTAATGAAGCTGCCGGAGAAATGGCTTCTCGAATTAGAAAAAAAATAAAAGGTTCAGGGTTATATAATCAACTTGAGTATTTAGATCAAGCATATATTACAACTTTTGATGCTTTTGCTTTGGGAATTGTAAAAAAATATCATTATGTTTTAAATATGGGTAAAGATATAAATGTTATAGATTCATCTATAATTGATTTAAAAAGAAAAGATTTTTTGGAAGAAATATTCTTAGAAATGTATGAAGAAAAAGATAGTGATTTTTTGAGTCTAGTCGGAGATTTTACTACCAGAGATGATGAAATAATAAAAGAAGCAATATTAAATATTAATAAAAGTTTAGATTTAAAATATGATAAAAATGAATTTATGGAGGCTTATATTTTAAATTATTATAGTGATGAATATATTGATAAAGTTTTTAATGAATATTTTTTATATGTAAAAAGAAAAGTATCAGAACTTGAAAATTATGTTTATGAAATAGAAAGTTTTATGGAATACTCTAGTTATGAAAAAGTATATGAAGCTATAAAAAATATATTAAAGCCGCATTCTTATAATGATTTATATAAATATCATGATATTACCTTACCTAAATTTACTAAACTTGATGAAGACGGTAAAACTTTAAAAGAAAATATTCAAAATACTTTTAAAGAAGTAAAAGAATTAATAAGTGATAGTGAAGAAGAATTAAAAGAGAATTATTTAGCTACTCAAAAATATGTAAGAGCAATAATTGAGGTAATTAAGAGATTGGATGTAAAAGTAAATGATTATAAAAAGAAAAAGAATTCTTTTGAATTTACTGATATTGCTAAAATGGCTATTAGAATAGTTAGAGAAAATGAATCGATAAGAAGAGAACTTAAAAATAAGTTTGATGAAATAATGATTGATGAATATCAAGATACAAATGATTTACAAGAAACATTTATTAAATATTTGGAAAATAATAATGTTTATATGGTTGGTGATATTAAACAATCTATTTATAGATTTAGAAATGCAAATCCAATGATTTTTAAAGAAAAATATGATAAGTATAGTGAAAATGATGGTGGAGTAAAAATTGATTTACTTAAAAACTTTAGATCTAGAGAAGAGGTTTTATATAATATTAATGAAATATTTGCACCTTTAATGACTCAAGAGATCGGTGGTATTGATTATAGAAAAAGTCATGCCATGGTTTATGGAAATTTAGCATATCAAGAAATGGGTAAAAATGATTATAATAATTATATGGATGTTTTAGAATATGATAATGAAGATAAAGATTTTAGTGATGATGAAATTGAAGCATTTATTATAGCTAATGACGTTAAAGAAAAAGTAAATAGTAAATATTTGGTATATGATTTTGATTTAAAGAGAAATAGAGTGGTTACATATAATGATTTTTGTATTATATTAGATCGTGGTAGTAAAATGAATTTGTTTAAGAAAGTATTTGAATATTTTAATATACCAATGGAAATATTTAAAGATAGTAACTTAATGGATGAAGATGATATTTATATTATTAAAAATATTATTGACTTGATATTAGCTATTAGAAATGGAGTTTTTGATAAAAAGTTTAGATATTATTTTACTAGTGTTGCAAGAAGTTATATCGGAGGATTTAATGATAATGAAATATTTACTTTATTTCTAGATAATAAATTATTTAGAACTGATATTTATCAAAAATGTAAAAGTATAAGTGAAGATATTGAAGAAATGACTCCGAATATATTACTTAAAAGAATTGTAAAAGATTTTTGCTTTTATGAAAAATTTATTTTGGTGGGTAATGTTGATGCAGCGATAAAAAGAATAAATTATTTACTTGATTTATCAAAAACACAAGAAGAATTAGGATTTACTATTAATGACTTTAGTAATTATTTAAATGAACTCATTAAAAATGGGGATGAAATTAAATATAAAGAAGCTAAAAGTAAAAGTGATTCAGTTAAAATAATGAATATTCATAAATCTAAAGGGTTAGAGTTTCCAGTTTGTTATTTTGCTGGTCTTCCTAAAACATTTAATATAAGTGATTTAAAAAGTAGATTTATATATGATAATAAATATGGTATTATAACCCCATATTATAAAGATGGTATTGGGGAGGTATTTGTTAAAACTTTAGTTAGAGATGAGTATTTTAAAATGGAGGTAGCTGAGAAAATAAGACTTTTTTATGTTGCTTTAACCAGAGCTAAAGAAAAAATGATTTTGGTAATGCCTAAGTTTAAAGAAAAACATTTTGTGAAAGATGAAGTGGAATTTGCAAAAGGTATTAAGTTTAGATCTTTTTATGATTTTTTAAGTGCTATATCAGAAAATATTTCTAAGTACTCTATTTTGGTTAATTTAAATAAATTGGGATTAACTAAAGATTATGAGTTTAGTAAAGCAATAAAGAATAATTATGCTGATAATGAAAAAGAAGAAATGATTTTTACTTTAGATGAATTGGAATATCAAGAAATTGAAAAAAAACATGCTTCTAAAACTATTAAAAATGTTATTACTAAAGAAGAGGCAAAAACTTTAGAATTTGGGACATATATGCATGAGTTATTAGAATTAACTGATTTTAAAAATGTTAAAACTGATAATAAATATATAAACCAATTACTTAATACTTTTGATTTTGTAAATGCAGATATTTATCAAGAACTAGAATTTATTTATGAAAAAGATGATACTAAATATCATGGTATAATAGATTTAATGCTTATGTATGAAGATAAAATATTTATTGTTGATTATAAACTTAAAAATATAGATGATGAAGCATATATAAAACAATTAAGTGTTTATTATGATTATGTAAAAAGTATAAGTGATAAGGATGTTAAACTATATTTATATTCAATACTTGATAATAAAGTAAAAGAAATTGAGGTGAAATGATGAAGGTTGCTGTTATTGGTGCTGGAGCTTCTGGGTTAGTTGCAGCTTATCAAGCTTCTAAAAAACATGAGGTTGTTGTTTTTGAAGGTAATTCTAATGCTGGTAAGAAATTGCTTTTGACTGGCAGTGGAAGATGTAATATTGGAAATGTTAATAATGATTTAGAAAAATATCATTCAAGTAATAATGAATATATATCTAATATTGTTAACGATAATAATATTTTATTAGTTAGAAAAATGTTTGATGATATTGGATTAGTTATAAAAAATAAAAATGGTTATTTATATCCATATAGTGAAAAATCATCAAGTGTTTTATCTGTATTAAAAAATGCATGTATTAATAATAATGTTAAATTTAGTTTTTGTACTTTAATAGAAAATGTTTATAAAAATGATGAAGGTTTTGTTATTGATAATGAAATTTTTGATAAGGTTATTGTTGCTACGGGTGGTATTAGTTATCCGAAGACGGGTTCTACGGGTGTTGGTGTTAAGATTGCTAAAAGTTTTGGGCATAGTTTTACAAAGTTAAATCCTTGTCTTATGCCAGTTTTAACTAATACTTCTTTTGAAAAAGATTGGGTTGGTATTAGGTGTGAGGCTGATGTATCTTTATATGAAAATAATATGTTTTTGAAAAAAGAACATGGAGAGCTACAATTTACTAGTTATGGTTTAAGTGGAATTTGTATTTTTAATCTAAGTCGAAATATTAGGTATGGTTTAAATGAATCTAAATTAGAAGAGTTAAGAATTAATTTTGTTCCATGGTGTTTAAATATAAAAGAGTATTTTGAAAGTAAAAGTAATATGTGTGTATCTTTAATTTGTGATGGCTTTTTAGATTATAAATTAACTAATATTTTGCTAAAATATATAAAAGTTGATGCAAATAAAAAATGGGGTGATCTTCTTAATAGTGAAAAAGAAAAAATATGTGAGGCCCTTACTGGTTTTAAAGCAAATGTTTATGATACAAAAGACTTTTTAGATGCTCAAGTTACTAGTGGAGGCATATCCCTTGATGAGGTTAATCTTGGTACTATGGAATCTAAGATAGTTCCTAATTTGTGTTTCGCTGGGGAAATTCTTGATTTAGATGGAGATTGTGGAGGATATAATTTAACTATAGCATTTATAACGGGATTACTGGCCGGAGGATTAGATGATTAGGATTAAAAATATTAGAATAAATATTGTTCCAGAGTTTGATATATATGAAATTGCTTCAAAAAAGCTTAAAGTTAGTAAAGAAAAAATAAATAAAGTTGTGATTCATAAAAAATCAATTGATGCTCGAAATAAAATGATGTTTGCTTATGTGCTTGATTTAGATGTTGATATTCTAAATGAAGATAAATATTTAAGTAAGAATGTAGTAAAAGTAGAAAATGAAGATTATGTTTTACCATGTTGTGGAAATGAGATATTAAATTATCGTCCAGTTGTAATTGGGGCTGGACCTGCTGGATTGTTTTGTACGTATATGTTAGCAAAGTACGGATATAAACCAATTTTATTTGAACGAGGAGAAAAAATAGAAGATAGAGTTAAAACTGTTGATGAGCTTTGGAATAAGAATATTTTTTCTATAAATAGTAATGTGCAATTTGGTGAAGGTGGAGCTGGTACATTTAGTGATGGCAAATTAAATACTTTAGTAAAAGATAAAGAAAATAGAATGAGGGAAGTATTTAAAATATTCGTTGAATGTGGAGCTCCGAAAGAAATAATGTATGATAATAAACCCCACATTGGGACTGATGTTTTAAGAAATGTTATTGTTAATTTACGAAACAAAATAAAATCTTATGGCGGAGAAATTTATTATAATTCTTTACTAGAAGATATAGTTTTTGAAGATAATAAACTTAAATCTATCATAGTTAATGGTAAAAATATGGAAACTGATGTGTTAGTTTTAGCGATTGGTCATTCTGCAAGGGACACATTTAAAATGATGCATCAAAAGAAATTTTTAATGGAATCAAAACCTTTTGCTGTTGGTGTTAGAATTATTCATCCTCAGAAGATAATTAACGAAAATCAATATCCAGTTAATTATTCCTTTTTGCCTCCGGCATCATATAAGTTAACTTATAAAAGCAAGTCAGGCCGTGGCGTTTATAGTTTTTGTATGTGCCCTGGTGGATATGTTGTTAATGCTCGGAGTACCGAAGATGGAATTTGTGTAAATGGAATGAGTAATTATAAAAGAGAAACCAATTATGCTAATAGTGCTATTGTGGTAACTGTTAATAATGAAGATTATGGTAATGGAGTACTAGATGGCATGATATTTCAAGAAAAAATAGAAAAGAATGCTTATAAAATTGGAAATGGGTTTATTCCTGTTCAAAAATATGGTGATTATAAAATAGGTCTTGTTTCTAGTAATGTAGATGTAAATGCTTTTAAAGGTCACTGTAATGAGGCTAATATTAATGATATTTTTCCAACATACATAAATGAATCTTTGGTGGAAGGAATTGATTGTTTTAATAATAAGATAAATGGCTTTAATGATACTGATGCTATAATTGCAGCTCCGGAAGCTAGAACAAGTAGCCCGATTAGAATATGTCGTGATGAAAATTTTGAGGCAAATGTAAAAGGAGTTTATCCGTGTGGTGAGGGCGCTGGATATGCTGGTGGAATTACAACAAGTGCTATGGATGGATTAAAGATTTTTGAAGCTATTTATAAAAAATATAAGAATGAGTGAACTTTGGCTTAAAACATAGAATTTTGTTGCTATTTTCTTTGGTAGTGTGATATAATCTATAAGAAAGAAGTGAGGTGTGTTTTGTGAAAACATTAAAGAAAAATTTACCTGAAGGTGTAAAAAAACAATTTGCTTTATATAAAGGTGTAAAGGTAAGATTAATTAATAAAAATACTAAAAAGAAAAGTAAATAAGTTATTTTCGACATGACTCGACAAGAAGGATGAAAATCCTTCTTTTTTTGACAAAACCTCCTATGTACATTTTGATATTCTTGTGTTAGATTAGATGCCAAGGAGATGAATTTTATGAAAAAAATTGTAGTTTTTTTAAGTATTATGTTGGGAATTATGAATGTTTCCGCAACGACATTTGAGATAAGGAGGGATGATGATGTTTTTAGGTATGGATATATTTCGAAAAAAATACATAATAAAGAGGCTTTTATGCTTTCTTTTGATGGACAGCTCGATTATGATGCGTGGCTCATAGGTAATTTGGCTCAGTTGGCAGAAGATGAAGATGACTTTAATAAAAGTGTCATCCAAAAAATGATTTTAGAAAATGTTAATCCAAATTATGTGGTTAAGATGAAAGATCAATATAATAATAATGTTGACACCACCAAATATGAAAGTGAATTATTAAAGAAAATCGAAAAGTTTAATAAACCACTAGAATTAGATGGAACTAGTTATGAAATAAATGTTAATGAATCTTTATCTTTATCTGGCTTTTTAAATCGATATGCTGCAAGAGATTTGGGAACAAGTAATTTTGGAGATAAGGTTGAGGTGTTTGGATTTAAAGAGGTAGGTAAAAAAGAAGTTTATTTTGATAATTATTGTATTGTTAATAATGGATATGTATTAGCAAGTGGATATAGTTATAAACCTTTTAAAATTTATGTTAATGTTTTGGGATATAAAGTAGACTTTGAAATTCCTGATGATTCAACATTTTGGTTTTCGGCGTATGATAAAAATAATAATCTAGTGAAAAATATAACGATAGATAAAAATAATACAAAATTTTATTATGGTCTTAATGAGAAAATAACTTTAGTAAATGATGAGGGAATTGTTTATGAAAAACTTGATGATATAATACTTGAAGGTAAAGATGAGGTTATTACTATTAATCCGCATTTAAAAAAATATACTATAAATTTTAAAACTAAAGCAAGTGATATTTATAAAATAAATGAAGTAGATAGTTTTAATGATTTTACTGTATATGATGCTTCATTGAAAGAAGTATATAGATGTAATAGTGATGTTTGTACTGCTACTTTAGATGTTGGAAAATATTTTATTGTGGATAATGTTTCATCAGAAAAATATTATTATGGTATTTATCAAAATGAAGACTATGTTATAAAAAGATATTTTCTTCAAGGAATTTTATCTGATAAAAGAATTGATAGAATAAAAGTAAATGATAATGAGATTATTGTGAATAATAATCATGGAATATATTACCTAGATCATTATAAAGAAATTAGAACATTAGAGGTATTAATTGATAATATATGGATTAATCTAGATTTATCGTTGAAAGATAATTATTGGTTAGTTAAAGATTTAGGATTATTTTATAAACTTGGGGAAATTAAGAAAGATGAGGTTATTATAGATGAAAATGATAATAATGTAGATGATGTTGATAATAAACATGAGGAAATTAAGGATAATGATGATGTTATAAGTATTGATGTACCAAATACTAATATTAATTTAAGTGAATTGGTTTATATTTCTAAAAAATATTATTGGTGATGATATGAAAAAAATTATATTGCTACTTATATGTTTTTTACTAGTGGGTTGTGATAAAAAGATAGAACAAGCTAGCATAAATATAGATAGAGATATGCATGGGTATTATGGATATTTAATAATTCCGGAGATAAAAATGAAACTAGGTTTTTATGATTTAGATAATAAAGAAAATAATGTTAATAAAAATGTGATGTTAATTAATTCAAATATTGATAATACATATATTTTGGCTGCTCATTCTGGATCGGGAAGACTTGCATATTTTAATGATTTGAGGTATTTAGATGTAAATGACGATATTTATTTAAGGTTTCAAAATGAAGAAAAACATTATAAAGTTACTAATATAAGAAAAGTAATTAAAAATGGTAAAATAAGTATTAAAAATGAAGAAAATCAAATTATACTTACAACATGTGATCAAATAAAAAAAGGATATCAATTAATTATTGAAGGTAGTTTAATTAATTGATTCTTTTTTTGTAAAAAGTGGCTATTTTAGCTAGGAATTTTATGATTTATTTGTTATAATATTTCTTGAAGGAAGTGTAATTATGGCAAAGTCTAGAAGTGAACTAAGGAATATATGTATGGTTATTTTATATCAAATTGATATTTATGAAAGTAGAAATGTCCCGTTTGTTATTGATGAGGTAATTAAAGAAAACTTAGAGATTGATAATGATTTTGTGAAAAGTATAGTTTATGGTGTAACTACATATAAAAGTGCTTTAGATGAAATTGCTAATAAATATATAGATGGTTGGACAATAGATAGAATTGATAAAACTGGAGCTGCAATTCTTAGAATTGGACTTTATGAACTTAAATTTACTGATACTCCGGAGATTGTTGTTATAAATGAAGCTATAGAACTTGCAAAGAAATATTGTGATGAAGCAGTTAGAAAAATTATTAATGCTGTTTTAGATAGGTATATTAAAGAATAATATGAAAATATCTAGGAAGATTAGAAATGAATTACCATGTTATGATGGAAAATTTATAAATATTAATGGTAAAGATTATTTTTGTAAATATGCGCTTGAACCTGGAGATCAAATATTTGCTAATAATTTAGCTTCAAAAATGGGTATAATATGTGCAAAAGATTATATTGTTAAAGTTGATGAAGATTATTATTATTTAAGTTATAGTTTTAATAATGATGGTATTTTTAAAGATGGAAATACTTTAGGTATTAAATCTAATGGTTTATATGATATATGGATGTTTTTTGAAAAGAATTATCCGAAAGATAGTAAAAAACTTACTTATCAATTAATCAAAGTTTATCTTTTTGATATTTTTATGATGAATAGTGATCGTAACTTAGGAAATTTAGGTATATTAATTCATAATGGGGTAGCTGATTTATGTATTTTAGATAATGAATATGTTTTTAGTGATTTTGGTGCTAATTTATTACCAAAGTTATATTTTAATGATAAACTAAAAAGTTATAAATGTGCTGATAGTTTAGATGATAGATTACCAATATGTGTACTTAAAAATATTGAATCTTTAGAGTATTTTCTTGCTACGTCTGCTCAAGAGTTTTATGATATTGTTTTAGAGTTTTATAATACGTTAACTCCAGATTTAATTGCGGCTGAAATGAAAAAACTTAATAAAATGGGCTTTACTTTAGAAAATCAAGGACATTCTTTAATACTTTATAGAGAGTATTATGAACTTATTGGAAACTTACTTTTAGAAAGGGGTATTTTAGATGGACAAAAACTATCTTAATATTAGTGATTTAAATAATTATATAAAAAATATTTTAGATAAAGATTCTTTTTTAAATAGAGTTTATTTAAAAGGGGAAATAAGTAATTTTAAAAATCATACAAGGGGACATTTGTATTTTACGTTAAAAGATGATAATTCAAGGATTAGTGCAGTTATGTTTCAAAGTAGTGCAATTAAACTTACATTTGTACCTGAGGATGGAATGAATGTTTTAGTGGAAGGTAGAATTAGTGCTTATCCTGCACAAGGAAGTTATCAGATTTATATTGAAAAGATGGAACCTGATGGACTTGGTACTTTATATATTGAATATGAAAAGCTAAAGAAAAAGCTAGCAGGTGAAGGTTTATTTAATGCTGAATATAAAAAGGCTATTCCAAGATTTCCAGAAAAAATTGGTGTTATTACAGCTTCAACTGGTGCTGCAGTTCGAGATATTATGAGTACGATTAGAAGAAGATATCCAGTATGTGAAGCAATTTTATTTCCCTGTTTGGTTCAAGGTAAGGATGCGGCGCCGGATATTGTAAGACAAATAAAAAGAGCTGATGCTTATGGAGTAGATACAATTATTGTAGGCCGTGGTGGTGGTTCTATTGAAGACTTGTGGGCTTTTAATGAAGAGATTGTTGCTCATGCAATATTTGAATGTAAGACACCGATTATAAGTGCTGTTGGACACGAAATAGATTGGACTATTGCAGATTTTGTTGCTGATTTAAGGGCACCAACTCCGACGGGGGCTGCTGAAATGGCTGTTCCAACTGTTATTGATATAAATACACTTTTAAATAATTATAAAATTAGACTTAATAAAAATATTAAAAATATGATAAATACTAAATTTATTAAATGGAGAAGTTTAAAAAACAGTTTTGTTTTAAAAAATCCAATGAGTATGTATGAAATAAAAGAACAGAAACTTGATACTTTGCTTGATAAATTAAATAAAGATATTAAAGTGATATTGCAAAATAATGAAATTAAACTAAATAAGATAAAGATGTCTTATGTTATGCAAAATCCAATGAGTTTGATTGATAAGAAGAAAAACGAATATAATTTACTTATCAATACATTAAAACTTGTTAATCCTCTTGGTATTTTAGAAAAAGGTTATTCTTTAACAACTGTTAATGATAAAGTAATAAAGTCTAGTAATGATGTAAATATTGATGATATTATAAATGTTAAGTTGTATGAAGGAAACATTAAGGCAAAAGTTATAGAAAAGTAATTTGGAATATGTTATTAGCTAAAAAGAGATGGAGCAAATATGAAACTAAATGAGGAACAAAAAGAATATTTAAGGGGGAAAGGTCATTCTTTTGTGGTAATTGATGGTGTAGAATATTTTTGCAAATCTTCAGATAATGAGGTAAATGAGCTTGTAGCATGTAAATTAGCTAAAATTGTAAGTGTTAACTGTGTAGAATATCATTTGGTTAAAGTAGATGGCATTTATTACTATTTAAGTTATAGTTTTAATAATATTGGGAAGTTTAAAAGAGGCAGTGATTTTGTTGGTAAAAGTAGTGGAGATAATACTTTATATAGTATTTGGAATGCTTTTGAAAGTGAATATCCAGATGAATGTAAAGAATTAATGTTAGATTTAGTTAAAATGTTTATATTTGATATATTTTTACTTAATGGAGATAGACATTCAGGTAATTATGCTGTTGTAGAAGATGATGGTAAACATAAAGTTTATATGTTTGATAATGATGAGACATTTCAATCTTTATTTCGTGTAGTATTAAGTGCTAAATATGATAGATATGATTACGTAAGAAGAACAAACAGAATAATTAAAGATAATGTTTCTTTTAGTACACGGGATAATAATGAAATGCTTGAATATTTTTTATCTAGTTCAGCCAAAGAGTTTTGCGATTTGGTGGTAGATTTTTATTATAAACTAACACCTGATGTTGTCTATAATGTTTTTTTGAAAATCGAACAAGAAGAAAATATTCGTATTAGTAATAAAGATTATAATATAAAATTATATAGAGAAAATTATGAATTAATTGGTAGTTTATTAGAAGAAAGAGGATTTATAAATAAAGTGAAAGGAAGATAAAAATGAATGATTTAAAATTAGTTGTACCAAATATTAGTGATAAAGAAAGTGCTCTTTTAATGCTTGATGAAATTAAAGTTGTTGATGCCGGAGTACCATGGCAATATTCAGGTCTTGCTAATTTAGAAGAAGCAACATCATTTGAAGAGTGGGTTAAAGAAAAATTCGATGAAAGCAAAGGAATAAATTTAAGAGATGGTCATGTTGCTTGTACGACATTGTTTTTAAAAAGAGAAAATGATGGGAAAATATGCGGTACTGTAAGTATTAGACATGAATTAAATGACTTTTTATTTAAGCTTGGTGGTCATATTGGATATTCAATTACTCCGAGTGAACGCGGTAAAGGATATGGTAAGTTGCAACTTAAGAAGGCATTAGTCTTTGCTAAAGAATTAGGAATAGAAAAATGCTTGATAACTGCAGATGAAAGTAATGTTGTAAGTAATAAAACAATTATTTCTGAAGGTGGAGTTTTAGAAAATACTGTTATGTGGAATAATGAGCCATTAAATAGGTATTGGATTAATTTAAAATAGTTGATATAATAATGAAGAAAGGAAATAAGTTATGGAAGAAAATAAAAATTTTGAAGAATCTTTACAAGAATTAGAAAGTATTGTTAAAGAGTTAGAAAGTGGAAATGTAAATTTAGATGATGCAATAAATAAATATACGCAAGCTATGAAATTAGCTAAATATTGCGGAGAAAAATTAAATGATGCCACTAAAAGTGTTAATAAAATTTTAACTGAAGATAATGAACTAAAAGAATTTAATGCAGAATAAGGTGAGAATATGGAAGTAAAAGATATAACAAATAGAGATGTTGATTTTGCTAAATGGTATACAGATGTATGCAAAAAAGCAGATTTAGTAGATTATTCAAGTGTAAAGGGAAGTATGATTATTCGTCCTCTTGGATATGCCATTTGGGAAGAAATACAAAAAAATATGGATAGAATGTTTAAAGAAACTGGACATGAAAATGTACAAATGCCAATGTTTATTCCCGAATCACTACTTAATGTTGAAAAAGAACATGTTAAAGGTTTTGCTCCGGAAGTTGCTTGGGTTACACATGGAGGACAAGAAAAGTTGGAAGAAAGAATGTGTGTAAGACCAACAAGTGAGGTATTGTTCTGTGATCACTATAAAAAAATAATAAATACTTATAGAGACTTACCAATTCTTTATAATCAATGGTGCACAATAGTTAGATGGGAAAAAACAACAAGGCCTTTTCTTCGAAGTAGGGAAATATTATGGCAAGAAGGTCATACAATGCATAGAACTGCAGAAGAAGCTAGAGAAGAAACTTTGAGAATGTTTAATGTTTATAAAACTTTTCAAGAGGAGTATTTAGCACTACCTGTAATTACTGGTAAAAAAACTGAAAAAGAGAAGTTTGCAGGAGCTGAAGAGACTTATACTTTAGAAGCTATGATGTATAATGGGTATGCTCTTCAAAATGGAACTAGTCATTATTTTGGTAATCATTTTGCTAAAGCTTTTGGTATTAAATTTACTGATAGTGATAATACCTTAAAAACACCATATCAAACAAGTTGGGGAACATCAACTCGTATGATCGGAGCTATAATTATGACACATGGAGATGATCATGGATTAGTTTTACCTCCGATGATTGCACCTTTTAAAGTTATTATTATTCCTATCGGAGATGTTTCTTTAAAACTTGATGAGTTAAAAAGTTTGTTGAAAGAAAATAATATCACATTTAAAGTTGATGAAACTAATAAAACTCCAGGATTTAAATTTGCAGAAGCTGAAGTAAAAGGGTATCCAATCAGAATTGAACTTGGTAAAAGAGATTTAGAAAGTAATCATGTTACTTTAGTAAGAAGAGATACATTAGAAAAGATAGTTGTTCCTTTTGAAGACGTATTACCTAAAGTTAAAGAATTGCTTGTAACAATTCAAAATGATATGTTTGAGCGTGCAAAAGCAAGAAGAGATAGTATGATTTATGATGCTAAGACTTATGATGAGTTAAGAGAAATTGCTACAACAAAAGACGGTGGATTTATAAAGATTAATTGGTGTGGTAATGAGGATTGCGAAAATAAGATTAAAGATGATTTTGGTATAAAATCTAGATGCTTAATTGAAGATGAAGATGTAACTGGACCATGTACTGTATGTGGTAAAGAAGCTAAAACTAGATTATATATTGGAAGACAATATTAAAAGGAGATAAAGTTATCTTCTTTTAATTTAAATATATTTTTTTAAATATTTAAAGTTTAATAAAACAACAAATAATATATTTATTATTTCTGCGATAACTAAGCTATAAATACCGATGTGACAAAGAGATAGAATTGACATAACAACTAGTTTTAATATAACACCCCATAAAGTTATGTTCATGGTTGTTTTGGCATAACCTAGAGCTTGAAGAGCAGATGTTAAAACTCCTTCAAGGTAAAATAAAACGAAAAATGGAGCTAAAATTTTGATGTAATTAGAACCGTTCGTGGTGTTATATAATGAGAATAAAAGTTTATCACGAAATGTAAAAATAATAAATGAGAAGAATATACCGATAATTAATGAAAATATTAAGGCTTGGTGGATTCTTCTTTTTATCATAGTGTTGTTTCTTTCTCCATGAAATTTACTTATTTCCGGTAATAATGATGTTGATATGGCTGCAATAAAAAAACTAGGCATTGTTAAAAGAGCTAGGGAATAAGCGTTGTAAGCTCCATATTCTCGGAGAATATATGCATTAGTATAGCCTGAAAATAAAAGTAAATTAGTAAGTATAATTGGTTCAAGAAAATAACCAATGTTTCCAACTATTCTACTTGATACGGTTGGTAATGATATATTTAATATATCTTTTGTATGTTTTTTACTTGGTAATAATTTTGTATTGTAATTAATATGACGTGGTAAGAAAAACAAAAATACAATTATTGAAGATATTTCTGATAAAATAGTTAAAAGTATTAAACCTAATACGGCATACATTACTGATTTTTTCATTAATATAGGTAGTATAGTAACTATTATTATTAATCTTATAATTTGTTCAATTATGTTACTTGTGGCATGAGGTACCATGTTTTGTTTACCTGCAAAATAACCTTTTAAAACAGATGAAATGGATACAAATGGTAAGGTTAGGGCAAAAGCAAGTAATATTGGAGAAGCAAGTGGTTCCTTTAGAAGGTTTATGGCAATAAAATCTTTTGTGAATAAAATAATTAATATAAGTATAAAATTTATTGATAATATTAAGAATGCTGCAGATGTTAAAATTCTTATAGAACGACCTTTATTTTCGGATACTAATTTAGAGATGGATATTGGAATAGCTAATGTTGAAATTGTAAGTAAAAGAGAATATGTCGGGGTTGCAATGGTAAAGAGACTTATACCATATTCTCCGATTATTCTGGTATAAATTACTTTAATTATAAAACCTAATATTTTAGTTAAAAAACCACTTAGAATTAGTATAAGAGTTGATTTTATAAATAAGTTTTTTTTCATGTAATACGATTTCTCCTTTATTTAAATGCAATTTTGTTATATAATAAATATATGTTGGAAGGTGGTTATTTTGCCAGATACAATTAAATTTGAATATTTAGTTCCTCGACTTGAAAAAAGAGAAGAATTTGAAACTATAAAAAAGGCATACTTATATGCTTATAATGAACATAAAGGAATGAAGCGATTAACCGGTGATGATTTTATTACTCATCCTTTAGAGGTTACAAAAATCCTTATGGACTTAAATGTAGATGATACAACTATTATTGCATCTTTATTACATGAAGTTATTAATAATGGTAATAAAACATATGAAGATTTAGTTAAGGATTTTGGAGAAGATATAGCTAAGATTGTTTTAAGTGTGTCTAAAATTAATAAATTGGAATTACCTGATAATAATGAATCTAGTGTTATATATTTAAGAAAAATTTTGGTTGGACTTGCTGAAGATGTTAGAGTTATGTATATAAAGCTTGCTGATAGACTTCATAACATGAGAACTAATTGGGCGATTAATCCTTTAAAGCAAAAACAAAAAGCTGAAGAGACTATGTCTGTTTTAGTGCCAATTGCTCATAGGCTTGGAATTAATTCGATAAAAAGTGAATTAGAAAATTTATCCTTGTATTATTTAAAACCTGATGTATATAATGATATTTTGGAGAAATTAAATGAAACGGTTGATGAATTAAATGATTGCTTAGAAGAAATGAAAGAAAGCATTATAGATATTTTAACTGAAGCTGGTATTAAGTTTGAAATTAAAGGACGAGTTAAAAGTGTTTATAGTATTTATAATAAATTATCTAATGGAAAAGAATGGAATAAAATATATGATATTTTGGCTTTAAGAATTTTTGTGGAAGAAGAGTCTGATTGCTATCAAGTTATTGGGTTGATTCATTCAAGATTTAGACCGATGCCAAAGAGATTCAAAGATTATATAGCAAGTCCAAAAGAAAATATGTATCAAAGTTTACATACAACTGTGTTTGGAGTTGAAGGACATGTTTTTGAAATACAAGTAAGAACATATGAAATGGATGAAATTGCTGAAAAGGGTATTGCGAGTCACTGGTCTTATAAAGAAAAGGGTACTAAGAAGATTCAAAATGTTATGGAACAAAAATTAGAAATGTTTAGAAATGTTATTGAATCAAGTAATAATGATACAGATGCAGACTTTGAAAGTGCTGTTAATGCCGATATTTTTAGTGATTTAATATATACGTATACTCCGAAGGGAGATGTTGTGGAGCTTCCAATTGGATCTACACCGATTGATTTTGCTTATCGTATTCATTCAAGGGTTGGTGATACCACAGTTGGAGCAATTGTTAATGATCAAATTGTACCACTTTCATATGAGCTTAAAAACGATGATGTCGTAAATATTAAAACTAATAATAGCAGTACACCTAATAAGGATTGGCTTTCATTTGTTAAAACTAGTCAAGCAAAAAATAAAATTAAAGCTTTCTTTAGTAAACAAGATAAAGAAGAATATATTTTAAAAGGAAAAAATATATTAGAGTCTGAACTTAGAAAAAGAAAAATGGCTTTTAATGAGGTGTTAACACCTGAGGTAATTGAAAAACTTATCAAGGATTTAAAAGTAAAAGATTTGGATGAAATATATTTAAGTATTGGATCTTTAAGGTTTACTGCTGGATATATAATTAATTTAACAAAAGCTGATAGACATGAAGTAGATGATGCTTTATTTGAAAGAAAATTATCTATTCCTAAAATTAATTACAAAAGTGATATTTTAGTTGAAGGTAATTCTGATATAATGGTTAATATTGCTAAATGTTGTATGCCAATTAAGGGTGATGAAATAGTTGGATTTATTACTAAAGGGCAAGGGATAAGTGTTCATAAAAAAGGTTGTGTAAATGTTCCAAGTGATAGCGAAAGAGTAGTTGATGTATCATGGAATATGAATGCAAGTAACTATTATTTTACAAATATTTATGTGTTTGTTGCAACTGGTTTTGATTTACTAGTAAATATCATTACTGAGGTAGGAAAAATGGGATGTATTGTTAGATCTTGTAATACCAAAGAATTTGATAATAAAACTATATATGAAATGAATATTAGAATAAAAGATAAAAATGAATTAGATAATGTAATGAGAAATATTAGGAAGATACATAATGTTATAGATGTTAAGGAGGAAATGTAATGAAAGTAGTAGTACAAAGAAGCAAAAAAAGTAGCGTTAGTGTTGATGGGAAACTTGTAAATGAAATTAATAATGGAATGGTTTTGTTAGTTTCTTTTACTCAAGGGGACACTATGGAAAATATTTTAAAAATGACTAAGAAAATAGCAAATTTAAGAATATTTGATGATGAAAATGGTGTTATGAATAAATCAATATTAGATGTTGGAGGAGAAATATTGTCTATTTCACAATTTACTTTATATGGTGATACATCTAAAGGAAATAGACCATCATATGTTAAAGCTTTAAATGGAGAAGAATCAATTAAACTTTATGAGGCTTTTAATGAAGAAATGAGTAAATATGTTGTAACTAAACCTGGTATTTTTGGGGCTGAAATGATGGTTAATATTTCTAATGATGGACCAGTTACTTTGATTATGGAGTTTTAGATGAAAACATTTTTAAATAAGTATAAAACTGTATTTACTTATTTATTATCTAGTGGACTTTCTTTTGTAGTGGATATAATGACATTTTCTATAATTCTTTACTTTATTAAAGATAGATTTGTTGATGCAATATTATTATCTTCTTATGCTGCTAGAGCAATATCTAGTGTAGTTAATTATTTTGTTAATAAAAAATTTGTTTTTAAAAATGAAAAGAAAAGAAATTATAAAGCTTTTATAGAATATTTCTTGCTTGTTATAATAAACATTACTATATCTGGATTACTTGTAACTAAAGTTTATAATTATATCCATTTAAATGCTACTTTTATTAAAGTTGTTATAGATTCTATAATATTTGTTATAAATTATTTTTTGCAAAAGTTAGTTATTTTTAAAAAGTAATAGTATTAAAAAGCAATATGATAAAACATATTACTTTTGCACTTTTCCTGTGTTAAAATGATACTTATGGAATATCCAGTTGATTGGATGCTGCCTCATTTGATTTAAAAAAAAGAAAGTGAGGTGAGGTCAAATGCTAAAAAAGGATTTTCTTATTTTAGGATTATGGCTTATTATAATCTTACTTATTTTAGTACTGTTACTTAAATAATTATGAAAAAAGCATCCGAATCAACGAGGTTGATTTAGATGCACAATAATTTTATTGGTAGCATCCAATCTCGCCAAAAACTGGATGTTCCATTTTTAATTTATGCAAATTTTCTTTGCTGTATACATCGTAACATAAATGTTGCTATTTGTCAAATTCGTGTTTTGATTTTTAATATATTTAATATCTATGGAATATTCAGTTGAATTTAATGAATTTTTAAAATATAAATTTGCTATTTAATTCTATCTTTAAAGATGAAATTATCATCGGGTTATGGTTAATCATTATTCCTCTTTATTACTAAAATAGAAGTAAAATTCAATCTCGTTAATCTGAATATCCCACTGTAATTTATGCAAATTTCTTTACTAAAAGTATTGTAACATATATGTGGCTATTTGTCAATTTTTCTAATTAGTTTTGATTGATTTAATTTTTCTTTAATCTTTTGGAATAACTTTTCAGCTAATTCTTCTGATGAACCCTCAACAATATAAATAATATATTGTTTGCCACTTACTGATTCTAATATTATTTTTCTGTTTTTATAAACTGAATTTAAATAATTATTAATAAATTTCGTTAAAAGATAATTATCGTTTAAAATATTAGAATTTTCATAATCAATGAAAGTTATTTCTGGTGAGGTTCCAGCATAAAATGATAAGTTTGGAGGAATGCGAATTTTGTTTAAGATAATACTGTTTATATCTAAATCAATTAATTCTTTATTTAATACTAAACTTGCGATTAGAGTTTTTTCATAACTTTTTGCAATTTTAAAACATTTTAAACCTTTTGGAAATACGACATGTTTGTTTTTTATGTTTGATTCAAGTTGTTTATCTCTTATTTCACAATGTTGTTTAATTTCATACCATTCTAAACCTTTTGGAAAATAATACATGTTTTGTGGTGTAACTGATATATAAATTTGAGATAAATCTTGAAGATATTGTTCATATTCAATATGTTCTTTATTTAATTTATATGTTTTTGCCTCTTCAAATGCGTGTTCCATTAGTGCTGCATATGAGACATTGGTACCCCATGATTTTCTTAATCTTTCAGTATATAAATCATAAATAACTCCTGCTGGTCTTTTTACTATATAATTTTGAAATACTTTATAAGCATCTTCAGGATAATTTGGGTCTTCAATTGATAGTTTTAATCTTAATAAAAATGTATTTCTTAATAAGTATTCAAAGTAGTTATATCTTCCACGATATCTTTCTATTATATTATCTAAATTTTTAGAAAGTATTTTATCTTTGGGTGCATACATTACTAAGTACTTAAAATAATTTATTAAAGAATCTTTAAATATTTTTATTTCTTCTTCTGGAGTGCTATCATTGATGAGCGGCTCGTTAATTTTAGATAAATTACTAGTTATTAAATTAAATTTAATTTCTAAAAATGATTTGACATAATTCTTAAACTTATTTTTATCACATATATCAATAGGTAATGCTTCGCTAAGATATGTATATTTTAAAATTTTATTTTTGATAGTTTTTATCAATTCGTCTCTTTTTTTATAATTATTTTTTTTATTAGTTTGAAGAAACCAAATATACATTCCATCATCAAAACTTGTTATTTGTTCATAATGAGTTTCTACATGATTATATAATTTGTTTTCTAATTTTTTTAGTGAATCAAAATTAGCTTCTTCTTTAGGGACTTTTAACTCAAATGCTATAGCTACTTCAAATAATTTTTCATATATTTCTTTTACCTTATTTTGGAAATCATTATATATTGTTTCACAGTTTATGTCATGTCCATTTGCAAGACACTCAATATTTAAACTAAATGTTGTAAAAGATGATTTTCCTTTAAATTCAAGATTTTTAATTGGAGGATAATCACTTGACATAAACGATGTTTGAGCATGCATTAAGCTTTTTAAAAATTTTTTTAATCTTTTTTTGTTTGATATTAATTGTGAGTTTGTATAATCTCTAAGTCTGATTGTCTCAGGTTTTATAGTTATTGTTAAATAGTCTAGTGTAGTAGGCAGTTCTAAAACTTTCGGAGGAATAGCATAAGGTGATGTTTCTATAATTGTCAATTCTTCAAGTCCTTCATTTAATTCAAATTCATTATATTTTAAGTATTCTCTATTATATGTTATATCATCCACGCGGATTGCTAGTTTCTTTAATGATTTAGGAAATACTAATTTTTTTCCTTGAGCCATTTCTTTATTATATGTTTTTATTAGTTCTGGATAGAAAATAATATTTTGTCCAGTGATGATGATTTTTGAAACGTTATCAAATACATGTGAAGGATCTTTAGGTTTTAACACAGTATATAATAAACTATTATAAATTTGGTATAGGTCAAAAAGTTCTTTATCTTTTAATATTCTATCTTTATGATGAGGATTTTTTAAAAAGTTTTCTGTTAATCGCATTATTGTTTCAAGAGGTAGATATTCATCAAATGTAAAAATATCTCTTTTTAGTGATGTAACTGGTAAATATGTACATTCTCCGACTTGATAGTTTTGGAAAAAATCTTTCATTTTGTTTGGGCTATCAATTGAAAATGTTAAAGCAGTTAGTTCTGGAGAACATATTATTCTATTATAATTATAAATTCCATTTTCATTTTTTACAGCATTATTAATTAGATTAGCAAGAATTCCATAATTTCTTTTTGAAAAATTGAGTTTTTTATATTCTTCAAAAACTTTGGAATTTTGCATAAAATTACTTACTTTTTTAAATAATACTTCTTTCATCATTTCTTTTTCTTCTGGATAATTTGCTTTGTCATTTAGAATTTCCTGATGATTTTTATAATCAATTTCATATGAATTTATTTTATATTCTACGAATTTATAAAGTAGATTTTTATCTTCAATTCTTTTGTATTCTTTAATAGCCATGTATTTAGTAATTAGTTTATTTATTCTATGAATTCTTGTAGTTCTATCTAGATTTGTTGTTGCTAAAAGTTCAACATAATCTTTTTCTAAATCTTTTAATATATTTTTGTTTGTAAATAATATCTTTTCTAATTTTATTTGTGCAATTGTAAGAAAGTTTTTATTTTGAAAGTTATCTACGAATTCTTTAAATAAATTAAAATCAAATGCGTGAATATAATCGAAAAGTCTACTTCGTAAATCAAGGTAATATTGTGGATTTTTTTCTACTTTTAAATTGTCTATAATAGATAAACACGAATTTATTTGTAGATTAATTAATTCGATGTCTTTTTGAGCATTAAATATTTGAATTTGTATTCTTGATATTTCGTTATCTATAGCATTCTTTTTGGAATGAGATAAAAATGGAGTAGATTTTAAACTGGATAAAGCTGCGAGTCTTAAAAATGATTCTTCTTCAATGGATTTTAAAAGTAGGGTATAGCCTTTTAATCTTAATAATAAATTTGTTATATATTCATAATTATAGCTTTTATTATTTGAATTACTTAATATGTCATGAATATGAATTTCTAGACATATATCAATATAAATCCTGATATCCTCTGTTTCAATATCTTTTAAATGAATGCTTAATATTGTTTTTTTAGAAGATAAAATACTTTTATATTCTTGATAATATTGTTCGCACAATTCTTTGTTTTTTGTATTTTCAAAGAAGGTATCTGGAGGCATAATAATACTATCTTGTAGGTTAACAAGACTTAATATTTCACTATTTAATTTATTTTTCTTAAATAATTTTTTTAATATATTCATTATGTACCTCCGTTTAATTTCGTGAATGCAAATTGTTCTTTCTAGTTAAAGTAATATCTGAATTATTTGTTAAATTTGCTTCTTTGAACTTTTTATTTTGAAATTGATTTTCCAAATTAGGTTTTACAAGTTTATAAATTGGAATTAAATCATGAATGAAATTTTCAAAGTTTGTATGAGTTTTTGATGAATCGTATTCATCTTCATGTTTAATTGCTTCTTCAATAAAAGTGCTATAAGGAACTTCTTGAGGCCATTTGTGTTCTTTGGTGTTTATTATACCCTTATTTATATTTTCTTTATATTTTGTAAAAACTTGAAATTTATCATCTGAAATCATTAATTCTAACAAAAAAGGATTTTTTAATAAAAATTCGTAGTAGTTTCCTTTTCCAGCATATTTTCTTACAACAATATCGTATATAAGCTCAATTTCAAAGTTTATTTTTGAAGATGAAGATTTATTTTTTTTAAAACGATATTTTGTTAATAATAGTGTAATGAAGAAATCTATTTCTTCTTTTGAAGTATCATCATTAATCAATGGTTCTTGAGTTTTGGATAATGTCTTTAATAAAAAAATACATTTTACTCTTCTAAATTGTTCAAGACAGTCACTAATTTCTCTAGAATATGATTTTTCCAATGCTATTGTAAAAATTGATATGCAAATTTCAAAAAAATTTAGCATTTCTTTTCTTCTTTCCAAATTTATTTTTCTTTCGTCTAGAATTTTAGCGTAATTGATTGCGTAAGTAATAGGATTTTCTTCAGATAGCGATTGACTATATTCATGTATTTGATTAGAAATTTTATCTTCTAATTCTCTTAATATGGTTAAATTAATTTCTTTTTCTTCAATATTAATTTCAAGGTAATTGGCTATTCGATGTAATTTTGCATAGATTTCTTTAACTTTTTCTTGAAGTAAATTATAAATTGTATCTACATCTGTTTTGTTTTCAATTTTTAATTTTTCAAGATTTAAGCTAAATGTAGTAACTGAAGTTTTTCCTTTAAATTTTAATTTTTGAGTATTGCCTATATTACTTATAAATTCTTTAAATGCTTTTTTACCTTTTGAAATTATATTTACTAATGAAGATTCGGTATAATCTTTGAATGTCAAACATGCTGGGTTTATATTTTCTAGTTTTAATCTTTTTAATGTAGTAGGAATTTCTAATTCATTAGGGTTATTATTAAATGATGTTATATCTAATAGTATAAGTTCTTCAAGACCTTCGTTTAATTCAAATTCATAATAATTAAGTAGTTCTATATTTTCAACTTTTAAATTATTGTCATGATACCTAATATAATTATCTATTACTATTTGTTTTAATGTTTTAGGAAATATAAGTTTTTTTCCTTCTCTTATAATTCTATTATATTCTTTGATAAGCTTTTGGTAAGAACGAAAACGCAAATCTTGAAAGTTAATATTAATTTTTTTTGCTCCGTCATAAATATAATTGTTTGGTACTTCTTTAATAACTTTATCTAGCAAACATTTATAAATTTGATATAATAAGTTTATTTGTGGATTTGTAATACTTTGAATAATCTCATAGCTTAAAAGTTTATCACATAAACGCATGATAGTTTCTAAAGGTATAAAATCTTCCCATTCAAAAAGTGGAGAAATAGATTTTGGTAAGTAAAGAGAACGTATTCCAAAATATTTGAAATAGTTTTTCACTTTGATAGGATCATCTATACTATATAATAATCCAGTAATGATAGGATATTTTATAACTTTTTCATAATCGTAATCACCTTCGTTATTTTTTAATAGCTTATTTATAATATTTGCAAATTCTCTATAGCTATTTCTGTAGAAATCGTATTTAACGTAACGTTCAAAAATTTCTGGATTTTGCATAAAATTATGTACTTTTCTAAGAAAAATTTCTTTTAATATTTCTTTTTCTTCTGGATAATTTGGCTTAACACTTAAAACTTCTACATAAGTATTGTAATCTATTTCATAAGAATCAATTTTATATTTAACTAAAGAGTATAATAAGTTTGGATCTTCAATTCTTTTATATTCTTTAATTGCCATGTATTTATCTATTAGAATATTTATTTTGGAAATTCTATCTTCTCGATTTAATTTATCATTATTTAATAAGATTTTAAATTCTTTATTTAAATCAATTAAAACATTCTTATTTTTAAAAAGATATTTTTCTAACTTTACTTGTTTATAAATAATATTTTCTTCATCTATAACTATGTTAAATGCTTGTAAATATTTATTTAATCTGTTGCTTAATTCTTTTATAAAGTCTGTGTTATGGTTCAATTTTAAATGTTCAATCAAATTTAAACAAGAATTAATTTGGGAAGAAATTAATTCTGTATCTTTTTGAGCATTAAATATTTGAATTTGTAACCTAGATATTTCGTTATCAATAGGATTCTTTTTATTACGAGATAAAAAAGGAGTGGATTTTAAGCTAGATAAGGCGGCGAGTCTTAAAAACGATTCTTCCTCGATTGATTTAAGAAGAGTGTTATATATTTTTAATCTAGCTAATAAATTAGTTATATATTCTAAATTATATTCTTCTTTATTTGGATTATCTAAAATATCATGAATATGTAATTCTAAACTTGTTAATATGTCTATATAAACTCTGATATCATCTGTTTCAGTATCTTTTAAGTGTGTGCTTAATATTGTTTTTTTAGATGATAATATTTCTTTATATTCCTGATAATAACGTTTACATAGTTCTTTGTTTTTATTGTTTTCAAAGAAGGTATCCGGAGGCATAATAATACTATCTTGTAGGTTAACAAGACTTAATATTTCACTATTTAATTTATTTTTCTTAAATAAGTTTTTAAATAGTTTCATTGCTTTTTACCTCCTTTTTTCGAATTAATCTTTTATCTTTAGTTGTATTTAGATAGTCTTCGATGACTTGTGAAATATATTCTACGATTTCATCATGGTGTTGTAGACAAAAATCTTTTATTATTTTTCTTGTTTCAATATCAACTTCTTTATAATTATAATTTGTGTTGTTGTTAAAATTATAAAAATAGTATATATAATCTTTTAAATCTATTGTGAATTTTAAATCTATTGTGAATTGGTTTTTTGCTGATGAGTTTGTGGATAAATAAATATATTTTGAGTTTAAAATATCAGGATTCATATATATTTTTTTGATACTAAATGAGATAAGACTTCTTAAACTTTGCTTATCATTTAATAGCATAGAATTTGTAAAATGTTCAAAATATAGACTTGAAAAATCTGTATTTATTGTTAATGTTTGTAGTGACGGAGGGAGATATAAATTATGCACACTTAAATTTCCAAGTGATGCTTTGATAATAGCATTTGGTAAAGTAATATCTAGTGGAATGTCTTTTTTCCCATGTTTATCCTTGAATGCTTCATCATATTCTAAATCAATGCTTTTCATATTCGGTGGAAATTGAATTGAGTGAATCTTTTTGGCTTCTAATTTTTCATAAAAAACTTTGTCTTTGACAGCAATAGAAGTCATTTCAGGATAGGTTATTCTAGGGTGATATACCACATTTGCTTTTTGATTAAATACTTTTTTTAGAAAAGGCTTAAAGTTAAAATATATATTTATACATAAATTTAAAGGATCATTATCTATAAAATAATATACTTGACGGAATACATTTAAATCGTCAAGATTATTGTGTATGTAATCTAAAATTGTCATTATACTTATTTTAGGTTGCCATTTAACTAGATTGGGTTCTGGCAAAATAAATTTTATATCTTCATAATTTATATAGTGATTTAGAAGTATAGAACATAATTTAGAATCGAAACTTTCATTAATATTTTTACGATTTTGCCAAAGCCTACATATATCTAAAATAACGGGATATTTTAATAATACTTCTTCTTTTTCTATACCGAAGCTGTCTATTAACATAATTATGTATTCTTTTTCTCTGGTGTTAATATCCTCATTATCTTGATAAATATCAGCAAGAATTGGTTTTACTAAATTATAACAATATTCTTTTTCATAATCTCTTGTATCTTCATTAATTAATGGTTCTTTGTAAAACTCCCCGAGACGGTTTATTAAATCATATTTTCTGTGAAAAATTAATTTTAACTTTTGATTTATAAAGTCTGGTTGCTTTTCTTCTGGATCAAATAGGTTGTAGTCTAATAAATAATAACATTTGTTTATGGCATTGTTTAGCAAGTTTATGTTTTTCATCATGACACTTTTAGCAAAATCTTCTTTTTCGGGGTATATAAGATACCATTGAGCATCTATACCAATATCCACATAATAACGATGAATATCCTTTGTAATTTCAGAATTCATGTAATTATTTAATTCTGCTAAATTTTCTAGGGTAGGTGGTTTTCTACTTACTTCTAGATTAAACGATTTTGCTAAATTGTATAGCTTATTATATTTTTTTGTTATACATTCAGTAAATTCAATATTAAATTTTTTCAATAATTTATCTGTTAAATCGTGGTGATAACTATTGTTTTTATTTATATCAGTAAAAATTTTTTCAAGATCTATTGAAAATGTTAACATGCTATTTTTGTCAATGAAATTTATTTTTTTGATTGCTATATTATTTTGACCTACAAGAATAACTTTGAAAAACTCTTTTAAAGCTTTTTGATTTTTTAATAATGAAGATTCTGGGTAATTAATAAAATTTAAATTCTGGGTATTTGCATTTATTTTTAATTCTTTTACTGATGAGGGAATATCTAATTTGTCTAGTTGCCATGGTAATTCAGATGATTTTAAAAGGGTAAAACTTTTCAAATCATCATTTAAAATAATGTTAGGAATTGATTTTATATTTACGTTGGAATGGTCGTTATAAGAAAGTGTAAATGATTCTAATGATGATGGTAAAAATATTTCTTGATTGTTAAGTATTTCAAAAATATAATTTATTATCATGAGATTATAAATTTTTTTGTCGCAATTGAAATTTATTGTTTTTATTCCTTCATATAGTTCATTTTGTTCTTTTTTAGTTATAAAATTTTTGTCAATTAATTCTTTGTATAATTGATTTAAATCACACAATAATTTCTCATATAATAAAGGTGCATGATAGGGAATTCTAGGTATTTTTGCTATTAATGTGTTTTGTAATACTATAAACTCTCTTAAACGTATTAATGATTCTAAAGAAAATTTGTTATGCCATGTTATAGCGAGCTCGCAAATGCCTGTTATAGTGCTATAATCTTCTTCTAATACTGTAAATTCACTAAAAAAATTACATAACTTTATTGGACTATTAATGCTATATATTAAACCTGTTAATAATGGATTATTTGTTATATAGTTATAATCAAATATATCGAGTTCATTTTTTAATGATGTTTTAATAGTGTTTGCTATTTTTGAAAAAGTAAATGGATTGATAAATTTATTAAATGCTTTGTATTTTTGATATATATTTGAACTTTGGAAAAAATCGTTCACTTTTTTAAAAAATATTTCTTTTAATATTTCTTTTTCTTCTAAATAATTTGCTGTACCGCTTAAAATTTCTCCATAAGTATTGTAATCTATTTCATAAGAGTCAACTTTGTATTTAACTAAAGAGTATAATAAGTTTGGATCTTCAATTCTTTTATATTCCTTAATTGCCATGTATTTATCTATTAAAATATTTATTTTGTTAATTCTATTTTCTCTGTTTAGTTGACTGTTATTTAATAGATTTTCAAATTCTTCGTTTAAATCTGTTAGATTGTTTTTGCTTTTAAAAATATATTTTTCTAATTTTATTTGGTTGTATGTAATATTTTTTTCCTTTGTATCAATGTTAAATGCTTGCAAATATTTATCTAATCTGGTATTTAATTCTTTTATAAATTCTTCATTTGCTTCTAGTTTTAAATTTTGAATTATATTTAAGCATGAATTTAATTGTAGTTTGATAAGATTGTTAATCTTTTGCGTATTAAATATTTGAATTTGTAGTCTAGATATTTCATTATCAATGGCATTCTTTTTATTGCGAGATAAAAATAGATTTGATTTCAAGCTGGATAATGCTGCGAGTCTTAAAAAAGATTCTTCTTCGATAGAATTTAGAAGTAGGGAGTACGTATTTAATCTTGTAAGGATATTATTTATATAATCAGTGTTATATTCTTCTTTATTTGGATTATCTAAAATATCATGGATATGTAATTCTAAACTTGTTAATATGTCAATATAAACTCTGATATCATCTGTTTCTGTATCTTTTAAATGAATACTTAATATTGTTTTTTTAGAAGATAAAATACTTTTGTATCCTTGATAATATTGTTCACAGAGTTGTTTGTTTTTAGTGTTTTCAAAGAAAGTGTTTGGAGGCATAATAATACTATCTTGTAGGTTAACAAGACTTAATATTTCACTATTTAATTTCTTTTTCTTGAAGATACTTGAAAATATACCCATTTTAACCCCCGATTGAATGCTTTTTATTATAGTTTAGTTAGGTGCAAATGTCAATCTTTTTGTTGCTTTTTGCATTATATTGTGGTAAGATAGTAAAACACGTATTTTGAAGGGGGATTTTTTATGTTTATTAAATTTAAAGATTATATTAGAAATTTTAAAAATAATGTTAATTGTGATTTAGAGGATTTGAAGCTAACATTAAAGGTTATTGAAGCTACTCCGTTTGAATATGCTCTTTTTGCTAAAACAGTTAAAGAAACTAATTTTCCTCTTATTTTTAATGTTTTTAACGATGTATTTGGAGAAGATTTTACTAAGTATAATAAAGAAATTGTTATTGCAATAATAAAAGAAAGAATTGAAATATTAGAAAAATATTTAAAAAATTATAATAGTCTAATTAGAGCTTTTGATAGTGAAAAGGCAATTGGAAATATATTGGATTTTCCATTCTTTTTTACAACCCTTGTTACATTGTTTAATAAAAAATATTTGACTTGTTATGAAGTAACTAGAATATTTGGAAGTGAAGTAGCTTTTATGGGCAAAAGGGGCGGAGAAAATAAAACAAGAGAAGATTTATGGAAATTTAATTTTGACGTTTTAAAAATGTTAAGTAAATATTTTGATATTTATGGTAATTTTTTAAATGGTGGAGATACCGAATTATTTATAATTCTTTTTAATAATTTAAGTAAAGCAAGTAAAATTGCTGAATATGATAAGGAAGGTTATGCAGTTGCTGCCGGAGAATTTATTGCTCAATTAAAAGAAAACTATGAAATGTTTTTAAAAAATGAAATGAAGTCTCAGGTAGAAAAAACAGCGTTTAAAACAGTAAAGAAAAAAGATTTTATTAAAGATACTGAAGTGGAAGTTGAAGTTAAAGAGAAGTTGATGTTTTTATCTATTGAAGACAAAAATATTTACAATAAAGCATGTAGTGTTATAGGAAATATTAAAAATAGAAGTGATTATGGTTATTACATGCAAGCAATATTAGATATTCAAAGTTTAGAAGAATTATATGATGTGAGTGATAAAGAATATTTTGATGAAATAATTAAAGATGCAATTGATAAATTAAGAGTACTTTTAAGTATGAATAAAGAGGTTTGTAACGAAAGAAAACCTGAAATAATATTTTTGAATGATAGAAATGGTAATAGTTATTTTAAAAGTGATTTATCTGTAATAGATAAAGGCTTTAGAAATGGTGTTACTTTACTACTAGATAGAGTTAAAAATGAGGGAAATCGTAGAGTTGTGTTTGATAGTAACATAAAAAATGGAGATATATTTTTTGTGTTTAAAGCTCATATTGCTATTTCGTATTGTAAATTAGATGAAGATACTTTCTTGGTAATTGGAATTCATACTTTAAACAATGGTTTTGATCAAGAAGTAAATAGATTCTTAGCTAATAAAGATTATATTGAAGAGTTAAAAATTCTTATAAAAGATGACAAGCATAGAGAAACTTTAGTAAATGAAGGAAAATTGGTTATTGAAGAAAGCGCTATAAGAAAACTAAAGAGGTAGGTAATAGTGATGGAAAGAAAAGATAATACATCGTTATTAAAAATGCTTTTAGTTTATAGAAGTAATATTAAATATGCTGATGGATCTTTAGAAAAGAAATATGCTGATTTTATAAATAATGATATCGATGCTTTAAAAGATTCAGAATTATTATGGGATAATTTTAATTATTTAGTGAGTGCTATAATTAGAAGATTTAATGAATATAAAAATGAAGTATTAGCTAGAAGTAGTATTGATATAGGTTTATGTGATGTTGAATGTGAATGCAGTTTTGATGAATTTGTAAAACAAGTAAATGAATTTGTTAATTTCTATGAAAGAAAAAGAAAGTTAATTCAATATGTTGATGAAAGAATACATGAAATAACTTGTGATAAAGATGTAAATATTCGTATTCCTTTTTATATTTTGGAGATTAAAAGAAAGGTAAGAAATATTGATTTGTTAGCTAGTTTAGAAGATTTTGAAAATAATATTGATGATAGACTTAATGATTTAGAAAATATGGTTAGTGATTATAATTACTATAAAGCCAAAGTTATGAAACTTAGGGATATAATCGGAGAATATGCCCCGGAGACTTTATTTGCTTATTTACATGAATATGAAAAAGCAATTATGGAAGGTAAGTATGAAAAAACTGAGACTATAATTGTGAGAATGAATGTAGGTTTAAGAACTTTGAAATCTCGAAAATATAGTGTTAATTATTCATGGAATATTATAAAAGGAAATTATGAAAATAAAATAGCTAATTTAAATGAAAGTGATAAAATTTTAGCAAATGAAATTTTAGAAATAATAAAAAGTATTTTAATAGATATTTTAAGAGGTTATGAAAATCCAGATATATTAAGAAAATTAATGCAAATATCATTTACTAGTATGAAAGAAATTGATACGCTTGAAACATATAAAACTCGTAATTTATATGTTAGTAAAAAGCCTGATGATAATATAGAAATATTATTAAGGGTTGATAGTGATCATAAATTTATTTACTGTTATGGTGGTAAAATAGGAAGTTTTCAGGAATTTAAGATTTCTGGCGGGATGCTTAGTTTAAAATATACTAGAGCTTTAGAGTTATTTGGTAAAAATAATAATTATTACAGTAATTATTTAAGTAAATTGTTAGAATTCTTAGATATAGCTGAAATGAATGGGGAAAATAAGGTTGCACTAATTAATAAAATTGTAGAATGTATGGAGTTAAATAGAGATGAATATTTAAAAGATTCCTATGATGAGATTTATTTACAAAGAAAGTTAGTTAAAGACCAAGGAGGTAATAATGAATTATAATGATGCTTTAATTTTATTTGGATTGACAGATAACTATACAAAAGAAGAATTAAAGAAAAGATATTTAGAATTATCTAAAAAGCATCATCCGGATTTAAATGGCGATGAAGAAATGATGAAAAAAGTAAATGCTGCATATGATTTACTTAAAAATAGTAATTATAAAAGCTATTTTGCTGAAAACCTAAATAAATTTGAAAAATATAAAAGTAAAATAAAGTATCCGGATGGTTCTTTGGAAGAATACTATAAAATTTTAATAAATCGTTTGATAGATACATATGGGAAAAATATTGTAATTGGTTTTGAAGAAAGAATTATTTATAATGAAATTCAAGATATGTATCGAGAATACATGAATAAAATCTTAGTAAGAGAAGAAATTTATGATATGATTCAAATTGATTTTGATCAAGATTTTGATAGCTTTGTAAAAGAGTTAAATAAGATAGTAAATAGTTTTAGCGTTTTAAATTTGAAAAAATATAAAAATGAAATAGAGTATCCGAAAGGTTCTATTGAAGCTTTATATGCTAAAGAAATAAATTTTATTATTCAAAGTCATGATAACAAAAAAAGAACAATGATACGTCAAAAAATGATTCTTGATAGTATTAAAGAAAAGTATCAAAAATATGAAACTGAAATATTAAAACGTGCTTTTATTACTGATATAATTGATATTAATTATGAACAAAATTTTGATGGCTTTGTAAAAGATTTAAAAGATATCGTAGATAATCATATTGTTACAAAAACTAAAAATGAAATTGATAGAGTAGCAAAAAGAGCTATAGGGTCGTGCAGTATAACAACTGATTTTCCTAATTTAGTTGAAAACGTTAAATATAGTACTTTTGTTACTTTAATTGATCATAATTTTGAGAAAACAGATGAGTTAATTGCTATAATGAAAAAATATCTTTTAGGTTGGGTCGATATTTATTATAAAAGAAAAATGTTATTAGATTTAGCTAAGGATAATAATTTAGAGGATAATCTAACTATTCAATCTTTAACTAAAAATTTAACTGATATGTTTAGAATTTGTAATTATGTTGAAGCATGTAAAACTTTAAATACACTCTGTGATAATATACAAAATTTGATTACTATGGGTGTTGAAGTTACGAATGTTTGTAATGATACTAGAAGTATCCTTAAAAATAATTTCAAAAATAAAATGAGAACTATTATAGATACTTTTGATGAGGATGCAACTGAAGAAATCGGTGTTGCTTTACAAATTTATAATATTGCAAATAAATTTATTGATGATGTTTCAAATGGCGTAAAAAATCCAAATATATTAGACAAAATTAAAGAAATTGAATTTGATAGTTTAGAAGAAATTGATGAACTTAAATTTGAATCTTTGGAAAAAGCTATTTATGTTTTAGATGGAGATTTAGAAAATGGTAGTCCGTTTGCAAAAGTTGCAAATGTAAGAGATGGAAAAGTAAAATATTTTGGGTTCTCAGAAAATTCAAATAGTTTTTATGTAATGAAGTATGAAGATTTTATTAAAAATTATAAACCAATTGGTAAGCTTTTGATGAATGCGGATTTTATAGGTAAGAGATCATCTATAATGACAGGTATTCATTTATATAAAATAGGTAAAGTTATGATTTCTTTAAGTAGTGGAAAAGTAGTAATATCAAAGGGACCGTTATATACACGTTATAAAGATGAAAATGTTGAAGGAATTGATAAATATAAAAATAAAGATTATATTATTTCTGAAGTAACGAAGTATGTCAATGGATTATATATAAAAATGTCTAATGAGAAAAAGAAAAATTTTAGTAGAAAAAGACTTTATAGGAGTGGTTTTGATGAGTGATAAAGAAAGATTTAGTTTATATAAACATTATGAATGTTTAATGTCTAGATTAATGAGATATAGTAGTGGATGTAAATATGAAAAAGATTCTTTAGAAGATATGTATGCTAAAATGATTAATGATGAAATAAGTAGTTTTGTGTATGTTGAAGATAAAAGCGTAATGGATATGACTTTTAATTATTTAATTAAATCTATGAAAAACAAGTATGTGTCATATAAGACAGAAGTTTTTAAAAATAATGGTATAGATTTTTTATATGACTTTAACTATGAATGTAGTTTTGATGCTTTTGTGGGTCAAGTTAAAGATGCTTTATTTGTGTATGAAAAGAAATGGGGTGCAATAGAAGATATTTTAAGTAAGATTGAGGAAATTACTAAAGATAATCAAATAAGTGTTTTTGTGGCAGAATATATTGATAAGATTGTTCTTCAAGCAAATAATTTTAATTCTCTTTTAGAATATCATGAAAATCAAAAACGTATTGATGCTATGCTTAGTACATTGAAAGAAATGATTAATAAATTCAATTCTTATAACAATAAAGCTATAATTATTAATGAATTAATCGGAGATTATGCACCGAAAGGATTGAAAGATTTTTTAGAGACTTTTAAAAAGGCTATTTGGGAAGGAAAATTTGCAAGTGCAGATTCTACTTTATTAGCGTTAAATACTTCGTTAACAAGATTTAAAGTAATTAAAAGTGAAGCGACTTTTGCATTAAAAGTTATTGAAGAGAATTATAATACAAGGTTAAAACGAATAAAAAATCCTGAATCAATTGAGATTGCAAATAAAATTTATAGTATTGTTATAGATATATTACATAATGTTTTAAAAGGCAATGAAGAAAGAGAAATATTGGGAAAATTACAACAAATTACTTTTAGAAGTATGGAAGAAATATATGAACTTGTTAGTTATAAAACTAAAAGTCTTTATATAGATATTGATTCAAATAAAAAAGTTGTCGGAGATAAATTGCTTGTTAAAATTGATGCGGATGATAAATATTTTTATTGCTTTTATTATCCGGGATTAGAAATGTTAAAATTGGCAAAAAGAGATTTTAATAAGAAATATGCAAATGTATATAGTCTATATAGTAAAAGAAATAAATTTGATGCAGATTTTATAGATACTTTAGATTTTTGGAATGTGCCAGTAGTTCAAAAAGTGGATAATTTGTCTGTTACTGGCACCATTAATAGAGTTGTTGAATTTATCGATGAAAAAAGAATGGATGTTGATAAAAATAATGATATGGCTTTAAAAAGAGAAAAATAGTTACAAGGAGGATTTATGGATATATATGAAGCGTTAAGAATATTTGAAATTACAAGTAATTTTACGAAAGAAGAATTAAAGAAAAGATATTTGGAATTGTCTAAAAAATATCATCCTGATTTAAATGGGGATGAAGAAATGATGAAAAAAGTAAATATGGCATATGAGATATTAAAAAAACATAATGAATCATATGATTATAACGCTTGTAGTAAATTAATAAAGTATTATGATGATTTAAAATCTAAATTAACTTTTTATGCAAGTAAAACAATTTATTTACCAGATACATTAGAATTTAAATATGCAAATGCAATAGCTGATGTTATTGATACTTTTACATTTGATAAGGTTAAACAGTTAATTGAGTTTAAATATACTGTTGCTATAGGTAGTATAAAAGATTTATTTAAAAGTTATAAAAAGGAAATATTAAAAAATGTACCTGAGTCTTTTGTGGCTAAGTTTGAAACAATTAATGATGAATGCCCATTTGATGAATATGTAAAAGAGGTAAATAAAATTAGAATTAAATATGAGGAAATTGATAAAACATTAAATCAAGTTTTAATGTCTACATCTGCGAATAAAAAAATTGATATTAAAATTATAGATGATTTTTTTGCTATAAAAGAAGCAATTATTAATGATATTACTGATAAAAAAATAACTTTAGAAGATGGTATATATAGATTACAAGCTGAAATAAAGGCTAGAGTTTTAAAAAAAGAAGAATTAGATAATAAAATATGGAATACATATAAAGCGATAATGAATAATTTTAATAAAAGAATGATGGAATTAAAACCAACAGATACAGAAAATATTGATATTGCTATGAAAGTTTTTAATGAAGCAATGATTACTTTAAAAGCTGTTCAAAATGGTACTAAAGATGAAGAGGTTTTATCTATTCTTAGTGACTTAACATTTACAAATAGTGATGAACTTAAAGAAAGCGAATATGAATTATATATTACAGCCAATTTTTCTGATAATGAAGAACCTGAGATTGTTTTGAAAAAAAGTGAAAATGAAAATTGTGTTTATTTTAATAGAAGATATGAAGACGGTTCGGTACTGACATGGTCGGTTGGGAAGGATTTGTTTTATAAAAAATATAGTAAATTTAAAGATGTTTTAAAAAGATTAGATTTTTTAGGAGATAAGGGGTATGTTCAATATTTAAATACAAAATTTATGACTACAGCATTATATTATTATGAAAATGCTGGTTGTTATATTGTTTTAACAGAAAATGATGAAATAATAATAGCGGGATATAATAAATTTGATTCATTAAGTTATTATGCAACGGATGATGCTAGTAGAACGTATAAAGATAAGCAAGTACTATACGATAAAATCTATAATAGTTTCTTAAAAAGCAAAAAAAATATGAAGATTAATAATAATGAAAAAAATATATTAAAAAGAGAAAAAAATAAATAAAATATCTAGACAAAAGTTGAAAAAAGTAGTATATTTTATTTATAATTTATTTGGTGAACCAGTAGCTAATGGAGGTTTATAGAGAACTAGTGGATGGTGAAAACTAGTAATTTAAGTTAGTGAAGATAGTACCTTGAAAGTAAACGGGATTGCCCGATATAGCAACTAAAGATGCATAGAATTCTATGAATTAAGGTGGCACCGCGGAAGATATTTTCGTCCTTAAGCTAAATTAATTTATAGAATTTTTTATATTTATGGAGGTAAAGAATATGAAAGAAAATATGTACAGAGATATTTATTGTGGAGAAGTAAATTCTTCATATATTGGTAAAAATATTAGATTAGCTGGATGGGTTAATAGTATTAGAAATCTTGGTAATTTAGTGTTTATTACTTTAAGAGATGAAACAGGTATTGTGCAATTAATATCTGAAGATGTAGAAAAATATAAGAATTTACATCGTGAAGCAACAGTTACAATTACTGGGGTAGTTGAAGCAAGAACACCAGATATGGTTAACAAAAACATGAAAACCGGAGAAATTGAAGTTAGACTTGAAACCCTTGAAGTTCTTGGTGATTGTATAAATGTTTTGCCATTTGAAATTAATAAATCTAAAGAATCTAATGAAGATACAAGACTTAAATATCGTTATTTAGATTTAAGAAATAAAGAAGTTCATGATAATATTATATTTAGAAGTAAGATTATGGATTTTTTAAGAAAAACAATGAAAGAAATTGACTTTTTAGAAGTGCAAACTCCAATTATTACTGCCACTAGTCCTGAAGGAGCCAGAGACTTTATAATTCCATCTAGAAAATTTGCGGGTAAGTTTTATGCACTACCTCAATCACCACAAATATTTAAACAATTATTAATGGTGTCTGGATTTAATAAATATTTCCAAATAGCACCTTGTTTTAGAGATGAAGATCCAAGGAGCGATAGGCTATATGGTGAATTTTATCAACTTGACTTTGAAATGAGTTTTGCAACTGATGAAGATGTATATAAAGTTGGAGAAAAAGTATTTTATGATGTATTTAGTACATTTAGTGATAAGTATGTAAGTCCAGCACCTTTTAGAAGAATTAAATTTAAAGATGCAATATTAAAATATGGTAGTGATAAACCAGATTTAAGAAATCCATTAATAATTGAAGATATATCTGATATTATGAGTAAAAGTGATTTTGCATCATTTAAAGATACTGTTGTTAGATGTATTAAAGTAGAAAATATTGAAAAATCTAATTCATGGTATAAATCTATGGAAGAATATGTAAAAGGAATTCATGGTAATTTAGGTTATATTCAAGTAAAAGAAGGTATGGAATTAAAATCGTCTTTAACTAAATTTATGAGTGATGAAGTTAAAAATGAATTAATTGAAAAAATGAATTTACATGTAGGTGATGCATTATTTATAGTAGCTGATAAAACTAGATGTGCAAGAATAATGGGCAACTTAAGAACTAAATTAGGGCAAGAGCTAAACCTAATTGATAAAAATAGATATGAATTTTGTATTATAAATGATTTCCCATTCTATGAAGAAAATGAAGAAACTGGAGCAATTGAGTTTTCTCACAATCCATTTAGTATGCCAAAAGGTGGACTTGATGCTTTAAATAATAATAATCCATTTGAAATTGAAGCGTTCCAATATGACTTTGTTTGTAATGGTTATGAAATGGCATCTGGTGGAGTTCGTAATCATTCTCCTGAAATTCTTAAAAAAGCTTTTGAATTAGTTGGATATGGAGAAGATATTGTAAGAAGCAAATTTCCAAGTTTATATGAAGCGTTTAAATATGGAGCACCTCCACATGCTGGCATGGCTCCTGGTATCGATAGAATTATTATGTTATTAAAAGATGAAGAAAATATTAGAGAAATTGTACCATTCCCAATTGGAGCAAATGGTGCTGATGCTATGATGGGATGTCCAGGGGATGCTTTTCCTGAGCAATTAAAAGAAACTCATATTAAACTAGATATTTAGTGGAGATTTATGTTAAGAAGGGTTGAATTAAAAGAATTAAATCTTGAAAATACATATTTTCATTTTACAAAGGAATGTAATTTAGAAAGAATAGAAGCAAAAAATCTTATTCCATTAATCGGAGAAAATTCTGCAATGATTGAAGATACTAAAAAAATCTTTTTCTCAGTTGGTGCAAGTGGGGTCTTAAAACTTCATGATGTTTGGCTTAAATGGTTGATGAATAGAATGTTCGGAGAATATAATTTAAGAAAGAAATATGATGAAGAAGAATATAACAAAAAGATTTATAGTTGGATGCAAGAATTTTTGAGTAAAGATTATAAAAATGATGAAGCAAAAAAGGATGCTGTTTTTACAAAATATTATCATGATATGTTAGAATGCGTTTACTTGGAACTTAATATTTCTAATGGTTGTGATTATGATAATGGAGATTATGATGAGGCTAAGGTTAGAGTCAATCAAAATCCTGATTCTGTTGAATACTTATTTATGAAAGAAATATATGGGGACTATAGTAATGTTGATTCTAATAAAATGGAGTCTTGGAATATGCATACAATTAGACAAAGACATATTAAACCTAGATTTATTAGAGTTATTAAGATGGATAATAAAGATGCAAATGTTATTGAAATAATAAAATATCTTTATAATAATTATAAGGATGCCGATTATGATTTGTTAGATGATTTTATGATTTGGTTAAAAAATAATGAAGAAAGGTAAATCCTTTCTTCATTTATATTTCTTCTTAAAGAAACAACTAAATATGAAAGTGGAATTGGTACGATGTAAGATCCTATAAGATTAGCGGAATAGTATTTAAAATAATCTTTGAGAAAATATGGAAAATTTGGGAAATAGTATTCTATTTCCTTTTTAAATATGGTAAAATAAATGATATTGAAAGGACTGATAAAATGAAATTACATGGTAAGAAAGCAAGGCTGTATAATTATTTAATTGAAATATTAAATCAGCATATGGATAATTATAATTATGAGTTTGTTTTAGGAGAGTCAGATAGTAATAAGTATTATACTAATAATCTAGAAAATATTGAAATATATGTAAAAGATTCTAATGATTTAACAAGTGATGTTGAAGCAATAAGTATGGGGTATAATTTATTTAAAAGATTTGGTTTAGAAGATATAGAGCTAAATATAAATAATGACAATGAAATAAATAATCTTCTTAATATATTAGAAATATATTGCATCAATAATATTGAAGATGAACAACTTACATGGAATTATGTGTATGATGATGTAATTATAGGAAATGGATGTAAGAGTAGTAATCAAATATGTATAAAAATAAATATTGAAATATTAGTTGATGTGGTATATAAGATTATTAGAGATAATGCTTTGGATATGAATATTGATGTATGTATTATTGGAGTAAGTGAAGAAGAAAGTTATCACGCTTTAAAAATAGCACAAGAATTAAGAATGAATAACATTAATGTTGTATTAAATGAAAAAGTAAATAGTAAATTTAATATAAATTTGGATGATGAAAATTTAAGTAAAGGCATTGTTAGTATAAAAGATAATTATACTAATGAAGAAATAAAGTTAGATGAAGCTGATATATTAGAATATGTTTTAGGAAATATATAGGAGGATTTATGGAGTATATTGAAAAGATAGTACTTAATTGGATACTTTATAGTAGTGATGAGGTATACACATATAAAACTAAATGTAAAATTGTAAGATATGTAAAGGAAAATCCAAATGACGCACTTTTAATTGCTTCAGGATTATATTTTTTAGATAAAGATAGCAAAAAAATTATTGTTAGTGCTAGAGGACATAATTTTTTAGAAGAAATGAATCGATATAAATATGCTTTTGGAAGATCAAGAACTGATTATGTGTATGCAACTGAACTAACAAGAAATAAACCATCATTTTTTAAAAGAAGAGATTTGATGATAGAAAAATTCTTAAGTGAAAATGCCAATAGATATAAAAATACAGATGTGCATATAGGTGGTAGTTACTTGGAAAGTTTATTATTAAAAATGCTAGCTTCTTCTAATATGTATGCTAAAGATTCTAAAGAATATGAAATTGTTAGTGAGGTTATTAGAAAAAGACCAGATGATGTAATTGAAGCTTTATTTGTTTGTAAATTACAAGATAATAATTTTGATAATCTAATAAGTGAGTATGTTAAAAGAGATAATTTAGATAAAGAAATTGATAAATTATTAGTTGTTGCTAGAAACTTTAAAATATTATATAAAGATAAATATAAAGTATTAAAAAATGATTTTATTTTGGGGTTAGAAGATAGCATTAATAAAACACATGCTGATATAGAAGAAGATTTTTATAAGTTTGAAGAAGAAAAATTAATAGATGAATGGTTATATCTTCATACTGAAGGTCGCAGATATGATGATTTATTGTTAGCATGGTGGGATAGTGTAAGTGATTTTTCTAAAGATCGTGAAGAATATAAAAAAGTTGTTAATTATATTTTGAATGATTCTGATACTTTTTTAGATATGTTAATGGCTATGAATATATTAGGAGTTAATATTGAAAATTCCATTAATATGGCTTTAAGAGGAGAAGATTTTGAATTTGATGATTTATTTAAAAAATATGCATTTGCAGGATTTAATTTAAAAATATATTTTAAAAATGCTTATAATAGAGAAAACTTTGCTAAAAGTTTAAATAATAGTTTAAAAAGAGAAAGAAGGAATTAAAGATGACTGTTAAAGAATTACAAAAAGATAGCGAAAAATATTTAGATAAAGAAATTAAGATTAGTGGATGGATTAGAAATCATAGACCTCAAAAAGAATTTGGTTTTATTGATTTTTCTGATGGAACAAGTTTTAAACATTTACAAGTAGTTTATACAAATGAATTAGAAGATTTTAATGAACTTGTAAAACTTCATAATGGATCAAGTATTGAGGTTACTGGAGATTTTGTTAAATCTGAGGGTAGTGGACAAGACTATGAATTAAAAGCTAAAAGTATTAAATTGTTAGGGGACTGTCCTGAAGATTATCCATTGCAACCTAAAAAACATAGTATGGAATTTTTAAGGAGTATTGCATATTTAAGACCTAGAGCTAATACTTTCCAAGCTGTATTTAGAGTTAGAAGTGTAGCAGCATATGCGATTCATAAATATTTTCAAGATAGAAACTATATTTATGTACATACACCACTTTTGACAACTGCGGATTGTGAAGGGTCTGACCAAATGTTTAAAGTAACTACATTTGATTTTGATAATTTACCTAAAAAAGATGGTAAAGTAGATTTTAGTAAAGATTTATTTAATAAAAAGACATTTATTACAGGTTCAGGACAATTACATGGGGAAACATTTGCTTTAGCATTCAGTAAGATTTATACTTTTGGACCAACTTTTAGAACAGAAAACTCAAACACTAAGACACATGCTAATGAATTCTGGATGATTGAACCAGAAATAGCTTTTGCAGATATAAATGATTTAATGGATATTGAAGAAGATTTCTTAAAATATATTGTTAAATATGTTTTAGATACGTGTCCAGAAGAAATAGAATTCTTTGATAAGCTTGTGGAAAAAGGATTAAAGGCAAAACTTGAAAAAGTAGTAAATAGTCGTTTTGTTAGAATTGATCACAAAGATGTAATTGATTTACTTAAAAATAGTGGCGAAAAATGGGAATTTGAACCTAGTTATGATGAAGATATTGCTAAAGAACATGAACGTTGGATAACTAATCATTTTGATGGCCCAGTATTTGTTAAGAATTGGCCAAAAGATATTAAGGCATATTATATGAAACTTAATGAAGATGGTAAAACTGTTGCTGGAGTTGATTTGGAGGTTCCTGGAGCTGGTGAATTAATTGGGGGATCTCAAAGAGAAGAAAAACTGGATGTTTTACTTAAGAGAATGGAAGAACTAGGTGCTGATAAAACTAGTGTGGAATGGTATTTAAATTTAAGAAAATATGGTGGATGTATTCATTCTGGATTTGGTATGGGATTTGAAAGACTTATTATGTACTTAACAGGTATTGAAAATATTCGTGATGTTATTCCTTATCCAAGAACTCCAGGTTCTTGTGAATTTTAGAGGTTTTTATGGGAAAAATTATTGCAATTGTAGGAATGTGTGGCAGTGGCAAATCTGTTGCTAGTGATTATTTACTTGCCTTAGGCTATAAAAGAGTTTACTTTGGAGGAGTTACAATCGATAAATTAAAAGAAAGTGGACTTGAGGTTACACCAGATAATGAAAAAATGATGAGGGAAAAACTTCGTAGTGAACTTGGGATGGGGGCCTATGCTAAGGTTCTTCTTCCTAAGATTAAAGAATTAGCTTTAGATAATGACGTAGTACTTGATGGTCTTTATTCTTGGGATGAACTAGTAATATTAAATAGTGAATTTAAGATGACTACGATAGCTGTAGTAGCTGATAAAAAGTTAAGATATGATAGACTTTCAAAAAGAATAGTAAGACCTTTTAATAATGAGGATGCTATTAAAAGAGATGTTTCAGAAATTGAAAATATTGCAAAAGCTGGGCCAATTGCTTATGCTGATTATTACATATTTAATAATGGAACGATTGTTGATTTTCATAAAAGATTAGATGAAATATTGAAAAATATAAAGGAGTGAGTGCTTTTGAGTAAGTTTACAAAAGAAATGGTAGATTCATATGCTGATAAATTATTAATTGGCTTAACTAGTGAAGAAAATAACATGGTTTTAAAAGAATTTGATGTTATTGAAAAGTCAATGGAAAAAATAGCAAATATACCTAATATAGAAAAAGTTGAACCTATGACGCATGCTTTAGATGATTTTACTTTTGTTTTAAGAGAAGATGTTGTTGAGGATAGTGTGCCGGTTTCAGAATTATTACAAAATTGTGATTCTGTGGAAGATGATTTAGTAAGTGTTCCAAAGGTGGTGGGATAATGAAAATACCTGGAATTGTTGAATTGCATGAAATGATAAAAAATAATGAACTTAATATTGATAAGTTAATAAAAGATTCTATGGAAAATGCTCATAAATTACAAGAAAAATGTAATCCATTTGTAACTATAATTTATGATGCAAATGAAACTTTTGATGAAAATAATTATTTAAGTGGTATTCCTTATGGAATTAAAGATAATTATTCTACGAAAGATATTTTATCAACTGGTTCTAGTAATACATTAAAAGATTATGTACCGTTTTTTGATGCTAGTGCAGTTTCTAATTTAAAGAAAAATGGGGCGGTTGCGATTGCCAAAACAGCTTTAGATGAGTTTGGAATGGGGGGTACTGGGCTAACTGCTCACACCGGCATAATTAAAAACCCTTGGGATGTTACTCGCATTTGTGGTGGTTCATCTGCGGGATCTGCATGTAGTGTTGCCTATGGAGTTTATCCTTATGCTTTAGGTAGTGATACCGGAGATTCTATTCGTAAACCTGCGGCTTATTGTGGTATCGTCGGGTATAAACCAACTTATGGAATGATTTCAAGATATGGATTATTTCCATTTGCATCAAGTTTAGATACTTGTGGGGTATTAACTAGAAATGTTAGAGATGCCGCTTTAGTAGTGGATGCTATGAAGGGATTAGATTACAATGACCAAACTACTTGGGATTCTAGTAATATTAATTTATTTAAAGATTTAAATAAAGATGTTAAAGGAAAAAAATTATTTTATATAAAGGAAATTGTTGATATTAGTAATTATCCAAATGCAAGCGATGAATTAAAGATGCATTTAAATAATTTTATGGAAACAATTGAAAAACTTAGAAATGTTGGAGTAGAAATTGAAGAGGTTTCAATTGATAAGACTATCCTTAGTGCAATTCCAAGTGTTTATGTTTGTATTTCTTGTGCGGAAGCTACGAGTAACATGTCTAATTTAACAGGTATTTCTTTCGGACCTCGAGGTAATGGAGAAAATGTTATGGATATGATTAAAGATTATAGAACTAAAGGTTTTTCTCCCCTTATTAAAAGAAGATTTGTAATTGGATCTTATGTTTTACAAAAAGAGAATCAAGAAAGATATTTCTTGAATGCTTGTAGAGTAAGAAGATTGATTGTAGATAAATTTAAAAGTTTATTTAAAGAATATGATGCATTTATATTGCCTGTAGGTAGTGGGGTTGCACCATTAATTGATGGTTTATCTGAGAAGGTATCTGATGATGAATTATCTATTCTAGAAAATCATTTACAAATTGGTAATTTTGGTGGTTTTCCATCCATTACAATACCAAATGGCTTTATAAATAAGCTTCCTGTTGGTATTAATATTACTGGTAATTGTTATGATGATCAAAACGTTTTAAATTTAGCATATGCATTGGAGTCAGAGATGGATTATAAAGATATGGTAGTGGGTGATAAAGATGAAATATAAAGCTGTCATTGGATTAGAAATGCACTGTGAAATGAAAAGTAATACCAAAGTATTTTCAAGTGCTAAAAATGAATTTAGTGAAATACCTAATATTAATGTTAGACCTGTAGATATGGGATTTCCTGGAACTCTTCCTACAGTAAATATGGAAGCAATTAGAAAAGCAATTATGGCTGCTTTAATACTTAATTGCAAGATACCTGAATATATGTATTTTGATCGTAAGAATTATTATTATCCAGATTTACCAAAAGGATATCAAATTACTCAAATGCATGATCCAGTTGGTGTAAATGGATCAATAAAAATTGATTGTAACGGAAAAACTAAGGAAATTCTTATTCATGATATACATCTAGAAGAAGATTCAGCATCAATGGATCACTTTAGCGATGTATCATTAATTAATTATAATAGAGCTGGTGTTCCTTTACTAGAACTTGTTACCGAACCTTGCATTGAATCTCCGGAAGAAGCTGTAGCGTTTTTAGAAGAAATGAGAAGAATCTATCAATATGCAGATATTTCTGATGCTGATACTAAAAAAGGCCAAATAAGATGTGATGTAAATGTTTCAATAATGGATGTCGATTCTAAAGAATTAGGTACTAAAGTTGAGGTTAAAAATGTAAATTCGTTTGGTAATGTTTATGAAACAATAAAATATGAAATAGAAAGACAAAGTAAATTGAAAGATGAAGGTAGGTATGATGAGGTAGTTCAAGAAACAAGAAGATGGGATGAAGAAACTGGAACTACGAAGAGAATGCGTACTAAAGCTGATGCAATTGATTATAAATATTTTGTAGAACCTAATATTCCTAAATATAAAATAGATCAAAGTTGGGTTGAAGAAATAAAGAAATGTATTCCAATACTTCCTAATGAAAGAAAAATTAAGTATATAAATGAGTATGGATTAAGTGAATATGATGCAAATATTATTATTAAAAATAAAGATTATGCTGATTATTTTGAAGAATGTGTAGGATTAGGAATGGATAAGAAAATTGCTGTCAACTATTTAATTGTACAAATAATTGCATATTTAAATAGAGAAGCAATTGAATTAAATGATTTTTATTTGAAACCTAGTTTATTAAATCAAATAATAAGTGAATTAGAAAAAGGTAATATTTCTTCAAAACAAGCTAAAGAAATATTTAATAAATCTTTAGAAGAACAAAAAGAACCTAAAAACTTTATTAGTAAAGATGATCATCAATTATCAGATGTAAGTGAACTTGAAGAGATTATTAATAATATAATAAGTAATAATGCTCATCAAGTGGAAGATTATAAAAATGGTAAAACTAATTTATTTGATTATTTTGTTGGACAAGTTATGAAAGAAACTAGAGGAAAAGCTAATCCAACCTTAACAAAAGATATATTAAAAGACAAGTTAAATTAAAAAACTTGTCTTTATTTTGTTTCTAGAAGAGTCTTTGCTTCCTTATTTTGTCTTATGGCTTCTTTAATTAAAAACTCTATTTCTTTATTAACACTTCTTGAATGTTCATCAGCTAATTTTTTTAATTCTTCCATTAATTCCTCATCAATTCTTAAAGGATATGGATTTATGGTTTTCATAATTGATCTCTCTCTTTCTATATAGATATGATATCAATTTGATATAAATAATACTAGTAACCAATTTGATATCAGATTGATATTTATATAAAAATTTAGTTAAAATACTAGATAAGTTCTTTTACTTTTTTTCTTTGTGTGTTATAATTTTAATATACTAAGAGGGATGTGTGATTTATGTTTGGAAAAATTATTTATATCGGAGAATCAGAAGCACATGTTGAAAATTTAATTAAAGATGCTAATACAGCAGATTTAATGAATGTAAATGTAGTGTTTGAAGAGAATAATCAAGCTATTTTAGGTGAGGTTCAAGAATTAAATAGTGATATTATTAAAATAAGATTTTTGGGTGAATATATAAATGGAAAATATATAAATGGTGTTTTAAGAAAACCACTTTTATCATCTAAAATTAGAATGATTACTAAAGATGAATTAACTGAGTTGGTTGGAACTTATAATGCTAGTAGTTTTATTTTAGGTGAAAGTGCTATATATAAAGGTTTTAATATCCATCCGAATATTAATAGTTTATTTTCTAATCATTTAGCGATATTTGGTAACAGTGGATCAGGTAAATCTTGTGGAGTTGCTAGAATAGTTCAAAATCTATTTTCATCTATGTATCAAGTGCAATATAATGCTAATATATTTATTTTTGATGCATTCGGAGAATATAAAAATGCTTTCGGTAAGTTAAATGAAATTAATAACAACTATTCTTATAAGTTTATTACTAGTAATCCCCATGATGAAAGTGATAAATTACTTAAAATTCCTGTAAGTTTGCTTACTTTAGATGATATGGCATTACTTCTTCAAGCTGGAAACCATGCCCAATTACCTATTATAGAAAATACTATAAAGTTAGCTAAGATTTTTTCTACGAATAGTGAAGAAGCAAATGAATATAAAAATCATTTAATAGCTAAAGCTTTATTGGCAGTTTTATTTAGTAATGAAACTATATCAAGTAAGAAAAATGAAATTTTTACTATAATCGAGGTATGTAATACAAAAGAATTTAATTTTGATACTGTAGTTCCTGGTTTAGGTTATACTAGAACATTTAGTGAATGTTTTGAAATTGATTCAAATGGTAACTTTGGAGAATCGGTATTAATTACTAATTATATACTTAACAAAATAAATGAAAATTTAGATAGTATAAAAGCTCCGGAGTTTGCTAGTTATTCATTAAAAGATTTTGCTAAAGCTATGGAATTTACATTAATAAGTGAAGGTTTCTTACATAATCAAAACTTACATGATGATGCTGTTATACTTAGGGTTAGACTTAATGCTATTATAAATAGTAGACTTGGAGATTATTTCTCAAACGAATATGTTTCTGAGAGTGATTATATAAAATTATTGCTTGATAATGATGGTAAAAAGGCCCAAATTGTAAATATTAATTTAGAAGATGTTGATGATATATATGCTAAAGTATTTGTAAAGATTTTTTCTAGAGTAATTTTTGATTTTGCAAAGGGTAGTGAAAAAAGAGCCTCAATGCCATTTCATCTATTCTTAGAAGAAGCTCATAGATATATTCAAAAAGATAATGATACTTTCTTACTTGGATATAATATTTTTGATAGAATTGCCAAAGAAGGTAGAAAATATGGGGTTATACTTGATATTATAAGTCAAAGGCCTGTAGAAATTAGTGATACAGTTATAGCACAATGTAATAATTTCTTAATATTTAAAATGACACATCCTTTGGATATTAAATATATTGGGGAAATGCTTCCGAATATTAGTCAGGATATTCTTGATAAGCAAAAAGTATTACAACCTGGTACTTGTGTATGTTTTGGGGGAGCATTTAAAATACCAATGATTGTTAAGATGGAAATGCCAAATCCGATGCCTTATAGTAGTAACTGTGATGTTTCTAACTGTTGGAAGATGGAGATGCCAACTGGAAATGTTGAAGAATTTATTTAATATAATATAGTAAGAAGTAAATTTGTAACACTTCTTACTTGTTTTATTTTATGGCTTTTTGTGATAGAAATTTGCTTTTTTTAGAAAAGTATGGTATAATAGATAACGTATTCGTTAAAGGAGAGTATAAAATTATATGATAAATTATATAAAAACCAATAAAAATAAAATATTTATTGTTATTGGAGTACTTGTAGGAGTAATAATATTATTACAACCGAGTGGTACAATTCATCTTAAGGAAGAACATGAAATAGAAAATGGTGTTCCCCTGGAAAGTATGAACAAAATATCTTATGAAGATAAAATTGATTTAACTTTAAACGAGAAGAAAGATTCTATTAGCTTTTTAGCTCAAACATTTCAAATTGATGAGAAAATATTAACTCAAAAATTAAGTTATAGTTCAAAAGAATTAGGTTACACAGAAAATATTGATGATTTTGATAAAATTGTAATTACGTATTTGTTGGAACTAGAACAAAATGATAAGACACTATTTAATAATACTAGAACACATGGTAATAAGAATAAAGATTATATTGTTAGTCTAATTAAGTATTTTAGTAATATTTATGATAATGTTGATTTTGAAATAGCTGCAGCAATTGCTAATGTGGAATCAGGTTTTACTTCTAAATATATGTTAAATAAAAATAATATATTTGGAGGAATGTATAGTGGAGGATTAATAGGTTATAAGAATATCGAATATGGTACACTTCAATATATAAAGTTATTGAGTGAAGGTTATTTTGCGAAAGGTCTTAATACTGTAGAAGATATTGGTAGAATATATAACCCAATGTTTAATGAAAATGGAATTAAAGTAGCAAAACCAACTTGGGTATATAATGTTAAAACTGCTATGGAAAATTTTCAAAACATTGAAGATGTTGACACAAGTATACTATTAAATCTAAAAAATAGTTAATATCACTTGTTAAACAAATATTAATTTGATATAATTAAGATACCTAAAGGGTAAATGTCTATGTCAATATAAAACCGACTAGATAGATAATACGGGAATCTAATTGAATTATGGTGTAGAAGACTTAACCATTAAGTGAGTAAGGATCCTAAAGTAATTCATGTGATGCCCACCTCGCGAGAGCGGGTTTTTATCAATGCATGGCGCCTTTGGGTTTTCTTTTGGAGGAAAATATGTTTGATAGATTGGAATTACTTATCGGAAAAGATAATTTAGAAAAAATTAGTAAGATTAAGGTTTTAATTGTAGGTGTTGGTGGTGTAGGCGGAACTGCTTTAGAAGCTTTAGTAAGAAGTGGAGTTAATGATATTACTATTATTGATAAAGATGTCTTTAGTGAGAGTAATTTAAATAGACAAATTTTATCAACTAGAGATGATATTGGTTTATATAAAGTTGATGTTGGAGTTAAACGTGCTAAAAGTATTAATCCAGAGGTAAATATAAAGGGATTAAAAATATTTTTAGGTGAAGATAATATTAATGATATTGGAATATATGATTATATTATTGATGCATGTGATGATATAAAGGCCAAACTTTGTTTAATGGAGTATGCAAGTAAAAATAATATCCATTTAATTAGTTCGATGGGGACTGGTAAAAGACTTAATCCTAGTAATGTAGTTATTACTAGATTAGATAAAACTAGTAATGATCCTTTAGCAAAGAAAATTAGATACGAAGCTCGAAAAAGAGGATTAGATCTTAAAATACCTGTTGTTTGTTCTAAAGAAGATGCTATTAATAAAGATAGAGTTGTGGCATCAAGTATTTTTGTTCCTTCAACAGCTGGGTTAATGTTAGCATATTATATTATAAAAAAAGCAATCGATGAATGATTACTTTTTTGTTATTAAGAATTTTGCTAATACATCTGGATTTTCACCATTATATACAATATTATAAATAGTAGTAATTAACTTTATTTCAATACCTTTTTTATGTAACATTTTATATATTATTTCTAAGGTATTATAGCCTTCGACAGTATTAATCGTTAAATATTCTTTTATTTTTTTTGAATCTTTTGTACTACCTATGATATAACCAAAACTAAAGTTTCTACTTTTGGTACTTGTACAGGTAAGCATAAGGTCTCCAACTCCGGCAAATGATAGAATTGTTTTAGGCTTTCCTCCGAATATTTTAATAATATCTTTTATGTCATGGAGTGATTCATTTATTAGAAAACTTTGAGTTGAATTACTGTAACCTAAACCACTTAAAATACCTGATGCAATGGCTATAACATTTTTTATTGATCCACACATTTGAATACCAATCATATCTTTGCTTGGTCGCAATTTTAAAGTATCATTTGCAAGTGTATTTAAAACCATTTCTTTAGCTTTTTTAGTTTTTGATGCTAAAGCTAAAGCTACAGGTTCATTATTTATAATATCAATAGCAAATGTAGGTCCAGATATTACGGCGATATTATTGGTTTTTAAGATTCTTTTAACAATACTTGATAATAGTTCTTCACGAGATTCTTCGATACCCTTTGATGCTATACATATTGGTATTTCTGGATTATAAAACTCTTTCATTTTCTCTGTTATAATATCAACGTATTTACTGGCTGTAATTATATAAATAAGGTTAGTATCTTTTAATACCTCTTCAAGACTAGCACTTATTTTAATATTTTTGGGAATAGTTGTATCAAATATTGATTTAATTTGCTTTGTTTTTTTGTATTCTTCATATTTTTCTTTGTTTTCAGTCCATATGACTATTTCATTATTTTCTTTTTTGGCTAACATTTTGCTTATTGCAAGGCTGTAGATGCCAAGACCTATAACACTTATTTTCATTGTTCTTTCCTCATTTCTTCATGTAATTTATTTAAACTATTTTCTATTTTATTATCTTTGGGAATATAATATTTTTTGCCAATTAGATTAGCAGGCATATAATTTTGTTTTACCCAATCATGTGGGTAGTTATGTGGATATAAGTAATCTGGGCTGGATGTTTTTATATTATTTGGTACGTTTCCCGTGTTTCCTTTTCTTATATCATTAATTGCAGCATCTAAGGCTAAATGGGAACTATTACTTTTTGGAGATAAAGCCATTTCTACCACTATTTGCCCTAAGGGGATTCTAGCTTCTGGTAAGCCCACTAAATCTGCGGCATGAATTGCTGCCATGACTCTCGGGCCAATCCCTGGATTTGCCATACCTATATCTTCATAGGCAATAACACTAAGGCGACGATAAATACTGTCTAAATCTTCGGCTTCAATTAATCTTGCTAAGTAGTGTAGTGATGCATCAACATCACTTCCTCTGATAGATTTTTGTAAAGCACTTAAAACATCATAATGTCCATCGCCATCTTTATCATGGAAAAATACTGGTTTATTATTAATTTTTTTTATTTCGTCTATCGTTATTTTTTTATCGCTAGAATAATATGCAACCTCGAGTAAATTAAGAGCAAAACGCATATCGCCACTAGCAAGAGTAGCAATATAATCTATCGATTCATCATCTATTTCTACATCAGGTAAATTTAAAAGAGATTTTGTTAATCCTTTTTTTATATCTTCTTTTTGAAGCTCGTGTAATTCAAATATTTGACATCGGCTTCTGATAGCTGGGTTAATTTTATGATAAGGATTTGAGGTTGTTAAACCAATTAAAATAATGGTTCCATTTTCAATGTAGGGTAGTAATAAATCTTGTTTATCTTTATTCATCCTGTGAATTTCATCAATTATTAAAACCATTTCTCCGTACATTTTTGCTTCCATAATTGCGGTATCAAAATCACTTTTATTATTTATCGTAGCATTCAAAAATTTATAATGCAAGTCTAGTTCATTTACTAGGGCATTTGCTATACTTGTTTTGCCAATCCCAGGTTTTCCATAAAAAATCATCGAAAAAAGTTTCTTGTTTTTTACAAGATTTGTAAGAATTTTACCTTTACCTATTAAATGGTCTTGGCCAACTATATCATCAAGAGTTTTAGGTCTTAATTTATCTGCTAAAATTTCCATAATATCACATCAATAATTATAGCACATTTTAAAAAAATTTGGTACAATATGTTTAGAAAATGGTGGTATAAATGAGAAATATAATGAATAATATCAAAGATAAAGATGTTTTGGATTATCTAGAATATTTAAAGTTTGAAAGAAGGGTTTCCGCTAACACAATAGATTCTTATGGCGAAAATTTATTACTTTTATGTGAAACGGTAAAAAAAGAGGTTATAAATCTTAAAAAAAATGACATAAAAAAATTTTTGGATAATGTTGATGCTACCCCTAGAACTAAAGCTCATTATTTGACAGTTTTTAATTCTTTTTATAAATATTTGGTATTTATGGATAAGATTGATGTTAATCCTTGTGATGGAATTAAAGCTCCAAGATTAGAAAAAAAACTCCCTAATTATTTAACAAGTGATGAAATTGATAAACTATTTGATTTACGATTAACTAAACCAATTGACTATAGAAATAAGGCTTTACTTGAGGTTATATATGCCACTGGAGCAAGAATAAGTGAGGTTATTTCCTTAGAACTTAATCAAATAGACTTTGAAGAATGTGTTATAAAAGTAATGGGGAAGGGTAAAAAAGAAAGGATAATCCCTCTTGGTAATACTGCTTTAAATTCGTTATATATTTACATCAGTAATTATAGAGCATTTTTAGTAAAAAATGATACATGTAATTATGTGTTTTTAAATAAGAATGGTACTAAAATAAGTAGACAAGGGGTATTTAAGATTTTAAAAGAACTTGCAAATAATGCTGGTATAAAAAAAGAGATAAGTCCTCATACATTAAGGCATTCATTTGCTACGAATTTGCTTAATAATGGTGCAGATTTAAGAGTAATCCAAGAGCTATTGGGACATGAAAATTTAGAGACAACAGAAATATATTCACATTTGCAAAATAAAAAAATAGAGGAAGATTATAGTAATCATCCTCATGCGCATATTTAAAAACTATCTACAGTTTTCATTACGAGCTTCGTTACGTGCATTTGATCTTGCACTGGCTTTACTAGAACATTTAGCATTTTTTCTAGCTTTGTTTCTAGCATTTTCTTTATTCTTGCTCATGTATATTTACCTCCCACTATTATTATGTAACAAATATTATTTTTTAATCATATATTTTATGGTAAATTAAGGAAGTGATTTTGATGAAAAAAATTGGTATTACAACAAGAATTTTAACCAATGGAATTAATTTGGAAATTGAAAAAATACCTCATTCTTTAGTGAAAAAATTAGAAAAATACAATATAAATTTAATAATTATCCCATTTGTTGATGATATTAATTTTTATTTGAATCTATGTGATGGTTTTATTATACCTGGAGGCAGTACTTGGAATGATGTTGATATTAAAGTATTAAAACATGCTATGAAATATAATAAACCTGTTCTTGGTATTTGTGCAGGAATGCAAGCAATTGCCAATGTAAATACTTTTATGGATCATACAATTAAGGTAGATAGTAATATTAATCATTATGTACCTAATAAAGAGTATGTTCATGAAATTAATATAAATGATGGTATTTTAAAAGAAATAATTGGCAAGAAGAAAATATTTGTTAATAGTAGGCATCATGATACTGTTATAAATGAAAAATTTTTTAAAGTAGAAGCTAGAAGTGATGATGGAATAATTGAAGCTATTAGTTTAAACGGTTATAAATTCATCTTTGGGGTTCAATGGCATCCAGAAGATATGAATGATATAGATCAAGATAAATTATTTAGCTATTTTGTTAATATAATTTGATTTTTCCAAGATTTTATGTTAACCTTTAAGTAAGGAGACTATATTATGATTGAACGAACCATAGAAAGCTTAAGTTTGTCAGAATTATCTTTTATTTTATTTTCTGGCATGTTTGATACAAGTATTCAAAATGATGCTTATATAGAGCTAAAGAAAAGATTTAATAAGACTACATTTGATTTAAATGCCTTTTTAGAGTATGAAAAAGATACTATTCAAAAAAGAGGAACTGATATTAATGATTATTTAATACAAAATAATCCATCTATTACATTGCTTTTAGAATTATATTTTTCTAAAGTTTATAGGCAAGAGCTTTTTCAACATGGTAATTTACTATTTAGTGAAAACTTATTATGCCATAGTGATGGAGAAAATACTTTTTTTGTTAAAGCTTTGAGGCATGAATTAAAAAGATTAGAAAATACTAAAAGCCCTTATTTATCTAAGGATAAGATGGTATTGTTAGATTCTGTAATAAATGTTTTAAAAGAAAGAATAAGTAAAAAACAACCTATATGGTATGAAAATTCTTTAACTGATTGTGTTATGGATATTGCAACAGATAATACTTTTTCTTTATTTTTAGTTAAGGATTATATACAAATTTATAATTTTATATTGCAAGATTTGGCAAAATTAACAACACAAAAGAAAGCTATTATGCAATCTATGAATACAACAACTATAGATCATTCTATTTTTTATCGGGAAGAGATAAGAAGAAGTTTAATTAAATAATTATATTGTACATTAATTATGGGTAGTTTGTTTATTATTAACAAATTGTTATTTTAATTCGTCAAGCATAATTTGTTTTATTTTATCTATATCAGTAAAGAATAGATTTAGTCCCATTTTTTTACTAACAATCATGTATTTGAAATTATCTAAGATTTCATTTTTTAACACATTAACAACTTTTAATGGTTTCTAAAATAGGAAAAGCATTTTGGAGCAATATTGCAGCATCTTTATTAGCTATTTTTCTTATCATAATTGTACGACAACTTCCATACTTTTGAATTTTTTGATTTATTATTTTTTGATATTTATCAATTTTACTGCTTAATGGAACAAACCATAATATATCCTTATCTTTAATTGTAAAATAAGTGGGACGAGCATGCCCGTTTTCGTGATTAATCATTAAACCTTTATCATTAGCTTTTTCAAAAAACGAATCTTTTATATGATAAATATATCCTGTTTGTACTTTCATTTTGTATCAACTCCCTGTATTTACTATTTTAACATAAAACAAAAGAAAACTCTATCATTTAGGATAGAGTTTTCAAACATTTTCGTCCGGAATAATTTATACTTCGCACCATCCGGGAGCGACTAACATTTCACGTTCGGGATTATTTATAACTCGCACCACCCGAGAGCGACTAACATTTTCTTTTAAGCATTTTTTCAAATGCAGTTTTAATATACTACATTTCATAATAAAAGTCAATTATATTACTAACATTTACATTATTATTATATGATATTTATCTTTTTTTATTCTTTTTAAATAATTTTATGTTAATGAAAAAGAATTAAATTAGGTAAATTAACATATAATTTTATGGTGATGTTATGGAAATAGTTGGCCCCCTTATTATATCCACAATTGCAGGCTTATCAACTTTAATCGGAGCTATTCCAATATTTTTTAATATAAAAGAAAAGAACTTAAACAAATTTATTAGTTTTTGTCTTTCTTTTTCTATTGCTATAATGATATCTATTAGTATTTTTGATTTGATACCGACATCTTTTTTTGAAATAGTAAATTTTTATGGAGTAGGGAAGACATTTATTATATTATTAATATCATTTATTATTAGTTATATAATTATTACATTTTTAAGTTCTTTGGTTGAAAAGGAAAGTAAAGGTATTGATTTATATAAACTTGGTATTTTAAATATGATCGTTTTAATTCTTCATAATTTACCTGAAGGGATTGCAACTTTCCTAAGTAGTTATCATAGTATTGATTTAGGTTTAAGACTATCGGTAGCCATTATGCTTCATAACATACCAGAAGGAATATCCATAGCTGTACCAATATATTATGCAACTGGTAGTAGAAAAAAAGCTATAAAATCAACTTTGATATCTGGATTATCAGAACCTTTGGGGGCTATTCTAGCTTATGTATTTTTAAAAAGATTTGTATCAGAATTAATGATTAGTATAGTTTTAATTGTTGTGGCAGGATTAATGATTACTTTATCAATACAGGAAATGCTTCCAAGAACATTAAAATATAAAGAAAATAAATGGATTTATTTAGGACTTGTAATTGGAACAATCCTAGTAATTGTAAATGTAATTATTAGTTAAATCTACATATACCTTGTCTTTTTATTGTTATTATTATATAATAATAACTTAAAGAAAAGAGGTAAATTATGTTTGAATTTAAAGATAATATTGATAAGTTTGGAAATGATATTATAAAACTTGGTAAATTGTTACTAAGTAATAAAGAATTTGATGATTTATATAATTTTCACAAAAAATCGTGGGGACTTGATGGAAATACAGAATATGATTATCGAGTATATGCTAGCAATAATACTTTTAATATGAATGAAATATTTACAAGAATATTTCAATTTGAAAATTCAGGGACTGAAGAAGAAAAAAAGTTAGAACATATTCGTAATACAACTTTTCTTACAAAGAATGGACTTTTTTGCTGTGCCAAAGATATTGTAGATTTCTATAAAAAGAATGGACGTTTTCCTAGAATACTATTTGTGTTTGACTATACTGATGAATTCCATAGAGAAATATTTGATGTTTTAATTAAATTAGAGTATATTATTTACGATTTACTTGATATTGATGTAAACAATTTAGATGCAGTCGCCCAAATTAGGCAAAAATTATATAGAAAAGAGTCTGTTAATATAAAATTATATGCTTCTTGGATTTCTAAAAGAACATTATTATCTTACCATTACCAAAAAAGTTTAAATATTGAAAAGAAGATGAATTCTAGTGATTTTTTATCTTTTGTTTTCTTTTTAAATGATTATATAAAAAGACTTGGATTCGTTCAAAACAAAAGCTATTTACCCCTTATATCTGTTGATGCTAATGATGAATTTGTTAATAAGACTTGCAAAGAAACTCACAAGTATGAGTATTATCCATTAAGGTATTATGGTAATCACTACATATGGGCAAAAAAAGATAATAATAAACATTTTTTAACAGCTAGAAAATTCAAAGAGAGTTTTTATATTCTTCCAATGTATTTCTTTAATGAAATATCTAAGAGTGAAGCAAGAGAATTTATAAAATATTTTAAGTATAGTAGTAGAAATCGAGTTATTCAATTATTAAATGATTCCCATGATGAGTTATTGCCTCTACAAATGCAATTAATATCTTGTATTCTTTCATATGTGATTTTTTGTGAGTTTGCGGAAGAAAATAATATTACTAATTATCATATCGATATAGAAAGAGTTTGCATGAATTTTGGGCTACAAAGTGAATATCTTCAAGATATGAAAAGTTTGTTTAGATATTTAACGGCATCTAAATTGTTACGTGAACAGTTATTCGAATATGCTAATACATTCTTAAACATGAAGCCTTTTTCACTTAACGTAAATACCTTAAACACAGATTTTACTAAAAATGTTTGTGCTGCTGAAGACTTTTTATCTGAGATAGATTTTAAAAATTCAAAATATGAAAGCGATATGAGAGATAGTGAGGGATACTTTAGTGCTGAAACGCCTAAACGCAGTACTGTTTCTTTAGAAAAATTTTTAAATGGTGCCCATTGTGAAAATGATTTGAAAACTATGATTGCGACTTTACTATTAATAAAATATGGATATATAGAAAATGATATTGAATTATCACAAAAAAAAGAAACTATTCAAACTCTTATTAGAGCAAAATAGTTTTTTTCTTTTCTAAAAGAGTAGGGGAGAGTATTTACTTTTATGCTTGTCTATGTTAAACTACAAAAAGTAAGGATGTGTTTATTAATGGGACTTAATATTAATTACGAGATAATAGCAAATTACATAATTATTGTAGGAGTAATAGCAATAGTAATTGCAATAATAAAATCTATATTACCAATTTTAACATATAGTGAATTAAAGAAACAAAGAAAATTATTAGAACAAATTAATAAAGATGTTTCAGATATAAAAAATAGATACTTGTAATTAGAGATTTAAATGTCAAAATTACTTATGAATATTATTATGTTACTTAAGAGAAAATTTTCTAAAAAAGAAAATATAATTGTTATTAATATAAATGTTAATAATGTTTATATTAATATTTTTTTTGATGATTAAGTTAACATAATATATATTATTTTGAATATTTAATTTATTTAAAAATGTGATTTTTAACTTATATTTTCAGATTATTCTTGAGCAATTACTTATGTTAACTTTATTTGTTTGTGTATATATTTTATGAATAAATACAAAACTAATTATTTTAAATTTAAAAAATAATCTTTCTTAAATATGATTTTTTTATTTATAACCTTATTAATATTTTAAATAATGATATACGCGTGTGTTATAACCTTATATTTATATATAATAAGGATATACGTGTATGTGCACACGTAAGAATTAAAAAAAGTCCCCTATTTCAAAAGAAATTCAAGTAGGGGACTATAATTAGTCTTTTTTTGATAGAGATGTAAAAATTAAAGCAATAATTATCATGAAAGTTATATCTACTATTATCTTACTTAATAATAAATTTATATTTAATAGATTGTATAATATATAAATAAAACAACACGATAAGATTATTCTAAGAATCTTTTTTAAGATAAATAAGAGATTTCTAGATATTAGATTGTACTTGTATAATATTTGGTAGTTTATGATAATGTGTAACACTATCCCTACTCCTTCGGATATAGTATTTGCAAATATAATGCCCTCTAAGTCGTTGGCTGATGATCTTAAATTAAATATAATCATGAATAATATTAAACTTATAATATACGGTATTATTGATTTTATCACGTATGGAAATAAGCTCTTAAGATAGGGGAGTATTTTAAAAGGTCTCTTCCCTACTCTATTTGGTCTCTTTTTCCAAACTGTATTGATTTTTTTCTCTTCTAAAGGTATATTTTCGTTTAACGCTGTTATCATGTAATTATTATCGTTTTTTAAACTATCTAATAAATTATTGAATAAACTAATATTTATAGCTTTTATTTCTGGTAATACGGTTTTAAAATTTGTATTAAATAACGTATTAAAGATTCTATTTATGATATTTTTTTTAATGCTACTATTATCATTTGATCCTAAAATTATTGTATTTTCCATATTAATTGAATCTAGAGCACATTTAGCTATGTCTTTATCATCTGCATTATCAATATTATCAATAAAAACTATAGATTTGATTTCTAATTTATGTTTGGTAATATAGTTCTTTATTTCATCTAAATAATTATAGTTGTTGCCATTAAATATTGGATAATTTATATTTATGCTATTATTTGATTTATTACATACTACAATATTATCAAATAATTCTTTGACACTAACTAAACTATTCTCAAATTCATTTATATTACCTGCATACCAATTTACAATTACCAATATTTCTTTATTCATTTTTAACACCATTATAATTTTAACACCTAGTTTAATGATTGTCAAAAACTATCAAAAAAGCATCCGCTTGGAATGCTCTTAAAAATCTGTATCATCAAAATCGTAATCGTTTAAATCATAAAAGTTGTAATTATCATCATTATCCCCTTGGTCATTATCAATATTACCAATTATACTTGATAAATCTTTAAATAGGTCAAATGCTCCAAGTTTTGAGTATGCATTAAACATAATTACATTTGTTTCATCTTCAGTTAATTGTTCATAGTTTTTAGCATTTGCTACATTTGGTTTAGAAATTAGATTATTACCATATTGACTATTATTACTTAAGTTAATTGTAAGATTTTCATTGTTATATGTTATATCAATTGTACCAGTGACAGATGATTTTTTATTTTTACTATCTTGATTAACTTTTAGATTTACATTTGCTGTAATTCCTTCAGAATCTAATTTAGCTATAATAGTAGATGTGTCTTTATTATTTTCAATTGATAGTTCCATAATGCTATTATTAGCATTAGCTGATATAGCTAATTTATTTTTACTATTAACTAAAGTAATTTTATTGTTATTATCATCTGTAAATATATAACTATCATCTTTAAGTTCTAGATAAATAACTGTTTCGTCAGCTCCGATAATTTTATATTTATTTTTTTCAGTTTTTGTTCCTTCGATTTTACTTCCGTTTACATCAAATGCAAATGATTCTATTTCATTCGTGAAAAGTTTAATTTTAATTGTAACATAGATATCTTGAACACTTTCTTTAAGTATTTCCAAACTTGATGTGTCGTTTTCTAGATATTCCATTAGTTTTTTATCATTTTTTACTTGTTCTATTAATTTATCTACGATTTTATTGATATTTGATTCGTTTATTTCGTATGTATATGTAACATCTAAACCACTCATCTTTGTTGTTATAGTTGCTTCTTGTAAGGCAACTTCTGCATATTTTATAAGATTTTTTAAAGAATTTTCAAATTCTTCGATATTAGCAAAATTTTTAAGTTGATTAATATATTCATCAACATTTTCAAAAACATTTTCATCTAAATTTACGAATAACATGTCATTATATAAATCTTTGCTATCTACATATAATTTATTATCTGTATAAATCAGATTACCACTTACACTATTTGAATCTTGTTTTAAGCCTAAATCTAAACTCATAAAATTATCATTTAAATTCATTTTTTCATTAAAGTTTATTTCTAAATTGTTTAATGATTTTAAAGTTGATGATGTCGATTTTAGTGTAATTTTTGCATCATTAATAATATCGTATTTTTCAATATTTTTTAACAAATCGTCATTAATTGATAATGCATCAAAGGTTTTATCCACTGTTGCTATTAATGTATTAGCATTCTTAGTTAAGAAACTTTTAGCATTATAAGTATTCTTAATGTATAAAAATCCTCCGACTGCAACTATTACTAGTGCGATAACAATAATAAGCCCTATTATTAATCCTTTATTTTTCTTCTTTTCTTTTGCTGCTTGATTATTTTCTCCTACATTGTTTTTATAATTGAATTCAGCATAATTTGGTTCGATAGAATTATTCATTAAGCTAGTGCTTGTTAATTCTGGTGAACTATTTAAATTCTGCATATTCGCATTGGCATTATTTGTTTCAATGGGATTGCCAGATTCCATAGGATTAGTATTTATTACGTTTCCTTCATTTTCATTAATATTGTTTTCAATATTTTCATTCATAATTTTTCCCTCACTACTTTCTTCTATTATAAGAATAGCATTTATTTTAAAAAAAGTCTATAAAATTTAAAAAATAAAGACTTTTGCAATCTTTATTTTACATATTTTTTAAAGTTTTTAAATTCTGGAGCGTCTTCTAAATCGGTTTTAGCTAAGTCTTGTAATAAGGCTTTTTGTTTTCTATCAAGTTTTGTTGGAGTAATTATATTTACTACGGCATACATATTTCCTTTGGAAATACTATTTGGTAACTTGATTCCTTTACCTTTTATTTTTAACTTTGTATAGTTTTGTGTTCCAGCCTTGATTTCAAGAATTATATTTCCGTAAAGAGTGGGAATTTCTTTTTTACAACCTAGGGCTGCATCAGTAAATGTTATTGGAACTTCAAGATAGATATCTGCTCCATCTCTTTCAAATAATGGATGTTCTTTAATCTTAAACTCTAAGAACACATCTCCGGCAGGGCCTCCATTTAAGCCAGCATTTCCTTTGCCGCTTAATCTTAATTGGTATCCTTCATCAACACCCTCAGGAATTGTTACTGTTAATGTTTTAGCGTTTTCTACAAAGCCTTTACCACGGCAGTCATCACAGATAGTTGCGTATGTTTTGCCATTACCCTTACAATCTGGACATGTCTTTTGAGTTTGCATATAACCAAAGATGGTTTGGGCTTGTTCAAGTATTTTGCCAGCTCCTCCACAGGTTTTACAAGTTGTTTCGTTAAATCCACCTTTTCCTTTACATTTTGAACAAACGCTTGTAAGATTTAATTTTACATCTTTTTCGCATCCAAAAGCGGCTTCTTCAAAAGAAAGATTTAATACAACTCGGATATCTTGTCCTTTTGTTGCTCTAGAGGTTGATCTATTTCTACCGAAACCCGAGAAACTTGAAAAACCTCCGCCGAACAAATCCCCGAAAAGGTCTCCAAGATCGATATCTCCCATATCAAACCCTTGAAAGCCTGATGCACCACCAGCTCCACCATTTTGGAATGCTGCATGACCAAATTGATCATATTGACGTCTTTTCGTTGGATCTGATAAAACCGCATAAGCTTCACCGATTTCTTTAAACTTTTCTTCGGCTCCAGGTTCTTTATTTATATCGGGATGATATTGTTTTGCTAGTTTTCTAAATGCTCTTTTTATTTCTTCATCTGTAGCATTTTTATTTACCCCGAGAATTTCATAATAATCTTTTTTATTCATTTTTTACTCCTTTCCAGTTATAGTTATATCATGTAATAGAAGCGATGGTGTGCTAACACTTAAATTAAACTTAGATAAGTCATTACCTACATCGGCAACATTTGTAAATACCTCAAAGAATGATGTTGATAAAATAACCATGTTTAATCCATGAGTAATTTTCCCATTTTCTACGTATAGACCTTCAGCTTGTACTGATATATTTCCAGTCTTTTTATCTACACCTGAATGAAATCCAAAAGCTTCATCGATTATGATACCATTATTTAATTCTTTTACTAATTCATCAAATGATTTATTACCACTTTTAATATATAAGTTATTTACACCGTTTGCATTTCCAGTGGGCTCATTATTAAGCTTTATGGCATATTCCATATTATTTATTTCTTTTACAAATATTCCTTTATCTACTAGTGTTTGTGAATTTTTTAACGTTCCTTCACTATCAAAATTAGAATTTAATAGACCATTCGGAGAATCTTCAATAATAGTTATTTTATCACTAAATATTTGAGTATTTAACTTATCAGATAATACTGATTCATTTAAATGAATACCTTTACTTTGAAATGAGTTAGTAAACGTAGATAAGATACTTGTAACAACATTATTTGTAAGTAAAACGTTATACTTGTTCGTAGCTACTGATTTACTATTTAATTTTATTAATAAATATTCTAATTTTTTAAGAAGATATTTCTTAAACTCATCAAAATTATAATTTTTTGTATAATATCCAATATATAAGACTCTAGTTGTGTTGTTATTTTCAACAGTAATTGCTGCTCCGTATGAATTAAAGTATGTTTCATCTTCCATATTGCAATTATTTAAACTATTAGTAATATATTTCCCGTATTCAGTATATGAATAATCTATTTCTATAGATTTGATATTTACATATTCTTTTTTTAAATCATTTAATGACAATAAATCTTCTTTTATTTTAGAAAAATCTAACTTTTCATACTTTTTAACTTTATTTTTAATGTTTCCAACACATAGTCTATTACTGTTTTTATTGTCGGATGTTTTAAAAATTTCTTCTAAAGCATTTATAATTTCTTCTTCATTTTTGATGTTTTCCGTTATTATTTTTACACATCTATTATCTTTTATGGCCTTAATCACATAATTAGTTATATTGTTTATTTGGAATAATTTCACTTTATCATTTAAAGTACTTATATCAGTACTTTTATTCTTTTCTTTTAAAATTTCAATATCAATATTATGTTCTTTTCCTAAATCGATTAAATTATTCATTTTTTTCACCTCCGATGAGTATATGACTTACTTTGATTCGTGGCATACCTACATTTACGGGAACTGAACCACTGATTGAACCACACATTCCTTGACCTAGAGATAGATTGTTTCCAACCATTTCAACACTTTGCAAGATATCTTTGCAGTTACCTATTAAACTTGCAGATTTAACACATTCCGCAATTTTGCCATCACGAATCATATAAGCTAAATCACAAGCAAAATTGAAATCTCCAGTTTCAGGGGATACGCATCCACCACCCATTTTTTTAGCATAAAGTCCTAATTTAATATCTTTTATCATGTCCTTAAAAGTATCTGTTCCACACTTTAAGAATGTATTATTCATTCTTGATGTTGGGGCATACAAATAACTTTCTCTTCTGCCACTTCCAGTTGGTTCCATGTTCATTTTACGATTATTTATTTCATCAATAAGATATCCAGTTAATACTCCATTTTCTATTAATTTATTTATTTGGGTTTCTCTTCCTTCATCATCAATTTTACTTGATCCCCATTCATTTGATATAGTACCATTATCAATAATGCTAACTTTTTCATTAGCTATTTTATTGCCAAGATCATGACTTAAAACAGATAAACCATCCGCTACAGATGTTGCCTCCATAGCATGGCCACAGGCTTCATGGAAAATAACTCCCCCAAAGCCATTTTCTATTATAACTGGCATTTCTCCACCTATACATGGTACAGCATATAATTTATCAATACCTTCTTTAACTAATTCTTCTATTACCTCATCATATTTAATTTCATCAAGTAAATCAAATCCAATTGTTTTACCATACGAGTAAGTTATGTTACATGTTTTATCTTTATCTTTAAAGCTTACTATGATATAAAGTCTAGTTCTTTCTCTTTCTTCACTTACATACAAACCATTTTCTCTAGCTATTTGCACTGTTTGTTTAGTATTTTGCAGTGATATATTTACTTGATTTATTCTTTCGTCTTTAGATCTAATTTTGCTATCTAAATTATTAAATAGAGTTTTAATATCTTCATTTGTATAATGTGTTTTATTCTTGTTTTTATATTTTTTTAATCTATTTAATGATACATAATTATATAGCACTTTACTATTGATATTTTCTTTTAATTCATCCACGATAGAATCAATGTTTTTACTATTAAAATCATTTGTAGCAGCATAATAAACATTATTATCTTTGGCAAGTCTCAAACCTAATCCGCTAGAAAAATTTATGTTATAGCCATCTAAATTACTATCAATATAATTAAATATAGTACTTTTTTTATCTTCAATAAAAATTTCTGCAAAATCTCCGCCGGTAGATAACATTTTTTCTAGTATGTGTTCTTGCTTTTCTTTCTTCATATATTCTCCCTAAAATGGCCAAAAAGAGAGTATAGGATGCTCTCTTTTTTTACCTATTTATATTTTTTTATTTTTCTTCGTAAGTGGCATCTTCAACTTTTTCGTGATTAGAATCATTTCCACTATTTGTTTCTGTATTTTCAGCATTTGCTTTTGCTGCTTGTTCATATACTTTTTGTGCTAAATCCATTGCTACTTTATTTAGTTCTTCACTAGTATTTTTTATAGCATCAATATCTGTTCCTTCTAGAGCTTTTTTAGCAGCTTCTAATTTTTCTTCAGCATTTTTCTTATCATCTTCAGTTATTTTATCTCCTAAATCAGATAAAGCTTTTTCTGTTGCGAAGACAATACTATCAGCGTTATTTCTGATTTCAGCTTCTTCTTTACGTTTTTCATCAGCTTCTTTATTAGCTTCTGCTTCTTTCATCATCTTATCAATTTCTTCATCACTAAGGTTAGTAGAAGATGTAATTGTAATTGATTGTTCTTTATTTGTACCTAAATCTTTAGCAGTAACATTAACTATACCGTTAGCATCAATATCAAATTTAACTTCAATTTGAGGTACTCCACGTCTTGCTGGAGGTAAATTAGTTAATTGGAAATTTCCTAAAGTTTTATTATCACTAGCCATTGGTCTTTCACCTTGTAATACGTGAATGTCTACAGCAGGTTGATTATCTACAGCAGTAGAAAATACTTGTGATTTGCTTGTTGGAATTGTTGTATTTCTCGGAATTAATACTGTCATAACATTACCAAGTGTTTCAATACCTAAAGATAATGGTGTAACATCAAGTAATACGATATCGTCAACTTCACCAGTTAAAACTCCACCTTGAATAGCAGCACCCATGGCAACTACTTCATCTGGGTTAACGCTCTTATTAGGTTCTTGTTCAAGTTCTTTTTTAACAAGTTCTTGAATATATGGAATACGTGAAGAACCACCAACTAATATTACTTTATCAATATTTTTAGCAGTCATGTTAGCATCCTTTAATGCTTTTCTAACTGGTTCAAGTGTTGAATCAAATAAGTCACGACATAGATCTTCAAATTTAGCTTTTGTTAAAGTCATATCCATATGAACTGGACCTTCATCATTTTGAGCAATGAATGGTAAACTAATTTGAGTTGTTGTCATACTTGATAAGTCTTTTTTAGCTTTTTCGGCAGCATCTTTAATTCTTTGCATTGCCATAGTATCTTTACTTAAATCAATACCATGATCTTTCTTAAATTCTGAAACTAAATAATCAGTAACACGAGCATCAAAGTCATCTCCACCTAGACGATTATTACCGCTAGTTGCTTTAACTTCAAATACACCATCACCTAGTTCTAGAATTGAAACATCGAATGTTCCACCACCTAAGTCGTATACTAAGATAGTTTGTAATTTATCTTGTTTATCAAGACCATATGCTAAAGCTGCTGCTGTTGGTTCGTTAATGATACGTTCAACTTCAAGTCCAGCAATTTTACCAGCATTTTTAGTAGCTTGACGTTCTGCATCGTTAAAGTATGCAGGAACTGTAATAACTGCTTTTGTTACTTTTTCTCCTAAATAGCTTTCTGCATCTTTTTTTAATTTGCCTAGTATTTTAGCACTAATTTCTTCTGGAGTCCATTTCTTTCCACCAGCTTCTACTTTTTCACTAGTACCCATTTTTCTTTTAATTGAAGAAATAGTATTTTTAACATTTGTTACGGCTTGTCTTTTAGCAACTTCTCCGACTAATTCTTCTTCTCCTTTAAATGCTACTACTGATGGGGTTGTTCTATTTCCTTCAGCATTAGCTATAACTTTTGGTTCTCCCCCTTCAAGTACTGCAACACATGAGTTTGTAGTACCTAAGTCAATACCTATAATTTTACTCATATTTAATCATTCCTTTCTTTTATTTAATTTGAGCTTAATTATTCATTTACTTTTACCATGGCAACTCTAATAACTTTATCTTTATAAGTATAACCTTTTTGTAAGACTTCAATTACAACATTGCTAGGTAAGTTCTTATCACTATCTGTAAGGACAGCTTCCATTTTATTTGGATCAAATTCTAATCCTTTACAGTCTATTTCTTTTACGTCTAATTCATTTAATATACTAACTAAATTAGTATAAATCATTTTAAATCCACTTAAGAATTTAGAAACCTCATCAGATAAATCTCGATCATCAAGCATTATTGCTCTTTCAAAATTATCTACTATTGGTAATATTTTAGTAATCAATTTTTCTCCATCATATTTGCAAAGTTTACTAATTTCTTCTTCATTTCTTCTTTTCATATTTTGCATTTCTGCCATAACTCTAAGAAGTTTTTCATTTAGTTTAGTGTTTTCTTCAGCTAATTTATTATTCTGTTCATTTTTTATTTTATTAGGTTCTTTTTTCTTTATATTTTTAACTTTTTGTTTACCTTTAATTTTCTTTTCTTCCATTATTATCCTTTCTATTATCAATTTCATCATCAATATACTCTAGTAAACCAACAATTCTTTGATAATCCATTCTTTTAGGTCCAATAACTGCTATGGTACCTTCCTCTCCATTTATATGATATTTTTTTCTAATAATAGTTACGTTCGAATCAAATTCTGTTTCTTCACCAATATATACTTTAATTTCATCCTCATTACTATTTTCTTCCATTTTAGTAATTAAACTTTTATCTTCTAGTTTATTGGCAAGTCTTTTTAGTTCTGTAATATCGCTGTATTCTGGCTGTTCAAATATTTTTGTTTTGCCTGTAACATGAATATTACTATTATTAGCTACAAAATCATTAAATGCATTATAGAATATATTGTATACTGTTTCATATTGCTGGATTTGTGACTTTATAATTGGCTTTACCTCTAACTCAAGTCTTTTGCTTACATCATTAATTGGTGTTCCAACAAGCATTTTATTTATTATTTCACTTGTTTTTACTACCTCTTTGACATTAATTGTATTTGGTAAAGTAAACATTTTATTTTCAACATTACCTTTATCTGTACATACAACTGCAACTACTTGATTATTTCCTAAATCAATTATATTAATTTGTAATAATGCATTATCACTACTACTTTTACCCAAAACAACACTCGTATAATTTGTTATATCACTTATTATGTCCATACATTTATTAATGGCATCACTAAGTTCTATATCTGTGTTTGCAAATATCTTTTGTAATTGTAACATTTCACTGCCAGTAAGTTTTTCAGGTTCCATTAAATTTTTTACATAATATTTATAACCTTCTTCACTTGGAATACGACCAGATGATATGTGATTTTTTTCTAAATATCCCATTTCTTCTAGTTCAGCCATTTCATTTCTGATTGTTGCGCTAGATAAATTAAACATATCACATAAAGCTTTTGAACCAACGGGTCTTACTGTTTTAATGTATGTTTCCACAATCACTTTTAAGAGATTATTTTTACGTTCATCCATAACATTACCTCTCTTAGCACTCATTATTTACCAGTGCTAATATCATTATAATATTATGCTTAGCACTTGTCAATATATAACTGCTAATTTTTGAAAACTTTTGTCAAATTAATTTTACATATATAAAAAATAATGATATAATCTTAAAGAAAGAAGGAAAAACTATGGAATATAATAAAATTAAAAATGCTGATAAAATAATTGCAGAAAGTAAATACTTTGTTAAAGATCCTTATAAATATAAAAATAAATGGCATGATTTATTTGGTAATAAAAATCCTATTTCTTTGGAACTTGGAATGGGCCGTGGTGATTTTATTATCAATATGGCTAGGAAATATCCAAATATAAACTTTATTGGACTTGAACTATATCCATCACAAATGGTAATGGCTACCGAAAAATTGAAAACAGAAAAAATAACCAATTTAAAATTAATTAATGATGATGCAAGAAACATTGATAAGATTTTTGGAAAAGAAATAACTACAATATATTTAACATTTTCTGAACCTTGGCCAAAAGGAATTGATGAAAAAAACAGGTTTACCCACATAAGCTATTTAAAGCTTTATGACAAAATATTTAAAAAGAATAAGCATATTATTTTAAAAACCGACAATAAAGGCTTATTTGCTTATTCATTAGAAACTTTATCTCAATATTGGTATACTTTTAATAAGGTTAGTTTAGATTTACATCATGACGAAAGACAAATTAGTAATATTATGACTGACTTTGAAAAACAATATGAAAAAGAAGGTAGACCTATCTACTATGTAGATGCCACATTTGACGAATAATTAAAACCAGGTATTTAACTTTTATAAATACCTGGTTTTATTTGAATTTAATTTATCAAAATTTATCGGAGTTCTACGATAACAAAATTGGGTCGGATTGGGTTCCGGATCCTGAGACATAGGTTACTGAAGACTCAAGATTAAATACAGGACGAACTGCACTACTACTTCCAATATAGCTATCAAAAACATTGCCGTTATAATTTACTATTAATGCATTATTTAAATAGTCTGAAAGTCGAGAAATAGTCCATTCCCAAACTCCCATGTACATCCAGTTATTATTTACGGCACTACTATAAGAATTTATAACTTTGGTCCAATCATTTGGCTTTGCTGCGAACCCATAATCACTTACATACATTAATCCGATTTTATCTTCATATTCTATTGCATTATCTGTACTATTTGCTGCATCTGGATTTACTATTTCATTTTGATAAGTTACAGAAGAGACTACTAAGCCCAATTTTATCCATTTATTTCCTCCAACTTTCCATGTTGTTGTTGCTATTTTATTTGCCCAATCACTACCAATATTATTTATAAAATTAATATTTAAATTTGTTTTATTTAGTAAACTTGTACTCCATGTGTTTTTCTTTGTTATATTATTCCAGTAATATGTATTTATTGATGCCAAAGCACCTTTATAATCTGTTGCTGATGGAGTTGAAGAACTTTCATAATCCCCATTTGTTCCTAATAAATCACTATTTGCATAATCATATTTGATTAATTTTACTTTATTATCAATTACCCCGATAATCCTATATAAATTATCTGTTGGACATGGACTTTCATTTGTTCCAAAACACACAAAATTATTTACACTATCACTTGATCCAGAATAACGATATGAATTATCTCCTGCTCCATTTGCGAGTGTTGAATCATGATAATATAAATTAGTAAATTCTAGTGTTCCATCAGATCCTAAAGCAGTTAAACAACTTTTTAAGTTATTTCCTGTTTCACATACATTTGTAATATTTGTAATTATTTGATTTTTTTGTATTAATAAATTTGCATTAAAGTTCTTTCCAGCATTTGCTGACTGATCTACATTATAATTTACATATGTTACTGTGACATTCCATTCTTCTGTTATACTTGATGTTGTTGTTATTTCTCTATTTTCAAATATTGTTATTAAATCATTTTGATTTGTTATATCGAAACCATTTAATGTTGTTCCATTTCCATCTGTTACTGTTTTATATGTGAGTCCATCAATACTCGTTATTTCATTATTGTTTGTATCTGTTATTGTTAGTAATATTTCTGGGGTGTCTTCATTTTGTGTATATGTAAATGTATTACTAGAAATATTTAAATACATATAATAATGTTCTGTTGCTGTATTCGTTTTATTATTTGCTGTTAACATTGCTTTGGCAAATGTTGAACCTGTTTGATTACCTTTTCCTTCTGCAAAATTTTCTTGATCTAGTGTTAATGTAATTGGATCTCCAGTTTCAAATGTTAAGGTATCCACAGTATTTGCATTAATCCTGATATCTGTTTGTGAACCTTCTCCAGTTTGGGCTGCAAAATATGCATATGTTGCACCAACAATTAATATTACTAATGCTATTATTGATGCAATTGTTATTATTTTGGTCTTGTTTTTTTCCATACTACACACCTCTCGTATTCTCTTACGTTTATCATAAAAATGATAGCATAATATAAAACGCATGTCAATACGGGTTTAAAAGATTTTAAAATTAAAGTTGATATAATTTGTTTGGTGAGTGTGTAAATGGAAATAAAAGCAAATAATTATAAAGCAAATGAAATACTTAGATTTATAAGACAAAACACTAATTTAACTCAAAAAGATTTTGCTAAAACCATAAACAAAAGTGAAGATTGGGAATATTCAAATGAATGTGGAAGAAGTAGATACTATTTTACTGATTTACTTGAAATTGCAAATAAACATGATTTAGAAATTATAATAAAAGACAAAAAATAAAACTTAACAAGCAAGTTTTATTTTTTAGTTCTTTCTAATTTTATACTATTATGATTTTTTCTAGTTATTTGTGTTTCACCGCATTTAGTACATGTACCATACCAAAATGGAACATTTCCTTTTTCTCCATCCATCTTATGCCAGTTTTCTACATAATGACCTATTTTGGGACAAAGAGATTTATTTGTATCTACTTTTTCTTTTGCTTCTTCAATAGTCTTACCTATTGCTTCAATTGCGATTTTTCGTACATTCTCAGGAACATCCATTAATTCCCCGACTATTTTATGATATCTCATATATTCAAAGTAAGTTTGATAATCCCAAGTGAGTTCGTAAAAACTAGGATGCGATTCATCATAAGAATCTGATGAGTTAGTGATATAAATTAAATAGTCTTTTGAAAAATTATCAAAAGCATCTTTTTGAATTAATTCTTTAACTAAGGTATATCCTTTATCACATTCACCCCAGAAACGATCATAAAATCTAATTTTGCAATATTCTTCATCTAAACTAATTTCTTTTCTAAATTCATTTAATATTAATCTAAATAGTTTTCTTTTTTTAACAGATGTTTCTCTATTTTCTTTTTTATTTATTGTGTTATGTGAAAAGAATTCACTTAATTCAAATAATTCATTATCGTATTTCATAAACCCTCCGTATGAGAAAAAAAGCGAATACTTATGCTTCGTATACGCTTACCTTTTTCTTGTTTTTTCCTAATCTTTCATATTTAACAACACCAGTTACTTTTGCAAATAATGTGTCATCTTTTCCAATTCCAACATTTGTACCTGGATAAATTCTTGTTCCTCTTTGACGATAAAGGATTGATCCAGCTGAAACAGTTTGTCCGTCTGCAGCTTTAGCCCCAAGTCTACGACCTGCTGAATCTCTACCGTTTTTTGTTGAACCTTGAGCTTTAACGTGAGCAAATAATTGGATATTTAACTTCATGAAATTCATTATATTTCCTCCTTAATTATTTTAATATTTTTTTTGTATGTCGATGCAAGTTCTTCAAGCATCATAAGCATGTTTTCTATTGTTAATGTAATATTTCTATCATTACTTAATATTTCAATTGTTAATTTATCTTTTTCTTCTTTATATTTAATGCTTTCTTTATCAAACCTTAAACACAAATTAATGCTTGTAATAACAATTGATGATGCTGATGCGCAAACTATGTCTTTGCCATAAGTAGCATAAGCAGCATGACCTGTCATAGTAATAATATTGTTTTTAATATTAATTTTTATCATTAACCAATTTTCTTAACAACTAACTTAGTGTATGGTTGTCTATGACCTTGAGTTTTACGATATTTTTTCTTAGGTCTGTATTTAAACACTTTAATTTTTTTGTTTTTTCCATGTTTTTCAACAGTACATACAACTTTAGCATCAACATATGGATTTCCAGCTTTTCCATCTGCAAATAAAACTTTGTCAAATGTAACATCGCTACCTACTTCTGCATCTAATTTTTCTACAAAAATAGTATCCCCTACAGAAACATAATATTGTTTTCCACCAGTTTCAAATATAGCTTTCATTTCATACCTCCTTAAATATTTTTTGAAGTCGCGCCATGAAGGTAACTATTAGTTTTATAACCTTTTCTGTGCGGTTTTTTAAGAAATTACTTAAAAACATATTAATTTTATCAAAAATACTTACTTTTGTCAAACCTTTCTTGTAGTTTTTTGGCCTCACTTACGATATTTTTCTTTTCTTTAAAATACTGATATGTATCAAGCTTTAAAATATCTAATGATCCAGATTTAGTACTTATATATTTGAATTTATATTTCTTTAGATATCTTTCTAGTAAAAATCTATTATAAATATATTTATATTCTTTGATAGAACTAAATATTTTATAAATAAATATACCAATAATTAAATAATTATTTAGGCTATATTTATAGTTTAAAATAATATATATTACTATAGATAAAACACTAATAATTATATATAGTTTATATGATGTTTTAAAAGAAAATACTTTATTTAAAATACTTTTTAAGATTGTAGAACCATCTAAAGGAATAATAGGAAGCATATTAAAAAGCATTATGCTTAAGTTATATTTTAAAAAGAGATTATAATCATGAATATTTAATATTTTTATAAATGGAATAAGTATTATTTGCATAATTATTCCTGCACTAGCAAGGATTATCTCTTTATTAGGACTTGTATTAATGTCTTTTTCTATTTTAGTGATACCTCCGAATGGATAAATAGTAACATTAATAATTTTATATTTAAATAATTTGCATATTAAAACATGCCCTAGTTCATGAATAATCACGATAAGACTTATAAATATACCAATTCTAATATATCCACATAGTAATAATATAAAGAGAATAAATAAAAAACTATAATCAAACTTGATAATCTTCATATTTAATATATTCATTATCTTTTTTTATTACTAAATATAATTTATCATCTTTAGTTTCTCCAATTAATTTATCTTTTTCCACATAATCATATAATTTTACAGAAACATTGGTGATATTACCATACCATACATCAGCTCCATCTGCCCCTTGGATGATGATAGTGTTACCATAATTATCTTTTTCGCCAATAAAAACAACAATTCCGTTTGTTAAATTATTTATAAGTGTATTATTGCTTAGTGTTAATACCTCTCCATCCATATATTTATCAATACTTTTATAAACTAAATGACCATTCATAACCATTTTATTATTATCATCTTTGGGTAAAACCTCTCCGAACAAATCTTCATACCACCCTTTTATTTTCGTAAATGGCATACTTTCTGTTAAAACATATTCTTTGTATAACAAGAGATTGGAATCACTCATATTTGTATAGATGATACTCACTAAAAAGAATATTGTGGCAAGTAAAAACTTAGTTATAATTGGTTTAAAATTAAAATTCACTTTTTTAAAACTGATATTATTATTTCTTCTTTTTTTAGCATCATTTAAATAATCTTCCAATTATATCACCTATATAAGTTTATGTCCTTGGAATCTTTTATATAACTAATAATAATGAAAATACTATTTATGATAAATATCTCAAAAAAGATATTTTTAAAATTATATATTAAAGAAAATGTTAGATAATAAACAAATACTAATAAAATATTAAATAAGTAATAATTAATAAAGTTAAAGTAATTTAGTTTTAAATACTTATGAATTAAATATGCGAGTACCATAAATATTGTATTTAAAAGGATGGAATGAATAATAAAAAGATCTATGAATAACCCAATGGACAAATTATATATTAAGCTTTTTTGATTAACGTTTGTTAAAAAGAAAAATGATTTAAATGGAGTAAAATTATATATTAAAGTATCTATAAATATTTTAGTCATGGCTACTCCTTATAAAAACATAATCTAATTTATCTAACCGAGAATTTATATCCACATCTACCACTTTTTCTATCTCAGTATTATTTAGATTAATATTTTTTACGGTTCCAATAAAAATATCACTTGGTAAATTACCTAAACCAGAGGTATATATTTTATCATTTATTGTTATTTTACTAAAATTATTTAAATTTACCACTACTAATTTATTGTCTATTACTTTTAATATTCCTACGGCATCATTTATTTTAACTGATATATTACTATTTTTATTAGTTATTAAAGTTACAATAGAATAATGTTCAAAAGTTTTAGTTATTATACCTATTAAGCCATCATTATTTAAAACTGTATCACCAGTAAAGACTCCATCTTTAAAACCTTTTAAAATAGTTATGGTATTACTATATTCATATACATCTCGATATTTAACACGACTTACAATTAGATTTAAATCATCATTTTTTGAAATATTATTTATTTTTTTTAAACCTTCTAATTCTTCTTTTAAATATTTATTATAGTCTAATATGATATTAGAATCATCTAAGTTAGGGGTTATAGCAATTAAAAAATTATTTATATTACTAGAAAATATAAATAGCAAAAGTATTGATAAAAGCAAAATGTAATCCTTATATTTTTTTATCATATTTTTATTATGGCTAAAATTAGCTAATATATGATGAAAAGATATTTAAAATACTATTATTAACATTATCTATAACCTCACTTTTATTGCTTTTAATAATTATGGATTCATAGTTACTTATCTTTTCAATTAAATCTTTGTTTATACGAATTTCTTTTTCATAAAATTCTATTTCTTTATTTTTATAAAAAGATTCTAATTTAGATTTTGTTTCTTCATGATATGATATAGCAATTATTACTCGGTAAAAATCATTATCTTTATAAATATAACTTGATGAAAATGTTTGAGCAAAATTTTTAGCATTATCTAAATCTTTAAATACGCCGGTTTGAAAAAGTGTTATTATTTCTTCTTTTTTAGTTATAGCACGAACCTCTTTATTTATATCACGGTAGAAAAAGTAAGCCATTAGAGCTCCGAGGAGAATTGCAATACCAAATATTTTTAAATATTTTTTCATATTATCACCAAGTATATATTATCACATAAATATTAAAAAAATTGTCGGATTATAAACGCAAAATAAAACAACTCATTTTTGAGATGTTTTATTTTTTCTAAAATTAAAAATTGTAAATATTGTTAATTTATTTTTTTGGCAATCATGCTTTCTGCACTGTCCATAGCACTTATTACTTTTTTGCCTGCTTTTTTCATTGTTTTTTTATCTTGCATTAGGTAAATTCCTCCACCTATTGCGGCCATGGCTCCGATTAAACCAACAGTTTTTAACATATTTTTCATTTATCCACCTCTAACCTTATTATGGACAAATTTATTTATTATATACTAATATTAATTGTTCTTTTAAGCTTGTTTTTCTACTTGAAGAATAATTATTATTAACTGCTCTTTGAAAAGCATTAGGATCTCCGACGAGGGTTAGGCTTTTTTTAGCTCTACTTACTCCAGTATATATTAGTTTATTATAAAGCATTTTGTAATAGCTGGTACTTATTGGCATTAAAACATGCATGAATTCACTACCTTGAGATTTATGAATACTTATAGCATAAGCATGTTTGATATTTTTTAAATCTTTTTTTTCATATTCTACTCTATTACCATCATAATCAATAATAATCTTATTTCCCATTATACTTTCAATAAAACCAATATCACCATTAAATACATTATTATCTAAATCATTAACAAGTTGTAAAACTTTATCATTTTCTCTAAATGTATAGTCTCCGTATATTAATTCTTCTTTATTTCTTTTTTGGGGATTATATATATTTTGTAAAACAACGTTTAAGGCATCAATACCAGCATCTCCCTTATACATAGGGGCTAAAACTTGGACATTTCGTTCATCCAAACCTTTTGATAATGACATATTAGTAATTTGGGTTATAGCGGATTTAATATTACTTGAATCTACTTTGACAAAATTATAGTCATCTTTTTTAGTTAAAAATTCTTCACTTAAATCATTATTTTTTATTTCTTTAGCTAAAAATGGAATATATGAGTTGTCACTTTGACGATAAATTTGATTTAAAGGAATATAATTGAAAAAGTCTGATTCTATTAAGTCATTTAAAACCAATCCGGGTCCAACGCTAGGGAGCTGAAATGTATCTCCGACAAGGATTAGTTTAACATTAGGGCTAATTCCATTTAACAAAGCATTAAATAAATCAATATCAATCATACTAACCTCATCTACAATGATAAGTTTATGATGGGTTTTATTAAATTCATTATAAACAAATTCGTTGCTATCTTTATACCATTTTAAGTATCTATGAATGGTATATGCAGGAATACCTGTTGATGAATTCATCTTTTTGGCAGCTCTTCCTGTCGGAGCTAAAAGCGCTATTGTTTCCATTATATCTACTGGGGCTAATTTTTCTTTTTCAATATATAATTTAACTATAGCATTAATTATGGTAGTTTTACCTGTTCCTGGACCTCCGGAAATAATAGTAATATTGTTATTTAATGCACCCTTGATAGCTTTTTCTTGAGTTTCATTATAATTAATCTTTAATTTTTCTTCTAGGGATTTTAATTTTTCTTCAATATTATAAAACATCTTCGGGGCATTACTATCAATTCTTTTTAATGTTTTAGCAATATTACATTCTTTTTCATAATAACTTTTTAAATAAACTCTTTTTTCTATTCTGATAATATCATTGTTTTCTTCTAAATAATCTAAACAGTTTGAAAATACATCTTCGCTTAATTCAATATAAAATTCTTTTAATAAGGTTGCTCTAATTTCATTATTAAAATAATAAGTATCTCCATTTTGAAATGATAATATCTTCATACTTTCTAATATACAAGCATAAATTCTTATATCTGTTTTATCGCCATAATTGTTGGTATAAATACTATCTACTTTTTTAAAATCCACAATTTCACTTATTAAATAAAAATTGTTTTCTAACACATAGTCCATATCATCTTTAAAATGATTATATATTTTATAACACTCTGTCGGAGAAAAGCCTAGATTTTGCAATTTAATAATTGTATCTCCACTTTTATCATAATTTACTAAAGATGCATATATCTTTTCTTTTCTTTTTTCAGTTATTCCTTCAATTTGTAACAATTTCTCTTTATCTTCTTTTATTATTTCAATAGCTTTTTCTCCGAAGTTATCCACAATTCTTTTAGCGGTAACCTCTCCGCATCCTTCTACAAAAGGACTTGATAAAAAATCAATAATGGCTTCTTTACTAGTTGGTTTTTCAATTTCATATGAATCCACTACAAATTGCATTCCCCATTTATCATTCTTTTTATAATTTCCATATAATTTCATAGGGATATCAATACTAGGATCTAAAAATGAACCTGTTATGGTGATAGTTTTATTACTACTTAATTCACTTAAGTTTGTTTCTTTAATGCGAAATAAAGCGACTATAAAGCCACTTTCTTTACTATAAAATATAATTTTTTTTAACTTTCCTTTAATGTAATTCATAAAATCCTTTTATATATTTCCCCGACATGCAAATCTTCATTTAGCTTGACCATTAAATAATTACTTGTATGTCCAATACTTACATTATTATCGCACTCTTCTACTAAAATATCAAGTTCTTTACCAATAAATTTATTATAATATTCTTCTTCTAATTTATTACTTAAATCCATTAACTTTTTAACACGATCTTTTTTTACGTTTTCGTCCACTTGATTAGGCATTGTTGCTGCTGGGGTTCCAACTCTTTTAGAATATGGAAAGACATGGATTTTACTAAAGTTCATTTTTCTAGAAAATTCAAGAGTACTTTGGAATAACTCATCTGTTTCATATGGAAAACCTACGATTATATCTGTTGAAATAGATATATCTGGTCTAATTTGTCTAATCTTATTTATTTTATCTTCGTAATATTTTAAATCATATTTACGATTCATTCTCTTTAAAATTTCATCACTACCAGCTTGCAAAGGAATATGTAAATGATTACATACTTTTTTATTTTTGCCTAACATATCTAAAAATTTATCATTTAATTCAGTTATTTCAATACTTGATATTCTAATTCTTAATAAGTCATCTATTTTAGATAATTCATTAATAAGGTCTGTTAAATCATGATTGTTATCCATATAATGTCCAGTGTGAATACCCGTTAAAACTATTTCTTTGTGACCATGTTCTGTAAGCATTTTTGCTTCTTTTATAACAGTATCAAAATTTTTACATCTAACACTACCTCGAACATATGGAATAATACAATAACTACAGAAATTATCACACCCATCTTCGATTTTTATAAATGCTCTGATATGATTATAATCATTAATTAACATATCTTCAAATTCTAAATTTCTCTCGCTATAAAATTTCACGTATTTTTGTCTTGTGTCAATATATTCTTTGATTAAATCGGCGATTAAAGATTTATCTTTATTTCCAAGGAGTATATCAATATCTAATGCTTCATACTCACTTTGATTATTTTGACTACTGCATCCTGCTACTACAAGTAGTGCATTAGGTCTTTCTCTTTCAATTCTTCTAATCATTTTTAAACATTTTTTATCTGCAATATTTGTAACTGAACATGTATTTACAATAATTATATCTGCATTTTTGATATTTTCCTCATAGAAAAAATTTGATGAAAGCATTTTTTCTTTCATCATATTTGATTCATATTGATTAACTTTACATCCAAATGTAATAATATTAAATTTCATAATTACTACCCCAGTTCTTTTTGCAATCTTTTTAAAGCTTCTAAAAAAGCTTCTTCTTTTTGAAAACTAATAACGCGTACCTCAAGATTTGGTGTTATTGAACTATTTTTATTTACTAAATTATCTAAATCAACTTTTTTCACTGTTAAGTCATCATGGGTTTCTTCTTTTTCATAATTAAGATCATAATTTGAGCCCTTATTTAAAAGCTCATCATAACTTATTATTGCTTTATCTTCTTGATCTTTTTCATAATCTGTAAATTTAATTGTTGGCTCACTATTTCTCATACTATCCCTTAATTCCTTTGCTATTTTCATTTCTTGAGTTTCCTCTAAATCATTCTTATTCGGTTCCTCATCTTTATTTATTTTTATAAAATATATCAAAGTAACTATCAATATCATTAATATCAATACTGCAAAAAAGAATATTATATCTACTAACCGCAGTGCCATTAATAGACTCCATATATCTTTAAATATTTTCATACCAATCACCAATTCTATTATACTATTATTATGTCAAATACTAAAGTGCAAAATGTCAATTTTACATTTTAATATGTCAACGTTTACATTTTGCCAATATCCAAGTATTATTTTTTTCTTGTTAACCTTTGTTCTTCTAAGCGAGTTTCATAAGACTTATATTTTTTCATTTCTTCTTCAATATTACAAAGTCTATATATTCCAAGATTAACCATATCATATAAAAGCAAACTTGATAAAGATATATTTCCGTTTGTATTACCTAAAATTGTTTTTCTAATAAAATATCCTTTATCATCTTCTAGTACCGGAGATATTAAAAGATTTCCACAGATACTATCTTCAAGTGGCTTTACAAATTTAGCTAAAACATCATAAACTGGTATTGAATCACGATTTTCAGGATAATAATTTTTTTGAATCTTCCACCATAAATCAATTAAGTCACTACGTTTTTCAAAAGGAATATCCATTACAAGATTCCAAAATCCGTTTAAATAAATACCAATGTTGTCATAATCTTTTATTAATGTTGCTACAAATTCTGAATAACTAACGTTTTCTTTACTTGCTAATTGTTCTACAGGTAAATATTCAAATTCATCTAAATATGCCACAAATGAGAAATTTGGTTCTCTTAAAATATATCTTCCATCTGTTCCTAAATATATTAATAAAAAGTTTCTATCATTTGGACCTTGTCCTTCTTTAATTACCTCAGTATCACCACAAAAAATTTCTTTTTCTACAGCAATTGGTTTTCTTCCTATTCTATATAAAACCGCATTCATATTTACTAAGTATTTATCTTTTATACCATTATATTTAAAGTATTCCATAATAAAAACCTCCCTGTTGGGTATATATTATACTTATTTTGTGGCTTTAAGTCAAGGGAGGAGATGAAAAAAAACATGTTAGCCATGTTTATTTCATTATAAGTTGGTATGGATCTTCGATTGTTCCAGAACCTGTAACTTTAGCAGTTTTAATAATATTTATGACAGGTCTTATACTACGAAGAAGAGTTCCATTTATATCACTAATAATAGAACCATTTGAATCAACTGCAAACGGATAATAATTACCATATCTACTTGATGCTGCAGACATTGTATAATATGCCCCAGTAATATTTGCGTTATATAAATAAAAATCTTTATTTTCACTTGTACTTGCTCCAGCTAGAGAAACCTCATCTACTGTAAGTAAGCCAATTCTTGAGTTTACGGCATCTCCTAGACATATAAATGTTGGAATTTTATTAGTTATAATTCGATTGTAAGCTAGGTAATTTTCATCTTCAAGAACTGTATCATTACAGAATTTATAATATGCGATATAATCACCATAAGAATCTAAATTATTTAAATACCAACTTTCTAACTTGGCATGAATAGTACTATTTTTAAAACTATAATCTTCATCATAATATTTACTAATCTCTTCAGTAACTCCATCTAGAACTAACTTAATTGATCCATCGCCATTTATTTTTACTATTTTCCATTTTTTATCAGCAAAAGATACATTATTATTTTTAACGTTACCCCTAAAATAGTAAGCAACACCTAAGTCATCTTCTTTTTTTAATAAACCTTCATCAAGGGTGGCAGATGAACCATTTTCTGTTAAGCTTTTTTCATTAATTTTATTATTAGCTAATATAACATCTGCAAAGGTATTTTCTTCATTTTCTTTTACTCCTATTTGAATTGTGCCAGAATACTTTTCATTAGAATTTCCTTTAAACTTTAAAGTATAATTTACTGTTTCATTACCATTTATTGAAACTTGATTGGAAACTATTTCTGATTTTAAATCTTTAGATATTTTTAAATTATCAGAAGATACAAGTTCATATGAAACATCATTTGCGTATACATCCATTAATTGTATATAATAGTAACTTGCTTCAGTATCATTATTTGTAACTGAAAAAACAATTTCTTTATCTCCACTTAAAGTAAATTTTTTACCATTTAAGTAATTAATTGTTATTTTACCATCTACTACTATATCTGAATCGTCAGTTATTTTATCATAAAATATGTAACCTATTCCTAAAAAAGCACAAATAAGAATAAGCATAAATATTAAACAAAGCACTGAGGTAAATCTTTTTCTCATTAGCATCATTCCTTTAATTTTCTTAAAATCATTATACTTTAGTTAATTATACATTGTCAAGAAAAATGATTTACTTATTTATATGTTAGTGATATAATTTTAGTTATGGTAAAGGTGGATTAAAATGGAATTGTTAGTTAATTATGAATTACTAGAATTATTAAAAGAATATCATAACAAGGGGTTGTTAGCTGATGATAATTTTATTAAAAGAGCCTTAATAATACTTTTAAAGGACCATAAAGGTTTAGTAAAAGAAATATATGTTGGTGATGATTGTTATCTTTTTGATAAACCATTATTTTTAAAAGAAGACAAAACAGTATATTTTAAAAGTATTTTAAATTCTAATTCTCTATTTTTAAATAATACTTTATCTATTGAGGATAAAATCGACTTATATAATATTGAGGTATTAAGAAAAATATTTGAATTATATTTTGATGTAATACGACATTCATATAAAAATGAAGGGTATGCTGAAAAATTATTTTTGATGGAAGATGAATTTAAGTCAATAAACGTTAGCCCTACCCAACGTATTATTCAGCTTGATGCAATAAAAAGAGCTCAAAATATTGCTGGGTGGATTAATTTTAATGATATTGATACAATTATTAATTATCTTACTTTTGAAAATGCTAAGACTTTACTAGATGGATATCAACAATCACCTAAGTTTGGTCCGGTTTATGCTTATAAACTAGAATATAATGAATATTTAAAATGTATGGGGAGATTTTTTGCTTGCGATGCTGATGTAGCTAGCAATTTAGAAAAAGAAGCTTTCCAACATACTGAAGAAGAAAACTTTTATTATGGTTTACCTGTTAGAGAAGATACTTTTAATTTAGTTAACTCTAAACTAGAAAATAGCAAATTAGTACTAGAAAGAAAAAGAAACTGAAATTGGTTTCTTTTTTAACTGCATGTGTCCATTAAAAATCCGTAAAGGCTTGTATCTTTATCCCAGATACCTTTTTTTATATTCAAATCTATATTACATAAGTCAAACAATGATTTAAGTAGTTCATTATTAGTATATTTCATACTATTATTATATAATTTGTTAATTTGCCAATCTGCTAGTTTCAACTGACTCATTATATCGTATGTACTCATTTTATTATGCATATTTTTAACATAATACATAAGACGATATTCACGTGCTAGTAATGCCACTAAAGTTACAGGTTCAACTTTGTATATTTTTAAACTTTTTAATATTTTTAAAGCACTTTTTAAATCCTTTTCTACAACAGCATTTACAAAAGCAAAATTGTTATTTGTTTTTTCTTCTCCGATAATATTTACAACATCATTATATTTAATACTACATGGGAATGAATAGTAAAGCATTATTTTATCAAGTTCATTAAACATAATATCTAAGTTGCTATAGGAATTATCCATAATATAATTAACTGTTTTATAATCAATACTATAGTCATAATTTTTTAAATAGTTTGTTAAAATACTATTTAGACCTCGTTTATCCATTTTAGGAATGTTTATAATACTACCTTTATTTTTAATACTTTTAACTATTTTTTTTCTTAAATCTATTCCGTTTAGGGTTGTAAAAATTATGTTTGTTCGTTCGTTGGGATTTTCTAAATATTTATTTAATAGTTCATTGTCGCCATCAGTTATTTTTCCAGTTCCAAAAAAATCAGCATTTGTTACTACTAGCCATTTATAATCTATGCCAAGTCCGAAATATGATGCTTCATCAATTATTTCTTTAATGCTACATTTGTTGGCATTAAAAAGCATATAGTCGTTATCTTTAACTATTTTTTTTATTTCATCATTTATAATTCTATAACTTTCTGCGCTTATCAAATAATTCATATTAATCACAATTTAAGTATAACATCTTTAAAAAGAAAAAGAAAGAGCTCTCTTTCTAATTTATATAAACATTATATAATGTACTATATTTTATTCTATTGTTTTTATTTGGTTCATGTAATAATTTATAATGTCATATTATTTTTCTTTTGGGGTATAATATTAATAATCGAAACAGTATTTCGATTGACATATTGTGGTTTTAGTGCTATAATGTGGTTATTAAAAGTTGTAGTCGTGGTGATGTTTCACCTAGTGTTACAGCTTTTATTTTTTTATGTTAATATTTTTTAGAATTATAAAATTTTCTTTCTTTTTTATGCCTATTTCTTCAACCCATGTGGCTTTTCTTTCAAATATTGCATTTACTTGTTCTATTAAGTCTTCCATATTTAATGGAGATTCAGTAGTTTCAAATAAAAACTTAGTAGCTTGACGGTTCTTTCCATAAACATTATGAAATAGTAATTGCTTACTTTCTCCGGTAACTATTTTCATATCATAATTGCCTAAACATTTATCATTTCTATAAATAGTACAGTCTGCTACACTTATTTTTTCCGGATATTCAATTTCTGGATTCATCTGTATTTTTAATCCAGTATTTTTTGATAACCATTTTGCAAAGTTTTTTTCTTTTTGTTTTAATCTATATTTCACAAAATGATTATCAACAACATATTTTTTCCATTATATTCAAATATTTCATTTAATTGAAATTTTTTTATATCTTTATAAGAGTTTTTTAAATTGCCAATCCATTTACTCGTAATATCTTTATATGAATTATTTTTTATTTTGAGGCTATCGCTTATTAAATCTTTATAATAGTTCATAGCTTTTCCTTTCTACGGTTTGCATAAATTAAAATCAAACCCTTTTTTATCTAATCTAAAAGTTATAGTTCCATCTTTATCAGTTCTTAGTATATTTGTATTTGTTAAAATCTTTAAAACCTCTTCATGAGGATGATTATATCTATTTGATCTTCCAACACTAATTACAGAATATGTTGGATTTATTTGATTTATAAAACCTTTATCTGTGCTTGTTTTACTACCGTGATGGCCAATTTTTATAACATCTATATTTTTTAAATTATATTTCTCGAGAATTTTATCTTCGATGAGTTTTGAGGCATCGCCCATAAAAAGAAATTTATAACTTAGAAAAGAAATGTAATTTACAATACTATTATCATTTTCATTATCATATATTTCATTGTTTAAATTAATAACATTAAAATATTTTAAATGATATCTATTGGTTATATTGATATTTTGATTTAGTAAATTTTTTTCTAAACTATTGATAGAACCATTATTCAAAATAATGTTCTTTACTTTTATTTTTTTTATTATATTTTGTGCATCTTTAGCATGATCTTCATCTCCATGGGTAATTATTAAGTAGTTAATTTCAGTGATACCCATACTTTTTAAAAACTTAACTACACCATCACTAACGTTATAGTTCTTACTCGATTTTTGCCAGGGTTCTTTTGTAAATGTTGTTTTCCCTCCGGTATCAATCATTATTACTTCTTGGTGGTATGGTGATACTAAAACTGCTGAATCCCCTTGCCCTACATCAAAAAAATAAACATAATAATTGTTGTCTAATATTTTTATAAATTTTGGAATCAATATTAATATAATTAGAGCATAATAAATATTCTTTTTTCTTAATAAAAGTACCATATAAAATAAGATTGGAATAACTATTGATGTTTTAGGAATATTTATTATTATACTTAGATTATTCATAATAGAATTTAAAAATGTGGTAACATTAATGAGGATTGAAAAAATTGGATTTAATATGGGAATGATAAAAGCTATTAAAGAAATTGGATAAACAAATAGACTTATCCAAGGGATGAATATCATATTAATAAAAATAGAATTTAAATTTATTTCATAATTGATGGTAACTGTTATTGGTAAACTAAACAGAAATGTAATTAAACTTAGTTTAAATAGTTTGATAAAATAATTACCTTTAATAAAATCATGATAATAAAATATTCCAAAACAAACACTAAATGAATAAATAAAGCCTAGGTCGTAAATCATAAATGGATTTAAAATAAGAATTATAAAGGCACATATAAATAAAAGTTTCATGTTAGAATAATTTAAATTAAAATATTTATTAATGTTTTTTAATATATAAAATAATGTAGCTCGTAATAAAGATGATGTTACTCCGGTTAAAAACAAATAAAGTATTAAAACTATACTTGTTAAAATTATTCTATTTATTTCTTTAGACTTTTTTTGAAAAATATTAATAATTACTAATAAAATATTAATGTGCATTCCGGATAAGGCTAATAAATGACTTACTCCGTTTATTTGAAAGTTTTCATAGATATCACTTGATAATAAAGTTTTATCTCCGAGGATAAATGCTAAATAAAAGTCACTATTATCTAAATCTATTATTTTTTTATATAATTTATCCTTTACCTTATATAAAAGATTTTTGTTATTCTTAATTATTTTATAAGAGTCTATATTAAAAGTATAATATATTTTTTTATTATATAAATATTTTTTATAATTAAAGTTATTGGGAATTGTATTGTTAAGAGGAACAGTAAATGTTCCTTTTAATAATATTGTATCACCATAGTGCAACATTTCTTTTATTTTGATTTGCTCTTCTTTACTTTTAATATAATAATTTGCTATTATGGTTTCTTTAGATTTTATCTCAAGAGTTAATTTATCACCATTTAATTTGATGTCTTTTATTACTCCTTCAATAGAGTTTTTATCTATATCTAAAGTACTTTTATACTTTATAATAACTGTGGTTAGATAAATATATATACCTAATAATATAAATAATACGATAAATAATTTATTATATTGTAATACTTTCTTTAAATTTTTCATAGGTAGAGTTTCCTATTCCACTTACTTTTTTTATTTCTTCGATTGATTTTAATAAACCATTTTTTTCTCTATAACTTATTATAGCTTTAGCTTTTGTTTCTCCGATACCTGATAAAGACATTAATTCTTTTATACTGGCAGTATTAATATTTACTAATGAGGTATTTGTGGTATTATTTGTTTCTAGTGATGCGTTAGATTCATCTGTTATAATAATGCTTTCTTTATTTTTTGTACAATTTGATATATCATAACTAGTACTTTTACATCCTGAATCTATTTTATTTTCTTTTTTATACTCACTTTTTTTATAAATATAAATAACCATTTCATTTTTTACTTTCATACTTAAATTAATATTACTTGTATTAGCATTATTTGTAAATCCACCGGAGGCATCTATAACATCTTTTATAATACTATTCTCATTTAATTCATATACCCCAGGATTTTTTACCTCTCCTTTTACCTCTAGCTTAATGGTTGCAACGTTACCTTCTTCAGTATTTTTCTCAATATCAACATCATTACATATACATTCATTTTTATCAAAATAAAAATACATTGCTAAACTACTAGATATTATTACTAATATTAAACCAATCAACCCAATTATTATTTCTTTTCTTTTTAAATATTTCATTATTACCTCCGTTTTGGTATTCCTAATTATTTCCTTCATATATATATATTTCCTAAACCACTTAGTTTTTTGCGGTTTTGGGATTAATTTTTTTCAAAAAAAATACAAATACCTAAAAATGTATTTGTATTAATAATATTAAAGATTGTTTTCTAAATAGTTAATCGCTTCATCAAAGGTGCTTACACTAACTATTTTTAAATCTAAATTATGTTCTTCTTTTACCTTAATGGCTTCTTCATAATTTTCTTTTGGACAGATGAATAAATCTGCTTTATTTTTATTTGCTCCGATAATTTTATATTTAACGCCATCAATTTTACCAACGTTACCATTAATATCTATAGTACCTGTTCCCACAATTGTTTTTCCTTTGGTTATATCTTCTTTGGTTATGGCGTTATAAATAGCGAGAGATAACATTAATCCTCCGCTGGAACCAGATTCACTCGACTTTGTTTTAACCTCAATTTTGGGATCAGTATCATAATCATATGTAGTTAAAAAAGCTATTCCAACTTTTAACTCATCCCCAATTTTAACCACTTGGGCCTTCCTTGTTTTTTCTTTATTATTGTTTTTTACTTTAAAATAAACTGTATCATTTTCATTTTTGGTTTTTATATAATCTTGAAGGTCCTTAATTTCATTTATTTCTTTTCCATCTACGGATATTATTTGATCATAAATTTCTATATCTGTTTTAGCATTGTCATCTATATAAATAACATTATTTATATTTTTCTTTATTTCAATTTTTTTGCCTGCTTTTTGATAAGCTAGAATTGTAGCATTATCTATTGATGAAGTCATATATAATTTTTCTAATTTCAGTAGTTCGTCAACTGATTCATCATCGATGGTTATTTCACTTTCTTTTAGTAAATCCCAGTCTTTTATTATATATGAAAGTAAAATTGATGGAATATTACCTTTTCTTAATGTAACATAGCTCATGTTTAAGGAGCCTTCACTATCATATTTGTTATCCACATCAATTCTTTTTTCTAAATTAACTATTCCTCCGGGAGTATATACTACATATGGAAATTCATAAGTAAATACTACCACTAAAAGAATTAAAACTAACATAAATTTATAATTTTCTTTTATAAAAGTTTTTATTTTTTCATATATTTTATTATGCATTAATATCACCTTTATTAATTATAGCAAAAAAGGATTAATTTATGAAACGAAAATTAACTATTATATTAATTATGACACTTATTATACTAATTTTTAAAAATTATGAATTAGTATTAAAAAGCACTATTGATGGTGTTACTATTTGGCTTTATAAGGTTTTTCCTTATCTTTTTATAATGATTATTATGCAGGATATACTTATAAATTTAAATTTAACATCTTATTTTAAAAGGACATCAACATATATTTTTATAATGTCTATATTAAGTGGTAGTCCTTCAAGTGCATACATTATATCTAAATTAGTAAATAACAATGATATTTCTGAAGATTATGGAAATGTATGTTTAATTTTTACTTTTTTTGCTAATCCTTTGTTTTTATATACAATATTAAAATTAATTTTTAATAATAATCCCACCACTATTAAATTATTAATTATTATTTATCTAAGTAACTTATTACTATATTTATTCTATAAAAAAGAATTACCTAATAATAAGTTAAAAGGTAAATCTAAAAATATTAATTTAGCTCTATCTATTAAAACAAGTATTAATACTAATTTGATGGTACTTGGTTCTATTGTATTTTATTTAGTTATTTCTAATATTATTATAAATACATTTAATATTTCTTATCCTTATAGTATATTTGTAAAAGGATTTTTAGAAATGACACAAGGGTTAAATAGTTTGATAGACTGTAATATTAAATTAAAAGAAATTATAACTGTTGGTTTTATTATTTTCGGAGGTTTATCCATTCATACTCAAGTAAAATGTATTCTTGATGAATATAATCTTAGTTATAAATATTTTTTAAAGGGAAGAATCTTGCAAATGATTATAGCAATATTCTTAACAGCTATAACCTAAACAATCACTAAATGTTTTATTATTAATATCTGCAACTTTACCATAATAACCAATTAAAATATCATCTAACAAGTTATTGTTTCCTTCAGTATTTTTTTCGTTTTTAGTATGTATTTCAATATCAATTTGTAATGTATATATTCCATCTAAGGCATCATCTTTTACAAATTGAACATTAGCTTTATTTGGATAAATATCACAATCATTCATTGTCCATATTCTTTTTTTACCAGAAGATGATGTATATGTGAATTCATCTTTAGTTGCCACAATTAAAGAAGTTTTATTATTTGGAAATGTAAACTTTATTTTTAAGGTATCTATCGTAGAACCATTATTTTCGACGTTTGTTAGAATATTATTATTTAAATCATTTTCAATCATTCTTATTATTTCTGTTCTATTTATTTGATTATTCTTAGCATATACATTATTAGTATTAGTATTATTTAAGTCCACGAGTAATCTTACCATAGATACTAATATGACAGACATTAAGGCTATACTTATTACTAATTCTATTAATGAGCTTCCTTTTTTATTTAACTTTTTCATCTTTAATCACCTATAACATATGGATCTGTGCTTGTTCCACTTCCACTTAAAAGTTTTGTATTATTTTTTAAATAAAATGTTGGTCTAACATTCTTTGTTTCATCAGGTTGTGATCTTATAATAGTTCCATCACTATTTAAAGAATACACTGTTATTTCACTTGTATTGGAATTTCTAGTTATAAACCATGAGTTACTTAAAAATAACCAATTGTTAGTATTTGTTATACTTTTACCATACGTAGTTTTATTACTAGCATCGGCAGCATAAATATAATCACTTAAATAAAGTGTACCAACCTTGGCATTTATGGTAGCCCCGGAGTTTTTTCCTGTACCAATTTCTGCAGTAGCTATATTTTTACCAGTAGTAAGAATGGTGTCTTCTATTCCTCCGATATACCATGTAACATCTTCGACATAATTATTAATATTTTTCGTATTTATATAATTTATATAACTATCAGTTATATTTGCATCATTAAGATAACTATATAAATTTGAAGGTTCAATGCTATCACCTATAATGCGATGATAATAGTTATTAGTTGATACAGTATTAAATTGTAATGTTTTCCAACTACTTGTGGTTATTAACTTAACTTTTCCTTCGAAGACTCCGATTACTCGATATATATCAGCACTATTTGCAAATTTCAAATAATTATTTGGGTTTGCTCCGGTATAACGATATGAATTATCATCAATGCCATAACTATATGTCGTAGAATTTAATTTAATTATATTTAATTCATCATAATGATTAATTAAATATCTAGCAAAATTTGTATCGCTTATATCATTTTTAATTGTTTTTTTCATATTATTAAGTAAATTTCTATTTACTGTCATATTAGTTACAATATAAAGCATTAAACTTAAAAATACTAGAAAAAATGCATAAATAACCGTAACTGAAATGAATCCTTTGTTATTTTTCATGTTACCTCCTTATATTCCTAGTGAGGCATAGTAATGATTACAATGTATATCCATTAATTCATTATCTACATCTCCAGGGGTACATTTTTCAAAAGTATTTGTATCTTTATTAAACTTGTTTGTGTATTCAACAATTAAATAATAATCGTATGAGGTATCATTAATAGTATTAATATATGTTTGAAATTGATATCCTAAATTTTCTGTTGATTCTTTGCACTTATCAGAATTATTGGAGAAACACTCATTAAACATTTTTGTATCTAATAATATTATTTGATTTATTTTATAACTTTCGACGATTTTTTCTAAAGACTCTTTTTTACTTGCATCATTAAATAATCCTTCATAACCTGTACCAATAGTTATAATGTATGAATTATTAAATGCAAGATTTTTTACATCATTTATATTAGCATATTCTTCTAAAAACTTTCTAACATAGTTAGTATAATAAATGTAGGCTGGGTCATCATAATATATTCTAGTTTCTTCTTCAGTCATTATGGCATTATATGAACTGTATAAGTACAATAATGCCGCAGATAATATTACTACCGTTACAATTGTTTCTATAAATGCAAATCCTTTTTTATTCATTTCATTGCCTACTTTCTCTAATATAATTTTATCAATATTTATAGAAAAAATCAACCATTACTGGTTGAATTACATATACTATTTATAGGTGGTAATATGAAGTTTCAAGGTCCTCGGAATGGCTTAACAGTAATAATACTTTTCATCCTTGGTATGCTTATATTTTATCAAGCAATCATTACTTTGATATTACCTTTTAGATTTAATATTTTTATCTTACTTATTGAAATTGCCTTATTTTTCTTCTTCATGATCCGTATTATATGGCCTTATTAACTCTTCTGTTTTAAAAACATAATCCATTACTTCACTAACCATTTTACATTTTTCAAATTCATTATCACTTTTTTTAATCTCCGGAGGCATAGAAATTAAAATAAATAATAGTTTTTTTTCATATTCAAGTAATGGAAACTTATACATATATCTTTCTAATATTTCACTAAAATTAATATTGTTCCATTCTTTTTTATATAACTTAACAATATCTATAACCGGGGTATCTATCATATAATTGTCCCAGCTTATTAATTTATCATTAAGTAAATGATTTAGTTCTAAATTATTATGTATTAAACATACCCTTATTTTGGTTTCATTAGTTATTAGACTATACCAATTTTCAAGTTCACTTTTTGCATATTCTAAAGCACTATTTAATTTATAATAGTTTCTCATAAAAATATAGTTTGATGGAGATGCATATATTTCATTAAACCCTATTTCATATAATGTATTATAATAATTACTTAAATAATTTATATTACTTAAAACATCTTCATATATACTTTTAAATTTATCTTCACTTACTTCTTTAAAATAGCTAGTTTTATTATGTAAACTAGCTATTATTTCTATTAAATCATCACATTTTTGTTCTTTTGGTAATTTTATATCTTCTACATATTCAAAAACATTTACCTCATCTCTAGATGAATCTATTATTTTAGGATAATTTATAAAACCTCGATTAGTTAAATATGTATATAATTCATTTATATCTTTATTCTTAGGTTTTATAATAAAATCTCCGCAGGTGGTTTCTAATATTGTAGATTTTCCTTTTATGGTATATCTATAGGGTTTATAAATAGATTTTAATACTTCAATACTTTTATTCATTTACCTCAGGTATTATAATTTTATCTCCGATTACTAAATTTTCAATATCATTATAATCTCCGATTATATTTTTACTTGTATTATATTTTATACATATTGATTCTATTGTGTCTGTTTCTTTCATTTCATGAATGTGATATGTTACATATGCATCATCGGTATTATTAATGCTATCTAGAATAGTATTTTTTGCTTCATCTGTTATATCTCTTTCTTCATCTTTCTGTTCTTCTTTAACCTCTTCTTTTGGTTCTTCTCTATCTGTTTCTATTTCTTCTAGAATTTTATCAAGTTCCGGTTCTTCCACTCTTTTAAATAATTCTTCTTCCTTTGGTTCTTCTTTTATTTCAGATGCATTAATACTATATTCAATATTTACGCGCAATATATCATTATCGATTATTTCATAAGTAAAATCTTCAACTTCAAAATTAACACTCTCTTCATCAATTTTGGTTGTCATATTTACTGAAAATGGCAAAACATACTCAAAATGATCTTTATTTACACTTACTTCATGAGACTTATAGTCCCCACTTATAGTGAAATTACCTAAAACCTCTTCTGGATTAGCTGTAAAATCATGTTCTAGTGAAATACTTAATATTTCTGCAATATTTGTTTTAAACTTAATATCTTTTGTAAATGGTATAATACAATTCATATCATTTCCTCCCTTTATTAGAAAATATATGAGGGAAAAAAATAAATAGAACAAAAAAACTCAACATGTTTAAATTGAGTTATATTGGTTACCAGGAGCATTTATTACTCGCACCACCCGGAAGCGAGAAACATTAACTTTTTGTACTTTTCAAGTACAATTAAATTATAAAGCAAAATAGTGGCTAAGTCAACTATTTTGCTAAATTTATTTCTACGATTGTTTCTCCGAGATTCCAATTATTCTTATAATATCTATTTACACCTTTATTTTTCTTAAGTACTTTATGTACTTCTTCAGTTAAAATATTAGTACTTTTTCCATGAATTATTATTACTTCATTTATACCACAAAGTTTATTATCATTTATAAATTCATTAACTAATACTTCAACCATACTAGTTATTTCGCCATGTAAATCTAATCTAGGCGTTTTGTTGGTTATCATTTACTTGTCCTGTTTTCTTAGCATAATAATCTAATACTTCAGATAAATTAGGTATTGATAGTCTTGAACCTATTTTAGTTACTGATAAACCTGCTGCTATATTTGCTAATGTAATTATCTTTTCCATATCAAAATTATTTGCTATTCCATATGTAAATGCTCCGTGGAAGATATCTCCAGCTCCAGTTGTGTCAACCGGTTGTACTTTTAATCCTGGCATTATTTTTATTTCATTTCCAACTTGATATAAACATCCTCTTTCTTCTAAAGTAATTACTATAATACTATTTGGATATTTATCTTGTAGTTTATTATATATTGCTACTAAAGAAGATGGATTATTATAATCAAATTTCATACCTGTTACAGTTTCTGCAAAACCTTTACTACATACTATATATTTTATATATTTACATAATTCTAAAAGTTCTGGGGTTACCCTTCCAGCATCTATAATAGTTATTGCATTTTGATATTTGCTTATAGCATTTTGGGTTGCACCATAATCATGACCATCTGTAAGAATGATATCCGGTGTAAAATCATAACTTAATTTTTTTAATGCTGGATGTTCTGTAGCAACGTTAAATACTGTTCTAGAACCATTACTTTTATTAATTAAAATAAATGATAATGATGTATCTTTTTCATAACTTGTTTCTATATAATCAGTATTTACATTTATATCTTGAAATTCTTTTTTGATTTTAGTTCCAAAATCATCAGAACCTATGCTACTAGCTATAACTGTATCTATCCCCCATTTACCTAATAGGTAGGCAGCATTAGATGCAGGTCCACCTCCAGCACTATATTTTTCATTATATCTATATTTAGTATTTTCAGTTGGATATTCATCTACTGGAACTGTTATATCCCAGCTTGAATGTCCGATGCATAATATTTTCATTTAAATCAATCTCCTTATTTCGTATATTTATTTAGAATTTATAATTAATAGTTTTCAACACTTATTGCTATAAATTTACTCTTTCTTTAGGTTTTGCTTTAATTTTGCACCTCGTTTGCATAGCTCGAAGACACGCTTGACAAACTATGGACTAAAGCACTAGTTTATTACTATTGGGTCAATCATCTTTCCACTCCCTGATACATAGGTTATGGAAGGCTCAAGATTGAAGACTGGGCGAACCGCATAGTCACTGTCGCTTACGGTGCCCACATTGCCACGGCTGTACACAATGACTACTTCAGTCGAATCGCCAGACATACGAGTAATCGTCCATTCATAATATCCCATATACATCCAATTATTATCTACTACATTACCATAATACTTCATTGATGTTGTCCATGATTCTGGGCTTGCTGCGTATCCGTAATCTGAGACATATATTAATCCTACTTTTGCTTCATATTCTGTGGCATTATCAGTACTATTTGTTGCATCTGGATTTGTTATTTCATTTGTGTATGCTACTGATGGATTTTCAATAATTATTTTGGATGCGAAATTTCCTCCTACTTTCCATGTTGTCATTGCTATCCTGTTTGCCCATTCTTCTCCTATATTATTAAGGAAATTCGTATTTAAATTTGTTTTATTTAATAAACTGGTACTCCATGTATTGATTGCGTTATCTGTTGCTTTATAATTCCAATAATATGTATTAATAGACTTCAAAACACCATTGTATGATGAACCTGGGGTTGAAGAGCCAGAGTAGTCTCCATCTGTTCCCAGCAAATCACTTGTTGCATAATCATATTTGATTAATTTTACTTTCTCGTTTATTACTCCGACAATTCGATATAAATTATCTGTTGGACATGGACTTTCATTTGTTCCAAAGCATACAAAGTTATTTACGCTATCACTTGAACCTGCATATCTATAGTCATGTTTATTATAATGATTAATTAATGTATAATCTTTTCCATCCATTGCAATAATACAGGAGTTTAACGTTTGCCCAGAGGAACATACATCTGCAACTGTTATTATTTTCTCTTCTTTTCTAATATATACACTAACCTCCATTGAATTACCAAAATTTGATGATTGATCTATTGATAAATTCAAATAGGTTAATGTAATATTCCATTCTTGAGTTGTGTATGCCGTGCTTGAATTTGATGTTATTTCATAATTGTCTGCTATATTAAATAAACCACTTTTTGTTGTAACATCAAAACCTGATATGCCATCAAAAGTTCCATAAGTTAACCCTTCAATCGATGTAACCTCATCTCCGTTTGGATTAGTCACTGTAAGAATAATTTCAGCACGAGATCCATCTGTATATGTATATGAATATGTAAAAGTATTTGATTTAATCTCAAAATAAACATAATAATTATAAGTAGCAGTGTTTTGTGTACTGTTGGCTTTTAATAATGCTTTAGCTGTAGTGCTTGTTACATAATTAGTGCCATTTTCTTTTAATGTAGTTGGTGTTGCATCAATCTTTAAAGGATTTCCTAGTTCAAATTTAAAATCATCTACGGTATCACTAGCCCCCATAACATCTGTTTGGGCACTATTAAAAATTGGGGCTAAAAAAGCAAATGTTACTCTTGTTATTAATAGAAAAAATACGCCGATTATTAATACGCTTAGTATACTTAATGTTTTATTATTTTTTATTTTATTTATAAACTTTTTCATAAGTCAATCACCCTACTATTAATAATATAACATAAAAAAAACAAAAAGAAAATATTAAATTAATAATTTTTGTTTTAATTAACATCTGTTTTTTTAATAATATATATTTTTTTATTTTTATAAAAAGCATAAAATATGTCTTTAATAGTTAAGTTTTTACTTTGTAATTGTTCTATTACCCACTCTGGAGTTTTTCTTATATGTTTTACTACTTTAGTTTGGAGTTCTCCATCAAGTATTAGAGCTTGGGGAAAAGCACTTTTTGTTTTAAAGAAATTATATTTGAAAATTGATAACTTTCCGTTTGGTTCTAAAAATGCATATTCTACCATACTTAAATCTCTGATTTCTTTTTGTCTTAAAGATATTAGTAAATCATCTAATGAATAACGTTGTTTAATCATTTCTTTATAATTTATTTTACCATTTACTATAATTAGTGATGGTTTGCCATCAAAAATAGTTCTAAATCTTCTTGATTTAATAGAGATGAATGCAAATAAAACTTCTAATATAACTAAACATGTAATTGGTATTATGGTATAAGCCATAGGTTGTTTAAATTCTTCGATACTTATTGCTACGAGTTCCGCGATTAATATAGACACAATTAAATCTATTACTCCGAGTTGACCAATTTCTCTTTTACCCATTATTCGATAAGCAATAAGAACAAAAAAGTAAAAGAAAATAGTTCTAAATAATACTGTAAATATTTGCATAATATCACCATCTATATTATGGTAATAAAGTAAATATTTTAAACATAGTATTTATTAGGTGATTTATTTTGAAAAATTTAATGAAATATTTAGGATATTATGTTATATCTTTAATATTATTAATATTTATATGTAGTTTACTTAATTTAGTTGGTGTTAATTCTACGATTACAAATTTAATATTATTTATATTTAATGCAACATTATTCTTTATCTTTGGTTTAAAAAGTGGTAAGAAAGCAAATAGTAAAGGATTTTTAGAGGGAATAAAAATTGGGGGTTTATTCTTACTTGTTCTAATAATAATTAGTTTATTTACTAATAAAACTATCTTTAGTTTAAGTACTTTTATTTATTATTTAGTGTTAATGCTTGCTAGTGTTGCAGGGGGATCAATTGGTATAAATAAAAAAGATTCTCAAAAATAATTGAGAATTTTTCTAAGTTAAATCTATGAATATATATTCATTGTTTGAATATTTAACGTAAGAAGACTCGTTATAATATTCTTTAGTAATACCATTTACTTGTTTATCTAAGTATTTTAAATCATATAATTCTTTTAATGTGATATTTGTGTTATCTTTGCATTTATGTTCATTAATACATTTTTTTGCTGTTTCAATAATATATTTAGTTTTTACTAAAGTAACTTTTTCATTGTGATAACTTATTACTTTGTAAGTAGTAACTCCACAGATAAGACCAATTACTAAGATGATGGTAATACTTATGCACCATTTATTAATTTTGTTTTCCATAATAATCTCTTTCAAATTCATCTCTATATTCTTTTAGAGTTCCATTTTTAATATTTTCTCTGATATTTTTCATTATTTGATGTAAGAAATAAATATTATGGATAGATAATAACCTTGCTCCGAAAGTTTCATTTGCTGTTATTAAATGTCTTATGTAAGCTTTAGTATAATTTTGGCATGCATAGCAATCACAATCATCTACTGGAGTAAAATCTTCTTTATACTTGCTATTTTTAATGTTTATTTTACCATGTTTTGTATAAGCATGACCATGTCTTGCTAGTCTTGTGGGACTTACACAATCAAAAATATCAATACCTCGCATAGAGTTTTCTATTAAATCTATTGGATCTCCGACCCCCATAAGATAACGAAGCTTATCATCTGGTAGGTATGGAGTTGAATATTCAACCATTTTATACATCGTAGGTTTATCTTCTCCGACAGATGTGCCACCAACTGAATAACCATCAAAGTCCATTTTGACAAGTTCTTCCGCACAATGTTTTCTTATATCGGGATATTCACCGCCTTGAACAATACCAAATAATAATTGATCATTGTTGCTTTTCACAGATTTACCTCTTTTTGCCCATCTTAATGTTCTTTCAACACTTTTTTCCATATATTCATGAGTACTTGGCCATTTAACGCATTCATCAAAACTCATCATGATATCACTACCTAATTTGGTTTGGATTTCAATAGACTTTTCTGGTGTTAAAAATAAATTATCTCCATTTAAATGATTTTTAAATTTAACTCCTTCTTCAGTAATATCTTTTGGTTTAGCTAAAGAAAAAACTTGATATCCCCCGGAATCAGTTAAAATTGGCCCATCATAATTCATAAATTTATGAAGCTTACCAGCTTTATCTACGATATTTTCTCCAGGTCTAAGCCATAAATGATAAGTATTGGCAAGAACTATACCAGAACCTATACTTTTTAATTCTTCCGGAGATAATGTCTTTACTGTTGCATTAGTTCCCACAGGCATAAACATCGGAGTTTCATAAGTTTTTCCATTATAGGTAATTTCTCCGAGTCTAGCCATAGTTTTATCATCTTTATACTTTAAGTTAAATTGTAATTTCATAAATTCACTTCCTCATTACAACTATTTTACCAAAAAAATTTATAAATTAAAATACAAATATAGACAAAAAATATAATTTATCGTAAAATGATAATAAGGTGATAATATATGGCTAAAAATGATGCGTTAATGTTTGTTATTTTTTTATCTATCGCAGGTATTTGTTTTTATAAATGGATTTTAATTCATGTTAAAATGAAAAATATGATAATTATAAAATGTAAGTGCACTGATATTATAACTAGGACTATGTATCATAAAAATATCTATGAATATTATTATGTATATGAATATAAGAATGAAGAATATAAAACTAGTGATAGATTAAGATATAAATTTTTCTTATGGAATCCTAGAATTAAGGATGAACTTGATATGTATGTATTTGAGAAAAATCCAAATATAACAGTTAGTCCATGGAATACATATTTATATAAATTATATTTTATAGTAATGTGTGCATGCATTATAATTCCTTTTATTATATATATGATTAAATAACTAAAATACTTTGGTTATTTTTTTTAGTTTACACCATACTAATATTAGGTGGTTAAATGGAAAGAATAGATAAATTAATGTATCATGCTATATTATTATTTGTAATTGGAGGATTATTTGGTTACTTTTTCGAAACATTAGAACAATTAGTTAAAACTGGTAAAATAGTAAATAGACAAGGATTATGGTTTAGTGTATTTAAACCTATTTATGGAATTGGGCTTATTTTACTTACTATTTTATTATTTAAGTTAAAAGATAAAAATATTTTTATAATATTTATAGCTGGAGTTATAATCGGAGCAACATTTGAATATATTGCCTCGCTTTTTCAAGAATATGTTTTTCATACTAAATCTTGGGATTATAGTAAAATGAGTGCTAATTTAGATGGAAGAATAAATCTTTTATATTCTTTTGCCTGGGGTATTCTTTCTCTTGCATGGGTTAAATTAGGTTTACCTTTATATAATAAGTTATTTAATTTTATGTATAGTAATATATATTCAAAAACATTTTGTATAATAATTTTAGCTTTTTTAATATTTGATATTACATTTACTTGTATAATTACAAAAAGATATTCAGATAGAAAAAGAGGTATACAAGCATCATCAAATTTAGATAAATATTTGGATAAATACTATAAAAATAGTGTTTTTGAGAAAAAATTTCCAAATATGAAGATAAAAACATAAGTAATATTTGACAAACATAAAATATATTGTTAAAATTAATAGGTAAACGAAAAAGGAGTGAGAAAAATGGCTACAAAAGTAACTACTAAAAAACCTTTAACTGGTAATAGAAGATCACATGCTTTAAATGCAACTAAAATGACACAAAAACCAAATTTACAAAAGAAAACAATTAATGGAGAAAAAGTAATCATTAGTGCTAGAGAAGCAAGAACGCTTAATAAAAAAGCTGCATAATTAATAATATTATGTAGTTTTTTTGTATAAAATTATTTTTACTGCATATACTATTATTAGCAAAGATGATGTAAATCTTTGCTAGTATAAATAAAGACGGGATTATTTTTCTCCCGTCATTTTTATTTTAAATTTTCTTCCATTAATGATTTAACTTTATTATATAAAAGTTCGTTGGCACTTTCTATATCCATGGCTGTTACTTTAAAAGGTTTACCATATCTTATAACTAGGTTTTTACTACGAAATACATAATCACCAGTTATGCCAAAAGGGACAAGATAAGCATCAGTTTTTTTAGCCATAGAGACTGAACCAAATTTGAACGGAAGCAAAAATTCTTTAGTTTTATTTCTAGTGCCTTCTGGAAATAAACCAATTGCTCCGCCTTCTTTTAAGGTTTTTATGGCTTCGTCTTTTGCTTTACCATCATGATTTTGTCTATCTACACTTATACAACCAACTGCTGAAAAGAACCATCTTGTTTTTTTACTATCAAAATATTCTTTTTTGGCCATATATCTTATATACCTTTTTGTAGATATAATTGATAAACATTGATCATATAAATGTTTATGGTTTCCCACGATTAAAATGGCTCCATCTCTTGGAATATTATCTTTTCCTATAATTGTAGGATTATAATACCATTTGAAAAATGGCCCTAGGATGGTTCTTCCTAATCTATATAAAAATGGGGTTTTACTCATCACAATCACCTCGCGTATCTTTTTGTAGGGATTTAAAATCTACTTTACCTAGCTTAGTTTTTGGTAATCTTTTTCTAATTACAAATTCACTAGGAATCATATATTTTGCTAATTTCTTTTTGCAATATGCTTTTATTTCTTCTTTCATAAACATACCAATATAACCTTCTTTTAAAACTATAAATGCTTTAGGTACCTCTTGCTTATAAGGATGGGGCACTCCGACGACTGTACATTGTAAAACTGCAGGATGTGATTCAATTACCTCTTCAATATGAGATGGATAAACATTATATCCACTTGTTATTATCATTCTTTTTAATCTTCCTTTATAAAAGATAAAACCATCACTATCCATATAACCTAAATCACCGGTATGAAGCCAAACGTGACCATCTTTATGAACTTGGAGGGCAGTATTCGTCTCTGATTCATTATTTAAATATCCTTGCATGAAGGCTTTAGAATGAACACATATTTCTCCGACCTCTCCATAAGGCAATGTAATACGGCTTGCTGGATCAATTATCTTAACTTGATTTCCAGGCAGAGGTATTCCAACTGAACCAGATTTATTGACATCATCACAAGCTAGACATACAGCTGCCAAAGCTTCTGATAATCCATACCCTTGAGTAATTTTTCCCGGAGAATTGTGTTCTTTTAAATATTTATTCATACGATCTTCTAGAGATTTTGGTAAAATATCTCCCCCGGAAACAATGTATTTTAAATTAGATAAATCTAAATTTTTAATGTTATTATTACTCATTAAAGCTTCATATAAAGTTGGTACTCCAAGAACGCATGAAGGCTTTTTTTTATGAAACATAATATCAAATTTTTTGGAATCAAATTGAGGTATTAATATTGAATAACAACCTAAAGCAAGAGGTGTATGCATTAATACACTTAAACCAAAACCATGAAAATTTGGCATTATAGCTAAACAACAATCACCTGCATGGAGATTTTTCATTAATATATTTTCTTGTAAGGCACCAAGAATAAAGGCTCTATTTTGAATAACGACATTTTTAGGTGTTCCACTTGTTCCTCCGCTATGAATTATTACAGCTGGTGTATCACGACCAAACTTTGGGAATTTAATATGTTCACTTGTTTTATATTTTTTATAAAATGTTTTCCAACTATAAAACATGTCATTTTTAGGATACTTTTTGTATTTACCTATTTGAGTTACATTGTAAGCAATTTTCGTAAAAAAAGGCATATAGTCTGCAGCACTAGCAAATATAACAGCTTCAACTGGAGATTTTTTTATAATATTTTCTACTTTTTCATAAAACGTACTTAGCATGATTAAATACTTACTTTGAGTTGATTCTAAACTTTGGAAAATTTCTTCTTCACTTGATAAGGGGTGAACCATATTGGCAATTGCACCGATTTTATTTAAAGCATATAAAACTACCAAAACATTTGGTATATTTGGAAGACTGATAGAAACTATATCACCATGTTTAATACCGGATTTACTAAGTGCTTTTGCCCATTCGTTTATTTCATTTATAAAATCTTTGTAAAAACCTTTTTTACCCATATATTCATAAGCATAGTTATCTGGATACAAATGTGCACTCTTTTTTACTTGATCATACATGCTTATATCAGGTATTTTAATATTTAATTCTTCTTTAGTATAATATTTAGCCCATGGTTCAGGAATGGGTTTTCTTCTTCTTAAAAAAGAAAATATATTCATTATTCTTCTCCTCTTTCCTCTTTAATTATATTCATTAGCCTTTCAGTTTCTTCCTTTATATTTTCACTACATTTAATTGGTTCTAAAAATTTAATTGTTAGATTTCTTGAAAATAACTTATATTTTCCTGTTATTACAAACGGCACTATCTGACTATTTGTATCAACTGCCATTTTAACAGCACCTTTTTTAAATTTTAGCATGTGTCCTTCTTTTTCTGTGGTTCCTTCTGGAAATATGCCTATTAACTTTTCTTTTTTTAAATATCTTTCTGCTGTTATTAAAGCATTTCCATCTCTGGCTTTTCTATCAACTGGAATAAGCCCAAGGTTACCGAAGATTATTTTTTTAGGTCCAGACCATAGTTCTTTTTTAGCTAAAAAATGGACATTTCTTTTGGTGCATGAAATTAAAAGTGGAGCATCAAAAATACTGGTATGGTTACCCGCTAAAATTACTCTACCACTTTTTGGGATATTTTCAGTACCAATTATTTTAGGCGTTAAAAACACCCTAAATACAAATGTAATAATTGGTCTTAATATTTTATATAATAAACAATCTTTCATATATCATTCCTCGTACAATATTGTATCAAATTTCTAGTGAAATGTCTCTATTTATAAATGAGTTTTTGTAAATTGTAAGATTTGACATTGATTTTCATTTATGTTATGATGTATTTAGCAAAGGAAATTTGCATATAATAAAAAGGAACACCTCAGCTTTTCCATGTTGGGTGTTAGCCTAATGTAAGCTACCCAATCAAGTTAGATTGGGTATTAATTTTTAGTATAAGTATCAATATGATACTTAATACTATTATGATGGTAATTCGATCAAGTAATTTTAACAAAAACGTTTTAATCTTCACGCAATATCCCTCCTTCCATAATTAGAATTATAAAAAGAGGCTAATACCCAACAACTGAAATATTCCTTAAGTAGTATTTTATCATAAGAATTTTATAAAAGCAATGTTTTTCCACACTGTTATATCAAAATACCAAATCGTATATGTTTAGGTATTTTTTAATTGTTTAAATATTTTTTATTTCTTCTTCACTTAATCCTGTTATAGCTACAATCTTTTCTAGAGGAATATTCTCTTTTAATAAGTTTTTTGTTATCTCACGTTGAGCCTCTATTTTGCCAGACTTAAGTCCTTTAGCTAACCCCTTTTCAAGACCTTCAGCTAAACCTTTTTCAAGTCCTTCCTCTAATCCTTCTCTTCTGGCAATATTTTTTTCAGTATTTTTAATGTACTTTTCTTCTTCCTCCGGAGTAATATCATATATGAATACATCTTCTTTATTTAATCTTTTCAACTTATCAACACTCTCCTTAACACTAGAGTTATTTACTTCACTACAATACTTTTCAAAATCTTCCTTATTCTTTATTCCCAGCATTGTTAAAAGTGGTTTTTCTCTAGCACTTTTCATGTCTTTATCATACCAAAGTTTAGCAAACTTTTCAACATTGATTTCATAATATTTGAATCGATTATCTAATTCTTTTTTATAGTTCTTATCATAAAATGTATAACATGTTATTAATGGATCACTCAGGCTTACTTTATAGTTTAATGAGATATGAATAAACTCTGAAACAGTATCATATGCTTCACTCACTAATGTCTTTTGACTACAGAATGAAAAATAAAAATTCATATTTCTTACCTTTGTAATCCCACTATATGATGAATTAAGATCTAGATTTATTTTTCTTCCTTCAGCTTCTACGAGCAAATCAAGTCTTTTACTCCGTTCATTTTTTTGTCTTACATTTAATTCAACGGGAATAAATTTAATTATTCTATCAATTTTGATATCCAAACACTCACTTAAAAGTTCACAAAGTATGTGTGTTCTATCTTCATTAAATCCCACGAATATTGCTTTAAACATCTTATCATAATTAAATCCATAAAAGACTTCTTTTGTTTTTTCTTTTTCTATTAATTTACTTGGCATAAAAACCCTCCTTTGATAAGTTTATATCTTAAGTCACAAATACCAAAAAAAGCAAGAAAAATCGTCCGCCAAAAATCGACATAAATCGGGATATTCATGCTATTTCATCACATTTTTAGGGAAAACTAAAAACACAAAAAATATACATTTTTTTAAAATTTGTATATAAAAAAGGAACACCTCAACTTTTCCATGTTTGGTATTAGCCTTATTAAATGAAAATTAAAAGAAGCCGCAAAAAAGCTTCTTTTAATTTTAGTTAGTCGAATTGTTTTTTTTTAATTTTGCTAATTTTTCTTCTTCAGCTTTTAAAGTATTCTTTTCTTTTTCTACAAGTTCCTTCGGAGCTTTATTTAAATAGTTTTCATTACTTAAAAGATTCTTTCTTCTAGAAATTGATGCTTCTAGATCACTGATTTGTTTATTTTTCAACATAATATCTTCTTCAGTAATTTCTTTTTCATAATATAAATCAATATTATAGTTTTTATAAATACAAGTATATTTTGTACCAGATATTTTAGTGTGTTCATCTAAGTTAATACGAAGTAATTTAAATATTAAACTATAATCATCATCACTATTTATTTTTATACCAAAGTCTTTACCAATTTTATTTTCTAGTTTTACATTTCTAAATACTTTAATAAATTCAATAATATTATCAAATTCTTCACATTCTTTTGTAAAAATTTCATCTTTATTATATTCTGGGTATTTTGATAATATAATATTTTCTTCATGAATTGGTAAATTATTATAAAGTTCATCAGTTACATAAGGCATGAATGGATGTAACATCTTTAGAATACTTGATAATACTTTATATAGAACTGATTTTGTTGTTTTACTTTCAAGACTAAATTTAGCAAATTCAATGTAGTTATCACAAAAATCATTCCATACAAAACTATAAATTTCACTACCTACATTATTAAATTCATAATGTTCCATGTTTTTTGTTACACTTTTAATGGTGTTATTTAATTTTGTAAGTATCCATTTATCTTCAGTTTTTAAATCATTAAATTCTAGTTCTGTTAATCCATCGATATTCATTAGAACAAATCTTGATGCATTCCATAATTTATTAATGAAATTCCATGTTGATTTTACTTTTTCTTCATCATATCTTAGGTCTGTACCAGCTGCTGCACTGGTTGTTAGGAAGAATCTTAATGCATCTGCTCCATAGGTATCAATAACATCCATTGGATCTACCCCATTACCTAGGGATTTACTCATCTTTCTTCCTTCTTTATCTCTGATAAGTCCATGAATTAAACAGTCTTTAAATGGTCTTTTTCCAGTAAAATGTAATCCTTGGAATGTCATACGATTTACCCAGAATGGAATGATATCATAACCTGTTACTAAGACATTATTTGGATAAAATTTCTTAAAATCGTTTGTTTCTTCTGGCCAACCTAAAGTTGAAAATGGCCATAAAGCACTTGAGAACCAAGTATCTAAAACATCGGTATCTTGATGCCAACCTTCACCTGATGGAGCATCTTCACCAACATAAACCTCATCGCCTTTATACCAAGCGGGAATTCTATGTCCCCACCAAAGTTGACGAGATATACACCAGTCATATGTAATTTCCATCCAGTGATTCATTATTTTTTCAAACCTAGTTGGAACAAAATTTACTTTTGTATCTTTATTTTTTTGATTTTCTAATACTTTATCTGCAAGTGGACGCATCTTAACAAACCATTGTTTTGATAAGTATGGTTCAATCATTACTCCACTTCTTTCACTATGACCAACATTGTGAGTTATTTCTTCGATACTAATTAATAAATCTTTTTCTTTTAGGGCTTCAATTAACTTTTCACGAGCTTCAAATCTATCTAATCCCGCAAATTCTAAAGCATTTTTATTCATCGTTCCATCTGGATTAATACAAATAATTCTCTCTAAGTTATGACGATTACCTACCTCAAAGTCATTTGGATCATGAGCTGGAGTAATTTTTACAATACCTGTTCCAAATTCTGGATCAGCGTGTTCATCTCCGATAATAGGAATTAGTTTATTAACTAAAGGTAAGATAACATTTTTACCAATTAAATCTTTGTAGCGTTCATCATTTGGGTTAACTGCAACAGCTGTATCTCCGAATAAGGTTTCTGGTCTAGTTGTTGCTACCTCTAGAAATTCATTAGTACCTTCAATAAAATATTTAATATGATAAAAAGCACCTTTTACCTCTTTATATATAACCTCTTCATTGGATAATGCTGTCATAGCTTGTGGGTCCCAATTTATTATTCTTTCTCCACGATAAATTAAACCTTCATCATATAAAGTTTTAAATACATGATTTACAGCTTTATTTAATCCTTCATCTAATGTAAATCTTTCTTTAGAATAACACAATGCAAGACCTAATTTTGCCCATTGTTCATGAATATTATTAGCATATTCATTTTTCCAATCCCAAGCATATTTTAACCATTCTTCACGAGTAATTCCACGAGGATTAATTTCCATATCTCTTAGCTTAGCATCAACTTTAGCTTGAGTCGCAATACCAGCATGGTCCATTCCTGGAACCCATATAGCATTAAATCCTTGCATTCTTTTAAAACGAATTAATATATCTTGAAGTGTTGTATCCCAGGCATGACCTAAATGTAATTTACCAGTAACATTTGGGGGAGGAATAACTATTGCATATGGTGGTAATCCATCTTTTTCTTCAAAATAATTATTTTGAACCCATTTAGCATATTTACCTTCTTCAACACTTAAGTGATTATACTTTTTTTCTAACATTTTAACACATCCTTTTTTAAATAATTTCTTTAAGTATATTTATACTATCTTTATCAAATTTTAAAATTTCTTTTAATTTTTCTAAACCATATGTTTCTATAATTCTTTTTATAATAGAAAAGTAGACTCGATACGATACCTTCTCATTTAAAACATCCTCAACTTTAATATTTTCAATATTACATTCTTCATATTGATTAGTTAAATAATTTGCAATACCTTCCCACAAGTATTTATAAAAATACGAATTATCCTTAGCCATATAATAAGTATGTAAAATATGTACACATTCATGTAATACCATTTTTTTGTAATCAATAAAGCTTTCATTTTTATGAGCTGTATTATCATAATCATTATAACTACAACAAAGTATAGTATCATTTCCACTATTTATTAAGCCAACTACATAATCATTTAGTTTAAAAGACAAATTGTTAATTACATAATTATCTAAACTTTTTTTACTATCAAAAATCTTTATTGTAATTATAAGATTCTTATTAAATTCAAAAAAATCGGTAATGCTTTTTATATTAGCATTTAAAAATTCATTTAACTCATTTAATTGAGTATCATTAAGGCCATTATTTTCATATTTAAAACTAATCATAATCATCACTTCCTAAAATAAAAAAGGCTGATACCCAAGGAGTGCTATTGTGCACGGTACCATCCCTTTATTTAACTTAATTGATTTTATAGCATCTCTGCATTATTTCTCCTTAAGCAACCTTCATATATCTTCCTTATTAGCTTCCACCAAATGCTAACTCTCTATAAAATCAGAATATACTACTCCTCAAAAATCATTGAAATATAGTTTATTTTAACAAATATTTTATGATAATTCAATAGTTTCTTGTGATTTTCCATCAACCATGATATCAACTTTATTTTCATTTACATTAAAATAGAATTTATCATAATTAGATATCTCTAAAATTTTAAGTACTGGATTAAGGCAATTTTCATATATAAATAGTTGTCTATTATATAAAATGAATAAGTATTTTCCTACCCCATAGACATTGGTTTTAGGTAATCCTGGTAAATATTCAATTTTATCTTTGTCATAAATATGATACGTATTATTTGTATATGTGATGTAATAATTATCATTAAAATCTACGATTTCTTCAGTTACATTATCAAATAAAGTTGTATTATCATCTTTTAAAACTTGCCATATGCCATCTTTATTTGTTATAAACTTAGATGAATCTAAAATATTATTTGTGTAATGAGATGGAATAGCTATATAATTATATGTACTCGGTATAGTACTATGAGATAAGTCAAAGAATACTACTCCCCAACCTGTATTTTTTTCAACAATTCCAAAATTTGAACTAGCCTTTGTATCATATGTTTTTATACTTTTATAAGTATCAACTTTTTTACTATTTTTTAAATTATATAATACAATATCATTATTTTCTTTAAATATTCCATAAAAATCATTTATAATACTTGATAGTTCTGTAGATTCATTTTGATATGAATTAGTATGATAATCTGTATCATTGTATGTAGTTGTTGCTAGAGAACAAGTACTACATTCATATGTTGATATTAAAGTGTTATCTTTATAAAAATATAATTTATTATTATAGATAAAATCTTTATTAGGATTATCATCTTTAATAATATTTTTAGTTGTGGAATAACTATTTATAGTACCATAAACCCCCATTGGTAATATAATTGCTAGTAAAACAATAATTGTAATTAATGTCTTTTTATCCTTCATGATACACCTACCCAATACTTATTTTAACTGTACTACCTATATCTTCTGGATTTGTTATTATTAATAAATCATTCTTTATTTCATAATTTAAATCCTTAGAAATATCATTTATAACAATATCTTCTTTCAATAAGTCTGTTTTACTATCATATTTAAACACATGTAATAAGTTTTTACCATCAATACTTAAGTATACTCTGTTTTCCATAGCAATATATTTATATTCATCACTTACTATTTTACCTTTTAAATCATATATTAAGTATCTATCACTATTTTTAACCATTAAATAATTATGCGAATATTTTACAATTTCATAGTTAGTATGAATGTCTTTGGTTATTTCATTTCCTTTTGTATCAAATAAATGATATGTACCATCACTTCTTTTAATTACATAATTATTATCTAAAAACTTAAATGATTCATTTATTACTTTATCATTTTCTTTATCTTTAAAGCCAGTTATTCCTTTGATGCCATTAGTGGTAATATTTATAACTCCATATGAGTCACTCGTATTTTTGGCAACAACTTGTGTTCCTGCAGTTGTTATAAAACTTATTGTTTCATCAATTAAATGATATCCGGCATCTACACTTTTATATGTTGCTATCTTTTTATTATTTTTTAAATCCCAAAGGATAATATTATCATTAGCATTTGGACTCTTTGTATCTGTTATAAACACATAAGAATTGTTATAAATTGGTAGATAACCATTTTCTAATTCTTTATCAGGAGTAAAAATATTACTTTCTTTTGCTAAGAAACAATTTTGTAATTCTTTTGTAGACTCATCAATGTCATTAGCATATTCACATTTATATGATCCTAATAGATTTGTTTTTTCTTCATCACTATAAAAATATAATTTACCTGCGAAATAGCTAATATATGATATATTCTTATTTACTTTACCTTCATTTAAATCTACTTTTGTATAATCTTCATTATATTCTATACGCATTGTATTATTTGTTACCACTATATTAAAGGCTTCTTCTTTTCCTGTTTGACGTAGATTATCATTAAATATTAACTTTGTATTATAAGAATCAGATGTAATTCTTATTCCTTCAATATTCATTTTGTTACCAGTAGAGTCATATATAAATAACTTTTTACTAGATGCAGCAATGATATAATTACTTGCAAATCTTATGTAGTCATATCCATTATCTACGATGACTTCACCATTATAATTATAAACATAGTAATCATTATTTACTTTAACACTAATATTATTATCATCATATGACATTATTTTACCAGGGACGGTTTTACTTACATTTTCTCCGGAAAAATCTATAATCTTATAATTTCCATTAGTTGCTACGACTAGGTTTTTAGTATCTTCGATATATCCCATGTATTCATATGTATCTTTGAATGCTTCTTCTGGTGATGGATCAAAACTTAATAGTTTATAATTATTATTCTTCTTTACAATGACATAATTATCTTTTACTTCTTTTACTAGGCTATAAGTTTCTACTTTTTTATTAGCTTTAAAATCGTAAAGGATTACATCACCTTTTTCTTTAGTTTCATCATCATATATGAATACATATTGATTTTTTAAAATGTCTGTTCTAATATTAACTGGTAGACCTGATTCATAAACTTTTTTGTTTTCATCAAAATTATCTTCATTGCTAAAATATGCTACATAACAAAGATTTTCATTTTTATTAGTACATTCATAGCTACCTAATTCGTTTTTATTACTATCTATAAATATTAGTTTACCATCTTCATACTTATAATTATCTTTTTCTATTACCACGGTTGGTTCTTTATAATTATCTTTATTATCATCTTTTTTTAATACTAAAAAATATATTAATACAAAAGCTATTATTAATACCACTAAAACTATACTTACGATTATTATAATCTTAGTTTTTTTACTTAAAGAACTCCATTTACTTGGCTTTTTTTGTTTTGTTTGTTTAGGATTTTCTTTAATAGTATTTAAATCATATTGGGTATTAGTTATTTCCTCATTTTCATCAATTTCAATAATCTCATTGGTGGGTTTGTTTTCTTCACTTTCATTAATTTCTTTTAATATTTCTTCTTCCATGTTTACCTCCGTAATATAATAAAATTATAACACATAATAAAAGATACTTACAAGACTTATTTGTTCTTAAAGTCTTGATACCAATCATTTAATTTATTTTTTGTATCATTTAGTATTTTGCTACTATTACCAGTTATAAAATTTAGAGCATTTTTACTATATAATAATAGTTCGTCTTTAGCTTCAATAATTGAATTGTAGTTTTCATCACCTAAAGCTTCTTTGGCAAAATTATTAATATCGTTAGCACTATCTTTTATTATTTGACTAGCTTTTTTATAAGCCTTAGATGTTGTTGCAGAAATCGTTTCTTTATATCCAGGGGATTTTTCTTCAAGAGTTGTATCTATTTTATTAGCTAACTTTAATACCTCAGTTTTACCTTTTTCAGTAAGTTCATTAAATGTTACACCTTTAATAGTACCATCATAGAATAAAAAATCGACGATAGATATAAAAGTTGCTTTGGCTTTCTTAGAAAAATCTTTATCATTAGCATTTTTATTAATGTTATTAAGAGAACTATTTAGTTCACTAATTACTAAGTTATCTTTACTACTTAAGCTTGTAGAATCTTCTTTTTTAGGTATATCTTTATTATTTGTAGTGGATTCTTTATTAGAATCGTTATTATTATTGTCATCATTATCAGGTGTATTTATTTTTTCATTGCTTTTTATTTCGTTTTTATCTACCTCGTTTGGGCGTTGTTCTTCGAAAGTCTCTTTAGATGATAATCGCCCTATAAGGATACCCGTTGTTAGTAATAAAACTGCACTAACAATACTTAATATTATTATAATTTTTTTATTATCCATTTTGTACTCCTTTATATATTAAATAAAAACATTAGTAAATTGTTGAATTTATCAAATTGAAAAAACACAATAAATAATGCTCCGGCGAGAAATGGTCCGTATGGAAACTCATGACTCTTCATTATTTTAACACTAGCAACAGCATATGGTAAAGCTAAAAATGTAGAAAGCACTAAAGATGTTACTCCGAGTTTAAGTCCTAAAATCAATCCCATGATAAAAGAAAACTTGATATCTCCCCCACCTAAAGAGTCTTTTTTTAGTAAAGTTGAACCAATTTGTTCAATTAACATCATTAATGAAAACATAGCAATTCCTGAAATAATACTAGTTAATACATTATTAAAATCAAAATAAACAAATTTTAATATAATTACTAATATAATAGTTACCACTAACGGGGAATCTAAAATTATCATATATTTAAAATCACTAATAAATATTATAATCATTAAAGATATAACAATTAAAGATATAAAAAAGTTATATCCAATTGGAAAATTTAGAGATGCAAGTAGAAATAATAAACCCGTGATTAGTTCTACGAAAAAGTAATCAGCACTTATTTTATTTCCACATTTACTACATTTTCCTTTTTGAAAAATAAATGAGAAAAGAGGTATTAAATTATACCACTTTAATGTAATACCGCATGAATCACATTTACTTCTCGATTTAATTATATCTTCTTTTTTGGGCAGTCTCGTTCCTACTACTAGATAGAAAGAACCTAAGATAGTGCCTAATATAAACCAAAATACTTGCATAAAACCCACCTAACTATTTTGAATTTGTGAATACATACCGAACATTGGCATGATTACAGCAATTATTATTCCTCCGACTACTACAGCTAAAACAGCAATCATTACAGGTTCAATAAATGCTTTTAAACTATTAATTGTATTTTTGTGTAGCCCTTGATAATACTCACTAACTTTTTGCATCATTTCTGCTAGTTCACCAGTTGATTCACCAGTAACTATCATGTAATAAGCAACATCAGGGATGGCCCAATGATCTTTAAAGGCATCACTTATTTTATCTCCCTTTACAATATTTTGAACTGTTTTATATAGAATTGATTTGTATATTTCATTATTGGTAATTCTACTTAAGATATCCATACTTTCAGTAATGTAAACATTGTTCTTTAAAAGAGATGCAAATGTTTTTGAAAATATTGTAAGTTCGTTATATATTATAACATCTTTTACGACAGGGATGTGCATAAAAAATATTTGCATACTAGTTCTAAATGCTTTAACTCTTTTATATAAGAATGAAATTAATACAACAATTAAGCCAATAACAGCTATTACAATAAACCAATAATTTTGAACAAATGAACTTACCCCTATTACAATTTTGGTTATACCTGTTACTTCTGCTCCTTGTTGCTCATAAATTTGGATAAATTGAGGTACTACATATACCATTATAAATACTATAACTGCTAGAGAGAATACCATTACGATAGCAGGATATGTCATGGCACTCTTCATTTGTTTTTTTGTTTCATCTATTTCAGTATAATATGACGCCATATCATCTAATGTTTCAATTAATGTTCCACTGGCTTCAGCGGCCTTAATCATGTTTATTAATAATGCTGGAAACATATTGCCTTGTTTTTCTAGGGCTGCACTAAAGTTTTCTCCAAGAGTAAGTTCATAAGAAATAGCTTTAAAAGCGGTTTCTCTAGCTTTATTACCTTTCATTTGATTAGTTAAAATTTTAACTGATTCATTTAATGTTAAGCCTGCTTTTAAATATGTAGATAATTGAGTTAACCAAAATATTAAATCTTTGGTTTTCATCTTTTTACCTAAGAATGATGAATCTTTATAAATAAAATCAAGTAATGGTGATGTTTTAATAACATATACATCATAACCTTCATTTAACAAATATGCATTTATATCTAGTTTACTTAAACCATTCATTGTTCCAGTAGTAATTTTTCCTGTACTTTCACGAACCTTATAGAAATATACATGGGGATCTCTGCTCCTTGTTGCTCCGGCAGTTTGTAAATCTACGAGTAGTTCCTTTTTTTGTTCTTCTAATTTTGCTAATGTTTTTTGACTATACTTATATACTTTTTCTTTTTTTACTTTTTTCTTAGTTCTTTCGTATATTTTTTCTTCTTGAGTTACAAAGGCTTGTTTTGTGGTTTGATATGTTCTATCAACTTTATAACTAGCACTGTTATATAAATCTACCCATAGATCAAATCCTACATATTTTAGACCTATCCATGTATATTTAATTATATTTAATATGATTACAAAAGGACTTATTAATATTTCTAAAATGTTTGTCTTGTTAGTACTTTCACTCATATAAACACCCTCTACTATATTTAAGTATACCAAATTTAATTTCTAATTACAATCAATTATTTAATTTTTTTACATATAATTATATAGGTGAGTGTATATGTTTGGTACAAATATTGCCCGTGGTGCTTTAAGTTTTTCAAAAGTATTATCTGGTATTTCTAAAGGTCTAGGAATTGTAAATCAAGCTATTCCCATTTATAAAGAAATTAAACCAATGATATCAAATGCTAGAAAAGTTATTGATATTGCTAAAGAATTTAATAAAACTAATAATCTTAAAACTATTGATGTTTCTGAAAAAAAAGAAGTAGTAAAAAAGAATATTACTACTTCAACAATAAATAATTCTAATCCTGTTTTCTTTCAATAATATTTATATACTCAAGGTACTTTGTAGATTTTGATTTTTCATATAACTCTTTATATTTAGATAATAAATATTTTTTGTAATCTTCATCATTACTTAAACCTACGAGTAAATCATATTTATTTAAATTATCTTTTCCCTTTTCATATTTAATTATATTATAATAAATGTTTTTTTCTATTATAACTATTTCTTTTTTGATTTTATAATTTATTTTTTGCATAAACTCCCTTAGGTCAGGGACATTTTTATGACTAGAAATTATTAATTTATTAGGTACGATATCGCTATCTAATATTTTTTCTATAGTTTTTGTACCTACCCCAGATATTACTGCCATATCATATTTTTCTTGAATATTTTTAAAACCATCACTTAATATTAACTTTATTTTATCTTCAAGGGCAAATTTTTTTAAATTATTTTTGGCATATTTTAAAACTTGCGATGAGATATCACTACCTACGACATTTTTAGTTATATTATTCTTATATAAATAAATTGGTAAGTATGCATGATCTGTACCGATATCTAAAACAGAAGCATCCTTGTCAACTAAGGATGCTAAAGCTTCTATTCTATTCATTCTTCTAAAAAGTCCTTTAGTTTTTTAGCTCGTGATGGATGTCTTAACTTTCTTAATGCTTTGGCTTCAATTTGTCTTATACGTTCTCTGGTTACATTGAATTTCTTTCCAACCTCTTCTAGAGTATGACAAGTACCATCAATAAGTCCAAATCTTAATTCTAATACTTCTTGTTCTCTAGCTTGCAAAGACATTAATACTTCTTTTATTTCTTCTTTTAATATTTCATTTTCTGTATATTCCTCTGGACTTAAACTAGATTCATCTTTTAGAAAATCCCCTAGATGTGAGTCATCTTCTTCTCCGATTGGGGTTTCCAAAGAAACTGGTTCTTGACTAATTTTTAATACTTCACGTACTTTATCTACTCCAACACCCATTTTTTTAGCTATTTCTTCTTCAGTAGGTTCACGATTTAATTCTAGAGTCAATTGTCTTTGAACTCTACTCATTTTGTTAATTGTTTCAACCATATGAACTGGAACACGAATAGTTCTTGCTTGGTCTGCTAGAGCTCTAGTTATGGCTTGTCTAATCCACCATGTTGCATATGTTGAAAATTTATATCCTTTGTCATAATCAAATTTTTCAACAGCTTTCATAAGACCTATATTACCTTCTTGTATTAAGTCTAAGAATAAAAGTCCACGTCCAACATATCTTTTAGCTATTGATACAACTAAACGTAAGTTAGATTCTGCTAAAATTCTTTTAGCTTCTGGGTCATCTAAGGCTACTCTTTTTGATATTTCCATTTCTTCTTCTGAAGATAAAAGTGATATTCTACCAATTTCCTTTAAATACATTCTAACTGGGTCATTAATATTAACATCTTTAGTTATATCTTCATCACTTAATATTTCTTCTTCAACTGGTTTTTCTTTTATTCTGGCTTCTCCGGATGATGTATCAACATCAGCTTCTGCAATTACAGCAATATTGTTTTCTACTAATTTGTTATATAAATTATCTAGGGCATCATTATCAATATCTAAGCCTTTTAGTTCTAGGGCTAACTCTTCATAAGTAATAAAACCTTTTTCTTTTCCTTTTATTATTAAGTTATTTTCTCTTTCTTCTAATGTTTTAATTTGTTCCATTATTCACACTTCCTTTTTAAATCAATTAACTTTTTAACCAATTCCTCTTTTTTAGTTTGGTCAAGTTCACTAGCAATTAATCCTTTTACCTTGATTATTTCATCTTTTTTATAAATATCTAATATTGCTTTTACACAAGAATTAAATTCATCATCACTTATTGAAGTATTTCCATTTTCACTTAAAATTTGTTGTAAAAATTCGTATTCATCTTCCTTATCTATTAAAATTGTTGTAAAGTCTGCAACATCGATATTTTCACTACGGGCATAATAAACTATCTCACTGGCAAGAACTCGTTCCATCCTTTCTTTAAAATAACCTAAAGTATTTTTATACATATTAATATACTTGTTATCCATAAGCATGTAGTATAATACTTTGTGACTTGCTTTTTGATATTTTGTTAATTTAACTTTTTTTAGATTTTCATTTTCACTTACACGCTCAATCTTTTTAGGTGCCTCTTTTAAATTAGTTTTTAAAACATCAATATCAATTGCATAATCTTTGCTTATTTTAGATAAAATTATCTCTTTTGTCAAGTCATCTTGGTTATTTATACTATTAATAACCTCTTTAACATAGGTTATTAAATCTTCCATGTTACTTAAATTTTTATTTCTTTTTAAGAATTCTATTTTAAAATCAATATATTTTATAGCATTATTGATATTATTTTGCATGGCTTCAATGCCAAATTTTTCTAGGTATTCGTCTGGATCTTTGGCTCCGCTTAGACGGATTACTTTGGTATCTATTCCATGATTAATTAACGTCTCTCCATTTTTAACGGTTGCATCTTCTCCGGCAGAATCATTATCAAGCATTAATATTATTGGTACTCTAAGCCTTTTTAAAATATCTATTTGTTCATTTGATAATGCTACCCCCATTAGGGCTATGACATTTTTAAATCCTTTAGCACTCATTTTAATAGCATCCATATTACCTTCTACTACTATGGCGCATTTGTTATCTCTAATATAATTTTTAGCATTATGATAGTTAAATAGTAAACTACTTTTCTTAAATATTTCTGTTTCTTTGGTATTTAAATATTTGGCAGTGTTATTCTCACCATTAAAAATTCTGCCTGTAAAACCTACGACTTCTCCTTTTAAGTTTTCGATGGGAATAACTATTCTATTTATAAATGTATCATAAATATTTTCATTTACTTTATTAATTAATCCTAATTTATTTAATGTATCTACATCCCATTTTTTTTTAGATGCTAGTTTAAAAAATGTATCTTTAGATTCACCAGCATATCCTAGTTTAAATTCTTTTATAATATCTTCTGTTATACCTCGTTTAAGTAAATATTCTCTAGCTTTGGTGCCATCAATAGTATTTATGTTATTCAAATAATATTTCATGGCATAATCATATATTTCATAATCTTTGCTATATTTATTATCTGTATTTGTTTCATAATTATAGTTTTTTAAATTATAACCAATTTTTTTAGCAACAATATTTAATGCTTCTACAAAAGAAACATTTTCATATTTCATAATGAATGAAAATACGTTTCCACCAGTTCGACATGTAAAACAGTTAAATATTTGTTTTTCTGGGGATATTATTAAAGATGGAGAGTGATCACTATGAAAAGGACATAAGGCCACATAGTTTTTTCCTTTTTGTGAAACTTGTAAATAGCCTGATATAATGTCCACGATATTTGTTCTACTTCTTATTTCATTAATTTCTTCATTACTTATATAAGCCATAACATTCCCCTTTATCCCCTTGTTAAAAATCGTACCTATTATAACACTATTTCTTATAATTTGCAAACAATTTCACGCAAATTATTTATTTTTTTGTCGATTAGTTACTTTTCACTGTTTTTTAATATGATTCATAACAAAAAGAATAATCCTTAACAGATTATCCTGAGGTTTATTAAATATTAAACTTTTTAGATAGAAATTGGTTATATATTATACTTGCAATGGCAATACTTAATATCATTCCATAGTAAACATTAATAAAATGCATAAATATAAAACCTAATATGCCAATTGCTAATCCATAAATTAACATTGATTTTTTTAACATTGGACTTTTATTAGACCAATTAGAAATTAATAATAAGGATAAAATGGCATTACCTGATGTAAGAAATGAATATTCTTTAAATATTATGCTTAATATTACAAAAATAGATATTCCCGATGCACTTATAAGATATTTGTAATTGTTTGTAAATGCTAAAACGATTGCTATTATTATTCCTAGTATAATTGAGGTTGAACCAATACCACCGATATTTCTACCCCACAGTAAATCCATAATGGTAAATGAATAAATATTAGAAATTTCGGCAGGATTTGAAAAATCTTTTAATAATGAAAATATTAAAATAACTACAGCAATATTATAGTATTTTCTAAATAATAGAAATAAAAACATAACAAAAAAATATACTAAAGGATTTGTATTAAAGGGTAAAAATAAAGGTATTACAAATAAACTTAAAAATGTTAAATCAAAAGTAATTTTCTTTTTTAAGATTTTATTTGTTAAAATATATGCTAATAGGGTTAGAATTAAAAAATAGATTATTTTAAAAATTAGAAAAAAATTAATAAGGTTCTTAATATATAAGATTATTCCATTTTTATATATGGCATATAAATATAAAGGCATTAAACAAATTATATATTTTATTATATCTTTTTTTAAATTATCTTTATTATGAAAAAATACATCCATTACTTATTTAACACTTCCTTTAAATTTATGCCACATGGACAAACATAACTGCATAGACCACATTTTATACATTTATCAATATTTTTATTTGACAATGGATTAATATGAACTGGGCAGACATTTAAACATTTGCCACATTTTATACATTCATTTTTAACAATTTCTTTTTTACTCATGATATTTATACTTTTTACATCACTTGTTATAACAAAGTTATCTAAATCTTTTATTTCAAAACCTGTCATAAGACCATTTACGATACATCTATAATTAGAACTTTTTATTAAAATATATTTATCTAAGATATCTTTTAATAAAGTATTTTTTTTAACTCTTAGAACTTTGCTTTCTTTTATTTCATCACCAGATATTGTTATGATCATCGTCGAACTTACTTTTCCTTTAAATAAATTATATATATATACAATGTCTTTGATAGATAAATACAGGGTATTACCTTTGATATTTAGTTTTTGTTTTAGGAATGTCTCATTTTCTAATAAGTATTCATCTTTAATAATTGATAGTTTTATTTCTGGATAGGAACCAATTGTATTTAAACATTCATCAATTATAAATGCATCTGTACTTTTTATAATTAACATGTTGTTTTCAGAATTATATATTGTTAAAAGTTTATTAAAAAAATCTAATATATCGGTGATATTTTCTTTAAACAAATATATTTCATTATATACGTATGGCTCATCATTTATAGCAGAGACGATGATGTTATCAAACTTTTTACTACTTTTAAATTTACCAAATAAATATTTGTTAGGTTCTAGTAGCTTTAAAATATTAGGAATAGTTATTTTAGTTTTTATTTTATCATCTTTAATGTATTCTCTGTAATCATTTTTTATCACTACTGTATTTTTAGTTTTACCTAAGATATTACTTTTTTTTACTCCGAGTACATAACCTGATACCGATGAAGCAATTTTATCGGCGATTATTTGATTTTTATATATATAGTCATTTTGTTTAACATATAATTTGCTAGCTGGGATATATATATAGTCAGGATTTAAAAAATAAGTTATATTTTTATTTGGAACAATATCTTTATTCTTTTCTAGTATCATCTTGCAACCTACTTTCTAAATATTTTTTTAAATTTGTGACAACATTCATTGGTACGATTTGGCTTAATTCTTGAATACTTGCTTCATTCATTTTTTTTATGCTTCCATATTTTTTTATAAGCTCTTTTTTCCTTACGCTTCCTATACCTTCGATGTTATCAAGAACACTTGCAATACTACCTTTGCTTCGTATTTGTTTATGATAATTTATGGTATATCTATGTACCTCGTCTTGGATTCTAGTTAAATAATGAAATATATCACTCATTCTTGGAATTTCAATAACCTCGAGAGTGTCGCCATCTATTAGTTCATTGGTGCGGTGGTGATCATCTTTACGAAGACCACAAACTTTTATTTTTAAATGAAGTTCATCAAGGACGGTTTTACAAGCATTAATTTGATTTATGCCTCCATCTACTAAAATTAAATCTGGCATTTCTAAGTTTTCTAACATACACCTATAATATCGACGATATATAACCTCACGCATAGTGTTGTAGTCATCATTTTTATCTACGGAAACTTTATATTTACGATATTCGTTTTTAGCAGGCTTACCATTTTTAAAAACTACCATACCTGATACAGCAAAGGAACCAAAAAGATTAGAGTTATCAAATGAGTCTATTCTATCTAAAACGCTCAGATTAAGTAATTTTCTTAACTCTTCGTTTGCTAATACGCTTCTTTTTTCATCATTTTTTATAATAGTCATTTCTTGTTCTAATGAGATTGTAGCATTAGCATTTGCCATATCTAAAAGGTTTTTCTTTTTGCCTTTTAAAGGAGTATATATTTTAGTTTTTAAAATGTTAGATAGTATTTCATTATTTAAGTTATTTCCCACCAAAATTTCTTTGGGAATTTCATGTCTTTCATAAAATTTTAAAATATATGAATTAACCTCATCTTCTAAGTTACTTATTAAATAAAACTTATCGTTATTTCCTCCGACGATTTTACCATTTCTAATAAATAATATTTGAACAGATACAATTCCATCTAAGGCATCATACCCTACGACATCTCTATTTATATAATCATGCAATTCTACTTTTTGCTTATCAAGTACTATTTTTATATAATCAAGTTCTTTTTTTAATTCTAAAGCTGCTTCAAAATTTAAATTCATACTAAAAGCATTTATTTTACTAGTTATCTTGTCGATTAAAATCTTATCATTTCCTCGTAAAAACTCTAAGATGTCTTTTTCCATTTGTTCTAAAGACTTTTCATTAACATTTTTTTGACAATATCCTAAACATTCTCCGATATGATAATACAAACAGACATTTTTAGGCATTCCTTCACATTTTTTTAAGGGATAAAGTCGATTTATTAAATTGACAATTTTTCTTGCAGCATAAGCATTGGGATATGGACCAAATAAAAGTTTTTTATCTTTTTTCTTTACACTTAAATATCTTGATACTTTTAATTTGGGATAAGGCTTTTTAATATATTCTATGTATGGATAACTTTTGTCATCTTTAAGTAAAATATTATATTTTGGATCATATTCTTTAATTAAATTTAATTCTAAAATGAAAGCCTCTTGTTCTGTAGAGGTCGTTATATAAGTAAAATCTACGACTTCACTAACCATTTTAGCAGTTTTTCCCGTTACATTTCCTTTAAAATAACTATTTACTCTTTTATATAAATCTTTGGCTTTTCCAACGTAAATAACAGTATTGTTTATGTTACGCATTTGATATGAGCCAGGTAAATGGGGAATGGTTTTTAACTTTTCTTTTAACATACTTGACCTCCGTTAAATATATTATACTACAAATTTAAAGATTTTTACGATATAATTATAAAGAAAGGAAAAAATTATGAAACTAATAAAAACTAATAGCGTTGAAATTAAAAAATCTAAATTTATGGCTTACCTTTATGAAATTGATGATATAAATGATGTTAAAAATATTTTGGAAAACTTAAGATGCGAACATAAAAAAGCAAGACATGTTGTTTATGCTTATAAATTTGAAAATACTGCTGGAAAAAGTGATGATAAGGAACCTAGTGGTACCGCAGGGACTCCATTATATAATTTACTTGAGATGAATAATCAAAAAAATAGATTAATTGTGGTTGTAAGATATTTTGGTGGTATTAAACTTGGAGCTGGACCTTTAATGAGAGCATATAAAAATGCTGGTGTTAGTGTTTTAGACTAATCCAGCATTGTTTTATTTTATAAATTCTATAATTTCTTCTTTTGTTTTAAAACCAATGGTCTTTTTTAATTCTTTGCTGTTTTCAAAAAGAATTAATGTTGGAATACTCATTATTCCATAACTACGTGATAACTCATCAAACATATCAACATTTACTTTTAAAACATCAATATCTGTTAATTCTTCAAGTATTGGTGCAAGTCTTTTACATGGTCCGCACCAATCAGCATAAAAGTCTACGAGTACTTTTCCTTTTATTAATTCATTAAATTCTTGTTCATTTTCTAAATGTTTAACCATATTATCCCCCTAACTCAACTTCATTATCGAATACTATCTTTTTATTGTCAATTAGTTTTTGAGCTTCATCTGTTGAAATAACTTTCCAATAAATCATTTGATGAAGAACTTTAAAATTGGCATCACTTCTGTCATCATCTTCTTTAAGACTATTAACAATATTATTAATATCTTCTAATGCTAGTGTTGTACTTGTTGTCATTCTTCCTATAAATGGGCTTCTTTCTAATAAAACTATTGCTAGTTTGCTTTCCATTACGTATTTTTCTGTTGGTGCTAAATGTAGGAATACAAAACAAAGTAAGAATGATACTAATATACCTTCGATTAATCCTAATATTGCTCCGAAAATCTTAGATGGTATTGCAAGGATGACAGTCATTTTTAATAGTTTTTCAATTAGACCTGATAAAGTAAGTAATATATTTAATATACAGTATAGAATAACAAATACTACAATAAATGATATCATATTATACATTAATATATTAATAGATGTTATGCCTTCGAATACTCCACCAAAATTAAAGAATGGTAAATGTTCCATAAGAAAGTTTGCTATTATATCTTTTAAGACATAAGATACCACTAAAATGGCAATGGTACCAACTAAAGATACTCCAGTTTTGATAACCCCTCTTTTGAACCCCAAGAATACATATAATAATACGATAAGTATTATAACTGCACTAATTATATTCATTTTTTCTACTCTCCTTATATTTATTATATTATAAATATTTCCAAAAATAAAGATTAAATTACATAAATTCATTATTTATTTTAATGCAAACTAGACAATAATATCTACATTATGATAAAATATGCTATATGAAAGGGAAAAAATATGACAATAGTTTTTAAAGTTAGCGATAATATTAAAGCTAAAATGATAAAATATTATGAAGATTTAAAAAGAGATAAAACTCCACCATACGCTATATTTCAAGCTGAAGAAGGTGGTACAATTATTACTTTATATGAATCTGGTAAGGCAATGTTTCAAGGCGTTTCAGCAGATATTGATGCAAATATTTGGATTGATATGGAAAAGAAATTTAATGGAAGAATTATAGATATTAAGACAGGAAAAGATAAAAATACTAATAAAGATTCTAAGGAGAAAACAACTTTTAATTATGACTCATTTAATACGATTGGGTCTGATGAGGTTGGTACTGGTGATTATTTTGGGCCAATTGTTGTGGCATCTTCATTCGTTACAAAAGATGATGTTTCATTTTTACACGATCTTAAAGTTACCGATTCAAAGAAAATAACTGATGATTACATAAAAAAGATTGCACCAGTTATAATGGAGAAAATTCCCTACTCGGTTTTTATACTAAGTAATATAGAGTATAATAAACTTGATCATGAAAAAGTTAATATGAATAAAATTAAAGCTATTTTGCATAATAAGGTTTTACTAAATTTGGTAGAAAAGAACTATCCTTATGAAAAAATCATTGTTGATCAATTTACTCCCCCTAAAAATTACTATGGCTATTTATCAGATGTAAATAATAAAGTTACAAATATTACTTTTACTCCGAAGGCTGAAGAACAATGTTTAAGTGTTGCATGTGCATCTATTATAAGCAGATATGTTTTCTTACGTGAAATGTATAAGATAAGTCAAGAATTAGGGTATGAAATACCTAAAGGTGCCGGAGTTAATGTAGATGAATTTGCTAAAAAAATAGTTAATGAAAATGGATTAGGAATATTAAAAAAATATGCAAAGTTAAATTTTAAAAATACAGATAAAATAAAAAGCAACTAATTTATTTAGAATTTAGTTACTTTTTTTGCTTTGAATTTTAGTTAACTTTTAACTTGTTTATCTCAGAAATAGATAAGTTTGTTATTTCACTTATTTCTTTTGGCGAATACTTTTTCAAAAGCATTTTTTAATCTTATTCCTATTAGGGCTAAGACTATTAAAATTGCCATTAATATAGTCATTATTGTTTTACTTTTTGTATTCATTATATCCTTCTTTCTTTAGTAAACTTATTTTATTATGTAAACCTCCGCCGAAACCTACGAGCTTTTTCTTACTACCTATTACCCTGTGGCATGGAATTATAATACATATTGGATTTCTTCCGACGGCTCCCCCTACAGCTTGCGAAGACATTTTTTCTATGTTTCTTTTTTTAGCTATAGAGTCTGCTATATCTTTATAACTAATTGTTTTACCATAAGGTATTTGTTTTATATATTCAATTACATCCATAGTAAAATTGCTTAAATTATATAACTTGTATTTTGGTGTAAAATCTGGAATATCTCCCTTAAAATAGATATCTAACCATTTCTTAGTTATGGCAAATAATTCAAGATTCTTAAACTTTGAATCTTTGTTTACTAAATCCTTGGAATTTCAAAACACTAACTTTTTTAAGTATTCTCCATCCGATTCCATAATGATGTCACCAAAGTCATCTGGTGTTTTATAAATACACTTATACATCATATTTGTAAAAGCCTTCACCACAAGATTTACCAGTTTTTCCTTCATCTAAATATTTTTTTAAAAGACGTTCCATGCCTTTAAAATTGTATGGTGCTAAAAACTTAGGAATTTTTACATACATTAAAACAATATCATAAGCAGTCTTTAATCCCACAGTATCAAGGATTTCAAAAGGACCTTTTGGTGATCCTGTTCCCCTTTTCCATGCCGTATCTATACTTTTTACATCACTTATTTCATTAACTAATAAATCTAGGGCTGAAAATAAAAGTGGTATCAGCATAGAATTTAATAAATATCCAGACTTTTCTTTATTTAATGGAAGAGGTATCATTCTTATACTTTTTGCAAAATCTATAACAGAGTTAAATGCATCTTGACTTGTTTTATCTTGTCTCATTACTTCAACAATATTATTTTTCCAAATAGAGTTTGCAAAATGAAGAGCTAAGAATTTATCACTACGTCCAGTATATTTGGTTAATTTACTTGGTAATAATGTTGATGAATTAGTTACCACGATAGTTTTATCATCAAGTATATCCTTTATAGATTCATAAATTTCTTTTTTAGCATTAAAATCTTCACTCATTGATTCTATCACTAAATCAGCATCTTTTAATGACTTTTCAAGATTTAATTCTAATTTAATGTTTTCAAGTACAGCATTTACTTTTTTTAAACAAGTACTTGCATTAAACTTATCAAAGTCTGAAATACCTAATGACCAACTATTAATATTTTTTTCTTTTTTCATAATATTAATAGCATCAATATAAGACTTTTTTACCTCTTCAAGTTTCTTTTTGCATCTTTTAATACTTTCTTTACTACGAAGATATATTGTTACATTATATCCTGCATAACTTGTTTGGAAAGCTATTTGGCTACCTAAGACGCCACCCCCGAAAATTGTTATATTTTTCATACTATCACCTTTTCTTATTATAAGCTATTTTATTATTTTTAACAATATTATTCTTTACTAATACTTAAAATAATACCTATACTTATCATACTTACAAGAAGACTTGAACCTCCGTATGAGAAAAATGGTAGAGTTACCCCGGTGACTGGTATTAAACCTATGACTACACAAATGTTTAGTAAAGCCTGAATAATTATACCAAAACCCAATCCAAAAGATAAATATTTATAAAAGAGATTATCACTATTTAGTGCAATTTTTACAATACGATAAAATATAAAACCAAAGAAGGCTGTAACAATTAATATACCTAAAAAGCCAAATTCTTCAGAAATGATTGAAAATATGAAATCTGTCTGTGGTTCTGGTAAATAAAATTGTTTTTGCCTACTCATTAAGAACCCTTGACCAAGGAGACCCCCGGGACCAATAGCATACAAACTTTGAATTATTTGATATCCACTACCTAAAGGATCTACCCAAGGGTTGAGGAAGGATACGATACGTAACATACGATATGGTGCCACGACGATTAAACCTACGATTCCTAATAATCCTAAAATACCAATTTTTACAAAAAATGATAATTTAACTCCGGAAATAAAAAGAATTGATGTAAGAGTTAAAACAATAACCATCGCAGTACCAAAGTCTGGTTCAAGCATGATTAGTAAGAAAAATACTCCGATAACTAAAAGAATTGGCAATACTCCTTTTTTAATATCAAATATTTGTTTTTGATTATTAACTAAATATTTTGATACATATATTATTAAACCAATTTTAGCGAATTCACTAGGTTGTATACCAAATCCTCCGATACCAAACCAACTCCTACTCCCATTTCTTATCTTACCTAATCCGGGAATTAAGACAAGGACTAGTAATAAAAAACATATTAATAAAATTAAATTAGCTTTTTCATAATATATTTTAGGGTTTATCTTTTTTAGAACAAATACTATTACCAAACTTATGATTAAAAAAGCACTTTGAGCTTTTACAAATTTAAATGAATCATTAAATTTATATTCGGCCCAGATAGAACTAGCAGAATAGATCATTATTATACCAAAGATAGCAATGATAATTACAGTTATAAGTAACCATTTATCATATTTTTTTTGCATATGCATCCCTCATATAATTATATTTATTAGCAAATTTTCTATTACTTTGGATTTTTTTAAAGACTAAAAAAGGAAGAGATTATTCTTCCTTTAAATTTTGTAATTTATTATTCGTTTTCTGTTGTTACTTGTAAATTATAAACTATGCTTCCTCCAGATGCGTTGTTTTCACAGTCAACATCTTGTCCTTCGATCCACATATAAATTCTTACTTTTGTAATACCAGCTGATAGTGATAAGAAACTAAATCTATCTGTAAAATTTTCTTTAGTTGAATATTTCATTGTTGTAGCTCCGAAATATGCAGCATTATCAGTAGTATTAGCTTTACCCACTAAAACATTATTAGCTTTATCAATTTCTGTTTTAATTCCATCATATGCAATTTGTGTAGCACCAGCCTCTTGAGTTGTAATTCTATATGTATCTCTAGCATGAGCCACAGCAGCAGCTTTATGAACATCATAATTTGGTTCCCAGATATTAACTGGAGCATTTGTTCCAACATTTAATGCTTGAATATCAGCTAGAGCAGCACCAGCAGTTGTGTTTCCTAAAACAACGAATGCCATTCTTGATGCATTTTTAATACCAGAGTCATCACCTTCCGCAACAACACCTGATGTACTAGTTAAATATGTTTCTGTTGCTGCATCAACTTTAAAGAATAAGTCAAACGCAATAAACTTTCCTTGTGTACCATTTTGTTCAACACTTTGAGTAGCTGTTAAGATATAATCCCCAGCATCATTAGTATCTACAACACCATAGAACATTTTCATAAGTCCATCAGCACCCATTTCCCCAATAGTTGAAACTGGTTCAACAGCACTTGGAACTTGATTTACTGCTGCAGCATACTTTGTAGTAGCAGCTTTAATATCATCAGTTTGAATGATTGATTTCCAAGTTGTACCATCTACAGATATTTGAATACCATTTTGAGCAGCTACATTAACTTGAATTTTGTTAACATTAACCGTTTTATTAGCAGTGAACCATGCGTATGTTGTTGTACCTAGCATTATTCCTGTTAATAGTAATAATAATATTAATAACCCAATTCTTTTTTGATGTTTTTTCTTTCTATTTGCAACTAAAACCGCACCCTTTTTCTTTTCATCTTTTTGCACATTTACATCAAGATTTTCATTCATTTCATTTTCCATGATTTCACTCCTAACTAGAGATACCTTTCTCTATCATATAAATCTATTCTAACATACTATTCGACATAATGCAACAAATTTTGCATTAAATTTTCTATAAATTTTTTTACTCTTCAATTACTTGCTTAGAATTAATTTCTATATTAATGAATTCTGTTATGTCTTGATACTTACTATCTATGTAATTAAGAGGAAATTTAACAACTAGATAATAATAATTTGTCTCATTTTCTTTAAATGAAAATGTTTTTTTATCCGAGGCCATAACTCTAAAATAAGTACCATCTGCATCTTGAATTAATTCATCTTTTATAAAAGCGTTGTTAGTATTTGTTTTATAATCATCATTTACAACTAATCTAAAATCAAGAGGTAAGTTTGTAGTTGTCTTTATTGTAAGGGTATATTCTAAATCAGTTTCTAATCGATCTTTGCTTTTAAAATTACTTATACTAAATGGATAAACATACTCATCATTACTAGGTTTTATATCACTAATTTTTATCGTATCTGATATTGGATTAGTATTTAAAATATATAATGCATATTCTAAGGGTGCAACAGAATTTGCTTGTCGTTGATATTTAGCATAAGTAAAAATACTTGTGCTTAATATAGTTATACAAACAATAATAATTATTATAATTAAGTTTCTTTTTTCAAGTTTTAATTTCTTTATCTTCTTTAGTAACTTCTTCATTTTTTTTAACCTTCTTTTTTTCTAGTAATGAGAAATATATTGAAAATAATAAAATTGTAACAATAACTGTAACTACAACTTTAGTATTTAAAAATACATTTCGCCATGTACCAACGTTTGGTATAATCTTTATAACTTTACCTAAACAATCATCCTTATTTATTTCTTTATCTACAGAATTGTTATTATCCCCTTTTGCTATTATTTTATTTTTTTCTATTCTTATAATTCTATGGGTTACAAAATAATTTTCTTCTTTATATGTTATGATATCATTTTCTTTAAAATCATTTGTTATTTTTACTAAAACTACATCACCGGTTTTAATCGTTGGTTCCATTGATCCACTTGCAACCTCAAAGAATGTAAAACCAAAATAATTGATATAACTTTTTTTAAAAACATTCTTTTCAATATTACCGTACAAAACTAGTAATAAAATAATGGTCATAATAACTATTAATACATCTAATAATCTTTTAAATATCTTCATCTATTTCCTCGTTATAGGGAATAATTTCTTCTCCTAGATATTGACTAGCTAAAATGCTTATTGGTATATCACTTACTACCCCATTTGCAAAAGAAGAATCTATTTCATTATTTTCATCATTGTTTTCCCATTTAAAATATATCTTTATATTTTTTTTAGTATTGTTCTTTATCTCACTTAAGCGAAATATACCAGTATAAGTATTTTTATCAGTTTTAATAATATCTTCATCGTTACATGTAACATTTTCTAAAATAATATTTTCATTTGCTATTTCTTCTGTGTCTATAGAAATATTATATAAAATATCTACACCAGAAGAATTGCCAGATAGTTCTAAAGTAAAATAACCACTTACTCCCGGAGCTATTTTACCTTCCAAAACATTTTTATTTTCTTGTATTGTTATACTATTTATAGTAAAAGTTTTTTTATCAATAATATTATCATTATTTACTAATAAATTAAACTTAGCTATATTCATACTGCTAGTAAAATCTTTATTACTTTCAAATAAACCAAAAGTTTTACCTATTCCAAACATAAGTAAAAAGAGTATACACCCTAGAATGATGAATCCTCTTTTCATTATTTTTCTTCCTTGTATTCTTTTATTTCTTTTACTACAGCATATATTTCATAAATGAAGAAACATAATATTGGTAAAACAAATATTAATAAATAACCTGCTTTTGATGTAAATACATTTAAAAGAGTTCCAAAGAATGGATAAATTACAGTATTGTTTACACCACCTATAAAATATTCACTTGATATTTCATAATTTCCTTCGATTGTATAAGAATATTCAGTATCAGTAACTTTTTTTCTTTTAGAAACAGTACTTAAGCTAACACTTACCTCTTCTTCATAATTGTTATAAAAGAAAATACTGTCACCAGGGATGACGCTTTCTAAATCACTTGGTTTTGTTACAATTAATAAGTTTCCTTTTTTAAATGTTGGTTCTAAACTATTATCTTCTACGATTATTAAAGATTTATTCCCAAATTGTGTAATTCCATATTTGTTATAATTCATTAAACATGCTGTTGTAAATATAGCAATTATAACATAAGGAATAATAAGTATACTAAATATTGTTTTAACTATTTTCATTTTTACCACCTTGTTTATAGTATATCATAGTTTATTAACTATTGCAAAAAAATTCTATGTTCAAAATATTTATATTTAATTTGTTGATGTAATAGTAAGTAATAATTTTATAAATGTTTTCTCGAAGAGTATTAACCTCATCTATATTTTCAAGTAATTCATCATTTATATTATAACTAACTAAACTATAACAATCACTAAAGACTGTTTTAATGTCTTTTTCTTCTCCGATTAAGGTATGTTCCATGAATGTTTTATATGGACTTAATAAAATATTTTTGATAATATCTAATTTGTTGTTGATCTCTTCAATAGATATTTCTTCATTAAGTTTTTTTATTAATTTAACTAAATATAAATAATTAGCATAATATATTTCTAATACTTCATTAAATGATTTATCACTATCAATATTTTCATTTAAACGATCTAAAAGATTAGTTAGATTTAAATTATCATATAACTCTTTTAACTTACTTATGGAATTATTTTGTTTTATTACTAATTTACCCGTATCTTTATTTTTCTTGTCAAATTTATCAATTTTATGATTTATTTTATTTAAAATATTTTCTTCTTTTTTAATATTTTTTAATATAGTTTTATTGTTAGATTTATAACTTGATTTATTAGAAAGTAGATTTTTAGCATCTTGGAAGATGTATGTTACCTCTTGGTAATCAGTATATTCTTTTAAAGCAAAATAATATTTTATAACATTTTCGATATCTATAGATTCATAGTTGTTTCCAAATATTGTTTGATAACTATTTTTAATATTTTCACCTTTAAAATCATTTATAATAAGAATTCTATTTTTAAAACAATTATATATTGTATATTCATCACTAAATACTAAAATATCTTTTCTTTTCTTTAAATCATAATATTTATCTAAATTGATTGTTAAATTATCTTTTGTTAATTTAATATTCTTATCAAATATACTTTTATTTTTTAAATATAGTGATTTAAAGTTTAATTCAGCGTGTACTAAAATATCACTACATTTCCAGTATAATTCTTCGAATAAATCTTTTAAATTATCATCATGATTAAAAAAACTTTCCATATATCTTTTTATATATTTACTATAATAAAAATTTTCTTTTGTTAAACTAATACTGTTTTTAGTAAATACTTTAGTTATATTATCTATATCTATATTTACTTTATCTAAATTATATTTATAGTACTTACTTAAATCATAAATGTATTTATCTAAAGATGTTTTTTCATATGAGGTATTGGCATTACTTAAAAGATAAAAATTTTCTTCCATCTTTGATAACTCTTCATCTATTTTAGATATTTCTTCATTTTTTATTAAATTACCTATTTTTTTCTTTCTGTTTTCAAATTCTTCTTCAAGAGATTTTTGATATTCTTTATAAGTGTTATAAGTCTTTGTTATTTCTTCCTTGTAGGCATTTATATTTTTCTTATTATTTTTTGGTAATGTATCTAAAACCTCTTTTATACTTTCGATTTGTTCATTTAATTTATCAATCATTTTCTTCACCAACATTTAAGGCATCTTCAAGGTACTCAAGGAAGCTATTAATAATTTTAATAGCTTCGATTAGTTCTTGATGGCTTAATTTTTTTATACTTTCTTTATCCATTTTATCACGTCCTTATCTAATTAGCAAATATTTGTAAATATTTCCTATATATTCATTATTGTTATAAATTGAGAGTGTCAATCTATATGTTCCTGTTTTTAAATTACTATTTAAATTCATAAATATATTATTTTCTCTTAGGGCTTTATCTAACAATATATATTCATTTGGTACATTAGTGTCTATAAAGTTATATGAAAAATAATCTTTTATATCAACTAGTTCATAATTAACTGAGTATGTAGTATTATAGTCTCTACGGTAAAGGCTTATATGGATACTAGGATTTTCTAATACTGATGTATGATTTATGGTAAATACAAAACTATTATTACCTAGTAAATTTAAACCTTTTTCTTTATCTATTATTAGTAATTCATCTTTAATATTCATACTTAGTCCATAACTATTATTTAAAACTTTAAAGTTTAGTTCTTTTTGGGCTGATGAATATAAGCCATAGTATATACCATCCGGAGAACCAAAACTTTCAATTAATAATGTATAAGTTCCAGGAGCAAGTGTTGATGGAACATTTATTTTGATTTCACTAGAGACATTGGCAACACTTGATGCTATATTAATTCTAGTTGTACCATCAATTCGAGGATAATAACTTTTTCCTCCGACATCAAATGATATACCTAATAAAGATGCTCCGGTTACAATGTTATTGTTGCTATCAAATATAGTTAGTTTTAAACCAAGGCGTTTATCATCAAATGTAGTGTCTGTTATTTCAACATTATTATAAATTGGTTTAACAAAATTAGTTGTGACATTTAAATAGGCTTTATTCCCTGGATATATTTCATCAGATCTTAATTTAGCATCAAGTTCTATTTTTGCTTCAGTGCCTGTGTATATATCATAAAACATTGAACTTTGAGATGCCCCGAGGACGCTGGTAATTGTTCTATTATCTTTATTTCTAAGTTCAATAAGAAGACTTTTATTAATTTGATTTTCAGTAATATTTGTGCCACTGAAATCAATTATAAATATGAATTCTTCATGCGTATAGCCATCCGAGGAATTATAATATATTTCATTGTTGCTTGCATCATCATATATATTATCCATATTTGTGCTTCCCATTTTAATAAATTTAGAAAAATCGTATGATACCTCTTTATATCTTTCATATTCAAGGGCTGCATTTTCGACATCTTCACTTGTTACAACATAATAATAGTATTCTGGTATTGTTCTAGTTACTAAATCTATCATAGTTATTTTAGTATTTTCAGGAAATAAGTATGTTGAAACTAAACTACGATGATATCCTTCTTTATATGGAGATGTTTCACTTGGCATATAAAGGGAATAATAACTTGAGAAACTACCTTTATCAGTAATTGCTACATCACTAGTTGCAAACATTTCATAGTGTTTAGATGGAGCAATTGTGGCTTCATATTCATTTGTATTATATAAAGCTCTGGTTAAATTAACTACGATATTTACCCTTTCTACCTCACTATTTAAATCATCTATTTTGGTAGTTACAAGCATTGAGATAATAACTGAACCCATGTTACCTGAGGTTTGGAGATTTTTAGAATGATATAAATAAAATACTAAACTTGGAACTGATGTTGTATTTTCTCTTTCAAAATCTTTTGTACCTTTTAAGTTATCTGTTGTTCCTGTTAAAAATGATATAGTTCCTTTGGTTACAAATCCTGAACCATTTTTAATACTAAGTCCCATTATTTTATCGGCATCTTCAGGATTTTCGGCGATTCTTGGAACATCTGCTTCATCAATAAATGAAACATTTGGATCAAGGGAATCATAGTTGAAACCTACGATTGAAAAGATGCTATTGGCATTATAATTATTACGTAATGGGAGTTCTACGGTACCTAATGTTAAATATTTTGAGGCCGTTAGGGTTATTTCATATGAAGCAACTTGTTCACCGATAACCCACATATAGTAGTTTGAGTCTTCAGGAATTGGTTTTATATAATCTACTTTAATATTCGTAGGATTTTCTTCAGGAATAAAATTACTATAAAAACCATTAACTTTAATGTCATGATTTGCTTCATGAAGACCTAGAACATATGAACCACTCATGAAGGCATAGGCATCACTATTAGAAACCTCACTATTTTGGTCATATTTTGGATTATATAAAGCAGTGATGGCATTTTTACTCGCGTTAAGTTTATACATACCAAAGAAAGTCATACCTGTAACTTTACCATATTGAGTTACTTGTTCATTAGTAGCAATATTTAAATTCTTACCTTCAAGCATATATAATCTATTATTAACATTTTTAGTGATGGTGCCATCATCAGCGATTGTAACACTGGCTAGTTCTTCAGTACCATTTATATCTACCAAACTATTAAAATGTTCAAGTAAGTTAGATCCAGTTTGTAAAAATAAAGTTGAATTATTTTTAAGTTTTAGTTTCTTAACCCTACTTATTGTAAATAAAACATCAGAATATTCGTTTGTTCTATCTGTTGCTCCGATAAGTTCTATAGCACTGTTACTTATTGTTACAGTATCTGCTCTTTGAATGGAAATATTTTTTTGATAATTATCAAATGTTCCATAATTATAAATATTTATATAACTATAACCGGTAGTACTTGAGGCATTTCCTGAACCAAAGATTGATCCATGCATAGCAAAGTTATCATAACCTTCACCATCTATTTTAATATTAATTCCTGTGGTTACACTGATAAATGAGTAGTCGTAAATTTCACTACCTGATTCATTAGCTTCTCCCCCACCGAATATTGTACCAGCGATATCAATATCATTTTTAACAAGGCTGGAATCACTAATGACATTAGCTCCGATATTGACGAATGCTTCCCCGTAAACAACAGAAGTATTAGCTCCCCCATAAACGGATCCACTTATTTTACCACCAGCAATATTTACAGTGCTTGTGGAATTATCGTTTTCACTTAAGCCTGTAGCTGCAGCATTACCACCACCAAAAACATGTTTCGTGATATTTGCCTTATCTGATATATTTACTAAAGTATTTTTATTTACAATTGCAGTTTGACCATTACCTCCGCCATAAACAGATCCTTCCACTTGACCATTAGTTACTGAGACATTAGTACTATTTGTAACTATTGCTTGGTTACCTCCGCCATAAACGTTTTTAGAAATATTTCCACCTTTTACATTTACAACAGGATTAGCTGTATTTGCAATATTTCCACCGCCGTAAACATCACCGATATTACCATCTAAAACATTAACTAAACTATTTATAGTATTTCCACCAATATTATTTCCACCATAAACATAGATTATTTTTTCTCCGGTAGTATCAACATATGAATTAGTTCCATTTTCAGCAGTAAATGTATGGGATACACTGAAATCTTCAACACTTTCCATAGATAGAACCTCAAACTCTAGAGTTATTGATGAATTAGCAGGAATAGGATTTGTTCCATAGTAAATATTTTGTTCATTAAATGAATATGTGTAATCTTCTTCCGTAATAGCTGTTGAGGTATAATTTGTAAATATTTTAGAATTTGGTATATGTAAAGAACCATTATATTTGGTTATACTTGAACTTGTATTATTTATAAGTTCCATTTTTATTTTAGCTATAGTTGGATATTCTGTACTTTGCCATGTAGTTTTTTCAACAGTATAAGTAATATTTGCTAGAACCTCAGGGGTTGTTTTAGTATCAGCATCTACGGTTACATTGGAGTTTGTAACAGTTCCAGATTGATTTGAACCTCCGTAAACCTCTTTGATGCTTCCACCATTTACTAAAACATTTGTAGTCTCTACGCTGGCTTCTTTTCCACCACCGAAAACATAATTTATAACACCTTTAGCTTTAGTTATAGTTACATTACTTTCGGTTGTATCAGCTTTATTACCCCCGCCATAAACCTCTTTAGTAGAAACACCTTCAATAGATATATCACTTTTATTGGTTGTTCCTCCGGCATTATTACCACCATAGATATACGAAGATATCCCACTTTTAGCTGTTACATTGGCTAAAGTAACCGAACCCGTTATATTAGAACCACCATAAGTATTTGTTGTTTTTCCACCATCTATAAAAACATTACTACTTTCAACAACATCTGCACTTTGACCACCACCATAAGTATTTTCAACTAAGGCATTATTAGTAAGTGTTATATTTGTTTTATTGGTGCTTGCAAATTTACCTCCGCCATAAGCATCTGTAACAGTACCATCATAAAGAGTTACATTACTAGTTACGGTTTGGCCTCCGATGTTATTGCCGCCGTATAAAGCTAAAATTTCACCACCACGAATATAGACATTAGATTCGTTTACATCCCCAATTTCATTTGAGCCTCCGAAAACACTAGCTATTGTGCCACCATTAATAGTTACATCACTTTTTGTTAAATCAGTTTTGTTTCCGCCGCCATAAACATTTTCTATATGACCATTATTAACTACCACTACAACATTTTTACTAGGCATTCCTGCAGCGTCATTAGCTCCGAAGACATTTGTAATTTCGCCATCATTTATAGTTACAGAAACATCGCCATAAACTTTAGGTGTATAGGTATTGCTTCCTTGTCCTCCGCCGAAAACATTGGTGATTTTACCTTTATTTACAACAACTTTGGTATTATAATTTGAGGATGTAGCAGAATTTGATGTGCCATTTACAGAACCAAAAGAGCTTCCACCATAAACTGAACCAATCTCTGGAATAGTGTCATAGGAATCACTACCGATAGTTATATTTACATTATTACCCACAAATGTCCCGGGAGCACTAGTGCTATCATAACCACCTAGACCTCCACCATAAACTGCGGTATGAACTATACCACCATAGATAAATATATTTGTATCGCCATAAATTGTACCTTTTTGATTTGAGCCACCATAAATACCACCGTAGATATCTCCATCATACATATTTATAGTAACGGTTGCACTTTTTGATGATGAACCTGAACCATTTTTATTTCCACCACCATAAAGAGAACCATAAATTGTGCCACCTAGAATTTCAATATCTGTTGTAGTTGTTGATTTATTGCTACTTACTCCGACGGATGAAAAGTTTCCTCCGCCATAAACATCATTATTTATTTGGGCAGAATCAGCAATTATAATAACAGAATTATCACTTGAGCCAATAGTATCATAAGAACTATTTCCGTTTCCTATTCCAAAAACGTTACCTGCTCCGGCTCCATATAATTCATTTTTATTATTTACATATTCACTTTTACCAATAATAGATTTTCCACCCACATAAATATAAGCACCACCGTTAACGGTACCTTCACCATTACCTGATTCGTATCCATTTGAACCGCCGAAGATACTATAGTTTATTGTGCCACCAGTCATTTGAATGATACGATTACCATAAGTTGCAGTTTGTCCAGCACCTCCGATAACCATATCTATTTCCCCACCGGTTATGTACATGTATGAGTCATTATAATTACTACGATTAGTTCCTGTAATCGGTCCCCCGATTAAATTGTAAGTATATCCACCTTCGTATTTTACTCTCCTTGAGGTATAATGAGTACCCCAGCCACGGCCTCCGATATAAATACCAGCATATGCATCATATTTATTATTACCAAATGAACCGCTTCGAACTGTTAAATCAAAACCAATATCAACTGGGTCAATTGTGTAGTAAATTCCTCCCCAAGAGCCTGATGCCGCATATGCTACGATTAAATTAGAATTATTTTTTTGGACTCTATCATAGTCACAGCCATAAATACCTTTTGATTTAACATAACTTGTTGTATTTTGATTTATTCCACCATTTGTAAGTGAGGCATTATTATAAAAACCTGATTCAATTATTAATCTAAACTTTGTTTCATTTGAATTTGATCCTGTAGTTCCATTTGAGCCTCCGAGAACTGAATCAAATGAGGCGTTACTACCACTTTGAATTATACCTCGACCAAGTTTTACGTTATGCCAATTACCATAAAATGTTCCGGTATCACTTGTTCCACTTGCAGTATCAGGTTTAGCAGTTGTAAGGGTGCTTCCATAATTTATTTTTACATTTTCAATAACTAAGTCATTATAAGCATGAACCGCTACTCCATTCCAAGCATTAGTCCTTAGATTCCATGTTACACTTGACCGATAATCAGTGCCATTATATGTGCTTGTTACTGTAAATGGTTTATTTACGTTTGACCAAGTGGATGATATAGTATTAGTTAAAAAAGCAATATTTGTATCTCTAGTTGGTAAGTAATAATATTCATTAGCACTATCATATGTATTTGGGCTACCATCTGTGGCATAATATTGTACTAATTCATATAAAACACAACTATTACTTTGACATGTTCCACTTTGCTTTACCCCATTTACATCATATAATTCACTAATATTTGTATTTCTACTGACAGTAACTTTTTTATAGTATCCTGACATGTTACTATCACTACTTAAATTAGGATTTTCTTTTTCTTCCGTAGATATAATTGGTCTATTTAATGTGCTTGGATCGACCTCGGTCATATTTCTATTTACAAGTTCATAATATGTTGTTCCTTCAGTATAATTTTCATTATTTATTAAACTATAATAAGTACATCCACTACTATTCCAACAAGTACACCAGTTTTGTCTATTACCAGAAGAATCATAATAGTTACGACAGCTACCAAGATAAGATATAGTTACAGCTTTATAATAGCCTCGCATATTAAAGTCACCATACACTGTTTCAGTATATGTTGTACCAGTTTTTTTCATCTTTTTAGTATCAAAATTACTAATATTATTCCATGAGTTGGTTATTCTTTCAACACTAGCATTTAACCAACTAGCATGCATAGTTATATCTATTTCTTCTTCATTTGTTATAGGAATTTCTACATATCTTGTATAATATGAATCATCATATGTTATTTTTGCCCTATTATAATCAGTAACCCAGCCATTAAAACCTTTATCGTTTGGTCTATTTGTAAATGGATTATCTATTAATTCAATAGTTATTTTATTATTAGTTATAGGTAGTACTTTATAATATATAAATGTATCCTGTAATTCTGTGGTAGAAACATATCCTTTTAACCCACTATTTATATCAGTACTTGAATATGTAATTTTTACTTTTATTAAATTAGTTTCATCATATATTTTCTTATTTACTTTCGTAGGCATTGTACCATCTGAATCTGTATAATTAAGTCCCATGTAGTAATAATAGTCATCTTCTTCATTATCAACTGTTACAATATTTTCACTTATTCCACTACGTCCAGATGATATGGTATTTGAATTAATCCTTGTTATATTATCTCCGAATGTAAAAAAGAAAGTAAATACATTAAAACTTAAATATATAATACATATACTTATTACAATAAAATGTACTTTAATATTCTTGTTTTTAAATATATTTACCTTCATATTAATACTCCTTCATTTATGATGGATTTGTACTAAATTGGAATTTAAAATCTAGGTTTCCCACGGCTGAATTATTTTCACAATCTACATCTTGTCCTTCAAGCCAGATATATATTCTTATCTTTGTAATACCACTTTTAATTGCAAATATTTCTTTATTATTTATAAAGTTTGCTGGTGTTAAATAATCTACAACAACAGTTTCAAATAAATTTGGATAATATGTTGAATTAGCTTTTTCAACAGGTATATTTTTTAAATTACTTTTAATACCATCATACTTAACTGGGGGATTATTACTTTCACTTACTGTAATTTTATATACCTCACTAGCATGCTTTATTCCATATTCATTATGAACATCATAATTTGGTTCCCAGATATATACATCATCATTACTTGCATTATTTAAACTTTGAATAAAATCTAAATTAGCATTAGATACTGTATTACCAAGTACTATAAATCCAAGTCTGGTGGCATTTTCAATTCCAGGGATTTTATCTCCGACGTATTTTGCCCCAGATTCCGGAGTTAAATAAAGTGTTGTATCTTTATTTGACTTTAAAAAGATATCAAATGCTATGAACATACCATCTTCATTATTTGATGTTTCTATTTCTCTATTTGCATTTAGTACATAGTCACCATTCATATTATTAGTGACATTACCATAATACAACATTAATTTACCATTTTCAAGTCCCCCGGAGGTAGAAACTGGTTCTAATTTTAAAGGAAGCTGATTAACACTAGTCTTATATGTATCTTTAGCATTTTTTAAATCTTCACTTGTTACATATGATTTAAATGTTTTACCATCACTTGATATTTCAATTCCCCCTTGGGCTTCTACCCTAACATTAAGGCTATCAATGTATACTATTCTATTAACTGTAAACCAAGCATAGGTTGAACTTGCTAAAAATATACCTGTTATAAGAATTAAAAATAATAAATATGTTTTTCTAATTTCTTTTTGTCTCTTTTTATTCTTTTTATTCATCTAAATGTTCCTCTCTTATTTCCATATGCATTTTTATTTCTCCCCCGATTATGTCATTTAAACAATCAGGATCTTCCCCTTCAAGATATATTACAATGGTAAATTTATCTATATCACCAACTTTAAAATCATTACGAGATTTTAAAACTACAGTATCATCTTTATAAAACATTTCTGTATCTTTTTCTGCCTCACCAGAATCTTTATTTTTTTTAGCATAAACAGTTTCTTCATCGTTTAAATAAACTATTACTCTGACTGCTTCATCTACTCCTTTTATAACATCATCTATTTTAATAGTGTACCAATAATTTACACTAACATTACCTTCGTTTTCAATATAAAATGTATACGCTATATAGTTATCACCATTATGGCTACCTCCATTTGATGAAGAATTAACATCTTTAGGAATCCAATCATAAGTAATGTTATCCATATCATTTAAAGTATCTGCAAAAAGCTTTCTTTGATGGGCTTTTTCTTCTTTATCTGAATAAAGAATTATACCTTTTTCATCTTGTAATTTTGAATCTAAACTAATTGTAAATCTATTAACATTAAATATTATACTTAATATGGCAAAGATTAATAAAAATATTAAAATTAATAAACTTATAATTATTTTTGTTCTAAGCAATGTCTTTTTTCTTTTTTTGATTTTATCTGCGGTTAATATTACTTCTTTTGCCATATTTATAACTCCTTACTTTAAGTTTAGCATAATAAAACTTGTATCTTCAATCATTTTTAAGCATTAGACATTGTACTAGACACTTTTTTATGATATAATTTTTTATCATAAGGAGGTATGAAATGAATGTTGCTAGAAAATTAATTCTACTTATGTCTATTATATCTCTTTTCTTTTGTGTAACGACGATTAATGAAACTTATGCAAAATATAGTACTAGTATGGGAGGTAAAACTAGTATTAGTGTAGCAAGATGGCATATACTTGTTAATAATCAGGATGTTAGAAATAACTCAAGTACTGAGGCAGAACTTACACCAACATTTTTAGGTACTGAACATATTGCAGAAGATGTTATAGCACCTACTGCGGAAGGTTATGTTGATTTAGTAATTGATTCATCAAATGTTGATGTATCATTTAGTTACACGATTACTCCAGATGTTGATGCAACAAGTGCTGTAAGTGATTTAGTAATTACTAGTTATACCTTAAATGGTGGTGAAAAAATAAATATCAATAATGGAGATTCTATTACTGATAATATTTATAAAAAAGATAATGTTAATATAACATCAATTAGATTATTTGTTAAATGGGATGATGGAAGCTCTAATAAAATGGATAATGAAGCTGATACAAATGCAACATTATCGGGTGAAAAAGCTAAATTAAAACTAGCAATTAACTTTATTCAAATACCAAACTAAAACGAGATAGCATACGCTATCTCATTTATTTTGTTATTTTAATATATACTTTGTATATTCTCAATTTATAATTAGTGGGTCAGATTGAGTCCCTGATCCAGATTTATAGGTTATGGAAGACTCGAGATTGAAGGACGGCCGAACCGCAAAGCTGCTGGACACGTTGTGGTCGTCCACGTAATCTCTGATCACACTGAACGCATTGCCCGAACCGCCCGCATTACGGGAAAATGTCCATTCATTATATCCCATATACATCCAATTATTGTTTCTTTCAGTCCTATAATTATTCATTATTGTTGTCCATGATTCTGGACTTGCCGCGAATCCATAATCGGATACATACATTAAGCCTATTTTTGCTTCATATTCTGTAGCATTATCTGTGCTATTTGTTGTTACTGGACCTACTATTTCATTTTGATATGCTACTGATGGAACTACAATTCCTATATTTGACCACGTATTTCCTCCGACTTTCCATATTGTAACAGCTATCTTTTTTGACCATTCCGTTCCTATATTATTTATAAAATTTGTATTTAAGTTTGTTTTATTTAACAAGCTTGTACTCCAGGTATTTGTAGCTTTGTTTGTAGCCTTATAATTCCAATAATATGTATTAATTGATGTTAAAGTTCCTTTATAATAATTCGCATCTGGTGTTTTTGATCTTACATAATCACCATCTGTTCCCAACAAATCACTTGTTGCATAATCATATTTTATTAATTTTACCTTATCATTTATTACTCCGGTGATTCTATATAAATTATCTGTTGGACATGGACTTGCTGTTGACCCAAAACATACATAATTTGATAAATCTTCTTGAGCTAAGGTTACCAACGTTTCTTCTCCTGCTCCCATTTCTTCTATTCCTAACCAATATTGATTTGCCTCTGTTATTAGGTAAGCATTTCCTGTACAAGCATCTTGAGTTACGGTTCCGCCACCAACAGTATATACATTTTCTCCTGAAGATGTTATACATTTACTATTAGCACTATCCCAACTTACTGACTTTTTATTTGAAAATAAGGCACTTGTTGAATTATCTCCATACATGACACCACTGTCTTTTGTAATTTTATAAACATTTGAACAATTTCCTTTTAACGACACATTAATATCTCCATCAATGTTTACTACATCATTTCCATCATATTTGCATGAGTATAAATCTGGATGTGCATCTCCTCCTGAATATCTATATGAGTTATCTCCAGCTCCATTTGCTAAACTTGCATTGTGTATTGTTATTTTTGACGTTTCATATCCTAAATTTCCATATTTTATTATACAATCTTTTAAGTTTTCTCCATCACTACAATAATCTGCTATTGTTGGATTGTATTCTCCTTTTTTTACTACAACTTTTGCTCCAAAATCTTTTCCAGCGTTTTTAGATTGGTCTTCATTATAGTTTATCATTGTTATTGTTATATTCCATTGTTCTTCTTTTTTAGGATTTGCTGTTATTTCTCTATTATCTAATATTGTTACTAATCCTGTTACTCCAGTTATATCATATCCTGATATTGATGCACCACTTGCATCTGTTACTGTTTTATATGTTAAACTTGAAATGTTTGTTACAGCATTTCCATCTGCATCTGTTATACTAAGTATTAGTTCTGGTGTATCTGCATTTATTGAATAGCCAAATGTATTTGTATATATACTTAAATACAAATAGTAATTTTCTGTTGCTGTATTTGTTTTACTATTTGCTGTCAATAATGCTTTTGCAAATGTTGAACCTGTTTGATTACCTTTACCTTGTGCAAAGTTTTCTTGATCGAGTGTTAATGTTATTGGGTTACCTGTTTCAAATGTTAAAGTATCCACAGTATTTGCATTAATCCTAATATCTGTTTGTGAGCCTTCTCCGGTCTGTGCTTGAAAGTAAGCATATGTTGCTCCGATAATTAAAATTGTTAATGCTATTATAGATGCAATTGAAATTATTTTCGTTTTATTTTTTTCCATACTACTACACTCCTAATATTAGTATGATTACATACTTTAATATCATACTCTATAATAATAGTATAGCACACAATGCCACTGCTAGGCTATAAAAAAGTTATAGTTTTTTAGAAAAAAATAAAATGATGAAGGATATTTTCATCATTTTAGCTATTTTTTTGAACTGCGCTTACCTTTAATTCGATTGATATTGATGGAGAATCTGGATGAGCGTTATGGTAGTTGTAGGCTCTTGTTCCCCATTCGGTGTCTGCTTCATCATCCCCGGAATCAAATGGCCATGTAACAGTCAGTGAAAAATATTCGTTTGAGTTTGGAGCCACTAGAGGGCTTGATAAGCTTATGGCTATTTTAAATGGATAATCATTTAATAAACTTTGTTTTAAATCTTCACTTGTAATTGAACTAGTTTCATCTATTTCATATTTTACCCCATACATAGTATATGATATTATTTCATATGAGATTTCAGCAGTTGTTTCCCCCTTGTTTTTGACCTCTACACTATCGTTATATGAAGGCATCCCTGGATAAATTTCAGAAATATCAAAACTCATATTTTCTTCAATTTCTTCATCTCCAACCTCGAAAGAAACATTCCAAGCCTTAACATGAGCAGTAATTCCACTATCAACTTTTGTAGCATATATAAACCAAGCAAATGTTGAGGAAGAAAAAGTAATAATTAACATAAGTAAAGTACTTAACTTAACTCTTTTTCTTATTACTTTTAGAAATATAAAAAACTTATTCTTCCCCTTTTTCATCTTCTAAAACCTTTTTTAGTTCTTTCTTTTCTTCAATAGTACTTATAACCTCTAGAGTTATTATAACTACCAAAGGTATAAAGATAAGAAAATAAAAACCATATGTATTATTAATTATTTTACTTATTAAACTTAATAAAATTAATTTATGTTCTACTTTACCCATTACTTGACTTTCATTTACTAAAGGGTCTTCTAAAGTATTGTTAATACCTTTCGTAGTAAATACTAAATGGCCATTTTCTTCATCTATTTTTTCAACTCTATGGGTTACTATTTTACCTTTAAAGTCAGATTTTTCTCCGAGATATACAATATCATCATTAACTTTTATATTTTTAGTATCTATTTTTTTTACTAAAATCATATCATATACATTATACTTAGGTACCATGCTTTCTGTTACAACAGTAAAAATACTAAATCCTGCTAGATTGACAGAATTATTACTAACTCTTTGTAAAAATATTATACTAAAAACACAAACTATAAAAAATGTAGCTATAGTTTTTATTATACTTATTATTACTTTAATTATTTTGATATCTTTCATGTATTTTCACTATCCTTATATTTTTATTTCTTCAACCATTTCTAAGTATTTTGATATTTTTTCTTTAAATAAGTTTTCAATATATTTATCTGATACAACTTCTTTATATTTAACTATTTCATATTGTTCACCGATAAGTTTTTGTAATTCTTCTAGGGGAATATTATTAAAACTAAGTAAGTTTTCAAGCATATTATTTACAACTTTTTTACTTAATTCTTCTTTTTCTATTACCTCTTCTTTTTCTTCTTCATCTAATGTTTTAGAAATTAGATAATTAAGTAAGAATGATTCATCAACCATCTTTTTTAAGACATCATTGTCATAATAATCTTTTTTACTTTTTTCATCTTTTATATCATCATCTGTATGATCTTGCATGTAATTCCAAAGTTTTAAAGCATATTGGAAATTTACATTTTTTATTATAACATTAGTCTTTTTTATCGGAGATGTAACTAGAGAAATATGCTTTTTTTCAATAGCTTTATAAACATCTGATGCACATAAATCTTTAATATGTAATTCTAAATCTTCAATTCTTTTATTAATAGATTCCATGTCACTTTTACCATTTGATGATACTTTGGAATCTATTGTTAGATTCATATTTACATGTTCTTTTCCAAGACTTGATGCAGCATTATATACTAGTTTTTTATCATTTTTATAAAAGTTTCCACCTTCAAGATGACCTTTTTTTCTTTCAATAAAGAATTTCATATTTTGAATAAGAGAATAAATAAATTTATTTTCATAGGTTTCAAAACTTTCTTCTTTTGAAATATTTAAGATTTTTGATGGTCTTACATCTCCGGTTTTTTTATCATAATCTTGAATTAAATTGGTATTTCTTGATAGATGTTTAATACTTTCTACGGTTACTCTTTTAGCAAGTTCTATTTTAATTACATCTTCTTCATTTATGATAAATTTATTGGGATTTCTAAGAATATTATCTAAGTATCTTATAGTTTCTTCCATTATATCTAACCATTCAAAATTACATTCTCTTTTAGCATAATCTTTATATACATGAAGGTTAGAATCTATTTTCTTAGTAAAATTATTATTCTTAGTTTCATTAGATTTTTCATATAATTCAAATATTTCCATGGGAACCTCTATGTCAATTTCTTAAGACGTAGTAAATAATCTATACATTCTTTCATTTTATCTTTACCAAATGTCTTATTTAAATAATCTATATAACCATCTATTTCATCTCTGATATATGAAACATTTAATTGTTCAAATTTTCTTAATATTTTTCTAGCTATAAAGTAATCAACTCCGGATACCTCATCACCACCGCAAGCTACATAAACGGGAACAAATTTTTTCATGTGAGCAACAATTCTGTTACCGAAAGCTATACGGAAATGTTTGATAACATAATCATCCATGTCTTCAATTTTATCTAAAGTTGCTTTAGAAATTTGATTGTTTTCCATAGCACTTTTAAATAAACTATCTAGGTAAGAATAATTTATATCTAGAGCTTCAGTATCAATGGGGTCAAAAACTTTACCTTTATCATTGATATCAATTGGCATTGCTCTATCGTATACCTTATCTGTTACCATATATGTTGAGTCGTCGTTATTAATAGTACCAATATACCATACATTGGCAGGTATTTGAATTTTACCATCAATTATATGTTTTGGGTCAGTTTTCCAAGCACTTGATACAAGTTCAATAATCCATTCATCTTTGTTAGGCATTTCTAGAATAGATAACATTTCAGCGAAATAATATTCTACACGGGAGATATTCATTTCATCTAGTATTACAGTATAGACATCATCTGTAAAGCCAGCTTGATATAGTTCTTTTAAAACTTCTGTTTCATTAAATTTCTTTGTAAATTCGTTGAAATAACCAAAAAGTTCTGTACGATCTCTCCATGAAGGTTGAACTGATGCAACACATGAGTCATGTTTTAAAAATTTTCCCCAGGCATAAGCAAGTGATGTTTTACCTGTACCAGATATACCTTGTAAGATTATAAGTTTTGTAGATGCTAAAGCTGATATAAATAATCTAATCATTTCTGTTGAATAATAAAGTCTTAGTTTTGAAGCTGCAAAGTTGCGGAAATATTCCACTAACTCTTCTAAAGTAAAAGTGTTATTGTAGTTTTGAATTTTATATTTAGCAAATGCTTCATCAACACTAGCAAGTTTTGGAAATCTTTGGCCATCTCCGGCTTCAGTTTCATTTTCACTTGTTTCTTCTTCCGTATCACTATCACTAGGTTTTAAACCAAGTTTAGATACTTTCATAGCTAAGATATCTTGTTTTTCTTCTACTAGATTTGCCACCTCTTTATTAAGGGTTGCAACCTCTTCAAGTAAAGATTCTTGTTCGACGACTTGTTTTCTAAATTTAAGATATTTTCGTAAAACTAAATATAATAAAAGTATTATAGAAGCAAGGATGATAAGAATACATAAAACTGCAATTGCTACGAATAACCATTCAGGCCCTTTTAAATCTGATTGATAATATCTTATAACTTTTATGTATGCAGGAATATTAAATATTTCTATGACACCTTTAAATAGTCCTTCAAAAAATAAAATGAATCCTTTAAAAAATTGACTTAAAAACTCATATAAAAATTTCATAAATGTGTCCATTTTATACCTCCATCTCTTTTCTTTCTAAAACATAAGTAAATACTTTTAGTATTGTATCATTTTTTAATTTAGAATTTTCTTCTAATATTATAGCAAATTTATAACCATTTTTGATAAAAGTACATATATTATCTTTATAGTTTACAAAATCTTTTTCAGTTATCTTAAAAATAACTCTATTTTTTATTTCATTACTATCTATAATATTAAATAATCTTTTTAATTTATCTTCTTTTTCTATTAAACTAGATGTAAAGTCAGTGATATAACTATTATTTTTATTATCTATGATATCTTTTAAAACTAATGATGATATCATATATAGACTTACAAATAATTTATTTTCTAATACTAGACCTCGATTATAAACGTTATTAATAGCATATTCGCTATAAAGTTTAGGTATTTTTAGATTGTGATTTAATTTAGTCATAAATAAAGATTTAGTAGTTGTTTTTTCAAGTTCTAAGGTAAAGTCTTTAGATGTAAAATTATTTAGATACTTTTCTAGTTTCTTTTCATCTTCTTGGATGTCTTTTTTTAAAGATGAATCTAATGGTTCTAGTGATAAAGTCTTAGTTCTAAAATTATTTATCTTTAATAATAGATCATCAATATCTTTTTTTAAAAAGTGATCAAAATAATAGATACATGGGAAATATTCAAGAATAATCTTAATATCTTCGATATCATAGTTTTTACTTAAAACCTCAGCTTCTTTTACTAAAGTTTTATTAATTATAGTTGTAGTTAAAGTATCTGGTATTTCATAATATCTTACATTAAAGTAGGCTTCTAAAAGATTTTCAAATATAGATTTATTATAATATTTTTCTAAACATATTTTAGTATAATTTATTAATCTTTTTTTATTAAATTTTAAATATTCTTTCATTACATTTAAACTCATGTTTTTACCTCCTTTAATGAAATATTACAGTAATTATTGGACTAGATGTTCCAAATGGATAAGTATAATCTTTAGTAACATCACTTTTATAAAATCTAATGATATTACTTGATAAAGCTTCTATTTTAAAAGTTAATCCATTTATATAATCTTTATTATTTATTTCTTTAGTAGTAGAATTTATGGCATTTAAATATAGTTCATTAGTCATATCAAGGATGACAATTGAGGGATCAAATTTTATTTCTATAACTGCAGAACTACACTTTTTTTTATCATCATCAGATAAATTTAAATAAGTGTTTATATCTATTCTATCCCCGATACTATAATTTTGAAATGCTTCGTCAATAGTGTAAAAGTCATAGGTGTTTGTAAAAGATATATCAAAATATGCTCTATTTTTTACATCGTTTATGGCATAAGACAATCCCATTTTTCCAACGGTTAAAGTGAATTTTCCACGCAGAGTCTTTTGATATGGACTTGTAGCTGTAGCAGTAATTTCAACCCAGATGCTTTCTTTATCACTTAAGTTTTCTTTCGGAGTTATGGTAACATAAAATGCATCTGTATGACTGGCAGTATAAATAATGCCTTCGGTTTTAGAAAGCTCACATGTAGCATTTTCGGAACAAGTGTAACTTATGGTATAGGTAATATCTGATGATGATGCTACGAAATTATTTTTATAACTATTTAAATTAATGGTTATAGTATATGGGTCTACCCCAGAATAATTATCTAGTTCTTCATTATTCATAGCTACGGATAATTTGTCACTATTAAAATAAAAGCTGTGAGATGCTAAATAAAAATCTCGTATTTCATTATAAATGTATCTTCCAAAAGTTCTTACGAAAATGGTAATGCTAAGTAATATAATTAAAATTAACAAAATCCTTAAGATTTTATTTCTGTTTTGCTCTATTAACTTCATTTTTACTCCGATTTCTTTTTTTCTTTGCTGGTTTAAATTCTTTGATTAATGTGTATATTTCAAATACAAATAATAAAGAAAATGGTAGAATAATAATTACTAAAAAGCCCCATTTAGATTCTAAAAGACCTAATATTGCTCCGATCGTTGGTATTATTTTAGCACTATTTTTTGTACCTATGATAAATTCATTTGTTAGCATTTTATCACTTTTTAATGTATATACTGATTCATTACTTGAAACGGTATCTATTTTTTTTACTTTGTCTATAGATATTTTCATATCACCTTTAGATGTATCATAGTAAAATATTGTATCATCTTTATTTATAGAAGATTTTTCAATTATTACTAAAGAACCTTTTTTTAAGTCATCATAGTTTTCTTTTAAGATAAGTAGTGATGAGTTTTTAAAAACTGATACGTTGTAGTCATTAAAATGAAGTAAGCAAGTTGTTACTACTAGACATATAGATATGTAAATGGTTGTAAAAATTATGATACAAATCTTTTTCATTAGTACCTCCCTACCATATAGATTATAGCACAATTATCTTAAGCATGGCAAGAACACAACTTAAATTTCTGACGAAAGTCAAGTATCTGTGTTACCTCACGATAACACTTTCTGCTTCACTGAAACCTTTGGTTTCTCCACAGACCAATTTTGGATGGTCGCCACCCTACTTGTTTTTATTTTTTTTGTTCTTATTTAGATTATACAATCTTTCATATATATTTTTAATCCTTCAAACATTATATTTATACTTGCATTTATATCTCTATCATGTATCAAACCGCATTCTGGACATATCCATTTTCTTACACTTAATTTTTTTACTTCTTCGTTCTTAAATCCACATCTATTACAACTTTGACTACTTGGATAATATTTATTTATCTCAATTACTTTTTTACCTAGCCAATTTGATTTATATTTTAAGACTCGTATGAATTCTCTGATCGGCAAGTTTTTTAAGTGTTTGGCTATTTTATGAACTTGATACATACTTTTAACATCTAATGTTTCAATTGATATTATGTCATTTTCTTTTAATATTTTATTTGCAAGTTTATATATCATATGTTTTCTGGCATTCCTAATTTTTAAATACAATTTTTGTATTTTTAATTTTACTTTATATCTATTTTTACTTCCAGGTTTACATCTTGATAACCTTTTTTGTAATCCTTTTAGTCTTTTTTCATTTATCTTTACTTCATTTTTTATTTTTTCTCCATTTGATGTTACTATAAAATCTTTAATGCCTAGATCTAATCCCACGATTGATGTTGGTTTTAATGATGTATTAATAAATGGCATTTCAACAAGGACGCTTACAAAGTATTTGTTAGCATCCTTACTAATTGTTGCTGATTTTATTTTACCTACGATTTCTTTTGTTGTTCTATATCCACGAAACTTTACTTCTTTTAATTTTGGTAATGTTATTATTCTTTTATTAAAATCTATTCTTATACTTTCATATTTCTTATTTTTATAAGTATTTAATGTGTTATTTGTTCTAAAACTTTCATGTACACCTTTTGCTCTAAACTTTGGATAACCATTTCCTTTAAAAAACTTTTGAAATGCATCATCTAAATTATAAACGCATGCTTGTAGGGCACATGAGTCTATTTCTCTTAACCATTCTTTTTCATTCTTTAAGTTTGCTAATTCTTTTAATTGTTGATATACACTTATCTTTGTTTTACTTTCTTCATATTTACTTTTTCTTACTGTCAGAAAATTATTATAAATATATCTAGTACTTCCGAAAGTCTTTTCAATCAATTCTCTTTGTGAATTTGTTGGATAAATTCTTAATTTATATGCTTTATAAGTATTCATATGACCAACCCCTTGGATAATTTGATTATATCATATGTTTGGCCATATATCAATGCTTTTATTTACAAAAAAATGGATGACTTTCCTAGCATATAAAAATATGCAAATGATTGCATACTTTATAACCAAACTCCATAAGTGATAGCTGCCATGGCAAGAATAAAACCTACCACCCAGAATAATTTAATAATATCAGTTTCATTCCACCCTATTTCTTCAAAATGATGATGTAATGGGGCCTTTAAGAATACTTTTTTATTAAAATACCTGATTGATATTATTTGAATTAGACTACTTAAAGTTTCTATTACAAATACTCCACCGATAATAGCTAGTGATATTTCATGTCTTGATACAATTGCCACAGATGCTAAAGCACCACCTAGAGCCAAGGATCCTAAGTCCCCCATAAATATTCTAGCTGGGTGGGTATTAAATACCAAGAAGCCTACTAAAGCACCTACTAAAAGGAAACAAAAAATTGCTATTTCTTGATATCCTTCTAGCCATCCGGCATTCCAGCTTATAACTCCATAAGCAAAAAAGGCAATGGCAGATAATCCACCAGCTAAACCATCTAAGCCATCAGTGATATTAACAGCATTCGTGGTACCAACAAGTAAGAAAAGTATGAATAAACCAAACATCCATCCTAAATCTATATAGATATTTAAGAAGCTTATGCTTAGAACAGGCTCTCCGCCACCTTTCATAAATAGGTAAAAGAATACTAATGCTATACACATTTGAATTAAAAATTTGGTAACTAGGCTTATACCATTATTATTATGATACTTAACTTTTAAATAGTCATCCACAAATCCTAGTAATCCATAGGCTAAAAAGACAAATACCACAATTATTAGATTATAACTTATTTCTATACTTCCTTTTATATATAATAAAATTAGGGATATAATAACGGGAATAATAAAAATTATGCCCCCCATTGTTGGAGTTCCTTCTTTTTTTAAATGTCTTTCGTTTATTAATTTACTTACTGATTGACCAAAATGTAATTTTTTAAATAATGGTACAATAAATAAACCTGTTATTAATGATAAAACAAATCCTAACATCATTGCCATTGAAGCTTTAGCTAATATTAACATATTTCCACCTCGTAACCTTATTATACAACAATTTTTTATTTTTTTTATTTTCTAAAGAAAATATTTACATGATTTTACATTTAATTAAGCATTAATACTATTGTACCGTTTTCTTTAGCGTACATTCCGCCTTTCGGAGACTCATAAATAACTGTTTCCCCATTTCCACTATATTCTATATTAAAGCCTTTTAAAGCTTTCTTTGCTTCATCAATATTCATACCTACTACATCTGGTACAATTACATATTTTTGATCTAACCAAGTATATTCTTTAGGGATTCCTTCGCTATCTGGCTTTATATCAAGGATATCTATGGCGCTTAAAAATATATTTCTAGCAATTGGCGCTGCAACAGTACCACCATATTGCACTACCCCTTTAGCATTTTGAACGGCAACATAAACTACAATTTCTGGGTCATTTGCTGGCATAAATCCAATAAATGATAAAATGTATTTACTTGATGAATATCCCCCATTTTCAACTGTCTGAGCTGTTCCAGTTTTTCCACCGATGCGATAATTTTCAATATATGCATTATGTCCCGAGCCTTTAGCAACTACACTTTCTAGTGCATATTTAACTAAATCTGATGTTTCTTTTTTTATGATTGTGCCTTTATTTTGTGCAGTTACACTTTTAATTATAGTATTTGTTTCTGGCTCTAAGTAATTTTTTACTAAGAATGGGGAATATAATGTTCCTCCATTTATTATAGCAGAAACTGCTTGAACCTGTTGAATCGGAGTTACACTTATTCCTTGACCAAAGGCTGTTGTGGCCAGTTCTACATTACCCATTTTATCTAAATTAAATAATATTCCGTTTCCTTCTCCATTTAAATCTATTCCTGTTTTTGTTCCAAAGCCAAATTTTTTTATATAATTCATTAATTTTTCTTTTTGCAGCATTAACCCTAGGTTAACAAATCCCGGGTTGCAACTATTTTCGATAACCTCAAGGTATGTTTGATTACCATGTCCTCCATGTTTCCAACAGTGAAGCGTTGCTCCATCTACAGTTATTGATCCAGAATCGGTAAATCTATCCTCAAAAATATTTATTAATCCTTCATTTATAGCGGCAGTATAGGTTGTTATTTTCATAGTTGACCCAGGTTCAAATGTCATCCAGATTGGCAAGTTTCTGTTTATTACCTCAGTACTATAATTTTTATATTCATTACTATTAAAATTTGGTCTTGATGACATAGCTAATACTTCTCCATTTTTAGGATTCATTGCAATTGCTATAACACTATCGGGATTGTATTTGGCTACGACATTATCAAGTTCATTTTCCATAGCAAGTTGTAAATCTAAATCAATGGTTAGTTGTAGGGTTACACCAGATGTCGGTGCTTCGTAAATTTCTGATAATTCTAATTTATGACCTTTTCCATCAGAAAAATACTTGATTGACCCATCCTCACCAGTTAAGTAATCATCATAGTAAAGTTCTAAACCAGACAATCCTTGGTTATCAATTCCAACATAACCTAGGACATGGCTTAAAACTGTATCATATGGATAATATCTTTTACTTTCTTTTACTAAATATACACCATCTATTTTTAAAGCATCTATTTTCTCAGCTATATCATAGCTTAAACCTCGTCCTTCTGGATGCACTCTTTCAATTGATGTTTTTTTACTTACATGCTTAAGCATATCTTTATAATCACTTTTTAATATTTCACTTAGCTTTTTGGCAGCATCTTCCTTATCTTTAATTTGGTTTGGAATAACAACGAGAGATGTAGTTGTGATATTATCTGCTAAAACTTTACCTTTTCGATCAACTATTTTACCTCGGTCTGCAGATATAGGTAACTTTCTACTCCATAAAGATTCTGCTAGAGTATTTAATTTTTTGTATGAAAAAACTTGAATATAAAAAACTCTAACAATAGCAATAACTAAAACTAAAATAACTACTAAAAAAATATATCTAATTCTTGTATGTATATTATTATAAAACATAAATAATCCCTCTTTAAACTATATGTAAAAAAAGGATTATAATGAATCTTTAGAATATCAATTTATAACAAACAAATGTATTTTTTTTCACAATTTGACGGCATAAAGTCTTATACAAAGACAAAATATAAAAAGGAAGCATGCTTTGCTTCCCTATATTATTTATTTGAATTTTCGATTAATTCTACTGCAACTCTTCCCTTAAATGACTTTCCTTGATCGTAGTTTTGTTCAACACCTGTACCATGTAAAGTAAATGATAATGTATAAGTTTGAGTTGTCTTTGCTGGTATTTCAATATTAAATCCGAATCTATTATTTGTTACTGGAGCTGATGCCCATTCTTTAGAATACCCGTTCGGTTCACTAGAAATTTTTACCCAGAAATTGCCACTTGTAAATGTATTTTCTACCTCAATCCAGTCTAGATTGTAATGAAGAGCTCTATCAGTAGTATTTGTAATCTTGAATTTAACATCAGGCACCTTTGTATTAACATCTGGATTGTTTTGGTCGTCTGGATAAAGATTAGATAAATTAATATCATCACCAGTTTCAAATGCCACTATTAAGGCTGCTGTGTTAATGTCTACGTTTCCTCCCCCTATCGTGGTCATTCCGCCCTTTTCATCACTAACGATTGCACATAATCTATCACATTTGCCATCGCCATCATCATCGATATTAATATCTGGATCTCCATCACCATTTGTATCAATGTTTAAGTCTGGTAAGCCATTATTGTCAATATCAATATTTAAATCTGCTTTACCATCACCATCTAAATCAATATTTGTATCTGGCCATCCATCATTATTGGTATCACAATTTAATTTACATACACCTTTTTCATCTAATTGATTCATTTCATTAAAGATTGTTCCGTCTTTAAGAATAACATTAAATGTTGGTTTTCTATTTCCTCGATAATCAATGTTTCTATCTGGTTTTCTATCATCATTTGTGTCACAGTTTACATCACAAATGCCATCATCATCTAAATCAATATTTAAATCTGCTATTCCATCATCATTTAAGTCGATATTTAACTTTTCTTTACCTAAAAGTTGAACACCGGTGAATGTAGCAAATCCAGCGATAAATAAGAAACCTAGAAGGAATAAAATAATTAAAGCTTTATTTCTTTTTTGGAAAGAAAATAATAATTTGTTTCCATCTTTTTTAACACATAAACTATGTGGTAAATAGATTTCATTATCTTTGTTATCAAAAGCAACATTTAATACTTTTTCAATGTGTTTTTTTGTAATTTCCGCATTGTTTTCATACATATTATTTAATGTTCCTTCGATTAACTTATCTTGTTCACCACTTTTTAAAAGCATGAACTCTTTAATATTGATAGTTTCCTTATTTCTTAAAAAGTCTTCTTTTTTATTATTTTCTTTGGTCATTTTATTCCCTCACTTACTTTATTATTGAAATTATTTTTTTCTTATTGCTATTATAATTATTTAAGAATGCTTCAATAGTCTTCTTAATTTCACTAGTCTTCTTATCTTTTCTTTTCTTAGCTTCTTTAAATTCTTTTTCCATTAATTTTTTGAATTCTTTTTCTGTTATATCTCCAGTAAAGACAAAATCATTTACTAATTTACTAATAATAGCAGAATTGAATTCACTTTTATTTGATGTTTTATTAATATCAATAGCATCTGTATCAATAAAGAATGCTAAATCATATTTAGTTTTTATATCTGGATCTTTAACAATTTCTGTTCTTTTATCCATACTTGTTATTGGTTTAATATTATTCTTTTCTAGGTATTCCCAAAGTTCTAGAGCTTTAATGAAATTTTGTTCTTTTAAAATTACATTTGTTTTTCTAATTGGGCTTCTTACTGGGCTAGATTCCTTTAGACTTTTTATAAATGTTGAGCTACGGAATGCTGATACTATATCTTTGATGTGTTCAATTCTTTCTTCAAGGCTATGTCCATCTTTTGATGCATCTACCTCAGTATCTTTTTTACTTTTTAGTTGAAGATTTACCTCGACAACTTCACCTTTTTTCTTCATTAAACCAGAATATGTTACAGCACTTTCTACTTTGGCATAACTTCTTTGATCTGATTCGCTTAACTTATTATTTACGAATGTATATAAGTTATCTACGAGTGATTTAATGAAACGATTTTCATATAAATCCACAGTTTCTTCACGATATACATTTAATAGTTTAAGAGGAATAACTGTTCCATCTTCTTGCACCTCTTGAATCATACTTGTATGTTGTGCTAAATGTCTAATTGATTCTTCTGTTACAACCTTTGCTTTTTCAATTGGAACAATATTTTCTTCTTGAACTATGAATCTTCTGGGATTTCTTATAATGTTATCAAGATATGGTATACATTCTTCAACCATATCTATCCAAGATGTGTCACTGACACACGCATCAATATCACGCTTTACAGTAATATTAGATGATGTTGATGCGATGAATTTGTTGGCACTATCTTTATTTAAATTATTAATATATTCTACTATATCCATAGAAATCACCTAAATTGTTTTCTTAAGACGAAGTAAATATGCTTTACATTCTGGAGTTTTTCCTGTTCCAAATAATTTTTCTAAGTAATTAATTAAGCCATCAATTTGATCTTTAATATATGCTAGATTTAATTGTTCAAATTTTCTTAGAATCTTGTGAGCGATTAGATAATCAATACCTGCGACTTCATCTCCTCCACAAGCAACAAATGCAGGAACAAATTCTTTTAATTGTTTTACAATTCTGTTACCGAATGCTAGTCTAAAGTGATCAATTACATATCTATCTAGTTGAGCAATCTTTTCTAAGTTTTCTTCACTTACTGGATGTTCATTACTTGATTTTTCAAATAAACTATCTAAATATTTGTAACTTGTTTTAATTTTATCTGTATCTGGTGCTTCGAATACTTCACATTTATCATCGATTGCGATTGGCATTGCTCTATCATAAACCTTATCAGTTATCATGAATGTTGAGTCATCGTTGTTGATTGTACCGATATACCACATATTTTCAGGAATTTTTAATTTTCCATTTTCTAGTTTTTTAGGATCTCCAGGCCAAACATTTGGTACTAATTCTACAACCCAGTCCTTTTTATTTGGAAGTTCTAGGATAGATAACATTTCTGCAAAGTAATATTCCACACGAGAAATATTCATTTCATCTAGTAATGTAATATATACTTCATCATTATATTGAGCTTCATACATTTTTTCTAGTATTTCAGTTTCGTTAAATTTCTTTGTAAATTCGTTGAAATAACCAAATATTTCTGTTGAGTCTCTCCATGATGGTTGAACACTTGCTACGGTTGTTTCATTATCTACGAATGATCCAAAAGCATATGCTAGTGATGTTTTCCCAGTACCAGATATACCTTCAAGGATAATTAATTTGTTTGATGCAAATGATGCAATGAATAAACGAATTAAATTAATATCATAGTATAGGTGTAATTTAGATGCTGAGTAATCTCTGAAACGATTACAAAATTCTTCAAGTGTAAATGAATTTTGAATTTCTTCTGGAGCATTATTTTCATAAGTAATATCAACATTACTAAGTTTAAAGAATCTACTTTCACCTTCTTTAAGTTCATTTTTAGGTGTTCCATCTTCGTTATATTCTATTTCACCAGCTTCATTAGTAAGTTCACTAAATTTAGCATTTTGTCTTTTTAATTTAAATATTTCATTATTTAATGAATCAATTTCTTCGATTAACATTTCTTCTTTTTTAACATTTCTTCTATATCTAACATATACTTTGATTGATCTATAGATTAAGAAGATGATTAATCCAAATATTGCAATTAAGAAGATAATTGATAGAATCATTACCACTAACCCTGCTCCAGTTAACTCACTTTTATAATCATTTATTACTGTAATGTAATTTACAATATTAAACATTTGAAATACCCCTTGACCAATCCCTTTGAATATACTTACGAAACCTTCAAATAATGGTTCCATAAACTTTGTAAAAAATTCTCTACTTGCATTCATCTTTATTCCTCCCTATTCTTTACAATTAACTTAATACCCATTTTATCAAAACTTAGTGCATTATCTAAATTGTTATTTACAAATTCTTTATTTACTAAAAGTTCCATATCATTAACAAACATTGTGGGATTGACATTTTCTATTTCATCATATTCATATATAAAATTCATTTCTATTTCTTTATAATCGCTTATTATGTTTTGATATTTTACCTCTTCATCATATGGAATTAGTATTTTAACAAATTCTTTTAAATATTTATTATCAAATAATCTTACTAATCCAGCCTTCTTTAAATTCTTGTTAATTCTTATGACATATTTATCCATTTCTTTATTACTAATTAATTCTTTTAAAACCTCAGCTGCTAGCAAATCATATGATATTTCTTCTATCTTTTGTTCATAATCTTTTAAGACACCTTTTACTAAAGATTCATCAAACTCTTTTAGACCTGGAATTGTATAACTGAATTTCACTTCATAATATGTTGGATTATTACTAATCATTTTATAATCATTACGATAATTATCGTTTTTAAATCCTTCGATTATCTTTTTATCTTCACTACAATTTTTCTTAACTGCTTCGAATAAATCATTTATGAAATACTTATTATCTTTTATTACTAGTAATTTTGTTTTTCTTAAATATGCTAATAAATATTTAAACTTGTTTTTGGTATCTTGAAAATCTCCATCTACGACGTTACAAGCAAAGTCGACATAACATGCTGTACAGATTATAACTGACAATAAAAAAGTTTCATTCTTCCAAGTTCTTATAAGATTCATTCTATCATGGAGTCTACAATATTCTATTATTGATTTTAGTACAAAGTTTATATTATCATTAGAATATTCAATTGGATTATCTTTATGTTTATTGTTTTGAAAATAGTATGCTTCTGCATATATTTCAATTATTTCTTTGGCATAATTTACAAATTCTTTTTTGTTTTGCCACATTTTATTTTCATTAATACTTATTAATGATTCTAGTATCTTTGCGTACTCAAGTAGGTCCTTTTGTTTTTTTACTACGTACTTATCTATAACACTTAAGCTCACAATTCGTCTCACCAACCTATTCTTCATAAATTATATCAAATAAAAAAAAACAATGCAATAATACTTGTCAATTTTTTCAAAAAATATTGCTATTATTAATTTTTTAGGTTAAAATGATAATAGGAAGAAGGTATACATATGAGTGACAATGTTCAAGATTTTGACTACACTATTAATAAAATGTTTAATAGTGATGGTACTAGAAAAGAATACAATAGAGATGAAGAAGCATTTAATTTAAGTACGAATAGACCTATTGTTAGAAATAGTCGTACAAAGAAAAGAAAACCAAAAGGAATTAGTGATTTAGCTAAAAAGGCTATTGTGCTTGTTGCCATAGGTATTGGTATAACTGTTGGAGTACATGAACTACATGAAGCTATGGAAATCGGAGAAAATGCTATGGATATAAAAAATGAATTAGCTTCAGTTGTAAGAGATAATACTCAGACTGATGGTTATAATACTGAAGAACAAAGACCTTATTGGTGGTACAATATGGGAGATGTTGCTAGTGATGTTTTAAATAAAAATAAAGAATATGATATTGATACAAGGATATATGGCTGCTTTAGATCTTTAAACGAATATAACAAAACTGAACATATGGATGAATTATTCTCAAAGATGTCTAGATTAATTGGGGATAATCCCGGAGCTTATACAGAAGATGAAATTAAAAGTGCCCTACATAGTTCTTTTGATGAATACTTAGAAAGCAAAAATATTTCTTTAGAAGATTATCAAAAGTTAATGGAAAAAGTTATTAAAGCTTATGCTAAAGAAGATGCTAATCAAGAAGAAATTAGTAGTTTACTTACAACATTAAATGGTGATACTACAAGAGCTGGAGGTTCAAGATGAGTGAAGAATTAGAAATAATTACTTTAGATGATGGAAAAGATTATTTTGTAACTGATGAAATAATTATTGATGATGTTAAATATGTTTATTTAACTGATGAAGCCGATATTGCTTCATTTTGTATAAGAAAAATAAACATTATTAATAATGAAGAATACTTAGTTGGTTTAAAAGATAGAAATGAATTTAATATGGCATTAGAAAAATTTATGGAAAAGAATATTAACGTTTAAAACAAAAAGAGATCTCGATTGAGATCTTTTGGTTCTTCGAAATCTGGTGGGGAGTAAAAATTTAATAAAGTTAATTGAAACCTAACTAAAACAAGTATTTTAATAATCATTTTTAAAATGCTTGTTTTTTATTGCTAATACACTTTTATATTTAAATATTTTTAATTCTTACTTTTTTGTATTTTTTTAATTTTGTGAGAAAGTTATTTTTTTAACTTTTTCATATTTTTATTATTTAAAATATATAATAATCTTAGCCTTAAAAAGTCAAAATCTTTATATCCGAATCCTACTCTTTTAATTACTTTTATCTTATTATTTAATCCTTCTGTAAATCCATTTGAAAATCTTTTATCTATAAATGAATTACATATATATTCTAGCCAATTTTCTATTGTATTTGCTGCCTCGTTCATTTCTTCTATGTTTTGTTCTCTTACTAAAGATATCCAGTTGATTAATTGATTTTTTACATTCTCATATGTAGCATGATGGGTTATGTCTAAAAACAATTCTTTTAATTGATATGACATTTTTAATTCTTCATCAATATCAAGTAATTTTTCTCTTAAATCATATTTTAATATATCAACTAAATGATTATTTTTAAATCTTTTTGTATAAGTAAACCAATCTATTTCATTACTATATCTTCGTAGCAAACTAACATTCTTTTTGTTCTTCAACATTCTATATTCATTACTATTATAACCATAATTATCTTGTAATCTAATTCTAACTTTATCTAGCGCATCCATTATATATCTGGTATAATGAAATGGGTCAACCACATACTTTGCTTTTGGAAACATTATCGTGGTGACTATTCGGTATGGTTCATACATATCTGATATGACATACTCAACTGAATACCTATTCTCACAATATGTAAAATATTGGATTAGGTATTCTTTTTTTCTGTTTGAAAGTACATCCAACGCTTCTTTATGTATTGGATCATTTAATACAAATGCATATTTACCTTCTTTTGTATCTGCTTTAAATTCATCAAACGATATAACTCTTGGAAGACTAATTACATGCTTTGGATAATCTTTCATATGCTCTTTTAATATATTTCTTACTGTATTATCACTTATATTATTTTCTTCTGCTATATATTTTAAGCTTAGGTTATACTGTTTTAAATCCTTCAACACTTTCTGTTCTACTTTATTGGATATATTCTTTTTTTCTCTTTGAATTGTAACCGATTCAGTAAACTTATATTTACATTCATGACATACAAATCTTCTTTTTATAAGTATGACATAAGTTATATACTCAAATACTTTTACATATTTTAATGTTATTGGCTTTAACTTATCATGAACACTTTTTGTATATTTACCACATTTAGGACATTTGCATTTTTTGGATGTTGTTTCTATATATATAAACTTAGCTGTTACCTTACCTTCATTTCTTTCTTCTGTCTTTATAACTTTATAACCTTCATCTAACCCCATGATTTTTCTTAGCTCATTCACTAAAAAATTTCACCTCTTTCTACATTCATTATCACATATAAAAAGAGATGATAAAACACCATAATCATCTCCCCACCAGATTTCGATGAGGAGTTATTTTAGCTCCCCACTAGATTTCGAAGAGCCGATCTTTTTGTTTGGTTTAATTTATTATTACTTAGCTACGGACAGTTTTTATAAATTAAAAATTTGATATAACTATCACGTTATACCAAATCACTTTAATACTCTTTAAAAATGGCAACTCTAATGTTAAAATAATAATATCAAAAAAATAAAAAGGAGTTGCCATGACTAAATTATACAATACACAAACAGAAATTACAAATAAAATTCGTGAATTTTTAAAAAAATATATTCCAAGTTTAAGAAAAACTCAATTAAATATCATTCCAGAAATTATATTTGGTATGATTTCTTCTGAGTCTGTTGTATCTTCAGATATAGCTAAATGTTTAAAAAATGAATTTTCTTTTATTCAATTAGAATCTATTCAAAGAAGAATTCGTAGATTTTTTAATAATGAATTATTTGACCATGAAGATTTCTATAACGCTTTAATCATTTCTGTTATTTCTAAGTACAAGATAAAACACAAAGACAAAAGAATTCATATTACTTTTGACCATATGTTTTCTCATGATAATTACGTTACTCTCATGTTTACCATGAGAGTTGGTAAACAAGGTATTCCTATTTGGTTCAAGTCCTTTAAACAAGAATATATTAATAAAGAAATATCAACTGAAAAAGGTGGTACCATTGCCTTTAATGAAGCTTTAATCATTGAAGGAATTAAGCATGTTTCTGCTTTATTCAATAAATCATTTGACTTAATATTTCTAGCTGACCGTTGGTTTAATTCTGAAAAAATTTTAAGTACAATTGCATCCTTAGGGCACACTTATTGTATAAGACTCAAGAAAAATATTAAGATTTTCATTCATGACAAAAAAGAAGGTCATAATATTTGGAAATGGCTTTCAAATTTACCTTCTCACAAATATCATGCCATCGTTCATAAAGATATTGAATTATATGATTCAAAATATAAAACTAACATTGTTATTAGTAAATATTTAAATACTAAAGACCCTTGGATTATTGTAACTAATAAAGATGTTGAACATGCTATTCAAAATTATTCTCATCGCTTTGGTTCTATTGAATGTGTTTTTAAAAATCAAAAAAGTAATGGATTATATTTAGAAGCTATTAACAACGCTAGTGAAAAAGCTTATAACACAATGTACACTATGGCTTGTACCGTTGTTCTTTTTCTAACAATTCTAGGTACTGAATATTCTAAAAATTCTAAATGTTATAGAAATGAAAAAATAGCTACTCATAAAACTTATAAAGACAAAGGAAAAGTTAGAGTTATGTCATTATTTAAAACTGGGTTAACTTTATTTCATCGAGCCCTAAATTCAGAGAAATATATTAGATTACCAATCAGATTTGTTTTATATGACATGTAACTTATTATATTTTTTTACTTTGACATTTCTATCATTTTTTATTTTAACAGTTATAAAAATCTTTTTTGCATGAAATCAATTATCATTAACTTAAAAAGTATGTGTAATAATGTGGTTTATCAACTGTTCTTTATATTTTATAGCCACATCATAATACAAAAAATGAGGTAATTCGTTCAATATTGGTCGAACTTTTTACCTCATTTTCCCCAGGTTTCACCTATGCTTTTTCAAAACTGTCCGTCAATCAGTTATTATTATTGGGTCGGATTGGGTTCCGGAGCCTGATACATAAACTACTGAAGACTCAAGATTGAATACAGGACGGACTGCAGTGCCGCCGTAATCGACGCTATAGTTTGCCGCGTAACCTCCGTTGGACACATAGAACACACGAGTCGAAGCGTGAGAATCACGAGAAATTGTCCATTCCCATTCTCCCATGTACATCCAATTATTATTTATGGCATTTGCATATTTATACATTATTTTTGTCCAATCACTTGGACTTGCGGCAAATCCATAATCACTTACGTACATTAAGCCTATTTTTGCACTATATTCTGTTGCATTATCTGTACTATTTGTTGCATCTTGATTTACTATTTCATTTTGATATGCTACTGATGGAACTACATCTCTTATTTTTGCAAATGTATTTCCACCGACTTTCCATGTTGTTATTGCTATTCTATTTGTCCAGTCTTCTCCTATATTATTAAGGAAATTTGTATTTAGATTTGTTTTATTTAGTAAACTTGTACTCCATGTATTCGTTGCACTGTTTGTTGCTTTATAATTCCAATAATATTTTCTTATATATGTCAAGTTGCCTTTATATGGTGCTTTTGAAGTAGCTGAGTAACCAGTATTATCTCCATCTTCTCCTAATAAATTACTATTTGCATAATCATATTTAATTAATTTTACTTTATTATTTATTACTCCGATAATTCGATATAAATTATCTATTGGACATGTTTTTTCATCACTACCAAAACATATAAAATTATTTACTGTTTCATTTGGACCAGAATAGCGATATGAATTATCTCCAGCTCCATTTGCGAGTGTCGAATCATGATAATAAATACTATTTTCTCCTTGTGTTCCTGTATATTGTGATATAATGTAGTCAATTAACAATATTTTATATTCTTCTTTTTGTATAATCAAATTTGCATTAAAACTTTTTCCAGCATTTGCAGATTGATCAGCATTATAATTTACATATGTTACTACTACATTCCATTCTTCTGTTATACTTGATGTTGTTGTTATTTCTTTATTATCTAATATTGTTATTAATCCTTTTTGGTTTGTAATATCGAAACCTTTTATAGTCGCTCCATTGCCATCTGTTATTGTTTTATATGTAAGTCCATTTATACTTGTTATTTCATTATAATTTGTATCTGTTATTGTAAGTAATATTTCTGGTGTATCTTCATCTTGTGTATATGTAAATGTGTTTCCTGTTATATTTAAATACATATAATAATGTTCTGTTGCGGTATTTGTTTTATTATTTGCTGTCAATAATGCTTTTGCAAATGTTGAACCGGTTTGGTTACCTTTACCTTCTGCAAAGTTTTCTTGATCTAATGTTAGTGTTATTGGGTCACCCGTTTCAAATGTTAAGGTATCAACAGTATTTGCATTGATTCTTATGTCTGTTTGTGAACCTTCTCCGGTCTGTGCTACAAAATATGCATATGTTGCTCCGATGATTAATATTACTAATGCTATTATAGATGCAATTGAAACTATTTTTGTCTTGTTTTTTTCCATTATTTATCTACTCCTTATAACAATATCACTCACGGATATTTTATACTATATATTAATATTAACCGAAAAAAAAAAAAAAAAAAGCCACATTATAAAATCTTGTTTGTATTTTATAATGAAACTTTTTCTAATTCTACAGTGAGAGTCATATTTTCTAAATCTAGCACTGTTCCAGATTCAATACTTTGGCTCTTTACATATCCATAACCAGTATATTCTAATTTTAATCCGAGGATGTCACAATAGGTTTTTACCTCACTAATACTCCATCCAGTTAGATTTTCCATTTCGATTTCTGTACCATTAGTTTTTAAAAATAATTTTTCTCCGGATAATAAAGTTTTATTTTTTAATGGATATTGGTTAATAATATATTTACCATTACCTATGGTTATGACATTTATTTTTTTATTTTTTAATTCTTCAAGGGTTGTTTCTAAACTAGTACTTATGTAGTTATCTAGTTTTATAATTTTAGTTAAGTCGGCATCACTTTTACTTTCTGTAAGTTTTGCATAACTTGCGATTTCTTCCACTGCTGTTGTAATTACTTTAGCCCATGAACCTACATTTGTTTCAGGCTTTTTACCTGCGGCATATACAATGTATTTAGGGTTGTCAGTTGGGAAAATACCTGCGAATGATTTAATATAATCATAAGTACCTGATAAGTATCCTCCTTTTGGGGAAGCTATTTGGGCTGTTCCAGTTTTACCCATTAAACTTACATTATCTACTTGCCAATATTTATTAATTTCCACAACTTTTTTCATTATTTCATGCATCTTTGTTACTGTTTCGCTTGAATAAACTTTATTAACAACTTGTCTTTCTCCTTTATAAGTAATATTACCATTTTGATCTACAACTTTATCTACGATATATGGTTTTATTACTGTTCCATCATTAGTCATAGCACTTAGGGCTTGTAACATTTGAATAGCTGTAACACTTACCCCTTGACCAAAAGATGCTGTTGCAAGTTCTGATTGATAAACCATTTCAATGTCACCGATTGCTTCATTTGATAATTCTATTCCAGTCTTTTTACCAAATCCTAATTTATTATAATAATCTGATAATGTATCTACACCAAGACGTAAAGCTAGAGTTGTAGCTGCAACATTTGAAGATCTGGCAAACCCTTCGTCAAAAGATATTGTTCCCCATCCTTTTCTTTCTGAGTCTCTAATAACTGTTCCATCATCTAGCGTATAAGAACCAGATTTAAATGTTTCTTCTCCATCATATTTTCCTTCTTCAATTGCTGATGCAAATGAAAACACTTTCATAACTGAACCGGGTTCATATTGATAACTTATTAAGGGATTCATATATTCTTTTATAGTGTTAGTGTCATTTGGGTTAAAATTTGGACTTGTGGCACTCGCAACGATTGCTCCGGTTTTAGCATCCATTACTGTAAATACTGCCCAATCCGTATTGAATTTATCTTTCATACTTGAAACTGCTTTTTCTGCGATAAGTTGAATACTACTATCAATGGTTAAGTAAATATCTGAACCATTTTTAGCTTTTTTGGTATCCTCATTTGTATTTGGAATTTTATAATTACTTGATGTATATTTTAAATATTTGGTGTAACCATTTGTTCCTGATAAGATATCATCATAATAACCTTCAATACCTAGTTCTCCGGATATTTTGCCATCATCTAAGGTTTTAGCATAACCAATTATATATGATGCAAATGTTGATTTATTATAATATCTTTTCTTAGAGTTCTTTATAAAATCTATTCCAGGTAGTTCTAATTTTTCTATTTTAGCTTTTACAACCTCAGATATTCCATATCCTCCGGGACGTAATTCTACCTGATACAAATTTTTGCTTAAAAGTTCTAGTAATTTTTCTTTTGTCATATTAAGAATTGGTGATAGTGCTTCAGCAGTAGCGTCTTTATCTGTTACGTTTGTTTTATTGGAATTTAAGTAAGCTATTACTGTGTAAGAATTTATAGTGCTAGCAAGCTCTTCACCATTAACATCAAAGATACTTCCTCGATCTGCATATAATGTTTTTTTTACTGTTGCGATACTAGCAGCTTTTTCTTGTAAATTGATGCCATCGACCTTATCACTTAAAACAACATAAGAAAGTTTGGCAATTATAGCCATAAATAAAAGAGCAACAATTAAAATAATGAATCTAGATATTTTAACTGTTGCTTTTTTTTTCATATTACTTTATCTCCTTATTCTCCAACTGATTTTATATTACTATTATTATACGACAATCCATGATTTTCTGCAATAGTTTGGATGTTTTCTAAACTAGCAAGTTCATCAATTTGCATTGAAAGACCTTGATTAACTAATTCTTGACGTTCAATATTCTTTGTAATTTTTTCTACTTCATTATTTGTTTCTGATAATAAAGATGATGTAAATACATTAAATACTGGAATAGCTAAAAGTAAGAAAAGTAATAATGCATACATTGCTTTTTCTCCTTTTAGTAATTTTACCTTTTTACTCTTTTTTTTCATTCTAATCAAATCCTTTCAATTATTCTTAATTTGGCACTTCTACTTCGTGAATTTTCTTCTAATTCTTTGTTTGAAGGAAGTATTGGTTTTTTAGTGACTAATTTTATTAAAGGTTTATAAGCTTCTGGTATATCTTTTAGGCCTTTAACAAGGGAATCAATATCACTATACTTTTTAAATATATTTTTAACAATTCTATCTTCTAGGGAATGGAATGTTATAACACACATTCTTCCGCCTTCGTTTAATCTATTTATAGCATCTGGAAGAACTTTTTCTAATACTGTTAATTCTTCATTTACCTCGATTCTTAAAGCTTGAAATATTTTTCTTTCTGGGTGTTGTTTGTAAAAATAATTGGCTCCGACGGCTTCTTTAATTATCTCAACTAACTCTAAGGTTGTTGTAATTTCTTTATTTTTACTTTTTATTTTTTTCGCTATTACTCGACTTAATTTTTCTTCGCCATATTTGAAAAATATTTCTGATAGTTCATTTTCACTGTAGGAATCAATGATGTCTTTGGCACTTTTTCCTTTGCTTGACATTCTCATGTCTAATGGACCATCATGCATAAAAGAAAATCCTCTTTTTTCATCATCTATTTGCGGAGATGAAAAGCCTAAATCAAATATTATTCCATCAACTTTGGTAATGTTTTCTTCTTCTAAAACATCATTCATATTCACAAAATTGGTATTAAATATTTTAAAGTTTGTTCCAATTTCTTTTAATATGTTAGTTGAATAATCTACCGCTAAAGCATCTTGATCAAATCCGTATAAAAAACCTTTTGGAATACGTTTTAAAATATCTTTGGAATCTCCAGCATAGCCAATTGTGGCATCAATATAAATTCCATCCTCTTTGATGTTTAAGTTTTCGAGTAATTCCTCTTTTAGTACACTATAATGCATTTTTATCACCGTCAAATAAACTTTCTGCTATATCTTCAATTATGTCGCTGTTGTCACTCATGAAATTTTCAAATGCTTCACTACTCCATATTTCCAAATGGTCATTAACGCCGATTATAATACATTCTTTAACTAAACCGGCGTAACTAACCAATGGGGAGGTAATACTCATTCGACCACTTTTGTCGAACTCACAGGCAGTAGCCCCCGAATAGAAGAATCTTGTGAAGGTCCGGGTTACTTTTTTAGTGAAAGGTAGAGTATTAAGTTTGCTAACTAGTTTGTTCCATTCTTCTTTTGAGTAAACATATAAGCATTTTTCAATACCTCTGGTAAGAATAAATTCATCACCTAGTTCTTCCCTCAATTTAGTTGGAATAACAAGTCGGCATTTATCATCTATATTATGATGATATTCACCCAGCAACATACTATCCCCCACTTTCTCCCACAGTTTACCACTGTCCTATTTATATACTACCAAAAGACACAAAAAAAGTAAATACTAAATATCTACTTTTAAAAATAAATTTTAGCCGTTTACATTATTTTACATCAATCTATGTTGAAAGAATCATTTAATGATCCCGTTGGTTATGAAATTAGCTCTATAAATAAAGATTTGGATATAACTTTAAATAGTAAAAATATTGATAGAAATGAACTTTAATAGATAGAAAATAAGCAATGGAAATCTTACCATTGCTTATTATTTTAGTTTTTACTATTTTTCTTATCTTCTTTGATTGTTTCTTTTAAAGTTGTTCCAAAGGTTGCTATTCCTTGAAGTTCCGCAGGAACTATAATTTTTGTTGATTTTCCATTTGCAACACCTTCTAGAGCTTCGAATGATTTTAAACGAAGAACTGATTCGTCTGCTCCGGCTTCTTTTAATAACTTAATCCCTTGAGCTTCAGCTTCTTTTATTTTAATCATAGCTTCAGCTTTACCTTCAGCAACTTTAATTTGACTCATCATTTGAGCTTCTGCTCTTAAGATTGCACTTTCTTTTTCTCCTTCTGCAATTAAGATACTTGATTTCTTTTCTCCTTCTGCTTGAAGAATTTTTTCTCTTCTTTCACGTTCAGCACGCATTTGTTTTTCCATTGCTTCTTGAATGTCTCTAGGTGGTAAAATATTTTTAACTTCTACTCTGTTTACTTTAATACCCCATGGGTCTGTTGCTTCATCTAAGATTGCTCTCATTTTTGTATTGATTATATCTCTACTTGTAAGTGTTTGGTCAAGTTCTAGTTCTCCGATAATATTTCTTAGTGTTGTTGCAGTTAAAGATTCAATAGCACTTACTGGATAATCTACCCCATATGTATAAAGTTTAGCATCAGTTATTTGGAAATATACTACTGTATCTATTTGCATTGTAACATTATCTTTAGTTATAACTGGTTGTGGAGCAAAATCTTTAACTATTTCTTTTAATGTAACCTTATTTGATATTGCATCTATAAATGGTATTTTAAAATGTGGTCCATGTTGCCATGTTGTATGATATGACCCAAGTCTTTCAATTACATAACATTTTGATTGTGGTACAATCTTAATATTAGGTATTATGATGATAATAATTATTATTAATATAGCAATTAATATTTGTGGCATTATTTTTCACTCTCCTTTTCTACTATTAGCTTAACGCCATCAATGTTTAAAACTTTTACAGTGTCTCCTTTTAAACACAAGCCTTTGCTAATGGCACTCCATCTTTTGCCATCAACTTTTACTTCACCAATTTCGTTTTTCTTAATATCTTCAGTAACTACTGCGGTGGTGCCAATAATACGATCTAAATTTGTCTTTTCATTGTCTTTACTTCTTAATTTATTTACAATTGGTCTAGTTATTACAAGTAAAATAATTCCTAATATGGCAAATATTGTGGTAACAATTGCGGTGTCTGTTATGAAAAATGATAAAACCATAGCTACAATTCCACTTGCTACGAACCAAATTGAAACTAAATTAACAGTTGCCATTTCAACAAAACTTAATACAATTACTAAGACGAGCCAAAAAATCCAATTCATACAAAACTTCCTTTCATAGTTATTATACAATAATTTTATGAAGAAAAAAAGAAACTTTTGCAGTTTCCTTTCAAATTTTATTTAAAATTCATTTGGTAAGTTTTCTACTAGCTTACTAACTTTTGTTGTAAATAATTCAATTAAACTTGCTTGAAGATTTGGATCTTCAACAGTTTCAACATAATTTTCATTATTTTCAATTATTTCTTTGAAGATTGCATATTTATCGCTTGGTTCTTCATCTTCATTTAATATCACTGATAAAAAGTAATTGTCATTTTCATAATTTACTTTTTCAAGTAAAAGGCAATTTACATCATTATCTAGAGTAATCACACTATCAACTGTCATATTATCTTCCTCCTAAACTTTGTCCTGGTTCAATTGTATATTCTTCAGCAGTTAAACTTGATGCTGTTGGATTATTTAAAGCAGCTTGTTTTTTTCTATCATTTTCATCAAGATCATTTAATATACTATTTACTTTTTGATCGAATAACTCTTCATAACTCATGCTGTTATCTGGATTGTCTAAGGTTTCTTCTGGTTCTTCTTGTAATGTTGGAGCTGGTTGTTCTGGTTTTGGAGTTGGGGCTGGTTCAGAATTTTTTCTTTCTTTAGCAAGTTTTAACTTATTAAATAAGTCTTTTCCTTTAGTAATTAAACCATCAATTGCTGCAAGTCCCCAATCTTTTTCTTTGAAATCAGAATCATTTTCTCTAGCATTTTCATTTTCTTTATCTACAATACCAGCATCTGCCATTTTGTTATAAATTGCTTGTCCAATTGCTCCAACGCCGGCACCTAATGCTGCTATTGGAATTATAAGACTAGATCCAGCAAGTCCTCCAACTAAAGTAGCTAATGCTGTAAAGCATATTGTTGAATTAACATATGGAGCTACAACGGCACGACGAATCTTTTTAACTTTATGTCTTGTTCCTTTTTTAGGCCCATTTTTAGGTGGTTCTTCTGTTTTTACTTGTTCTTTTTGTTTTACTGGAAGACATATATATGGAGTTTTATCATCAACTTTATTATTGATTCCTAAATCTTTATCATATTTAAATCCAACTGGTAACACTATAGCATTTTTCTTGTCATGAACCATTTCAATTATTTTTCCATTTTCATCTCTTGTGATTTCAATAGGCACATTTGGATTTAGTGCTTTTATTTCTCTTACTAAATCTTCTAAGTTTGTAATAGCTTGATTTTGATTTGAATTTGTTCGTGGTTTTGGTTCTTCTGTTTTTTGATTTAGAGACATTTTTTTAGTTTCAGTTTTTTCTAAACCAAATTTCTTACATAAATCATCAAATTCCTTTTGACTCTTTTGTGCTTCAAAACCAAATACTACTATTTCATCTCTTGTGTCACGAATAAGTGTTGCCATCTTATCCATTGTACTTGGTTCCATAGATAATTTTCTATATGAATCATCTAAAGCATTAATTGCTTTTAATAATTCATTTCTATATTCTACTACATCAAATGTTTTTAATGATTCATCATATAATTTCTTTTGTTCATTATAAAATTCTTCTGCTTCTTTTGCAGCATTTTTAGCATGATTTAATGCAATAGATAATTTAACTGTTTCGCTTGTTCTAGTTACATCATCTATTGAAGAGTTCATTTCTAATTCTTTAACTCTTTTATTTACACTCTTTAAATTTTCTTTTCTGTCATTTAAAATTTCTAAAGCTTTTGAACAATTTTTTGATAGAGTAAATTTTTCTCTCATGTTTGTAACTAAATTTTGAAAATCATTTGCACTGATACTGCTTCTAAAATAAGGATCGTTATTAGTTAATTCCTCAATACTATTTAGTTTTTTTGTAATTTTGTTTACAAAATCACTAACATTTATCCCTTCACTTACACTAGCAGATAAAGCATTTAATCTATTAATTATGTCTTCTAATTTTGTATTATCTATGGCATGAATAAAACTATCTGTATTTTTAATTACAAAACCGTTTTCTACAATTAAGTTTGTAGCTTGTTCAACATTTTTTAATTCTTCTTCTGTCATAACATATCTTCCCTTCTCTATATTATCTATAATATCACGTATAATTCTAAAATGCAAGAAAAAAACGCAATGAAAAACTACATTGCATTATTTTTCTTATTCTTCTTCGTTTGCAACATTGATTACAGTTTTTCCATTGTAATTTCCACATTTAGTACATGCTCTATGTGGTCTTAGTGTTGCACCACATTTTTCACATTTAGTTAATGCTCCAACTTCTTTCTTTAAATGAGTTCTACGCATTCTTTTTTTTGTTTTGCTTGTTCTTCTAAAAGGAACTGCCATCTTTATTCACCACCTTTAAATAATTCGTTTAATTTTTCGAATCTTGGATCTACCCCATCATCTTTTTTTTCACTATTTAACTCCCATCCTTTGCCACTTAAATGTGTCCCGGATGAATTTGTAACCCGAATGGGAACTTCCAATACAATATTTTCCCATAAAAATTCAATTATATCAAGTACATTTTGACTTTTTTCAAAACATTTTGCAATATTTTCGTCATTTTCTTCCAAAATATCATCAATTTGAATAGAAAATGGGTATTCTATTAGCTCATTTGTAATGGCATCATTTAATTTCATTTTGCCAGATACATCCAAATTAATAGCTATTTCATCAGCTGCATTATATTTGATTATACCATTTACTTTTACTTTGCTTAAATCTTTTATACCTGTATCTTTATAAAAATCTTCAGGTATTGTAAATTCTTCATTAATATTTACGGGCAATAAATTTAAATTAATTTTCATTTGCCCTCCATAGATATAGATAATTGTTTTCAAACTCTTTAACTATTTCTTTTTTATCTTTATTTATTATGACGCTTTTTATCTCATCATCTTTAGAAAGTATCATGTAATATAAACTATCTTGTAAATATTTACTACTTTTAATTTCATATCCAGCTAGCGGTATTGTTTTTTCTAAAACTTTATTCATAACGAATGTATATTCTTTTATCTCATCATCTTGTTTTATTAAAAAACCATTATCTGCAACATCTATAAAAGTATATTCTCCTTCAAGATAATTTTCGATATTCATATTTTTATTTGACTGGAATTTATAAGCAATTAGTTTATCATCTTTACTTATAAATATATAATCTGTTGTAACTCCGATAAGGGTTATAGTTTCTTTTTTATCTTTGTTAACCACTACTCTATCGTTTAAAGATTCTAAATCAAATTGATGAACTCCATCACTTAATACATAATATACTTTATTATTATTAATAAAAACTTCATCATTTATAGCTTTATTAGTAATATTTTTTTCTTCACTTTCATTTATTTTTCTATAATTTATAACTTTATCTTCTTTAGTAACTATATGATTTTCACTTAAATATACACTATATTTATTATTATAATTGCTATCAAGTTCATAGAAATAAAATTCATCTTTTTCTTTATCAAAACGTAGTTCATTCATTGCATCAGAATATAACACTAATTTATTATCTTTAGTAATAATATCTTTTATATCATAAAATGTTCTAACATTTAAATATTTTTCTTCTTTTTCTTTAATTCCATATAGTTTATAGATATTATCTTTATCTTTTAACACTCCGATATAACTGTAGTCACTTGGATATTCATCATTATTTCTTTCTTCAATAGTAGTATTATTATTTCTAGATCTTATATAACTAGATAACTTGTAAATAGCAAATACTGTAATAATAATTATAACAACTGATATTAATGCTATTATTAATCTTTTCTTTTTTTCTGGTAACATTATAACACTCTCCTAAACATTTTTTCTAATTCATAATTGGTAAATTTCATAATTGAGGGTCTTCCATGACAACAGTTATATGGGTTGTCACATTTTACTAAATCATCTAATAATTTTTCTATTTCTAACATGCTTAAATGCTCATTTGCTTTAACACTCATTTTGCAACTTACCATTTTGGCTAAACTATCTAAAAATTTATCTTTATTGAAATTCTTACTTGAATCTATAACTAAATCTATTATATATTTTAAATTATCTCCTTCATAATTACTTTTTAACCATGTTGGATGTCCTTTTATTATTATTGTGTTTATACCGAATTCTTCTACTACAAAGCCTAAACTTTCTAAGACGTCTTTTCTATCCATAAAGGCTATGTAATCGCTCGTAGATAATTCAAATTTCATGGGAACAAGCATATCAATTACATTTACGCTTTCTTCTTGAAACATCTTAGTAATCATTTCATAATTAACTCTTTCATGGGCAGCATGTTGATCTAAAATGAACATTCCATCTTCATTTTCAGCAATTATATAAGTACCATGAACTTGTCCAACTGGATAAAGCTTTAGACTTTTAAATTCTTCATTTTTTATTGGTTCTACATTAGTGCTTCCTATATCAAGGGTGGTTTGAATGATTGATGGATTAGTTGGTTCTACTTTTATTTCTTCTTTTGGTTCATTAAGTGTTAAGTCAATGAAATTATCTTTTATATTATTCTTTTCTTCATCCATTATGGCATCGGGAATAAGTAAATTATTATAAAGAACTTTTTTAATATTTTGATATATTAAATCTGTTAAAATATCCATCTTACTCATTTTAATATCTTGTTTAGTGGGATGAATATTTACATCTACAAGGGTTGGATCAGTTTCAATATTTATTACTATAATTGGATAGAATCCTTCATGCTTGTAGGTATTATATGCGTCGTTAATTGCTCGGTTTATTTCAATATTTTTAACGATTCTACCATTAACAAAGGTATTAAAATGATTTCTATTTTTCTTTAAAATACTTGGTTTTGATACATATCCTGAAACTACAAAGTCATCTGATGAACATTTAAGTTCCAACATATTACTTGAAACATTTAAGCCATATATTTCATGGATTGTTTTAAGTAAATTATTGCTTCCACTTGATTTTACAATGACTTTATCATTATTTATTAAAGTAAACGATATATTTGGTTTTGATAAAGCTAATTTTTCAATAAAGCTAGTACAATTATTTAATTCTGTGATTTCACTTTTTAAATACTTTAATCTTGCTGGTGTATTATAAAAAAGATTTGTGACATGTATTTCTGTACCTATCCTAGCTGGAGCATCTTCTACACTTAGAGTTTGGCCTCCTTTTATATGAACACGGGTTCCAATATCACTATTACAAGTTATTAGTTCAACCTCTGAAACACTGGCAATACTTGCTAGAGCTTCACCACGAAACCCTAAAGTTTCAATAAAGTATAAGTCATCATCTTTATATATTTTACTTGTGGCATGTCTATAAAATGCTAGTGTTGCATCTTCCCTATCCATACCTGTTCCATTATCTATTACAGATATTTCCTTTAATCCACCATCTCGTAAGATAATTTTTATATTAGTGGCTTTGGCATCTATAGAGTTTTCAACGAGTTCTTTTAACACAGATGCACACTTTTCTACGACCTCACCTGCTGCAATTTTATTTGCTAAGTTTTCACTCATTACCCTTATTTTAGTCATTGCTATCACCTACTATTGATGGTCTTATTTCATAGTCATTAGTACTTAAAGCAATCATACAAGTCTTTTTAAAATTAATAAAACCTAAACCCTTTATTAAAACATCACTATTTTTAGAAACAATTATGTTACAATTAACATCTTCGGTTTCTTTTCTTCTTTGTATTTTAATATCATTTCCTGCATATATTGTGAAATTAGTATCTTCAAGAATATTTAACTTAATATCATTTATTAATAGATAATGTTTACTTGGAAATTGATAAGTTATAGGCCTAATACTGCTTTTAGGAATATTTTCTCTATTGATATTACTCATAAATCCTGGAGCATCATAAATAGTTATCCCCATTACATTAAGCTTAATAAAATCTTGCGTTGTATTAGATTTTTTACTTACAGTTATATCGCTACCCACTAAAGCATTTATTAAACTACTTTTACCAGCATTTGTAAAGCCAGATAAACATATATTTTTTTCGTCTAAACAAAGATTAGTAATTGTTTTAATATTGAGTCTTGTTTTACTGCTTGTTAAAATAATATCTTCTTTGATATCATAAACATCTTTTATATTATTAATTAGTTTATGATATTTAATATTTTTAGGAATTATGTCAGCCTTTGTAATAATTAATGTCTTTTTATTATGTATTTTTTTATAAGTATTTATAACCTCACTATCAAGATTAATAAAATCTACTAAAAATAAAACATGAGATTTTAGTTTGTTAATGCTATCTATTAAATTAGAGTTATCTATTGAAACACCTTCATTTGTTAAAACATTGTAATTTTTTAATTTAAAGCATCTTTCACAAAGTTTATTTTTAATATCAGGTGTATAACCTACCATCTTACTATCTTTATCTTGAAGAGTTATGCCGCATCCTACACATTTAGTCATAGTATTCACCACTTTTCAAAATATTCTTTTTAGCTAGTTTTTTAAAAACAAAACTTTCGAAAAAACGATTTATTTTAGTTGGAAATATTTCTGTTTTGGCAACTCTATTTACAAGGATACTAGTAAATCCCATGCGATTAGCACCGAGAATATCCGTAAATAATTGGTCTCCGATGCATGCTATTTCATCAATTTTAAATTTATATAATGTTAATATTTTTTTATATTTCTTTTTAAATGGTTTTCTACTACTAAAAGCTACATCAACATTTAATTTTTCTTTAAATGGTCTAAGTCTATTTTTACCACTATTTGATACAATTATTATTTTAAAATCTTCTTCTAGCCTTGCAAAAAGTTCTTTTACTTTTTGATCTGGTACATCAACTTTATATGGGGCAATTGTGTTATCTAAATCAAAAAGAAGACACTTTATACCATTTTTCTTTAGTTTTTTATAATTTATTGTGTAAATGCTTTGAGCATAAATATCTGGTATTAATAAATCAAGCATATTATCATTCCTTTTCTTTTAAAATTATATCATAATTTATTTGAAATTTTAACTAAAAATTAAAAGAAAAAGCAACAAGTATCAAAATGACTTTGGTAAGCGTGTACTTGTTGCCGTAATAATAATAACATATAAATTTAACTTATGCAAGCATTTGTTGCCAAAAACTAAATTTTTTTTAAATAATAAAGTTATTTTTTACTATTTTATAAGTATTATCAATAAATTTATTTACACGTTTTTATCAACATGTTATAATTATTATGACGGGAGTTGGTAGTCCCAGCTTAGCTTCGGCGCCCCAATGGGTTAAACACAAAATTGAAGGTTGCTTTGCCTAATACATATTAGGATTCTACCATTTGAACTTATCATTAGATAAGTTCTTTTTATTTTATGCAAATTCATTTGTTTACATACTAATAATAACATATACTCTTTATCTTGTCATTATTTAATTCTATTTAAGTTTCTGTAAGAGATATTGACTTTGGACCACAATACAAATAATAAATCCCCGTAAGTACGGGGATTAAAACACTTTATGGTGTCCTCGATGAGAATTGAACTCATGACCCTATGCGTCGGAGGCATATGCTCTATCCAACTGAGCTACAAGGACCCATAAACATTTTAGCATTATTTTTTAGAAATAGCAATTAATACTCTTTCGTTGTCAATAAAGAACTCTTCATTAGCAGATTCATTAAATTCTATACTTGTTGCTAATGTTTCTTTTTTAATATAATCACTAAATTCTTCAATAGCAGTCTTAATTTTATCATTAGCATTGTAAGTAACATTTATTCTATCTGTTAGTTCATAATTATTATTTTTTCTCATTGTTTGAACTTTAGATATAATTTCACGAGCAATACCTTCATTGATTAAGTCATCTGTTAATGTAGCATTTAAAATAACAAAGTTATTATTTTCCATTCCCACATCAAAGCCTTCTTTAGCATTTATTCTTATATCCACCATGTCACTATAGATGTCATATTCAGTACCTGCTACTGACATTTTTATTGATTCATTATTTTGAAGCTTTTTAATATCACTTAGTGGTAATTCTAGTAATTTATCTTGGAATTCTTTTAAGCTGCTTCCAAATACTTTACCAACATTTCTAAAGTTTGGTTTAACAGTAAAGTTCATATATTCAGATGTATCTTTTACATATGTAACTTTCTTAACATTTAATTCTTCTTTAATAAGTTCAGTAAGTTCTCCGATAACCATACTATTTTTGCCATCGATTAAGATTTCACTTAGAGGTTGACGAACTCTTAGTTTTTGTTCTTCACGAATATTTCTTCCAATACTTATTAGTTCACGAACTAAATCCATTTTTTCTTCTAATAATTCTTCAATTTTTGTTTCATCATATTTTGGAAAATCAGCTAGATGAACAGATTCTTTTCCAGTTAGATTAGTATACATTTCTTCAGATAGGAATGGCACTATTGGAGCCATCATTTCTGATAAACCTACTAACACTTCATATGTAGTTATATATACTGATTTTTTAGAATCATCTAGTGTACTTCCCCAGAATCTGTTTCTATTTCTTCTGATATACCAATTTGATAAATCATCTGATACAAAGTCTGTTAGGGCTCTAACTACTTTATTTAAATCATATTCATCGTATGATTCTGTTACATATTTTAATAATTTATTATATTTACTTATTAACCATCTATCAATATCTTCTCTTTTTTCTAGTGGAATATTGCAATTCTTTATATCAATATCATCAATATTAGCATACATTGAGAAGAAATTATATGTATTTTTAAGAGGATTAAAGAATTTAGAATGAACTTCTTTTAAACCATTAATATCAAATTTAAGAGGAACCCAAACTGGTGAAACATATGGTAAATAGAATCTAACTGTGTCAGCACCATATTCTTTCATTGTTGTAAATGGTTCAACAATATTACCCATTGTTTTACTCATTTTCTTACCATGAGCATCCAATAATAGATCATTTACTAAAACATTTTTAAATGGACTTACACCTTTTACAAATGTAGAAATAACTAATAATGTATAGAACCATCCACGAGTTTGGTCGATTCCTTCACAAATGTAATCTGCTGGGAATTGGGTTTCAAATAAATCATTGTTTTCAAATGGATAATGGTATTGTGCAAATGGCATGGCACCTGAATCAAACCAACAGTCAATTACATCTTTACATCTAGTCATAGATTTGCCACATTCTGGACATTTTAAGTGGACATCATCAATAAATGGTCTATGTAATTCAATAGACTCATCAATATCTTCGATTGCTTTTTCAACTAACTCTTTACGAGAACCAATCATTTCAGTGTGTCCACATGAACAAATCCAATATGGAAGTGGTGTTCCCCAGTATCTTGAACGAGAAATTGCCCAATCGTTTAAATTTTCAAGCCAATTACCAAAACGTTTTTCACCAACATATGATGGATACCAATTAACTGTTTTATTATTAGCAACAATCTTATCTTTAATTTTAGTTATTTCTAAGTAATAACTTGGTTTAGAATAATAAATTAATGGAGTATGACATCTCCAACAATGAGGATAGTTATGAACTATTCTTTGTTTTCTAAATAATTTATCATTTTCTTTTAAATAACTTATTACTAATTCATCAGCAGCAAAGACATTTGTGCCTTTCCATGGTCCTTCTGTATATTTTCCGTCTTCACCAACTGGATTTAAGTATGGTAAATTATATTTTCTACCAACGCTCGCATCATCTGCTCCGAATGCTGGTGCTAAATGTACTACCCCAGTACCGTCTTCAGCAGTAACATAAGAATCACAACATACAAAGAAACCTTTTTTATTTACAGTTAACTCTGGTATTAATTGTTCATATTCTGTATATTCTAGAGTACTTCCTTTAAATGTATCAAGGATTTCGACATCATCACCTAGAACTTTACTAACTAGGGATGTTGCTAATATAAACTTATTACCTTTACTTAAAACAAGTGAATAATCATAATCTGGATTTACACATAATGCAACATTTGCAAGTAATGTCCATGGTGTAGTTGTCCAAACTAAGAAGTAAACATCTTCATCTTTTTTCTTCATTGGTACAATTACTGTATCAACACTAGTTTCTTCATAACCTTGTGCTACCTCATGAGATGCAAGTCCCGTTCCACATCTTGGACAATACGGAAGAATTTTAACTCCTTCATAAAATAATCCTTCTTCAAAGAATTTTTTTAAAATCCACCATTCTGTTTCAATATAATTGTTATCATATGTAACATATGGATGTTTAATGTCTATGAATTGTCCCATTTTTTCAGTAAGGTCTGTAAATGTACTTTCATTTTTCCATACACTTTCACGACATTTTTGATTGAATTCTTCGATACCATATTTTTCGATATCTTTTTTACCTGAGAAACCTAATTCTTTTTCTACTTGTAATTCAACAGGTAATCCATGTGTATCCCAACCTACTTTACGTAATACTTTGTATCCTTGCATTGTTTTATACTTACAAATTGTATCTTTTAAAAACTTTGCAACCATATGATGTAAGCCTGGATGTCCATTTGCTGTAGCTGGGCCATCATAGAATACGAAATATGGATCATTTTCTCTATTTTCGATACATTTATTTAATATATCTTCTTTTTTCCATTTTTCAAGTATTCTACTTTCAGTTACGTCTACAGCATCTTTACTTAAATTTTTAAATCTTTCCATTATTTTCCTTCCCTTCAATTAAAAAAGGATGGCACCAAAAGGAGTCAACGAATTGACGGTACCATCCTTATTATTTACTTAATTATCTTAACGCGATTAACGTAGTAATTTACTGGATTTCAATTACTCGACTCCTGGGTGATATATAAAAATCTGCAAATATTTTTCTCGCACCATTGTGAAAAACTCTCTTTAAAATTCAATTTTTATACTTGTCCCATTCACGGTCTTTTCAAGTGACTTAATTATAATACACTATATTTACTTAAGTCAAGCCTTATTTTAACAATTTTTATTTTTCTCTTGCTAACTTTATATTAGTTGTTTTTCTAAAGTTTTCTGTTTCTCTTTCTAATAGACTTTCAGGTATAATAGATAAACCTAATTCATTACTTATTTTTTCACAGAAATAAGAATTGATTATAATATCTTCAGAAAGTTCTTTATATTTCTTGCTTTTATCTTCATCTTCTAAAACTGGTAAACCTTTTGAAAACACATTGTGATGTTCTATTAGACAGTTTTTATTTAAAGTAATTCCACTTGGAAGAAGCATAATACTATCTTCATGAATAATAATTCTAAATATTCTACCCGTTATGACATCAATGCTATTTCCAGATGTATTTTGAGACTTTAATTTTTCAATATATAATTCTTCCGGAGATGTTATCTTGGTTTTAACAAATACTATTTGACCATATTCATCAATGACTTTTCTCCAACAAACAACTCCTTGTACATTTAATACATAACCTTGCCATTTATTTAACATTTTTAACCCTCCTTGTTATTTTGCAATTTCTTCTTCGTACCTTTCTAAAGCTCTATCCCAAAGTTTGTAATTTTTGTCTTTGCGATGATCCGTTAAAAGGTTTGTATCTCGCAGTATATTTCCTACAAATTCTGATGCTTTTAAAGCTCCGTAGTAATTTAAATGTCCCCCTTTATCTTTGGTATCAGTTACCCAATCAATATTTAAATCATAATTATTCAAATTAATATAGGTAAAATTATATTCTTCACTTAATTTTTTTATTGCTTGATCTTTTTGATAATTCCATGTATCTTGAGATGGAAAACCAATTACAATTAATTTTGTATTATAGGAATTTGCTAAATCTACAAACATTTTTAAATATTCTTTATTTGCATCTATTAGTTTGTATTCTTTATTATTTTTTTCCATGTATTTTTTTGGTTTACTTGGAATTTGTGTCTTATTTAATTTATATCCTTTTTGAATACTCATTATGCCATAATCTGAAAACAAAATATTTTTCCAGTTATTGTGATAGTTTAAAAGTGGCATAATATTTTTAAGCATCCTTTCATATTTTATGTACCAACGTCTTTTTCTTGTATCACGGAAAAACATGTTAGCACCCACTAAAACAACTTTAGGACGTTGACTTTCTAAAGCAACTTTATAATAATCATATGCATCTGGAAGAATAAAGGCTGCTTCAGCACAATCAAATACTGTGTAGCCAAATTTTTTATAAATTTCCATTGGTATTACTGATGAATATACTAAAGAGTCCCCTACTACGATGGCATCAATCGAATTCTTTTTTTCTCCTAAAATTTCATATTGTGCAGTTTTAATTAAACCGAAATCTTTAATATTTTCTTTGGGAAGCAAAGCGTATGAAAATCCGTAATAAAGAAAAATAAATATCGCTATAAATAATATACTTTTTAATAAATTTTTCATATGTCCTCCCTAAAAATCTGCATACATTGGATCAACTGGTTCATATCCTGGTCCAAATGCTCCGAAAATAAGAATTGAAAATATTAAAACATAAAATATTATCCATCTTATGACAATGGGCTTTTTAGAAATATTTTCTCTTATATTAATATCTTTTTCACGTTTTATACCTATTATAAATACTGCAAGTAATGATATAACTAGGATGAAACAATCTGGTATATCTAAACCTAGAGATGATAATTCAAACGAACTTACTTTAAAACTTGTAAATATTTTTTTAATCATAATGAAAGCATCTTTAACTGTATTTGAATTGAAAATTAATTCCCCAATAATTACTAAAAATGTGGTTTTTAGTATTTGCATTACATGAAGAATTTTGGATTTTGAAATATTTAATTTTATATATAATTTGTTAAAATAAGGTCTTGTAATATTACCTATCGAAATCATGATAAAATGATATAGTCCAAATAATATATAAGTCCAACCAGCACCATGCCATAAGCCATTAAGTAACCAAACCACTAAAAGAGCAATTGTGCCACTTAATAAAGGCCCATAATGATTTCCAAGAGATTTTCTTAATTTTAAAGTTAAATTTTTCATTGGTTTTGATAAAGAAATTGGATAATATATATAATCTTTAAACCAGGCCCCTAGACTAATATGCCATCTTGTCCAAAATTCTGAAATGTTTTTACTGAAAAACGGTTGTTTAAAGTTTTCTGGAACACGTACTTTAAAAATATCCCCGATACCTAAGACAACATCCATAGCCCCTGAAAAATCCATATATAACATTATGGTATAACATATGGCACCTAAAAATATGATTGGTCCTGAGAAATTTTCATATCCGTTAAAGACTGTTTTTACTAAGATATTAAGACGATCAGCAATAATTATTTTTTTAAATAGGCCCCAAAGGATTCTTTGTAAACCATAACACAAACTATCATATGTTATTTTTTCACCTTTAAATAAATCTTCTGCTGTATCACTATATCTTGTGATTGGTCCTTCCATAATGCTTGGAAAAAAAGACATAAACAAGGCTACTCTAAAATAATTTTTATCTGCATCTTGTTTATTATTATAAACATCAAATAAATATGATAAAGCTTGTAAAGTGTAGAATGATATACCTATCGGTGCTATTAGTTTTATAATACTAAATTCATAACTCATATTAAATAAGTTTAATATGTAGTTTAGGTTTAAGGTAAAGAATTTTAAATATTTAAAAATAAATAAGAAAGAAATATTAAATAATAAGCATAGTATTAAAATTATTCTTTTTTTCTTTTGAAATTTATGTTTTATTATCTTTTTATCTTCTTCTTTAATCTCTTTTAAAGTTTCTTTTTTCTCTTTTTCTATTCTAGACATTATAATCGTAGATATATAAATAGATGTTATAGTTAATAATAAAAACACAATTAACCATTTACTCATTAAAGAAAAAAATAGCCAACTAAAGATTAACAAATAAAAAGGGCGAATCTTTTTGGGAAATAAATTATAAAAAATAATAACTATTAAAAACAATAAATTGTAATATCTATTTAATAAATCATGCATAATACGTACTCCTTTACATGTTTTTTTTAGTAAATTTATTATATCATGAAATAGTTTATAATACTAGAAAAAAGATAATGCCTTGGCATTATCCTCATTAATTACTTTCTGTATATTCTGTAGGTTCGTATACAGTACCAGCAAACCAAACGTCTTTTGTGTTTTTATCACGAATTAAGAACATAAATGGTTTATCAAATGTTATATCTATTTCTTTAACTGGTACTTTGTAAATATAGTCAAATCCACAAGATGTATCTCCGGCTCCTCCCCCTTCGGTAGCAGCAGCAGCTTTTATTCCTTCATTCGAAAATTCAATATTTGCTTTATGTTTTATTTCACTTATGTATGCGCTTTTGTCACTTGTTAAATTTAGTAAAGAGGCATGAGCTGGTTCAAAAACATTTTTTATACCTAAATCTTTTAAATTATTTTTTAAGTCTAGGGCATATTCAAACTTATAAAGAGGTATTAAACCACGAATACTTGTAATTACACCTTTTTCAAAATTATTTAGTTCAATAGCTTTTAATTTAGAGATATAATCATTTAATTTATCTTTATCTGTGTTTTTTATAAAACTATCTAAAGATTCAGTTCTAGGCATAAATGCTATATATTCTAATGATAGTTCATTATAATCTTTTAATTCTTTTTGAAAAACTTTAATATTATCATCAATATAGAATGTGTAGTCTGTTGATGTTGCAACATCTTTATAGTTCTTATATATTTCTTTTATATAATTATCTAAGAATGTTTTAGTATCTTCATACGTACTTTGGTCACAATAGTCATGACTAACCCATTCTTCATATTTTTCACCGACGAAATCTCTGATATTTTGTTCTCCGAGTTCACCAACAATATCATAATTGTTAATTGCTGAACCTATTTCTACGGCATTTACTTCTTTATCATTAAATTTCAACTTACTGTAAACATCATCCATTATTGGCCCAATATACATAGCATATTCTTCATGGGCATAACTTACTCCGAAATCCATTCCAGTATATGAGTGCTTTTCATCAAAGAATTCTTTGCCATTTATAGGTTGAATTGGATTTTTCCATTCCATATCAATAGCTAGAGCATTAATTAGTAAGAAATTTAGGTCTGAGACATCTTCGAGTAAATTTGGAATCAAACCAAAAGTCTTATTTTTAACCCATTTATTAACGTTATCTGGAGTTTTAAAGGCATCATATATAATTTCGGCATTACAATTATCTTTTAATAATTTAATGTAGGAATCTTTAACACTCTTTTTATATGAATCTTTAATAAACATGGAATTAGCAAGAGATGCATTCATAGTATTTGTATATTTTTTAGCTTGGAAATTACCTAAAACATTTTCTATTTCCGTGTGGGCATTATCTGTTGTGGCATCACTAAGCATACTTAAAGCATATTTTATGGAAAGCGGACTATAAACGATATTTTTATTTTTTCCACCAGTTTTCATAAAGTATAAATCAAATGCACTTAAAGCATTATCATTTATTTTATATGCTGAGTTATTATTAACAACTGATGTATCAAATTTATCATTTTTATTTTTAGTTAGTAATAAATATATAACTAAAGCAATTAATAAACTTAGCACAATACTTGATATAATTATTATTTTCTTTTTATTCTTTTTCATTTATTCTCCTTATTTTTGGCATTTTGGACAGAAATATGTACTTCTTCCACCGATTTTTATATTTTCAATTAACGTATGACATTTTTTACAAGGCTCCCCTTCTTTTTTATGAACCATTAAGTGACTTTGAAATCTACCTGTTACCCCGAGGGATGATGTATAACTTTTAATAGTGGTTCCTCCATTTTTGATAGCTTCATTTATTATTTTTATGGATGATGCTACAATATTTTTACATTCATCTAATGTGATATCGCAACCTAGTCTTGTAGGATTTATACCGGATGCAAATAATACTTCGTTTGCATAAATGTTACCTAAGCCACTTATGATGGTTTGGTCTAACAATAGTGTTTTTATAGGTATTTTTTTATTGTGAATATGTTCATATAAATAAAGTTCGTTTAGATCTTTGCTATTAGCTTCGATACCTTGTTTTTTTATTGCTTCAACTTTATCAAGTTCACTTTTTTTAACAAGATTCATTCTTCCAAATTTTCTAGTATCATGGTATCTTAAATCACTTGAATCTTCAAAAGTTATTATTATGTGTTCATGTTTTACGATTTTTTCACTACTTTTTTTAACAAAATACTTTCCTTCCATTCTTAGATGACTAAGTAAATAATAGTCACCAAGATCAAACATTAACCACTTACCTATTCTATCTATATCTATAAATTTTCTTCCAACAAGTATTTTTTTAAAATCATTTATATCACTTTCAATTATCTTTGGATATATAATTTTTACATCCACAATTTTTTTATTTAAAATCATATGTTTTAATGTATTTCTTACTGTTTCTACTTCTGCTATTTCTGGCATACTTTTTACCTCACTTTACTAACCAAGAGAATAATTCGTTATCTTCAAGAATTTCCGGATGAAATTGAACTCCTAGAATAAAATCATCATATTCAATTTCTTCGATAATCTCATTACATGCAGCATTTATTTTAATACTTTTTGAAGTTCTAGATACAATACTAGAATGAAGACTCACAACATCCAAAGTATCACATTTATAAATTTTATATAACAAACTATCTTTTTTAATATTAATTTTATGTTTAGCATTATTAACTGTATTTATATCTTTAGTAACGTGCCTACGATGAAAAGTATCATCATCTAGTCTTTTTAAATATGGATTACAAACTTTATAGTGTTCATATATTTTTGCATAATCTTGTTCATTTAGATTTTTACTATCTTCAAGAATGTTAAAATATGTATTAATTGATTGCATTCCTAGACATATGCCTAGAACTTTTTTATGATTCTTAATAGCATCATCTAATAAGTAATAAAATTCATGACGGATTTTTGTTCCTCCGGGCCATAGATAAGCATCACAAATATCAGCATATTCTTTGATGTCTTTATCAAGCAAACCAATGGGTATTCCTCCACATGACTTTATTTTATTAATATACATTGTAACAAAACTTGCTCTATCTTGATAAGGATCATTATCTATATCATGCAAATTAAATGTAGGAATAATTCCAATTACTTTTTTCTTCATTATTTTGCCTCATACCAGTTTATGCCTGTATCTATTTCAACTTTTAGGGGAGCCTCTAGTTTGTATACGCCTTCCATTTCTTCTTTGACAATTTGTTTTATTTTTTCTAGTTCACTATTTTTACAATCTACGATTATTTCATCATGAACTTGAAGAAGAATTTTACTAGTAATACCTTCTTTAATGAATCTGTTATAAACATTTATCATGGCAAGTTTCATAATATCAGCGCTGGTTCCTTGAATTGGTGTATTCATGGCCATACGTTCTCCCATTTGACGAATTAAATAGTTGGGATTATTTATTTCTTCAATTATTCTTGTTCTACCAAATAAAGTTGTAACACTTCCTGTTTCTTTAGCTTCAGCGATTTTTTTATCAGTATAAGCTTTAACCTCTGGATAAAGAATATGAAATTTATTAATAAACTCATCTGCATCTTTTTTTGAAATATGAAGATTTTCTCCAAGACCAAAGCCACTTATACCATAAATGATACCAAAAATTACTGCTTTAGCACAGCGACGCATTGTTTTTGTTACAGCTTCTTCAGGTACTCCGAATACTTCACTTGCTACATGAGTATGAATATCTTCATCATTTTTAAAAGCTTCGATTAGGCTTGGACAATTAGATAATGATGCCATAACTCGTAATTCAACTTGACTATAATCTGCACTTAAAAGAACGTCATTACTTGGTAAAAAGGCTTTTCTTATTTTTCTTCCTAATTCTTCACGAACAGGTATATTTTGTAAATTGGGTTCTGTTGATGATAATCTTCCTGTTCTTGTTAGGGTTTGCTTATATATTGTATGAATTTTACCATCACTTAAAATATAGTTTCCTAATCCTTCGATATATGTACTTTTTAACTTAGCAAGGTTACGATACTCAAGAATTTTTTCAATGATTGGGTGTTTATCTATCAATTTTTCTAAAACTTTAACATCTGTTTTATATCCAGTTTTATTTTTCTTCCCCTTCGCTATCTCTAATTTTTCAAATAATATTTCTCCGAGTTGTTTTGGGCTGCCAATATTAAATGTTTGACCTGCCAAATTATAAATCTCATTTGTTAATAATTCTAATTTTACTTCAAGTTCTAAAGACATTTCTTTTAAAACATCATTATTACATACAATACCAGTTATTTCCATATCTGCTAGAACGTATAATAACGGCATCTCGATTTTTTCATATAGATTATAAGCATTTGAATCTTTTAGTTTTTTTGTATAATCATTTTTTGAATTAAATATAAATCTACATCTTTTAACAACCTCGGATGCTATATTTGCAAATTTTTCTTTTTTCATATTATCATAGTATTTATAATCTTCATTATTTTGGTTTGCTAAATATGCTAAATCATCTTTGATATTTAAGTTTAGTAAATAAGCCATAATCATAATATCGTCTTGGCAATTAATCTTTATTTTGGTATTACATATTATTTTTTTAGCATCGTAACAAATTATCTTTTTATCTTTAATTTTATTTAATATATTTAAAACCTTTTCTTTTTCTATATGATAATTTTTATTGGCATCACAAATAGACATGGCAACAATATTTGCAGTGTGATAGTTTTCATTATCAAGTATTAATTCAATAGCAAGTTCATTTCCTAGGGAAGATGGATCAATATCTTTAATAGTTTCAAATTCTAGTGTTTCTTCTTTTTTTACTGTTGTCATGTTTTTTAGAAATGAGAAAAATTCTAAATCTTTAAAAAGATTTATTAAATCATCAGTTATTATATTTTCATATTTTAAATCTTCAAGAACAATATTTAAGGGAACATCTCTATAAATAGTTGCTATTTTTTTACTTATAAAAGCCATTTCTTTGTCTGCCACTAACTTTTCTTTTGTTTTTCCTGTGACAGAATCAATATTATCGTATAAATTTTCTAGAGATTTATATTCTTGTAAAAGTTTTAAAGCAGTTTTTTCCCCGATTCCTTTAACTCCGGGAATATTGTCTGATGAATCTCCCATTAAAGCTTTTAGGTCAATCATTCTTATTGGTTCGATGCCATAATCATTAACAAATGTTTCATGATTATATCTAATAAATCCAGTTTGTTTTAATAATTTAACTTCTGTTTCATCACTAATTAATTGAAGTAAATCCTTATCACTAGATACAATTAGGGATGCAAAATCTTTATCACTTTCAGTCATTTTTACTATTGTACCTACGATATCATCAGCTTCATATGGAGCAAGTTCAAAATGTTTAATTCCCATTTTATCTAAAATATCACGTGCTATAGGCATTTGCATTTTTAATTCTTCTGGAGTATCTATTCTTCCTTCTTTATAAAAATCATACTCTTCTTTACGAAAGTTTTTTCCTATATCAAAAGCCACAGCCATATATGATGGTTTTTCTTCAGCAATTATTTTATTAATCATTGAAACAAAGCCAAATAAGGCGTTTGTGGGAACGCCTTTTGAATTTTTCATCATATTTCCTGTATATGCTGTAGCATAATAACTTCTAAACATTAAATTATTACCATCTACTAATATTAATTTTTTAACCATTATAATTCACCCTTACATATAGTTTATCAAAATTATTAAGAAAAGTCATTATAATGTGTTAAAATACTTTATTTATTTTGGGGTATTCTTTTTAAAGTTATATCTTTTTCGCTACTTAATTGTTCTTCTATTTTCTCACTGTAAATTTTTAATATTTCAATTTCATCAGAGAAAAATAAATTTAGACCATGGATAATATTGATAAGATCTGTTGCATTCTTTTTTCCTAAACCAGTGATTAATGGTAGATCTTTTCTTTTAAATTTTATAATATCACCGATAGTTGTTAAATAGTGATGATTTTCACTTAAGGGGTTTACTAATCTTTTTTTAAATCCTAAACTGTATAGTTTTATAGTTAATAAAGCATCAAGTGGTAATTGTAATTCTAATAGTTTTTGAGTTTTGATATCAATTGAATCAAAATTTGCTAAGTATGTATCCACCTTTTTGTATAGTGGAACAAAAATCCCTAAGCTTTCTAAATCATACAATAACTCTTTAGAAATTGTTTCATTTGTTGATGTAATAAATTTTAAAACATCTCCGGTTGTTTCCAATCTTGTATGGTATTTATATAAATTTCTATAAGGTTCTAACTCGTTATTATGAATTAAAAAACTTGCTCTTAAATTTTGTTTATTTGGATATGAAATTGTTAATTTTAAACGTTCTTCTTCAGTTAAATCATCAATAAATTTTAAATTCATATCTGCAATAGGTTTTGAAACTTCTTTTATTAAAGTTTCAGAAATTTCTAAAGATAATAAATCACTTTTGGCATATGACAATAATTCACTTAAATAACCTATTCCAACCTTTGCAAAAGTCATTAAAGTTCTATTGGTTAGTCCTAGCTCACCTAAAGGCATATTTTCTAGACTTTGTTGTTTTTCAGATAGTTCTATAGTACTTGGATTTTTATATTCGCTAATACTCTTTGTTTTTATATACATTGAAATAGTTTCTTTTCCTCGAGTTATTATTTGTCTTACTCTTTCTGGAGTTTTAGATATTTTTCTGCTAATTGATCTTAATGACTCACAATTACCTGTAAGTATTCCAAAATGCAATCTTAAAACATAGGTACCGGTTTCATTTAAAGGTGCTACACAATTCATATTTAAATCAAATAGTTTTGTTGTAATATCTTTAATTATTTCTGCTCTTCTTTGAAAGCTTGCTAAATATTCATAATCTTTACCAAAAGTATCTATGGCAATATATTCATATAGTTCATTAAAATTCATATTTTATCCCCCTTAGTTATAGCTATATTCTATCACAAATACATAATTTTGTCAAAAACTGTAAAGTTATTTAAGACGTTTAAGAATACTTTCATCTAAAATAATTGTTTTTCCGAATGTTGTTTGATATGTATCTAGGCATTTTTTTATAAAAGTTATACCTCTTTGGATACGTGTTGATGCAGCACTTAAATTTATATTCAAGCTTAATGCAATATCTTCGGTAGAATATTTTGTCCCATCAACCAGCCCAAAATATAACATGAATGGTTTGCGTATTTCATCAGGCATAACATTAACCAAATCATAATAAACTTGGCTTACTTCTTCTTTTGTTTTAGTATTATTACTCTTAGTAATGTCTTTATTAATATCTTGCATCCTTTTTTCATCCAATCTTTTTTGCAAACCTTTTATTAATAACATTAAGTTCTTACTTTCATGTACATTTAATTGATTTAGATAAGGTTGATCTAAATTTTCTCCGAAAGCTTTTTTTAGCAATAAGTTTTCTTGTATCTCTGGGATTGATTCAATCTCACATTCTAAAATTTCATTTAATTTTTTTCGTAAGAACGGAGTCGGTTCATTAACTTTTCGACGAAGTGATGTGATATTATTATAAAAGTATGTTTTATCTTTTTCATCCATATTTGTTAAATCAGCATCTAAGTCAAAGTTTGAGCCATAATATTTAATAAGCATTTGATAAAATTTTGTATCCTTGTTTAAAGAATTTATAATAATACTTAATTCTTCGATAGTTACATTTAATAACTCCCACAAGGCTTTTCTTTTACTTTTTTTCTTTGCCTCAGCTTTTTCAAGCGGAGTATTATTTTGACTTGGCCAAAAATTCACTCTTTTCATTCGATATTTCCATCTAGTTAATTTATCATGAAATAATGTTTTTTCATATTTTGAAAGTAAATTATAGTTACATTTATCTGTTCCTTCTTTTCCAAAAGCTTTTACCATTATTTGATAAATTATAGTACTTTTATCTTGAGTTTCCCAGAGAAATTTAATTCTTTTACACATTTCTTCATATTCTAAAGTTTCTTTATTATAATCATTTAAAAATTCTATTAGTGTTTTACAATATTTTTGGTCTTCTTGTTCTTTAATACACTTATAATATTTTGCTAACATCTTATCAATAACAAGTTTAATGTCTTTTTGATTAAATTTACTTGGAACTACTTTCAAAGTCAAATTATTTCCAAAATTTTTGTATAGTATATTTTGAGCAGATGATTCTTGCTGTAAAACTAAGGCATATATATCTTCTTCTTTTAAAGGTAAATACTCTAACAAAGATATTTTTATTACTTTTGAACAAGCACGCATTTTTTCCAAAGCTTTTTTCTCTTTTTGACGAATTGTTTCTCTGGTTACATTATATATTTTGCTAACTTCTTCTAGAGTTTTATTTTCAATAAATCTTAATGTTATTATTTTTCTTTCTTCATCATTTAAACATGATAGTAATTGATTTAATGTTAATATATTTATTGAGTCATCTTCAAATTCTCCGGATTTTAGAAATTGATACATACTAGAATTTTCATGTTCTTCGGGATTTAAAGGAGCATCTAGAGATATATTTTCTGAAAAAGTCATTAACAACTTAGATAAGGCATCAGTTTCCATATGTAAAAAAGATGCAATTTCTTCTAGAGATGGTTCTTTATCTAACTTATAAGATAAAATTTTTAATGCTTCAAGGTATTTATTATAAATTATATGTTGATTAATTGGGATTCTTATTGTTCTTCCTTTATTTAAAATAGCTCTATTTATATATTGTCTTACCCAATATGTGGCATATGTACTAAATAAAAATCCTAAAGATGCGTTATATTTTTCCATTGCTTTAATCATACCTATGGTTCCTTCATTTATTAAATCTAATTTTTCTAAGCCACAATTTAAATGTTTATTTGCAATAGATACAATTAATCTTAAATTCCCTTCGATAACTTGATTTTGATAAAAAATATACTTTTTTTGATAATACTCTTTTTCTTCTTTTGAGATAGCTTTTTCATATAGTTCTTTATATTCTTGAAACTTAATTACATATGCTATAGATGTTTCTCTTTTCATCGTGGGAATGTCACTTAGTTCTTTGAAAAACAAATTATCAGCACTTAAGTTTGCTGTTTCTTCAAATGTGTAATTTAAATTGTCTTCTAAAAGTATATTTTTAATACTGGCATAAACATAGATGATTCCTCCGTTTATATCTCCGAATCTTTTATAGATTTCATCTTCCGTATATTTATTTTTTCCTCGTAAGAGTTGGGCAAAATAGTTATCAATTATTGAACTTTTTTCTAACGCTTTAAGCATAAATGTAAAAATATCTTCAACCTTATTTTCAGTTAAGATGGAATTTATATAACTTAATTTTATATTACTTGTTTCTATTTTAGATTCAATATCTTTTATAATATTATCAAAATCCATATGTATCCCCCCGGTTGCGATTTATTATAACATAAAACCTAAGAGTTTTGTATATAATTTTTATAAAGAAGGAGTTATTATGTTTTTAAATTTTTTAAATATTATCAAAGAAATGTTATTTTTCACGGGATCTTACTCAAATAATGTTTTTCCAGAGCCTTTATCAAGCGAGGAAGAAGAAAAATGTATCAAAGAAATGTTGGAAGGATTTACGGATGCTAGGAACAAATTAATTGAACATAATTTAAGATTAGTTGCTCACATTGTAAAGAGGTTTGATGTTAAAGATGTCGATACGGATGATTTAATAAGTATTGGTACAATTGGGTTAATTAAAGGGATAGACACTTATAAAAATAATAAGAAAACGAAGATTACTACTTATGCTGCAAGATGTATTCAAAATGAAATTTTAATGCATTTTAGGAGTCAAAAAAAGATTGGTCCTACAGTTTCTTTAAATGATGCTATTGGTCATGATAAAGAAGGAAATGAAATTAATTTAATAGATGTTATTAAAGATAAAGATGTTGATTTATTTGAAGAATTAGACTTAAAGAATAACATAACGTTGTTAGAAAAATATTTAAAACTACTTAATAAAAGAGAAAAAGAAATTATTATTAAAAGATATGGTCTTAATAATACTAAAGATATGACTCAAAAAGAAATTGCGGATGATCTTAAGATTTCAAGAAGTTATGTTTCAAGAATAGAAAAAAGAGCACTTACTAAAATGCTCACTGAATTTATTAAAAATAAAAATATAGATTAATTATCTTTAATAACTAAATTACACAATGGTATTATAAAACTACCTATAGAATTACCTAGGACCATTATTCCAGTGTATCCTAGAGTTTTAAGTGACCAGATGTCCGCAACAGAAAAATAATACATATTAGCAATACAGTGTTCAAATCCACAAAGTATGAATACTGCAACACCTAAATAAACAACTAAATACTTGCCAAAATCTGTTTGTTTTTTAAAACCATTTACAGCATAGTACATTAATAATCCACAAAAAATAGATAATATAAATATACTTAAAATATTATCATTTAATTTAGCATTTGCTAATATTAAAGATTTTTCATAAATTTTATCATAAATTCTTGTATATCTTAAAATAAAACCAACACTACAAGCACCAATAAAGTTACCTATTAATGTAATTATCAATTCTTTTATATATTTTAAATTTAAATTAGTTATTAAATAACCTATTTTTCCAGTATAAAGATTTAAATTATAAATAAGTACTCCGAATAAACCAATAGAAAATAATGATGCACCAATAACTTTATTTTCTATTGATAAAAATACTGTACCACCTATAGCAATCATTATTCCAGCTAAAAAACTTTTAAATAATACTTTCATTTTATCTACCTCTTCTTATTAAATTTGTGTAACAAATAAATACTGGAACTTCTTCCCCTTTTTCATTATTTCCAAATACTTGTTTAATCATACCAACATCATATCCTGCATATCTTAAAGAAAGTTGTAATAAACTCATGTAATCTAAAAGTTTTATTTCTCTTAATCTTTTAAAGCTTTTACCCTGATAATCAAGAGTATCAGTTATAGTGTATCCGTTCATATTAGAATTTAATTTCGCATCAACTATGTTTGAAATTGCCCTTAAATATTTTGCAATTATTTCATTTGCTTCATTTTCACGTAGTTTAATTGCATTAACCATTTGACCCTCCATTTTGTAGAAAAAAACTAAGTATTTCTACTTAATTTAAAATGCCTCAATATTTAATTTAATTTTATGCATTTTATGAATGTAAGCATAGGCATAAACCAAAGTTCTTAAGGCATGTGCATTTTTACCGCCCTTACCTATTACATATTTCATTTGATCTTCTGGAACCATTACTTCGATTATTTTAGTTTCATCTTCCATAAATTCTTCAACTTTAATCATTTCAGGATCTTCCACAAGACTTTTAACTAAAAATTCAGTATATTCTACGATATTCATAATTATTTACCTTTTTTTGCATCATTAAATGCTTTTAATATTCCTTCATTTTTGAAGATTGCTTTTACTGTATCTGTTGGTTGTGCTCCATTTGCTAACCATTTTAATGCTACTTCTTTATTAATAGAAATTTCAGCTGGATTTGCAATTGGATTGTAAGTACCTACTGTTTCAATAAATCTTCCATCTCTTGGAAATCTTGCATCAGCAGCAACAATACGATAGAATGGTCTTTGTTTTGAACCCATTCTTTTAAGTCTTAATTTAACAGCCATTTTTCTTTCCTCCTTTAAATAACTAAAACTATATTACCATATAAAAATATATGTGTCAACTCTTTTTTGTTGACACATATAATGTTTTGATTGCGCACTAGATGGAGGATTTTAACTCCCACCAGCCACGCTAACCAATGCTTATCTTGCTACCAAAGCTATGAGTAAATCTTTAGTTCCTACCACTCCAGTAAAGTTTTGCACGGCTTGCCTAGCACGCGGACGCGCTGAGGCCAGCGTTGTAGTTGTACACGTAACCATAGGTAGACACATTAATTACAATGTACGAAAAGTAAAATCTATGTGAACAAACTATCAAAAATTTCAAATTTACTATTGAATTTTAATAGTTAGTCGCCTAATTACAATATCACGTGCAGATATTTTACCTTATATTAATATAAAAACCAAAAAAAGCGTCACAGCACATACGCAATTTGACGCTTTTTAATTTATTTATTAGTTATGATAAATTTATTATCTTTTATATCTACTATTAGAGTTGTACCAACTTTCATATTTTCATCAATTAATTTATGAGCTATTAAGTTTTCAATATTTTTAGTAATATATCTTTTTATTGGACGAGCTCCATATCTTGGGTCGTATGCTTCTTCAATAATTTTTTCTCTAACAGTATTTGTTATTTCTACACGAATGTAATTTTGTTGTAATCTATCATTTAATTCTTTAATAACTTTATCAACTATTTCCCCAATTACATTTTGTTTTAGAGAATTAAAGACAATTATTTCATCAATTCTGTTAATTAATTCTGGTCTAAATGTATTTTTAAGTTCATTCATAACAAGTTCATTAGCATTAGTTTCATTATCTAAAATATATTCACTACCTAGATTACTTGTCATGATTATAATTGTATTTTTAAAATCAACTAAACGTCCTTGACTATCTGTAAGTCTTCCATCATCTAGTATTTGAAGCAAAATATTAAAGACATCTTTGTGAGCTTTTTCTATTTCATCAAATAAGACAATACTATATGGATTTCTTCTTACAGCTTCGGTAAGTTCTCCGCCTTCGTCATATCCAACGTATCCTGGAGGAGCTCCGATTAAACGTGAAACATTAAAGCTTTCCATATATTCAGAACAGTCAATTCTTATCATGTGTCTTTCATCATCGAATAATTCATAAGCTAATGATTTAGCAACCTCAGTTTTACCTACCCCGGTTGGGCCCAAGAATATGAATGAACCAATTGGTTTATTTGGATCTTTAATTCCACTTCTTGCTCTGATAATTGCTTCACTAACAAGTTTTAATGCATTATCTTGACCTATAACACGAGCTTTTAATCTATCAAATAGATGTAATAATTTATCTTTTTCACTACTTACTAGTTTTGATACTGGAATATGTGTCCATCTAGAAATAATGCCAGCGATAGATTCTTCATCTACAACATCTGATAAAATATTACTCTTGTTTTCTTCTTGAAGTTTCTTTAATTCTTGTTCCAAAGCTGGAATTTTACCATGACGAAGCATTGCACTTTTTTCAAGGTCATAGTTGTTTTCAGCTTGTGCTAAAGCAAATTTAGCTTGTTCAAGTTCTTCCTTTTTCTTATTTATTTCGGTTTTTGCTTCTTTTTCGCTTTCCCACTTGCTTCTTAAATCAGCTTCTTTTTCTTTCATCGTAACAAGACTTTCATCGATTTCATCAATTCTTTTCTTACTTATTTCATCTTTTTCTTTCTTTAATGCTTGTCTTTCTATTTCTAGACTCATTATTTTTCTAGTAAGTTCATCAAGTTCAACAGGCATTGATTCAAGTTGCATTTTGATTGTTGCACAAGCTTCATCCACTAAATCTATTGCTTTATCTGGTAAAAATCTATCTGTTATATATCTATCAGATAAAGTTGCTGCAGAAACTAAGGCACTATCTTTTATTGTAACTCCATGAAATATTTCAAATCTTTCTTTTAGTCCACGAAGAATAGTTATTGTATCTGTAACATTTGGTTCACTTACTAAAACTTTTTGAAATCTTCTTTCTAGAGCTCCATCTTTTTCAATATACTTACGATATTCATTTAGGGTTGTTGCTCCGATTACATGAATTTCTCCACGTGCTAGCATAGGTTTTAACATATTTGAGACATCCATGGCACCATCTGTACCAGAACCTACGATCATGTGTATTTCATCAATAAACATTATGATGTTACCATCTGAATCTTTAATTTCTTTTAAGACTGCTTTTAATCTTTCTTCAAATTCACCACGATATTTAGCACCCGCTACTAAGGCACCTAAGTCAAGTTCCCAAATTGTCTTATTTTTTAAAGAGCTTGGGATGTCTCCTTTTATAATTCTTTGAGCAAGGCCTTCCACTATGGCAGTTTTACCTACCCCAGGTTCCCCGATTAAAACGGGATTATTTTTACTTTTACGAGATAATATTCTAACAACATTTCTGATTTCTTCATCTCTACCTATAACTGGGTCAACTTTGTTATCTAAAACATTTTTAGTTATATCTCGCCCATATTTATTTAAAACATCTTTTAATTCATCATTGTTTTCAAAGTTCATATTAATCACCCTTTCTTAACTTGAACAAATATATTATAAACCTAAAATTAGCACTTGTCAAGTATAAGTGCTAATTAATTATATTTTATATAAAAATATTCTTAAACTATTTAAAATAGATAGTAATGTCACTCCGACATCAGCAAAAACAGCAAGCCAAATCGGAGTTATGCCAAATATTGCAAGTATTAACATTATAACTTTAAAGGAAATTGCAAATGTAATATTAGTAATTACTGTTTTTCTAGTTATCTTACTTATTTTCAAGACTTTACTTATGCATTCTAAATTGTCTTCCATTAAAACTATATCACTGGCTTCAATTGTGGCATCACTACCTAGACCCCCCATTGCAATACCAACATTGGCAAGTCTTATTACTGGAACATCGTTGATACCATCACCTACAAAAGCAACATTATTATTCTTCTTATATTCTTCTAGTATTTTTACTTTATCTTCTGGTAGTAAATTTCCAAAACTTTGATCAATTTTAAGATTTTTAGATATTTCACTCACTACACTTGCATCATCACCAGATAACATGACTATATTTTTTATACCATTTTCTTTTAGTTCTTGTAGTGATTTTTTAGCATTATCTTTAATTTTGTCACTAATTACAATATAACCTAAATACTCTTTATTTTTAGCAACATGAATTATTGTACCTAATTCATTTGTTTCTTCTGGCGTTATTTTATTATCCTCTAATAATAATTTAGAGCCCACTAGAATTTTATCTTTTTTTATTTTACATTCTATTCCTTTGCCACTTATTTCTTTATAATTTGTTACTTTAGCAAGGGTTTTATTATAGGAACTTTTTATTGATTTAGCTATCGGGTGATTAGAATGGGTTTCTGATGATGCTGCTAGATATAATAATTCATCTTTAGAACAATTTATATTTTTTATCTTAACAACTTCAAATACCCCTTCTGTAATCGTACCTGTTTTATCAAATATTATTGTATCAATCTTATTTAAGTTATCCATTACATCACTACCCTTTACAAGTATTTTTTCTTTACTGGATTTACCAATTGATGTAAAGTAACTAAGGGGTACCGAAATAACTAAAGCACATGGGCATGATATTACAAGCATTTCCAAAGCTCTATATACCCAAGTGGTGAAACTTTTTCCTAAAGCTACAGGTATTACTACGACAAGAATGGCAAGAATAACCACAATCGGAGTATAAATTTTTGAAAACTTTGTAATAAACTTTTCTGTTTTTGTTTTCTTTTCTTCACTATTTTCAATGATTTCAATTATTTTACTTGCTGTACTTGTTTCAAATGTTTTAGTAGCTTTTATTTCTAAAACACTATCTAAATTAATTGTTCCACTTAAGACAGTATCATTTAAATTAACTTTTCGTGGTACTGATTCTCCGGTTAAACTTTTTGTATCAATATGACTTGTGCCATTAATTATAATCCCATCTAAAGGTATTTTTTCTCCAGGTGCAACAATAAAAATGTCACCAACTTTAGATTCTTTTACATCTATATAACCTTTATCTTTTATATTTACTTTATCGCTTCTTAAATCCATTAATTCAACGATAGCTTTTTTAGAATTATCTACCGCTAAATCTGATAAATATTCTCCGATAGAAAATAATAACATTACTAAAACTGCTTCGGGATACTCTTTAATGTAGAATGCTCCGAGTGTTGCAATAATCATTAAGAAATTTTCATCAAATATTTTACCATTTTTAATGTTTTTAAGAGCATTAAAATATACTTCTTTAGACACAAAAACATAACTAATCACTAAAAGATAAATGTTTTCATTAAAAATCATTCCTAATACAAGAAAAACAATACTAATTATTATTCTTATTAAATCTTCATTAAATTTTATCTTTTTCATAACTTTATTCCTTCTTTAATATGTTCAAGCCCATATTCAATTATCACTTTAATATGATTATCTGCAATACTATAATAAATTATTTGTCCTTCTTTTCTTGTTTTAACTAAGTTTGTACTTCTTAAATAACTTAGTTGATGTGACACTGCTGAATTACTCACATTTATTTTATTTGCTATAACACCAACGGATGTTTCTTCATTTAATAATACTTCAAGTATTCTAAGTCTTGTGGTATCACTAAATACTTTAAAAAATTCACTTAGTTCATTTATTATTTCTACTTTTTCCATTTTATCTCCTTATTTGAATATCTGTTCATATATTCATTATACTATTATTAAATTATGAATGCAATTAAAAAAAATCTCATGTCAATGAAATCTTTACTTTTTTAATTAACCTGGATATGATAAGTGATTTTTATCAAACCACAATAAATTGAGATTATCACTTTCTCTCCACCCAATTATCCTAAATTTTTGATTAGCTCTAAATGATACTAAAGTTGCATCTTTAGGAAATATATCTGGAATCGAAACATTAAAGTATCTAGGAGTTTCATAGTTCAATCCTTGATCTATTTTAATATCCTTCCATGACATTATTTCTATTTTTTTACAAAAGTTTATAAATGCCTTTAATTCTTTTGGCCCCAATTTTTCAAGGGGAAATTTATCATGACAATATGCAAATTTGATTTTGCATATTTCATCATCTCTAGTTTTAGATAAATTTAAATTTTTAGTTTTTGAATTTACTTTTTTTAATTTTCATAATCAATTTTTGTCTTAAAGAATAATCTCATACTTTCTTTGGAAATAATATTATTGCATGGTTCTCCGTCTTTATGATTACCTCTGGCATCTATCCACGGTTTTTCCATATGCGTCAAATATTCTAAATATTTTCCGTCATAAATGCCATATGTATTCCAAACGTCATACAAAAAATTGACTAGTTTTTTATCTAAAACTGGTACTTTTCCTTTAGGCCTATCTATTGCTTGAAAGCCATATTCCTTATATTCAAAATAAATACCTACGTTTGCTGGTCCATGTGCCCATGCTTCAAAATCTTCACTAAAAAGTTCTTTATCATACATCGCTAAATGATACCCTTGTGCATAATATAATATCTTTTGCAATTTTAATGGTGTAATTGTACTTCCTGCATCTCTATCTACAATTTGCAAGAAAAAGTTTGCTATGTCAAATATAGTTAACTTCATAATTCCTCCTTATATTTGAGAGAGTATTTTAATTAAATTCCACCCATTATGTAAATCACTAAAGACATTTTATCTCTCAGTATTAATTCTACTACATATTTTATGATTGTCAAGCATTGTTGCTAAAAAAGCAAATGAAATTTCAGACATGAAATTTCATTTATTTGTATTAATATTTATGCTTCCTACGCCACCGTCTATATCAATTATATTTTGTCCTTCCCCTAATTCGATGTCATTTTTGTAGCTAATACCATTAATGGAGATACTGCCTAGACCTTTGGATGCTTCAAATTTATAATCATCATTTTGCAAATCTAATGTTACCTCTCCGACCCCTTGATCTATTTTATTTTTACCTAAAAGCATTCCATTAAAATAGAATTTACCAGTTCCTAAATCTAGAGATAAATCTTGTAATTTGGAATTTGTAATATTTAGTTCTCCGGCTCCTCCATTAACTTTTGTTTTATTGGATAGCAAATTTGTAATATCAACTTTACCAGCACCTTGATCTAAAGAAAATTTATCAGTTGTTATATCAGAAATTTCAAGTTTGCCAGCACCAATATTAATATTTAAATCATCTAATGTATCTGGTATAGTAATTATGGTATGAGAACTTTTTTTATTTCCGAATATTGTTATCTTTTTTTCTTTTATTAATAAAGTATTTCCATCTTCTTTTATTTTAAATTCTTTACTAACATTATCAGCATTAATACTTAATATATCTCCTTTTTTAATTATCATATTAGTTGAACCAACATCTATATTTATATTTTTTATATTACTTGAGTAGGTTTTGCTAACATTAACATCATTATTAAAATTAATTGTTGATGTCGCTAAAAATACGATTCCATTAATAATACTTAGTATTATTAAAACTGCAAGACAGATAGCAAATCCTTTTATTACTTTTTGCGTGGTATTCATTTAATTTCAATTCCTCCGAATACGGCATATCCTTCGATATAAATTGTCTTTTTAGCATCTTCATTATTTTTTCTTTCGTTAGAAATTCCACCGAATATTGGAGTACCTTTTACTTTAACTATGCAATCTTTTGGAACTAATATTTCTATACCACCAAATATCGCCCATGCTCCGATGACTGTTTCTTTTTCTAATTTTGCTTCTCTTAAGTCTAGTTTTACAGCCCCAAAAATAGCATTTAAATTTGCTTTTTCAAATTTTTCTCCAGATTTAGTTACATTTTGTTCTCCGAATGCTGCAAAAATATTTTCAGTGTCTTCACTATCTAAACATTTTGTTTTTTCTTTAACATTAAAATCTACCTTATTACCAAATATTAAAGATAACCCAATTAATACGACGATTGCTGGTAATAAAATTTCCCAAAGAATTTCAAATTCAAATAACCCTTGAGCTGCTAAAAGGAGTAAAACCCCAATAATTAAAAATATTAAAGAAGATACTTTATTGCTACCTTTTTCAAAAAATGATATAGCACTTGGCACAATAATAAATAGTGTCCACCATCCATCAAAAAAAATATTTATGTCTGCTACTCCAGTTCTATTAAGTCCCCAGATAACACCAACAAATATTAATACTATGCCCCATAATACTCTGCTTAAATTTTTCATATAATCAATCCTTTCTTTTCTTAAGTATAATACAATTTTTTTATAATATCAATTAAATATTTATAGGATTAAAATCTATTTCTATTCTAACTTCTTTATTCATAATAAATAAATTATCTAATTCTTTTAAAACTGTTTTTAAATTATCACACTTTTTATATTTTATTATAATTTGCATTCGATATTCATTATTAAATTTAAATACTTGAGCTGTTGTTGGACCTAAAACGATAGCTTCTTCTAGGCTTTTATCTAAAAATGTTTTTACTTTCTTACTAGCTTCAATTGTTTTATTATAATCTTTACCTATTACTTTTAAACTAACCAAATAGTAATAAGGTGGATATTTCAATTTTTTTCTAAAATTCATTTCATATAAATAAAATTTATCATAACTATTTTCTTTAATGCAATTTATTACATAATTATCAGGATTAAATGTTTGAATGATTACTTCTCCGGGATATGTACTTCTTCCACTTCGCCCAGCAACTTGATGAAGTAAGGCAAATGTATTTTCACTAGCTTTAAAATTAGGAATATTTAAAGTGGTATCAGCATTTATTACTCCGACTAAAGTAACTTTTGGAAAGTCTAGTCCTTTACTAATCATTTGAGTTCCAAGTAATATATTATATTTTTCATTTTTAAAATCATCGATTATTTTTTCATGTGCACCTTTTCTTCTCGTAGTATCTTGATCCATTCTAACTATTTTAGCTTCTGGTAATAATTCTTTTAACTTTTCTTCTAATTTTTCAGTTCCGAGGCCATAATAATTCAAAGATTTTTCTTTACACTCTGGACATAATTCTTCACATCTTTGTTGAAAACCACAATAATGACATATCAAATTATTTGTTGATTTATGATAAGTTAAGGTTATGTCACAACTTGGACATTTATATGTAAATCCACAATTACTACATGTTATAAAAGTTGAAAAGCCTCGACGATTTAAAAGTAAAATAACTTGTTCATTTTTAGCAATTTTCTCTTTTATTTTACTAATTAAAAGATCACTAAATATCATGTTTCTTTTTTTCATTTCTGGTTCCATATCCACCACAGTTATTGTTGGAAGAATAGCTGTTCCTACTCTATTTTTTAAAGTTAGTAATGTAAAGACTCCTTTATCAGCTCTCGCTTTACTTTCTAAAGATGGTGTTGCACTAGCTAAAACAACGGGAATATTATTATACTTTCCCCGATGCATTGCGATATCTTTAGCATTATATCTAGGATTATTATCTTGCTTGTAACTACTGGAATCTTCTTCATCAATTATAATTATACCTAGATTTTTAACCGGAGCAAAAATTGCACTACGAGTACCTACCACAACATGAACCTCACCGCGATAAATTTTTAAATATTCATCATACTTTTCTCCTTCAGATAATGAACTATGTAAAATTGCTACATCACTACCAAAAGTCTCATAAAATCTCTTAGCAATTTGATGCGTTAAGCTTATTTCGGGAACCAATACTATGCCAGTTTTTCCTTCTTTTATGATACTTTCTATTAATTTTATATATACCTCAGTTTTTCCTGATCCAGTTATTCCATATAATAAGAATGGTTCAAAGTGATTAAATGATGATTTTACTTTTTCATATACTATCTCTTGATCACTAGTTAACGTTTTATTTATATTACTTGTATTTTTATTAATACGATATTTTTGAACCTTTTTTATATCTATTAATTCAAGCTCTATTAAAGTTTTAATGATACTTGAACTATAATTTTTCTTTAGTAATTCATTATTATCTAAAACTTGTTTTAAAACTTTTACTTGGGCTTTTCTTTTATTTTCATAGATATTAATATAATCTATTACTTTTTTTCTATCTTTTATAATTATATATTCATCATATAAATCATAATTTGATGTATTCTTTTTTACTTTTAGACTTGATGGAAGCATTGTTTGATATGCAGTTATCATCGTACATAAAGTAGATTCTGATAAATATTTTCCAAGTTCCATTAATTCTTTATTTAAAACTAACTTTTCATCTACGATACTTGAAATATACTTAAGTTCGTAAGATGTATCATCACATATATCTATTATTTCCATAATAAAACCTACCACTTGTTGAAATCCAAAAGGTACTAAAACTTTCATTCCGACTTGAATTTTATCTTGTAAATATTCCGGTATCATATATATAAATTCTTTATCTAATTTTTTTATACTATATTCAATTATTACTTTTGCGTACATCTAAGCCTCCGTATAAAATTCATTTTAACACGAGCAACATAAAAACTCAATAAATTTTATTGAGTCTATTGTTTTTTTAAACTATTTATTCTACTTTCAAAATCTTTACTCATGCATATATATGAGCCTGATATTACGCCATCAGCATTTATAACATCTTTAATAGTTTCATTATTTATACCACCATCAATATATATTTCAAAACCATTTTCTTTTTTGTATTTTATTAATTCTTGCAATCTGTCTTTAGTGCTATCTAAAAATTTTTGACCACCTTTACCTGGTACTACACTCATTAAAAGAACTCTATCTATATAAGGAAAATAATGACTAAATGATTATATTTCTTCATTTGGATTAATAACTAATCCTCTTTTAATTCCATAATTATTAAGTTCATTTAATAGCCCAAATGCACTTGGTTCAGTGGATGGATGAATGTAGATACAACTAGGTTTTAGTTTTAATAAATCATTTAAATAACCACTTGGTTTACTCACCATCATATGAATTTCTAAAGGTTTAATATTTTCTTTAAAAAGTATTGGTAAATGATTAATATCAAAATTTTTTGTTCCAGCATATATACCATCCATTAAATCTACATGTATAGCATCTGCGCTGGTTTCATTTATTAAATCAATAGTTTTCTTTTGATCATATAAACTATTTATATAACTTACGGTTATTTTCATGGCACTCCTTTATAAATCTAGTATAATTAATATACCTTGAAGGAAGAATTATTCCTTTAGACATTGCTTCGATTACTTTGCAACCTCTTTCTTTTATGTGCATGCAATCTTTAAAATCACACTCATATTTTTGAAATTCTAAAAACGTTTCTTTTAACTTATCTTTATCAATATTATTTAAGTCTAGCGCTGAAAATCCTGGAGTGTCCACAAAAAATATTTTACCTATTTTGTATATTTCTGTATGTCTTGTTGTATGAACTCCACGATTTAAAGCCTCACTAATTGGCTTTGTTTCAAGATTTAATCTTTTATCTAATTTATTTAATAAACTTGATTTACCTGCCCCAGTTTGACCTGTTAAAACTACAAGTTTATTTTTTAAGATACTTTTTATTTTTCCTAAATGTTTATTATCCACAACTTTAATTCCTATACTTTTATAATATTTTATTAGTGGTTTTAAGTTTTTAAACTCATCTTTTGATAACAGATCTAGTTTTGTTAAACAAATAACGGGTTCAATGTTATTAGCAAGAATTACACTTAGTTCTTTATCAAGTAGGCTTAATGATAAATCTGGCTTTTTAACACTTGTTACAATTAAAGCCATATCAACATTAGCTACAACTGGTCTTTCAAGTTCATTTACTCTAGGTAATATTTCTTCGATTGTTAAAGTAGATTCATCAATTCTTACTATATCACCCACCAAAGGGGAAAGTCCTAAATTTCTAAACTTTCCCCTAGCACTACAAATATAATCAACCCCATTTACTGTAACTTTATATTGATTACTTATTTGTTTTGTGATTCTACCTTCCATTAGTTTAATTCTCCATTATCATCTGGTTCTTCTTCAGTTGGAGCCACAGCTATATTAATTGTTAATTTTGCTCCGCTTACCACTGTTGTTCCTGCTGCTCTACTTTGATAAAATATTGATCCAGCTGGATGTTCTGTAGTTGCTACTTCTTTCTTAGTTAAAATTACACCATATTCACTACAGAAATTTTCTACTTCTTCAACACTGTAATTTTCATTTACAAAATCTGGATATTTATTGTCTAGTTTGGGAACATAAAGTGTAATTGAATCTCCTTCACTTATTTTTGTTCCAGCTTCAATAGATTGATCTATTATAATATTTTCTTTATAAGTTTCTCCATCTGTTAAATCTACTTCTTTTTTATCAATTATTACTTGAACTTTTAACGCTTCAAGTTTTCCCTTTATTTCTGATGCATTTTTACCTTTATAATCTTCGATAGTTATTTTTACATCTCCGAGTGAACGATAAATTATTACCTCAGTTCCAGCTTTTCTAATACTTCCAATTGCTGGTGATGTTCTAGAAACTTTTCCTTCATCTATAAGTTCATTGGCTTCTTCTCTTTGTTCATCGGATACTATAAACCCAGCATCTTGTAGTGCTTTTATGGCATCAGTTATTGAATAACCTGATACATCTGGAATAGCGGTTTGTTTTGATGATGTAATTTTAGGAATTAAAACAAATATAGTTGTAATTATTACTACAAGTCCAACAAAAACGCTTGCTAAGGTTATTAGTAACTTATTATCTGATGTTGTTTCAGTATTTTTTGTTTTCTTTGCCACTTCTTTATCACCACTCTTTTCATTTTTATTTACTTTTGTCTTTTGTTCTTTAACTGTTTTTATTAGTTTTGTATCATCATAATCATTTTCAGGATACTTAAATGTAATCTTTAATTCATTTGCTCTGGATTCATCAAGACATGTTTTTAAATCTTCATGCATTTCTCTGGCATCACTATATCTATTTTTAGGATTTTTTGCTGTAGCCCTTAGTATTATGTTTTCAACACTTTGGGGAATATCTGGTAGCTCATCTCTAATACTTGGCATTGGTTCTTTTAAATGTTTTAAAGCTATTTCTACGGCATTGTCTCCGCGGAATGGGAGTTTACCTGTTAGAAGCTCATACATTAAAATACCAATTGAATATATATCACTTTGAAGAGTTGCACCTTTGCCACTAGCTTGTTCTGGTGGTAAATAATGAACACTTCCCATGACGGAATTTGTTTGAGTAAGCTGAGTTGCATTCATAGCAACAGCTATACCAAAGTCTGTAATTTTTATAAGTCCATTTTCTAAAATTAGAATATTTTGAGGCTTGATATCACGGTGGATTATATAAGAATCGTGGGCAACACTTAAACCGTTTGTTATTTGAAGAGCTATATCAATTACCTCTGGTACAGTTAATTTACCACGTTTTTTAAGTAAAGCCTTTAAATGTTTGCCTTCAACATATTCCATCACTATATAATATTCACCATTATCTTCACCAACATCATAAACCTCAACAATATTGGGATTGGAGAGACTACTGGCAGATAAGGCTTCTCTTTGGAAACGACGGACAAATTTTTCATCATTTGCTAGGTCGCCACGCAAAACTTTTACTGCAACATTTCTATCTAAAATGGTATCATATGCTAAATAAACATTAGCCATACCACCTTCACCAATAGATTTTATTATTTGGTATCTATCACTAATTTTTTGCCCCTTCATTATCATGCTATTTCACCACTTTCTCTAACTAAATACGCAACAGATATATTGTCATTTCCCCCTCTAGCGTTACATTTTTTAATTAATTTTACGACTTTTTCTTCAACTGTTAAGTCATTTTCTAATAATACTTTTTCAATTTGTTCATCACTAAGCATTCCCGTTAGGCCATCACTGCATAGAAATACCGCATTAGATTCATTATCAACATCAAAAATATCTGGTTCACATTTTTCAGCTGCCCCCAAAGCTTTCATTAACACATTTTTCTTTGGATGATTTGCAGCTTGTTCCGGGGTTAAGTCTCCGGCATCAACGAGTAAATTTACTAAAGTATGTGGTTTAGTTACTTTGTGTAATTTATTATTCTTAATAACATAACCTGATGAGTCTCCGATATTAGCAAATATCAAAAAGTCTTTAGTAACTATAGCTGCTACTACAGTTGTTCCTAATCCTTTAGAATTTTCATTTTCTTCACCATAATTTAAAATTTCTTTATTTATTTCATTAATGTTATCGGATAACCAATTTACAGCATCTATCTTTGTACCAATTGATGCGCTTTCGGTAAATCTTTTTCCTAAATGAGCTACCGTTAAGGCACTGGCAACTTCACCTTTTCGGTGTCCTCCCATACCATCAGCTACAACACATAAATATTCACCGCTTATGTTTTTTAAAATTGTCACACTATCTTCATTATGTTCTCTTACTCTTCCAGTATCTGTTAAATAAAATGACTTCACTTTAATCACTCTCGCTTCTTAATTGTCCACAGGCTGCTTTAATATTGCCTCCGAATTCTCTTCTTACTGTTACATTTATTCCATTTTCTTTTAATGTGTTATAAAATTTATCAATTCTTTTTTTATCACTTTTACTAAAATCTATGTTATTTGTTTCATTATATGGTATTAAATTAACATATACATTCATACCACGTAATAATTTAACTAAAGCTAATGCTGAATCTATGTCATCATTAACCATATTAAGCATAACATATTCTATGGTTACTCGTCTATTAGTTTTTGCAATATATTCTTTAATTGCTTGTATAACAGTGTCAATATCATAGGCTTTATTAATAGGCATAATCTTATTTCTTATCTCATTTGTTGGAGCATGCAAGGATAATGCCAAGTTTACTTGTAAATCAAGATTACTAAATTCTTTAATCTTTGGAACTAATCCACAAGTTGAAACTGTAATATGTCTAGCCCCGATAGCAAGACCTTTGGCATCATTAATAATTTTTATGAAATCTATTATATTATCATAGTTATCAAATGGTTCACCAATTCCCATCATAACTACTGAATCAATTCTTTTACCAATATATTTTTCTATTAATAGAATTTGTTCTACGATTTCATAAGTTTCTAAGTTTCTGACCTTTTTAAGTCTTCCAGATTCACAAAACCGACAGCCCATGTTACATCCGACTTGACTAGATACACAAACCGAAAGCCCATAATCATGTTCCATCAGCACTGCCTCAATTTTTTCTCCATCCAGGAGTCTAAATAAAAATTTCTTTACTAAAGGGCCTTCTTCTACAATTTCTATTTTGATAAAATCTGTACTAAAATCTTTCATTAATTTTTCTTGAATTTCTTTTTTTATATTTGAAAACTTAGTTATATCCCAAATTTTATGAATATATAACCATTCAAAAACTTGAGTAGCTTTAAACTTTTTTTCACCGATACTCTCAAAATAACTTTCTAATTTTTTTCTTGTAACTCCAAAAATATTATTCATATTATCACGCTTTCTTTTTTGTTAATGACTTTAATAATTTTAAATTACCATAATCCTTATACTTTTCATAGTAATTGTGGTCAAACATTAAATCTTTAAATGATACATTTTTAATTTCTTGATACAATCTTTCTTCTTCTTTTTTTCTTTTAGTAATAATCTTTTTATCTAATTTATTTTTATCACTAAAATATTCTATTATATAACTTATGATTGTTATGATTTCTATTATAAATAAGGGAAGCAATAAAATAAAAATTTTTTTATTACTGATATCTTTTAAATTTAAATAATGAATAAATCTATTATCTGTTAAAAGATAAATAAATGATATAACTAATCCTGCAACCCACATTTTTATTTTACCAAATATGTTAGATTTTATATTCATACCTATATTATATTTTACGCTTTGGATTAAAGCTATAGTAAGCTCAAATATTATTAATATTATTGCATATGGGGATATACTCATTAAAAGAAGCAAATTTATTACTAAAAATGCTTTGTCACTTAAGGCATCAAAAAGACTTCCAAAAAATGTTGATGCGTTTAGATTTCTAGCTAAAAAGCCATCAATAAAATCGGTGAAGAAACATAATGCCGATAATATGAATGTTGTAAGGCCCCCATATTTTTTATAAACTGGAATTAAAGCAAAAATCCCCACTACTCTAAGTAGGGTTATAAAATTAGTTATAATAAAATTTAACCATTTTTTATCCATTCTTTAATCCTCACTAAAATTTATTTATTAGTTATATTATCACACTTTCCAACATTTGTAAATTGTAATTCGTATGTCTTATTTTCATTAGTAATTGTAATATTTGTTATATTTTCTAAGTCAGTTTTAACTACCACTTTATATCCTTCTTTATTATAATTTATTTCTCTTGTACTTTCGTTTTTAGTAATATTATATAAATATTCTTTTAAGTTAGTAAATAATATTTTTATATCTAAAAATGCTGTATCTGCTTCATCATAAAGATCAGACATTTCTTCTTTTTGATCTAATAATACTTTATATATTATTCCAGCCTCTTTAGAATATTTTATAATTCCTTCATTATTTTCTTTATAACCTATATCACCGGTAGCTGATAATATTCCAGAATATATTATAATATTTTCTCCATTAATAACTCTAAAATTATATGAGTAACAACCATTTAAAAGGTCACTTTGCATTTCTTCATAGTTTTTAAATGTTAATGTTTCTTCTTTATTAGTATTATTATTTTTATTTTCATTAGGATTATTATCTCCGTTTATAGCAAATACCACGATTAAAACAATAATGAATACCATCCATGCTGCAAATTTAATAGTAGCTTTTCCTTGTGTAGTTGACCAAAAACTATTATTTTCCACTATTTACCTCCATATTTAAATAATTATCTTTATCTATTCCATTTAAGAAACTATTTATTTCCATTACTTTTTTACCACTTGGTTTTATTTTCTTTAAATATATTATACCATTTTTACATGTTATACCTAATTTTTTCTTATCTATTTCTTTTATAATACCAACATTTTTGATTTCTTTTTCGATAAATTCTGCTTCTAAAACTTTTATCTCTTGATTATTAATTATTATATTTGCTAGTGGCCATGGATTTAAGCCTTTGATTTTTCCAATTATTTTTTTGCCTTCTTCATTAAAATTTAATCTTTCATCTTCTCTTTTTATCATCGGCGCCATTGTATAATTGTCCCCTTGCTTAATTCTAGCATTGGTCTTATCAAATATTGTTGGTAAAACATCAAACAATAAATCTCGTCCCACAACTGAAAGCTTATCATGAAGAGTTCCAACATTATCACTAACTAAAATGGGTATTTCTTTTATTTTAATGATATCTCCAGTATCCATTCCTTCATCCATATACATGATTGTTACACCAGTTACATCATCATTATTAAATAAACACCATTGTATCGGAGCAGATCCACGATATTTTGGTAATATTGATGCATGAACATTAATACATCCATACTTTGGCATGTCTAAGATTTCTTTAGGAATTATTTGTCCATAGGCACAAGTAACAATTAAGTCAATATCTAAGTTTTTTAGTTCTTCAAAATCTTTTCTGATTCTTATTGGTTGAAATACAGGAATGTTTTCTTCGATAGCTAGCTTTTTTACTGGACTAAAACTAACTGTTTTATCTTTACCTACGATTTTATCAGGTTGAGTTACCACCATTATAACATTTGTATTTTCAATTAACATTTTTAAGACAGGTACTGAAAAGTCAGGGGTCCCCATAAAAACTATATTTTTGTTTTTCATATTCATCATCTCTCTTACATTATATAATAAATTAGAAAAGAAGACAAGTTTTTACTTATCTTCTTCGCAATTTACACAAATGTTTTCTCCATTTTTATCAACGATTAATTCTCCACATTTCGGGCAAATTTCACCAGTTGGTTTGTACCATAACGCATATTTACATTTCGGATAATTATTACATCCATAGAAAATTTTACCCTTTTTTGTTTTTCTTTCTACAATCATGCCTTTGTCGCATTTAGGACATTTACAAACTTCTACGACCTCTTTTTTCTCTTTTTTAATATACTTACAAGTTGGATAATTGCTGCATGCAACGAATTCACCAAATTTACCCTTGCGGATTACTAATGGGCTTCCACATTCAGGACAATTTTCGCCAGTTTCTTCAGGGCCTTTCTTTTCCATTTCATGAAAAGCTTTTTCCACTAATGGTTCAAATTCATCATAAAATTCATGTAACACTTTTTTATAATCCATTTTATCTTCCGCAATTTCATCTAAATCATGTTCCATGTTAGCAGTATATTCAACATTTACTATACCACTAAAGAACTCTTGTAATTTATCAGTTGTTTCAATACCAATTTCTGTTGGCTCAAACTTTTTATCTTTTAATACTACATATCCACGCTCTTTAATCGTTCCAACGATGGTTGCATAAGTTGATGGACGACCTATTCCTAGACTTTCCATTTCTTTAATTAAACTACTTTCCGTATATCTTGGAGCTGGCTTAGTAAAATGTTGAGTTTTTGTAATATCATCTGCTGTTATACAACCTGATTTATAATTTTTTAAATCGGGAAGTATTACATCTTCACTATCTTCATATTCACTATAGACTTTTAAATAACCATCAAATGTTAAAACACTACCTGTTGCTTTAAATGTATAGCCATTGTTTTCTAAAATAACTGTTGTTGCAAGTGTTTTAGCATCCGCCATTAAAGATGCAAGAGCTCTAGCATATATTAATTTATATAATTTATATTCATCATTTGATAAATATGGTTTTACACTTTCTGGTGTTCTATTAATACTTGTTGGTCTAATACCTTCATGAGCATCTTGAATATTTTCGTTTTTCTTTCCTTTTTTTACATATCCAATATAATTTTCTCCGAACTTTCCTTTGATGTATCCAAAAGTTTCTTTAACAAATGAATCACTTACTCGGATACTATCAGTACGCATGTAAGTAATTAACCCAACTGTTTCATTACTTAAGGTTTTACCTTCATATAAGTCTTGAGCTAATTTCATGGTTTTTGATGGAGCAAAGCCTAATTTATTTGATGCTGCTTGTTGCAAAGTACTTGTTTTAAATACTTCACGTGCACTCTTGTTTTTTTCTTTTTCTGTGACACTTTCAATTTTAAATGATTTAGAAAGCTTAGATAATATTCCATCTGCTTCAACTTCATTTGGTATTTCTACTTCTTTACCGTGGTACTTATCCAAGGTTGCTTTAAATTCTTTAAAGTCTGCTTCGATTGTCCAATACTCACGAGGCACAAAGGCTTGAATTTCTCTTTCACGATCTACGATTAGTTTTAAGGCAACACTTTGAACACGTCCCGCTGACTTGCCTCCGGTTTTTCTTTGCATTAATTTACTTAGTCTAAAACCTATAATTCTATCTAAGAATCTTCTTGTTTCTCCAGATCTAACCAAATTCATATCTATTTTACCTGGATTATTAATAGCATTTATAACTACATCTTTTGTTATTTCATTAAATACTACCCTTTTATATTTTTCATCAGGTATTTTTATTTCATCATAAATATGCCAAGAAATTGTTTCCCCTTCACGGTCTGGGTCGGTTGCAAGATAAATTGTATTTGCATCCTTTACATCTTTTTTTAAGGCCGTGACCTCTTTATTTTTTCCTTTAATTATTTGGTAATTGGGCTCGAAATCATGTTCAACATCTATTCCTAAACCAAATTTACCTGTTGTAGCTAAATCTCTGATATGTCCTTTACTAGAAACTACTTTATAGTCGCTACCTAGATATTTTTCAATGGTTTTACATTTTGCTGGAGATTCCACTATAACTAAATTTTTCATCCTATTCCTCCTTTTGCTCATTTGCATTCTTGTAAGAGTTTATTTTATTTTCTAAATAAGTGAAATAATTATTTCTTATTATTGTTTCACTCATTTGCATTCTGCTAGTAACAGTATTATTTATTCTAATTAATTCTTCAGTATCATATTCTTTATCCGTATAATATTTTACTGTGCCACTACCGGCATTATAATAAACTTCATTATTTTTCCAAGAACCATCTGCAAATGTTACAACATTTAAATATTCATCACTAAAGACATCAGTTCCCATGTAGTACCTAGGATCATAATCTAAATTAAATAGATTAGCAATCGTTGGTGTTAAATTTATATAAGAACTGTATTTTTCTACGATCTCACTTTTGATTTTCGTATTATATATAACCATCGGGGTTCTTTCAACTTCATAATCATTTAAATCATATGTTAGAACCTCAGATATATCTCTATTTTTTAAACCATATGGATAATGATCTCCATATAAAACTATAACTGTATCATCTAATGTACCAGATGTCTTTAGTCTATCAAGTAAAATACCTAAACTATTGTCAAAAGTTTTTAGCTTAGACATGTATCTTCGAAGTTCCATGGAATAGTCAGTATCTTCGGTAATACTTAAATACTTATCTCCTTCCACACTTGATTGATTGTATGGTTGATGCGGAGATACCGTGGTAAGCCATAACATGTATGGAATACTTGTATCACTTAAAGTAATATCCATCGCAGCATTCATGAAATCTTCATCGCTTGCCCAGTTTTTATATTCATTATAATAAGGAATATTTAAATCATTAACATTGTAATAGGCATCACTACCTAAATTTTTATGAATAACACGTCTTACATAATATTGTTCAGTATAATCATGCATACTACTTGTTTTATATCCAGCATTCTTAAATAAATTAAATATTGATGTAAAATATTGATTATTACTATAAACATTTGCTGTACAATTATTTTGAATTGTATATAGACTTGTCATACCACTAAATTCATTATTTCCTGTTGCACAACTATTTCTAGGACTATAATTATTTTTAAAACTAATTCCTTCACTATATAATTTATAAAAGTTTGGATATAAATCTTTATTAATAATTATTTCTCCGACACTTTCCATCATTATTACTATAACATTTTTCCCTTCAAACATACCAGTGTGGTCATTATAACTTGTTATAGTTCTATTTTTTATGTACTCATTAATATTATTTTTAGTCACATTATTTTCATTCTTAATAATATCATCTAATATAGTATCATCAATTTCTCTTCTTTTATCTTCATCTGTTGTAGTATTATTACTTTCACTTATAGCGAATGTATCTTTTGTTGGTGCTTCGACCATCGTTGATTTAATATCAAGAAATCCAAAACCTAATACTCCGAATTGATTTATGGTTATACTTGGTACACTAGGATAAGCAAACAAATCTTTATTACTTACAGTTTGAAGCTTATTTTGCATGAAGGCTACATCTAATGTTTCATAATATAGAAATCCACTAAAAACTAATAATAATATACTTGTAATTGTTCTAATACCTGGTTCAAAAACAATATTAGTTTTTAAAGGAAACTTTTTATCTATTTTCTTTTCAGTGAACTTATCTAAGAAAATATAATAAAGAATTAATATTATAAATGGGATAAATGCTAAATAATAAGTTAGCCTAAAGGATGAGAAAAAGTCAATAATATAATCTTTTACTGCTCCAAGTTGACTTTTGGTATTAACTGATGCATAAACCCCAATAAAATTATTAAAGCCAATTTGAAAATACGTATAAACACTTATCGCAAATGCAAAAATAATTATTAATGCTTTACTTACTTTTTTGTTAAACCAAGAGAGGATATAGCTTAATAAAATACTTACAAAATTTATACCTATAAATATCCTTAGTAAGGCAATATTTTTTAAACTTATTCCACTTATTAATCGAAAAGATATTTCAAGTAACATAAAAAATATTAATAAAACTATATAATTTTTAATTAGATTATTCTTTAACAAGTTCTTCATTTTTTTCCTCCATCAACGTTTTTACTGGTTTATATGTCATCCTATAATTATCTAAAATACCATATTTTTTAATATTTTCAAGATGTTTTTTTGTTGGGTAACCTTTATGATCTTTAAAGCCATATTCTGGATGTTCTTTATCGAGTTCATACATCATTTCATCACGAGTTACTTTAGCTAAAACACTCGCAGCGGCGATACTAAGGGATAGTGCATCACCATGGATTATAGCCTCGGAATTTTCAAGGGGAAGCGGCATAGCATCTGTTAATATAAATTCTGGCTTAACATTTAAATTATCTATAGCCATTAACATGGCTTTTCTACTTGCCTCGTAAATATTTATTTCATCAATAGTTTTGGCATCTACTATCCCTATTCCATAACTTATTGCATCTTTTTTTATTATCTCAAAAAATTTATCTCTTTTTTTTTCACTTAATTGTTTGGAATCATTCAAGCCTTCAAGTTTATAATTTTTAGGCAAAATTACTGCAGCTGCTACAACAGGCCCACATAATGGTCCACGCCCTGCTTCATCTGTGCCAGCTATTAAATTAATTCCTTTTTCATATAATTCTTTTTCATATTTTAATAAATCTACTTCTTCCATCTATCAAATGTTACTCCTTTTAGTGCACCACTCACTAAATCATTATACACCTTATTTGATATTTTTTCATAGTCTATTTCACCATCTTTTTCAAAATAATTAAATTTTTGCGCTAAAGATGTAAATATTTCGTTTGGATCATCACTAATTTCGATATTATATTTTTCTTCTAATTGTTCTTTATAGTAATTTTTAAAGAAGGTAATTATGTAGCCACCTATATCGGTCATATTTAAAATTTCCATCTTTATTGTGGCAGTTGATGCTAAGCTTAAAGCTTCCGTATTGTCTTCAATTTTAGGCCAAAGTATTCCCGGAGTATCTAACAATAAGAAGCCCGAGTTTGTTTTAAGCCAATTTACTTGCTTAGTTATCCCTGGTTTATTTCCCGTATTGGCTACTTTTTTGCCAGCCAATTTATTTATAAGGGTACTTTTTCCAACATTAGGTATTCCAACTACTCCAATTTTAATTTCTTTACTTTTAAGGCCTTTATCATTTCTTTTTTCTTGTATAGGTTTTACAACCTCATTTGTTAACTTTATTAATTTTTTATAGTCGTCATTATTTGTTAAATCTAATAATATTACTTTATAACCTTTTTCTTCATAATACTTAGCCCATTTATTTGTTTCTTCTAGATCACATAAATCTTTTTTAGTCATAACTAAAATTCGAGGTTTAGCCTCAAGGATGTCGTCCATGCCTTTTAATTTTGAAGATGATGGCATTCTTGCATCTACACATTCGTAGATTACATCTATTAGTTTAATTCTTTCTTTAATTTCTCTTTTTGCTTTTACCATATGTCCCGGATACCAATTTATACCCGTAGACGGTATGACTTTTTCTTCACTATTATTTTCTCTTTTTTCTTTTCTTTCTTTTCTTTTTTGATACATGTTCATTTTTTCACTTCCTTATTCATTATCGCTATTATTTTCATTTAAATATTTATTATAAAATTCATCCATTGAAGAAATGTATTTTTGATCTTGTATAACTCTAAATTTTTCATATTCTTTTTCAGCTTTTTCTACTACTTCTTTATGTGATATACTGCCACTATTATTTAATACTTCTTTTCTTCTAAACTTTAATAAATCATCAGTTGCATCTATCCATTCTTTCATTGTCATAACATGTCTTTGTTTTGCTTCATCTTCGGCAAATACTAAAAACATATTTGTTAAATCTTTTAAATTGTTCATTTCTTCTTCGTTTAAATAATTTTTTGCAATAATCACATCATATTTATATATTAAACCATCAGGAGAATTTTTCCAAGTTGTTAATCCCATATGCTCTTCTTTTGAATTAGCCCTTTTAAAAATAAGTTCCGCAGCAGTATGTCCACTTATAGCATAGTGCAGCTTATTTTGAACTATTTTAAAGAAAGTATAAGCGTCTTCTGATTTTGGATTGTAATCTGCTGCTGTTGCAATAAATAAATCAGTGATTTTTTGATATGCCATTCTTTCACTTACTCTGATTGTTTTGATACGTTCTAATAATTCATCAAAATATTTTGCATCATATTTATTTCCATTTATAAAACGTTCATCATTTAATGCAAAACCCTTTGTCATATATTCTTTTAATATTTTTGTTGCCCATATTCTAAATTCTGTTGCTTTTTTAGAATTAATTCTATAACCCACAGCAATTATAGCATCAAGACTATAAACTTCAGTATTATAGTTTTTTCCGTCAGGTGCAGTTATTTCCATTTTGGAAACAACTGAATTTTTATCTAATTCGTTTTCTTCAAATATATTTTTTAAATGTTTTGATATTGCTGGTACACCAACCTCGAAAACTTTTGACATACCTTTTTGTGATAACCATAAAGTTTCATCTTTATAAATAGCATCTACTATAATATTACCTTCACTATTTTTATATATAATTAATTTATTATCTTCCATCAATACTCTCCTTTCCTTTAGTTTTTCATAAGTCATACACTTATCAATTTAAATTAAAATTTTATTAAAAAAATGTCCCAAAATGTACAAAGCATTTAGTAAAAATTTCTTTTATTTTCAAGTATTCAAGTGTGTTTTTTCATGACTCCCCACTTACCACGAAACGGAAACCTTTGAAAAACTTTCTTGGCTACCATTATTTTCTTTTCTTGTCTCATTTTTCTTTTTTGATACATATCCATTTAAATCACTTTCTTTTTTCAAAATCTAAATCAGTTACACTATATCCAAGTTCTTTTAATTTATTATATATTATACTAGGAGAAATACCTAATAAAGTATTATAATCACCTTCAATTTTATCTATAAACAGAGATGCTTTACCTAATGGTACAAATCCACAACATTTAAAAATTTTTTCTTCATTATTTACATACCATTCTATTTCTTCTTCTTTTATTTCATTAAAATACACATCTGCTTTAGAACTTGAACATATAATTTTTTCTTTATATAAATCAATTAATGTTATTCCCGTATATGCTGTACATTTATTATTTGACAATTCTTTTAAATTTAAATATGCTTCTTCTTTACTTTTTGGTTTCTCATATATTTTATTATTACAATATATAATGGTATCTGCAGAAATAATTATCGCTTTGCTATCAATTTGTTTCTTAACAGATTTAGCTTTATTTAACGAAAGCTCTTCAACATATTTATTAGGACTAGTTTTATTACTTTCTTCAGGTTCATTGCTAGTAATAACATCATATTTTAGTCCTATCATATTAAAAATATCTTGTCTTTGTTTTGAAGACGAAGCTAATATTATTCTCATTTTATACCACCTTTACTTTATTCCTTCAAGTTTCTTATTTTCTTTATTTTCTAATTGTTTCTTTTCTCTTTCTAATTCTTTTAAGCTCTTTTTAGATGTTGGCATTTATTCAGGCATCATTCCACCAATATCTGCAATTGCCTTTCTAACTTTTTTTCCTTCACCAGTTCTTATTGGCTTGTTGATTTCAACACCCCAATCTTCTTCGATTGAAACTCTATTATTTGCAGCTAAAACTGCTTTAGCTATTACTTTTTTGAAAATTTCTCCAATCTTTGTATTCTAAAACTTTAAAAAGTTCTCTAGCGAACCAATACTCGTTTTTATATTCATCAAAATGTTTTATATTCTCAAAAATATTATTTGTGTATTCTGTTTCAATTATATCCATTATTACCTCCATTTCTGTCACTCGTATTTCTTGTAATTTTTTATTTAATTAATCCACCATTACATTTTAATTCATATATTTTTTTATTATTTTTGTATATAGTTTCAATTCCACTAAAACAGTTAATATCCCCGATTACTTCAAATGAATATTTATATTCACCATTTATCAATTCTTTTGGGCCTCTTACGGGAATTATATCTTTATCTTTTCCGACATTCATTAATGCCGGACGTAATGCTTTATCCATTGCTTCTTCTCCTAGAGTTTCATCTAGAGTTACACCATAATAATTCATAGCCCAATAAGTTTTTCCATCTACATAAACTACCTCTTCTCCGATAAAATTAGTACCCCCAAAATATGTATCATGATATAGCATTTTATCTTTTTTATATTCATAATCCTTAGAATTTTGCCTTGTATTTGATACTTTTTCTACATTTTCATTTGCATATGTTTGTTTTTTTGCTTCAATTAAGAATTCTTCTAAATTAATCATTTTTTTACCTTCTTTCTTTTTTACCATTCTTTATGATAATATTTACAATTAAAATTTTCTTCTTTTTACAAAAATTTATTATACCATTTATTTATATTATCTCATAGTTTTTTTATTTAATTTTATCTTTTCTTTACATTATTATTTATTATCTATTAATTATTTAACTAATTTTTTGGTATTAATTTAATTTCTTGTTAGACAATAATTTTTCAATGTAATTATCATAACATGTGTTCGGCTACTAATCAAGACGTAATTTGTATTTTTTACAAATTTTTTTTAGAAACAACAACATGAAATTAAAACTAAAAAAATTCCCAAATATTTATTGAGAATTTTTTACTCTATGCAATGTGGAATCATAATGTATAGATTCTTTTGAATTAGTAAATGTTTTATTATAAGCGTTAATAACAGTTTTTATAAAAGTCATACCAGTATCAACTTTTAAAGATACTTCTTCTTCACTTATTCTTAAGAATTTTGCTATTTGTTTAATAGAATATTTTTCATTAAATATTCCTAGAAATAAATATAATATCAGTTTATAATCTTCTGGCATAAAATCTATTATGACTTTATAATATTTTTTTAAGTTTTCTGCATCGTTATTAAGGTTCGTTGTTTCTTCTTTTGAGGTTCTGCTTTTTATTTTTTCTTTTAAATTATTTATTTTAATTCGAAGAATATTTTTTTCATTTTTGGTAAGATAAGAAGTATCATAAGTTTTAGTAAAATCACTACCAAAAACTTTAACAAATAATGAATATATTTTAGTATTTTTACGTTCACTATTAAATATATTTAAAACTTCTTCATAAGTTATACCCAAAATAATATTAAGTGTCTTGCCATCATTTCTGCTTTTTCTGTTTCTTGTTATATTTTGTCTACTTTTATTGTTTATTCTATTTTTTATTTTTTCTAAGGTTTTAGCTAATACCGCTAAAGAAACATTATTTATAAACTTTAAATCGAGATTTTCTCCGAAAGCCTTAGTAAGCACTTCCAAATTTGTAGGGGTTGCTACCAATTTTATATCGCTTAGGCTTTCATTAATTAATTCTTCTAGAGTTTTACCTTTATAAATATTATCCTCTTGAGCTATTTTACTTAATATATCAAGCCTTCTTAATAAAAGGGCATAATCGTTTTCAGAGAATTTACTTTTATCAAGGAACTCATTTAAATCATTACCAAAAGCTTTATAAAGATCTTCATTTTTATCTAAGGCATTCATAAATCTTTCTGTGTCTTCATATGATAGTCCCAATATTTCATTTAATTTTTTAGAATTGAATATATCAGTTTCTTGTTGTTTTTTATCCATAAGTTTACTTATTTTGCTTACTACTTTGCTTTTTTTATCTATTCTTTTTTTTATTTTTTCTAAGGTTTTAGCTAATATTGCTAAAGAAACATTATTTATAAACTTTAAATCGAGGTTTTCTCCGAAAGCCTTGGTAAGTACTTCCAAATTTGTAGGGGTTGCTACCATTTTTATATCGCTTAGGCTTTCATTAATTATCTCTTCTAGAGTTTTACCTTTATAAATATTATCTTCTTTGGCTATTTTACTTAACATACCAAGTCTTCTTAATAAAACGGCATAATCTTTTTCAGAGAATTTACTTTTATCAAGGAACTCATTTAATTCATTGCCAAAAGCTTTATAAAGCTCTTCATTTTTATCTAAAGCATTTACAAATCTTATTGTGTCTTCATAGGATAATCTCAACATTTCATTTAATTTTTTAGGACTGAATGTATCTGCTCCTTGTTCTTTTTTACTCATAAGTTTACTTATCTTGCTTACTACTTTGCTTTTTTCATAATAACTTAAATTATCTAAATTACAAATTCCTTTTCCATCTGGGCCAAAAGCTTTTATAAATATATTTGATATTGTGTTGTCTTTTCTTGTTAATTCTTTCCATAGTAAATCTATATTATCTAAAGCAAATATTTCATTTAAAGTTTTGCCACTATACTCTTTACCATAACTTTTGTAATCATTATTAATTATGTTTTTTACTGCTTGTTTTAGATATGTTGCCTCTTTAGAATTCAAATTATCTTTATAAACTTCATCTAAATTTGGACCAAATGCTTTGTAAAATAAAGTTCTAATATAAGTTGAAACTTTTGCACAATAATCAAAATCATTAACCTTTTCTTTTCCAATTAAATCTATTAAGGTTTTACCATTTAAAATGATTCTTTCATTTTTTTCACTTTGAATGCTTTTTGTGTTATTTTTCAAGAAATTTTGCATTTTTCCTAAAGCTTTTTCTTCAATTTGTCTTACTCGTTCTCTAGTCATTTTGTACATTTTGCCAATTTCTTCAAGAGTATAATCTTCTCCATATCTTTTGGTAATTATGTCTTTTTCTCGTTCAGTTAAACATTCTAAAAATGTTAATACCGCTGTTTTATTTACAATGGCTTCTTCTAAATTAATTTTATCTGGTACAAAATTATAACGATTTGTTTCTGTATCATCTTTTACCTCGGCATCTAAAGATGTTAAAAAGCCAATATTATTTACTAGTTCTTCAATATTAGCACAATCTTCATTCATTTCATCTGCTATTTCTTTAATTGATACTTCTCTTCCTAAAGTATTAGTTAATTTTTCCTCAACTTTCATAACTTTTCGGTATTTTTCTTGAACACGGACGGGAATTCTTATATTTCTTTCTTTGTTATGAATGCTACGCGTAATCAAAGATTTAATCCAGTAATATGCATAACTTGAAAATGAGGAACCATAACTAAAATCATAATAATCAATTGCTTTAGACATACCAAAGAATCCTTCATTAACTAAATCAAGTAATGTCATATCCGTAGATGCTATTTTTTTTGCAATATATACAATTAAACGAATATTTCCCTCGATAATTAAATTACGGTATTTATCGCAAATATCTACTTTACCAAGTGATTTAGCTTCTTGATAAATTTTAATATATTTTAAAGTATCTTCTTTTGATAATATGGGTAAATCCGACATGTCTTTAAAAAACAAATCAACTGAATCTAAAGAATTTATATTTATTTCTTTATAATCAATTATTTCTTCTTTAATTAAATTTTTTATTATTCCGTAACTCGTAAGGATATTTCCATTTAGTTCTCCGTACCTTCTAATAAGTTCTTCCTCTGTATATTTTTTATTAGAAAAAAAGCTAGATAAATAACTATCTATAGTAGGATTTTCACATAATAATGCCATGAATTTAATACCATTTTCTATATTTTTATCTATTAAAATATTGCTAAAATCTTGTAGGGATATAGTTTTATTATTTATTTTTTCCACTAAAACTTTTATAATTTCTTGCATAACAAACCTCCTGATGAATTTATTATAACACGGCAATATGTTTATTAAAAGTTTTTTTCAGATAAAAAGTTCTAGAAACTAATTTCAAGAACCTTGGTTTAATCCGTAATTTTTTAAATTATCTATCTTTTTTATTATCTCAACATTTTGTAAAAAGTATTTTTTTACATATTTATTTTCTGGCCATAATGGAAAATTATCATTAATGTATTTTGTACATTTTTTTATATCTTCACTATTAAAATTGGATGTTCTCATTAATCTGTTTGTAGTTCCAAATAGTACATGACTTATCGCTGCAAATTCAATTTTTTCTTTAAATTCATCAAAAATTTCTCTTTTTTTAGCAAAATCAATTATAGAATCCATCGCTATTAATGTATCAAGTTGATTTTGAGTATTAGATTGTAGGGATGAATCACTATGAACTACATAAGTATATAAAGCTTCATCAACATATGAAACTGAATTATTTATCAATATGACTTTAAAAATAAATTCTAAGTCTTCTGCAATTTTTAAGTTTGAAAAAGAAATATTGTTATCTACAATTACTGATTTATTAAATAGTCTAATATCGACGGATGGACTTTGTAACAAATCTAATTCTTCTTTTGTTCTTTGTGTATTATTTCTAATCCCATTTACTTCTTTAAATCCTTTTAACATGCATGAAAAACTATTATCTTCATTAATATTACTATGTAAGACTTCAAGACAATTTTTTTCTATGTAATCATCACTATCTAGAAAGTATAGGTATTTACCTTGGGATTTAGATATACCTAAATTTCTAGTATAACCGACTCCTTCATTTTTAGTATTTTTGTAATATTTAATTCTTTTATCTAACTCTTTATATTTTAAAATAATACTTTCAACATTATCTATAGAATAATCATTTATAATTATTATTTCTATGTTATTATAAGTTTGCTCTATAACCGACTTTATGCATCTTTCAAAATAATTTTCATTATTATATACAGGTATTATTACACTAATTAAATCTTTTTCCATATACCCTCCTTAAACTAATTAAAAATTTTTAAGAATTCTTCTAGATCATTTTGATTATTAAATATTTCTTCAAAAATATTGTATAAAGAGTCTGTTGCATCAAATTCTCCGATAGCATAACATTTTTTGTTCATTCCATATGCTACACCAGCTTCTATGTGGCCTGACTTTCCAGCAGGTAGAACAAGTAAGAAATTTTCAGAATTTTTTTCTGCTTCCATATCGCTTTTAAAAACATTTAAAACTGTTTTACTTTTTAAGCCTAAACTTTCAAACTCTTGTTGTTTATCTAAAGCGTTCATATTTGTTCCATATGAGCTATAAGAATCTTCCTTTAAGAAACAATAATATGTAATTTTATACTTATCAAACAAATCACAAATCTTTAATATATTATCTTTATTTCTAGCTCTACCCGCAATAAAAAATTTATATTTCATCTATATTGATACCTCTTTCTTTGAAACTATTATTAATCTTTTCCATATCTCGATATTTACCCGTAGTTATTTCTGTTTTGTAATCATCAAACTCAATGTTATCTATATTACTTTTTATTTCTTTATCATTATCATATGGTATACTTACAAGTTCAAAAGAAATTGGATTTTTTTCATTCATGGAGTTTAGGTTACCATTTATAATTAAATAATTTGCTAATGTCGTAAAGTTATTATTACCATCTTTTTCATCATTTCTAATAACATCAATAGCATTTCCTACTGAACCGGTATTTATAATTGTTCTATTATATATTCTTTGTAAGTATGCTGTATGAATATGACCATAAACTACTACATCTGCTTTATTTTGAGATTCAGTATTTTGACTAGGTAAAAATAAAGAATATGATTTTTCAATTTTATCTATATTACCTACGAAACCATTTATTTTTTCTGGAGTAGCATGAAAAAATCTTACTAGTCTTCCACTTATATACATTTCATGAGAAAATGGTAGATTCGATAAATAATTTCTGTCTTCATCTGTAATTTTACCTTTATTCCAAATAATTCTTTTTTGTTCTGTTTCATTAAATTTATTAATGTCTACATCTAATGAAAAAAACTCATCACAGTTTCCTCGTAAAACCATTTGACAATTTTCTTTAATTAATTCTAAACATTCTTTTTGATTAGAACCTTTGGCAATTATATCTCCGAGACAAATTATTTTTTCTATGTTTCTTTTTTTGATATCTTCTAAAACACTTTTTAAGGCTTCTAGATTACCATGGATATCTGATATTACTGCAATACTTGACATATTATTACCTCACTTATATTAAGTATAACATGTTATTACGATTAATAAAAGATTATTTTTTTCTTATTAAACTAGCTTCTTTAGGACAACCATCGTAAAAACTATCTCTTTGAGAATCCTTAACACAATATTCTAAATTATGATAATTCCTTTCTAATAAAGTTTTAATTTGTTCACGTTCTAATAATGGAGCGTATAATTTCCTTAATGAAGTATTTTCTTCTAGAAAACTTTTCATGACTATTTTTAATCTAGGAAAACAGGCTATAGAGATTTTGTTATTTTTTAGCAAAAATCCATATTTAGCTAACTCTAGACTTGGCAATATTATTTCTGGTAATTCTTCGTTTTTCAACAAGAAATAATCTCCGACTTCTGCTAAAGATGGAGCATATAAAATTCTACATTTTTCATTATCAGAAAGAAAACTATGTCCTACTTTTTCTAATTTAGGTAAATAAACCTCTTGTGCTTGGCATACTTTTAGAGAAAAATGTCCTACTGTTTTTAAGGATGGAAAAAACAATTTATTTATTGACTCATTTAATTCTAAAAACTCAGAACCAACTATTTCTAGTTTAGGCATATTTACCCTTTTTAGAATAACGTTATTAGTCATAAAACAATCGCCAATTTCAACTATATTTGGTAAATCAATTTCTTTTAGTCCAAAGTTTTTATATAAAAAATATGAACCTATACTTTGACAATTATTAATTGATAAAATTTCAAGAAATGTTGCATTTTTTAAAACGTAATCTCCGATAACTTTTGTAGATGGTGATCTAAATTCAATTATTTCTAAATCTTTTGTTGATAAAAATCCTTTGGGGAGTTCATTTACATTTTCTAAAAACATTTTTTTGATTCTATTAAAATGGTTTACAATTAATTTTGCATATTTGCCATCAGCATTAAAGATTTCAACAATTTTATTTTCTTTATCTTTTGTAATTGTAATTTTTTCAATATGATTAAAAACTCTAGGAAATGTTTCTATATAAACCTCATAATCGTTAATATATTCAATATATGATGCATAAGTATCTATGTATTTTGATTCTAATTCTATTATGAAATTATCAATTACTAAATATTTATTTTTATCAAAATGTTCTACCTTAAAATTTTTAATTATAATATTATCTGGGCAATAATAAGTATTATTTCTTTCAAAATTGTATTTATAGTATTTCCCATCATTAGCTAACACATAATTTTCAAGTTCAAATTTAGAAGATTGATGATTTTGTTTTAATCCATACGTTTTTTCAAAACTTTCAGTTAAACCTTCAACTATTCTATCTAAATCATTTCCAAAGGTTGCATCGGGATTGTCTACACTATGATTATATCGGTTCTTTATTGATAATATATGTGATTTATCTTTAGTAAACTGAATACTTATTACAGATGTACCATAAGCATCTTCACGTTTTGGATTTTTATAGTCTTCTCTTTTTATTTCAGCAACATTATCTTTAACTGCAAAAAACACTCTGCACTCGGATAATCTTTCTTGCCTAAATGTACATAGTTTTTCACCTTTAGCATAATACTTTTTAAAAGCCTGTACTTCTTCTTCTGTATGACACTCTACTAAAGTATACCCAACTGATTTCATCAACTCCTCTGGAGTTTTATTACATTTATTTTGTTTTATATCCAAATTTTTTGAAACATATATAAATTCAATAAATTGTGACTGTTTATGATTTTTCTTTATATCATTTAATAAATTATGATTTTCGTGAAATTTACTTAACAATCTACTTGATAAAAATCCGGGTGTTTCTAAAAGCGATGCAAAATTAGCTCTACAAAAGTGCATCATATCTTCCCCAAATTTCTTTTTTATTATTTTTAAATCATCCATCTTTACCCCCAAAAAGCAAATTTATTATATCTTAAATTTATTAGTAAGTAAATGAAATATTATTTCAAATCATAAATTTTCATTTCACAATTTTTTAATCCTCGATTTAAAAACTTACCATTTTTTATGCCTTCAAAATAGGCACTAAACGCTTTAGAAACACCACTATGAGCTACTATTAAAACATTTTTATAGTTTTTTTCTTTTAAATTATTCAAAAATGTGAATATTCGAGAAAAAAATTCTTTTATATTTTCACTCGTTCCATATTGGATAGTAGTATAATAATTCCAATATTCTTCCCTATCTGTACTTTCTAAAGGCTGTTCATTTAAACTGCCACAATCTCTTTCTTTTAATAATTTATCAACTACAATATCTTTATTATTTGTTATAATTTTTGCAGTGTGTTTTGCTCTTTGATATGGAGATGAGAAAATTACATCAAATTCTATATCTTTTATACTTTCTTTAAGTGCTTCAGCTTCTTTTATACCATTTAGAGTTAAATCTTCATCAACTGAACTATATTTTTTCATTACATTATGAGGTACTTCACCATGTCTTACTAAATAAACTTTCATTTTTAATTCTCCATCTTTAAATAATAATTATTTTCTAATAAATAGTCTTCTAAGGTTTTACCTTTGTCTAATTCAATTTTAAAATGTTTATTATTTTTAAATTGTTCATATCTTTTGTCATAACTATTATATATCTTTTCTATATAATCCATGTTATTGCCTCTTTTAATAAATCGGTTTTTATATTCTTTTAACGCTTCTTTACTTGGAAAACACAAATAATAGTCAATACCATATTTTTCATAAATTGGTAAAATTTCATCAGGATGTATCCAAACTAAAACAATATCATAATTTTTAATAGCAGATTTTATTGCCTTAATGTAATTTTCAGGAAACTCTTTATTTTTTATCCTATTTTTAGTACCTTTTAATTTTTCTAAATCAGTTTTATCAACATTACTATAATCCCATTTATAAATACTACTTTCTATATCAATAACATTTTTATATTTTCTGGCTAATGTAGTTTTTCCCACTCCAGCAAAGCCAGCGATTACTAAACCTTTTTTATTTTCCATGATACCTCCACTTAAAATAAGTATATCACAAATCGAATTCTAATTCATTTTAAATTTTATTAAAAAATAATTGTCTGTAGTATTCATTATTTTTTAACAAATTTTCATGAGTATTTACATCTTCGATTATTCCATTTCTTAACAAAATAATTGAGTCAGCAAATGTAACTGTATAAACCTTATGGGTTACAATAATTATTGTCATTTTTTCTGATAGTTTTTTTATTATTTTCATTATTTCATTTTGGGCATTATTATCTAAAGAACTAGTTGATTCATCTAATATCAATACATTTGTTTTTTTACATAAAGCTCTCGCAATACTTAATCTTTGTTTTTGTCCTCCGGATAATTTACATCCGCCTTCACCGACTACAGTGTTAATACCATCTGGTAAACTTAATATATATTGTTTTAAGTATACCTCATTACATAATTCTATTATTTCATTATCCATTATGTTTGGATTAATTAATTTGAAATTTTCTTTAATAGACAAATTAAACAAATATGGGAATTGATTTATTATAGTTATATTATCCCGTATAAATTTTTCACTTAATCGTTCTATTTCTATACCTTTAAATTTGATTATCCCACTATCTTTATAGTATAAATGACTAATTAAATTTATAAGCGTAGTTTTTCCACTACCACTTTCTCCTACTACAGCAATAGTTTTTTTACTACCAATTTTAAAAGATATATTTTTTAATGCTTTTTTTTTGGCATTATATGAAAAATTAACATTTTCGAATTGAATACTGCCATCATAATTTATTATAGTATCTTTACCCCAAACATCTTTTATATTCTCATTTTCTTCTAAAAATATAAGAAGCCTATCGGCATTTATTTTATATCCTGCTAATTCATATCTTAAATCTCCTAATTCTTTTGCAAAAGAATATGTATGTTCTTTATATAAATAGCAAGTATAAAATATTGTTGGAAAAATATATCCATTTTTTAGTTGGAAACACCCTATTAATATAAAAATGAAATCAATTAAAGCTATTAAAAAATCTGTTAATTTATATAATGCTATACCGACATAATATTCTTGGTTATCAGTTTTTATATACTGTTTTTGGTATTTTTCGATTAACTTTAATATAGATTTATCACAATTTAATGTTTTAATATCTTTTACAGCTTTAATAATTTCCATTATTTTCGAGTTTACTATTTCTCTTTTACTTTTAACAATTGGCTTTAACTTTGCCAAAAAGTATATTCTAATAGAATAAATTATAGAAATTATAAATATAGATGTTAAAACAAATACCCCTAAATAAATGTTTAAGAAAAAAATAAAAATAATATAAGCGATTCTTCTGATAATATTAACTGCTAACTCACTTATTTCTTTAAAAGATTCGGAGATACTATTAATGTCAGAAATTATTCTAGTCATAATTTCACCACTAGCGATATTTTCATAATAAGCAAATTTCATATTTAAAATGCTATTTACCACTTTTTGCTCTATATCAAATCTTACTTTATTTTCTATATTTTTATATAAAAATGTATTAATGTAAGATAAGAAACAACTAAAACTAAGAATACTAAAATTTATTAAACTTGATTGAATAACTTTGTCTATTTCAACATTTATAATACTTGTAATTAGTCTAGCCGTTAAAATAGCACTATAAAATGAAATTGATGCTTTTAATAATAATATTGTTATAAATAATATATATAAGAAAAGATATTTTTTGTAAAATTCTAATATTATTTTTGTACTAACTCGTTTTATTTTAGCCATTCAATACTCCTTAGTAATATTCTTTATTACCTTTGAAATTAGTATCTTATTATTTTTTTTATAGTTATCATTTATAAAATTTATTTTGTTATATAACCTTTTTATTTCTTTATTTTCTAAATATTCTATAAATATATTTATCATATTAAACATGTAATTATAGTTCATGCTAAAAAAAATATTGGTAGGAATATCAAATAAAAATAAACCATCTAAATATCCTTTTGCAAAACTAAAGTTTTTTTTATCAAGTTCATGATCACTTCGAGCATATGACCACATTAAACTTCTTGATACTTCAATGTAATTTGTATCCTCTATATCAATAGCATAAATTAAACCATTTGATATTAAAAAATTACTCGGCTTAATATCTGTATGTCCATATACCATTAAACTATTTTTTATAAAATGAAAATTTTTTTGTAAATAACAAATAGTAAAAGTTATAAACTCTTGGGCAGTTTTTTCTAACTTTATATCTTTTATCAATTTTTCTAGTTTTTTTATCTTTTCTAAAATCTCATTTTTATATGTAGTTATTGCATTTCTATCAACTTTTTTATCTATGTATTTATTTCTTAAATGACTATATTTTTCACCTATTTTAAATCCTTGTTCATAAATAAATTTAGAATCGTACTTATTAATATTTTCTTTTAAATTGTTAGCTTCTATATATTCTTCGATGATATAATAAAATTCATCAAAATTACCAATTTCTATAATATGAGGATGAGGAATATTACCTTCATTTAATATATTTTCTAAATCACTATTAATTTTTTGTTTTGTGATTTTCAAAAAATATTTTTTATTGTTTTTAATAAACAAATATTTTTCATCTCCAGAATAACCTTTTGTTACTATACTTATACTATGAACTTTATTTAAAAATTTTATTTTATTATATTGCATAACTTTGACTCCTCGAAGTAATTATAACATGCTTTAATTAAGGGATTGATATAAAATTAAGAATATTGTTATTGGAAAAACTTATATCAAATATTATTAAGATTTTTTACAATTTCATTTATCATATCTTTGGCTAAAAAATTTGTTTCAAGATAAAATGCCATGATTGTCCTTTTAATCGGTTTATAATTTTTCAACTCTATTTTTTTCAAATTATATTTTTTTAATAATTGTTCAGGGTATAGCCCTATTCCAACTCCATTTTTAATAAGATCTAAAACAGAGTCATCATGATGACACACAATTATTTTATTAAAATATGTTTTGAATGGAAAACTGTCATTTTTACCATCTCGTTCCTTAATTATAACTGGGACATTTTTTAGATTGTTTAATTCTACGTAACTTTGAAAGTTAAAATACTCTGGATTATATAAAAAAGAATATGTATTTTCCACTATTACAGAAGAAGAAATTTCTTTTATGCAAAAATCAGAATCAACTTTCAAAAAAATTATATCAGCATCTTTATTTTGTAATTTTTTAACAATATCTTTTTCAGGAATATTTGGGATAAAATCAAAATTAATGTTATCACATTTTTTCACGAAATTATTCATAATAGGAAAAATATAATTTTTTTTAATAAAATGAGAGGCTGATATCTTAAAATATTTTAGAATATTTTGATTTTTAATACGTACAGTGTTTGTTATAGCTTCTTTGAAATAAAAATTACCAACTTTAGCATATTCATAAAGAATCTTTCCTTCGTTAGTTAAAATGATACCTCTGGTATTTCTAAAAAATAATTTTACATTCAAACTATCTTCAAGATTTTTCATTGACTGACTTAAAGCAGATTGTGAAATTTCTAAATGCTGTGATGCTCTTAAAATGCTCCCGTGTTCTGCTACACTACAAAAATATTTAATCGAATCATAGTTGATATCATTAATATTCATTTATTACACCTCTTTATTAAAAAGCGATTTTATTATATACTAAAAAAAGGCAAAAGTAAACAATCGCCTTAAATATAATCCTTAAAAACTTTTTTATTTATTTTGTTTGCTATTACAAAAGTTATTAATAATAAAACAATTAATGATACTGCCAAATACTTAAATGATGTAATACCACGTATAACACATTTTCTACATATTAACCATGTAAATACTTGAAAAATACCTCTTTCAATAAAATATACTTTATTTACTAAAATCCATTTTGATCTATCACCACAAGAATATGCACTCATGATTGATCCCCAGATAGGGTCTCCGAGTGTTGAGGTAACCGCAGACAAAAGGTACGCCACTAAAAGACCTTGCCAAGATAATGTTATTGATGCGATTAAAAGTGCTATGATATCTACCAAAGCAACAATTGTCTCAGATAACAACAATTTCTTTTTACGTTTTAATTTTTCTAATAATTTTCCTGATATTACAAATAAAAGAATTGATTCAAGGATTGTATAACTTGCTTCAATATAACCTACTTTCTTTGTAATTAAAGGAGTTATTTCTGTTAAGGCTCCAAGTCCGATACACCATAATCCTGCGAGTATGGCAAATAAAGATGTCGCTAAAATAATATTATTTTTTTCTTTTTTGGGTATTTCTTTATTCTTATCAATTGCTTCCATTATATCTTCATTTGGAATTTCTTTTAAACTAAAACAGAAAACAGTTTCTATTATTATCAAAATAAAAAAACTAAAAAAGTATATGCGAGGACTTAAATCATAAACAAATTGACTTATAATTAAACCTAGTGTTCCCCCGATTACTGATGATCTTTCTTCTTCTATAAAACAAAATGGCTCATATTCTTTGTTTTGAGTATTTAGTTTTGTTAAGGAAGAATTTTTAATACCTTTTATTAATCCTAAAAGAATCGTAAATAAATATATTGTATAAATATTTCTACAGCTAGCTATTATTAAGCCTAAACATATAAACATTACGGTATAAAAAATATGATATACTTTATAATTAACTTTTATAGCATATTCAGTAACTTTGGTAAAACTCCTTGATGTTAATGTAGCAAATTCTAAAACTATTGGCACTGATACAGCTACCCATGGGGTTACATTTTTAGCAAGAAGAAAAAGTACAATAACTCTGATAAAATAGTAATAATTAAATGATGAGGTTAGGGTACTATACCTAATCATCTTAATATAATCCTTTTTAGTAGACATTTATAACTCCTTTTTAAATATTACACTTGTACATTTACATGGTTTATTTTGACAGACATTACAATAATCATCTGGATGTTTAAATCCCCAGTAATCTTTTATTCTCAAAATTTCTTCAAAATTATATTTTTTCATTAATGGTGCAATATTCATTCTTTCATTTGATAATACTCCTTCACAAACAAGGTTTGCAAGATTTAACTTTCTTGCATAGTTAATAAAATAATTTAATAACATTGATCCAATAGATTTATTTCTAAATTCTTTTTTTATAACTATTGAATCGATATAAAAAGCATCCCCGATTATTTTTCCTGAACCAAAGCCAACTACTAAATCATTTTGTTTTGCCACTTTTATATGTGAATTTTTGGTAATTTTTTTCCTTATATCAATTGCACAATCCCTACCCCATTCATCAATTCTAATTTCATTTATCGCATCAGCATATTTTTCTTCATAGTCAACTAAATTTATAACGTATTTCATTTTTTACCTCTTTATTAATTCAATTAATTTATCATATAATTCTTCTTTTAATAATTTACTAGCTAAATCGTAAGTATCTTTAACATTCATTTCATGTCCAACTTTTTCTTCATCTAAAGCCTTTTCTTTTATTATATCCCAGTTGATATGAGAGTATTTATTTTTAGTTTCATCACTTACTTTTGATAAACATTCACCGATTTTTATAACTCTATTTATAATTTTATTAAATTCGGATGTATTATCAAAGAAAAAAGTTTTATCTTTATCTTTGGTTATTAAATCTAACTCGTTAATATACTTAATTATATTTTTTATTATTAATTCGTCTTTATTCATTTTTTTACTCTCCTTAGTTCAAATTATATCAAAATTATTTTATATAAACAATGATTTTAAAATAGCATTAAAAATTAGTAACATTTTATTTATTTGTATGATAAAATAAACTTACTAGGGAGATGGTTGTTTTGAAAAAGAATATTAACTTTATATTTGGACTCTTAAATAAAAAGAAAGTTTTGTTGTGTTTAAGTATTGAAGCATTTTTAGATCTTTTGTATTATTTTATTCCTTTTACTTTCGCTTTATTTTTAACATTACCATTTACTTTAAAAAAAGCAATTACTGTAACTACAATTTTTGTGATTTCTAAAGTTCTAAGATGTTTTGTGTTATACTTAGAAAGATTAGTTATGGATGACTATTTATATAAATATTCTTATGAACAATCATTAGAATATTATAAATCACTTACAAAAATTCCTGTTGAAACATTATTTAATTATCAAACTGGATACTTACAAAGCATTATTGAAAAGACCTCTACATTAGTAAAGGATATTTTAAGTGCTGAATATATTGGAATAATTTTATCTTTTACTTTTTTCTTTTATACTTTGTTTAAACAATCTGTTTTACTATTTTTTTTAGCTTTAATAATGAGTGCTGCATGTGTTTTAGTGAGTGTTTACATATTAAAGAAAGCAAACAAAAAAGTTGAATCATTATATGATCAAGAGTATGAATATTCTTCTGTTTACCAAGATTTCATAAGTAATATTAAAACTGTCAGAGCATTAAACAATAATACTTATTTTGAAAATAGAATTAAAGAAGAAGGAATGTTATGTAAAAAGAAAAATATAGATTATATTAAATGCTATTCTTTGGAGGAACTTGTAAGAAATATTTTAATCGTTATTCCTTTTATACTTGCTCTTTTAAAAGCTATTTATGATTTAGCAAATGGGGTTGATACACTCGGTCTAATTACATTTTATATTTCTTTATATCTAGAAATGGGATTTATATTTGATGAATTATCCGTTACTATTGTAAATTGTTTTGAATTAAAAGCTATTAAACAAAAATGTAATCAATTATTTAAAAAAATTGATAACAGAAAAATACTAAAAAAATTTAATACAATCAGTTTGAATAATGTAAAAATAAATTATAAAGATGTAAAGTTTAGCATAAACATTAAAGACTTTGTAATAAATAAAAATGATAAAATTTCTATTACTGGAAAATCTGGTCAAGGTAAAACTTCCTTAATTAATTTAATTTTAGGAAATATCAATTCATATGATGGAGATGTATATTTTGATAAACTTAGTTTACTTGATTACAAATTAGATATTGGGATTGTGAGTCAAGAAATAGAATTATTTAATATGAGTTTAAAGGATAATTTGTGCTTAGATAAAAATATAGATGATGAAGAAATAAAAAGTTATTTGAAAGAGCTAGAACTTGATGAACTATTATTATTAAATGATGGAATATACACAAAACTTGGAGAAAAAGGATTAAAACTTTCTACAGGACAAAAAAGAAGAGTTAATATTTTAAGAAGCTATCTTATGAATAAAGATATTTATATATTAGATGAACCAACTTCAAATTTAGATAAGTATACTGAAGAGGTTGTTGTTAACTTTATTTTAAAATATTTTAAAAATAAAACTTTAATTATTGCAACTCACAACGAAAAAATAAATGAAATCTGTAATAAGTTTTATTATTTTGAAAATCATAATTTATATTCAAAAAAACTAATTGTAAAAAATTAGTTTTTTATTGTTTATGCCATTCATGCATTATATAATTTACATTTTCATCTTCTTTATAGAAATTATATATTGGAATAAATTTTTCTTTAATATGTAAATTTAGAGAAGGAATATTTTTCTCATCGATGGCAGCATATATTGTATAATCATTAAATTTTGTTTTTATATAATCATATATTTTGGAAGCTACCCCTTCTTTTAAATGATTTTTTGATGTTACCATTTCCCACATATAAATAGTTTTTTTAGGCATATTTTCTATATAATTAGGATATTTTTCAAGCTTGCAAAAATCTTTTTCAAAATATAATACTGCATATCCACATACATCAGTATCCGTTTTACATACTACTTTTAACATATTGTTATCATTTATTGATCTTAAATTGCAGTTATTGCCTATGTACCCCGAGTTATTTTCAATCCAAATTTTTCTTATTTCTTCTAAACATTCATTTTCTACGATATACATATTTTTTACCTCTTTCATATAGTCTTATTATACCATGTTAGAAAAAAAGAAAAAAGAGTGTTTAATCACCCTTAATTACAAGTATACATATCTCCTTCGGCATAATCAGTTTTAATACTTTCTAAAGTCATCTTACTAGCCATATCTTTATTATAATCACTATTTAAGTCCGCGACTTTAGTCATTACAATAGAATTTTTGGTAGTTGTAATTTCACAACTTTTAAAACCATATTCTTCATATTCTCCACAACTATAAGAAGATTTTTCTTTATCCATATTGTAGCCATCAATTACATATTCATATGTATGGATTTCATAAAAAGCTAATAATTTACTTCCTTCTTTGTTAAAATCATATATCTTACTTATCTTTTCATTGATAGCCACTGGACTATTTTGTCTTTCCTTCATTTGTTCTTGAGTTAGTCTTCCAGCATTCTTATTATCTAAATCAAATTTTTTAATCTTTTCTACTCTTGAACACTCAAACTTATTTGTATAACTTATTTCTTCTGGCTTAGTTATATTTTCTTTTGTTTCTTTTTTAGAATCACATCCAGATAGTAAGATAATAGCACATATAATAATTAAACCTTTCTTCATTGTTCCTCCTTTCTCTATTATTTTTATTATAACAGATTCTTACTAGAGAAACAATTAATTTAATTATCTTTTGTTAAAGTTAACACTACTGATGGAGCATCTAGATCTAATTGTCCCATTCTTTTTAATTTGGCATACAAAAGTAATACTTCTAACTTTTTATAATTTACATTTAAATCCAATTGTAACATTTTTATGGCTAATTTTTCTATTTCCGAATCTACTTCTGTAGGATAAACCCCATCTTCCATAAATTTTTCGATTAAAGCATTAGCTTTATTAATCTTTTCTTGCCAAGTTTTATCTGCCGCTAGTTCTTGCATTTTTTTAGTATTTAACTGTTTTTGTAGTTTAAAAATAAAAGTTTCATTATTTTCGATTGTTATTAGGAAACTATCTAATTTCTTTTCTAATATTTCACAAGTTTCATTTATTTCATCTTTTTTAGAATTTATTTTTTTATTACTGTGTGATATTTTTTTTAAAAGTAAATATAACGTTATAGCAGATAATAAGAAATATCCTGGATTAAAAATAACCATTCCTAAATTAGCCAGCACCAAAAGAAAAGCCAAAATACTATTATTTCTAACTTTATTTTCTGATTCAGAAAAATTAAAATCTAAATCTTCTGCTCTAGATTTCATTTGAATTAGATATTTATTTTTTAACTCCACGTTTTTAGAAAACAATTTATCTAAATCTTCTAAAGTTAGGTTGTTTTCCTTTGTTAATATAGAAAAAATATTGTTTACTTCATTTTCTATATTTTGCATTTCAATATTTTCTTTCTTAAACTCCATAATATCCCCCCATGTAAGTCTTATGTATATTATCATATTTTAAATATTTTTTCAATTAAAATTCAATTTCATAATCTTTCAAAGTTTTTTTTACGCTAGTAATAAATTTTTTATCATTCGTTGCTAGTACTTTTTCCTTTAACTTTTTCATATCCAAATCTTCTCTAACTGCACTTATTAATTCAGTTAAATAATAACTATCTTTTTTTTCAATAAAATAATCTTCAATTAAAGAAAAATCCTTATTTTTTCTATTATAATTAAAAGCAAGACGCCATAACCATTCTCGTTCATTATTTTTAATTCCAACTTTTACAAGGTCATTAAATTTCTCTTGATCAATTTGAGGTGGTATGGGAACACTTATATATTGAGCAATAAATTCTAAAAGTTCATAATCATTTATAGACTCCCAATAATGATTAATTAAGTCATTTTCTGCAAGTAAAATATAGATACTTTCATATAATTTACCACCATCTTTAACTTTCTTTTTATCTTCTAATAAGCACTCTTTTCTATATTCTATTTTTTCTCTTAAATCTTTTTCTAAATTATCAGATTCTAAAATTTTATTTATATCACAAATTAGTTTTTCAATGGTTTTTAATCTATTTTTTTCTATTTCGTCTATTTCATTTGCAGTTTTATCTTTTATTATTTTTATATCCTCAATTAGTTTATTAATTGATACTTTTTCTTCATTAGAAAACTTGTTTAAATCTAACTCTTCTAGAGATTTTAAAAGATCATCACTATTTATAAACCTATTAATATATTTATACATTAAAGTAATTAAATCCATTATTGCACCGTGCCAATCTTAGTAAATGGAAATAATCTAAATGCTATTTTGCCTTTTATTTCTTTTTCTTTAATCGGACCAAAGTACCTAGAGTCTTTACTTATTAATCTGTTATCTCCGAGAATAAAATATTCGTCATCCCCTAAAGTGACTTTATCATAATCACTAGTTTCTCCATAAGCATATTCATCATCAATAACTTTATCATTGATATATATTTTACCTTTTTTAATAGCTACAGTATCCCCAGGAAGACCAATTACTCTTTTAATTATTTTTTCATTATCCTTTTCTTCATCAAGGACGATTATATCGAATCTATTTATACTACTTAATTTATATAACAATAATATATCGCCATTTTTTAATGTATTTTTCATACTATCGCCATCAACTCTAACCGGAGTTATTATAAATGTCCTAATTAATACCACTACTACCACAATTACAATATATGGTATTACCTCTTTTATTACTTTCATTAAATATTTCTCCTTTAAACGAAAGAAAGGAAAGAATTAACTTCTTTCCTTAACTTTATATTCTTTACGCATTCCTTTGATAAAGTTAAGTTTTGCACGACGAACTTTACCTTTTTTGATTACAACAATCTTGTCAATTGTTGGGGCATTAATTGGGAATATTCTTTCTACACCAACAGTTCCACTTTTTTTACGAACTGTAAATGTTTCAGAAACTCCTCCACCTCTTTTAGCAATTACTAATCCTTCAAAAGATTGGATTCTTTCCTTTTTTCCTTCTTTTACCCAAACATCAACTCTAACTGTGTCCCCAACTCTAAATTCTGGAACATCTTTACGAATATGTTTTTCAGCAATTTTGTCAACTAAATTTGCCATTTTTCTTACCTCCTTATTTTATTACCTATAATCATATAAAATATTTATAGCGGATTATATACCTTTTTTGGGTCAACAATATATTATCATAAATTATTAAACTATGCAAGCTAAAATAGACGAATTATGTCTTGAATTGTTATATAAAACATTAAAAGTAGTAATAACAAGAAGCCAATTGTATGACATGTATTTTCAAATTTAGCATTAACTGGTTTTCTTCTTATAGCTTCCACAATAAGGAAGAATACTCTACCTCCATCAAATGCTGGGAATGGTAAGATATTAATAAATCCAACATTAATTGATAAGAATGCTGTTAGATAAATCATATAATTTAAACCTAAGGCTACTCCATCGTCTACAACTTTATACATTCCAACAGGTCCAGATAAAGCACTCGTAGAAATTTTTCCTGTTAAAAGACCTCCAACTGTTAACCACATTGATTCAACAATACTACCAAACTTTTGAAATGCATATTTAACTGAGGCAAAGAAACCTGTTGCTTTATTACTTTCTACTTCAACACCAAAAATTTGTTTTTCATTACCATCAGCATCTTTTTCAAGCTTTGGAACTACTTTATAAGTATCTTTGCTTCCATCTTCATGTTTTACCTCAAATGTATAATAATCATTTTTATTTTTCATAACCAGTATTATTTGGGCAACATCCCATGTTGATACTTTATGATCATTGATAGCAATAATTGTATCTCCAGCTTTAATACCAGCTTCAGCCATTGGATAGTTTTCTACAGCATTTTTAACTACAGGTTTTAGAGTTGTTCCACCCCAGATTAGGCTACTTATAAATAAAAGTACTATTGCTAATATAAAATTATTTACGACCCCAGCAACTAAAATTATTAGTCTTTGCCACCAAGGTTTGTTACACATATAATCTTCTTTTTTTATTTTTTCATCGGCATCTTCATATACCTCACCAGCCATTGAAACAAAGCCACCGATTGGAAAAGCTCTGATATTATAATCTATTTTATCTTTTCCTTTGTGAGTATGAATAATTGGGCCCATTCCGATTGAAAATTCATAAATATGAACTTTAAACTTTTTAGCCCAGATAAAATGTCCAAATTCATGAACTAAAATAATGATTCCTAAAATAAATATTAATATAAGTATTGATACAATCCACATAATTTAAGCCTCCTTAAAACATAAGTAAAAATATGTATGTAATAAAAACAAATATACTACTGTCAAGTCTATCAAGAATACCACCATGTCCTGGCATAATATTTGAATAATCCTTAATACCATTTTCTCTTTTAATTCTACTCATTATTAAATCTCCGATTTGACCAATAATGGAAAGAATAATCGTTATTATTACAATTTTTATGGTAATATTACCAATTAATAGTCTATAAAAAATTATTCCTGATGCAGATCCTAAAACTAAACCACCAATTGAACCTTCCCAAGTTTTGTTTGGACTAATACTTACACACATCTTATTTTTACCAAACTTTGAACCTATAAAATAAGCAAAAATATCATTAACCATTGGTATTATAAGTAAGAATAAGAATGTATTTAAATTTCTTAATCTAATAGTTAAAATGGCATTAAATACTAAACCTAAAAATAAAACAGCTCCAAGTAAAAAGAAAGCATCTTTACTACTATAATCTTCTTCTTTATAAAATACTGTTGGTACTATCATAAATAAACTAGTCATAGCTATAATTTGATATGTAAATCCTTTATAAATTGATGTTCCTTCATTACATAAAATTAATGTTAGCATGGATATTAATCCTATAAGTATCATCATATTTGGTATTTTTCCATGTGATGCAGGTAAGTCAATTATCTCTTTATAACCTAAAGCAGCTATTAAGCAAATACCTAAAGTGTAATATATTCCCCCTAGAGCTATCAAAGGGACTACTATTATTAATGCAACGATAGCACTTATTATTCTTGTTTTCATTGTTTCCTCCATTTTTTAATTCTAACTTCCATATAAAATTATACCTAAAAATATTGTTAATGTAAACTATTTTAGCATATTATTTAACATGAATGATGTCGAAAAAAAACTAAAAAGATTAAAAAATGAAGATATAATTTGGATTATATATTTTTTTATTGTGGTTTTTGCATTATATTCTAATAAATTAGACCGAGATTATTTATTAAAAAAAGATAAGAATGCATATAAGAGAGAAAAAAGTATTAATATAACAATTTTCTTTGTAGCATTCTTTATCTATTTGTATTTTTTACTTTTATTAACTGAAGATTTAGGAAGTATGGAAAAAAACTTTGATGATCCTAATTACAGATCGACATTTATTCAACTTATTGCAGCAATTTTATTTTTAATCGGGGGTGCAATTTATTTGATTAATGAAATTACTAGAAAAGACGATGCCTTAGATGTTGGATTGATTTGATTATGTTTATCAAGGGTTATATTTACTTTTTATCTAGTAAAATAACGATATGATTTGTGTAATTCTAGATTAGTTTTGGTAACATTTGCAAGGGATGATACTGTAACCACTTGATAGCCTTCCACATAAAGATAAGGGAGTATTTTTTCTATAGCATCAACACTTGATTTATGAATATCATGAAATAAAATAATATCTCCGTCTTTAACTTTTTCTAAAACATAATCTTTTAAATAATCAGTATTTTTGTGTCTCCAGTCTTCTGTATCAACATTCCAAAGAATGAAGGAAGCATCTAAAGATTCTTTTATTTTTTCATTTACACTTCCATATGGAGGTCTTATTAAATGAAATGTATCTCCGGTTATACTTTTTAGAGTCTCATTACTATCGTTAAATTCCTCCACTATTGTTTCTAATTTTTGTCTTTTAAAATTCTTGTGATTGTATGAATGATATCCAATTTCCATCTTATTATCATAAGCTTTTTTTACCTCATCTTTATATATAGATAAGTTTTTTCCTAACATAAAAAATGTTGCATGAGCTTTATTATTATTTAATATATCGATGAGTCTACTTGTGTAAGGTCCTGGTCCATCATCAAATGTTAAAGCCACTATTTTTTTGTTTAAATCTATTTTACTACCATCTTCATTTTCATAAGTTTTATCTAGTTTTATTGTAATATCCATACAATCTTTAATTTCATTAAAATTAACATGTAATGATAACTCTTCATTAGGTATTGGCTCTATTTCATAATCATAATAATATATTACAAGTTCATTATCCTTTACAAAATAGGTATTTGTTTTATCATTTTTACTTAATACATCTGCAATAAAGGTTGGATATTTTAAATACAATAATTTATTTACTTTAGACCAAAATTCTTCAACCATCTCAGGTTTTATAATTGATTCTATAGCTGCTTCTTCTCCAGTTTTAAAATTAAATAATTTGGATATGTATCTATCATCTTCTAGACTTATTACATTAATAAATCTTGAATCTATATTAGTTTCCTCCACAAAGTTAGTTAAATTATTTATATATTCATCTATTAATTCATTCTTACTTGATTTATTAGTACTTATGGTGGGAAGAGCAAAAGAAAAAGTTTTAAATGAAGAAGATGCTACAAGTAAAATACTTATAGCAATAAAGAATACTACACCTTTTTTTAGTTTAAGTTTTCTTTTTCTCTTCATTTAAAACATCCTTTTTATATATTTTTAATATTCTTTTTATTAAATACTATAAATGACGTTATGATCATAATTAAGAAATATACTAAACATACAATAATAGCTTGCGTTATACTAGGTCCATAAGGATTAGTACCTCCGAAAAGATAATAATTAAAATTCCAGTTAGTTGTAACAAAATAATTAAGAACTTTTATTTTATACATTGATGCAAACATATTAATAATTGAAGAACCAATAACACCTGCAAAAGTTATTACTATAGCTAAAGCAGTGTTACCTATTATTGTAGATACTGCAAATGCTAATGTTACAAGTAATAATATTTGAGGTAAATTAGCAATTGTATATAAAAGTATATATTTAAATACACTCATTACCTCTAAACTTTTAGTAGCTAGATTATATTCTACAACATGATTACTTAAAGAACCAAAACCTAAGAATATACCTCCGATTACTGTTTGCATGAAATATGCTATTACAATAAATAAAATTGTTAGTAATATTACAGATATAAATTTAGAGAGTAAGATTGTACTCCTTTTATATGGGGTTATAAGAAGTGATTTAATTGTACCTTTATTGTATTCTTCACTTACTATAGCTCCACCAATCATAATACCAAATACAAGGATTAAGAATAAATATTCGCTATAAAAATTAGACAATATAAATTTTAAATCACTTGCATTATTAATATCCTCTTTATTTTCTAAAATATACCTAGATTTATAATATATTTTAACAGTATCTTCTAATTCACTTTTGGTTTCTTTATTAGTTGTATTTTCATAAGTATTTATAGCTGATGCTGAATATGTTATGGCATCTATTGCTTCGTTTAAATAATCATTACCATATTTAACATTCTCTTTTAAACGATATTCAAGCATTTCAATTGCTACTTTTATAGTAAATATTTGACTTTCTAGATTCTTTTTTTCTTTATCAGCAGTTGCATATTTTAAACTTTCTTCTAGTGTTTTTAATTCTTCTTTTCTACTAGCAAGAGTTTTATTTACAAAATATTGCCAATCATCATTAGCTAAAGCATTATTAACATCTTGATAGGATTTTTTTACCTCATCTGAGATTTCTCCGGAATCTAGTGCATAGTAATAATTACTTACGATATCGTAAGTATCATCAATTACATAATGTTGCCATGTATCTTTATTATATTTTTGATATTTTTCATTCATTTCTTTATTTATTTTATTTTGAGTAACATCTCCGGTATCAACATCGAAATATGTTTCTGTTGAAAAATATGTTTCTTCATGCCCTATTAGATAAGATACTAAAGTTATAAATAAAGCAGTTATTATTAAAACAATATATGTTCCTTTTTTATGTAATATTTTAAATATTTCATTCTTTATTAACTTTATCATTTTTCTTACCTCCAGTCTTCTTTAAGAATGCTTCTTCAAGAGTTAATTCTTGCATGTGTACCTCATAAATATCTATATTCTTTTTAACTAATGATTTAATTATATTTGCAATATCTTCTTTATCACCATTATAACTAAATTTATCTTTAGTTACTTCATAAATACCTTCGATATTTAAATCCTTTGTGCTATTTACACTAAAGACATATTTATTTCCATTACTTTTAAATTCTTTTACCTCACTAGTTTCTATAATTGTTCCATTATCTATAATTAAAACTTTGTTACAGAAACTTTCTAATTCTGCAAGGTTGTGACTAGATATTAAAATACCCATTCCCTCTTTAGCAAGTTTTTTTAAAAGAATTCTTAAATCTTTTATGCCTTCAGGGTCTAGTCCATTAGTGGGTTCATCTAATATTAAAATATTTGGTTCATTTATTAAGGCTCTAGCAATTCCTAACCTTTGACGCATACCTAGAGAATATTTGCTAACCTTATCATTAATTCTTTCTTCTAAATCTACTAGTTTTACAATTTCTTTAATTTTTTCATCACTAATATTATCGTATAAATTAGCTGTTAGTTTTAGATTTTGCCAGCCCGTTAAATACATGTAAGTATCTGGATTTTCTACGATTGCTCCAACTCTTTCTATAGACTTTACAAAATCTTTTTTTACATCATAACCATTAATGATTACTTTTCCTTTATCAATGTTTTGTAGTCCTAAGATAAGTTTAATAGTTGTTGTTTTTCCGCTTCCATTCGGACCTATAAAAGCTAATATGTCTCCTTCATCAATTTCAAATGAAACATCTTTTAATATTTGTTTTTTTCCAAAACTTTTATATAGTTTTTGGCATTCTAATAATTTTTTCATAGTTTCTTCCTTTCTTCTATATTATAACTCAATGAAAAAAATATGCATATATATTTTACGCATACTTTACATAGTTATCTTTTAAAACTTTTTAAATATACCTCTTTTAGTCTATCACTTGAAATATGAGTATAGATTCCTGTGGTAGAAAGGTTAGCATGACCTAAAAGTTCTTGAACGGTTCTAATATCTGCGCCATTATTAAGTAAATGAGTTGCAAATGTATGTCTTAGAGTGTGTGGAGTTACATGAGTTTTAATAGATATATGCTTCATTATTTCTTTTATCATTAATTCTACCTCATTAACTGTTAGTTTTTCACCTTTTTTATTTGTAAATAAATATTTATCACATTTTACTTTATTTAAATAACTATCTAAATACTTACTTGCATAGTCTCCATAGTAAACAATTCTTTCTTTACTACCTTTTCCCATTATTCTTATTGTTTTATTCGTAAAATCTATATCATTTATTTTAACATTAATCATTTCACTTACACGACATCCTGTTGAATAAAACATTTCTATTAATAATCTTTTTTGTAATCCTTCATTTGTGCTTATATCAATTGACTCTAATAATTCTTCAATTTCATTATAATTTAAATAATTAGGTAATTTCTTTTCAAGTTTAGGATTCTTTACATTATGAAAAACATTATTTTCTACAATATTTTCATCTACCAAATAATTATAAAATGTTCTTAATGTGCTTATTCTTCTAGATATAGTACTATTTTTTAAATTACATGAGTCTAAATATTTAAGATAATTTCTTACATCAGTATTTGAAATAGTTAAATAATTAATATGGTTACTTTTTATATATCTAAAAAAATCAGTTAAATCTAACTGATAACTTTTTATTGTAAATTCTGAATAATTTAGTTCATTTTTTAAAAAGAATAAAAACTTATCTACTTGTACCTCTTTCATCGATATTCCTTTCATTAACAAAATCTTTTAAGGCTGTATATTTTTCTTTTAAAGCAACAATTTTACTTGATGATTCTCTGATATCTGCCCTTAACTCAGGTAACTCTTCATGATATGTACTTGGGTCATTTAATTTTTCTGTACAATGCTTAATATCAGTTTCATATTCTTCAATTAATGTTTTAATTTTTAATAAATCAGATTCTACTAAAAATGGTATATCTTCATCTCTTAGAGGAACCATTAATGCTACTTCATCGTCAGTTAAATTAACTGTTTCTTCAAGATGAGATTTTCGATATTCATTAACTAACAACCCTTGATATTCTTTTTTCTTGATTTCCTCATTCATAATCTTACTCCGTTACTTTTTCTATTCTAATAAAACCATCTAATTTTTTTTCTAAGTTTCCATCTTGGCTTTCACCTAAATTAACATATGTTACCTCAGCTTTCCAGATTTCACTTATTTCTTTTTTAGTTTTAAGATTTCTATTATTAGCAATATAATATTTACCCATTGCTGTTGTTATATCAAATCCACTAATTTCATTACCTTGTCCATCTTTTACTGTAACATATTTTAATCCTTCGATAGTATCAAGTTCATTGCCATATGGATCAAATACTTTCATTATTAATTCCGGTGTTTTATTGGTAGTTGAATATGTTAGTGAATTTTCATTTATTTGTAAAAACACATTATAATTTATAGATGTTTCTTCTTCACCATTTTCTACTCTTAAGTAAGCACTTGCAAATGTATCAGATGATAAATTTTTCATCCCTTGCTTGAAATTTTCAGTTGTGGGATTTATAAATATTGGATCACCGATTTCAAATGTAATAAAGTTTAATGTAGCTGCTCCGACATCTACTTTTGGAGAAACACGTGACACTTTAATATAAGTAAAATGAGCATATGTCGCTCCGATTACCAGCACGGATAGTGCTATTACATAAATTATTAATATTATATTTGTAGCTTTTTTGCTCATTTATATCACCTTTCTTTAGTTTATTTTATTATTATTGGGTCACTAATACTTCCGCTCCCCGATACATATGTTATGGAAGACTCGAGATTGAAGGACGCACGCCCCGCAAAGTAATAGCCCACACCATTGCTGTCCACGCGACCAGCGCCGAGCACAAAGAACGCAACGTTCGCCCCGTCAGCACGACGGGAAATAGTCCATTCATAAAGCCCCATATACATCCAATTATTATTTGTGGCGGTGGTATTACTATAAGAATTCATTGTTAATGTCCATGTACTTAGGCTTGCTGCATATCCATAATCTGATACATACATTAACCCGATTTTTGCTTGATACTCTGTAGCATTATCTGTACTATTTGTGGCATCTGGATTTGTTATTTCATTTGTGTATGCTACTGATGGTATTGATTCTGCTATATTACCATATGTGTTTCCTCCGACTTTCCAGGTCGTCATTGCTATCTTATTTGCCCATTCTTCTCCTAGGTAATTTATGAAATTCGTATTTAGATTTGTTTTGTTTAGCAAGCTCTCACTCCATGTGTTTGTGGATGTATCATTATTCCAATAATATACTCCGATTCTTTCTCCATCTCCGTAGGTTCCTTTATATGTACTATCCATTCCAAATTCTTTATATGTTTGTGAATAATCTCCATCTGTTCCTAATTCTTCTGTTGTCATATAATCATATTTGATTAATTTGACTTTTCCATTTATTATTCCTATAATTCGATATAAATTATCTGTTGGACATGGACTTTCTGTTGAACCAAAACATACAAAGTTATTTACGCTATCACTTGGGCCCGCATAACGATATGAATTATCTCCAGCTCCATTTGCAAGTGTTGAATCATGGTAATATAAGCTATTTTCTCCTTGCGTTCCTGTATATTCAGATAGTATATAATCTTTAAGTAAAACAACCTCATTTTTTTGAATTATTAACTTTGCAATAAAACTATTACCCGCATTTGCTGATTGGTCGGCATTGTAGTTTACAAAAGTAATTGTAATATCCCATTCATCAGTTTTATTTGGTGTTGCTGTTATTTCTTTATTACTAAGAAGTGCAATTAACCCATTTTTTGTTGTTATGTCAAAACCTGAGATATTTGTACCTTTTCCATCTGTTACTGTTTTATATGCTAGTCCACTTATTGATGTTGATTCAGTTCCACTTGCATCTTTTATGGTAAGTAATATTTCTGGGGTATTTTCATTTTGGGTATATGTAAATGTATTTTCAGCAATGTTCAGATATAAATAATAATGTTCTGTTGCGGTATTTGTTTTATTATTTGCTGTTAAAATGGCTTTGGCATAGGTATTACTTGATAAATTGCCTTTACCAGATGCAAAATTTTCTTGATCTATTGTAAAAGTTAATGGATTTCCTGTTTCAAAAGATAATGTATCTGTTGTATAAGTTGTTACTTTTGTTTCTGTTATACTACCAGTATTTCCTTGGGCTTGAAAGTATGCAAATGTTGCACCTATTAACAAAATAGATAATACTAATACTGCAATAACACTAATAATTATTGGGGTTTTATTTTGCATAACTTGTAACACCTTCTTACCTTATAACTTATTATATAATAATTTAACTATTTATTCAATCACTTTTTGAGTTTTTTGAAAATAAGCATCCACAATAATCTTGACGATATAAGTTGTATTCTTTGGAATACTCAATAGATTTTTTATATCCATCCCCCTTTTTAAAATCACTAAATAAATATTTAACATTATATTTTTCTTGTAAAATACCTCCGAGAGTATTTATTTGTTTACTATTTTTGTGAGGACTTACGGTAAGGGTTGTCCCAAAGTATTCGAACCCTAGTTCTTTGGCTTTAATGGCTGTAGCTTCAAGTCTTAATCTAAAACAAACTGGACATCTTGCTTTACCTTCTTTTTCTTGTTCTAAGCCTTTAGTTTTTGTTCTAAAAGTTACATTTTCATAGTCGCAATCTAAAAAATTAATATTTTCATGTTTAAATTCTTTTATAAATCTAATTTGTTCATATTTTCTTTTTAAATATTCTTCGTATGGTTCGATATTGGGATTATAATAGAAAACTGTAATATTAAAAAAAGGACACAAATATGTAAGAACTTGCGTAGAACATGGGCCACAACAACTATGTAAAAGTAGTGTTGGTTTATGATCAAGTGATTTAATTAATTTATCTAATTCATTCTGATAATTCATCTTTATTTTCTTCTTTCTGTTTTATTAATTCAAATGTTTGAAATACAATTCCTTTACTTGTGCTATCTAAATTTAATATTCCTTTTTTATTTTCATCTAATGTAGCATATATTTCTTCATATTTATTTAGATTTTCCATATTTGCTAAGTTTATATAAACATAATTGCCATCATTCATACGGAGTAAGAATCTATTTTTATCTATTGTTTTTTCATTTTTTATATCCGGTGAATATTCTATTTCACTTACCTTTTTTAATATGTCAATATTTATATTACTTAATTTTTTTATTAGGTTATTATAAATATCACTCGGAGTATAATTAACAAGGGTTGGAATACTTAATGTATTACTTATATTATCCATAGTTTTTCCATCTTCAAGAACATAAACTTTATCTAAAACATTATAAAATAAAATATTTTGTTCTTCGATATTTATAAGTAGTGTTCCATTTAAATGTTTATTTATTTTAACACTTTTAATTCTCTTGTCGGTCATAATATCATTTTTAACTTTATTAGTATTTAGACTAAGAATTTTACTATAATCATTTATTTTACCTAATTTAATTATTTCTTCATCTAAAGTATTAGTATTTCCTTTTATTACAATGTTTTTGATTGGTAAGTTAAAACAATAATAAAAAGCCATTATAAATAAATATAATGTTAAAATTATAACTAATAAGGCTTTTTTGTTAAGTTTTTTATGGACTTTTTTTTCCATTATTTCACCACTTTACTATTACTTGTTCTAATTCTAAATCTATATTTTTTTCTTTTTTTATAACATCTTTAATTTCATTTATCAAAGCTATTATATCATGACTTGTAGCATTATTTTCATTTATTATGAAATTTGCATGTTTTTTACTTATTTTTGCACCCCCGATAGTTTTTTCTTTTAAACCACATTCATCAATTAGTTTACCAGCTGATGTATTAAGTGGATTTTTAAATACAGATCCGGCGGATGGGTATTCTAAAGGTTGAGTAATCTTTCTTTTTTCTAAATTTTCTTTTATTACTTGCCATGCTTCAGCTACATTACCAGATACTAATTTAAATATTGCTCCGATTACAATAATATTAGAGTTTTTTAATTCAGTATTTCGATACTCGTATTTAATATTAGTTTTATTAACAAGTTTAATTAGGCCATCATCAAGTACTAAAATAGCACTCAAGGAATCAAATATTTCACTACCCTTTGCACCAGCATTTCCTACGATTGCCCCACCTAGAGAACCGGGTATACCATAAAGATTTGAAAAATTGGTATAGCCTTCATCTAAACATTTTTTTATGAATTCATTTAATGAAAGGCCGGCACCAGCAAAAACATAAGTATCTTTAATTAAAAATGTATTTATTTTATCAAGTTTAATTATTGCGCCATCAAAATCTTCATCTGGTAATATTACATTGGAACCTCCACCTAGAATATAATAATTGATATTCTTTTTCTTTAAATCTCCGATTGTATTTTTTAACTCTTCCATATCATTTGGTTTAATTAAATACTTAGCATGACCTCCGATACGATAAGTATTTAGTTTTTTTAAATCAACATTTTTTTCATACTTCATTTTAATATTTCCTTTATTTCATCATATATTATACTTGATGATTCTTTTGTGTTTAATTTCTCTAAATTATTTTTAAACTCATTATATAATTCATCATTATATACAAGTTCATTTACCATTACTTTTATGATATTAGAATTTAAATTTTTTTCTTCGATTAGTTCTGATACTTTCATATTAGCTAAATCCAAAGCATTATAATATTGATGATTATTTGCTACATATGGGCTTGGTATTAAAATACTTGGTATCTTTAAAGCTAAAATTTCTGATATCGTAGATGCTCCGGCTCGTGAAATTATGAGATACGCATCTTTCATAATACTTGCTAAATTATCATAATATGGTACTACTTTGACATTTTTAGAAAAATTGCCATCTTTAATAAATTCATCATAGTAATTTTTACCTGTTATATATAATACTTTATATTTTTCATCATCAATGGTACTTAAATAAGCTTTAAATTTATTATTTAATGATTCGCTTCCTAAAGATCCTGCGACAATAATTATTAGTTTATCACTTGGTTTAAATCCTAAACTTACTTTTGATTCTTTTTTAATTGTTAAAGCATTTTCACCACATGGATTACCTGTATAAATAACTTTTTTTGCTTTATTAAAATATACCTTGCTATTTTTAAATGATATTCCCACTAAATCAGCATATTTTGATAAATGAACATTTGATTTTCCGGGAATACTATTTTGTTCATGAATAAATGTTTTAATACCTAATTTTTTAGCAGCCTTTATGACTGGAAAAGTAACATATCCCCCACAACCAATTACAATATCAGGTTTAAATTCATTAAAAATTTCTAAACATTTATTCATAGCATTTTTTATTAAAAAAATATTTTTAAAGTCCCTAGCTATATTTGTTTTACTAAAGCCATATATTTCTAAACCGATATATTTAATACCTAACTTTGGTACAACATCTTTTTCCATTCTGTTATGAGTACCTATATATATAACTTCTAAATTCTTTTCTCGTTCTTGAAATTTTTTTATTATGGCTAGTGCTGGATAGATATGTCCACCAGTGCCACCTGCGGATACAACAATCTTCATTATTAATCACCTATTACAATTATACACTAAAATTGTTATTTTTTATAACATATTTTCATAATTTGTAGTCATCAACTATATATTTTACATCTTTTTTTATTTTAATTGTGCCATATATTATAACCTCAATACCTCTTTTCTTAAAATTATTAATTATATAATCGCTTGATATTCCATCTAATAAACATATAAAATCTAGGTCATAATCGTATTTACTATTTAAAATATAATTTAGTACTCCATATTTATATTCTTTATTTAGTTTTCTTAATTCAAATATAACGCTATTATTGAATGACATTATATAGTAATTTCTTTTATATTTATTTAATAATTTTATTAGTTTATTTTTATCAATGTTTCTTTCTTTAATTTCTAAAAGCAATATTTTATCAGTCTTTATTTTTAATAAATCTTCAAGTAATATTACATCATGTAGATCTTTATAATTTGTATTTCTTACTAAATTACCTTTATATAAAGTATTGTGATAAATAATAATTTTTTTATCTAAAGTTGTTCTTATGTCACATTCAATTCCAATATATTTATTACTTAATAATCCATTTTTTAATGCTTCATAAGAATTATCTTTTATATTTTTATTCCATAAACCACGATGAGCAATTAGTTGCATAAAAAAACACCCTAGTAAATTATACTAGAGTGCTTAATTTAAAATGCTACCATAACAGAAATATATATTAGTAATAATACCACACTTACTAATGATATTTTTGTTATATTTAATTTATTATCTTTCATACATTCCTCAATTCTTATTAATTTTAGCAAATTTTTAAATAGTAATCAAGATAACATGATTGATTTTGACATATACTTGTCAATTTATTCACTTATTTTTTCCCATTTTGCTTCAAGAGTGATATTCTTTTTGATTGGTGTATTAAAATCAAATTTTTTACCATCTAAATACCAACCTAAGAATTTATATTCACTACTTTCTGGTGCTTCCGGTTCAGTAATTTTTTCTCCGACTTTTACTGTAACTGGTGCTATTCCTGCCCCGATTTTGGCTGTAAAAGATACTGTTACACTACGAAAATACATAAAATAAAGCATTGCACTGATAGCTATAACGCTTCCTAATATAAGAATTAAACTTGTTTTATTTTTCATATTATCTTCCCCTTCCTATTTCTTCAGTTAATTCCATAACATGAACTTTTTTTAGTTCTAATTCCAAAATATATAATTTTTTTAAATATTTTTCTAATAATTTTTTTTCAACGATTTTTTCATCTAGAGAAAGTAAATATTTTTTTATACGGTCAATTTCTGTATATGCTATAAGAACATCCCCACTTGTTGTATCATCGTTTGCTACTAAAGAATAAATTAATTTTAGTAGTTTTTCATATTCTTTTTCTAATTTACGTTCCCAAAGACGGTTTAACATTTCCGGATCAAGGACGGTTATCTTTTTTATCTCTTGGTAACCTTTCTTCGGAGTAAATGAATAAGTTGTTTTTTCTTGATATAATAACACCTCTTGGGATTCTTTATTATTCTTTAAAATGTAATTAGTCATTTTTCTCCTTTCCATAAGTCTGGTCTTAATTTCTTGGTTTTTTCAATTCTTGATATTTTACGATATTCTTCTATATTTTTATGATTGCCTGATAATAAGACATCTGGAACTTTTAGACCTCTGTATTCGGCAGGTTTGGTATAAGTCGGATAATCAAGGATGGATGTATTAAACGATTCATCTTCTAAACTTCCACTTGTGATAACTCCAGGAATTAGTCTTGCAATAGAATCTGTTATGGCCATTGATGGAATTTCTCCCCCAGTCAAAATATAATCTCCGATTGAAATAACCTCATCTACCCTTGTTTTAATTCGTTCATCAAATCCTTCATAATGACCACATAAAATAATTAAATGTTTTTGTTCTAAAAGTCTCTTGGCAACATTTTGTTTGTACTGTGTTCCCTCAGGACTAAGCATTATAATATAAGCATCTTTTGTATCAATACTATCTAAACACTCAAATATTGGTTCACATCTTAGAATCATTCCAGATCCTCCACCATAAGGAGTATCATCAACTTGTTTATTATTTAAGGGAGAATAATCTCTAAAATTTATTAGATTTATCTCTAATAGCCCTTTTTCTATAGCCCTTTTTATAATAGATGTATTTATAAACCCATCAAACATTTCTGGAAAAAGTGTCAATATATCTATTTTCATGTGACCTCCTTATAAAATTAATTCTTTAGCGTTTTTAGTATATAATATTTTTTTATCTAAATCAAATTTATTTATGTAATTATCTATTAAAGGTATAAAAAATTCTTTTGTTCCTTTTACTTTTATTAAAACATTATTGCCATTTAATATTTCAATTACTTTACCTAATTTAGTGTTATCATCATCTATAACATCGCTATTTATTAAATCTTTATATAGATATTCATCTTCTTTTAAACCTAAATCAATTCTTTTCATGTAAATATTAAAGCCAACATATTTTAAAATATCATTTATATTATTTAAATTATCTATTTTAAGTAAGACATAATTTTTATGATAGCGAATGCCACTTATGACATGTTCAATATTATTTATTAGAATTTTTTTATTTACTTGATATGCTCTATCACAATACTCAAAATCACTTATTACTTTTAATTCTCCTTTTATACCAAAGGTGCTAACAGTTTTTCCTATATAAATCATTTCATTCATGGTATACCTCATACATTATGATACTTGCTGCAACTCCGGCATTTAGAGACTCACAAGTATCCATCATTTTTATATTTATAAATTCATCACACATATTTTTTGTTTCTGTTTTCATACCGCTTCCTTCATTACCAATAACAATAGCAATGTTTTCTTTTTGGATATTTCTTACATCAATTCCTTTTTTAACATCCGTACCAATTACTTTATAACCTAGAGATTTTAATATTGGTATTATTTCACTTAAGTTTCTTCTTAGGATGTTTAAATTAAATATCATTCCTTCGGTTGCTCGCACTACTTTGGGATTATAAAGGTCAACAGAATCATCACTTAAAATAATTGTATTTATATTAAATGCCGTTGCACTTCTTATAATAGTTCCCAAGTTCCCTGGATCTTGTAAGTTGTCAAGTATTAAAACGTTACCGTTTATACTATCTTCAGGGATAAAGTTAACTACTGCAATATTATAACTTATTGATTGTTGATTGCTTATTTTTTCCATTATTTCTTTGGTTACAAAATAATCAGCTTTTTCATCCACACAACTTATGATATATTCAATAAGATTATTTTTTCTTGCTTCGTTAATTAAATGATCACCTTCGATGATAAACCTTCTTTCTTTATCTCGTACTTTTTTATTTTTTAAGGAAACCCAATACTTAACTAAATCATTATGTACACTTGTTATTTTCATCCTTTTAACCTCTTTCTTGCTTCTTTATAATTTGGATATGCAAGCCCCACAAGATACCAAAAATTTTTGCTGTGATTTGCTTCAAAAAAATGACACAATTCATGAATTATAACATAATCTAATAAATCAATATCTTTTTTTAACAACTCCGTATTTAAAGTAATTGTTTTTTTACTAGGATTACATACACCCCACCTAGTTAACATACTTCTAAATTTTAAAGTGAACTCTGGTAAATTGGAAAAACATTTTTTAGCTATTTCTACCTCAGATTTAAAGACTCTTTCAACTTCACTTTTATAAAATAAATCTAACGCTTTCATTGATGGAGTATAAACTGTATCACCTTCAAACCTTATACCTATTTCATCATTTTTTATTTCAATAAAATATTTCTTTCCTAAATATAGAAATAATTCATTATCTTTGGAATTTTCATAAGCTTTTTCATACATTTTCAAGATGCTTTCTTCATTTTTTTCAATCATTTTTAAAATGTTTTCTTTTCCTAAATATATAGGGCATGAAACATGTATTTTTAAATCGTCTTTAACTCTAAAATATATATTTTTATTATTTTTTCTAATTAAAACAACTTCAATTTCTTGTCCATTACTTGCTTTGTATATCATTTTTTAATAAATCCCTTATTTCTTCTAGAGTTTTTAATTCTTCACTTTTGGTTGGCTTTGCTGGTTTTTCTTCCTTTTTATGAGTTACTTTATTAACAGCTTTTACTACAATAAATAAACAAAAAGCAACGATTAAAAAGTCAATTACACTTTGAATAAATGCTCCATACATAATTTTCGTATCACGAAAAGTTATTGAAAGACTCGAAAAATCAACACCACCAACGATTAACCCAATTAGAGGTGTAAAAATGTTGTTTACCAAACTTGTGACTATGGATGAGAATGCTCCTCCAACGATAACACCAACTGCTAAATCTAATACATTTCCTCTAGCTATAAACTTTTTAAATTCTTTTAACATAATACCACTTCCCTATGAAATATATTATACAAAAAAAAGACAGATTAATCTATCTTTTTTAGCAAATTATCTTTGAATAATCATAAAATTAAATAGAAATAAGAATGTCGCTCCAATTTTCATTGGGATTTTATATTTGGTGCATTCTTTAATAGCTATTAACTTATCTGATAATGAAACTATCCATGTTTCTTTATACTTTGGTATTCTTAATGTGGCAGGAAACATATGATTATATATTATGTCTTCTTGCATCTTATTTATATTAAATACTCTCTTGGCATTTTTTAAAGCTGTTGAGGGATGTCCTTTAAAACTAGAATCTTCAAAATTATGAAAAAAATCATGTAATAAGGCTGCTCTTGTAGTTTCTTTGATATTATCCATTTTAAATATTTTGCAAATATTATAAGTAAGTTTTGCAACACTCAATGAATGATCTAATCTTGAAATACCATGGTGAAATTCATATCTTAAAGATATTACTTCTTCATTTTTTAATATATCATTTATTATATTATTAAATTCAACTTGTTTTTTTATTTTCATTTTATATCACTTTTACATTATATCACACCAAATACTTTTTGGTGCATATTTTTATCTATTTTACATCTTTTTCTTCAAGTAGTTTTAATATCTTCTTTTGATTAGCTTGTAAATCTCGCATTTGTTCATGAAGTACTTCCAAAATAAGTTCACTTTTTAAATCCGTTTTATAGTCATTTAAACTTCTTAAACTATCTTTTTTGGCTGCTCTATTTTGACTCATCATAATAACTGGAGCTTGTAATGCCGCAATACAAGATAAAATTAGATTAAGTAAAATAAATGGGTATTCATCAAATTTAGCAATCATTATAGTATTTATAATCATCCATACAATAAGGAAAATGCAAAAACCTACAATAAAGCCCCATGAACCTGCAATTTCAGTTACTTTATCTGCTAATTTATCCCCCACTGTTCTTCTTTCATCTTCTTCTTTATCAGAATCTATCGCCGTGGGATTATCTAGTAACATTTCAATTAATTCATCTTCATCTGTTACATCAAAATCTCTATTTAATAATTGTTTTACTAATTTTTCTTTTCTACTATTCTTTTCCATCGTTTAACCTCCATCTATAATGTCCTATAATTTCACTTTTAAATAATCCGTCATACTCATATGCTTGATACATATGTTGATGTAATATATAATTTTCATTTTTACTATTTATTTTATCACTAACTATGGCAATATGATTATTATATACTACAATATCTCCAGGATTAAAATCAGAATCGTTTGGTAATTTTAAGACATTTCTATCTAAGTATACTTTTATATTTCTAACTCTTCTAAAATCTATATTTGCATCTCCGACGTCTTCATCATATTCTTCTTTATTATTTTTGATATCTTCATCAATTAAATCTTTAAAATCGTATCCAGCATTTTTTAACGCATACCATATTATATCTGTACATACGCGGTATTCATCTGTTGGATATCCTTTATCATAGTATTTACTTTTATACTTTGGTTTAGTACTTATAAAATCTTTAGCACCATTTAATATATCTGTATAATCATCTATTCCATCAGAATCATAATCTATATCACTTTTTATTACTTCTTCATATTTTGGTTTTATAAACTTATCTTTTATATCTGTTTTAAAAAACGCAATTACTCCGAGAAGTAATATTAAAAATAATACTAACATATTTCCAAACCTTAAAAAAAACTTCAAATCTTATCACCAAAATAATTATATCACTTTATTTTATTATAGAAAAGAAAAAACTTCCGATTGGAAGTTTTTATGGATTTTGTTGTGCTGGAGCTGTACAAGTTGGTAAGGCTAAAGTGGTTCCTTTATCATGCACGTTATCTGCGACGATGTCTACTGATTTTCTCGCATTACCTTCACCAGTAAATCCGGCATTTTCAACAGCTAATTTTCCATTGGTCATTGATATAGCATATACATAACCATTTCCTATTTTTGTAACAGTTATTGTACCTTCGTATCCTGTTTTTCCTTTAAAGTCACCATTATTTATTAATTTTTCTATTGTAACTGATTTACATCCACCTTCTGATACTGGGAAAGAATCTCCAGATCCAGTTACTTCACCATTCATAAAGTAAGAAGATGCTGCATTAATTGCTTCATTAGCCTCCATTGCAAATACTTGTCTTCTTGCTTCATTCATTCTTGGAATAACTGCCATTGATGCCATTAAGATTACAATAGCTAATACTACGATAACTGCTAGTAATTCGATTAAAGTAAAACCGCTTACATTTTTAATATTTTTTTTCATTCTAGACTCCTCTCTACTTTTAAATCATACTATAAATATGTTTTTTAGTCAATATAATAATGGCAAATTTTATATTTAAAATGTAATATTTTTCTTTACTTTAATTATGTGTAGATATATTTATTTTAATACATTTAAAACAGAACTTATTAAGTCCATATTATCTACGATACTTTCTAATTTATCTGTTGTTCTTTCTTTATATTTTTCTTTCATATTAGCTGTAAACTTTTTAAAATCTATTGTACCGCGATTTAAATATTTAAAATAATAAGAATTTTGTTTTAAAAGTTCAAAAGCTTTTGGATTTTGTCGAAATAAAATTTGTGTTTGTAGGTCCATTTTAATCCTCGAAAAACTTATTTAAAGGGCGGGGAGAGACTGGACCTTTAGCTAAATTTTCTGCAATATTCGGAGTGGGAGTTTTCTTGGTTAAATCTGAGACAAAATCAATAGCTTTTTGAGCAGTGTTAATGTGACTTTTAATAGAATCTACATTAACATTTTTAACCATATTAGTTATTTTAGAAATGCTATCTTCTACCCCACTTCGATCAGCTAGAATATACTTGTCCCAGACAGATTCATCAGTGCCATATAAGTCATATAATTCATAAAACTTTTGCCATGTCATTTTACCACTTTGGACATATTTAATAAGCTCTGGTTTAGTTCTTACAAAATTTTTAAATTCTTCTTGTTTCATATAAATCACCAGTATAATTTTATGTTTTAATTTAAGATAAATGAACTATTTAATAATTATTTTAGGTAATAAAATATAGTGAGGTTTTAAAATGATAAAAATTGATGACAAAAAAATAATTGTTACTTCTTTTGATGAATTAAAAGAGATTTTAGAAGAATATAATACATATAATTATATATTTTTAATGAATGATATAAGTATTACAGAAGATATATTTATTGAAGATTTTAAAAGTAATATAACTATTGATGGAACTTATCAAAATATAGAATCTATTTTAACAATCGGGAATAATCAAATAACTGTGGGTGCTAAAGCAAAAAAACTAACACTTAAAAATATGACAATTAAATGTAGTAATCAAAATGGTTTTTTATATGCTCCGGCGGAAGAATATTATGAAGATGTATTAGTAACTTTAGATAATATAATTTTTAACGGGACAAGCATAGCGACTTTAGAATATAGTGATATTAAGATAATGGATTCTATTATAACGATTGAAGAAACCAATAGTGTTGTTGCTACGGTAGTTGCTAAAGCTAATCATGTTTATATCGGAGGAAATGTTACAATAGATAGCACTGGTAATCAAATATTTTTATATAATGCTGCTTTGGATGATCCATGTTTTCATATTTTACCTAATAGTGAGGTTATAATAACTAGTGAACAAAGAGAACTTATGAATGGCACAAACAAACTAGATTTTAAAGTAATGCATGATGCTAAATTTATTCTAACTACTGGTAATGGTTTTGCTTTAACTCCGACGAATGGTTGTAAAGATGTTTTAATTGATGATGGTGCCACTTTTGAATTTATTGAGAATAAACATCAAAGAATACCAATGTGGTCGATATTTGGAACCCTTACTTTAAATGAAGGTTCTAACCTACTTGTTATGAATACTTATGAAAATACTCCGAGTGATAACTATAATATTTTATTTAGAAGTTACGAATGTAAAATTATTTTAAATAATCCAGAAAGTTTTTTAATATATACTAAAAATTCTAATGTAATTTATGCTTTAACTGAAATACCTTTTGAATTAAATTTTACAAGACTTAATTTATGGAATGATTCAGTTGATGCATCTTCTGCAGGTTCTATAGATAATCCACCAGATTATAGTTTTTATAAAAGTGGTGGTATTGCTACCATAAAAGGTACTATTTTTGGAAGTGATACCACAGTTACTAGTCATAATTTAGATGATATAACTAATTTTTCTTTTGCAAATAAAAAGATGCTTTCTGTTGGAAGAAGTGTTATAAATGTTCATCCTATTAATAGTACATCAAATGTTATAAGTGGACATACAAAAAAATTTAGTGATGTAAAAATAAAATATAAAGATATTGAAGAAACAGTACAACGTGATGAAGATGGTTATTTTGAATATAGTGCACCCAATAATATTTTAAATGATGAGGCTGTAAGTATTACATCTTGTGTACCTACGAGTTTTATTTATGAAGATAGAACTGTAATTACTCCATTTAATGGTGAACTTACATTAATGGAAACACCAAAGAATATTACTTTTTCAGAATTACCTGTAACAAAAGACCCATATATGTTTTATAGAAATAATGATGGCAATATAGTTGTTGTCGATAGTAGACTTAATGGTTCTGCTTGGAAGATATATGCTAGTTTAAAAGATACTTTTAAAAGTGATAATAATTATACTTTAGATGGTGTCATTGTATTTAAGGATTTTAGTGATAACTTAATTGCGTTAGATGATACACCTTCCCTAGTTATTACTGGAGAAGATAATGGAGGTATACCGATAAAAAAAACTATTACTTTATCAAAAGAAAAAGGCATTTTACTTTATCTGGATAATAAATATTTAGAAATAAATGAAGATTATAAAACTAAAATTATTTGGAAATTAGATACAAATTAAAAGAGCAAAAGCTCTTTTAATTTGGTTTATATTCTAAAATATGGTACTCCACACCCATATATTTTTATTAATATTTATGCTTTCACAAAACTAGTTTGTCATATTTTAATATAATATTATTTTAACACCCAGAATGTTTATTGTCTACTATATTTAGATATTTTTCTATCTATAATCAATTTAATTTTGTCATTATATGTAGAATAATATTTATAGGTGGTATATGTGATAGAAGAAAAAATTTTTACAGGAATTACAGAAGAGGAATTAAATGAACTATACAAACGCATATCTAAAAATGTTAAATATTATAGATTATAGATTATATAATAAGTCAATGTATGCTGATGAAGAAGGAAGAATAAGTCAAGAAAAGTTAGCAGAATTATGTCATGTATCAAGAAGTTTAATAGCTAATATTGAAAGTGTTAAAGTAAAGCAAACATTTTCTATTGCTGTTATTGCATCAATTAGTAAAGTTTTAAATATTCCTTTTGAAGATTTCTTTAAAGAAAACAAATAACTCTCAGATTATTAACAATCCGAGAGTTATTATTATATTTTAAATTCATCTATAAAAGAATCAAATGATAATTGTTCTTCCTTTTTAGTTGGTTTTATTTCTTCAACTTCTTTTGTTTCTTCAGAAGATGTTTTAGTTAAATCAACTAATTCTTTTTTTAGAGCAAATAAATCATAATTAAATTTAACTTGGCTTCCAGTTGATGCAATATCCATGATTGGAATATCACTATTTTTAAGTTCATGAATATCTGTATCTATTTTATAAAGGTTAATGTCTTTAGTTTCAGTAAGATATGCAAATAAGATTTTATAATCTTTTGTTTTAGCTTTTTTAAATAACATATTACCTTTTTTAGCTCGAGATATTGGTATTATATCTGATAATTTTAACCTTTTAATAGTTTTATAATTTGTATAAATATTTAAGTATTCTTCTTTGTTAATTGGACTTGCATAAATACAATAGTCATCTTTTAAATTTATACCTTTTACCCCGCTTGCTTTAGAGCCTACGACTGGGATTTCATTCGTATTAAATCTTAGGGCTAGACCATTATTTGTTACAAATATTACTTCTTCTTTAGAAATATCAGCATTAATTAATTCATCATTATCTTTTAATTTAATGGCTGTCATTGGTTTTGAATATCTTGTTACTTCAAAATCCTTAAGGGCTACTTGCTTAGTTAAACCATTCTTAGTAAATAAAGTTACATTTTTGTTTTTATCTTTAAGTACTAAACTAGCAATTATCTTTTCTTGTTCTTTAATCATAATGGTATTACTTATATGTTTTCCTAAATCCTTCCATTTTGTTTCAGGAATTATGTGAATTGGAACATATAAATAATTTCCTAGATTAGTAAATAACAATAATGAATCTTTTGTTGATGCTAGGAACCTACCTGATACAAAGTCTCCAGGTTTTAGAGTTGTTTCTTCATCAGATGTTTTAAAACTCTTTTGACTTACTCTTTTTACATAACCATCATTTGTTACTACTACGACAACTTTTTCATCTGGTATCATTTCTTTAGCATCTACTTTTATATCGACGATTTCATCTCTGATTTCAGTTTTACGAGGAACAGCATAATTTTTCTTAATTTCCCTTAGTTCTGATTTCATAACACTTTTTAGTTCTGATTCATTACTTAATATTTTATTGCATTCTTCTATTAACCCTTTTAACTTTTCACTTTCTTCTTCTAAAACTACGATATCTGTGTTTGTTAATCTATAAAGTTGTAATGTTACAATTGCTTCAGCTTGTTCTTCAGTGAACTTATACTTATTAACTAAATTAACTTTGGCATCACTTTTATTTTTACTAGCACGGATTAATGCTATTACTTCATCAAGGATTGAGATGGCTTTAATTAGACCTGTTGCAATATTATAATTTTTTGTATAATATGCTAAATCAAATTCAGTTCTTTTAGTTATAACTTCTTTTTGATGAGCAATATAAGCATCTAATATTTCTAGGATACCTAAAGTTTTCGGTGTTCTATTTACAATTGCTACGCAGTTATAGTTATAAGATATTTGTAAATCAGTATTTTTAAGCAAATATCTCATTATTACATCTTTATTAGCATTAGCTTTTAAATCAATGGCAATTCTTATACCTGTTCTATCGGTTTCATCACGAACCTCAGATATCCCTTCAACTTTTTTATCTATTCTAAGTCCTTCAATTTTAGCAACACAAGCTTGTTTGTTAACTTCGAAAGGTATTTCCGTAATAATTATTTGTTCTTTACCTTTTTCTTTAACAAATTCATATTTAGCTTGAACAATTACTCTGCCTCGTCCTGTTTTAAAAGCATCAACTATTCCTTGTTTTCCGAAAGCTATACCACCGGTTGGGAAATCTGGTCCTTTTACTATTTCTAAAATTGTATCTAAATAACAATTTGGTGAGTCAATTCTTTTAATTGTGGCATCAATTATTTCTCCGAGATTATGAGGAGGAATGTTTGTTGCATATCCAGCTGAAATACCACTCGTTCCATTTACAAGTAAATTTGGAAATTTGGCAGGTAATACAGTGGGTTCTAGAAATCTATCATCAAAGTTTGGAGCCCATGAAACTGTAGATTTATCTAAATCTTTTAAAAGTTCACCACTTATTTTGGCTAACTTTGCTTCAGTATAACGGTATGCTGCAGGTCCATCACCATCCATTGAACCATTATTACCATGGATATCTACGAGAATATGATTTTGTTTCCACCATTGGCTCATTCTAACCATTGCATCATAAACTGATGAATCCCCATGAGGATGGAATTTACCTAAAACGTCTCCAACAGTGGCAGCACATTTTATATAGCCTTTTTCTGCAGTATTTCCCGCTTTATACATAGCGTATAAAATTCTTCTTTGAACTGGTTTTAAACCATCTCTGACATCAGGTATAGCTCTATCTTGAATAATTTCTTTGGCATAAGCTGCGAATCGTAAAGACATTATTTCTTCTAAGCTATAATCTTCAATTTTTTTTACTATATCCATTTAAACCTCCTTACTCTGCCCTATAACTATCTTCGAGTGTAAATTCAACATTTTCATTTATCCATTCTTTACGAGGTTCTACTTTATCTCCCATTAAGACTTGGACGCGTTTTTCTGCTAGGGCTGCATCGGTAATTCTTACTCTAATTAAGCTTCTTGTTTCAGGATCCATTGTTGTTTCCCAAAGTTGGTCAGGATTCATTTCCCCTAAACCTTTATATCTTTGAATACTATATTTTCCTGTATTATTTAATTTTATTTCGTTTAATTCATCATCACTATACGCATAAAGTTTCTTCTTACCATAATCTAATTTATAAAGCGGTGGCATGGCAATATAAAGTTTACCATTTTCAATTAAACCACGCATGTATCTATAAAAGAATGTAAGTAAAAGTATTTGAATATGAGCTCCATCAACATCGGCATCGGTCATAATTATTACTTTATCATAATTAGATTCTGTGGCATCAAATTCTTGTCCTATTCCTGCGCCAATAGTATGAATTAATGTATTTATTTCTTCATTTTTTATAAGATCATCTAATGATGCCTTTTCACTATTTATAACCTTACCTTTTAATGGTAATATTGCTTGGAATTTTCTATCTCTTCCACTTTTTGCAGAACCACCGGCAGAATCTCCTTCGACGATAAATAACTCATTTATTTTAGGATTCTTACTTTGAGCTGGGGCAAGTTTCATTGATAAATTCTTTTCAATTTTACTTTTATTTTTACCGTTTCTAGCATCTTCTCTGGCTTTTCTAGCTGCTTCACGAGCTACTTTACTTTTCATAGCTTTTTCTAGAATAGTTGATGCAACTTCTTTATTTTCTTCAAGGAAGAATTTTAAAGATTCATAAGTTATACTTTCTGTTACACTTCTTGCTTCTGGTGTCCCAAGCTTACCTTTAGTTTGGCCTTCAAATTGTAATAATTCTTCTGGTATTTTTAAACTTATAACTGCTGATAAGCCTTCACGAACATCTGAACCATCAAGGGTACCATCTTTAGCTTTAAAGATATTATTATTTTTAGCATAGTCATTAAACGCTTTAGTAATACCAGTTTTAAAACCAACTTCATGAGTACCACCATCAGAAGTTTTAACATTATTTACAAATGATAAAATATTTTCATTATATGTATCTGTATATTGCATTGCTACATCAACTTCAATTTTACTTTTTGTATTACCAAAATTAATTACTTTATGTAAAGTATTTTTACCTTCATTCATGTATTCAATAAAACTAGTTAAGCCATTTTCATAATGAAACTTTGCTTGATGTCCGTCTTCTTCATCGATAACCTCGATAGTAAGCCCACTTAATAAAAATGCTGATTCTTGCATTCTTTCGCAAATTGTTGTATATGAAAAATTACAATTTTTAAATATTGTATCATCTGGTAAAAATTTTACTATTGTTCCAGTTTTATTACTTTTTCCTACGGTATGAAGTGGAGTTTTAACATGTCCCCCATTTTCAAATTCAATTGAAGAAATAAGGCCATCACGATAAATAACTACTTGCATTTCTTTTGATAATGCATTAACTACGCTAGCACCAACACCATGAAGACCCCCAGAAACTTTATAACCAGCTTCAGTAAATTTACCACCGGCATGAAGTATTGTATAAATAACTTCCGGTGTACTTTTTCCAGATGCATGCATTCCAATTGGAACTCCACGGCCATTGTCCGCTACTGTTATGCTATTATCTTTGTTTATAATTACTTTAATATAATTACCATATCCATTTATCACTTCATCTATTGCATTATCAACAATTTCCCAGACTAAATGATGCATACCTCTTTTATCAGTTGATCCAATATACATCCCTGGTCTTTTTCGAACTGCTTCTAGACCTTCAAGAATTTTAATCGATGACTCATCATAATTTGCCATATTCCTTATCACTTCCTAGACCATTATAACAAGAAAGATGAAAAAAAATCAACTTTAAACTTGATTTTAACCACAATTTAAGAAAAAAGTTTAGATTTTTTTCATTATCTAAACTTAATCTTTTTAAATTATAATATGTGTTTTTTTGAAATATTTTAATTTTTTGGATGTTTCCTTGTTAATTTCATCACTTTTACTTTGCCTAAATCTACAGTTAAAACTTCACTAGTATTTTTGGTAAAACTAGACTCAACACAATAATTCTTTGTATCTGATTCAACCCTATATTTTGCTTTTTCTTTTAAATTTACTAATTTATATATTAATTGCAATCTATCTTCTTCTAAAGATTCTATACTTGATTTTAATTTTTTATTTTCCTTATATCTGCCGATTCTGGTACCGCATATTGCAATAGTTATTGCCTTAAAAATGGCATAAAATCCTGTCACCAAATAAATCAATAATTGTGTTGATACAACAGGAAATATTGCTATAGTTAACATAATTAAACCAACAATAATTACTAGATTACAAAGTTCACCATTTATTGTTCTTTCTTTATTATCAATTAATTTTTCTTTAGCAGTTATCAATTCTTGGGTTAAATTTTCTAACTCATTTTCTTTTAATAAAATATCTTGAAATTCGCAATTAGTTTCACTTTTTGTAACAACTTTAATTTCACCATTTTCATCACTAACTATTCCATAATTATCGCTAATCTGACTTAAATATTCATTCATTGTAAACCTCCATATAAATTATATTACCACAACAATTTCTATTGTCAAGTTGTATACCCCCTAATAAAAGAGGACTTTTTCAGCCCTTAATTCTTCATTGATTTAAATACTCTATTCCATACCTTATCTGTTGAATAGTTTAAGATACCATTTTTATACACTTTTAATCCTTTTTTAAGAAGAATGTAGATAAATAAAATCATTATAATTATTGATATAAATATTTCAAATACTGATATTTCTCCGATTATATATAATGTTGGTGTTAAAAATGCTGATAAGAATGGGATGTATGATAAAACATGTATAAAAGTTGAACCACTAAACATTGATGCAGTAATTGATAAGTAATAACCCACAACCGAGATAAGCATTACTGGTGATTGTAATTGATTAAAGTCTTCAATATTTACTGTCATTGATGCAAGTATTCCTGATAAAATTGAATAAGCAAAGAATGATAAAAGCATTAATATTAAAGTTGTTGGTACAAGGATTAATAATTTATCTGTTAAAATTGATAAATCTAAATTTCCAATAATTGAACTTATAAAGTTTAATGCTGATGTACCAGTAACTAATTTATTTACTAATAAACCTAATCCTGCAAAAATTATTAATAATAATCCTTGTGTTATTACAAAAATGTTGCTAGCTAATACTTTTGAAAATAAATGTATTTTAGGACTTACATTTGATATTATAATTTCCATACTTCTTGTAGTTTTTTCTTCACATATTTCTCCGCCGACCATTTGAACTAGAAATACCACTAGCATAAAAAACGGTAAAATTATTGTTGGAAATACGCTAGTCATAACTATATTCATATTTTCATCAATGCTTGCTTCATCATTTAATATTGTTCTATCAATTTTAGCTGGAGCTGAAATATTGGCAAGTATTTCAGGATTCATGTTTGTTTTTATCATACCAAGGGTAGCTTTTGATGTATTTATTGCACTAGTTATTTCTTGATATATGCCATTGTCAATAGTGTTATTACTTATTATTTCACTTGTTAAATATTCTGTATTATTTTCATTTAAAATTACTATAATTTCAGAATCTTTTAGATTTTTTTCTAATTCATCTTTTGTTTTTGAAGTTTGTTCAATTTTTATTAAATTATCTTCATCTAAAGAATTTAGAGTTGCTTCAAAATAGTTGTATGTATTTGAATTATCTATTACATAAACTGTTAAGTTATCAGAAAAATCTCCGCCGAAGAATTTCACTATCGAGTTAATATTTATAATACCTATTATTGCTAGTGCTAATATAATATTAGTTACTAAAAACCATTTTGAACCAATCTTTTTCTTTAAACTAACACGAGTTAGATACCAAAATTTTTTATTCATTTTTACCTCCGACATAATGGATAAATATTTCATTTAATGGTGCATCTGCTACAACATATTTAGAAATATTTGTATTTTTAATACTATCAAATACTTTTGGAGCAACATCGATATTTTCAATATGAACCACTAGTTCATTTGCTTTTTCTTCAATACTAGTTACACCTTTTATTTTAGCAATATCACTTACTTTGATGTTTTCTCCTTTTATTAAAATGTTTTTCTTAGCATAATTTTCTTTTATTTCATCAAGGCTTCCATTTAAAATAGCTTTGCCATGCACTAAAATTATTAATTGTTCACAAAAGTCTTCGATATATTCCATTTGATGTGATGAAAATATGATAGAGCATCCCTTTTTTTGTAATTCTTTTACAGCATTTTTTAATAAACCAACATTTATTGGGTCAAGTCCTGTGAAAGGTTCATCTAATATAAGTAGTTTTGGTTCATTTATAACTGCAGATATAAATTGAATCTTTTGTTGATTTCCTTTAGATAATTCTTTTATCTTTTTAAATTTATAATCTGTTATTTCAAATTTTTTAAGCCAATAATCTAACTTTTTATCAATGTCTTTTTCATCCATGCCTTTTAAAACACCATAATACTCAATCATTTCTTTAACAGTTAGTTTGGTAAGTAGACTTCTTTCTTCAGTAACAAAACCTATCTTATCAGTTTCTTTGTAATCGATTTTCTTTCCATTTAAAGTAATTTTACCTTTATCTGGTTCAAGTAATCCCATTATCATTCTAAATGTTGTAGTTTTACCTGCACCATTTTCACCAAGTAGACCGAAGATTTCTCCATCTTTAACAGTAAAAGATAAATCATCTACCGCTACTAGGCTTCCATATGTTTTTCTAACATTTTCTAATTTTAACATATTTACCTCATTTCTTAACAATATTATATTACAAAATATCCTAGAAAAAAAGAAAATTTTAAAAAATCTAGAATTTTAGTGGTTCTAGATGCTATTAATAATAAGGATTATTTTAATGTGTTTGTGTTAAAAGCCACACATTCGCATGTCGATATATTATATGTTTTGTCAAATTTATTTACAACTAATAATAAATATGTATAATAGCATATCGTTACCCATGAAGTGGTAGTGCCTACTTTCATTTTGGTTGATCTCTATACCGGGTTATTTTTAATCAGGGGGAGAAAGGGCAAGGTGGCAGTTATGAAAGAAGAGAAATACAATGAAACTCTTTTAGTAATTATAATCTTATTATTAGTTATTATTTTAAAATTAATATAGGAAAAAGACACTAACCATACCGGTATAGTGTCAAAACAAATTTGTAGGCATTACCCACTTTTGGGTAACCTTACATTTTTATTATACACAAAATTTATATAAATATCAATACAATTCAATTTATATGTCTCTAGTTTATCATTATTGCTAATGGTCGAATAAATCTTGCTACTTCAATTTCACATTCTGCTGCATACATTTTTTTCTTGTTCATTTTAATCTACTCCATCTACGCAATTTTCATATATCCATTTTTTGATGTTAGTATTATCATTTGTTTCATAAAATTTTATTAATTCGGTAAAATATTTTCCAATCTTTTCAACAGGAACAGCTATAATACCCATTCCATTTCTAATCATTTCTTTATTAGCTACTAAATTTGCCACTCTTTTATTTCCATCTAAAAACATTTGACTTCTTTGTATCCACAAAAATAATGTTATACATCTATCTAATGCATTATCTATATTCAAAATATCATTTAGTTCATTATCATAATTGCATTCGCTAGGTAATTTTGGTCTATAAGAGGTTCCTGTTATACCAACGCCTTTATCTCTAAATTCACCAAGTGGTTCAATGCCTTGTCCTTTGCAAATTTCAAAATGAATTTTCTTTATATAGTTAATTGTGAGATCTTCATCTATGGTATTAAGAACAAATTCCCAAGCATCTTTTAATCCTTTTAATTTAAGCATATCATTAATAGAAATATTACCGGTGTTTACATTATTTACAAATGCTACAGTATCTGCAAAAGTAATAGCAATACCTTCTAAATTTGCACTTTTATATAAATTGTCTATTAATTTTCGTTTAGCAAAAAAAATATTATCTTCTTTTGTCATATTGTATTTATTTTTCATGGCAATCACCTACATATTAAGATTATAGCATAAAATTTTTCACAAAAAAAGAGGTTTCCCTCTTTTAATAGAATGCTCCACCCCAGATTATAGCAAGTAAGATGAATAGTATTAAAACTATAAATGCATAACTAGCTGTAAAATTGTTTCCTCCGGTGTTGTCACAATCTTTTTTACAACAACTCATTGTTTAACCTCCTTATATATTTAAAAATTTAAATGAAAGCCCCTACTATGATGATTAAAAGAATGAATAGTACTAAAATTATAGCAGCTCCAAGGCCATTTCCACAGTGATTCATAAAACTTTCCTCCTTTATTTTGTCTTTTCACTAGTATTTTATGGTATATTTTTTATTGTGTGAGGGCAAAAAATACTTAAAATCATTGTAAATTAAAAAAATAATTGTTATAATACCTAGGTAAGGAGAGATAAATTATGAAGAAAAAATTAGTTGCGTTATGTGCAATAATGTTACTTGCTAGTGGTTGTGGCAAAGTACCTAAGTTAGACAACGGAAAGGATGCTATCGTAAGTTTTAAAAATGGTGAAAAAATTAGTGTAGATGATTTTTATAGTAAATTAAAAGATGATATGGGACTTAATACCCTAATTACGATGATTGACACTTATATTTGTGAAACTGAATTTAAAGATTATAAAGATACTGCTTCAAAAAATGCTCAAGCTTATATAGATGCATTTGTTGAACAATATGGTGGTAAAGATAAATTCTTAGAAGCTTTACAAAGTCAAACAAATTATCAAACAATCGAAGCTTATCAAAATTACTTATATTTAGCTAATTTACAAAGTCATGCAATTGAAGAATATGCTAAAACACAAATAACTGATAAAGAAATTAAAGCATATTATGATGATGAAGCTATCGGAGATATGGAAATTAATCATATTTTAATTACTGCTGATGTAAAAGATGGTGCTAAAGATGATGAAAAGAAAGCAGCTGAAGAAGCAGCTAAGAAAACAGTTAATGAAATAATTGAAAAATTAAATACTGCTAAGAAGAATAAAGAAGATATTACTGAAGCATTTACTAAGCTTGCTAAAGAATACTCTAAAGATGATGCTACTAAAGATAAAGGTGGTTCTTTAGGTAAAATTAACTTTGGTGACTTGGATAGTAAATATGATGAATTATTAAATTCTGCTAAAAAACTTAAAGATGGTGAATATTCAACTAGTGTTATTACTACTGAACTTGGTTACCATGTAATATTAAAAGTTAAATCTTATGAAAAAGATACTTTAGATAATTTAAAAGATAAAATTGTTGAAACATTAGGTGAAAGATATATAACTAAAAATCAAAATAGTATTGGACTTAATGCATTACAACATTATCGTAAAGAATATGGTATGGAAATACAAGATGATGAAATTAAGAAACAATATTCTAATTATATTCAAAATGCATTAGCATCTATTGCAAGTGCAAGCAGCACAACAACAAAATAAAAAGCACACGAGGTGCTTTTTTAGTTTTCTTTAATTAGCAAAGACAATCAACATATGTGTCAGATAGACATCTAATACAACATAAGCAATCGCAATCCATTGTAAAGAATACATTCGTAGCAACATATGGATAAACACTAGTTTCATCAGTGTTGTCGGCAAGGACTCTAAATGTACAGCAGTTTCCTTCAATCTTTTCTACCCTAAATACATTAGAACATGTAGCTGAAGATCCTGTACAAGTAGCTGTTGAATCTTTTGTGATTGGCATGCTCCATGGAGTACCATTTCCACCACAAGTATAAAGCATTACTGGTCTTGTATTACATATTAAGCAGTTTGTTCCTCCACCTAAAACTGGTCTATCGCAAGTTTGTAAGCAATTATCTGGACATGCATTTTCTTGTAATACTAAGATGACACATAGTATTTCATTTATGCAATTACCTTCTGATGATTTACTTTCTCTATTCATAAACTTTCACCCTTTCATGTACTTTCATTATTAATTTATGAAAATATTTAAAATTAGTGTATGCTTTTTACTTTTACTTTTTTTAAAAATATAGTATAATTAGTTAGGTGATTATTTTGAAAACATGGATTGAATATATTATTATTGCTGTTATCTTACTTATTATATCTTTAGTAATTGTTAAGTTATCTAAAAGAGATTTTAAAGTTGAAGCTAATAAACTCATAACTTACTTAGGTGGTAAAGATAATATAATTAATGCAGAATGTAATATGTCAAGACTTAAGGTTATTTTAAAAGATGTATCTTTAGCTAATAAGGATGGAATTCAAAAACTTGGTGCTAAAGGGATTGTAGAAATTGATAACCAATTAAAAATTATATTTGATAAGAATGCAAAACAATTAAAAAAGTATATCGAGGAAATTCTCTAGGATATACTTTTTTAAAGCTTTTCAATATCAAGGATATCAGTGATTTTAATTAGTTTGTTGTCAATTGTAAGTAGATTAATATTTGTTTTACCTACGATTTCTTCTTCATGAATACCGTCATCCATGGTAATTCTTACCCTACTTTTATAAACATGATTTAATGAACCAAATATTTCATTAATCTTTTTATTTATATCTTTGGGATTATAACTTTTAATGGCTCTATCACTACGATATAAATCTTGATAGTTATTTAATTTTTTGTTAATGGGACTTGCAAACACATTAGGTAATTTGTTCATTTTCACACCTCTAGTATATTTTATGATAAATAGAAAAAAAATACACATACTATTTTTATGAAAAAGATTTTAGATAGTAAATTACTTTTCTTTATTCCTTTACTAATAATAATGATTATTAGTTTTTTAGATATGTATAATGCTAAATATTTAAGTAGCTTATATAATAATAATTTAATAAAGCAAATAATTTGGTATGTAATTGGTATTATTATATTTATATTTTCTAGAAATATTAATATTAAAAATATATTTAAATATTCTTTTGTACTTTATATTATTTCAATTATTCTACTTATTTATGTATTACTTTTTGGTAAAGTAATTAATGGTGCTAGAGCTTGGATTACTATTAAAGGCTTATCTTTTCAACCGAGCGAACTTACTAAATTTAGTCTTGCCATTATGTTAAGTGATATGGCTAGTAAATTTAAAAGTACTAGTATTAATTCTGAGTTTTTATTTTTATTAAAAGTTGGGATTCTTACACTTATTCCTTCGGTTTTAGTTTTTTTAGAGCCTGATACTGGAGCAATAATTTTTTTCTTAATTATAACTTTAGCTATTTTATTATTTTCAGATATTCATAAATTTTGGTTTATTATTTTATTTTCTTTATTGGGGGTTGGTTTACTAAGTTTTATTTTACTTTATCTTTATAATAAGGATATACTTATTAATATATTAGGCACTAGTTTTTTTTATAGAGTTGAAAGACTAATTACTTTTAAAACTATGAGTAGTTATCAACTGGAGAATGCTTTAATTGCGATGGGAGCATCAAATATTATTAATCCTACTTTAGGAAATATTGCAATATATATACCAGAGGCACCAACTGACTTTGTTTTTGCATTTAGTATTAGCAATTTTGGTTATTTAATGGGATATTTGCTTCTTTTATGTTATTTTCTTATGGATTTATATCTAATTAGAAGGATAAGTAAAATGCCAAATGGCACTAATAAATATTTTGTTATATCATTTTCTAGTATTTTTATATTTGGTCAAATTATTAATATTGGTATGAATCTAGGACTTTTTCCAATTATCGGAATACCTTTACCATTTTTGAGTTATGGTGGATCGACGTTAATTATTTATTTTATTTTTTTAAGTATAATTTTTAATACAGAAAAAAACCATATGGGAATATGGCTTAATAATAGTAAACTCTAGGGATTGGTTGGTAATAACTATATGAACTATTATAAGATGGTACACCTGGAGTATAAGGCATATTTTGTGGATAGCCACTTGCCCCCGGTGCAACATTATATATAGGTCTAGGTCTAGTTAAACCAACTGCTGCTCCACCTGCTAATCCTCCTAATAAAAAAGGTACAACAAACCCACGGTTAGTATTTTGATAATAATTTGGATACATAGTTTCTCCTTTCATAAGTAATTTATGAAAATACTCTTTATTAACTAATTACTTTTACCCAAATATATTTTTTGTTTTTTTCTTTTTAAACCTAGATTTGTTTTAGTATTAATATTTTGAATAGCAGCATCCACCAAAGAAATATATTCTTTGTCGGTGAAGATATTTACATCTTCAATTCTAGTGATGGTCATCTCTTTATTATCTAATATAAGAAATTCATATATTATCTCTAGACATATTTTTTCTTGCATCTGCTTTTTAGCGAGTGCATGACTTAAACATAAATAATCATCCATAAAATCAACTCTTTCTTTTAAATTATAACAAACTTTTTCGTATTTGTCTGTAATTTTTAGTATATTTATAAATTTAATGGGAAAATTAAACTGGTGAGCGGAATAGATGGAAAATGACAAATTATTTGAGTTAAGGGAATATAATAATCTAACTCAAAAGAATGTTGGAGAAATTATAGGTGTTCGTCAACAAACTTATGCTGAATGGGAAAAAGGAAAGAAGATTATTCCTTTAAAACATTTAGTTACATTAGCAAAATATTATAACGTTAGTTTAGATTATTTAACTGGACTATCTAATAAAAAAGATATATTTTATAAATATGTTACTCTTGATAAAAAGGAAATTGGTAAAAAAGTTGTATATGTTAGATCTCTTTATAATATAAATCAAAAAGATTTAGCATCTATTCTTAATACCTCTTCTTCCACAATTTGTGCTTATGAAAAAGGAAAAACTTTAATACTAACAGCCTTTTTGTATCAAATAGCTAAAAAATATAATATCTCAATTGATTGGTTAGTTGGAGCTAGTTCTAAAATAAAAAGAAACTAGCTTTTTTTATTCCTAAAAGTCATTTAAAAAAATCCCTCATATAGTTCCTACCTTCCTTATTTAAATTATAGCAAAAATTTTTTAAAAGAAAAAGACTTATTTTTACATAAGTCCCATAAAATAATTCTTTTTACCTTTTTTGATTAATAATACTTTTTCTTCAATAGCATCTTTTTTAGTTATTACTTTTTCTAAATCAGTTACTTTTTGATTGTTGATGCTTATTGCACCCGAAGAAATCATTTCTCTTGCTTCTCTTTTACTTGAAACAATTTTGTTATCCACTAATAAGTCTATTAGTAAAGCGTTATCTTTTACATCAAATCTTGGTACATCTTTTATGCTTTCAATTATTTCGTCTGCAGTTAATTCCCAAATTCTATCTGAGAATAAAGATTCAGAAATATGTAAAGCTTTTTTGTATTCTTCTTCACCATGTAAGAATGTAATTATTTCTTTAGCTAATGCTTTTTGGGCTTTTCTTTCTTCTGGATGTTCATTTAGACTTTTTTCTAATTCTTCAATTTCTTCTTTAGTTAAGAATGTTAATTTTTTTAAGTATTCAATAACTTTATCATCCTCAGCATTAATAAAGTATTGGTATAATTCGTATGGACTAGTCTTGTTAATATCTAACCATAACGCTTCTCCGGATTCGCTTTTACCAAATTTTGATCCATCACTTCTAGTTACTAATGGCACTGTAAATCCATAACATTTTACATCTGCTCCATGAACTTTTCTTATTAGTTCAAGTCCTGATGTAATATTTCCCCATTGATCTTGTCCTCCGACTTGCATTGTTACACCATGTTCTTCATATAACTTTAAAAAGTCAATTGATTGAAGCAACATGTATGAAAATTCAGTATAAGTAATACCAATATCTAATCTTCTTTTTACGGTATCCTTTGCAAGCATATAATTAACATTAAAGAATTTACCAAAATCTCTAAGATAATCAATTGCTTTCATTTCACATAGCCAATCAGCGTTGTTTACTATTTCGATTTTTCCACCAAGGATGGTACTAATTTGATTTTGAATACACTTAATGTTATGGGCAACAGCTTCTTTACTAATCATTGGTCTTTCAACATTTGGTTTAGGATCTCCGATTAATCCTGTTCCTCCCCCAGCAATAATTATTGGAGTATGTCCACCTTCCATTAATCTTTTTGATGTAGCTATTACGGTACAGTAATGTCCAATATGTAATGAGTCTCCAGTTGGGTCAACACCAATATAAAATTTTAAGCCTCCATTATTAATGGCTTCTTCAACGTCTGGACTAGTTATATCATTAACAAGCCCTCTCCATTTTAATTCTTCAAATAATGTCATAAAATTTCCTCCCTAAAAATAAAAAGAATGGTACACAAGGAGTGCAATTTGCACGGTACCATCCTTTATTTAACTTAATTTATCTTAACGCGATTCAAACGATTCAGCTCCGGAGTCGTAAATTCCTTCAGCACTGATTGGGTCAATTATAGCACTTTAAAATTTATTATGCAAGCTTTATTTAACAAAATTCTTGAATTTTTCATTCATTTTAATTTCTAAACTCATTAGCTTATTACTTTCTGGATGTACAATCTCCAATTTGTAAGCTTGTAAACACATTGAACTACTAGCCTTTTTTCCGTATTTTTTATCTCCGATGATGGGATGATTAATATTTGCAAGTTGAACCCTGATTTGATTCTTTCTACCTGTTTTAATATTTATATTTAATAAGCTATATTTATTATTATATTTAATTACATCAAAATCTGTTATTGCTAATTTTCCTTTTTTCTTGTCTTTAGTAATTATTACATCATGTGTTTTGGTTTCATATAAATAATCTTCTAGATGACCACTTTTTGTTAAAGGATGTTCTACTACTGCATAATAGTATCTTTTAACATTTGACCAATTGGCTTGTAATTTTCTTTTTATGGCCTCACTTTTGGCAAATACTATTAATCCCGATGTATCTTTATCTAGTCTATGAACTATAAAAATTTTGTTTTTAGGATTTTGTTTTTTTATATATTCTTTTACATCATCATAAAGATTTCTATCATTTTTGTTATCTCTAGAAATTGTTAAAATACCATTTGGTTTATTAATAACAATTATGTACTTATCTTCATATATTATATTTAATTTCTTTTTTGGCATTGTAAATCACCCACACAAATATTATATCAAATTTACTATTAATATCAAAATAAAAAGCCCGTGGATACGGACTTTGATGTTCAATTGGTGGAGAATGTGGGACTCGAACCCGCGACCCCCACGGTGCAAGCGTGGTGCTCTAGCCAACTGAGCTAATTCCCCAAGAACAAGACTATTTTATCATACATTGATAAAATAATCAAGCTATTTTTGTGGTTCTTCAACAATTTTTATTAATCCAGCTTCAACTTCTTCAAGTGCACGACCTAAACTCTTCTTGTTTTTATACTCACTTTCTTTCATTTGATAGTGGTTATTTTCAAGCATTTGTTTACTTCTTATTGAAGCTACATGAACCAATTTGTACTTAGAATCTACTATATTTAGTAGTTTATCAATTGATGGATATAACATACATACACTCCCTTTTCATTACTTATAATACTCATTAATACTTATTTATGCAAGAAAATCGCAAAAATTTGACACAAATTTGACACTATTTGTTTTTAACTAAGTATTTTTGCAGTTATTTTATCATTTTCATTTGTTACTTTTATCTTTATATTATTCATGGAACTTTCTTCATCGCGAGGATCTATTACTTCGCCATTACTACTTATAACAGCATTTGCTTTTGCTAAATCATCAACAGTTAAATACACAGTGTTTTCTTTTTCAAATAATTTACTATTGACTTTAGCATACAACACTGCACCATTTTCAATTGCTGCTAGCTTTTGATTATACATTTCTTCTTCATAATTAACATTTAATTTACTTGATATAATCCATGTAGCTGCAAAATAACAGATACTAAATATTCCAAGGACGATAGCTAGTTCTACAACTGTATATCCATTTTTCTTCATTTATTTACCTCCGTTTTAGTAAATCCACGATATTCCCAAAGAGGAAACTCATTTCTAATTTTAGATATTTCTTGTAACATTTTATTTTTTAATTTATCTCCCTTAAACTCAAATAGGCTTATAATAGTTTCTTCGAGATTCTTATTAGCTATATCTTCTTCATTTAAGGAGTTGTATAAATATGGAATAACGATATTATCATCAATAAACTTTATATCTTTATTTTTAAAAACATAAAAGTTTTTCAAAGTTTTAATAAGTTTTTTATAAGATTTAATATTGTGATGATAGATATTTTTTCCCATTTCAACGTATTCTTTATTAGTAAATTGTTTATATTTATCATCCTTATAATATTTATTTATTCTTTTTTTACTACTTAATTTATTACTTACAATCATTTTATCTTCAATAATATATTCTTTCTTATAGTAAAATTCTAGTTTGGATATAATTTTATCTTTTTCTTCAATACCACTTATGATGAAAGAAAAATATTTTTTACTTACAACACCATATGCAATAATTATGCCATTTGCTAAATCATATATTCTATTCCATTTTTTTACATATTTTAAAATATCTTTGTTTTTAAAACAACATTTAAATTCTAAATCATTTGGAACTTCTAAGTTATCTTTTTGAAAAATAATGTGTTTATCAATAAAATAATTTATTAATTCTTTATGTTCATTCAATGTTTTTGTATCATTTTTTTTCAATATATTTTTTAATGACTCATAGTCTTTTAGATCTAATGACATTATAAGATACTTTAAATATTTATTTTTTATTTCATTTATTTTTTCTACTAAAACATCTTTTTTAGACTTTGTATCTTCTATTTTTGTTTCATCAAAGATTTCACACATTTTATTGTAATCTGTAATTATTTTTATTAATTCTTCTTTTTTTAATTTATTTAAATATTCTACATAACTAATACCTATTTCAATCATGATATCACTCCATATACATTTTACCAAATTTATAATAAATTTTCCATGGTAATTATGTGAAAAATTGAATTTTGTAATATTTTACTTTCTAGATATCAAAGTAATAAACGTTTTCAGGTAAATTTAATTGTTTATATATTTTATTTTTAATATATCTTCCACCGATATGTTTATAAAATTCATTAGTGGGATTTTCTTTTAGACAAGATATAAGCATTTTATCTAAGCCCATCTCTTTTAAATTTTTAATGGATTCTTCTACGAGTTTTTGGCCAAAACCATAATGGTGATATTTTTTTATAATGTAAAGAGCAAATATTTCCCCACAATTATCAAATTCTAAATCTTCAGTTTTTCCATAGTTTACAAATCCTACGACTTGGTTATCTATTTCTAAAACAAGGGTATTATAATCTTTTGTAGCAAAGTTTTTTTTGATAGTTTCACCTCTTTTTACTTCATTTGTTTTTATTTCTTCCAAAAAGGAATCAGGCATAATACGTTTATAAGTTTCATTCCATGCTACAGTTATTACATGAGAAATTCCCATACAATCTTCTTTCTTTTCTTTTCTAATTGTGTATTTCATTAAAATATACCTCCTTGATCCATAATATATCTTCGATTGATTTATCTATATTAAATCTTCCATTTCCAATTGGATAATAAACTGGAAAACATGTATATTTTTTATTATTGATTTCTTTGATGTATTTTTTCTTACGACAGGTACTTACTGATATTTTTTCATTTAAAAATATGGAACTAACTTGATTGCCAAAAAGTATTATTACTTTAGGATTAACTAATTCTATTTCTTTTTCAATTAAAGATAAGTACTCTTTAAATACTTTATCTGGCAAAGGTCTGGCATCAAGCTGAGTACATTTTCCTAGATTGGTTATAAATATTTTATTATTCTCTACTTTTTTATAAACTTTTTTGGCAAAGTCTGGTGTCCATTCACTCCCTTTTTTACTTTTTATTTCCTGATATAAATCTTCATCAATAATTTTTATTGCCATGAATAAATCCCAGATATTTTTAGTCCCTATCCATGGAGCCCTTGGCCCTTCCCACGATTTATCTGCCGCGATATTTCTAGCTGTTGGATTCATAAAAACAAAACAAATATCTGGATTATTACAACATCCTCCGAAATATATTGGTTCAAGACTAGGATCTCCATATATTTTTTGCATTTTTTTATATTCTTTTTTAATATTATCTAAATTCATATTATCTTCCTTATAGAAAAAGCAACACCTTTTAAAGTGTTGTTTTAATTTGACATAATTTGTTCTTTAACTAATTTACTAACTAGAGACATATCTGCATTTTTTCCAACAAGTAGCTCATTAACTTTTTTCATTACAAGCCCCATATCTTTCATGCTAGTTGGTTTTATTTCTTCTACTGCACTTTTTACTATTTCACTTATTTCACTTTCAGACATTTCTTCAGGTAAATAAATATCTAAAATAGCAATTTCTTTTTCTAATGATTCCACTAAGTCAGCTTTTCCATATTTTTTATATTCTTCTAATGAATCTTTACGAACTTTAACTTGTTTTTTTAATACTGCAGCTATTTCATTGTCATCTAATTCATGTTTTTTAGCAATTTGTTCTAGTTGTAAAGCACTTTTCAACATTCTAAGTACTGATAACTTAAAAGTATCTTTTTCTTTCATTGCGTTTTTTAAATCTTCATTAATCTTTTCGTACATAATTAGCCTCGATTTCTTTTATGAGAATTTTTAATTCCTTCTTTAATTTCGTTTCTTCTTTTAACGCCTGGTTTTTCATAGTGTTTTCTTTTTTTAATTTCAGAAGGGACTCCACTTCTTGCAACTTTTGCCTTAAACTTCTTTAATGCTAAATCAACATTCCCGTTTTGCACAACTACTTTTGTCAAATTCATTCCCTCCCTTCTCGTTTTTCACTACATATTATAACATTTGAATTTGCCTTTAGCAACATTTTTTAGTAATTATTTCAGATTTTTAGTAAGAAATCTCTTTACTGTACCTAAAAAGGCTAAGCCTTTTTATATTTTGCAAGTTTTTTTCGTAAGTATTCTTCGCAAAGATGAACCTAAGTCATATCCAATATCATACATTGTTTTGAATACTCTAGCAAATGCATTAAAAAATGTTGCAGATGTTCCCCCTTTTATTTCATTTAATTCTTTTTTATTTAATTTCATTTAATCCTCCTTAATTACATTTTCTTGGATTTACAAATCCCGCGATAATTCCTGCAAGCAGAGTAAGAGCTCCACCAATAACATACCATAAGCTTTTTCCTCCACCAGAAATATTTCCTAATTCTTTACAACTTAAAATTTCCATACTACCTCCTAAAACAACATTTTTTTAAGTTTTTTATATACTTTTTCTTCATTATATAAAATTGCAATCCTAAATACTTGTCCTTCTTTTATATTTCCATCAACTTTAAAATATACATCTTGAAAGTTTACTAAATTATCTTTATCTAATGAATAATCTCCATATTTATCTATAGTGGCTTTATATTTTTTATTTCCTATTAAAATATATTTTAGAGAGTTAATCGTATCAGGGGTGTCTATTATTAATCTTGTTATAACTAATCCCTCTTCTTTATATGCAAAGCTTTCTATTCTATCATATACTTTTAAATTTAAAATATATATAAATACTCCAATAAAAAATATACTAATAAATACTAAAAGAAATTTAAATTTGTATTTTATATTTAATAAATCTAAGTATGACATAAATCACTTCCAATGGTTATTACTTGATCAAATATTTTGGGATATTTTTTGTGAGAAATATATATAATTGTTTTTTCTTTATATATATTTCTAATATTTTTTATAATATTTAGTTCTAATTTCATATCTACCTCACTTAAAGCTTCATCTAAAATTAAAATATTAAAGTTATTAAGTAATGCCCTAGCTAATATTATTCTTTGCTTTTCACCACCAGATAAATTGTTTTCATCTGGGGATATAAAAGTCTCATAACGAAGTGGTCTTTTTTTAACTATTTCATCTATTTTACATAAATAACAAATATATTGAAATTCAACCTCAGATATATCTTTTCCTAAAGTTATGTTTTCTTTTAAAGATCCTGAAAATATCTCTTCTTTTTGATTGATATAAGTAATATTATTTCTGATAGTATTAAGACTTAAATCTTTTATGTTTATAGATCCTAATAAAATACTTCCTTCATAATCATCTATATATTTGTTTAAAATATTACATAACGTAGATTTTCCACATCCGGACTTACCTTTTAATAAAACAAGTTTGCCTTCAGGTATAACTAAATTAAATTTATTAATAACGTTTTCATATTTATTATAAGAATATGTTAAATTTTTTATTTTTAATTCATAACCATAAATATCTTCTTTATTTCCTAATGGTTCTTTATTTATACTTAAAAAGTCATTTATTTTGGAAATGGTAGCTTTCATATAACTATACTGGGGAATACTATCAATTATATTTTTTAAGGGATCTAAAAATAGGCTTAATAAAGTATTAAATGTAATAAGATTTATTAACTTTAGTTTATTAGAATATAAAAGATATAATCCATAAGTGTTTATAGCAAAAAAGCCAATTTCATAAATAATATTTTTAAATGTCTTTTCTTTATTAGATAAAATATTAAATAAATAACTATCATATAAATATTTAGTAAGATTCTTTTCTATTTTTTTTAAAGCAACGTTAATTATATTTAGATTTTTAATGCTATTAAACATTTTGATATCTTCGATTAGGTTATTATTAAATTCAGCTTCATAAGAAATATTTTGATATGCTCTTTTAAAGATTTTATTACTAAATATTAACCCAATTAATAAGTACAAAACTACCATAAGAAAAAGTATTAAAAATAAATTTTTGCTTATACTTATTAATAAGGGTATAGTTATAATAACTAAAATTAAATCGATTGATGAACTAATAAGCATCTTAGTAATGATATTTTTTATATTAGCTAATTCATTTACTCGAGATACTATTTCTCCGGCGTTTCTAGTTGTTATAACATTTAAAGGGAGATTGTATAAATGGGATAGAAAATCACTATTTAGTAGGCAATCGATATTTTTATTTAAATGATTTTCTAAAAAAGTTCGATAAAATGAAAGAAATATTTTTAAAATAGTAAATAATAAAAATATAATTACAATTATTTTCAAATATTTATAGGAATAACCATTTGTAATTGAAGAAAATAATACTTGAAAATAATAACCTAGCAATATACTTAGTAACATAAGTAAGAAACTAACAAATATAATTATTTTCACTAAATTTTTTTCTGATTTTAAAATACGTGTAAACATTTTAAAAATCGTCACTTCATTTTTTAAAACAATTATTTTTTGTTTGGGATAAAACAATAATACTACGTTACTCCATTCTTCCATGAATTCATTTACTTTTTTTACCACCTTACCTTTCGCTGGATCCATTATAATAATTTTGTCTTTAGTGATTTTTTCAATTACAACATAATGGCTATATCCTTTTTTTAAATTCATGTGTGCTATGGCTGGTAATTGGTTAATATCATAAATACTATTTAATTTAACTCCGGTAGATTCAAAACCATATTTGGAACTTGCTAAAATTAAGTTTAATGCCGTGGTTCCTTCACTTGAGGTTTTAGCATCTAATCTTATTTTTTCTAGGGGAACATTTCCTTTGTAATGTCTTATAATTGATGCTAGAGCACAAACTCCACAATCTTTTTCATCTCGTTGTCGAACTATTTTCATTAAAATTTCTCCCTTCATATATATATATTTCCTAAATGGGTCATTTTTTTGCGGTTTTTTTGTTAATTTTTTTAAAAAATTTTTGGTTAAATAAAAAAATTTCCGAAAGTATGGGAAATTTTCTATGATTTTTTTTTGTGAAATAATAACCAAAATGTTAATATTATGATAAAAAAGCCTCCGACGATTAAACCAACAGGAATATAATCTGGTAATTTTTCTTCTTTTGGCTCAATATTGATAATCTTTGTTTCATTAAATACATTTTTAGTTTCTTTTTTATATACTTCTAAAGTATACATATTTTTTTCATTATTACTAGTTACCTCGATAAATACATAATTAGTTCCATAACCTAGATTCTCATTATTTAATATTTTTATAGTATCATTTTCACTGCATTTATAATCTATTTCTAATGAATAAACATCTTCAGATATTTCTATTGTATAATGATTAACATATTTATCAAATTTTAATGGCATATCTCCATTTAATATTTTTAAATCTAAAAGCACACTATTATCACCCTTTTATAGTGTGCTCAAAAATATTTAAATTATTTTCAAAAGTATTTCATTTGAAACATAAATATAGATTGGATTAATATATAAGTAACCTTTTTTCTTAATTAATTCTTTACTTTTTAAAAGTGGTTTTATATTATATACACTTTCTAATTCAACCCCAAACTTATTTTTAAATGACTCTAGATTAATACCATCTAACTTTCTTAATCCTAACATTATCTCATAATCCATATTTTCTTTACTACCAATTATTTCTCTATCTTTTACCCAATTGCCTAACAGATAATCTTTTAAATTTTTAGTGTTTGTATATCTAATTTTATCAATGTAACCACTGGCACCAAGACCAAATCCATAATATTCTTCATTATTCCAATAAACTAAATTATGTTTACTTTCATAGCCTGGTATTGCATAATTACTTATTTCATAGTGATGGGCATTACTTAATTTTTCTGTTATATATTTATACATTTCATAATCTAATTCTTCTTCGATTTCACTTACACCGTTTACATATGCTTTTGTATGACTTTCCAAAATTAAACTATAAGCGCTGATATGGGTAGGATTTAATTTTAAAAATAATGATATATCTTTTTTCAATACTTTTAATGTTTCTCCGGGTATAGCATACATTAAATCTAAATTGATATTATTAAATCCTGAATTTTTACATAACGCTATTTTTTGTTCGGCATCTTTAAAATCAGATGTACGTTCCATAAACTTTAATTTATCTTTATCAAATGATTCTATTCCAATACTTAAACGATTTACACCATAGCTTTTTAAAAGTAATAATAATTCTTCATTTATATCTTCTAGATTACATTCAAAAGTAAATTCTTCTAAATTATTTTTATTAACAACATCTAACATTTTTAGTAAACTTTTTATCTCTTGTAAACTTAATGTGCTTGGAGTTCCTCCGCCGATATAGATTGTTTTAATTTCTTCCCCCATGTATCTGTCATTTATCTCGTTTTTTAAAGCTTTTAAGTAAGCATAAGCCCATTTTTCATTATAGATAAATTTACAAAAATCACAATAAGAGCAAATATTTTTACAAAATGGTATATGAATATAAATTGAACTAGCCATTATAAACTCCTTCTTTGAAAAGCATAATCTACAAAGGATTGTCTTAAAGCTTCAAATTGAGATACTAAAGCATGATTTATTGATTTTAAATCTAAAACTCTAGCAACATATGCTTTGTGATGTATTTTAAAAATTGCTTCTATTTTTTGAACACTCAATAGATATTTCATTTGATATTTTAAAATGGTTAATATTTCTTCATCAGTTAAGTTAATTGTTCCTTTGGTAGCCCTTGCTTTTATTTTCATAGCTTCAGTATCTTTTGTAATTTCAAGTACTTGATTTATTTGTTCTTTATCTTTGCTTTTAGCTGCTTTTACTAAATCTTCAAAAAAGTTTAAAAAAGCAGTTTCTGCATCTTCTTGAAAAGTTGCCCCGATTCTAAATAAAACATTTACTGATTCTGATAAATAAACATCTTCATAAACTAACTCAACAAATAATTTTTTAGGGTCCTTTTTTAAAAGTTTGCTTAATGTTTCTAAACTAAGTCCGAAGGTTAATGCACAATTTTTAATAAAATGTGTTCTTTTTTGAGAATTAGGAAATAACTGATATAAATATGTTAAATTCATAATTATCTTTTCCTTTCTTCTAAATTTTTGTAAAAAGCACATAAATCTTCAAAGTAAGCTACTAATTCAGGGTATTTGTCTTGTAATGCTCGAACTCTATTTGCGTAACGATGAGCTGATATGTTAACCATTTCAGAAACTTTTGTTGAACTTAATAAGTATTTTAATTGGAATTTTAATATTATTACTATTTGTTCATCTGTATAAGGAACATTCTCTTTTCTTTTAAGATTTTTTATGGCATTATCACTTAGTTCTCCGAGAACGAGAGAAACATCTTTTTGACTTTTATTTTTTACAGTCCATACTAATCTATTAAAATATGTTTTAAAGTTGTTCATTGCTTCGTCTTCGAGAATTAAACTATGATTGAAAACTCTTAATATTTCATTATAGAACCCGTTGCTATTTTCTAAAATTGCTCTTTTTGCTTCGTCTGGATCTAATTGTAAAATTCTTGCTACACTATTAAGTCTTAATCCAAAAGTGAAAATACATTCTCTTATAAAACGCATTCTTTTTTCTTTGGTAGGAAAAAATTTATTTAAGTAGATAGAAATTTGTTGTTCTGGCACATAAGTTTCTTTAGAAATTAATGGACTATTTACCAAACTATGGTTTTTCAATGTTTCTAGTGATTTTCTTACCATTTCATCTGTTACAATTTCTGGAGCAATTTTATTTAGTTGTCTTAATCGATATGTTAAGTCACGGCAAATTATACTTTCTGTGGTTGAAAGCTTTGCCGCTATTTCTGTGATAGTATAGTTTTTAGTTACTAATAATTGATATGCTTCCAAAACTCTTTTTCTAACATTTTCATCTTCAACTGATTTTTCTTTGTTGCCATTTATTTTTTCCATAACAAGTTCGTATTTAGCAAGATCTATTTCTTTAAGTTTTTTAGTTAAATTATATCCGACTGATATATGCGATATTCCTGATATTTCAGCAATTTCTCGTAAAGACTTACCTTCTAAATAAAGGTTTGCTTGGGTTATATAACTTTTTTCTTCTTCACTCATTATTCATCACCTAAAACTGCTAAAAACGCTTCTTGAGGAACCTCAACTGTACCAACCATTTTCATTCTTTTCTTTCCTTCTTTTTGTTTTTCTAATAATTTTCTTTTTCTAGAAACATCTCCGCCATAACATTTTGCCAAAACATTTTTCTTTAAGGCACTGATATTTTCTCTGGCTATTACTTTGTATCCAATACTTGCTTGAATCGGAATTTGGAACATTTGCCTTGGTATTAGTTCGCGTAGTTTTTTTACGATGGCACGTCCTTTTGGATATGCAAAATCTTTATGAATTATTACACTTAAGGCATCCACAATTTCACCATTAAGTAAGATATCCATTTTTACTAAACTACTTTCTTTATATCCGCATAATTCGTAGTCAAATGATGCATAACCTTTTGTAGTACTTTTTAATCTATCGTAAAAATCATATACTATTTCTGATAAAGGAATTTCATAGTGAACGTCTATTCTCGTAGCATCAATATAGTCTACACTTTTATAAATACCACGCTTGTTTTGACAAAGTTCCATAATGGCTCCGATATATTCAGATGGTGCTATAATATTTGTATATATATAAGGTTCTTTTATATAATTTATTTTTGTTTTTTCAGGCATTTTTGATGGTGCATCAACATCTACGATAGAGCCATCTGTTAAAGTTACTTCATAAACTACACTTGGACTGGTGGCTATAATACCAATATTAAATTCTCTTTCAATACGTGTTATTATTACATCCATGTGTAAAAGCCCTAGAAAACCAATACGGAAACCAAAACCTAAGGCTTCACTTGTTTCAGGTTCAAAAGATAAAGCAGCATCATTTAGTTTTAACTTTATTAAAGCTTCTTTTAATTCTTCATATCTATTTGGTTCTGTTGGAAATATACCTGAGAAAACCATTGGTTTCATCTTTTTATAACCTTTAATTGGTTCTGTTGCTTCGCGACCTACGATTGTAATAGTATCACCAACAGAAACTGTACTTATATCTTTAATTGATGCCGCAACATAACCTACTTCTCCACTTTTAAGTTCGTTATATTTTTCTTCTTTTGGGGTATGTACTCCGAGTTCTACGACTTCAAAAGTACTATTAGTAGCCATCATTTTTATGGTATCGCCAATTTTTATCTTGCCATCAACTACTTTAACTAATAATACAACTCCTCGATAAGGATCAAAGTATGAATCAAATATTAAAGCTCTCGTTTTATCTTCAACATTTATTTTCGGTTCTGGTATTTTTTCAATTACAGCATTTAAAATTTCTTGAACACCTTCACCAGTTTTTGCACTACATAAAATTATATCATTTTCATTAAAACCTAAAACATCCATAAGTTCTTTTTTTACCCTTGGAATATCTGCATTTGGTAAATCTATTTTATTAATAACAGGAATAATTGTTAAATCTTGTTCCATTGCAAGATATAGGTTTGCAAGCGTTTGGGCTTCAATCCCTTGAGCAGCATCCACAACTAAAATAGCACCTTCACAAGCTGCTAAACTTCTTGATACTTCATATGAAAAATCGACATGACCTGGGGTATCAATTAAATTAATAACATAATCTTCATCTTTATATTTATAATTTAATTTTACAGCATTTAATTTAATGGTTATTCCTCTTTCACGTTCTAGATCCATATTATCTAAAATTTGGTCTTTCATTTCTCTTTTGGAAACGGCTCCGGTGATTTCTAAAAGTCTATCTGCCAAAGTACTTTTTCCATGATCTATATGAGCAATTATTGAAAAATTTCTAATATTTTCTTTTTTCATCTTTTTTCACCCCTTTAATTGTACCAAACAATAAAGAAAAAGTCATTAAAAAAGTTGGATTCTTAGCCAACTTATAGGTCTATATGTTCTATTTAAAAACTTAATAAGAGAAAATAATCTTTTTTTATAGAGCGTTTGCTTTTATTAATATTTTTATTGCTAAAAATGTTAGTCCTTAATTTATTTTATTATAAAATTTAGTAAATTACAAAATATCTTTAAAAGTTTTTGATTTTGAATCTCCCTAGAAATGGGACGAAACAGCATAAACATCCCGATTTATGTCGATTTTTGACGGACGATTTTTCTTGCTTTTTTGTGTATTTGCGCTTTAAGATATAAACTTATCGAAGGAGGATTTTTATGCCAAATAAATTAATAGAAAAAGAAAAAACAAAAGAAGTCTTTTATGGTTTTAATTATGATAAGATGTTTAAAGCAATATTCGTGGGATTTAATGAAGATCGAACTCACTTACTTTGTGAACTTTTAAGTGAGTGTTTGGATATCAAAATTGATAGAATAATTAAATTTATTCCCGTTGAATTAAATGTAAGACAAAAAAATGAACGGAGTAAAAGACTTGATTTGCTCGTAGAAGCTGAAGGAAGAAAAATAAATCTAGATCTTAATTCATCATATAGTGGGATTACAAAGGTAAGAAATATGAATTTTTATTTTTCATTCTGTAGTCAAAAGACATTAGTGAGTGAAGCATATGATACTGTTTCAGAGTTTATTCATATCTCATTAAACTATAAAGTAAGCCTGAGTGATCCATTAATAACATGTTATACATTTTATGATAAGAACTATAAAAAAGAATTAGATAATCGATTCAAATATTATGAAATCAATGTTGAAAAGTTTGCTAAACTTTGGTATGATAAAGACATGAAAAGTGCTAGAGAAAAACCACTTTTAACAATGCTGGGAATAAAGAATAAGGAAGATTTTGAAAAGTATTGTAGTGAAGTAAATAACTCTAGTGTTAAGGAGAGTGTTGATAAGTTGAAAAGATTAAATAAAGAAGATGTATTCATATATGATATTACTCCGGAGGAAGAAGAAAAGTACATTAAAAATACTGTAAAAAATATTGCCAGAAGAGAAGGATTAGAGGAAGGTCGTGAGCTAGGTCTAGTCGAAGGTCGTGAACAAGGATTGACTGAAGGAGAATTAAATGCAAAACTAAATATTGCAAAAAAATTAATTGAAGCTAATTATTCTATTGATGAAGTACTTAAGTTAACTGAATTATCAAAAGATCAAATTAACGCATTATTATAAGCATAATTTAAAAAAATAAAACTTTTATAGCATCCCATGCACCGCTAAAACCTTCAGTAAGTATTTTTGTTACGGCTTCACTTAATTTTTCACCAGATTCAGTGAATTTATTACTATAATCTGTGTTTTTATTAGTTATATAAGTATTAACATCAATAACTTTGCCTTCAATTACGTCATTTTCAAACTCTTTTATAGCTTCATCTGTTAAAGCAACTTTATTACTTAGTTTTGCCTCATAAAAACCACTTACACTTGAAATGTATAATCCCATAAATATAATGAAAGATATTGTTAGAAATTTTTTAAACAAATTATTTTTCTTTTTCATCTTCTAAATACTCATAAATAACTTGTGCAATTATTTTTAGAGTATTGTTCACCTCCTCTATGTAATTATATTGGCCTCCAACTTCAATAAGAATTGTATTTTTGTTAAAATCTTGATTATACTTACCGTTAACTCCAGGACCTTTTTTTTCTAAAACACCACGACTTAAAGTTGGTGCTATTTTTTTTATTCTTTCATTTAAATTTTTTGCTAGTTGTAAATTAGGTTCATAGTTTTCATGTTCTAACCCTACTACAAATAAAATTTTAGCATATTTTTTTCCATCTATTTCTGTTAGAGTTCTATCATACGATGCGGCATCACGATGTAAATCTATAAAGAAATCTAAACTAGGGTTCTTTTTATAAGCATTTTCTAATAAAATTCTACTTGCTTTATAACTATATCCATATTTCCAGCCATTAGTATTTAAAACATCTACGATGCTATTTTCTTCAACAATTGTTGATACCCCTAGATCTGATAAATATTCTGCTAAAATATGACTTCCTAAATAAACGGTATTATTAATATTGAAAGTTTCTAGAAATTTACTGTTATACCCTTCAGTTTGGTGAGTATTAAAAATATATACTATAGGCTTTTGAGTATTTTTTGTGGTACTTTCTTCTTTAATAACCGGAGTTATTATATCAATATTTGTACCAGTATTAACTTTTTCAATTCCAAAAGAATATTTTAATAAAAATTCTGTTGATGATAATCTTTTTATATCACTTAGGTTATAGTTACTAAATGTATCTTTTACTAAAAAATCTATGTAAGTGTTATTATCTACTTTAAGATCAATCTTATCATAAAGTACTTTAAATGTTATGATAAAAGAAATAATAATTATAATTACTATTAATATTAACTTAAAAAATTGACTTTTTATACCATTTCTTAATTTTAATCTTGACATGTTATCACCTTTAATACATTATATTATTAATGTTGCATATAATTTGTCGAAAGGAATACTTTAAATTAAAAAAAATTTAGTTTATAATATTTTTAGGTGATTTTATGAGTTACTTGATAAAGTATTTAAAAAATAATGGCAATAAAAGTTTTGATGAATTCAAGTTTAATGAAATAGATGCTGCAATTTATAGTATTCTACCCTACTTAAATTTTATGGGTATAGTAGATAATCCAATATTAATTAAAGACGCTTATGAGAAGTTTACAAATAGATTTATATTAAAAGATACTGATAAGTTTATGGAAGAAAATAAAAAATTATTTAAAGAAATGGCTAAAAGCAAAAGATTTCAAAATAATGTAATTACGAGCTATAAAAAGTTAGTAAATCAAGAAACCCAATTTGCAGCAGTTACAATAAACGTAGCTAAACATTTTAAATTTATTGCCTTTGAAGGCACTGACGATGAACTTGTAGGATGGGAAGAAAATTTTAAAATGGGATATATGTATCCAATACCTGCGCAAGAGCTAGCTAATAAATATTTAAAAGAAAATATTAAATTTAATGATTTAGTGGTTTATGTCGGAGGTCATTCTAAAGGCGGTAACTTAGCAGTAAGTGCGGTGATGGAACAAAATATAATTAATAGATATAAAATAGAATATGTGTTTAATTTTGATGGTCCTGGTTTTTTACCTGATGTGTATAATTCTAAGAAATTAACTAAAATAAACAAAAAGATTAAAAACTATTATCCATATGAAAGTATTGTAGGAATGATTTTTGATAATCAAGGCGATAAAAAAATTGTAAAAAGTAATGCCTATCAAGTTTTTCAACATGATTTACATACCTGGATGTGGGAAGATAATAAATTCGTACTAGCTAATTTATCAGATTATTCTAAAAAGTTCCATTTAAAAATTAATGATATTTTAAATAAATTTAGTAGTGATGAAATAGAAAAATTTGTTAACTTATTTTTTTCTATGTTATATAAAGCTGGTTATGTCTTAAAAAGTGAATTAAAAACAGTTAGTATTACAAAAATGAAAAATATTTTAAAAGAAACTACAAGTTTATCAAACGAAGATAGACAACTTTTATTAGAAATGTTTAAAGCATTTATAGCTCATTATAAAGATGAAAATGACAAACAATAATGTTTTTAGTAGAAAATTACTATATTTATGCTAAAATTACTTGCTAAATATGTAAATATTTGTTAAAATTAATAAGAAACAAGGAAGGAGCTGGATTATGCCAAATATTAAAAGTTCAAAAAAAGCTGTTAAAGTTATAGCTAAAAAGACAGAAAATAATCATGAACTAAAAATGCGTGTTCAAAACCTTATTAAGAACTGCGAAAAAGCTATTGCTGCTGCAAATAAAGAAGAAGCAGATAAATTAAATAAAGATATTCAAAAATATACAGATAAAGCAGTTAGCAAAGGTTTAATAAAGAAAAATACTGCTGACAGAGAAAAATCTAGATTGACACAAAAAATAAAAAATATGAAGTAACAATTGTTTACTTTATTTTTTTTTGATATTATATATATAAGGTGGTGCATCATGAAGAAAATAATAATACCTATTTTGTCTATTATTATAATTACAGCAACAATTTATTTTATTAATCCTATTACTGATAAGTTGGCTAGTGTATTTGAGGCTAATCCGAAAGTAATAATTAACCCTATAAGCAAATATGCAAAGAATGGACATTATTTATATATAGAAAAAACTGATAACTTTGTTCCCTATTCATATCAAGACTTATTAAATATTTATTACTCTGTAATTGATAATGGATGGGAACAATTTACTTTTTATTGTCCAAAGGAGTTTACGGAATGTGTTTCTGATGTTTCTAAAATTAGTGGGGATGAACTTACCCTTACACATTTAAATAATTATGTACATCCTTTTAATAGTTTTACAAATATTAAAACAAGTATTTCAGATTCTGGAGAAATTATTTTAAAAGTTTTTTATTTGTATAAAGAAAGTGATAAAGAAGCAATTGATAAAAAGGTTGATGAAATTTTAAAAGAATTAATTAATGATAAGATGAATGATTCTACAAAGATTAAAACTATTCATGATTATATTATTAATAATTCTAAATATGATATTGAAAGAAATTTAACTGGGGAAAGTAAATATGATTCATATATTGCAACGGGACCTTTATTTCAAGGATATGCTACTTGTAATGGTTATACAGATTTAATGGCTATATTTTTATCAAAGATGAATTTTGATAATTACAAAATAGCTACTACTCCGGAGGAGATAAGTTATTCATCTACTGGGCATATTTGGAATGTTGTTAAAGTTGAGGGAAAATGGTTACATGTAGATTTAACTTGGGATGATCCAGTTAGTAATGATGGAAAAGATTATTTGTTTCATACTTATTTTTTAAAGACAACTGAAGAAATGAAAAAATCTGATAATGGTAATACAGTTATCGAAGATCATAACTTTAATAGTCTTTATTATTTAGAATTTAATTGATAAAATAATTATTAAGATTTTATGCATAATAAATCAAAATGAGATAGCTTTTGCTATCTCTGTTTTCTTTATATTTAATATATATTTTGTATAACCCTAATTTATAATTATTGGGTCAGATTGAGTTCCGGATCCTGATTTATAAGCAATGGAAGATAAAAGACTGAAAACAGGACGAACAGAATGGCCACTATAAACAAGATCACTATATACTATACCATCAGCAGCTAATTTATATGCATCAGTACTATCAAGAGACCTACGGGTGATTGTCCATTCAAGAAGTCCCATGTACATCCAATTGCTATTTAATATATTATTATAATCTTTTATTATTAATCCCCATGCTTCGGGACTAGCAGCAAAACCGTAATCACTTATATACATTAAGCCTATTTTTGCATTATACTCTGTTGCATTATCTGTACTATTTGTTGCAGGATTCACTATTTCATTTTGATATGCTACTGATGGTATTGAACCAGCTATATTTGAATATAAATTTCCGCCAACTTTCCATGTTGTAACAGCTATTTTATTTGCCCATGTTGTTCCTATATTATTTATAAAATTTGTATTTAAATTTGTTTTATTTAGTAAACTTGTGCTCCATGTATTTGTTGCACTATTTGTTGCTTTATAATTCCAATAATATGTATTTATTGTTGACAAACTTCCTTTATAGTAATTTGCATCTGGTGTTGTTTCGCCATAATAATCTCCATCCGTTCCTAGTAAATTACTGTTTGCATAATCATATTTTATTAACTTTACCAATTGTTGCCCGCTTACTCCATGATAATTTTCTCCGAATACTCCAATGATTCTATATAAATTATCTGTTGGACATGGACTTTCATTTGTTCCAAAACACACAAAGTTAGATACATCTTCTTCCGCTAATTTTACTAATGTTTCTACTCCTGCTCCCATTTCTTCTATTCCTAACGAGTATCTATTATTTGTTGTTACTAAATACGCATTTCCTGTACAAACGTCTTGAGTTACGGTTCCGCCATTAACAGTATATACATTTTCTCCTGATGATGTTACGCATTTACTATTTGTACTATCCCAACTTACTGTCTTTTTATTTGTAAATAAAGTACTTAACGAATTATCTCCATACATAATATCAGTACCATCTGTAACCTTATAAACATTTGAACAATCTCCTTTTAACGACATGTTAGTTTGACCGTTAATGTTTATTACATCATTTCCATCATATTTGCATGAATAGTAATTTGGATGTTTTTCTAGACCGGAATATCTATAGCTATTGTCCCCTGCTCCATTTTCTAAACTTGCATTATGTATTGTTATCTTTGATGTTTCATACCCTAGATTTCCATATTTTATTATACAATCTTTTAAGTTCTCTCCATCACTACAATAATCTGCTATTGTGGGATTGTATCCACCTTTTTTTACTACAACTTTTGCTCCAAAACTTTTACCTGCATTTTTTGATTGGTCTTCATTATAGTTTATTATTGTTATTGTGATATTCCATTGTTCTTCTTTTTGAGGACTTGCTGTTATTTCTCTATTATCTAATATTGTTACTAACCCTGTTACTCCAGTTATATCATATCCTGATATTGTTGCTCCACTTGCATCTGTTACTGTTGTATATGTTAATCCCTCTATACTTGTTATAGCATTTCCATCTGCATCTGTTATGCTTAGTATCAATTCTGGTGTGTCTGTATTTATTGAATAACCAAATGTATTTGTATATATACTTAGATACAAATAGTAATTTTGTGTTGCTGTATTTGTCTTACTATTTGCAGTCAATAATACTTTTGCAAATGTTGAACCTGTTTGATTACCATTACCTTCTGCAAAGTTTTCTTGATCTAGTGTTAATGTAATTGGATCTCCGTTTTCAAATGTTAAGGTATCCACTGTATTTGCATTAATTCTAATATCCGTTTGTGAACCTTCTCCAGTTTGGGCCACAAAATACGCATATGTTGCTCCGATGATTAATATTATTAATGCTAACAATGATACAATTGTTATTATTTTTGTTTTATTTTTTTCCATCGTATTCACTTCCTATTATAAATTATAGCAAAATGTTTGTACCTTGTAAAGGTACAAACAACTCATTTTAAAAAATAATGTAATACAATTTTTACAGGTGAAAATATGAAAATTTTATGCAACAAATATGAAACAAAGGAAATTATAAAATTTATGAGGGATTGTTCTGAGAAGACTCAAAAAGATTTTGCGAGTGACATAAATAAAAAAAGAGGATGGACTGCAAAACTTGAGGGGGGTGAAACAAATATTACATTAAAAGATTTTTTAGAACTTGCTAAAATAAATAATATTGATATAATAATGAAAAGCAATGAAAAAAACTAGCACAAACTAGTTTTTTATTATGGAATTACATTTATTACTGTTGGTATTCCTCTGGTTTTATGTCTACCTGCAGAATCTATTGGGTCATTAATCATAGTACCTTCCACTACCATAGCAGATGACGTACCACCATCTAAATTGGCAGCATTTATTGCACCATATCTTTGCATTATTTCAACTAAATCTATCATTGATGCCCCTTTTGTTCTTGTAGCATTTGAATCTACTACTAAGAATAATACTATTCCATCTTTTCTTTGACCTATGGCAGTTCTAGCAGCATATCCCCATCCGCCATTACCTTTTGTAAATGAAGGTTTACCATTAACTATTAAGAATGGTGCCATTGTTACGCCATCTCTCACACCCATTTCTAAAGCTTTTTCTCCGGTTACATTATGCAATAATACTAGGGTATTATCTTCATTAAAACCGATTAGTCCATAAATAGTACCTTCAATACTATCATTTGTAATTATTTTTTTATTTGCTATAGTTATACCTACTGGGTTTTCTCCTTTTGTATTATGTCCAGGATCTAAGAAACCGCCACCATTAATAGTTAAAACAGAACCTTGTTCTTTGGCCATATCATAAACATATTGACCACTTCTTCCTAACCATTTTGAATAACCAACCTTAATTTTACTAGCATCATATACTACACCAAGATAGGCCTTACAGCCATTTACCTCGAAATTTATAACTTTATAAAGTGCTCCATCTTCTCTTTCTAATATTTCTTTTTCATATTCATCTTTATACTCTTTTGTTTCTTCATGATTTACAAGTGATGGATCAGTTTCCATTCCTTTATCATCTATATAATTATTGTTTAAAACTTCATTTATTTCATTATTATTGTAAAACCATTGACAATAATACCTATGATTCATTGTTGCCATAGCTGTAGTTACAAGCCAATCCCTAAAGCCATTAAAAGGACCATACAATATGTATAAAAATGAAGAACATCCAAGGATATATAATGAAACTAATATAGAAAATATCCACATTTTTATTTTACTAAATGATTTATGTCTTCTATTTTTTATTATTAGATATATTCCTAAAATAACTGATATAAAACTTAATATTGTTAATACTAATGCTATTATTTTAAATACATTTTTTACTAAGAAATCTGTGTGTGTTCCTATTATGAAAAACACTAAAAATGTAAATAGCGTAAATAAACTAATCCACAAAATAATTATTCCTTTTTTCTTTTTATTCTTCATTACTAATCACCACTTTATATTTATATCATAACTTATTGTTTATTACAAGAACTAATATACTCTTTTACATTATTTATTGTTTCGTCAAAATTATTAAAGTTTACATCAAACCATTTGATATTCATTTTATTATTAAACCAAGTGTATTGTCTTTTAGCATAATGCCTACTGTTCTTCTTAATATTTGAAATTGCATCTTCTAAACTTATTTTATTTTCTAAATATTCTATTATTTCTTTATAACCTATTGCTCTTTTTAAAATTAAACTATCTGGATATTTTTTATATAAGTTTTGAACCTCTTTAATTAAACCATCTTTAATCATTTTATCTACTCTATTATTTATTATATTATAAAGATTATCCCTTGAAGTTGTTAGTCCTATAAATATGGCATCATTATATAAAAGTTTTGGTTCTACTATAGATGTTAAATCTTTTTGTAAAAATCTTTCAAGACGAATACGATTATTTTTATCTACTGGACAATTAGGGTCCTTTTGTAGAGCTAAATTGTATAATTCTTCAGTAGATAAATTACTATAATCATGTTTTTCTTCCTCATTAAATCTGTAGTCATAGACACCAGCGGTAGCATAAAGGCCAGTACCACCGACGATAATTAAATTTTTATTTTCATATTTAGCAAATAAATCTCTTAAATCTTTTTGATAATCCTTAACAGTATAATTTTCAATCGGAGTTTTTATATCAAATAGGAAATGTTTTATACCACATTTTTCTTCTTCCGTAACTTTAGCACTACCTATATCTAATTCTTTATACACTTGAACGGCATCACAATTAATTATGTAAGCATCAAATATTTTGGCTAACTCTATACTCATTTTTGTTTTTCCCACTCCTGTAGGTCCCATTATAAATATTTTCATAAGAAATCACCAACAACATTATAACATTTACTTAATGTTTTTTAAATGGTATAATCTTAAAGAGGCGGAAAAAATGAAAGATTTTATAAATTATAATAAAATGGAAATAATAAATGATGGAGATATAAAAGTTAAAGTAAATATTACTGATGAAACATTAAATCTATTTAATATTGTGCATGGTGGATTAACTTTTAGTATGGGAGATACTGTAATGGGAATTAAACTTAAAGAATTAGGTAGAAATGCCGTTACAATGAATGCTAACATTAATTTTATTTCTCCAGGAGTTGGAAAATATTTAATTGCTAGTGCTAAGATTATTAAAAATGGTAAACATACTTGTGTAATGGAAGCTACCATTAAAAATGATGAAGATGTATTAGTTGCTACGATGAATGGAACTTATTTTTATATAAATTAAGGAGGTAATTTAATGGATGTAATTGGAATAATTTCAGAGTATAATCCTTTTCATAATGGACATATTTATCATATAAAAAAAATTAAAGAAAAATATTCTGATTCTATTTTAATTTTAGTTTTAAATGGATATTTTTTAGAACGTGGGGAAATATCAATATTAACCAAAGAAGAAAAAACTAAAATTGCTTTAGATTATGGAGTTAATTTAGTTTTAGAGCTTCCATTTATTTATGGAACACAATCTGCAGATATTTTTGCTGATAAAAGTATTAGAATTCTTAATAATTATCATGTTAATAAAATAGTTTTTGGAAGTGAATGCAATGATATTACAACATTAACTAAGATAGCAAAATATCAATTTAATAAAGATTTTGATGTAAATGTAAAAAAATACTTAGATAGTGGATGTAATTATCCTACTGCTTTAGCTAAAGCTTGTGAAATTGATTTTACATTTAATCCAAATGACTTATTAGGGATTTCTTATATTAAAGCAATTATTAAGAATAATTTTGATATTATTCCAGAATGTATTCTTAGAACTAATATGTATCATGATATAAATAGTAATGACTCTATTGTGAGTGCATCAAATATTAGAAATAAAATAAAAGCTAATGAAGATATTTCTAATTATTTACCAAGTGATGTAATTAATAATTTAATTAGAATTGATTATAGTGTATTTTTTAAATTATTAAAAGCTAAGATTATAACAGATGATAACTTAGATAAATATTTAGATGTTGATGAAGGTATAGAATATAGATTAAAAAAATATATTAATTCTACGAATGATTTTTTAGAATATATAGAATTAATTAAAACTAAAAGATATACATATAATAAATTAAATAGAATGTTTATACATATACTTATTGGGCTTAAGAAAAGTGATAATTTGAAAGATATTGATTATACTAGAGTTATTGGGTTTGATAAAATTGGTCTTCAGTATTTAAAAAACATTAAAAATACATTAGAAATTTCTAATGTAGTAAAAACAGATTCAGTTATTTATAAATATGAATTACAAGCAAGTTTAATATATGATTTAATTAATAATACAAATACTTTTAGTTTTGAAATAAAAAATAAACCAGTTATAAAAGACTAGTTTATTTTTTTAATTTATTAATTATATAAGCCTTTGTTTCTTGAAAAGATAAATTTAATACTACCCCGATTTCTTCATATAAGTATTTTTCTGCTCTTTTTAAGTATTCATCATCTATCTCACTTATTTTTTTATTATTTAATACCCTTAGTTGATTTCTTAAATATGTTGTTTTAATAATTTTAATTAAGTCCTCGTGGGTACGCCGGTTCATAAGTTCTTTATAAATTTGTTCAATTTTCTTATCCCCATTGTCAATTGTTTTAATTTCTGGAATTTCTAATAATAATTTATCTATTTCTTCTTTAGTTATAAGTTTTCTTAATAATATTGAATCTTTAGGAACTTGATATTTAATTGAATCATCATTAACTGGAATTAGAAAGTATAAATTATTTTCTTCTTTTAGAATTTGACACACTTCGTTTCGATATACAATATATTTTTTCATTATTTCTCCTTATAAAATATATTGTAGCATATTTAAATTTTTATTTCTAATGATTTTTATATTTTTCTAAAAATACGATTTTTACTACTTATAATTAATATTATTATCCCCACTATAAAGATAGCTGTTACTAAGAAAATGTTTATAAAACCACCTGTTTTGGGATTTTCTTCTTTTATTTCTTCTTTTTTGTTTATAATTTCAACGTTTACATCAGATTCTTTATCTTCTTTATCTGGTTCTTTTAACACCGCTTTATTATTTATTTTATCTATCTCTTTGTTGTCATTTACTTTAACAAGAATTGTAAATGTTGCTTCTTCTTTAGACTTTAATTCTTCAATGTGCCAAGTTAATATTTCATTTTCTATATTAGCATTATTAGCAATAATTAATTTTAAACGAGAATCTAAGGCATCAACTATTTTGATATTTCTTGCTATACCTTTGCCATTATTTTTTACCTTAATAACATACATTAATTCTTCATTATTGCTTAATGTGTTTTTATTAGCTACTTTTGTTATAATTAAGTCACTATCAATTATATTAATATCTACATCACTTTCTAATGTTTCATCATTTACTTTCAAAATTGCTTTGTTATTAATAATATCATCTAATTTAGCTAATGAATTTACTTTTGCTTTTAAAGTTATAGTTATTACTTCATTAATATCTAACATATCTATGTCTAGAGTAATTGTATCAGTAGCAAATAAAACATTACCTTTACTTGAGGTTGCTTCGATAAAGGTTAATCTTTCATCTAATTTATCACTTAATTTTAAATTGTTAGCAATTGCATTTCCACTATTATATATTTTTATAGTGTAGGTAATTACATCGTTTACTTGATATTCTTTTTTATCTACAGTTTTAATTATATAAATGTCACTATCACTTACTATTAAATCAGCATCATCATCTTTATCGTTTTGGCTTTTTTCTTTTAAAATAGCTATATTTTTAATAGTTTCTCCAATTTTAGCATCAACATTTAGGATGGCCTCAATAGTTATTGTTATGGTTTCTCCACTATTTATAGTGCCTAGATCTAAATCAAGGATGTTATTATTTATTTTTGGAATATCTAGGTTAGTATTGTTTCTTGTACCACTTATAGCAGTTATTTTTATTTCATCGGGAATTTCATCATAAATTTTAGTGTTAGCTGATGGTCCTGTTCCTGTGTTTGTTACTATAATAAAATATTTAAATGTTTCTCCAGGTTTAACAATATTATTATCCTTAATGTCATTTTTAAAAATATACTTTTCAATTTTTAAGTCTGAATCAACAATTGTTACATCAACGTTACTTTCTTTTGTTTCATCATTATCACCACTTACTATGGCATTGTTATTAATGATTCCAAGTTTAGAATCAGATTTTACTTTAATGTTAATTTTAATTGTTTTTTCTTCTGATGGTTCTAATGTTTCATATTTAGCACTTACAACATTATCAAATATTGTTGCACCTTCAACGCTTGTTATTTCAAAGTTACTATCAATTACATCGACGACATTTACATTTAAGGCTTTTCCTTCACCATTATTTTTTATAGTAATTGTGTATATAAATGTGTTTCCTCTTTTAATTGTGTCTTCAGATACAGTTTTTTCAATACTTAAATTTGGTTTTTTTACCGTTATATCTACATCATCAGTTTTATCTGGCTTACCATCTTCTTTTAAAGTAACTATATTTTTTATGGTACCTTCGATTACTATATCTTTTTTAACCTTTACTTTTATTATAATGTTAACATAATCACTAGTATTTAAGGTATTAATGTTAACAGTAAATGTATTATTTGTAATATCATAATCTATTTTTTCACCAGCTAGAATGACATTTGCAGAAATAAATTCTAAGTAATTTGGAATATTATCAACAACTTGAATATTGTTAGCATCAGTAGTTCCATTATTTTTTACTGTAATATAATAGTAAAAACTTTCTCCGGATGTTTTTTCGTAGTCTTCAGGTTTAGAGGTAAATGTTTTACCATTTAAAATATCATGAATTTCTTTTTTTATAACTAAATCAGTATCTACGATTTTTACATCTACGTCATCATCAAATTCTTCATCGTTTACTTTTACAATTGCTACATTATTAATGGTTCCTAGTTTTGAATTATTCTTAACTTTAACCTTAATCTCAAAACTTCTTTCTTCGTTTGATTTTAATAAACTATAGCTGATATTTATAATATTATTTGTATAAGATTCTCCATTTATGGAAATAACCTCAAAGTTGCTATCGATTGTATCACTTAAAGTAACGTTTTCTAAATCTATATCAGATTCATTTTTGATGGTAATTGTATACGTGAATGTGTCACCACGTTTTATAATATCTTTATCTGCAACTTTTTTAATACTAATTTTTGGTGTAAATATTGTTATAATTTCTTCATCTTCGATTGGATTTTTTCCATCTTCTGTTGCTATAACGACATTTTTTATAGTTGTATTATTTGCTACATCACTATTTACTTTTACTTTTAATCTTATTACTATAGTTTCGTTTATATCTATGCTATCAATTAGTAAAGTCATTTTATTATTACTAAATGACGGAGTATTTGTTACATTTCCGGTTTCGACATTAGCACTTATATACTCTAACCCATTTGGAATGGTATCTTCGATGGTTACTTTTTCACTTTTAGCTGTTCCAATATTTTTGATGGTAATTAAATATTCCACTTGAGTATTTGGTAAAACTTTAGTCTTTCCCACAACTGTTTTGGTTAAATTCAAAATTGCATCTACTACCTCAACATCAGTTGAATCTTTAGTGGAATCGGTATTGCTTGATGTTACTGTAACCTCATTATTGATTGTTCCAAGGGAAGCGTTAGCTTTAACTTTTACCACTATTTCAATTTTTTTGGAAGCCCCAGGAGCTAGAGTATCATATCTTTGCGATACTTTATTATTTTCATAATTAGCTCCATTTACAGATGTAATGATAAAGTTGTCATCTATAACATCTTCTAGTAAAACGTCTTTAGCAACTCCGGTACCTGTATTTGTTAAAACAATGGTATAAGTAAATGATTGACCACGTTTAATTTTTTCAACATTTGCCACTTTAGTAACCTCTAGTTTGGGCTTAGTAATTGTAACATCTACGGTGTCATCTTTCGGAGTATCATTCTTACTTGTGATAGTTACTTTGTTAGTTATAACATCGGAATCATTACCACTTATAACTTTAACTTTGATTTTTATTATTTTTTCTTCATTACTTTTTAGGACATCATAATTTGCATTAATAGTTTGCCCACTATATGTTGCTCCATCTACACTTAATATTTTAAAATTACTTGGAATTATATCATTAACTATAACGTTTAAAGCATTTCCTTCCCCATTATTTTTTATAGTTATTGTATATTCAAACTCATCATTTACATTAACTTTATCCACACTAGATGTCTTTGTTACACTTAAATCTGGTTTTAAAACACTAACATCTATTTCACTTTCTTTATCTTCTTCGCCTTCTTCTTTTAAAATAGCAATATTTTTAATTGTATCACCAGTTTTAGTGTAATCTTCTATAACAGCATCCATTGTAATAGTTATGGTTTCTCCGCTTTTTATTATACCAACGGATTGATTTAATATATTATCAGTTATGGTAACATCAAAGGTGCTGCCATTTCTAGTACCTTTAGCATTAGTAACTTTTATTCCACTTGGAATTGTATCGTAAATAGTAGTATTTTTTGATGATCCAGTGCCTGTATTTTTAACTGTAATTGTATATTTAAATGTTTCATCTAAAGAAATTTTGAATTTATCTACATTTTTTTCAATGCTTAAAATAGGCTTAAGTACTTTTACATCAACACTACTTTCTAAAGTTTTGTCCCCGACTGTTAAGGTGGCTGTATTTTTATATGTGCCTTCTTTCTTAGCTTTTACCACGACATTAAGCTCTTTTGTTACATTTCCTTTAGCAAATTTCCCTAAGTTCCATGTAAGTTTTTGACCTTCCATAGTTGTTGCATCACTACTTATTATTTCAAATTCTGATGGAATTGTATCTGTTACTATTACCTCATCTGTTTCTACATAATTATTTACACCATTTACCATAATCTTATAGTTAAATGTTTCTCCTTCATTTACAGATGTTATAGTGTCTCCATTGTCATTAACGGCTTTCTTTGTAATTTTGAATTGATTTAAAACTTCATTACTAAATTTAACACTAAGAGTTAGGTTACAATCGGCTTGATAATCAATTTTTTTAATTGTAAATTCGGCGATATAGTTTTTTCCAGTTTGATATGTTTTAGTTAAAACATCAAATACATAGGTGTTATCTGTACTTGTGGTATCTAAAACATTCCAAGGGGTAACACCATTAAATTTTTCAATAGTCATATTCGTTAAAGTTAATGTCCCAACGATACGATTTATTTTGGTAGTATCAGTTACCTCTAGATAAACCTTATAATCTTCAAAATGTTCGCCATTGTTCTCATAAGTATTGACTTTTTCAAGACCAACATTTGCACCAGCAGAAGCATTTTTAGGCTTTACAAAAAAGTATCCTACGAAAAGCGCTAAAGATAATATTGCTACAATAAAATATTTAATATTCTTCTTCATACTATCACCACTATATTATTAGTATTAGTGTACCACAAACTATATATTTTATCAAGGAAACAAAACTTAAATTTCTAACAAATTTCAAGTATTAGTGTTATTTCACAATAACACTTTTTCTTTCACTGAAACTTTAGATTTCTTCACAGACTAATTTTGTATGATTTCCACTTTACCTATTTTAAAATAATGGATGACTTTCTTATTATACAAGAAAAAAAGATATGAATAAATCATACCTATACTTGCATTAATTCTTGTTCTTTTGCTTTTATTTCATCATCAACTAATTTATTATATTTAGTTATTAAATCTTGAATTTCTTCTAAATACATTTTTTCTTCATCTTCAGGATATTCTTCCTTTTTTATTTCATTATTAGCATCTTGTCTAATATTTCTTAAAGCTACTTTTGCTTCTTCGCCAATATTTTTAGCTTGTTTAACATATTCTTTTCTTCTATCTTCAGTTAGCTCAGGAATTGTTAAAATGATCATTTCACCATTATTTGTTGGAGCTATTCCTAAATTTGCTTCATTTATAGCTCTTTCAATATCTTTTAAAGTGCTTCGATCAAATGGTTTTACAAATAATTTTCTTGCTTCTGGTACAGTAATGTTTGCAACACTTTGAATTGGTGTAGGCATTCCATAACAATTTACCATTATTCCATTTAACATCGCAGGATTAGCTCTACCTGCTCTGATTGTAATTAATTTTGATTTTAATGATTCTATCGTAGCCATCATTTTCTTTTCTGAATCCATAATTTTCTCCTTTAATTTAATTCTATATTATCATTATAATTAATTTTATTAGATTTTACAATAAAATTTATCATTAATTTGCCATTTTTGCTTATATTTAAGGCTTTATTAGTTCCATATGTACCATTTTTTAAATCATTTATTGTTCCATCTATATCTATTACTTGAACATCTTCATCTAATATTTGAGTATCTTCAAGTCTCTTTTTTACTTGTTCAATTATGCTTTCTTCACTTATATTATATTTTGCTAATAATTCTTCATTGGTTAAAACTTTTTTATCTTTTATATCAACAACATAACTTTTAATATTCGTAGGTATTGATGAATTAACACAATTGTAATCATAATCTCTCAATACTAAACTTTTATAATCCCCATACTCAATTAGATCATAATCACGATATGAAAAACTATATAAATCATTTTCACATGTTATTCCTTCAGGTATTTCCTCATTTGTAACTTTAACCTCTTTTTTACTTATTTCTTCAAGTTCATTATGTAATTTATTAGTTATATCTTCTAGACCTGAAATATTAAATACTACATCTTGTTTATAAATATCATTTATTATTTCGATTGGTTCTTCAAAATAAATGTAATCCTTTTGCTTATCTATTCTATTATCCGCTACTTCTTCTTTATTTTCAACATTAGTCTTTTTCGGAGGTGTTTTTAGCATATAATTCATAAATATATAGCCGCCGATTATAAATGTCAATAAAACTATAATTAGAAAAGCCATTCCAATCTTATTTTTTGTATTATCCATAAATACCTCCTAGTTCTTTAAGTATTCTGTAAATACAGCTCTTAGCTCTTGTTCTTTTTGTCCTTGATTAAAATTATTCCAATAGGCACTCGGAGTAACATTTCCTTTTATAAATGCGGTGTCTGAATCAAATAATAATATTTCGTCTTTACTAACAACAAGTAATGATGGGGCATATATTTCTGCAACTCCTCTATCATTGTATGTTACATAATTACTTAAGTTCTTAACTATATCTTCATATGTTCCATTGTTATCTTTTCTATTTTTAGTAAAGTCATAATAATATATTTCTTCTATTCCTGTTTCTTTGGCAATTTTATTTACTATATAAGCATAATAATTAACCCATTCGTTATCTGTTCCAAATAAAACTATGCCTTTGGCACCACGTGATATCATTCGAGCTTCAGTAGCATTAACATACTTAAAAACATTATCTTTTGAAACCATGCTAAATTCACTAGCAAATTTTTCATTATCTGGTAATTCTACTTTATATTCCTTCTTACCTAAATATATAAAAGCATAAATAAGTAAACAAAATATTATTATGTATATAACCATTTGGGTTTTACTTTTAAACATTTTTTTATTTTTAATATATATCTTTTCCATTTATACTGCATCTCCATTTATATTTTACCAAATTATTTTATAATTATAAAGTAGCTAAAGCTTTTTGTGTAAAAAAAGCGTCAAAAAACAAGCCTAAGCTTGTTTGAAATCTACTAGAACATAAGAGTTATTTACCTTTTTGTATGTATATACAAATTTAAAAAATTCATCTTTATAATCTTTAAAAGCATTAGCAAAATAATCTTCATCACTTATATTATCAAATTCACTGTCATAATTTATTAATCTTGAAACATTTTTAAAGTTTGTTACAGTCGTTGGCCCTATTTCATCTTGAAAAGCAAATAGTCCATAATAAGTTATTGTAATAATGCCATCATTCTCTTCTTTTTTATCTAATTTATGATTAAAAATGTAACCACTTGCAAATTCTGTTATAACATCAGTACCTGGAGTATTTTCATTATATACGAATTCATCTGTTTCTTTATTATATTTAAATAAAGGTTCTTCATCAGTTGGTAACATGTAATAATCATCAGGTAAAACGTTAAGGTCAGATCCATATATTTTTACTAAGTTTTCTTTTAAATCACTAAATTTTTGACTTTTGAATTTTGTATCTTCATTTTCAAAATAAAGTAATCCCGCCGCATAAAGTTTTTGACTATTACTTAGATTAGTTAAATAATTGTTTAAATCTTTATTTTTGCTTTGAGTAAAATTATAAAGTACTTCCAAAGTATATTGTTTATAATCTTCTACACTAATTTTATCTATTTCTTTTTCATTATTAGTGTTATTCTTTATAGTTTCCTTATTAGATTTTATAAATTCTTTTCCTAGATAAAAACCTCCGAAGCCAGCAATAATTACACAAAATAGCACTACAAAAGTTATATAAGATGATTTATTTTTGTCCATTAATATTCACCTCATTTTGATTATTTTCAACTATTACTTGTTCATTTTTACCAAACTCTGCCCCTAAGAAAAAACCTCCGAAACCTGATAGTGTTACACAAAACATTACTACAGCTGTAAAAAACATTGATTTATCTTTATTCATAAATCACATCTCCTATTCTAGATAAAGGATAACATAAAGAAAGAAAAAAAGCAACCCGCTTTTCGAGTTACTTTATTTAATTACCTTTCACTTGGTTCATTACTTCTTCAGCAAAGTTATCATTTCTTTTTTCCATACCTTCACCAACTTCATAACGTACCATTTTTAGTATTTCCCCACCATTGTTAGCTACATATTTAGCTACTGATATATCTCCGTCTTTAATGAATGCTTGTTCAGCAAGACAAATTTCTTTATAGAATTTTTGGATTCTTCCTTGAACCATTTTTTCAGCAATGTCTGCTGGTTTTCCTTCATTGATAGCTTGTTCTTTTAAAACATTCTTTTCATTATCTAAAACATCAGCTGGTACATCACTTGGATTTAAATATAGTGGTTTCATAGCTGCTGCTTGCATTGAAACATCTTTAGCTACGTCTTCACTTGCACCTTTAACAACTGTTAGAGCCGCAATTTTTCCTCCCATATGGATGTAAGAACCAAAATGTTCATCATCATTTTTAGTTAGAATTTCAAATCTTCTTAAAGATAATTTTTCTCCGATTTTAGCTGTTTTATTAACAATTAGTTCTCCGATTGTTCCTTCAGAGGTTGCTAATTCTTTTGCTTCATCGATTGTTTTAACATCACTTTTTAATAGAGCCTCACCAATTGTATCAATCATTGCTCTAAATTCTTCATTTTTACTAACAAAGTCTGTTTCACTATTTACTTCTAGAATAACAGCTTTATTTCCATCGACATAAATATTTGCTAAACCTTCGGCTGCAATTCTAGATTCTTTTTTAGCAGATTTGGCAATACCTTTTTCTCTTAAATAATTTACTGCTTCTTCCATGTTTCCATTAGTTTCTGCTAAAGCTTTTTTACAATCCATCATTCCTGCGCCAGTTTGTTCACGCAAATCTTTAACCATACTTGCAGTTACTTCCATAAATATCCTCCTTATTCACTTAGTTTTGCAACTAATTCGTCTTTTTTCATTGTTGAATAACCTTTAATTCCAGCTTCTTTAGCTAATTTTTTTAGGTCTGTTAAAGTTTTTCCTTCAAGCTCATCAGCTTTTTCCATTTCTTTAATTTCTTCTAAAACTGTTTCATCTACTTTTACTTCTTCGGCATTTTTAGAAACTGTTTTTGTTTCTTCTTTTACATCTGATGCTTTTTTGTCATCTTCAGTTACATAATCATCAAGTGGTAAATCATTTGCTTCACATATAGCATTTGTTAAAACACCTAACATAACTTTGATACTTCTAACAGCATCATCATTTCCTGGAATAACATAGTCAACATCATCTGGATCACAGTTAGTATCAACTACACCAAATACTGGAATATGTAATTTTCTTGCTTCTTTAATTGCATTGTATTCTTTCTTAGGATCTACAATTATTAATGCTTGTGGAAGTTTATCCATTGCACGAATACCACATAATACTTTGTTTAATTTTTCGTATTCTTTCTTAAGTCCAACAACTTCTTTTTTAGGAAGCAAATCAAATGTACCATTCTTTTCCATTTCTTCGATTTCTTCAAGTCTTTTAACTCTTCTTCTGATTGTTCTGAAATTTGTAAGTGTTCCACCTAACCATCTTTCAGTTACATAGTAAGAATTACTTCTAGCTGCTTCTTCTAAAACAACTTCTTGTGCTTGTTTTCTAGTACCTACGAATAAGAACTTACCACCATTACTAGCGATATTTTTTACTTCTTCGTAAGCTGCTTCTAAACATGCTTTTGTCTTTTCTAAGTCGATAATATAAATATCATCCCTAGATGTAAAAATATACTCTTTCATTTTAGGATTCCATCTTTTTGTTTGATGTCCAAAATGAACTCCAGCTTCTAATAAATAACTCATAGAAACTACTGCCATAAATTATTCCCTCCTTCGTTTTTAACTTCTTGATACTTCAACTTAACCCAACACCTCTTTAGGCACTTGATGGCTTAATCCATATCAATGTTTAATATTTGCATTTACAGCACTTTAAATTCTATCAAAAAAACGCCATTTTTACAAGTGTTTTTCTTAAATTATATGCTAAATTATAGTAAGTTATCATTTATTTCTTCATCATTAATATATTTCTTTGCCAAATTACGATTTAAAATACTCATTAGATAGTATCTGTTGGTGTATAAATTATTTAAAAATTCATAAATATCACTATCTTCATTTAGAATAATTACTTTATCTTTTATTTTGATGGAATTATCAACTTTAATAAATAATTTATCAATATCATCTGCGATTACTTCATATACTTTGTTATTTATAGTAACATTTTTTATAGCTTTAGTTATACCATCTTTATGCCCAATTGGAATTACTGCCACATATATATCTTCTTTTGCCACATATGATTTTCCAACTAAAACTCCTTTATTAACTTTTCTTATTTCCATAACCTCACTTTTTATATTTAAAATGAGTTCTAAATCAATATTTGGAAACTCTAAGGCTCCATATTTCTTTTCAATATTTTTAATCTTGGCTTTAGTAAAAAAATCATCTTTTATATTTTCTTCAATACCTAGAATTGATATATCAAATCTTATTCCATTTATATAGCTTAGTTTAGTATGATACATAATTGGTTCATTTAAATGTATCATGATATCTTTATTAATAAATGGTTTTACTATTTTATAAAAATTATTTACTTGTTCATAATAATAGTTATCTTCAATACCAAAAGATGTTAAATCAGTATAAATTCCTGTTACGTTTATATTTTTTACCTCACTTAATTTATTTATAATGTATTCTAATTCAGATGATGAATCTATACCTAAAATATTTGAACCGTTATCAATAAGTATTTGAACATTTAAGGTATCTTTAAATTTTAAACTTAAAAGCATTTCCATATATTCTTTACTAAAAATTGTAATTGTAATATCATTATTTAAACAATCAAATATTTCATCTTTGGTTACATAATAACTTGCTAAAACAGGAATATTTTTATTAAATTTTCTTATTTCTAAAGCTTCTTTTAAGGAACCCACAAGGCAAAAATTAATGCCATATCTTTCCATTGTATTAATTATTTTTAATCCCATTCCGTGAGCATTATCTTTCAAATCTACTATTTTATATTCATAATCACTATAACTTTTAGATAGTAATTTGGTATTATTTTTTAACTTTTTTAAATCTATTTCTAAAACTGTTTCATACTTCATAATTTACCTCGTAAAATTATTATAAAGGATAGACTTATTTTTTTCAATATGATAAAATGACTTTGGATAAAACAAAAAAATTAATTATGAAACCGGATAAATATCAACTTGATGCTATAAAAAGTAATAAAAATACCATTTTAATCGCGGGTGCTGGGGCTGGCAAAACTTTTACTATCGTTGAAAAGATTAAATATTTAGTAAACGAAAAAAATATAAAACCTTGTGAAATACTTGTCATTTCATTTACTAATAAAAGTGTAAATGATTTAAAAAGAAAAATTAATTATGAGATTGATATTATGACTTTTCATAAACTAGCAATGTCTATTTTAGATAAAAAACATATTCAATATAGTTTAGTAAATGATAATTATTTAGAGTATGTAACAGATGAGTTTTTTAAAAGTATTGAGTTAGAAAAAAGGGATGAATTGCTTAAATATTTCAAAGAATATGATTATGATAAATTTTTAGAAAGTTATAGATTTATAAACTTTAAAAAACTAATTATTACTTTAATTAAATTATATAAGACTAATAATAAAACTAAAGACGATATTAAAAAGTTACTTTTAAAAGATAATTTCTTAACTAAATATGCTTACATTGTTAAATGCGTTTATGAAAGTGAATTAAAATCAAGTAGAAAGTATGATTTTGACGATCTAATTATTAAAGCTACAGAAAGTTTAGATGAAAATTTAGGTTATAAATATATTATTATTGATGAGTTTCAAGATACATCTTTGATTAGATTTAATCTTATTAAAAAAATTAAAGATTTATCAAATGCTATTCTTTTTTGTGTCGGAGATGATTATCAATCAATTTATCATTTTTCAGGTTGTGATATAAATATCTTTTTGAATTTTACAAAGTACATTCCAAATTCTCAAATAAAAAAGTTAAAGTATACATATAGAAATAGTCAAGAGTTAATTGATATTAGCTCTAAATTTGTTATGAAAAATAAAAGTCAAATAAAAAAGAAATTACTTAGTCACAAACATTTAGATAAACCAATTGAATTTATTTATTATATTAATCCTTATAAATGTTTTAAAGAATTGTATAACAAATTAAAAAAAGAAAATAATGATTTACTTATCCTAGGAAGAAATAACTTTGATATAAACAAGTTTAATAAGGAAAAAATAAAAGAATTTATGAGTGTTCATTCATCAAAAGGCTTAGAAGCTGAAAATGTAATTTTAATAAATCTAACTGATGGATTATATGGTTTTCCAAATAAAATTATAAACTCTAAATTAATCGAAGAACTTCATCCTTCTGATAAAACTTTTCTGTATGCAGAGGAACGTAGACTTTTTTATGTAGCATTAACCAGAACAAAAAATAAAGTTTATATATTAGTTCCATTTTTTAATAAGTCAATTTTTATTAAAGAACTAAAAAAAATAATGCGTTTTAAGTAAGATTTAAGCAAGATTTAAGCAAGATAATATTGTAAAATTTAATAGAAAATGATATAATAAATATACTAAATAGAGGTGATGAAATGGGAAATTATACTCCACCATTTGAATTAACAAATGAAATGTTAGAAAAAGTTTCTAGTATAATGGAAAAAATTGGTAAAATTGATAATTTTAATTATTTAGATAAAAATCCATATTTAAGAAAGCAAACAAAAATTAATTCAATACATAGTTCTTTAGCAATTGAAAATAATAAACTTAGTTTAAATCAAGTAAAAGACATTATCAATGGAAAAACTGTAATTGGACATCAAAAAGATATTCAAGAGGTAAAAAATGCTTATAAAGCGTATGAGCTTTTGAATCAAATTAATCCATATTCTATAGTAGATTTAAAAAAGATTCATGGAATTATGACTTTTTTAACCGTAGATGATTCAGGAAAATTTAGAACTGGTCCTGAGGGTGTATTTGATGGTGATAATTGCATTTTTATATGTCCTCCGGAAGATAGGGTTAACCCTTTAATGAATAATTTATTCACTTGGTTAAATAAAAATAAAGACATTATTCATCCTTTAATACTTTCAAGTATATTTCATTATGAATTTGTATTTATTCATCCTTTTAGTGATGGCAATGGAAGAATGGCAAGATTATGGCAAAATGCTCTTTTATATAATTGGAAAAATGTATTTGAATATATTCCTATTGAGTCAAAAATTCACAAATTTCAAAGTGAATATTACGCCGCTATTGCAAACTGTAATAACAATGGCAATTCAAATGAATTTATTACTTTTATGTTAAAAATGATAGATGATATTTTAGAAGAATTAATTGATACCGCTTCCATTCCAATAACAAATGAAGATATAAATATAAAAAAATTATTGGTGGTAATGAAAGATACTCCACTTTCTGCTAATGAAATAATGGATAAATTAAATATTAAATCAAAAGAAACTTTAAGAAATATGTATTTGGATCCAGCTATCAAAAAGGGATTAATTAATTTGACAATTCCGGATAAACCTACAAGCAAAAATCAAAAATATTATAAAATTTAAAAGAACCTGCATTAGTTTTCAGGTTCTTTTATTTCTTCAAAACGATATTTTTGTTTAACTTCTGGGTATTTACTTTGATCCACTAAAGAGTTAAACATATCATAAGGTCTTATCCATATTTCATGAGTTTCTATATTTTCATATACTACCATATCAGTTAAATCTTCACTATTTTTACCAATAGCTATAACTTTATAAATATGACCTTTAAAATGTTTATATAAAGAATTAATCTTTATTTTTCTCATTTTTGTCCTTTTCTTTCTTTTCTGGTTTAGGTAAACATTCTTTACGAGATAAATTTAGTCTTCCACGGTTATCATAACCTAGAGATTTAACCATAATCTCATCACCAACACTAAACATATCACTTGGTTTTTCTACTCTTTCCCAAGCAAGTTGTGAAACATGTACTAAACCTTCGCATCCTGGCCATAGTTCTACGAAACAACCAAAATCTTCAACTTTTGTGATTTTTCCAGTATAAACTTTACCTTCTTCAACTTCACGAATAACATCAAGAATCATTTGTTTAGTTTTTGCAATTATATCTTTATCAGTATGGTAGATTATTACTCTTCCATCATCTTCAAGATCAACCTTAACAGCATCTTTATCGTTTACTGTTGCTACATTTGATGCTTCAAGGATTATTTTAGTAATCATTTCTCCACCCTTACCAATGATATCTCTAATTTTTTCAGGATCAACATTAAATGTTTCAATCTTAGGTGCATATTTGCTTACTTCTTTACGTGGTTCTGGAATAGCTTGGGCCATAACATCTAGAATTTCCATACGAGCTTTTTTAGCTTGTGCTAAAGCTTCACCTAAAATTTCTTTTGTTACACCTTTAATTTTAATATCCATTTGTAAAGCTGTAATTCCAGCGCGTGTTCCTGCAACTTTAAAGTCCATGTCTCCCATATGGTCTTCAAGACCTTGAATATCAGTAAGAATTGTGTATTTGCTTCCATCTGGACTAGTAATAAGTCCCATTGCTATACCTGCAACTGGAGCTTTAATTGGAACACCTGCTGCCATTAAGCTTAAACATCCTGAACAAATTGTTGCTTGACTAGATGAACCATTGCTTTCTAAAACTTCACTAACTACACGAATTGTGTATGGGAATTCTTCTTCAGATGGAATAACTTGAGCTAGAGCCCTTTCCCCTAAAGCACCATGTCCAATTTCTCTTCTTCCCGGAGAACCATATCTTCCAACTTCACCTACTGAGAATTGTGGGAAGTTATAATGAAGCATAAATCTTTTTGTATCTTCAATACCTAATCCATCAAGAATTTGATGTTCCCCTAGGGCACCTAAAGTTGTTGTTGCTAAAACTTGAGTTTCTCCTCTTGAGAATAGTGCAGAACCATGAGTTCTTGCGAGTAAATCTATACCAGCATAAAGTGGCCTAATTTCATCCATCTTTCTGCCATCCGGTCTAATATGTTCATCAGTGATAAGACGTCTTACTTCTCCACCTTCAATTAAATGAAGAACTTTGCTTACTTGAGTCATTTTATTGTTTTTATCTTCATCTTCAGCATAAATTTCTTCAAAATGAGCCATTGTATTTTCTTTTACTTCATCAATTTTAGCATATTTTTCTAACTTATCTTTAATTTGAATTGCGGCAAGCATATCAGCAGTTGCATAGTCTCTTACAGCTGATTCAATTTCAGAATCAATTTCTGCCTTAGGTAGTTCAACTTTTTCTACCCCAATTTCATCAATAATACTTTGTTCAAATTCACATAATTTTTTAATATTTTCATGAGCAAACATTAAAGCATCAAGCATTAATTCTTCGCTTATTTCCTTAGAACCAGCTTCAACCATACAAATAGCATCTTTGGTACCTGCTACTGTTAAGTGTAATTCACTTAAATCACTTTGTTCAGCAGTTGGGTTAATAATAAATTTACCATCAATTAAACCTACTATAACGCCTGCTACGGGTCCATCAAATGGAATATTTGATATACCTAAGCATAAAGATGAACCAAATAATGCAGTCATTTCTGGTGAATTATCTTGATCAACTGATAAAACAGTATTAATAACTTGAATTTCATTTCTTAAATTTTCATCAAACATTGGTCTGATTGGTCTATCGATTAGTCTTGCAGCAAGGGTTGCAGCATCACTTGGACGACCTTCTCTTTTAATAAATCCTCCAGGGATTTTACCTACAGAATATAATCTTTCTTGGTATAATACTTGTAATGGAAAGAAATCTTGTGATACTGGGTTTTTTCCCATTACGCAAACAGATAATACTGCTGTATCTCCATATCTTACAAGCACTGCTCCATTTGTTTGCTTTGCTAATTCGCCAGTTTCTACTACTAACTGTCTTCCATCAAAATCTAATTTAAATACTTTCTTCATAAACATCCTTTCTAAAACAAAAAGACACTAAAAACAAGTGCCTTTTAATTATTTTCTTAAATTTAATTTTTTGATTACTTCTCTATAACTTACTACATCATTTTTCTTTAAGTAGTCTAGTAATTTTTTACGACGACCAACTTTCATAAGTAGACCTCTTTTTGAATGATAATCATGCTTATGTTCTTTTAAATGTTCTGTTAAGTTATTAATTTCATTTGTAAGAATTGCAATTTGTACTTCAGTTGAACCACAATCATTAGCAGATTTTGCAAATTCTTTAATGATTTTTGCTTTTTCTTCTTTTATTAAAGCCATAATATTTTTCCTCCCACTTTCTTAATTGGTTTAATCATAGTGATGATTTGGAGATATCAAAACCAAGAATAAACTTCATATATTTATTATAATTTAAAACTCACTCTTTTGCAAGCACTATTTTAAAGATGCTAATAATTCATCTTTTTTCATTGTAGAGTAACCTTTTACTCCTTTTTCTTTAGCAAGTGCTTTTAATTCTGCTAAAGTTTTTGAACTTAAATCTTCTTTTTCAACTTTCTTAGTTTCTTTCTTTTCAACTTTTACTTCTTTAGTTTCAGCTTTAACTTCTTTTTTAGTTACTTTTACTTCACCATTTAAAGCTTTTTTAGCAGTTTCTACTAAGCTAGTGAAAGATTTAGGATCATCAATAGCCATTTCTGATAACATTTTTCTATTGATTTCAATACCAGCTTTTGCAAGTCCATTTATAAATTTAGAATAACTAATTTCATTTTCACGACATGCAGCATTGATTCTTGTAATCCATAATTTTCTGAAATTTCTTTTATTTTGTCTTCTGTCTCTATATGCATATGCTCCACTATGGAAAACTTGTTCTTGTGCAGTTTTATATAATCTGTGTTTACTTCCAAAGTAACCTTTTGCTTCTTTTAAAACTTTTCTTCTTCTATTTTTAGAAACGTTTCCGCCTTTAACTCTTGCCATACTATTTCACCTCCATGATTAGATAACAGATTTTAATCTGCTACTATCTCCTTTTGCTAACGTACCTTTATTACGTCTTTGTCTAACTGCTTTTGCTGTATCTTTTCCAGTCTTATGGTTACTTCCTGACTTCATATAAGTTAAAGTACCATTTTTTTTCTTTTTAAATACTTTTGAACTTGAACTATGTGTTTTTTGTTTACATTTTGCCATATTAATTTCCTTCTTTCTTTTTTGGTGCTAAAATCATTGCAATTTGTCTTCCTTCTTGCTTTGGTTCAGTTTCAATTACTGATACCTCACTTAAAGCATCTGCAAATTTAAGTAATACGTCACGACCTAATTCTGGTCTAGCCATTTGACGACCTTTAAAACGAATGAACGCTCTAATTTTATGTCCTTTTTCAAGATATTCCTTAGCATTTTTTCTTCTTGTTTCAAAGTCTCCAACATCAATGGTTACTGATAAACGATATTCTTTTAACTCTTTGTTGGCTTCTCTTGCTTTCTTTTGACTTTCTTTTAGTTTCTTTTGTTTTTCATAACGATATTTATTGTAATCCATTATTTTAGCAACAGCTGGTACGCCATTACCATTCATTAGAACTAAATCAAGTCCAGCATAACCCGCAAGTGTTAATGCATCATTTAGTTTTTTTAATCCCATCTTTTCGCCATTTGGCCCGATTACCATCAATTCTTCAACACGAATATTTTCATTGATTGGTAGTTCATTACTATCAAATTTTGCTATAATAAGCACCTCCATTGTCATCAAAAAATGGATACCTATTCAGTATCCATCCATAAAAAAGTATATCAAATAAATCTAAATACTTAAATGGCATTTACCTATCGCTATTTGCAATCAGGTGGATACTAAATCTCTTTCCTTTTTTCAAGTAACATTAATATATTACATCATTATTATATGTTTGTCAAACATTTTCTATTACTTTTTAGTTATTTTGGCCATTTTTTTGTTTTCTCACTAGTTTTTGTGATTCATCTAGGAATAATTCATCTAATTCTTCTTGGCTAAGCTCACTAGGAGTATCTATATTTAATATATATGAATGAATTTCTACATGTTTATCTCTTTTTTCTATTAGTCTTTTTACACCTAAAAGCCAATTAATAACTTTATAATCTTCGGGATGAAATTTTAAATAATCTTCAATTTTCATTTCAAGTTTTATTAATGCATCGCATCTTTTTAATAATTCTTGTTCAATTAATTCGATGTTGGCGGTTGGAACACTAATTGCAAAATCAATGACATCTAATGTGCTACCAAATCGAATAATTACACGCTCCAATTTACTAACATTAATCTCTTTTCTTTTGGCTGCTAAATCTGTAAGTATTCTGAATTCTTTTCTTTTTATAAGAGCGTTTTCTACTAAAGCTTTATTCGCTTTAGAAACATCAAATAATCTACATATTTGAAAACTATCTTCGCTTTCTAATATTATTTTAGTTAATGTCTTTAAATCTTTTTTGTCTGCTACTTCAGCTAATTTTATTAATACATTTGAATAATTTATATTACAATAACCTTTTGGAAATTGCTCCCATTTGGATAAAAAGGCATTTATTATTTTTTTGGTATTTGCTCCAGGAATTTTAGCAAATTCGGCAATATATTCACAATTATCTAAATAAGCTGTTTCTGATTTAAAAATATCAGACAGTAATATTCGCTCTATCCTTTTTACATTTGCATTTGGATGTTTAGCAATTTTTACTAAACCATAATAATACTTTCGTTCTACAAAAAAATCTTCTATTTTTTTTATATTAACTCCAGGGATAGTTGCTAGTTTTATTAAATAATTAAAGTAATCATTACTTATAGCAACATCGATAACTCTATCAAGGTTTATACCTCTATCTTTATATTTATTATAAAACTCTATGCCACCATCTTGTTTTATAAAATACAGACATAATTCATCTAATGTGACATAACCTTTTTCAAGTAAAAAATCTATTGCTTTAAAACGCTTTTCTAAATCTTTTATTTCACAAACTTTTTCAATGTTTCGATTCATTTAATTGCCTCCATCTTATTATTTGCTTTTTTTCTAACTAGTTTTTGTGATTCATCTAGGAATAATTTGTCAGTTTCTTCTCGGCTTTGATTTTCAGTAGCATATAAATTTCTTTCTTTTTTATTAAACTCGTTAAATTCTAAAACATTTATAATATTAAATAATATAGCTTCTGTTGTTGCTTTTCTATTTTCTTTTATAAATTGAGCTAGATTTTCATTAATTGAAATACCTCTTACTGTGGTTAAAGCATCTGGTCTTTTTAATAATTCATTTATTATTACGTCTAAATTAGCACTTGGAATCACTAACGCAAATATCATTATTTCGTAAACACTACCAAACTTAATGACTACATCTTCTAACTTTTCTATATTTGCAGTTGGAACATTATATGCAATAGCAAGTGCACTTTGAACATATTTTCTTTCCACTACAACATTTTCTATTTTTTCTAGATTAATTCCAGGAATGGTAGCTAAAAATCCAAATAAGTTAGAATGGCTAGAAATTAACACATCTGTTAAAGTTTCTAAATCTTCTTTATCCGCTACTTGGGCAAGTACTGCAAAACAATCAGGATAAATACGAACATCTTTTTTATTTTCTTTATCTTTTTTGTATTCATCTAAAACAAAATTTATAATTCTTTTGACATTTGCATCTTTATGTTTTGCAAAGTGTCTACATATAGTGTAAAAATCTTTAGTCTTTAAAATTGCATTTTCAAATTTTTCTATATTTGCACTTGGAACCCCTACAATAAAATTCCAATACATTTTTGCAGCATAATATGATTTTTCTGTTTTAGCTATTAATCCATCTTCAAACTTCGAAATATTTGCAGTTGATACATTTCTAATAAATTTTATATAATCAAATACATTTCCATATTTAATAACGATATCTTCAATAATTGAAATATTTATCCCTTTTACTTCTGTTAATGAAATTAAAGTAATTAAATCTTCTTCTAAAATTTCTTTATTAGGTGATTTTTCAAAGTCTTTATATTGTTTAATTATAGCTTGTTCAACTTTATTTACATTAATATTTGGTATTCTTGATAAAAAGCGTAGGTTCTTTTTACTAATAAAATAATCTTCGATTGCACTTATATTTGCACCTGGAATTTTTGCAAATGCTAGAATAAAAGTTAGCTCATTTGTTGATAGAATTTGATTTGTTATTTTAAAAATATCTAATCTATCTTTGTATTTGTAGAAAAATTCAAGACTATAATTAGTATAGTTCTTTATATAATAACTAACTAATTCTTCTAAAGTAATTAGTTTTCTTTCAAGTAAATAATCTATAGCTTTAAATCTCACTGGACTATCAGAGGTACAAATTTTTCTAATAGTTTCAGAAGTTTTCTTGAAATTTTTTGCAAATGTTTTATCATTAATTTCTTCTTTATGGGCTATTTTCATCAAAAATTTTTCTACGTATGAAATATCTTTGGTGTCTTGTGGAACACCATTTTTTCTTACACTTTTGGCTAATCTTTCTAATATTTTTTTATTGGACTTATTTTTTTTAATAGAATCAATTATTCTCATTGCATCTGGTCTTTTTTGTAATTCATTTTCTATTTTATCTATATTGGATTTTGGAACAGACACAGCAAACATAACTAAATTTTTAGTATCTCCATGTTTAATTTCAACATCTTCAAGAGCTTCGATGTTTGCGGTTGGTATATTAGCAGCAAAATACCTGATACTTTCACCATCTTTAGCTTTTATTAATTCTTTTTCCACTATTTTAGGATTAAATTTATTAAAAACTGCTAAACGACACAATTCTATCGGAGTTGATATTCTTAATATTTCATTTGTAACTAGTTCTAAATCTTTACCTTGAACATATTTTGCAAGAATTGTTAAATATACATGATATGTATTTATAGATAAAGCATTTTCTTTTTGAAAACCATCTATAATAAATCTAACTATTTTTCCTACATTTGCGCCTTTAACACAGGTTGCAAATTCGTAGGCAACAACATAATCTTTTGCTTGTAAAACTGCATTTTCAAATTTATTTACATCAGCATTTGGCACAGAACAAACAAAATCAACATATGCAAAACCTTTGGCATTAGTTTTCTTAACTTTAGAAATATAAGCATCTTCTAATTTTTTAAAATTAATATTTGCTGCTCTTTTTACAAATTCAATATAGCTATCTAATGTTGCAAGCTTAATTACAAGATCTTCAATCGCTTCTATATTAGCGCCATCTATTCTTGTTAAGTTACATAAAATTTCTATATCAGAGGTAATCAAAAATCTATCTGTCCATTTTTCATAACTACTATAGCCATCAATTATAGCTTTTTCAATTTTTTTTAAATTAGCTCCGGGAACACTTTGAGCCAACAAATTCAAATGATAAAAATCTTTAATTAAAATAAAATAATCTTCAATAGCACTTATATTCGCCCCTGGAATTTTTGCAAATTTAAATATTGCAAACTCCGATTTATTACCTGAATTAATGTACTTTTCAGTCAATTCAAAAATATTTAACCCTTTATCTTTATATTCATTAAAAAAATCAATGTCACTCTCAAAGTCAACATTTACGGAATTATTAATATAAAAATCTGTTATTTCTTCCAAAGTAGTATAATTGTTTTTTAACAAATAATCTATTGTTTTAAATTTTCCCTTTATATCCTTCATTAATACATATTCAATATTCTGGTTCATACCAATACCCTCCCTAATGTTATTGACATTATTATAACATAATTCAGGGATATTAACAATGTTTTTAGATTGCAAACAGTGAAAAAAAGTAAATATTCTTCGCAAAGATTTTTGACATTCTAAGATTTGTCAACTATAAATTTTTATGATATTATAGACACACTAAAAAGACACGAAATTATCA
>CAKOLL010000002.1 GCA_934096295.1 uncultured Bacilli bacterium
AAGAAAAAGTAAATATGAAGAAAGTAAAACAAAGATAAGTGTATATGAACAATTAAAAGAATTAACTGACTTAAGAAGAGAAAAAGAATGGTTAAGAGAAATAGACTCATGTGCCTTACAAGCATGTGTATATAATTTAGATGATGCATTTCAAAAGTTTTTTAAAGGAAATGGTTACCCAAGATTTAGAGCAAAAAATGTACATGAGAGTTTTAGAACGAATAATACATTAAGTACTTATAAAAATAAGAAATATGAAAGTATAAGAATAGATTTCAAGAAAAGAATAATAACTTTGCCAAAATTAAAAGAAGTAAAGTTTCGTGGATATAGAACAACAAAAAAAATCGTAGGTAAAATAAAATCAGCAACAATTAGTAAAGATGCTAACAAATACTTTGTAAGCGTCCTTGTTGAAGTGCCATTTGTTAAATATTCATTAAAACCAACATCAATTATAGGATTAGATCTAGGTATTAAGGATTTTATAGTAACATCAAATGGAGAAAAAATAAAAAACGAAGTAAAGATAAATGAAAAAAGACTAAAAGGGTTACAAAAATGGTTATCAAGATGTAAACCCGGAAGTAAGAATAGATATAAAGTAAAATTGAAAATACAAAGATTGTATTTAAAAATTAGGAATGCCAGAAAACATATGATATATAAACTTGCAAATGATATTTTAAAGGAAAATGACATTATATCAATTGAAACGTTAGATGTTAAAAGTATGTATCAAGTACATAAAATAGCAAAACACTTAAAAAACTTACCAATCAGAGAATTCATACGAGTCTTAAAATATAAATCAAATTGGTTAGGTAAAAAAGTAATTGAGATAAATAAATATTATCCAAGTAGTCAAAGTTGTAATAGATGTGGATTTAAGAATGAAGAAGTAAAGAATTTAAGTGTAAGAAAATGGATATGTCCAGAATGTGGTTTGATACATGATAGGGATATAAATGCAAGTGTAAATATAATGTTTGAAGGGTTGAAAATATATATGAAAGATTGTATAATCTAAATAAGAACAAAAAAATAAAAACAAGTAGGGTGGCGACCATCCGAAATTGGTCTGCGGAGAAACCAAAGGTTTCAGTGAAACAGAAAAGTGTTATCGTGAGGTAACATAGATATTTGAATTTCGTTAGAAATTTAAGTTGTGTTCTAAATATTAAAGAAAAAACTTTATATTAATAAAAATAAATGTTATAATTATTTAAGAATAGGTGATTTAAATGGAAAAAATAAATGGACGTAAGTTATCTTTAATTTTTATATTTATTTTAATACTTTTAGTTTTGGCTTTATTAGTGGGTAAATTTACATATTCTTATTTAGGACCTACGATTGGGGATGATTTAGAAGGTAAAGGTGAAGTTACTGCTTCTGGAGATACTTTAATTTTTTCTAAAGGTAATACTTTGAGTTTAAGTGCAACAACTGATAATTTTGCTACTGGAGGATCTAATTTAACTGCCACTACTAATCCAAAAGTTAGATTAATTGCATCAACAAGAACAAATCAAGCAAGTGCTACATATTATGTAGGTGTTGTTATTAATAGTAATACGTTTACTTATTCTACGGATGATAAAACTGCAGAGGTAATACTTACTATAAAAGATGAAAATGGTAATGATGTTACATCGGGTGTAGATGGTTTGTCTTATGTTACATCTGGTGGTGTATCTGGTTTTGATGTTACTGGAAAAACTGGTTTATTTAATATAAAAACTGATTATCCAATAAATACAAATTCATCGAGTGCGGGAACAACACATACTTGGACATTTACCTTAACTTTTGTTAATTTATCAACTGATCAATCTGTGAATGAAAATGCTGATATGCAAGTTGATATATATCTTCAAAAAAATGGAGAATTTTTATCTAGTATAGCAGATGTATGTAATAATGGAGATAATTTAAAAGATTGTATTGTATCATTATCTCAAAAAAGTGTATCACCGGTATCTAAAATTTATTATCATGATTCAACACTCGCAAATGGAGCAGGGGATAATAGCTATAGATATGCAGGGTCAAGTGATAGCGTAAATAATTTTGTATGTTTTGGATCAACAACAAGCCCATGTCCAACAAATAACTTATATAGAATAATCGGAGTAATAGAAGGAAAAGTAAAACTAATAAAATATGATTATATGACAGCAGAAGAATTAGGAACAAATGGAGATTATAAAGGAGCTTATACATATGGTAGTACGACATATAAAGAAAATAATTATGCAAATATAACATCATATTATTGGAATTACAAAGCAACAAATAAAGCTACAAATACATGGAGTACAAGCTTACTAAATAAAACAAATCTAAATACCAATTACATAAATTACATAGGAGAAGAGTGGGCAAATAAGATAGCAATTACGACATGGAAAGTGGGAGGAAACACATATGATAATATAGCAGAATCAATACCATCAGTAGCATATCAAAATGAAATAACAAATCCAGATGCAACAAATAGTACGGATAATGCCACAGAATATCAAGCAAAGATAGGTTTAATGTATGTGTCTGATTATGGGTTTGCAGCAAGTCCTAGCGCATGGACTTTAACAATGGGTTCCTATAATAATACAACAGCAACAAATAATAATTGGATGTATATGGGACTTTATGAATGGACTATTTCCCGTTATGCGGACTATTCGGGCTATGCTTTCTTTGTGCGCGGCGATGGTGGCGTGCGCTACAACGGCGTGAGCGGCTTCAGTGCGGTTCGGCCGTCCTTCAATCTTGAGTCTTCAATAACTTATAAATCAGGATCCGGAACCCAATCTGATCCAATTATAATAAATTAAAATTTTATTTCAACTTATCCAATTCTTGTTGCATCTTGTTTAATGCGTCTAGTAAGAAATCTACTTCGTTACGTTGATTTTGGTTACTTTTGTGGTTCTCATTATCTGTGTATGGGGAACCACCTTTTTTGGCTTTTTTAGAGTTTGAATTTATATTATTGTTTTCAATTCTAGATTCTATTAATTGTTGTTGTGCAGCATGAGTTAGTATGTATTGTCCCACTAGAATTAACCAGTTACCAATTGAGTTTTGTTCATTAGCATTATAGTCACCGACGCAAGCATAACCTACTGCTACAGCAATGATTGAAAAAGTATGGGGATCTATTGAAGGAGGAAAATTAGTGTTATGCATGTAATTTCCTCCTTTATTCATTAATAAATATATATGAAAATTTGCATTTTTAAATGAAATAATATATAATTAAGTTGGTGATGCAAATTATGCAAATTGAAAGTGTGAATGAGCCGATAGTTGCTGTAAGAAGAAGTCAATATCCAGAAGATAATAAACCTGAATTTCTTTTGGTGGGAAGAAGTAACGTTGGAAAGAGTAGTTTTATAAATACTTTGATAGAAAGAAAGAACTTTGCAAGAACAAGTAGTAAACCAGGGAAGACACAAACATTAAATTTTTATTTAGTGAATGATGCATTTTATTTGGTTGATGTTCCAGGTTATGGATATGCAAGTGTTAGTAAAGATACTCAAAAAAAATTTGGTTTAATGATTGAAGAATATTTAAAATCTAGAGAAAATTTAAAACATGTATTTATGTTAATAGATTATAGACATAAGCCTACGGAAGATGATGTTTTAATGTATGAGTTTTTAAAATATTATAATTTGGATATTACTATTGTTGCTACGAAATATGATAAGATAAGTAAGAATGGAAGAATAAAACAAGATAAATTAATTAAAGATACATTAAAGTTTGATTCTGATGAATTTATTACATTTAGTACAGTTACTAAAAAGGGTAGAAGTGAAGTATTAAGTATATTGGAGGCTAAAATATGAATAAAAAGGGGTTTACATTAGTTGAGGTATTAGCAGTTATAGTAATTATTGGAATAGTAGCTATGATGGCAAGTTCTGGTGTTATGAAAGTAAGAGAAAATTCTTTAAAGAAATTACTTAATAGTAAAATAGAAGAATTAGAAGCTAGTGCTATTCTTTATGGGCAAGAGAATCAAAATCTTCTTAACGATACTTGTGTGGTAGATGAAGAAGAACATAGTTTTTGTAAATTAGTTACGGTTAAATTTTTAATTGATGAAGGATATTATACCACTAGTGAAGAAAATAAAGATAATAAGAAAGATTTAATAAATAATATTACTAATAAAAGTATGTTGTGTGATGAGGTACAAATATATAAAAAGAATAATAGAATATATGCTAAAGCAACAAATATTAAAAGTAATAATGAAAATAATGTATGTAATTTAAAATATTAGATAAGGAGGTTTTAGTATGCAAACAGTATGTTTAGTAGGTAAACCCAATGTTGGTAAAAGTAGTATATTTAATAGATTAATTAAAGAAGATAAATCTATTATAATGGATACTCCGGGAGTTACTAGAGATAGAATATATGGTAAAGTCGAGTATAATAATAAAAGATTTCATTTAATTGATACTGGAGGTATTTCTTTTGGAGATGATGATTTTCAAAAGGATATACTTGCACAAGCAACTTTAGCAATTGATGAAGCTGATTTAGTTTTATTTGTAGTAGATGGTATAGAAGATATTGATGCAAGTGATAGAAAGGTTGCGGAAATATTGCATAGATCAAGTAAACCAGTGGTAGTAGTTGTTAATAAACTTGATAATGATAAGAGAAAAGATAATTTATATAATTTTTATGAATTGGGATTTAGTGAGTTAATTGCTGTTAGTGCATCTCATAATATTGGGATTAATGAATTACTTAATACAATTACTAAAGATTTACCAGAAGAAGATATAGTTGATGATAATACAATTAAGTTTTCTATTATTGGAAGACCTAATGTTGGAAAAAGTAGTTTAATTAATGCAATACTAAATGAAGATAGAGCTATAGTTAGTGATATTGCTGGTACAACTAGAGATGCGATAGATACTAAATTTAAATACAATCATGAAGATATTACTGTTATTGATACCGCAGGAATGAGAAAAAAAGGTAAGATATATGAAAGTGTTGAAAAATATAGTTTAATTCGTAGTCTTAAAGCAATTGACAGAAGTGATGTTTGTGTGTTAGTAATTGATGCATCAACTGGTATTATTGAACATGATAAACATATAGCATCATATGCTTTAGATGCTGGTAAAGGTATTGTAATTTGTGTAAATAAATGGGATACAATAAGTAATCCAGATAGTGATATAAGGAAATGGAAGGAAGAAATAAAGAATGAATTTCAATTTATTCCTTATGCTCATGTAGTATTTTTAAGTGCTAAAACTAAAAAACGTGTTTGTACCTTAATGCCTGAGGTAATAAATGCTTATAACAATAATAGGAAAGAGGTAAAAACTAGTTTACTTAATAATATTATAATGGAAGCAGTTAGTTTACATGAACCTCCTTCTTATAAGGGTAAAAGACTTAAGATATATTTTGTAAGTCAAACAGGTAATTGTCCTCCGAAATTTACTTTTTCTGTAAATAATAAAGGATTAATACATTTTAGTTATGAAAGATATTTAGAAAATCAATTTAGAAATAATATTGATTTTGATGGTACTCCGATAGTATTGCAATTTAAAAATAAAAATGAATAAGGGCATAAGTAATTTGTGTTTTTAGGACTAGCTCATATGATATAGTAAGATGATAACCTTTAAAGGGGGTGATATCTTGACTATATCATTATCAGTTATAATAATGCTTGTGGCATATGTCTTTGGTGCAATTACAAAAATATTTATCGAGAATGTTCCTAATAAGTTTATTCCTATTCAAAATGTGGTAATTGGTATTTTGAGTGGAGTAGTTTGTTATTTTCTACATATTGATGATAACTTACTTAATTCAATTGTTGTATGTATTATGTCTACGATGAGTGCAGGCGGAATAGCAGACTTAATTGAAACAAGAAAGCTACAAGATAATGAAACTAAAGGATAAATAAAAATAGCACACATGCTTAATCGCATGTGTGTTTTTATATAATAAAAAAAGTTTATTTGCGATAATAAATATCCAAATAAACATCCAAATAAACAAACGGTAACATTCAACATCCAAAAATCAAATGTTTCCTTTTTTAATATATGAAAATTTGTTTCATATATTCTTATGTTAGCATATTTATTGTAAAATTTCAAGTATTTTAAACCCTAATTGCTATGCCTTTTTTCTTTAATATGTATTTTCTTAACCAATCAACTGGAAATACACTTAAGGCTAGTATTAAAACTAATAATAGTTCATTTGTTTTGAGACCATATGTTCTAAATATATCACCACCATGATAAATAATCCAAAGTTGAGCAATAAATATAAATGTGAAAACTGTAATGAATACTTGATTTTTACCTAAATTAGCAAATGTATTAATTCTAACTGTTCGAGCGTTAAAAGCATTAAATATTCCCATGAAGATGAACATTGCAAAATATGCAGTCATTAAATATTTATTGTCGTTTCCAGTTCTAATAAGTTCTTTAAATATTGGAAGTTTTAAGAATAGAATACAAAGTAAAGCGCAATAAACTCCAGTCCATATGATTTCACTATACATATATTTATTCATAATTGGTGTATCTTTTTTCTTTGGTGGTTCTTCCATATATTCTAGGAGTGGAGCTTCAAAAGAGAAGGCAACTCCTGCGAATGTATCCATAATCATGTTAAGCCATAGCATTTGAACAATTGTAATAGGGGTTGTAACTCCGATGAGGGATCCCACTATTGATAAAACTAATGCACACATATTAACTGTTAATTGATAAATAATAAATTTACGAATACTTTTAAATATTGTTCTTCCATATAAAATGGCTTTACTAATTGATAAAATATTATTATCGAGAATTACAATATCTGCAGCTTCTTTAGCTACTTCTGTACCACTTCCCATAGCAAATCCTACATTTGCTTTTTTTAAAGCTGGTGCATCATTAACTCCATCACCAGTCATGCCTACGACAAGATCCATTGATTCTATAATACTTACCATTCGGCTTTTATCTTGAGGTAAGGCTCTAGCAATGACGGCAATTTTACTTAAATTTCTTTTAATTTCTTCATCGCTCATTTTGGCTAACATATTACTGTCTAAAACCATATTACTGTTTATATCAATAAGACCAACCTCACGAGCAATAGATGTAGCGGTATCTATTGCATCCCCCGTTATCATAATAGGTTTAATTCCAGCACTTTTAATCAATTTTATTCCATCTTTAGCTTCATCTCTTAATTCATCTTTTATATTTACAAAGCCTAAAAGGGTTAAATTATCTTTATCTTTTCCATAAGCAAATATAAGAACTCTACCAGAATTTTTAGTATACATATCTATTTTCTTTTCTATTAAACTTTTATTTATAAAACTTACTTCATTACCAAATGAATTTAGATATTTTTTACATTTAGATAATAATACTTCTCTAGCTCCTTTATAATATGTTATACCGTTACTTAGGGTAACACTACTATATTTGTATTTACTATCGAAAGGTTCTTTTTTAATAACTTTTTCATTTCTTTTTTTATCATATTTTATAAATTCGAGTAGGGCACGATCAGTAGAATTACCTCCGATAATACCTGATTCACTTATAATGCTAGCATTATTATAATAAAATGAGTTATATATTATTTCATAATTCTTAACTTTTTTTAATTCATTTACATCTTTAAATACTTTGTTATCTGGAGTAACAAACTCAGTAACTTTTAAAACTCCTTTTGTAAGGGTGCCAGTTTTATCTGTAAGAAGGACATTTAAGCTACCTGCAGTTTCTATACCTACGAGCTTTCTAACTAAAACACTATCTTTTAACATCTTTTTCATATTACTTGATAATACTAGGGTAATCATCATTGGTAAACCTTCGGGAACTGCCACGACGATAATTGTAACTGATAGAGTAAGAGCATATAATAAATGATTAAACATAATTGGGGCATTACTTAATGTTGCCAAAATTAAATCTTTATCAAAATTGTTAGAAATTATAATACTTGCAAATAAATAGGAAATGCTAGCAAGGATGGCACCAGCATAACCAATTCTACTTATGGTTTTAGCTAGTCCTCGTAATTTTATTTTTAAAGGACTTTCTGGAACAACTTCTTGTAATTCTTGAGATATTTTACCTAATATTGTTTTATCTCCGACACATCTAACTAACATTTCAGCTTCACCATTATATACAACTGAACCTCGATATACACGATTTACATCACTTATAACTGGACCATTTTTACATACTTTTTTGGCTTCTTTTGCCTCACCATTTAGGGCAGACTCATCAACGCTTAATGAACCCTTAACTAAATAACCATCAGCAGGTATTTTGTCCCCACTATTTAAAATGACAATGTCACCAACAACTATTTCTCCGGATGGTATTTCAATTATTTTGCCATTTCTTCTAACTTTAGCTTTTGTTTTTAATTGCTCTTCTTGAAGTCTGGAAAATGCTTTTTCAGAACCGTATTCGCTAATACTGGAAATAAATGAAGCTAAAAATATTGCTATTAAAATGCCAATCGTTTCATACCAATCAAAATCACGAAAAAGTACTACAACTTTAATTCCTAATGCAATTAATAATATTTTGATAATAGGGTCCCCTAAAGACTCTAACAAAAGACGTAAAAAAGTATTTTTCTTTTGTTTTGTTATTTCATTTGTACCATGTTCTTTTCTAGAAATGATTACCTCTTTTTCGCTTAAGCCCATATGCTTGTCCTCCCAGAATAAGTTTATGAGCCAAAATGTTTTTTAGAACAAAAATTATTGTATATTAAGGTTGTTTTGTATTATAATTAATTGGGTATTCTAAAATGAAATAAAATAATTTTATATTTTAATGTATATTTAATTATAATGTATTATGGAGGCAGTAAAATGAAAAATAATTTAAAAAAATATATAATTATTATTGTAAGTGTGGTGTTAATCGTCGGTGGAGGAGTATTACTATATTTTAAGAATAAAGATAATAAGGAAGAAACAAAAGAAATTATAAATAATAACGATAAACAAAATGAAGAAATAACTGATATTGATAGTGAAAACCCAATATTAAAATTAAAAGAATTAAAGGTTTATGCTGGAGATAAATTTACTATAAATGATTTTGTAGATTCTTGTACTGATAATAGTGGGGAAGAATGTATCTTGTCATATAAAGAGGATAAGAGTTATAGCGATGTTGGTGTTTATGATATAGTAATTATTGCTAAGGATAGTAGTGGTAATGAAACAGAAGAAACTACGAAGTTAGAGATTTTAGAGAAACAAACAAGTAATAAAACAAATACAGAAACTAAAAATAATACAAAAAACAATAATAATAGTAATGATAATAAAACTAAGAATAATAAAGTAAAATTTGTTAAAGAAGAAACTGAAAAAGAAAAAGAAGAAAAAGATTTGAAGTATGGTTCTAGATTAACTTCTTGGCATGTAAAAACTTATAATGTGTATAGTGATGGATCTAAAAAGTTAATTGATGAGTATAACCATAGTGAAGTTGATGCTAAAAATTTTAATGCAAAGACTTCAGATATGTTACCTGAAGCTATTGAAAATATGAGTATATATAGCAATATGGTAAATGATGTTTTAAAATATACAAATGAATTTAGAGCTGAAGTTAATAAAAGTCCTTTGGTACTTGATGAAACATTAACTAAAGCCGCGATGGTTAGAGCGGTTGAAATGGCTTATGCTAATAAGTTTTCTCATGAAAGACCTGATGGAAATATGTGCTATTACATAATGCGTGATTTTGGTCAAGATATTTATGGTGTTGGTGAAAATATAGCAATGGGGCAACGAAATGCTAAGGAAGTTTCATATGCTTGGAAAGGTTCTCAGGGTCATTATGAAAATATGATTGATTCTTCTTTTACTAGAATTGGTGTTGGTGTAATTAAATTTCAAGGTACATATTATTGGGTACAACTTTTTCAATATTAGGAGGTATTATGCTAGAAAAAATAGATGTAGAAAAAATGGATAGAAGAAAAACTTATGAATGGTTTAAAACATTTAAGAATCCAACTTATGGTGTTAATGTTAATTTAGATGTAACAAAATTAGTTAAATATACTAAAGAAACTAATAGTTCATTTTTTATAAATTTTTTGTTTATATTAGTTAAGTGCTTAAATAAAGTTCCTGAAATGAGAGAAAGAATTGTAAATGGGGAACCAGTTTTATATGATGTTTGTAATCCAGGAATAACAGTTTTAACTAAAAATGATACTTTTGAAAATGTTAGATTTTCATATGTTGATAATTATCATAAGTTTTATAATATTGCTAAAGAAAATATTGATAAAGCTAAGAATGAAGAAGTATTATCAAACGAGTCATATAATCTTGAAAATTGTTGGAATGAATACTATATTACAAGTTTACCTTGGATTAATTTTACAAGTGTAACTCATCCTATACCTGAGGATGAAAGTTCATTAAGTGTACCAAGAATTTGTATTGGAAAGTATGTTTTAAATGATAATAAATATGTAATGCCTTTTAATATTACTGTTAGTCATGTATTTGTGGATGGCTATCATATTTATAAAGTGTTAAAGAAAATAGAGGACCGTTTGGATAATATTTATGATATTTTTAAATAAAATGTCGAAAAAGACTTGTCAAAAGTCTTTTTTTTTGATATTATTTAGTAGTCATGGCGAGATAGCTCAGCTGGCTAGAGCATCCGGTTCATACCCGGCAGGTCGAGAGTTCGAATCTCCCTCTCGCTACCAAATGTTTACTAAGGAATATTAGCAATAATATTCTTTTTTTTGTAACTTGGCCATAAAAGTTGGCAATTAAAAGTAAAAAAATAAGTCATTATTATATAAATAGATGTATGTATAAAATTGACATGTAATATTAATTTTGATATTATTTAATTAGTGAGTGAGTAGTTTGCCAAGATACTAAAGGGTATGCTTAATGTATTTGTGGAATTCTTTAGTTGGAGGAAAACTCATTTTTTTGTTTTATATATAAATAAAAATGTGACAATACTTAATTTTAAGTGTGTCCACGTCCAGTATGTAATAATATGTCAATTGAAAAAGATACCAATTGGTATCTATCAAATTCTCGGCAATATTGCCGAATGCCAATTAAGGCGCAATTACTTAAAAATTTTTAATATATTAAAAACTTCTTTTATATATAACATATTTTAAATAAATTTGCATATACTAAATTTGACAAATATTATATTATGTGATATATTATTTGTACCGAAAGCAGTAATGCTTTGTCATGGTGGACAGATTTATGGTGGTCTGTGGACTAAGTGTATATTTACACCACATAAACTGGGGAGTGGTACAATTCCACTCTTTTTTTATGGAAACTTTTTTAAAACGTTTATTCCAGAATATATTTCTCCAGTTTTTATCATATTTCTCCAAATGTTATTTGCAATCAAATCGGATGCTTGTATAATTATGCTGTCTTTTGAATTTTGTGAGTATATTTTTATGGTTAATTCATTAAATAAAATTGGAATACTAGTAAAACCATAGTTATAATTAATAATTCCCTTAATTAGTTCTTCATAAATGCCTTCATCTAATTTATATTTTCCATTAGTTTTAGAACTTTCTTGGTCCATATTTATAATTAAAGTAAGTTTTTTATGGGGATTTAATTTTCCTTCTTTAATTAAATGTATAATAATATCTTTTATTAATAGTTTGATTACATAATCTCTGTATCTACCTTTTGCATTTTTACTGATTAAAATATCTTTTTTTGTGATTTGTGAATTATCTACTATTAATCCAGCAGTATTAAATTTATAAATATATCTTAATAATTAAATATCTTTTTTTGCTATATTATTTCTAATTGATTTATATACTGCTTTAAAACGTTCTAGTTCTTTCTTGTTAGTAAAGAAAAGTCCTGCATAAACTAAGTATTTTTCTTTTTTGTTTAGCTTTCCACTATCATCTAATGATACATATAATAATTGTTCTTTTTCCATTTTTCCTCCTTTTATATTTTGATTCTTTTTCTAATTCTTGACTTAGTAATATATTATAAAATATTTTTATTAGAACATCAACTTATTTATACAATTTGTGTTAAAGTCTTTTTAAAATGATACCAGTAATATAATATACTAATTATGTTGATAAATTGAACGTGAATTTTTTGAAACTTAAAAAAGTTAACCTTATGGGTATGAACTGAAAGCCCAAAATAATATACTTTATTATGAATGAGGATTTAAGTAGGTTGAAAGATATTAAAATAGAAAATTATATATGGATAATATATATAGGTATTATTGTTTTGAGTTGGTATGCAAATGGTAAGGAAAAGAACTATATTTTAACTAAAAGTGAAAAGAGTAAAAAAGAATATCAATGGTTAATGATACTTATTTTTAGTATTTTACTTCTTATATATTATTATTTTACTAAAGATTCTTATGATGATGTATTGGAATTAAAACCAGGGGATAGTAATAAAAAAATTGTGCTTAGGTATGCCTCATTTATTGGTTCATTCTTAATTTTAATAAGTGGTATTATATTTTTGATAATTGCTATAGTAGATGATAATATTGATACAGAAATTGCATTCAATTAGAAAAGTATTATAATTAGGGTATGAGAGAAGAAATGGTCGGAGTAATTACTCATGTAGCATTTTATGCTGGATAGCCAAAAGCTAGGGCTGTATTTAATCTAGCTAAAGAAGTTTATAAGGACTAAATGTAAATTCATTTAGTTTTTTCTTTACTAATATTGTATCGCGCGATACAATATAGTTAGGAAGGTGATAAATTGCCAAAAAAGATAAGTATAAGTAAAGATAATATATTAAATACAGCTTTAGAAATAGTGAGGGAAAAAGGTATTGAATTTGTTAGTAATAGAGAAATTGCAAAAAAGTTAAATTGTTCAATAAGACCAATATATTATCAATTTGAAAATAGTGAAGAATTAATGGGTGAATTAAAAAAAAATATGATTAAGTACTTTTATGATTTTTTAACAAATAATATGAATGATGAAATGCCTAAATATAAACAAACAGGTATTAATTATATAAAGTTTGCTAAAGAAGAAAAGAATTTATTTAAAGTATTATTTATGAGTAAGACCAATCTTTCTATAGGTGAGTTTATTGATGCAGCAGATGGTAATTTTAATGAAGTAGAAAAGTATATTAACATGAGTACTAGTTTAGTTGGTAAAGATTTAAAGTCTTTTCATGTAAAGATGTGGTTGTTTACACATGGTATTGCAACTCTGTTAGCAAGTGATGCAATAGTTCTTGGCGATAAACAAATTAGTGAACTTTTATCTAGTGAGTTTAAAGCATTGATGTTACTCGAGGAGGAAAAATAATATGAAGTATGAAAAGCTTAGATCATTCATTTTTAAATAAAAAAAAGAATTTAAAAGAATATGGTTATGAAATAAGTAAGATTAGTTTAAAAGAAAAAGTTGTGTATGTAAGGAGAATAGATAATGAAGAAAGTAATTGAAGTAAAGAATTTAACAAAAGAATATAAAAATTTAAAAGCAATAGATAATTTGTCATTTGATGTTTTTGAAGGTGAAATATTAGGCCTTTTAGGACCAAATGGTAGTGGGAAATCCACAACTATTAATTCAATTTTGCAATTATTAAATTTTAGTAGTGGAAGTATTAAAATATTTGGACATGAAATGAAACCAGATTCTTATGAAATTAAAAAAGATATTGGGGTTATATTTCAAGAAGTTGCAGTATTTCAAGAATTAACTGTTTATGAAAATATTGATTATTTTTGTGGGCTATATATAAATGATAAAGATATTAGAGAAAAATATGTAATGGATGCTATTAATTTAGTGGGATTAAATGAATTTATAAAGTTTTATCCGAAACAATTATCTGGGGGATTATTGCGTCGTTTAAATATTGCTTGTGGTATTGCACATAAACCTAAACTTATATTTTTAGATGAACCCACTGTTGCAGTTGATCCTCAAAGTAGAAATAATATTTTAGATGGTATAAAAAAGCTTCGTGATGAAGGGGCTACCATTGTTTATACAACTCACTATATGGAAGAAGTAGAAATGATTTGTGATAGAATTATTATCTTAGATAAGGGGAAGATTATTGCTGAAGGTACAACTGATGAATTAAAGGCACTTGCTAAGTTGGAAGAAAAAATAACTGTAGAAGTAAAAGACTTAAGTGAAAAAATAATAGATGAGATTAAAGAATTTAAAACTGTGTTAGATTTAAGTTATCAAGGAAATGTATTAGTAGTTGTTTATAAAAAGGAAAAAGATAATCTAGGTGAATTAATAGATTATTTGCATGAAAAAAAGGTTGCATATTCAAAGATATTTTCTGAAAGACCAACACTAAATGATGTATTTTTGGAATTAACTGGAAAGGATTTGAGAGATTGATGTTTAAACATAATTTTAAATATTCTTTAAAAATTCTTTTTAGAAATAAAAGTTTGATTTTCTGGACATTTATATTTCCGATTATTCTAGGTACATTTTTTAAACTAGCTTTTAATGATATTGAAAATAATGAAGCATTTCATCCATTTGATATAGCAGTTGTGGAAAGTAATGATTTTAATAATAATGAAATATTTAAAGAAGCAATTAAAAGTGTAAGTAAGGATGATAAAAAATTATTTAATGTAAAATATGTAAGTAAGAATGATGCTAATAAATTGTTAGAAGATAAGAAAGTAACTGGTTATCTTGAGTTTATTGGTAATGATGTAAATATTAAAATAAATGATAATGGAATATATGAAACTATACTTAAGTTTTTTGTAGATGAAGTAAATAGTGAAAAAAATATGATAAGTTTAAGTATTAATGAAGAAGTAAATAAAGGTAATTATGATATAGATGGTATTACAAGTAATATATTAAATAAATTAAATAGTGAAGTAAATATTAAAAATATATCAAGAAGTAATTTAAGTTATACTATGATAGAATATTATACTTTAATAGCGATGGCTGCTTTATATGGAGGAATATTATCTATGTATATTATTAATAAAAGTATGCCAAATTTAAGTGATGTTGGAAAAAGAAGTAGTATTGCACCATTTAAAAAAAGTAGTTTAGTTCTTAGTGGCTTACTTGCTAGTATTATAGTGCAATTTGTGGGATTAATTATTTTATTCTTATATACAATATTTGTTTTAAAGATAAATTATGATTCTAATATGTTATATATAATCATCCTTGCTATAGTTGGTTCTTTAGCGGGCTTATCTTTGGGCGTGTTTGTTTCATCAATATTTAAAATAAATGAAAATGCTAAAAGTGGAATTTTAATTGCCATAACAATGTTTTTCTCATTTTTATCTGGTATGATGGGAATTACTATGAAGTATGTGATAGATAAAAATATACCAATTATAAATAAGATTAATCCAGCAGCAATGATTACAGATGGTTTTTATTCTTTGTATTATTATGATACATTAAATAGATATTTCTTTAATGTAATTAGTTTAGTAGTATTTTCAAGTGTATTACTGGGAATATCAAGCATTGTTTTAAGGAGGCAAAAGTATGATGCTATTTAAAACTTTTTGGAAAGTTGTTAATAAATATAAAGGTACAATTATTGGTTATACTGTTATGTTACTTGTTTTTGGGACGCTTAATATGAGTAGTAATGATGTAACAGATGATTTTAAAAGTAGTAAACCAGATGTAATAATTATAAATAATGATGATAGTATCTTAGCAAATAATCTAGTTGAGTATTTTAGAAATAATGCTAATATCCTTGATATAGAGGCTGATGAAGAAAAAATAGATGATGCATTATTTTATAGAGATGCAAATTATGTAATATATATAAATGAAGGTTATGAAAATGATGTTTTAAATGGTAAGAATCCTGAAATTAATATTAAATCAAGTGGAGATTATTCCTCGAGTTTAGCAGAAATGTTACTTGAAAGATATTTAAAAACGCAAAGAGTTCTTCATGATGAATTTAGTGATAAAAGTATATTAGTAAACAAAATAAATGATTCATTAAAAACTAATGCAAATGTAGAACTTGCAACAAAAATAAATACTACAGAATTAACTAGACTTTCAAGATATTATAATTTTGCAAGTTATAGTATTATAGCAGTTGTTATGTTTATTATTTGTTTGGTTTTATCTTCTTTTAATGAAGAAAGTGTTAAGAAAAGAACTATTATAAGTAGTATGAATTATAAAAAATATAATAAGTGTATTATGTTATCAAGTATTTTATATGTGTTGTTTGTAGTTATTTTATATACTATTTTAGGGTTTATTGTATTTGGTAGTATTATGTTTAGTAAAAGAGGTTTAATTTATATTTTAAATACATTTATATTTGCAGTAGTGGCTTTAGCTTTATCTCTTTTGGTTAGTACATTAGTAAATAAAAAAGAAGCAGTATCGGGTATTGTAAATGTTGTAGCTTTATCTCAAGCATTCTTATGTGGTGCTTTTATACCAGTTATGTGGCTGCCTGATAGTGTTTTAAAATTAGCCCATGTGTTTCCAGCATATTACTATATTAATTCAAATGAATTACTGGCAAGTTTAGAAGTTTTAAACTTAAGTAATTTAAAACTTATTTTTATTAATATGGGGGTCATGATTTTATTTATAGTGATATTTATTATATTAAATAATGTTTTTAGTAAAAAGAAACAGGTATTAAGATGAAAAGATGTAAATGGTGTAATTTAAATAATCCTTTATATGTAAAGTATCATGATAATGAATGGGGTATCCTTAATTTAGATGAAAAGTACTTATTTGAAATGTTAATATTAGAAGGTTTTCAAGCGGGAATCTCTTGGGAGTGTGTTTTAAATAAACGTAAATATTTTAAAGAAGCTTATGATAATTTTGATATAGAAAAGATAATTAATTATGATGATGTAAAAATAGAAAAATTAATGAATAATAAAAATATTATTAGAAATAAATTAAAGATTAAAGCAAGTATTAATAATGCTAAAGTATTTATGGATATTGAGAGTGAATTTGGTAGTTTTAAAAATTATTTACTTGGGTATTTTAAAGAATATCCAATAAAAGAAACTGGTAAAACTACATCTAGTATATCTAATGAATTATCAAAAGATTTATATAAAAGAGGAATGAGGTTTGTAGGATCAACAATAATTTACTCTTATTTACAAGCAATTGGACTTATAAATTCCCATGATGAAAATTGTGATGTAAAGTCATAAAAGTTTAGAAAATATTAATTTTTTTGTGAAATTTAAAAAAACTAGTTTTCTTATTATAAAAAAAATGGTATTATTATCTTATGGTAAAGAATAAATTAAAGGAGTAATAATATGGATAACAAAAAAATAAAAATAGTTAGTATTATATCTATAATTGCGCTTGCACTAACTCTAGTTGCTGCAACATATGCATATTTTGTTGCTCAGACAGGTGAAGGTGCTCAAACTGATATTAATATAAATTCTAATACCGTAGATACTTTTACATTTGAGGCTGGTTCAGCATTAAATTTATCACTTAATCAAGAAAATTTTGCAAGTGGCAAAGGAAATCAAACGGGTACAACGTTTGCTAAAGCAATGTTAAGTGCAAATAATAAAACAAATACTGCAACTGAACATTATTATTTGTATTTAAATATATCAAATAATACATTTACTTATTCAATAGATAATAATACACCAGAAATTTTATTATCTATTAAAGATGGTAGTAATAATGAAATAACTACTTTAACAGGCTTAACTTATAAAACGGTTACTGATGGAAAAGGTGCATCAATAAAAGGCTTTGATATAACAAATAAAACAGGATTAGTAACAATATTAAATAATAGAGAAATAACAACTACAAGTACTAAAACAGAAGAGTGGAATGTAACAGTAACATTTGTAAATTATAATTCTAATCAAGCTGGTAATGCAGGAAAAAGTTTTAATGCTAAGTTGATGATTCAAAAGGAGAAAATTAAAGAGACTGTAGCCACTGTTTGTTCTAATGGACAAACTTTAAGTTCATGTATTATAGCAATGGATGGAAAAGATGATACCCTATATCATCATACAAGCTCGTTAACAAATGGAGCAGGAGATAACTCATATAGATATGCAGGAGCAAGTGAAAGTGTAAATAACTTTGTATGTTTTGGTTCAACAACAAGTCCATGCCCAACAGATAATCTATATCGAATAATCGGAGTATTCGAAGATAAAGTAAAATTAATAAAATATGATTATGCTAATAGTAATCTACTTGGAACAAATGGAGATTATGTGGGTTCAAAAACTCCAGATGCATCGTACTATAAAGGTGGTTTATCAAAAATAGATGCATATTACTGGAATTATAAAAATAATACATCGATAAACTCTGGATGGGGTTCAAATGAATGGAGTACAAGTTTACTAAACAAAACAAATTTAAATACAAATTATTTAAATAATATAGGTACAACATGGTCAAATTTGATTGAAGATGCAACATGGAAAGTAAGTGGACACACAACACATTCAGTAACACCAAGCGTAATGTATACAGCGGAAATAACAAATGCTACCAAAACATATGGACCTAGTGATGGTACATCTAAAATAGGGCTAATGTATGTAAGTGACTATGGATTTGCAGCAAGTCCAAGTGCGTGGACAACAACTCTAGATAAGTATCATGGTAACGATGCGAATGGAACATCAATAAGAACAATAAATTGGATATATATGGGAAATGAAGAATGGACAATTTCGCCTCGTTCTTCGAACAGCAGCACTGTGTTTACTTTGAGCTACAACGGCTTCCTGGGCTACTTCAACGCGAACGGTGGCTATGGCTCTCGTCCAGTCTTGTATCTAAAGTCTTCTGTTCTCTTTGCTGGGGGATCTGGAACTAAAGATTCGCCAATAACTTTGGTAGTATGATAAACTTTGGTTAAGCGCGGCTGGTGGGGGTATCCACCCCGCGCCGCCGAGTTATAAAATAATTAGATAGTTTGCTTGCTAACTATAGAAATGAGGTATAAAATTTAGCTAAAGTTATCAATAAGAATATTAGGGTGTTAATAATTTATTATAGTAAGGGAGTAAGATAAATATGGAAAAAAGTAATAAAATATATATGATAGTGATATTTGTGTGTGCAGCACTTGTTATTGGTTTATGTGGTTATGCAATAATAACTCATAAAGATGAAAAGATTAGTGATGCAATAAAATTTAAAAATGAATATGAAGCATTAAATGAACTAGTTAATGAAAATAGTGAAGAAAAGTATGTAAATGTGGAAATACCTGAAGAAAATCCAATTGTTTATAAAACTGGTAAAGAAATTGTAGATATTTTAAAGAATGAAGATGCAGTTATTTACTTTGGATTTGCGGCTTGTCCATGGTGTCGTAATGCTGTTCCAGTACTAATTGATACAGCTAAAGAATTAAATGTTGAAAAAATTTATTATGTTGATATTTTAGATATGAGAGATACATATAAGTTTTCTGGAAGCATTGAACCTGAACAAACTAAAAAAGGTACTGATGCATATTATGAAATATTGAAATTTTTAGATAAAAAGTTAGAAAAATTTTATGTAAAAGATGATGCTGGTAATATGTATGATACTGGTGTTAAGAGATTATATGCTCCGACGGTTGTGGGTGTTAAAAATGGAAAAGTTGTAGGATTTCATGTTGCTACGGTTGAAAGTCAAACAGATCCTTATGAAACTTTAACTGATAAACAAAAAGAAGAGTTGAAAAAAGAATATAAGACTATTATTGAAGCAGTTAATAAAAAAGATAATGTTTGTAAAGATAATAGTGCTTGTTAACGAAGATTATTTATAATCTTTGTTTTTTTTTCTTGTTTATGGCTTGTAAATATAGTATAATTTTAATAGAATGAAATGGGATGATTTTAAATGGCTAAGAAAAAAGTTATAGTTATAAATGATCAAGAGTTAACACCAACAACGCTAGCTATTAAACAAGATAAGAAAAAAGCTAGTATTTTTGGTATAGTTTGGATTATTATTATTTTTGGTATTTTTATTGCTGGAGTAATTTATTTACCTGAGATATCTCAATATATTAATAATTATTTAAATCCTGATATAGTTGTACCTAATAATCCAACTAATGATAATAAAGATAATACTGATGATGATAATTCAGAAGATGTAATAAAAGAATATGTTGTTAGTGAAAATCTAGAAATAGTTTTTGATAAATTTAAAATCAATAATATTAATATATCTAATAATAAAATAAATTTAGATATTGTTAATACTGGAGAAGAAATATTAGATTTGGCTAGTTATGATTATTTTATTAATTTCTATAATCAAAATAAAAAGTTACTTGAAAGAGTAATGTTACAAGATGGTATAGTTAGTCCAAATTCTAATTTAACTGTGAGTTTTGATTTAGTTGATTCTAATGTATATTCATTAACTGTATTAGAGATAAGTGAAGATAATTATCCTACATTTGTGGCACCAGCGGATGCTAATAATATGGCAACATATTCATGTAGTAAAGATTATGAAACTGTAAGTTATTTATTAAATAATAATAAAGTTTATGCTATTAATCTATTATATGAGGTAAGTAATACGGATGCTAATTTTAATACATTATATGGTACTTATCAAGCAATGCAAACAGCATACAGTGTTATAAATGGTGTTTCATCTACTTTAGATGTTGTAGATAATGTTCTTACATTTAGAACACTAATTAATTTAAATACTCTAGGGGATGAAAAAATTAATTTAAAGACTTTTTACCCAAAAGATACTGATGCGAAAGTAATTAATTTTGAATTAACATCAATGGGTTATACATGTAAATAGGGAGGTTTTATGAAGCTTTGTATTAATGATTTTGAGGGGCCACTTGATTTGCTCCTTCATTTAGTTAAAACTGCTAAAATGGATATTTATGAAATTGATACAAAATATATTATAGATAAATATTTAGAGTTTATAGAAAGTATACCAAAAGACGATTTAGATGATGCAAGTGAATATTTAGTTATGGCTGCAGAATTAATTCATTTAAAAAGTAGATTGTTACTTAATTTAGATAGTGATAGTGATGATAATGATGATTTTACTATTAATAGTGAAGAGGATTTAAAAAATAAATTAATAGAATATGAAAGATATCAAAATGTAACTAATGTATTTAAAGAATTAGAAGAAAAAAGAAATGAGTTTTTTACAAAGTTACCAGAAAATTTAAATATATTTGTTGATAAAAAAGAAAAATTAGAAGGTAATATGGATGTGGAACTTTTAAAAAATGCAATGTTAGAATTAAATAAAAGAATGTCATATCAAAAACCTATTAACACAAGAATTACAAGGAAAGAAATTAGTGTTGAAGAAAGAAAAGAATATATTAGAGAATATATTAGTAAAAGGGGTAATGTTAAGTTTACTGATCTTTTTGAAGATTATACTAAAGATTTAGTAGTTGCAACATTTTTATCAATTTTAGATATGTGCAAACAAAGGGAAATTACTCTAAAACAAGATACTAATTTTGGAGAAATATATATAGAAAGAGTGAAAGAATGAACAAAGAAGCAGTTTTGGAAGGCCTTTTATTTGTTGTAGGTGATGAAGGTATTACATTAGATAATATCGTAGAAATAATGGCTATTACAAAAAAAGAAGCTCAGGAATTACTTAAGAATTTAAGAGAAGAGTATAATAAAGATAATAGAGGTATTAGGATTAGCTTTATCGGAGATGCTTTTAAACTTACAACTAAACAAGAACATAAAGAATATTATCAAAAGTTAATTACTACGAGAGGTACAAATACTTTATCGCAAGCAGCTTTAGAAACATTAGCTATTATTGCTTATAATCAACCTATTACTAGGGCTGAGGTTGATGAACTTAGAGGGTTAGCAAGTATTAATATGATAAGAAAATTAATGGCTAAAGACCTTGTTAAGATAAGTGGTAAAAGTAATTTACCTGGAAAGCCTAATTTATATCGTACAACTAGTGAATTTTTGGATTACTTTGGGCTTGCTACGATTAGTGATTTACCAGATTTACCAATGGATAATGGAAATGATACAGATGAACAAGAATTATTTACATCTATTTATAAAGAGGAAAAATAACATATTTTAATAAGTCTAGTGCATAATATTTAATGGTGATACTATGTCTTTAAAGAAAATTAAAATAATTAATGTTGTTTTTCTTTTTTTACTATCTTTTTTGTGGCACTTTATGTATGATTGGTTTCCAAATAACATATTTGCTTTAGTTTTTCCAGTTAATGAATCTATTTGGGAACATATGAAAATTATTTATTATTGTTTACTATTGGGAAGTGTTTTAGAATTTATTTTATGTAAAAAAAATAATATAAAAATAAATAACTTTTATATTGAAGCTATGGTTAAATCATTACTTGGGGTTATATTTTATTTAATTATTTTTATTCCTCTTTACTTATGGCTAGGTGAGTCAATGGTTATTTCAATTGGTTTAATGTTTGTTACTTATATTTTTATGGAATTTATAGGATATAAAATATTAACTGGTGAAGAGATGAATATTAATATATTACCTGTTATAATTATTGCTTTAGGTTGTATAATGTTTGTTATTTTAACTTTTTATCCGTTACATAACTTCTTATTTTTTGATGAAGTAAAGTTTGGTTATGGAATATTAAAGTAAAATCATGTATCATAAAAAAATTGTAAATTAAAAAAGTCCATTTATGAGGACTTTTATTTGTTTTCTGGTGCCTGTATCCGGACTTGAACCGGAACTCCATTTCTGAAAATAGATTTTGAGTCTATCGCGTCTACCAATTCCGCCATACAGGCAAGTACAAATTAATTATAACATATATTTATCATAAATGGTATATTTTTTTGACATGTTTATATGGTTGTGTTAAAATACTAGTAATTTAGAGAAGTATTTTTGTAAAGAGAAAGGATAGATTATTATGTCAAAATACAAAAAAGAATTAAGAGAGTTTAAAGAATTTAAAAAAAGTTTTAAATTTGAACAATTAGAAATAGTTGAAAAAAATAACGTTTATAAGTGTGATGGTGTAGTTATTAAAGATGAAAATGGTGTTGTTGGAGAAAGTGATAAGTGGGTAAATGTTGGTTATTCTTTAAGGGGAATATATCCTAAATTATTATCTAACTTATTTCCTTATAACTTTAAGTTTAAAGGTTGTACATTAAATTCATTAGAATGTTTTTTTCAAGGAATAAAATTTAAAGATAAGAAATTGCAAAAAAAATTATTTAAATATAGTGGAAAAGAAGCTTTAGTTTTACAAAAAGCAACAACATATAATTGGAAAGAAACTGGCATTGTTTATTGGAGAGGTAAAGAAGTAAAAAGAGATTCAAAAGAATATGATGATATTATTGATGAATTATATATAAGTGCAATTCAAAATGATTTTTATAGAAATGCCATTAAAAATTGTAAGTTGCCAATTGTTCATTTGGTTGGTGAAGAATTTAAGAATGAAACTGTATTTACAAGATATGAATTTGAATATATGTTAAATTGTTTACATGCTTTTTTAAGTAAAAAACAATAAAAATTAAGTTTGGGGGATACTTATGAATGTATTAGAAAGATTTTTAAAATATGTATCTATTGATACAACATCTAATCCTTTTGGGATGAATAATCCTACTAGTGAGAATCAAAGAGAATTAGCGAATGTTTTAGTAAAAGAATTAAAAGATTTAAATATTGAAGTTTATTATGATGAAGTGCATTGTTATGTTTATGGAAAGTTATGTGGTAATAGTAATTTGCCTAGTATTGGTTTCGTTTCTCATTTAGATACGTCTTCAGCTGCAAGTGGAAAAAATATAAAACCTAGAATAATAAAAAATTATGATGGGAAGGATATTAACTTAGAAAATGGAGATATTTTATCGGTTGAAAAATATAGTGATTTAAAAAATTATATTGGTAAAACTTTGATTACTACAGATGGTAATACTTTGCTTGGAGCTGATGATAAGGCCGGTATCGCAGAGATTATGGATATGCTTGAGTATTATGCTTGCAGTAATGAAGCACATGGAGATATTTTAGTTTGTTTTACTCCGGATGAAGAAGTAAGTATGGGAACAAAGAATTTTGATACTAAACATTTTAATCCTGATTTTGCTTATACAGTGGATGGTAGTGATTTAGGTGAATTTTCATATGAAAATTTTAATGCTGGTTCAGCTTGTGTTACAATTAAAGGAGTTCCTGCTCATTTAGGGTATGCTAAAGGTTTATTAATCAATGCTTTAAGAGTAGCTGTTGAATTTGATGGTTTTGTACCTAAAGAGTATCCTGAAAATACTGAAGGTAAGGAAGGTTATTATGCTTTACATGACTTGAATGGTGATATAAGTGAAGCAAATCTTATTTATCATATCAGAGATTTTGATCTTGAAAATTTTATAAAAAGAAAAAGAGTATTATTAAAAATAGTCGAACATTTAAATAAAAAATATGGTAATATTATTGAAATAAGATTTAAAGATTTATATTATAATATGTATGATATTATAAAAAAAGAAAAAACTTTAATAGATGGAACTTTAAAAGCTATGACAGAAATAGGAATTACACCAAAAGTTGTTCCAATAAGAGGCGGTACTGATGGAACAAAAATTAGTACTATGGGGATTCCTTGTCCTAATTTAGGTGCTGGAGGTCATAATTTTCATGGTGTTCATGAATATGTTTGTTTAGAAGATATGGCAAAAATAAGTGAAATATTAAAAAATATTGTTAGAACTTTTTCTAAGGAAATGGTTAGAAAAAGAGAAAAAGAGTAGTAAATATACTCTGTGTGTGATATAATTTAGTTACTTGAAAGGATGTATTTTATGAAAAAGTTTGAAATGTCTTTTCATAATCATAAAATCACGCACTTGGGTTTGCAACATTAAAGTTGTTACAAGTGCTTATTAAAGTGCTTGTTTTTTAATAACGGAAAGGAAGTCAAATATGAAAATACAAAATGTAAAAGGTGGTTATGATTTTTTACCTAAAGAACAAAAAATTAGAAATTATATAAACAAAATTTTAAAAACTACATTTGAAGAATTTGGGTATCAACCTATTGAAACACCGATACTTTGTTACTTGGATATGCTTGTAGATAAGTATGATGAAAATAATGATTTATTAAAAGAAATATATAAATTAACTGATCAAGGGAATCGTAAGTTAGGCCTTAGATATGATTTAACTGTACCTTTTGCAAAGTTTATTGCTTTAAATAAGAATAATATTAATTTACCATTTAAAAGATATGAAATTGCTAAAGTTTTTAGGGATGGTCCAGTTAAAGTGGGTAGAGATAGAGAATTTACGCAATGTGATGCTGATGTTGTAGGTATATCTGGAGAGTTAGTTGAAGCGGAATTATTAAGTTTATATATTACAGCTTTTAAAAGATTAGATATTGATATCATTATTAAATATAATAATAGAAATTTAATGCGTGGCTTAATTAGTGAGGTTGGAATAGAAGATAGCAAAATAAGTAGTGTTATTACTATAATTGATAAAATGAATAAAATAACTGAGACTGAACTTGTTAAGTATTTAGTGGACTTAGGCATAGAAGAAACAAAAGTAAGTAGTTTACTGTTAATGTTTAAGATGGATTTGGAAAGTATTAAGAGTAGATTTGTAAATAGTGATAATGAAGTATTAAAAACTGGTATTATGGAAATTGATAGTTTAAGTAATTATATTAAGAAGTTAGGGTATAATGATAAATGTATTCTTGATTTAACACTTGCTCGTGGTCAAGATTATTATACTGGCAATGTGTTTGAAGTGTATGATAAAAGTGGTGTTGTTACAAGTTCTATCGGTGGTGGTGGAAGATATGATAACATGATTGGTGAATATATTAATGATGGTGAAGTGTATCCTGCGGTTGGTATTAGTTTTGGATTAACATCAATATTTGAAATATTAAAAACTAGAGAAGAATTTAATAAGAATAGTAGTGTAGAGTTATTTATTATTCCGATGTCGGTTAAAATTGAAGCATTAGATTTAGCTAATAAACTAAGAGATATGGGAATAAATGTGGAAATTGAAATGAAAGATAGAAAATTAAAAAGAAGTCTTGATTTTGCAAATAGAGAAAATATTCCATATGTAATAATTCTTGGTGAAGATGAAATAAATAATAAAAGGTTTGTATTAAAAGATATGTTTAAAAGTAATAATATTGATGTTAGTATGGATAATTTAGATGTAATAAAGGATTATTTAAAATAATGGCTAGTTCAGCAATGCATCTAGCTGTTGCTAAAAAATATTATGAAAAAAATAATATATCTAATTATGACGATTTTATAGCTGGTATTTTATATCCTGATGCTGCAGATGATAAAGATCAAGCTCATTTTACAGAAAGTAATCGAGGAAATAATAATGTTAGTTATTTACAAAGTAAAGTTAGTTTATATTCATTTTTAAAAGAAAGAAAAGAATTAGATGATTTTGAATTAGGATGGTTTCTTCATTTAGTAACTGATTATTTGTTTTTTGATGAATGTTTTGATAAACGATATTTATTAGAAAATAGCTATGAAAAGTTCAGGGAAGATTTGTATTTTGCTTATAATTGTTTAGGTAAATATGTCTCAAATAAATATAATATAACTAAAAATGATTATAAAAGTTATCCAAGTGAATATTATCCTGGTTTTGAATATAAAGAATGTATTTTATCAAAGAAATTGATAGATGAATTTATTGAAAGGGTTAGTTCAATAAATATAAATGAATATATTAAATTGATTAAAATTAATAAAACAAATATAAAACCTTGTGGAGTTGTTGAAAAATAAATGATTAATTTTTAAACAACTCTTTTATTTTTCTAAAAAATTTGTTAGAATTATATTAGGATGGTGAATATAAATGGAAGTAAAAAAAAGAATAGATTATTTATCTTGGGATGAATATTTTATGGGAATTGCAAAACTTTCTGCATTAAGGAGTAAAGATCCATCAACTCAAGTTGGAGCTTGTATAGTAAGTGATGATAATAGAATTTTATCAATCGGATATAATGGAGCTCCGAATGGATTTAATGATGATTCATTTCCTTGGGATAGAGAAGGTAGTGCCCTTGATACTAAATATATGTATGTTTGTCATGCAGAGTTAAATGCTATTCTTAATTTCAGAGGTAATAAAAGAGATTTAGAAGGTTCTAAAATATATGTAGCGTTATTCCCATGTAATGAATGTGCTAAGGCAATTATTCAATCGGGTATAAGAGAAGTAATATATTTAAGTGATAAATATCATGACCAAGATAATATGGTTGCTTCAAGAAGATTATTCGATGAGTGCGGCGTTAGATATCATGAATTTAAAGTAAGTGAGACACAAAAAATAGAAATAGAACTAGATAATTAGGATGGGGATAAATATAAAAGATAATAAAAATATAAAAGATGATAAAGAACTATCTTATGAAATATTAAAAAGTTTGAATATTGATGATAATGATGTAAGTAATGAAGAAGTAAAGAGTTCTGAAGTAATAGTGAAAAATAAAAAAAGATTATTTTTAAGAAAAGAACTTATTTATTTGCTTTTAATTATTTTTTTGGTTTTTGGGACGTATTCAGGTATTAATTTAATTAAGTGGAGTATGGATGCAAAAAATACTGAAAAACAAATTAATGAAATTAATACAAGTACAGAGGTTAAGGAGGTAAATGATACAATTGATACAGTAATTGTAAATCCTCCGAAAGAAGAAAATAAAGAAAATCCTTATTGGGATTATATTAAAATGAATTTAATAAATGTTAATTTTAAAAATTTAAAGAAAATAAATAATGATACAGTAGGGTGGATACAAGTAAATGGCACTAATATAAATTATCCTTTTGTACAAACTGATGATAATACATATTATTTAAAAAAAGATTTTAATAAAAAGTATAACTCTGCTGGTTGGGTATTTATGGATTATAGAAATAATATTAGTAATTTTGATAAAAATACAATTCTTTATGCTCATGGTAGAGTAGATGGAACAATGTTTGGTTCTTTAAAAAATATTACAAAAAGTAATTGGTATAATGATAAAAGTAATCATGTTGTTAAGTTATCTACTGAGTATGAAAATACTTTATGGCAAGTATTTAGTATTTATAGAATACCACAGACAAGTGATTATTTAGATATTGATTTTAGTAGTGATGAAAAGTATGAAGAATTTTTATCTTTATTAAAGAATAGAAGTGAGTATCAATTTGAAGTTGATTTAAATAAAGATGATAAAATATTAACTTTATCTACATGTTATAAAGAAAGTGATAGAGTAGTATTGCATGCAAAATTAATTAAAATGGAGGTAAAAAATGGAAATAATTGATATATTAAAAAATAAGAAAGGATTTATTGCTGCTTTAGATCAAAGTGGCGGAAGTAGCAAAAAAACATTAGCAAATTATGGTATTGGTGAAGAATTAATTACAAGTGATGAAGTAATGTTTGATTATATTCATGAGATGCGTTCAAGGATAATAAGAAGTGATGCTTTTGATGAGAGGATACTTGGAGTAATACTTTTTAAAAATACAATGGAAAGGGATATTGGTGGTGTTAATACTGTTAAATATTTAAGTAATAAAGGAATTCCTGCTTTTTTAAAAATAGATGTTGGTTTAGAAGATATTGATGGGGGAGTTCAATTATTAAAAGATATTCCAGGGTTGGAAGATTCTTTAGAAAATGCTAAAAAATATGGTATTATTGGTACTAAAATGAGAAGTGTTATAAAAGAATATAATGAGTATGGAATTAAAAAAGTTATTGAACAACAATTTAATTTAGCTAAAATTATTATAGCACATGGATTAATACCTATTATTGAGCCTGAGGTTGATATTCATGCCGAAAATAAAAAGCAAATAGAAACTTTTATGAGAAATGAAATATTAAGACATTTAGATAAAACTAAAAAAGAAGATTATTTAATGTTTAAATTTACTTTGCCGGAAATACCAAATTTTTATAATGATTTGTTAAGACATAAGAATGTTTTAAGAATTGTTGCCTTGTCTGGAGGGTATGATAGAGATTTAGCTTGTGAAAAGTTAAAACAAAATAAAAAAATGATTGCATCATTTTCTAGAGCTTTACTTGAAGGATTAAATGTTAATATGAGTGATGAAGAATTCAGTAAAACGTTAAATAATACAGTTGAAGAAATATATGATGCATCTGTAAAGAAAATTAAATAGTTTTAATAATGGAGGCTATTATGGAAAAGAAAAAAATGCTATTATTTTAAGTGGTGTTGCAATATTTACTTTAATTGTATTAATTATTGGGTCAACTTATGCATATTTTCAAGCGAGTGGTGGAACTGGTACAAATACAGATGTAAAAGTAACAACATATACCACAGATGTATTTAATTTTGAAGTAGGTAGTGATATATCAATATATGCAGATGCAACATCATTTGCTAGTGGTAAAGGAAATGCAAGCGGAAGTACTTTTGCAAAAGCAATATTAACAGCAAATAATAAAACAAATACATCAACAAAGAATTATTACTTGTATTTAGATATTACTAATAATTCATTTGTATATACTCAAAACGAAGATGTACCAGAATTAATTCTTACTATAACGGATAAAGATAAAAATGAAGTTACAACAATTCCAGGTTTAGAACATAAAGAGGTAACTGATGGAAAAGGCACAATAATAAAAGGTTTTGATATAACTAATAAAAATGGATTAGTAACTTTATTTGATAATAGAGAAATAGTGGCAAATCCTCAAAAGGTAGAAGAATGGATTGTAACAATAACGTTAGTAAACTATAATGCAAATCAAAATGCCAATACTGGTAAAAGCTTTAGTGCAATATTAAAAATAGAAAGTTCAAGTATTGATAATAGCACAATATCTATTTGTGATGCTCAAACTAAACTAACTGATTGCATTAAAACTCAATTTGTTTCAAATAAAGATAATGTTGGAATTTTATATCATGATTCAACACTCGTAAATGGTGCTAAAGATAATTCGTATAGATATAGTGGTGGTAAAGGATATACTGTTACTAAGATGGCGGAAGATGAAGGATATAATAGTTTAGATAAATTAATAGTATCAAATGGAAATACTTATATAATTAATTATGATAAAACTAAAAATTATAATTATTATTTGGATGCCATTTTAAAAGCTGTTTCTGATGGATATGTTACTAGTAATTTAAATAATTTTGTGTGTTTTGGAACTGATGAGAAAATTTGTTCTAAGGATAATTTATATCGTATAATTGGTATTTTTAGTCAAGATAGTATTTATTATGCTAAGTTAATTAAAGCTTTTGGAGATCAAGATTCTTTAAATAATTGGTCTTATTCAACAAGCACTGGTGATGATTATAATAATAGATGGGATAGTAGCCCTATTAACTCTTATTTAAATGATACTTTCTTGCAATCTTTAGGTACATGGAAGAATAAAATTTATAGTGTTAATTGGAGTGTTGCTGGAATACATCAAGATTTACTTAATAGTTCCGTAAAGAATGTTTATAATAAAGAAATTGTTACATTAAATCCGTATACAGGAACTGTTTTTGAAACATGTATGGATGATCCTGATAATTGTTCTATGGATCCTAGTGAAATTCCTGTTTATGAAAATAAATACTATGGTACTGTAGGCTTAATGTATGTAAGTGATTTTGGTTATGCAGCATCTAAAAATAATTGGACTAAAAATATCGGAGGATATTCCAATTCTATTGATAATTGGATGGATATTGAAGAAAATGAATGGACAATTACTAGATCAACAAATATTGAAGGTGCTTATGTTATTGAAAATGGAAGTCCAATTGATGCTTCTACAATTGAAAGTTATATAGGTAGACCTACATTTTACTTGAATTCTTCAATTAAGTATTTAAGTGGAGAGGGTACTGTTTCTAATCCAATACGAATTTCATAAATAAAATGTAAAACATCTTGAAAATAGGTGTTTTTTTATTTATATTTTGATATAATTAAATAGGGATTGGAATGGAAAAAAATATAAAGAAAATATTAGAAACTTTAGAATCTGAAGGCTATCAAGCATACTTAGTTGGTGGTTATGTTCGTGATTACTTATTAGGAATTGCGTCTTTTGATGTTGATATTGCCACTAATGCACTACCTAAAGACATACATAATATTTTTAATAGTAGTAAAAGTAATTATGGTAGTGTAAATATAAAAATAGATAAGTTAAATGTTGATATTACTACTTATAGAGAAGATTTTAATTATGTAAATAGAAAACCAAGTACTGTAAAGTATATAAATAATTTAGAAGATGATTTAAAAAGAAGAGATTTTACTATAAATGCTATTTGCATGGATAAAAATGGTAAGATAATAGATCCCTTAAATGGATGTTTAGATTTAGAAAAAAGATTAATTAAGATAATCGGGGACATTGATACTAAATTGCAAGAAGATCCGTTAAGAATAATGAGAGCAATTAGATTTGCATGTGTACTTGATTTTAATATTGATGATAAATTGTATGAAAAAATAAAAGAATATAATTATTTAGTTAGTGAGTTATCTAAAGAAAGAGTTAAAAATGAACTTGAAAAAATGTTAATGAGTAAAAACTTTATTAAAGGTTTAAATTTGTTGGACGAAACTGGTATAAGTAGAATATTAAATATTAAATATGAAGATATAAATTATGTAGATGATTTACTTGGTATGTGGGCTCAATTAAAAGTTTTAAATATACCATTTACAAATGTTGAAAAAGGGAATATAATAAAAATTACCGAGGTATTAGAAATTGGTAAAATTGATAATGAAGTATTATATAAATATGGATTATATATATCTACGATAGCAGGTAAAATATTAAATATTAAGAATACTAAAATTAGTAAAATGTATAATAAATTGCCTATTAAATCTAGAGAAGATATAAGTATTGATAGTAAAGATATTATTAATATGTTTGGTAATGGAGAAATTGTTGGTAAAATATATAAATTGTTAGAAGAAGAAATATTAAACAATCGTTTAAAAAATAAGAAAAGTGAGATATTAAAATATTTAGAAAAAAGGAAGTGAGAATATGTTTAAAGATAATAAAAAGTTTGTAGTTGAAACAATTTTTATTAAAGAGACTTTAAAGTCAAATTTATCTTTAAATGAATTTTTGCTTTTGTTATATTTTGATAATATATATGATGAAATATTTGATATGAAAGTAGTATCTAAATCTTTAAATATGAAAGAAGAAGATGTGTTAATGGCATATGGATCTTTAATGGCTAAGAAATTAATTAAGGTAAATGCTGAAAAAGATTCTTTTGGAAAGATTAGGGAAAGAGTGTCATTAGAAAATTTTTATAATGAAATGAAGAATGATTATAAAGAAGCTGAAAAAAAAGAAAAAAAAGAAGATATATATGCAATTTTTGAAAAAGAATTTGGAAGAACTTTATCTACGATGGATTTTGAAATAATTAATGCTTGGATTGAAAATGGGTTTAGTGAAGAACTTATTTTGGAAGCTTTAAAAGAAGCTGTTTATAATGGAGCACCAAGTTTAAGATATATTGATAAAGTTTTATATGAATGGGATAGAAAAGGTATAAAGAATCCTAAAGATGTAAAAAGGACAATGGAAAAAGAACCTGAGGCACCTTTATATGAGGCTAGTGTAATGAATTTTGATTGGTTAAATGGTTTAAATGAAAAATAGTAAAGAAATTTTAGAAAAATTAGATAAAGTTGTTCCAAATCCTCGATGTGAACTTAATTATGATAAAGATTATGAGTTATTAATTGCAACGGTTTTAGCAGCTCAATCTACGGATAAAAGAGTTAATTTAGTTACAAAAGTTTTATTTTCTAAATATGATATTTTTAAGTTAAAAGATGCTTTAATATCTGATATTGAAAATATTATTAGACCTGTTGGGACATATAAGAGAAAAGCAATTTATATTATAGAAATAGCTAAAAGGTTAGTAAATGATTATAATGGTGTTGTTCCAAATAACAGAGAGTACTTAGAAAATTTACCTGGTGTGGGAAGAAAAACATGTAATGTTGTTTTATCAAATATATATAATGTTCCGGCGATAGCTGTTGATACGCATGTAGCTAGAGTTTCAAAACGATTGGAACTTACTAAAAGTGATAATGTTTTAGAAATTGAAAAAGATTTAATGGATTTTTTTCCTAAAGATAAATGGAGTAGAGTTCATCATCAACTTGTTTTGTTTGGCAGATATATTTGTAAAAGTGTAAAGCCTGATTGTTTAAAATGCCCTTTTAAATGCAAATATAAAAGACTTCCGTAATGGAGGTCTTTTATTCTAGTTCATTATCATTATTGTTATTATCATTATCATCGCTAGGTTTTGGATTTATGATATCTTCAACATTTGAATCAATATTTGAATTTGTTTTTATTATTAAGCCTTCACTCATATTTTTAGTAAATAGTGAGTAAGCTGATTTTATAACATATGTTGAATTTGCACTTGTGGCATTTACTGTAAAACTTGTGCTATCTGTACGTCCAAGGTAATTTAATGAGCCATCAGCTGTTTTTTCATAAATATTATATCCTAAACTACCGATGTATGTATTGTTGTAAGCAATTCGTTTTTCATAATATTTACTAGCGCTTGTATCATAGTATTTATTAAAATAGTCTTTTAGATAACTTGTGTCAATTGCATCTGGCGTTTTTATACCCGTCCATTTTAATTTAATGCTTGTTCCATCGAAAGTATAAGATCCTCCGGTTGGTGCTGATAATTTATCGAATCTTGTTGATGTTTCAGTAGGTTCGGTACCTTCTTTAAATATTTCTACATATCTTAAATCTGTTGGAGTATATTCTGATGCAAGTTGAGTAGGGAATGTTTCTTTTTCAACTTCGACTTCAATAATACCACTTGGTTTTGTAAATGTTTTATTTTTTGAGTAAACTCTAGATCCAACAGCTTTCATAACGGCATTTCTAACACGTCCTCCGATTGTAGCTGTTAAATAGTGATCTGAGTTATTTACATCATATCCAATCCATAAGGCAATTGAATATTCAGGTGAGTAGGTAATGTTCCATGCATCTCTGGTAGCTGAGGCTGGAATTCCAAGTTTTTCCGTAGTGGCTTTATCAAGGTTAGTTGTACCTGATTTTGCAGCGATGTTTGTACCACTTACTGATACTCCTCCGACACCACGTTCAGCGGCAGTCATTAAAATACTTGTTATCATGTAAGCAGTTTCTTCACTCATAACTTTAACTTTTTCATTTTTCTTATTATATACTTTTCCGTTTTCTAATAATGTTGCTTCTGTATATGAATATGGTTCAATATAATATCCTCCGCGTCCATAAGTTGCATATGCTGCAGACATTTGAATTGGACTAACTCCATCGAATCCTCCGATAGCTGCAGATTCATATAATTCACTGCCATAATTAATACCTAAATTTTTTACAAATGTTTTTATATAATCAGGATTTTCTTTATTAACGGCTTGGAATGCTCGTAAAGCGGGAATATTTCTAGATGCTGCAAGGGCATCGCGCATAGTCATTAAACCATTGTATTTTCCATCAGCATTTTTAATTGGTGTACCATTAGTGTAAGTTGTTTCTTCATCTAAGAATAGTGAAGCAGGGGACCCGTTAAGATATTCAATGTAAGGACCGTAGTCAAATAATATTTTAGCTGTTGATCCTGGTTGTCTTTTAACGGTAGCTCTGTTTGTACCACGAGCTCCATAGTTTCTTCCTCCGGATATCGCAGCGATACCTCCATTTTCCATATCAGTTATAGCAATTCCTTCTTGCATAGCATCATTTGGAAATTCGTAAATTTCACCTTTTTCTAGTTTATTTAAAACATCTTGAGTATCTTTATCAATTGTAGTAATAACTTTCATTGGAGTTTCACGTAAATCATAACCTATATCATTTTTTATTTCGTCAATAATATAGTCAATTGCTGCACGACTTTCACCATTTGAAACATTATCTTTTTTAACTAGTAAAGATTCAATTGGAATTTCTAAGACAGCATTTTTTTCTTCTTCAGTAATATAACCATGATTTACCATTAATGTTAAAACTATTTTTTGTCGTTTCCTAGTATTGTTAGGTTTTGTATATGGATTGTAAAGACCTGGATTTTGAAACATTCCAGCGATGATTGATGCTTCTGCTAGAGAAATATCTGAAACTGGTTTTCCAAAGAAGTTTTGACATGCTTGTTCAACTCCTGCAAAACCTGAATTGTTGAGGGAACCTGTTGAACCAAACCATTGACTATTTACATAAAATTCTATAATTTCTTCTTTTGTATAATTACTTTCTAGTTTAAATACTGCCATGTATATATCTTGGAACTTACGAACTATACCTTTTATACCATGACTTTCTTTACTAGAATATACTTGCTTTGCAACTTGCATTGTTAAGGTAGATGCTCCACCAGCTTTATCATTACCAAGTACTTGGCCAACACTTGCTTTAGCAAAACGAGCCATATCTAAACCGTTATGTTGAAAAAATCTTGAGTCTTCTGTTGCTACTATGGCGTCTATTAAAACTTGAGGAATTTCGTCATAATTTACTAAAACTCTATCATATTGCCCAAGTCTAGCCAGTTCAGTTTTACCATCATTATAATATAATACACTTGATTCTTTAGAATATAATTTATCTTTATCAAAATCCGGTGAAGATATTATTATATATAAGGCAAACACTAAAGCAATTGATATTAATGCTATGCCTACAATTAAAATAATTGAAAGTATATTATCTTTAGTAAATATCTTTTCCTTTTCCTTTTCCTTTTCTGATTTTTTCTTTTTTAAATTAATTTTTTTTAGTTTTAACTTTTTCATAAAATTAATCCTCCTTAATGTTTATTTTACTTAAATAATCTAAACCTTTTAATGTCATATTTATTTCTATTCCATATTTTTTTAGATATTCATAGGGAATACTTTTTCTTGTTTCATTATTAATAAAATTTATGAAATCTTTTCCTTTTAAAATGAAGTATCTATCATTCATGTTTATTATCAAGAATACTATCCCATGATGATTTAATATGTTTCTTATGTGTTTTATTTGGTGAGGATGTACATTTGATATTGGAAAAGATGTCTTATTATTTGTCTCTTTAGCATCAAATTCAATGTATCTTCCTTTATAAAGTCCATTAAAATCTAGAGTAGATGGCATTTCATAGAAAGCATCTGTTATTCTTTTTCCTGATTTTGAATAGTCAGTTTTTACTACTTTTATTGGAGTAGGTTTCTTATATATGTAGGCGATATCATTATCTCTATAATATTCATTAGCTTTTTCTATTAAATATTCAAGATCCATACCACGGTTTTTATATGATATTTCTTTTTTATATATTTTCTTAATATTATTAGGGTATAACATTTCATCACCTATAAACAATTATACCATAAATTCTTTTATTTTTAAATAATGTGTATGGTAATTGTCATATGTAGACACATAAAAGTTTTGACTTTTTTTGTCGAAAGTAATGTTTCATGACAAATTTTGTTGTAATATATAAATGGTGATTAAAATGAGAATAGAATATTATATAAATATAATGATGGAAAATATTGATTGGGGTACTTTAAATGTGCCATTTATAAGTATGGAAGAAATTACTAGTGAGCATGATATTGACGAAATGTAAAATTTAAGATATAATTTTCTTGTTAGTAGGTGATATTTTTGTATAACGATCGATTATATTTGACTCCTCAAGAAATACTTGAGAAAGAGTTTAAAATTGATGCCAGGGGATATCGACCTCAAGAAGTTGATAAGTTTTTGGATATGGTTATCCGTGATTATACGGAATATTCTAATATTGTGAGAAAATTAGAAAAAGATATTAAGGATTTAACTGATGATAATATCAAGTTAAAGCAAGAAATTAGAAGACTTCAAGAAGTAGCAAGTACGAGTAGTGAAGCCCCTTCAAGAAGTATTAATAATGTTGATTTATTAAAAAGAATTAGTCAACTTGAAAAAGTAGTTTATGGAAATAATGAATAATCTAGTGGTAAATGCTGCATAAAATAGTTATGTAGAGGAAAGTCCATGCTCGCACAGACTGCGATGTCTGTAGTGTTTGTGCTTAGGGAAAAAATAACCTAAGAGAACGAAAGTTTATGGCTTCGAGGAAACCTTAAATGGTTTTATTAGATATAAAAGTGCCAAAGAGACGAGTTACGAGGGAAACCTTGTAGGTGGAACGTGGTAAACCCCGCAAGCGAGAAACCCAAATTATGGTAGGGGAGTTTAAAGTGAAGAAATGAATTTACTTTAGATGCAGAAATGTAAGATAAATATTTACCTCTTCTTTATGAAGAACAAAACATGGCTTATTAAGATTATTTTTTATTTTTTTAATTTAAAAAAGGAGTGAAAAAGTTTTGAACGAAATTGGTGAGGAGCTTCAGTATGCAAGGGAGTCATCAGGTGTTAGTTTAAATGAAGCAAGTAAAGATCTTGGTATTAAAGTCGAGATACTTGAAAATATTGAAGATGGAAGAACAGGAGCATTTAAAGATATATTTGAATTAAAAGAATATATTTCTAATTATGCTAAATATTTAGGTTTAAATGAAGAAGAGTTAATAGATGAATTTAATGAGTATATGTTTGAATATACTTCTAAAATACCTATTAAAGAAATTGAAAAAACAATTGAACTTAAAATAAAAGAAGAAAAAAAGGAAGATGAAGAAATAGCATCTCCATATACAAAAAAAGCTAAAAAATACAATAAATGGGTTTATATAACTATTTATGCAGTAATATTTTTATTAGTTTTATTTACAATTATTTGGTCAGTTAAACAAGTTACGATAAATCGTAACGTTACTGATACAATAAGTTATGGAAGGTAGGAAGTGTATGAATTTACCAAATAAAATTACAATTGCAAGAATTTGTTTATCAATTTTATTATTAGTTATGTTACTTACTCCTTGGTATCAACTTGGAGTAGAGTTTCCGGTTTATCAAGTGGTAAATATTAATGTTAATTTAAAATATATTATAGCTGGAATTATATTTTTAATAGCATCTACATCGGATTTTTTAGATGGATATTTAGCTCGTAAAAATAACATGGTTACTGATTTTGGTAAAGTTATGGATGCCATTGCAGATAAATTACTTGTTAATGGATTACTTATTATTTTAGCTTATAATAGAATTATTTCTATAATTATTCCAGTTGTTATTATTTCAAGAGATATTGTGGTTGATTCTTGTAAAATGATTTCTGGACAAAATGGTAAAGTGGTTGCAGCATCGATTCTTGGTAAATTAAAAACTATTTGTATGATGAGTGGTCTTACACTTACAATGTTTTATAATTTGCCATTTGAACTTATTGGTTTTCCGGTTGCAGATATTTTATTAATAGCGGCAGTTGTCTTATCAGTAATTTCTGGTTGCCAATATTTTTATGGCGTAAAGGATATAATATTGCCGAAGAAAAAAACAAAATAATAGATGTAAAAATGCATCTATTATTTTTTGTATACTAGGAAAGTCATCTACTTTTTGTAAATAAAAGTATTGATATATGGCCAAACATATGATATAATTAAATTATCCATGGGGGTTGGTCATATGAATACTTATAAAGCATATAAATTAAGAATCTATCCTACGGATTCACAAAGAAAATTGATTGAAAAGACTTTCGGAAGTACTAGATATGTTTATAATAATTTTCTGGCAGAAAGAAAAAGTAAATATGAAGAAAATGAAACAAAGATAAGTGTATATGAGCAATTAAAAGAATTAACGGACTTAAAAAGAGAAAAAGAATGGTTAAGAGAAATAGATTCATGTGCTTTGCAAGCATGCGTATATAATTTAGATGATGCATTTCAAAAGTTTTTTAAAGGAAATGGTTACCCAAGATTTAGAGCAAAAGGTGTACATGAAAGTTTTAAAACAAATAATACATTAAATACTTATAAAAATAAAAAATATGAAAGTATAAGAATAGATTTCAAGAAAAGAATAATAACTTTACCAAAATTAAAAGAAGTAAAGTTTCGTGGATATAGAACAACAAAAAAAATCATAGGTAAAATAAAATCAGCAACAATTAGTGAGTTTGTTAACAAATTCTTTGTAAGCGTCCTTGTTGAAGTGCCATTTGTTAAGTATTCATTAAAACAAACATCAAGCGTAGGATTAGATCTAGGTATTAAAGATTTTATAGTAACATCAAATGGAGAAAAGTTAAAAAATGAAGTAAAGCTAAATGAGAAAAGATTAAAAGGATTACAAAAATGGTTATCAAGATGTAAACCTGGAAGTAAGAATAGATATAAAGTAAAATTAAAAATACAAAGATTGTATTTAAAAATTAGGAATGCCAGAAAACATATGATATATAAACTTGCAAATAAAATATTAAAAGATAATGACATCGTATCAATTGAAACGTTAGATGTTAAAAGTATGTATCAAGTTCATAAAATAGCGAAACACTTAAAAAACTTACCAATCAGAGAATTCATACGAGTCTTAAAATATAAATCAAATTGGTTAGGTAAAAAAGTAATTGAGATAAATAAATATTATCCAAGTAGTCAAAGTTGTAATAGATGTGGATTTAAGAATGAAGAAGTAAAGAATTTAAGTGTAAGAAAATGGATATGTCCAGAATGTGGTTTGATACATGATAGGGATATAAATGCAAGTGTAAATATAATGTTTGAAGGGTTGAAAATATATATGAAAGATTGTATAATCTAAATAAGAACAAAAAAATAAAAACAAGTAGGGTGGCGACCATCCGAAATTGGTCTGCGGAGAAACCAAAGGTTTCAGTGAAACAGAAAAGTGTTATCGTGAGGTAACATAGATATTTGAATTTCGTTAGAAATTTAAGTTTTGTTCCAAAAATACACCCAATCAAACTTGATTGGGCAAAGTCTATTATGGCTAACACTCAACGTGCAAATCAAGTGTCCCATTTTTATTTTATGCAAATTTCTTTGCTAAATACATCATAACATAGATATATATTTTTTTTAAGTAGCAGTAGTTTGCATAAAATCTTAATTATTACATACAAATATAATATGAAAAAGATAGATATTAAAAAATTATTATTTTATATTTTGGTTCCTTTAGTAAGTGGGGCCATTGTAGGAATTGTTACTAGTGGAGACATGAAAAGTTATAACGGCTTTGTACCTGGATGGATATTTCCTGTAGTATGGAGTATTCTTTATATTTTAATGGGAATTTCAAGTTATTTAGTGAGGGATAATGAAGATGCCATAAATATTTATAAAACAAATTTAGTGATAAATTTAACTTGGACATTTATATTTTTTACTTTTAATATGAAAATCTTAGCATTTTTGTGGATTTGGTTATTGATAATAATTGTATGTCTTATGATATATAAGTTTTTCAAAACAAATAAATTGGCAGCATATTTACAAATTCCATATTTAATTTGGTTATTATTTGCAAGTGTTCTTAATTTACTTGAAATATTATAAAAATAATCTGTGTATTTGACTAGGCATTAAAAAAGATAATTCATAAGATACATTAGAAAGGAATGTTTTAAATGAATTATTTTAATGAGAGTTTCAAAGAAGAAACAGAAATGAAAAAAAGTTATGATAAAACTAAAATGGGAACTGATGCATATGCTGCAGGGGGAGTTGGAGAATATGCTATGATGAATGCTATGCCTGGATGTGTTCAAAACCCAATTTATGAATGTCCTCAAGAAAGAGTATGTCATAGATATATTTGCCATGAAGTGCCACACATTATGCCTTGCAATACAAGAATAATTAATCATCATGTTTATAGACATACATTTACACCAGAATATACTTGTTGTGAAGAAAATGTTTGTGAAAACGTTTTTGGACCTAGATGTTGTTAGTTTTGTAAAATGAAAAGTTAAAAACTGTTAGATAATTAAAAAGATAACGTTTGAAAAAAGTGTTATCTTTTTAGTTGATAATTAAGTTTTTGATTTAAATAATTTTTTTATCGTAGCAAGGGATATTATGAGAATGATAAAACACCCGCATATGTAAGGAAAAAACTTATAGAGTATCATAGTATTATAGAAATTGTTAGCAAAATATTTATTTACAATATAAAGAATACAAAAAGAAGTTATAAAAGGTACAATATTATTTTTAATATTTAAAGTGTCTTTTATTTTTGTTATAAATAAGGTTAATGATATAAATAAATCAAAGAACCAATTTATACAAATAAAGTTTTCTATGTTTTCAATAAATTTGAAAAATCTGATTCTTCTTAAAATTGTATATTCTGGGTAACTATAAACATTAATCATTTCTCCTAGGATCAATGTAATGGTAAGTCCTACGATAATATTAGTTAATGATGCAAGAAGGTAATAGTTTAAAGATGGTTTAAATTCTATATTTTCGTTTAATAAAATTAGTATTGGGCTTGTAGAAATAATAGCATAAATAATTGATGCTTTAAATATACTTGTAGTTTTTACAGATAAAATAGGGAAGATGTTAGAATAGTGAAATTCATTAGTAAGTAAAGTGGTTTTAAGAATAATTATAAATAAACTTAAGAAAAGTAATACAAAAGCTACATTATAAATACCTTTTATCTTTTTACTACTTAAATAAGTTGCTAGAATAATAAATGGTAAGCAAGAGATAATTGATGGAGTAAATGGTAAAAAGTAAGAATATAAAAAACTTGATAATATTACAAATAAAATAAGTAAATTAAATGCTATATAAAGAAAATAAACTAATTTAAATAAAATATTTAAGAAAGTATTTTTCTTTATATAATCTTTTAAAGGTATATTACAAGATACTTTATTTATTAAATAGATGATAATTATTCCTAGTAATGTTCCAAGGATGAAGGCGATAGAAGTATCAGTATTACTAAGTTCACAAATTCTTGCAAAACCACCACCTAGAAAAAGAAAGTGTGATAAGAAATATATAAATAAACAATTATTCTTTTTCATGATTCACGCTCCACATCATATATTAATCCTTTTTTATTTATGTTAAATTTTATATCTGATTTAATATCTAATTTTAACCAATAATCCTTATCTTTATCTCTAGTTTTTTTATAATAATTTTTAGTTATACCTAAAATATCAGTATTATTATCTTGCAGTACTTTAATAAATTCTTCTGTTTTTTTATCTAAAAGATTTGTAAAATCAGTATCTATTTTATCCAAGTTTTTAGGGGATCTAATATTAAATTCTGGGTCATTATCTATAATTCTACCCATTAGATTTCCAGATATATTAATAATCCCATTATTTATTTCGGTATTTAATTTACCATTATTTATAGCAACAGTAAAACTTAAATTATCATAATTAATTGTATATGTAGGTCTATCAAAGTTATCAGTTAACAAATTATAAATTTTTACATATTCATTATCTAAATTACCTTTATAATTATAATTATTAAAAATAGACATTCCATCCACAATAAACTCATCATCTTTTAATGTAATATTTGAAAAACATGTATCTATACCATAAGTTATTACTTCTTCAATTATTTCATCAAACTTTTTTAATATATTTGTATTTGATGAATAGCTAATACTTTCTAAAGTATCTGTGATGGCTGTACTTGCTATCGGAGCTTCATTAGTTGTATTTTTAAGTAAATCTTCAGGTCTATTATTAGTTGAAGATATAACATAGAAATTTTCTCTAAAATAAGTATTTCTTAAAAATAAGTCAATAATATTATCAAATTTTGTTTCCACAATACTTTTACTTAAAATCATTAATTTTATATGGTTGAATATTAATTCTTTAGATAATTTATCTGCAGCATTTTCAATAGCACTAGTTAGAGTTTTACCGCTTCCAGTTTTAGTATAAGATGTTATTTTAGAAGAATCTTTATCTATTTGGTCATTTAATATTTCTAAAGTAATAATATATTCATCATTTTCATAATCAATTCCAATAGCGCTGATAATTGCTAAATCATTTATTTCTTTATAATCAAAACAACCAGTACAAAGAAGTAATGTAAGTATAATAATTAATATTTTTTTCATAAGTCCTCCGTTTGTTTAATGATATTTTTGTGGGTAAATAATGTACTTCTTCTTGTATCTTTTTTAAGTGTTTTTTTAAGTACTGTATTATTAAAATATTCTTTATTAAATGGAGATATTGGTGCAAAGTAAGGTCTACCAAAAGAGTTTGTAGTGGTTGTATAAATTAAAAAGTAAAATAAACCTAAAGTTATGCCATATAAACCAAATAAGCCACTTAAAAGTATAAAGACAAATCTAAAAAATCTTAAAGCATTATTTATTTCAATAGTTGTAAATGTAAGGCTTGATATAAACGTTATAGCTATTACAATAATTGTAATCGGAGATGCTATACCTGCAGAAACTGATGCTTCACCGAGGACTATGGCTCCTAGAATAGAAATGGCAGAACCATAACTTGATGGAAACCTTAAATCACTTTCCCTTAGAATTTCACAAACAAAGAGCATAAGCAAAGTTTCAATAATTGTGGGAAATGGCACACCACCACGCTGAATAGCAAAATTAAGAAGAAGACTGGTAGGTATGGTCTCTTGATTATAATTCATGATAGCAATATAAATCGCCGGAGCCATCATTGATATTAAAAATGCACTAATTCTTAAAATCTTTATAAAATTAACATTTTTACTTTTGTTGTAATTATCAATAACTGGATTTACAAAGTCAATAAAGAAAGCTGGAATTATCAAAACAAAAGGTGAGGTATCTACCACAATAGCTATTTTTCCTTCCATTAAAGAAGTAGCCACAATATCAGGTCTTTCTGTTTCAATAAATGTTGGATAAACACTATTTTCTTCATCTCCCAAAAGGAAACCTAAAGATGATGAGTCAACAATACCATCAATATCAATCGTATCTATTTTTTTTAGCAAATCATCTACAAGATTGGTATCAGCAATATCTTCAAAATAAAGAATACTAATATTTGTAAGGGTTTTTCTTCCAATAGTTCTACTTTCTGTTTTTAAAGTACTAGATTTAATTCTTCTTTTAATTAAACCAATATTTATTTGAATATTTTCTGTAAATGCATCTTTTGGCCCATTAATTGATGACTCAATTTCACTGTTTGAAACTGCTCTAGAAATATCTGCTCTAGTTTCTATAGCATAAATTTTATCTTGAATAATTACTAAAGAAAACCCATTTGTTAGGTAAAATTCACACTCATCAACATTTTTAATTTCTAATGTATTCGGAGCTGCTATAAATGAAGAAACATTATTTTTATTAATTTCATCCTTTTTTAAAATAATATTTTTTAATATATAATCATTTACTTTATCACTACTTGAAACTGTTTCTAAATAAACTAAATACATAGTTTTAAAAATAGATAAATTTATTTCTTTTATTACAAAATCTGGACTTTTACTAAATTCAGTTTCTAATCTTTTTACTATTTTGTTCATGAAATCACCATTATTAATATTTACCAAATAATGGTATTTATGCTAAAATATTAATAGTGATGTTTATGAAAGTTGAAATTGTTAAATTAGATGACTTTGGTCATGGTATTTGTTTTATAAATGATAAAGTTACATTTGTACCAAATACATTGCCTGGTGATATTGTAGATATAAAAATAATAAAAGAAAATAAGAAATATAATGAAGCAATATTACTTGATTTAGTTAAGCCTTCAAGTGAGAGAATTGATGCCCCATGTCCTTTCTATGGTATCTGTGGTGGTTGTACATTACAAACATTATCTTATGAGAAAGGTATTAATTATAAAAAAGAAAAGGTAATCAATTATTTTAAAAAAATGGGGATAAGCATTGCCCCAAAAGTTATAGTAAATGATATGCATTATAATTATAGAAATAAAATTACATTAAAAGTTGTAAATGGAATAGTAGGATATTATAAATTAAATAGTCATAGTGTTGTGGAAGTAAATAAATGTTTGCTTGCCGAAGAATGTATAAATGATGTAATAAGTATTGTTTGTGGTATGGGTATTATAAATGGAGAAGTAATAATTAGAAGTAATTATAAAAGTGAAATATTAATTATAATAAATAGTAAAGATAAAATAAATATTACAAATATAAGTAATAATATAAAAGGTATAATATTAAATGATGAAGTAATATATGGAAATGATTATTTTTATGAAGAAATAAATAATATTAAATATAAAGTATCATATAAAGCATTTTTTCAAGTTAATAGAAATGTTGCAAGTAAAATATTTAAATTAGTTGAAGATTTTGTAAATGATAAAGATTGTGTTCTAGATTTGTATTCTGGAGTTGGTACTTTAGGTTTAAGTGCATCGAAAAAAGCTAATAGTGTTGTAGGTGTTGAAATAAATAAAGATGCTGTAGATAATGCTAATCAAAATGCTTTAATAAATAATTTAAATAATGCTAAATTTATATATAGTGATGCAAGTAATATAAAAAATATTGATGTATCATTTAATAAGTTAATTGTTGATCCACCTAGAGCTGGTTTAAGTACAGAAGTTATAGAATTTATTAATAAAAAATTACCAGATGAAATAATGTATATTTCATGTGATTATCATACACAAGCAAGAGATTTAAGGTTGCTTAATAATTATGAAATTGTAGATTCGTATGTTTGTGATTTATTTTCTTATACTTATCATGTTGAGTGTATTTGTTTTTTAAAAAAGAAGGTGATTTAATTTGAAAAAAATATTTTTATATTTATATCCTGTTCGTGAATTTTGTTATGATTATGATTATTTGTTAGATGAAGATGAATTTGATCATTGTTATAAAGTGTTAAATGAATGTATAGAAAAAAGATATCGAGAAAATGGTTATCAAGTTGTATTTGCAATGTATCCTGAAAAAAATATGTTTGGAGTAATTCCTAAAGATACAGATAAAATAATTACAACGGATGTATCATTTGAAGAGGCAACTAAAAAAGATGAAGATAAAGTTAAATATCCGAGTGAAGAATATTTGATAAAACAATTAGGGGATTTTGATACAATTGTAATTGGTGGTTTTCATTTTGCGGATTGTGTAAAAAGAGTAGCAGAGTATTGTTATAATCAAAGGTATCAAACTTTGGTGGATTTAGATTTAACAGATTTATTTTATAGTGTTCATCGTATTAGAGAATATTTTGATATTTATGAATATGATCCTAGAGAGTATAAAGAATTTATGATTCAAAGTATGAGTCGGAATTTACCAAAAGAAATTGTGGAAAAAATATTTTTAAATAGTTATTCAAGTCCAGTTTATGGAATGTTTGATGAAGAAAAATTAGCGAGTAAGAAAAATATATAAACATAAAAAAAGATATTGATAATTAATAATAAATTATGGTAATATATAAGTATGTATGAGATAAAATTTCATATATTAAAAAAGGAAACATTTGATTTTGGTTTGTTGAATGTTACCGTTTGTTTATGGTTATGTTTATTTGGATATTAACTATCACAAATAAACATTTTTTTAATAAACGTAAAAGTTTCATTAAAAAATCCTTAAAGTGTTTAATTACAATAAATACCACCCATTTTATAAAATCCCACCCCCCCAATAGAGAGGTAAGTAAATATGTCAGGTTTGATAACACTCAACAATCAAATAGTTTCCATGAAATAATTATATCAAAAATGTGGCTTTATATAAATGAAAAAGCAATAAAACGTTGCTAAATTAATTACTTAAAAACAAGAAAATAAAATTATTTGACAAACATAAAAAAAAGTAATATAATCAAGGAGTAATTGACGAAGAAGTTGTCTAAGTAGTTAATTTAAGCCTTTGTACAGGGAATTGTAGCCATTGACTGAGAGCTATAACAAAAAGATAAGTTAATGAATTTCAATAATGGAGTCAAATCGTGTAAGAGCGTTAATCTATTTGAGGTAGTAGAAATACTATAAAAAAAGGTGGTACCACGAGCAATTCGTCCTTTTAGGATGTTTGCTCGTTTTTATATTTTTGTACCGATGAAAAGGAAGGATATTATGAAGGAAAAGTTAGAAAAAATAAGAGAGTTAGGTTTAGAAAAAATTGATGAAACTAAAACTATTCAAGAACTTGAAGATGTTAGAAAAGACCTGATGGGTAAGAAAAGTGAACTTGCTGAAGTCTTAAAAAACATGGGAAGTCTAGCTCCAGAAGACAAAAAAAGTGTTGGAATGATGACTACAGAAATTAAAAATATATTTCAAGAAAAATTAGCAAGTAAGGAAGAAGAAATTATTGCATCTATGAGTGTTTTAGATGAACCAATTGATTTAACAGTACCTGGAAAAAAAGTTAGTGCTGGGGCATTACACCCAATTACACAAATGCGTAATGATTTAAATGAAGCCTTTTTATCACTTGGTTTTGAGGTTTATACTGAAGATGATATAAGTAGTGAAGAATATGCTTTTGATAATTTAAACTTTGCTAAAGACCATCCAGCTCGTCAATCTATGGATACATACTGGATTGAAGGAACTGAAGATAAAGAAGGTGCACAAAGACTTTGTTTAAAACCTCATTTAACTGGAGGTTCAGTAAGATACTTATTAAAACATGGAGCACCAGCTAGATTTGTATATCCTGGTAAAGTATTTAGAAATGAAACAACTGATGCTAGACATGAAAGAGCTTTTTATCAATATGAGGCCTTAATTGTTGATAAAGATATATCATTTTCATCTGGTATGGTAATGATTCAAACTATTTTAGAAAAAGTTTTTGGAAGAAAAATCAATACAAGAATGAGAGAAGGTTTCTTCCCATTTACGGAACCTGGTTATGAAATTGATATGGAATGTCTTGTTTGTGGAGGAAAAGGTTGTAAAGTATGTAATCATAATGGTTGGATAGAAGTTATGCCTGGTGGAGTAATTCATCCGAATGTACTTAAATCTGCCAAACTTAATCCAGATGAATGGACAGGATTTTATATTAATATTGGATTAGATAGATTAGTAATGATGCGTTATGGAGTAGATGATGTAAGACTTTTCCATAGTGGTGATTTGCGTTTCTTAAAACAATTTAAATAAGGAGGATAAAATGAGAGTATCATTAAATTTAGTAAAAAAATATATAGATTTACCAGAACATTTAACCAATGAACAAATAGCATATGATTTAACACTTAGAACTGTTGAAGTTGAAAGTGTTGAGGAAACTGCTAAAAAGTTTCATGATATTATTGTTGGTAAAATAGTTGAAGTAAATAATCATCCAGATGCTGATAAATTAAAAGTATGTATGGTTGATATTGGCGAAGATAAGAATGTTCAAATTGTATGTGGAGGCTCTAATCTTTACAAAGATGAATTAGTTGTTGTTTGTAAGCCTGGAGCTGAAGTTATTTGGCATGGTGTAGGGGATCCCGTAGTTATTAAAGAAACTAAAATGCGTGGAGTATCATCTTATGGTATGATTTGTGCATCTGAAGAAGTTTTCTTAAGTGATTTCTTTCCAGCTAAAGATGAATCAGAAATAATAGATTTAAGTGGTATAAAATGTGCCCCTGGTGATAATATTGCTGATGTTGTTGATATGAACGATACAGTATTAGAAATAGATAATAAATCATTATCAAATAGACCAGATTTATGGGGGCATTATGGTATTGCTCGTGAATTATCTGCAATATACGATGTTCCATTAAAAGCACAAGAAACATATGAAATTGATAAAAATTTACCAAAATATGATGTAGAAATAAAAGAACCATCAAAATGTTATAGATATGCGGCAGTTGAAATTGATGGAATTTATGAAAAACAATCACCAATGTGGATGCAATCTTTACTTGTTAAATGTGGTGGAAGACCAATTAATGCCATCGTAGATATTACAAATTATGTTATGTTTGCTGTAGGACAACCTCTTCATGCTTTTGATAAAACTCATGTAAGTGGTGAAAAAATAGTTGTTAGAAATGCTAAAGTTGGTGAAGAATTATTATTACTTGACCATAATTCTATTAAGTTAACTACAGATGATTTAGTTATTTGTGATACTGAAGATGCTATGGCTCTAGCAGGTATTCGAGGTGGTAGTAAAGACTCTATTTTACCTGATACTAAAGGTATCGTTCTAGAGGTTGCAAATTTCCCAGCAGCATCAATTAGAAAAACTGGTAAAAGATTTGCAGAAAAAACTGATGCATCTATTAGATACGAAAAGGGAATGGATACACAAAGAGTTGATGAAGGTCTAAATTTGGCTTTATCTTTAATTAAAGAAATATTCCCAGAAAGTAAAATTGTTAAATTTGCTGACGTTTATCCAGTAGAAACTAAAAAAGAAGAAATAGATGTAAGTGAGAATTTCTTAACAACTAGATTAGGTAAGAAAATAGATGATGCTGTTATTAAAAGAATTCTTACTGCTTTAGGTTATGAAGTTACCTTAAATGATAGTGTATATCATGTAGTTGTACCTACATTTAGATCAACCGGAGATGTGTCTTTAAAAGATGATGTAATGGGAGATATTGCCAGAATATTAAGTTTTGATTCATTTGAAGCTAAACCTATAGATATAACAATTAAACACTCTATTAATCAAAGAAAAGTATTGTTAGAAAAAAGAATAATGGAATATTTAGCTAATAGATGTGGATTTTATGAAATATTTACATATCCTTGGATAGACGAAAAATATATTAATGCAGCAGGGATTTCTACGGAAGATGCAATTAAACTTGCAACACCACCAGCACCTGAACTTGCAAATTTAAGAACATCTCTTATCCCTGGTTTACTTGAAGCAACTGTTAAAAACTTAAGATATTATGATGCATTTAAAATCTTTGAATGTGCCCAAACTTTTAAAAAAGGTGATTATAGACCATCAAGTGATGATGAAATATTACCAGTTCAAAACAAACATCTAGCTGGAGCTATCGTAGGTAAAAATGCTAAAGAAATATTCTTTGAATTAAAAGGTGTATTAGAAGAAATGTCTAGATATACCCACATGGATGCATTAAAACTAGAAGCTGGAGATAAGCCAAGCTGGGCTGATGTTAATGCTCACTTGAATATAACATTAAATGGTAATGTAATTGGCTCTTTAGGATTATTATCAATTAAAGCTATGAACGATGTTAAAATAAAAAGAACCAATGTAGCTATATTTGAATTAAATATGGAAGAATTAATTCCATTTGCATCTAGAGATAATAAATTTGAACATTTACCTGAACTTCCTTTAGTTGAAAAAGACTTATCAATAATAGTTGATGAATCTGTAAGTTGGGCAATAATTGAACAAACTGTTAAAGGAAAAGTTAAAGAAGTTGAATTTGTAGATGAATATCGTGGAAATCAAATTCCTGAAGGTAAAAAGTCTGTTACATTTAAGGTACGTATGATTAATGAAGGTAGTACAATGACTATGGAAGAAATAAATGATAAAATGGAAAGAATACTTTCTTCATTATATAAAAGATGCGGAGCTAAATTAAGAGAAGAATAAAGTAACTTTTAGTTGCTTTTTTTCTTTTAGGTAATGTATAATTTGAATGGAGGTAAAGATATGATAATCCCAAAGTTTATAAAAAAAGAAAGTGTAATCGGAGTAGTTGCGCCATCTGATGGAGCAGATAATGAATTAAAAGTTAAAAGATTTAAAAATGCCTGTAGTAAATTAGAGAGTTTAGGTTATAAAATTAAATTATCTGATAATGTCTTTAATTCATTTATGGGCAGAAGCACAAGTGAAGAACAAAGAGCAAAAGAGTTTAATGAAATGGTTAGTGATAAAAATGTTGATTTAATAATGTGCGCTTCTGGTGGTGAATTTCTTTTAGAAATTTTGCCTTATATTGATTTTGAATTATTAAAAAATAATCCAAAATTTGTGTGTGGTTTTTCTGACCCAACTGGTTTATTATATCCCATTACTACAAAGTGTGATATTGCTACAATTTATGGTAAAAACTTTTCTCATTTCGGAATGGATGAATATCATAAAAGTGAAAAAGATTTTTTGGATATAATTAATGGTATTGATGTAGTGCAAGATAGTTATGACAAATATGAAGGTTCTTATGTAGAAAAAGTAACAGGATTAGAAAGCTATAACTTGGATAGTGATGTAAAATGGATGACGGTTAAGGAGGAAGATATTTTTATAAAGGGAAGAATAATCGGAGGGTGTTTTGATATTATATCTGACTTAGCTGGTACAAAGTATGATGGAATAAATGAGTTTAATGAAAAGTATAAAAGTGATGGAATAATATGGTATTTTGATAATTGTGAAAAAAGTATGGATGATGTAATTAGAATACTTTGGAAATTTAATGAACTTGGATATTTTAAGTATGCCAAAGGTATTATTTTTGGAAGATTTGGGGTAGAAGTAAGTAATACATATGAAAATTTAATTGATTGTTTAAATGATAGTGTTATAAATAAATTAAATATACCTATTATATATAATGCTGATGTAAGTCATAAAGGACCGTGTTTAAATATTATTAATGGTGTAATTACTGAAGTTGAAGTAAAGAAAAATAAAGGAAAGATTAAATTTAAAGTTTTTGAATAAACTTATAAATAGAGGGATAATATGCAACAATTTATATTACATATAATAGAACAATTTGGTTACTTTGGAGTATTTTTTCTGATATTAATAGAAAATGTATTTCCACCGATACCATCTGAGGTAATACTTTTATTTAGTGGCTTTTTTAGTACATATACAAACTTGAGTGTCTTATATATGATTGTGGCATCTACTTTTGGTTCACTTTTAGGTGCTATAATTCTTTATTATATAGGTAAAATATTTAATAAAGAAAGATTAAAGAAGATAGTAAAGGGTAAACTGGGTAAAATATTATTTTTAAAAGAAAAAGATATAGATAAAGCTGATGAATGGTTTGATAATAAAGGAAATAAAAGTGTATTTTTTTGTAGGTTTGTTCCAATTGTTAGAAGCTTAATATCAATACCTGCAGGTATGAGTGAGATGCCAATGGTAAAATTTATTATTTACACAGTGTGTGGTTCAATGATTTGGAATACAGTATTAATTTGTTTGGGATATAAGCTAGGTGATAATTGGGAGTATGTTTTAACAATACTTGATAAATATCAATTAATAGTTATTGTAATTCTTATTATAGTATTTGGATATGTAATAATAAAATTTTATAGAAAGAAGAGAAAAAGTAAAAAAATATAGTGCTTTTTCTTTTATTTTGTTATAATATAAGTGTTATGTGAGGTGAAGAAAATGAATGATGTAACATTGTTACCTGCGGATACTTATAAAGTTATTAATAAAAGTATTTTAAGTGATGTAGATAGAAAATATTTGATTTCATTTTATGAACCTATTATTGGACATTTAGCAACATCCTTATATTTAACTCTGGTTAATGATTTAGAATTGGGCCAACAATTTTCCAGAGATTTAACACATCATCACTTGATGGGACTTTTAAAAACACCATTAAAAATTTTAAAAGAAGCTAGAGAAGCATTAGAGGCTGTTGGTCTTTTAAAAACATATTATAAAGCGGGTCATGTTAATAATTATATTTATGAATTATATTCACCGATGAGTCCGAATGAATTTTTTAACCATCCAATTCTTAATATTGTTTTATATAATAATTTGGGTGCTACAGAATATGAATATTTGAAGAAACAATATCAAAAAATAAAGATAGATACTAAAGAATTTACAGATATAACTAAGAAATTAGATGATGTAATGGATAGTGGAGTAAATATACCAACTCTAGATGTAATAGAAAGAAGCATAAGTGATATTGAGGTAAGTGATCATGTTGATTTTGATTTAATATTGTCAAGTATACCAAAAGGGATTATAAATGAAAAAGTATTTACTAAGAAAACTAAAAAATTAATAAACGATTTAGCTTTTATATATAAGATAGATACTTTGAAAATGGTTGAATTAATAAGAAGTGTTTTAAATGAATATGGAATGATTGATAAGGATAGTTTAAGAATTAATGCTAGAAAAATGTATCAATTTAATAATGGGGCTTTGCCAACCTTAATATATAGATCACAACCAGAATATTTGAAGAGTCCAGTCGGTGATAATTCAATGCGTGGTAAAATAATTGAAATGTTTGAAAGTATTAATCCAGTTGATTTTTTAAGAAATAAATATCATGGTGCTAAACCTACGAATAGAGATATTAAAATAATTGAAGGCTTAGTAATAGATTTAGAAATGCCTCCGGCGGTTGTTAATGTATTGCTTGATTATGTACTAAGAAAAAACAATAATAAATTAGCTACGAATTATATTGAAACTATCGCAGGACAATGGAAAAGAGCAGATTTGAAAAATGCTAAAGAAGCTATGGAATTTGCAGAAAAAGAAAATAAGAAATTTACAAGGAAATTAGATAATAATATTAAAGAAACTAAAGAACCTGTTTGGTTTAATAAAGTAAATGAAGCAAGTCAAATGAGTGATGCAGATAAAAAAGAATTAGAAAATTTGTTAAAGGAGTTTAAATGATGGAAAAAGTTAATATGACATTAAATGAAAAAATAGAAAAAGAATTAGAAAAAGAACTTTCAAAATCATTAAAAGACGAAGAGTTTTGTAATTTAGTTAAAAGAAATAAATTACCTAAAGAGGTAGTAATTAAAAATAATACAAAGTTAATGGATACTTGTGATGAACTTAAGAATTGTAAAACATGTAAAGGCTTATTTATGTGTAAAAATAAGGTAAATGGTCATGTTTTATATCCAAGTTTTGATGAAACATTAAAATTTATTTATATGCCTTGTAAATATCAAAAAGAATTAGTAAAAAAAGAAATTGATAAGAAAAATAAACTTAATGAAATAAAGAATGCTAGAATGAAAGATATAGATATTAATGATAAAAATAGGGTTAAAGTTATAAAATGGTTGAAAGAATTTTATGATAGTTATGAAAAAGTTAATACATTAAAGGGATTGTATTTACATGGATCTTTTGGGAGTGGTAAAACCTATTTAATAGCATCTTTATTAAATGAGCTAGAAATAAGTAAAAATGCTGTAACAGAAATAGTTTATTTGCCAGAACTTTTAAGAAATATGAAAGAAGATTTTAGTATTGTAGAAGAGAAATTGGATTTTTTAAAGAATGTAGATGTTTTGTTAATAGATGATATCGGAGCTGAAAATGTTACGTCATGGGGTAGAGATGAAATATTAGGTACAATATTACAATATAGAATGAATAATAAATTAAGTACTTTTTTTACATCTAATTTAACTTTAGAAGAATTAGAAATTCATTTATCAATAACTAAGAATAGCGAAGATAGAGTAAAGGCAAGAAGAATTATTGAAAGAATAAAACAACTTACTGAAGATATGGAATTAGTAAGTATTAATAGAAGAAATTAAATTTTATCTTTTTAATTTTTAATTTATGTGGTATGATAATATATAGATAGGGTGATTAGTGATGGAAAAATTAGAACCGTTGTTAAAAGAAAAAGAGGATAAGTTTTATTTTGTTAAGGAAAATAAAGAGAAAAAAGTAGATAAAAATAAAATGGAAATTATTGTGACATCTGTTATTGGTGTAATAGTTTTATGGTTGATGTGGTATACATTATATCCTTTTTATGTAGGGTTTGTGCATTATGATGAAGGCCATAATGTAGTAAGTGAGGATAAAACTGAAGAAGAATTACCAGTTAATGCTGCCCTTGTTAATGAATTATATAATTATTTAGATGTTACAAATGATAATGAGCTATCTAGTTTATTTACGGCTTTATATAGTGGAAATAATATTAGTGGATTTAATGATAATCAAAAGCTAATGGTAACTTTTAAATATTTGGGTGTTACTTGTAGTGGTAATGAGGTAGTTAAAGGGTTAGATGAAATAAAAGCTGCAGCTAGAAAAATATTTAATTATGATAGTTTTGTTAATTTAACAAATGAAAATAATAATATTGGTGAATATAATATTTCTTATAATGAGGCAAATAATAATTATGTTATTAAACTAAATAGTTGTGTTGGTAGTAATGATTTTGTAGTAAGAAATATTTTAAAAGCTACGAATAATGGTGATGAAATTTATATTTATGAAGCTTTTGGATATTTTGTTAATTTAGAAGACAATAAATATGTAGTTTATGGAGATTCTATGAAAAACAATAAAATTGGGGATTATGTAGATGAAAATGGTAATAGGGAATTTAATGAGTTTTCAGAATTAAAACAATTTAAATGGACATTTAAAAAGAGCAGTGATAATAATTATTATTTTGTATCACTAACTCCGAGTATTTGATTAAATAAAATTTTAAAATTATTTAAATAGATTAGTTTATTAGAACTATCTATTTTTTTTATAGGACCATAATATTCATAAGAATAACCACTTTTATAATAAGTTATATGAATTTTATCTTGCATGTAATAGGCATCAATTATAGCTTTTTCAAATGCTTTTGTTTCATCTTCACTTATGTTAGGTTTGGTTATTTTTTCTTTTTCTTTCATTAAAGAATAGAGAATTTCCTTGTTACTCACAACAGAATTAAATGGCATCCATTTTATCATTCCCCGATCTTTATTCATGATGTCCTCCGATTTTTTTGTTTCTTTCTATAGCTGTTGAATCAGAAAGTAGGCTACTTGCTTTAACAATGCTGTTTTTGCCAAAACGACTTTTTATTTCATCGATGGCAGTATTAACTTTTCTCTCTTGTTCTTTTTCTTCGAGAGAATCAAATAAGTTAAGTTGAATTCCACTTTTTTTTACTAAACCTCCGCAAGATATGCTAACTTTTCTTATAGGAAGATTGGTATAATATCTATCAAAAATCAAATAGCATATGTTAGTTATTTCTTTTGATGAGTCAGTCGGAGTATCAAGTTTGATAGAGTGATAAAAACCACCACTTATGTCTTTGGAATAGCCAATGCCAAAACCAATTACTCTAGATTCTTTGTGGCTTGCTCGTAATCTAGCTGTTAAAACATCTACCATTTCGGAGATTATTAGTTTTACGTTGTTCCCATTATAATCTTTAAATAATACTTGGGAATGGCTATATGATTTATCTTTGGGACTTACTTTAAAATCACTTATTTTGCTTAAGTCAATTCCATTAGCATGGTTCCATAACTCTTGACCCATTATACCAAATTTGTCTTTTAAGATGTTTTTGTCAAAATGTGCTAAATCTTTAATAGTATATATGTTTAGGTTGTTTAGATTTCTTTCCATCCTTGGGCCAATTCCCCACATTTTAGATAGAGGAGTAATAGGCCATAATTTTTCAGGTATATCATCATATGTCCATTTAGCTATACCGTTTTTATACTTTTTGGCTTCGGTATCCATGGCTACTTTAGCAAGAAGAAGATTAGGACCAATTCCGCATGTCGCAGTAAGCCCAGTTTTTTCTTCAACTTTTTTTAATATATCTTCTGCAAGTTCATAATCTGTCTTTTTGTATAACTTTAAATAATCTGTGACATCTAAAAAACATTCATCTACAGAATAAATGTGTAAATCTTCTGGGGCAACATAATCAAGATATATGTTTACAACCGCTTTACTTTTTTCGATATATAACTTCATCCTTGGTGGTACAATTTCATATTTTATATGTTTAGGTATGTCAAATAATCTTACTCGGGATGGTACTCCTTGTTTTTTTAGGGCTGGAGTTACCGCGAGGGTGATGGCGCCATTTCCTTGTTTTTTGTTAGCTACCACTAAAGGGACTTTAAAGGGATCAAGTCCACGATCTACACATTCACATGATGCAAAAAAACTTTTTAAATCAATACACATAATGTTTCTTTTTATATATAAATCATCCATTTTATACACCTCCAAACATTCGTTCTGGTTATATTATAAAACATAATAGATGTTTATTCAATTACTAAAATTTGGAAAAACATTTATATATTTAATTATTGCTTATATCGTTATAAAAAACAAGTATTATGTTTTAATTTAATTAAAAAAACAATAAAATATGTGATATAATATATTATATTGTAAAACAAGGAGAGAGTATTTGTGGAAAATAAATTTAAATTAACTAGAGAACAAAATGTATTCGTAGCAAAAAGAAATATAGTAGATTATATTTGGAAAAGTGCAAATTTAGAAGGAATAGATGTTACATACTCTCAAACTCAAGCAATCTTTGATGGAGGAATTGTTAATGGTTTAACAGTTGATAAAATTATTGCTATTAACAATTTAAAATATGCATGGCAATTTATACTTGAAAATGATGATAAAACTTATGATTTTAAAACTTTATGTTATATACATAAATTAACTTGTGATAAGTTAGTGTTAGAACAAGATTTAGGTAAAATTAGAACAACCCAAGTAAATATTGGAGGAACATCTTGGAAGCCTGATTTTCCTATTGAAAGTCAAATTAAAGAAGAATTAGATAGATTATTAAATCAACCTCATAAAACTAAAACAGAAATAGCAATTGAAATTATGTTATGGATTATGAGAAAGCAAATGTTTATTGATGGAATTGATTTAAATTAAAAAGGATGATGTAAAATGATAATTGGATCTCATGTTAATTTTGGAGCAGAACAATTACTAGGTTGTGCAAAACAAGCAGTAAGTTATGGTGCTAATACATTTATGTTTTATACCGGAGCACCTCAAAATACAGTAAGAAAAAAGATTGATGAAGTACTAACAATTGAAGCAAAAAAATATATGCAAGAAAATGGAATTGATATAAATAATGTTATTTGTCATGCTCCATATATTATAAATTTAGCTAATAGAGAAAATGAATCTTCTTGGAATTTTTCGTGTTCATTTTTAAAACAAGAAATTTCTAGAATAAGTGAAATGGGTGTTAATTATATTGTTGTTCATCCTGGAAATAGTTTAAAGATGGATAGAAATTTTGCTTTAGATAATATTGCTAGTGCGATTAATTTAATTGTGGATAATGAAACAAAACCAATGATTTTACTTGAAACAATGGCAGGTAAAGGTACTGAATGTGGGATAAATATTGAAGAAATAAAAAATATTTTAGATAAAATAAATTTAAAAGATAAAGTTGGAGTTTGTTTAGATACTTGTCATTTAAATGATTCGGGTGTTAATATAGCAAAATTTTTAGAATACTTAGAAGAATTTGATAAGGTAATTGGTCTTGATAAAGTAAAATGTGTCCATTTAAATGATAGTAAAAATATATTGGGGTCACGTAAAGATAGACATGAAAATATTGGATATGGCACAATTGGTTTTGATAATTTAATTAATGTTGCTTATTTAGATAAATTAAAAAATGTTCCTAAAATCTTAGAAACTCCATATATTTTAGATAATCCTCCATATAAATTTGAAATTGAAATGATAAAAGAGAGGACATTTAATAAAAACTTAACAGATGATGTTTTAAAATTTTATCAAAATAAAGGTTGCAATAAATGATGCAACCTTTTAAAATACTATTTTAAAAATGAATTAAATTTTTGAAAATATTCGTTAAATACTTGTTTAACTTTAGGAAAGTTTTCACCTCTATAATGATTTTTATATCGGTCTATATCAAATATGCTTGGATTTTTTAAAACATCTTTCCAATTTTTCTTAATAAAATCATAAGTGAAATCTATTTCTTCTTGATTTAGGCTAGCACCTTTTTTTAAAGCAAAAGTATTTATATCTTCTTTAGTTAACTTATTTATATATGCTCCGATTATATTAAACATCATAACCACCTTAATATATTGTATGTTTTTATTTAAAAATGGAATACTAATTATTATGAAAAAGTATGTTTATTTTGGTATGTTATTTATGTTTTTTACAATTTTTGCTGTTAAATTAGGTATGATTTTATCTAATAATTCTTTTTATGAAGAAAAAAAGAAAGAAAAAACTAATATATATGTAAATGGAATTAGTGCTCCGAGAGGAAGAATTCTTGATACAAATGGAAAAGTTTTAGTAGATAATATCGGAGTTAAAACTATTTATTATAATAAAATAAAAGGAATAAAAACTAGTGATGAACTAGAGATTGCTAAGACTTTAGAAGAAATTTTAAATGTTAATGAAGCAAGTAAGGATGAACTTAAAAAATATTATTTAATTACTAATAATGATGGAAAAGATTTAATTACTAGTGATGAATATAGATTACTTGAAGAAAGAAAAATTACTAAAGATGATATAAATAATATGAAAATAAATAGAATTACAGATGGAATGATTGATTATGATAGTAAGATAAAGCGTGTGGCTCATATATATTTCTTGATGAATAATGGTTATGTTTATGGTAAAAAAGAAATTGCTAAGAATGTAAGTGAGAGTGAGTTTGCTAAAGTAATTGAGAGTAAAATTCCAGGTGTTACTGGAGAACTTTCTTGGGAGAGAGTTTATTTATATAATGATACATTAAAAAATGTGTTTGGAAAAGTTGGAAATATTATTAAAGAAGATAGAGATGAATATTTAAATAATGGTTATGAACTTACTGACTTAGTTGGTGTTAGTTATTTAGAAAAAGAATATGAAGAATATTTAAAAGGGAAAAAGGCAAAGTATAAAGTAAGTAATGATTATACTTTAACTAAAATAGAGGAAGAAGAAAAAGGTAATGATTTAGTTTTATCAATTGATATTGATATTCAACAAAAGGTTGATGAAATATTAAAGGATAAGATAAAGTTGGGTAAAAAGTATGGAAATACAGAATATTTTAAAGACAGTTATGCATTAGTTAGTAATCCATTAAATGGAGAAATAATTGCAATTGGGGGGGCTAGACTTAATGATGATGATACTTTTAGTGATATTAGTCTAAATACTATTAATAAATCTTATACTATAGGGAGTGCTGTAAAAGGAGCAACGATTGGGGTTGGTTATAAATATAATTTAATTACTCCGGGGGCTTATATTAATGATTCTTGTGTTAAGCTTTATTTTGTACCTCAGAAATGTAGTTTTAAAAAATTAGGTAAAGTAAATGATTTGACAGCTTTAGCCAATTCTTCAAATTATTATCAATATATGATAGCTATTAAACTTACAGGAAATACATATAAACCAAATATGAAATTAAATGCTACGAAAGAACACTTTGATATTTATAGAAATATGCTTGCAAGTTTTGGCTTGGGAGTTAAAACGGAAATTGATTTACCTGGAGAACAAAGTGGTATTATTGGTAAAACAGTAGCGGATGATTTACTTTTAAACCTTGCTATTGGTCAATATGATACTTATACTCCAGTAGAAGTACTTCAATATATAAATAGTGTTGCAAGTGGAAAAAGAATGGCTTTAAGTTTAATGAAAGAAATAAGAAACAAAGATAAAATTATTTTAAAAAATGAAATAAAAGTTTTAAATGATGTAGATTTAAATCTTGAGAGTTTAGAGAGAATTAGAGAAGGTATGAGACTTGTTTTAAGGGAAGGGACTGGTAAGTTTTATGTTCCTCAAGGGCTTGATTTTGCTGGTAAAACAGGAACTAGTGAATCATTTTTAGATACAAATAATGATGGTAAAGTTGATACTGCTACGATATCATCAACATTTACAGGTTTTTATCCTTCAGAAGATCCTAAATTTAGTTTAGTAGTTATTACTCCGAATGTTTCTCATAAAGAAGGAAAGACAGATGCCTTTTATTTCGGAGCTAGTAAAATTACTAAAGATATTGTTACTTTTTTGAAAGATAATTATTAGTTAGATTTACATAAAAGTGTAAATCAACTAATCTTTTTTTTTTTTTTTTTGAAAAAAAATTGATGGTGTTAGGAAATATATATAAATGAAGGGAGGAATTTTGCCTATGGAAGAAAATTAAGTAAAAATAATAAAAGTATAGGTTGGGGTTAATTAAAGTGAAGAAGGAGTTATTATGGAAAAAATTAAAGAACATGAGTTTTTATTATTCAATAAGGATAAAATTATAAAAACAATATTATTAGATGAAAGCGTTATAAAAAATAATGATTTTCATTTATTTGAAAGGTTGATTAAAGATGCGTGTGGGCTTAGAATAAAAGTGATAAGATTATTGCCTACGGAACTACCAGTGCAAAAAGCTATTGAAAGAGCAAAAAGATTAGATTTTTTAGTGGAGTGTGATGGTAGATATGTTCATATGGAGGTAAATACAGCTTGGGAGGAATCTACGAAAATGAGAAATAAAAGTTATTTTTTCTCTTTTTACTCACAAGTTATTAATGCTGGAGAAGATTATGATGAAAAGACAGAATTTATACAAATTCAATTTAATTATGGAATGCCAAATAAATATGGCTTATGTGAAATATTAGATGAACATAGTGGGAAAAACTATGAGTTGTTTTTAAAAAATATAAAATTAATACATGTAAACCTTGATAAATTTGGAAAAATTTGGTATGATAATGTTGCTAAAAGAAATGTTGAAGGATCATTACCTGTGTTATTTGCTTTAAAAACAAAAGAGGATATTTTAGCTTATAGTAAAAAGGTGGATGATCCGGATGTTAAGGAGTGTGTGGAAAAGTTGACTAAATTAAATAGTGATTTTAAATTTGTATGGGATTATGAAAAAAATGAAAGAGTATATGAAAATTCACTAAAGAAGGAATATTTAAATAAGGGAATTGAAAACACTGCGATTAATATGTTAAAGAAAAAAATAGATATAAATCTTATTAGTGAGGTAACAAAATTAGATTTGGAAAGTATAAAAAAATTGCAGGAGGAATTGAATTTAGAGGAAAATTAGTTAATATTATAAATAAAAAGTTAATAAAAATGGAAAATGTTATCTAAATTAGTTGAAAAATGTTAGAATTTTGGTATAATTAATAGAGATTATTTAAGTGAGGAGGAATAATTATGGCAAAAAAAGAAAATCGTAGTGAAGTAACTATGAGATGTTCTGTTTGTGGTTTTGAATTACGCCCAGTTAGTAAAAATAAAAAGAATACTCCAGACCGTCTTGAATTAAATAGATACTGCCCAAAATGTAGAAAGACAGTAGCTGCTAAAGAAAAGAAATAATAGAAAAGAGGATTAAATATGGATATTAATATTAATGATATCAAAAATGGTATGACAATTATCATGGATGGTAATTTATATACTATTGTTGAATTTCAACATGTAAAACCTGGTAAAGGACCTGCTTTTGTTAGAATTAAAAGAAGAAATTTAAGAACTGGAGCAGTTACTGAAGATACCTTTAATACCAACATTAAAATAACTAAAGCTCATATTGAAAAAGTAAAAGCAGGTTATTTATATCAAATGGGAGATACTTATGTGTTCATGAATAATTCTACTTATGAACAAATTGAGCTTCCTGCATCTGTTCTAGGTGACAATGTTAATTTCATTAAAGAAGGCTTAGAAATTGATATTGATAATTATGATGGAGAAATAATTGGTATTACATTACCTGAAAAAGTTGAATATGAGGTTATTGAAACAGAACCAGCAGTTAAAGGAAATACTGCAACTAATGCAAGTAAAGATGCTAAAATTGAAACTGGTTATGTAGTAAAAGTTCCTTTATTTATAAATGAAGGAGAAAAGATTATTATTTCAACAAAAGATGGGAAATATTCTGGAAGAGCATAAGCTCTTTTTGTTTGCAAAAAAAAATAAGTCTTACGACTTATTCTTCAGTTTTTGTTTCTTTTTTTGCATTCTTTGGTTTCATGTTTTCGTTAATTTCTTTAGTATTTTTCCAAATCATTATATTAATCATCATTAATTCATATGTGATTCTTATAATAAGTGGCCCAAAAATTAATGTCATTAAGAATGCTATAAAGCTAGTAGATATTAAACCAAATGAGAATAAAACAACAAAAATAGTAAGTACAATGTAAACTACTTTTAAAATAGGTTCAATTAACATTGTTTTAAAGTCTAATAAATCTTTTACTTTTTGTAAATTTTTACTTACAGGTTTATCGCTTTTAACAAACATAAAGTAAACCATAATCCCAGCTGCAATAGCAATAACTATAGCAATAACTGTCCAAATAAGTGTTCCAGCAACATTTGCAGCAGCTTTTGCAGTTTGGCCTGTCATATAATCATAATCGTACATAATTTAAAGCTCCTTTCTATTAATATATTAACAAATATTAAAAAATATTACAATAAAAATTTGTCAAAAAATGAAGAATTATGTTACAATATAAAAGGTGTTATTATGATAGAATTAATAAAAAATAAAAACGATATAAAAGAGTTTGATGTAAATAATGTGGTTACTAGAGTGAAGGCTTTAATTATAACGAGTGATAATAGAATTTTACTTGGACATTCACATTCTGAATATCAATTTCCTGGTGGACATGTTGAGGCTAATGAGGATTTACTTTTAGGACTTCAAAGGGAACTTAAAGAAGAAACGGGATTAGAATTTGATACAAGCAATTTGGAACCGTTTGCGGTGCGTAACTCTTATTATAAGGATTATCCAACTGAAAATATAAATACAAAGATAGTTATTTATTATTTTATAATAAAAGATGATAGAATACCAGATTTAAAAAATACTAGTTATACAGAAGAAGAAATTGATGGTAATTTTAGTTTAAGATATATTCCTTTAAATATAGTAAATGATGTATTAAATGAAAAAATGGATATGTCTGGAGATACTAATGGAATTACACATGAAATGTTAGAGGTATTAGAGTATTTTAATAAAACATATGTATAAAATTTATGCGTCCTTGCCATAAATAATGGGAAAGGACGTTTAATATGGCAAAATATAAAGTAGATATTACAGGAATTAATACTAGTGAAATTGAGGTTTTAAGTAATGAAGAAATGACTAGCTTGTTTGTAGAATATCAAAATGGCAATTTAGATGCTAAAGATAAATTGATTAATGGTAATTTAAAATTAGTTTTAAGCATTCTTAGAACTTTTAATAGGGGTAATGTTAATTTAGATGATTTATTTCAAGTTGGTGTTATCGGTTTAATTAAAGCAATTGATAATTTTGATTTATCTTATGGACTTAAGTTATCTACTTATGCGGTGCCTCTTATTATCGGAGAAATTAAAAGATATTTGAGGGACAATACTGCGGTTAGAGTAAGTAGGAGCACAAAAGATTTAGCTTATCAAATTATTAAGTTTAAAGATAAATATTTAAGTGAGCATGGAATAGATGCCCCACCTTCAGTTATTTCAAAAGAACTTAATATACCTGAATATTTAATTAGTTATGCAATGGATGCAATGAGAGATCCCGCCAGTATTTTTGAACCAATTTATAATGATGGAGGAGATACAATATATTTATTTGATCAAATTGCAGATACCAAAGATAAAAATAGTGATAAAGATATGATTATTTCTTTAAGAAGAGCGCTTTTAAAAATTAAAGAAAGAGAAAAAAATATTTTGTTACAAAGGTTTATGATAGGAAAAACTCAAATGGAAATTGCTGATGAACTGGGAATTAGTCAAGCACAAGTATCGAGGTTAGAGAAAAGTGCTATTGAAAATGTGCGTAAATTAATAAAATAAAGCATATAATTTATGGGGTGGATTATGTATTTAAGTGAACTTCAAAATAAAGATATTATAAGTGTAAATACGGGAGTTAATTTAGGTAGAATAGTGGATGCTGAGGTAAATAGTGAAGGAAAAGTAATAAGTTTGGTAGCTGAAAATAAAAAACTGTTCAGAAAAATGTTAAAAAATACAGAGTTTAGTTTTACATTTTCTGATATTGCAAAAATAGGAACTGATTGTATACTAGTAAATAAATAAAATTTGTGATAGAATAATAGCATGAAGAAAAAAAGTTTGTTGATTGCTATTATTATTTTTTTATTTGATATACTTATTAAATATATAGTAGATAAGTCTTTTTATTATGGCGTTTTAAAAAGTATTATTCCACGTGTTTTTTATTTAACAAAAGTCTATAATGATGGAGCTGCTTGGAGTACTTTTGAAGGAGCTAGATTCTTACTTATTGGTGTAGGTGTAGTATCGTTTATTTTTTTAATGATTTATCAAAAAAATTTTGTGGATAATAAAAGAAATATAGTAGCATTTAGTCTTGTTTATGGAGGACTTTTAGGAAATTTGTTTGATAGAATAGTAAATGGTTATGTAATAGATTATTTGAAATTTTATATTGGGGGTTATGAATATCCAGTATTTAATTTAGCTGATGTAGCATTGGTAATAGGTTTTATCCTTATTATATATGCAATATTTAAGGGAGAAGATAAGCATGGAAATAATAGTAGATGAAAATGATATAAGAATAGATAAGTATTTAGCAAGTAAGACAGATTATAGTAGAGAAACAATAACTAAGATGATAAATGAAGAGTTTATTTTTGTTAATGGTAAAAGTATTAAAGCATCTTATAAGATTAAAGATGGTGATGTAATATTAATTAAAGATGGTTTTGTTAAAGAAATGACTTTAGAAGCTACTAAAATGGATATTGATATTGTTTATGAAGATGAATATTTAATGGTTATAAATAAAGATAGCGGAGTGGTTGTACATCCTGGTGCTGGTAACAATAATAATACATTGGTAAATGGTTTACTTTACTATAATAAAACATTAAGTAGGGGAGAAGAATTTAGGCCTGGTGTTGTACATAGATTAGATAAAGATACTAGTGGTTTAATGATAATTGCTAAGGATGATAAAGCTCATGAGTTGCTAGCAGATGACTTTAAGAATAAAAGAATTCATAGAGAATATATTGCACTACTTGATGGAGTATTTCCACAAGAAAAAGCAGTTATTGATGCTCCGATAGGAAGGAGTAAACAATATTTTGATAAAATGGAAGTATGTAAAGATGGAAAAAAAGCCATAACTAATCTTGAGGTATTAAAAAAATATAAAGATTATACTTTAGTTAAATTAGTTTTAGAAACAGGAAGAACTCATCAAATTAGGGTTCATTTAGCTTATATTGGTTATCCAGTTCATAATGATCCGGTTTATTCAAATAAGTCTTGTACAGACTTTGGACAATTTTTACATTCTGCATATTTAAAATTTAAACATCCAATTACGGGTGAAATATTAGAATTTAGTAGTAAATTACCAGAAGAATTTCAATCGTTTATTGATAATTTATTATAATATTTATTAAAGTGATGATGTTTGTAATTATATAAGGAATTGAAATAAGGGGTATGTATCCTAGAATTCTTTTAAAATCGTGTATTAAAAGAATTGAAAAAAGAATTAATAAAATAGAACTAATAAGACCAAATAAGTAATTTTGGAAATAGTAGTAAAAAATAGAGGTAGAAAATATTAATAAATAATTAGTAGCAGTAGAAAATATTAATGGTTCATCGAATAAATGAAAACGATTGATTTTAAGTAATATGGTTACTATTAAAAATAAGCTTATTATGTAAAATATATATTCTAGCATATAACACCTCTTTACTAAAAGTATGATTTATTGTAAAATATTATGACGAGGAGATGGAAAAATGTCTAATGTTATGATTAGAAAAAGTGATCAAGTAATGATGAGTTTAGTACATTATTTTGTAACTAAAGAAAATTATGCTCCGATAAATGTGCAAGGAGTTAAAGATGAAATTTGGCTTGAAAATCTCGAAGGGCCTTATCGCATAATTAGGATTAGTTGCAATTCAATTATAAATGAAGAACAATATAAATTTGATATATTTAAAATGAAACATATAATGAAACAAATTAAGAAAAAAACAATGTCATTAAGAATGAATGCTTTAAATATTTGTTTAGATATGAGTAAAAAAGTTGATAAAGGAAATGTTAAAGATATTGAAACAATCGGGGCAGAAAGTTTAAATGATATAAAGAAAAATGATGATATTACAAAAGTTTTTCCAAAAATTAAAGATAATTTGTTAGAAAGTAATGATGGTTTAGAATTAATTATTAATGTAACTAATGATATTAATGAAAAAACTGAGAGTGAAAATAAGAAGTTTTATGATGTATTTGCACCGAAGAAAATAATATTTACCAATATAATTTCGTTTATTTGTATTGTTATGTATATTATAATTGGAGTGTATGGTAATAATTTTTTAAATTTTGATGCTAATGTTTTGGCAACGTTTGGTGCTAATAACATATTGCTTATTAAAAATGGAGAAATATGGAGACTTCTTACTTGTGCATTTTTACATGTAGGTTTAATACATTTAGTAGTAAATATGTATTCTTTAAGAGTAATCGGTCCGAGTGTAGAGGCTTTGATTGGTAAAGGGAAATTTGTGTTTATTTACATTGTTAGTGCAATTAGTGCAAGTTTATTATCCTTAGTTTTTGTTGAATCTAATATTGTATCAGTAGGTGCTAGTGGAGCAATATTTGGTTTAATGGGGGCTTTACTTTACTTTGGATATCATTATAGACTATATTTAAATGATGCTATTAAAACACAAATTATTCCAGTTATCTTATTTAACTTAATTATAGGATTTATGATGCCTGGTATTGATAATGGTGCTCATATTGGTGGTTTAATTGGTGGATACTTAGCTACGATGGCAATTGGTATAAAAAATAAATCTGGAAAAAAGGATATGATTAATGGTTGGATTGTTCTAGTTTTATATTTAGTATTCTTAAGTTATGTAATATTCTTTATAAAATAAAAATATCGAGATGTTTTGTCTCGATATTTTATATTTTCCTGTATAAGCCAATAGCTATTCCTAAGATTGTAATGTTGTTAAAGATTAATGGTTCCATTGTATCATTTTCTGGTTGTAATCTTATGTGATCTTTTTCTTTATAAAATGTTTTTAGTGTTACCTCATTTTCATCAGTCATTGCTACGACGATATCGCCATTTTTGGCATTTTGTTGTCTTTTTACAATAACATAATCGTTATCAAATATACCACGGTTGATCATTGATTCACCACTTACATGTAGAGTAAATACCTCTCCGGATTTGGGCATTAGTGCTGCGGGTAAATCAAAAAATTCGTCAGGTTGCTCAATTGCTGTGATTGGGCTTCCTGCAGTTATTTTTCCAAGTAATGGAACTTTTATAACGTTTTCATCTTTTTCTAAATATTCATTTTCCACGAGTAGTTCAATGGTTCTAAATTTATTGCTGGATTGTCTTATGCAACCTAACTTTTCTAGGTTTTTAACATGTACGAATACTGTTGCTGGACTATTTAATCCAATTCCTGCCCCGATTTCTCTGACTGCTGGAGGATATCCATGTTCTGCGATAAATTTTTTTATGTAGTTTAATACTTCTTCTTGACGTTTAGTAAGTTCTTTTTTTTCTTCCATAATAATCTCCTTTTCTAAATATTATTTTACACTATAAATAGTAAAAAGTCAAACAATTGTTTCTTTGATTATTGACACGAACAAATATATGTATTAGAATAATATCAGAAAGACGAGGTAATGAAAAATGATGAATGTGTTAAAAAAGTATAGCGGAGTATTGTTCTTTTATTTGGCAATAGTTGGAATGATTCTTCTTGTTAATTTTAGGTTTAGTAAACTTTCGAGTACCTCGGTAAGTAGTGGCGTTGCTGAATCAATGATTAAAAACAAGTAAAAAGTTCGCATTTGCGAACTTTAATTTTTTATATGGTGTCCTCGGTGAGAGTCGAACTCACGCTCTAACCCTTAGGAGGGGTTTGTTTTATCCAACTAAACTACGAGGACACAATATAATATTAGCACAAAAATACGTTTTTAACAATCATTAATTTTAGTATAGACAATTATATATACTAGATGATATAATAATAACTATCTTAAGGAGATATTATGGTTGATGAATAAATAGAATTATTAAAACAAGAAAATATAACGTTTGAAAAAATAAGTGTTGAAGAAGCAAAAGAATATTTGATTAAAAATAATAATTATCGTAATTTATGTTTGTATAAAAATTTATTTGAAAAGTATTATATTGATGGTAAATATGTAAATAAATACATTGATTTGGATTTTGCCTACTTAAAAGATTTAGCAATAATAGATTTTGAATTAAGACTTTTATTATATGACATTATTAGTGATATAGAACATTATTTAAAGTTTAGAATAATTAATTTAATAGATAGTGATAATAATGTTATAAGAAAATATTTAAACAAGGATAAGAGAAATAAATATACTAAAAATTTAAGTGAAAATACATCTATTGAAGATTTGTTAGATTTATTACCTTTTGGTAAATTGATTGAATTTTATGAGTTCTTTGTTAAAACGAGTAAATTAAAAGAAGATAAAAAGTATGTTAATTTATTAAAAGAAATTGTAACTTTAAGAAATAGAGTGTATCATAATAATAAAATATTAGCTAACTTGAATGAAACTGTTGAAAACTATATTATAAATCCTGATGTTTTAGATTATTTGAAAAAGTGTAAAATTGATAAAGAATCTAGAAATGTTATTTCAAATTCCACTATAAGACAGCTTACATATACATTATATATGTTAAATATTTTAGTTACTAGTAAAGAAATAAAAGATCATATTAAAGAATTATTGCATAAATTGTTTTTTGAAAGAATTATTAAAAATAAAAATTTTTATAGAAAAAATAAGTTGTTGAAATCTGTTTATAAATATTTTAAAAAAATAATAATGAAAAATTTTAAAATAGCCATTGACGCACACTGAATAATATGCTAATATTAAACCACTAGGAAAGATGGTAATGCATTTTTATACGGGAAGGATGCGAATTTTTCCCACAATTTGTGCGAGATAGTGTGATGAGTGCTGTTTCGGGGGTATGTGACGTACTGCTCCATATGGGAATCGTGACGACGGTTCTTTTTATTTTGCATTTTTTTGTGTTTTATGCTATTATTTAATTATCGTACAAGGAGTGATAATATGAGTAAGATGGATGAGTCTGCAATTAATAGTATAAAAATTTTAGCATTAGATATGATTAATAAGGCTGGGAGTGGACATCCTGGTATAGTTTTAGGGGCCGCCCCAATTATTTATGCATTATATAAGGAACATTTAAATGTGATTCCTAGTAATCCCAATTGGATAAATAGAGATAGGTTTGTTATGTCAGCTGGGCATGGATCTGCTTTGTTATATTCAACTTTATATCATATGGGATATAATATTGAAATGGAAGAACTTAAACATTTTAGGGAAATTAGTAGTTTAACGCCAGGACATCCAGAGGTTAAAGTTACTCCGGGGGTAGATGTATCTACAGGGCCTTTAGGTCAAGGGATTGGTATGGCTGTTGGGATGGCTCTTGCAGAAAGATATTTAAATTCAATTGTAAAAATTGAAGATAAAAATTCAAGTTTAATTGATTACTATACATATTGTTTATGTGGAGATGGAGATTTAATGGAAGGTATTAGTTATGAAGCTTTAAGTTTTGCAAGTACTCAAAATTTAAATAAATTAATACTTTTATATGATAAAAACAATGTTTCATTAGATAGTGATACAAAAAAAACATTTACAGAAGATATTGAAATTCGTTTTGAAGCCTTAGATTTTAATATTATAAATGTTAAAAATGGGGGAGATTATAAAGAAATATCTAAAGCTATTAAAGCTGCAAAAAAAGCAAGTAGACCATCAATTATTATTTGTAATACCACAATTGGTAAAGATTCCAAGTTGGAAGGAACAAATGCTGTTCATGGAAAACCATTAGATAGTGAAGATTTAGCTAGTTTAAGAAATAAATATAAAATGATAAATGAAGCTTTTGATGTTGATAAAGCGGTTTTAAATTATTTACAAAATTATATTAATAAGAGAGTTTCAAAGAAATATTTAGAGTGGCAAGAAGAATATACTAATATAAAAGAAGAAAATAGTAATTTACATGCTTTAGTTAATTTATTAGAGAGAAATGCTTTTGTAATAGATTTTGATGATACTAAATTTAAAATAAGTGATGAGTATAGAGAAGCATTAAGAGAATCAAATCATAAGATTATGAATTTTATATCACCAAAGAGTCCATTTTTTCTAGGTGGTTCTGCGGACCTTTCTTCTTCATGTAAAACTAATTTAGATAAGTCAACTATTCAAAGTGAAGATAATCCAGTTGGTAAAAATATTTATTTTGGAGTAAGAGAACATGCAATGGGAGCTATTTTAAATGGTATGGCTTTATCAAACTTAAAAGTCTTTGGTTCAACATTTTTATCATTTAGTGATTATTTGAAACCAGCGATAAGAATGTCAGCTTTAATGAATTTGCCTGTTACTTATATTTTTACTCATGATTCTGTATATGTTGGACAAGATGGACCAACACATGAACCTGTTGAACAATTAACAATGCTTAGAACTATTCCTAATTTTATAACATTTAGACCAGCAGATATTAATGAAATAATGGGATCTTGGGAATATATTTTGAAAAATAATTGTCCGACGGCATTAGTTATAAGTAAAGAAGAGCGAAGCAAACAAAAAAATACAAATGCTAAATTTGTTAAGTATGGGGCTTACATGGTTCGAAAAGAAAAGTTTCATTTAGATGGAATTATTATTGCAACAGGTCAAGAGCTGGAAATGGCGATGGAAATATCTAGAGAATTATTTACAATGGGTATTGATACAAGGGTAGTTTCAATGCCAAGTATGGAACTGTTCTTAAAACAAAATCCAAAGTATGAAGAACAATTGCTTCCTAAAGATATTCCAACTTTTGTAATCGAGGCTGGCTCAAGTTTGATTTGGAATAGATTTGCATCTAGACCTGAATATATTTTTGGAGTTAATAAGTTTGGCATGAGTGGAAAAACTGAAGATATTGTTAAGTATTTAAAAATAGATAAAACCACAATTTTAGAGAAAATTGCTAATTATTTAAAAAAAGATGATATTATCGACATAATCTGACAAATTAATTTAAGTCTTTGTGTTATTATAATTTTGGGTGATAACATGAGGACTTTTTATATTTTTAGAATTAATAAAGAAATGGAGATACTACTTAAAGATAGTCCGTTTAATTTATTTAAATCATTGGAAGATATTTATTTACTTGATAAAACAAGTATTGGTATAGGAAAGGATTTACTAGATCAAATAATTGTGCCAATTGATAAGATGAAATATAATAAATTAATATATGAACTTAATAAAGATAATGATTTTTATATGAAAACTGGTGATATTCATAAAGTAGTAAATAAATATCGTAAAGAAGAAACAGTAATAACTGTTAAAAATAGTCATATATTACTAAAGACTAATATTATTAATAGGGATATAAAGAAATTTTTGCCTTTAACAGAAGCTTTTGCTTGTGATTTTCAAAATAAAGATTATTTCTGGCTTGAAGAACTAATATATTTATAGTAAAATAGATGTATAAAGGAGATTATTTTATGGGTAAATTAATATTATATTTAGTAATTGGTATTATTATTGGACTTGTAATTGGATTTTTTGTAGCGAGAGCTTTGATGAAAAAAACTTTAGAAAAAAATCCGCCGATAAATGAAAAAATGATTGAAGCAATGATGTCTTCGATGGGAAGAAAGCCAAGTCAAAAACAAGTTAAGCAAGTTATGCAACAAATGAATAGATTTAAGTAAAATTAAATCTATTTTAAAATATTAGTAAAATTTGTTAAATGTTTGTAAAATGTATTTACTTTTTTTGCATATTTTGGTAATATTTATTATATAGAATAAAGAGGTGTATGAGTATGAAGGATTTCATATATGGATTATATCAAAATGATAATTTTACATTAATTTTAGTAATAGCTTTAGTAATTTTGATTATTGCTTTTGTATTGGTTTGGTTTTTAGGTAAAAAAGATCAAAAATTAGAAGAAACTAAGAGATTACAAAAAATTGAATTGGATGCTTTTAAGAAAGAAGAAGAAATACCTGTTAAGATGGAGGTAGCTGAAGAAATTAAAGAAGAACCTAAAGAGGTTGTTCCAGAGGTTAATAATGATGTAAATGTTACAGAGTTTATCCCTGATGTTAAAGAAGAGGTTAAAGAAGATATTGAACTACCAGCATTAGAAGAAAATAAAGTTGAAAGTAAACCATTATTTAAAGATGTTGAAGAAGAAAGAAATCCAATAAGTATAAATGAATTACCTGAGGTAAAGACTTTTTCTATAGAAGATGAAAATTTAGAAAGTGATTTAAATTCACTTGAAAGTATTAAAAACGAATTTGATAGTATAAATATTCCTGAGGTAAAAGAAGAAGAAAAACCGATATTTAAACCTAGTCCACAAATATTTAGCTCGGTGTTTGTAGATAAGAATGAAGAAAATATAGTTAGTAATAATGAATCTGTACATGTAACAGAAATACCAAAAGAAGAACCAAAGAAAGAATCATCTAAATTATTTTCAATTATTGATGATGAAGAAGATGAAGTGGAATTACCATCATTAAAAAGTAATAATGAATCAGTGATGGGAATTAATATTATTAATGAAGAAAAGTATGATATAAAATAGGGCTAGGCTCTATTTTTTTGGAGGATTTATGGCGAGTATAGAAGATTTTATGAAGTTAGATATAAGAGTAGGAACAATTATAAATGCAGAAGAATTTGCAAAAGCAAAAAGACCAGCGTATAAACTAACTATTGATTTTGGAGATGATATTGGAATAAAAAAGTCATCGGCACAAATAACGCTTCAATATCAAAAAGAAGAGTTAATAGGTAAACAAATTTTAGCAGTGGTTAATTTTCCACCGAGACAAATAGCTGATTTTATGAGTGAGGTTCTTGTCCTTGGTACTTATAGTGAAGGTGGAGTTGTTTTGATTACACCAGAAAAAAAGGTTGCTAATGGAGATAAATTAGGTTAAAATAATAGACAAGGGAAAGAAGGTATTTTATGAGACATGATTCTAAATTTTATTTTATTGCCCTTTGTATTAGTCTGATTGTTTTATTAATTGAGGTAATATTTAGAATAAAGGGAGTTATTGGTTTAACATTATGTGTTGTAAGTGTATATTTTATTATTGGTTTAATAATAAAGTTATTACGAATAGCTGATGTAATAGATGATAACTTTTTGGAGAAGATTGATATCTTGTTTTTCTTATGAATTTTAAAAAAATATATATTGAAATAACTAATAATTGTAATTTAAATTGTTCTTTTTGTATACATAATAAAAGAAAACCAAAGCATATGAGTAAAGATGAATTTAAAATTATTTTAAGTAAATTAAAGGGACATACAAAGTACCTTTATTTTCATGTGCTCGGAGAACCATTAATCCATCCTTTAATAAATGAATTTATAAATGAGGCTAGTAAAGATTTTTATGTAAATATTACAACGAATGGTTATTTTATAGATAAAATAATTAATAATAAAAATATAAGACAAATAAATATATCTTTACATAGTAATGTAGGTAATCTTAGTGATTATATGAAAAGAATATTTGATGTAACTGATAAGTTAAAAGATAATACTTATATAAATTATAGACTTTGGCTTGGAGAGAATAGAGATATTATAAATATGCTTGAAGATAAATATAAAGTAAAAATTATTAAAAGTATGAAACTTGAAGATAATGTTTTTGTGGATATTGATGAAGAATTTGTTTGGCCATCTTTGGAAAATGATATTTATAAGGATAGTGGTAGATGTTATGGACTTAAAGATCATTTAGGAATTTTAGTTGATGGTAGTGTTGTTCCTTGTTGTTTAGATGGAAATGGATGTATAACTCTTGGTAATATTTTTAATGAAGAATTAGATAGTATTCTAAAAAGTAATAAAGCTCAAGAAATGATAAAAGGATTTAATAATAGAGTTTTAGTAGAAGAATTATGTAAACATTGTGGTTTTATAGACAAAATTAATAAAAGTTGATATTATATTAATGGTGATTAATAATGAACAATAAAGCTTGTAAAAATGAAGATGCAATATATTTTCAAAAAATAGATAAGGATTTTAGAAATCCATTTTCTAGAGATGTTGACAGAATATTATATTCGTTATCATTTCAAAGATATATGGATAAAACTCAAGTATTTTCATTTAAAGAAAATGATCATTTAACGAAAAGAATGATTCATATTTTGTATGTAAGTAAAATTGCTAGAACAATAGGAAGGGCTTTGGGCTTAAATGAGGATTTAATTGAAGCTGGGGCACTCGGGCATGATTTAGGACATACGCCATTTGGGCATGTTGGTGAGGCGATACTTAACCAAATAAGTCTTAAAGCAGGATGTGGATATTTTAATCATAATGTTCATAGCGTAAGACTTTTAATGAATATAGAAAATTATGGAATGGGGAAAAATATTACTTTGCAGACATTAGATGCTATTTTGTGTCATAATGGAGAATTTGTGCAAGGGCTTTATAAACCTGTTGGTAAAAGTAAAGAAGAATTTTTAAGAGAATATGAAAATACTTATAAAGATAAAGATGGTTGTAAAAAGCTTACTCCGATGACTTTAGAGGGATGTGTTGTAAGAATTAGTGATTTGATTGCATATTTAGGTCGAGATATAGATGATGCTGTTAGAATGAATTTACTTTCTTGGAATGATGTGCCAATATATATTACAGAGGTTTTAGGTAGAAGTAATAGAGAAATTGTAAATACTTTAATAAATGATGTAATAAGTGAAAGTTTAGGAAAAGATTATATTAAATTAAGTGATAGAGTTTTTGATGCAATAAAGAGTCTTAAAGATTTTAATTATAAGAATATTTATTATAAAGCATATACTAAAGAAGAAAAAGAAAAGTTAGAAGATATGTTAAATACATTATATGTAACTTATATTAATGATTTAAATAATAACAATAAGGAAAGTAATATAATTAAGTCTTATTTAAATAATATGAGTGATGAATATAAAAATAATAATAGTAATGAAAGAATAGTAATTGATTATATTGCTGGTATGACTGATGATTATACTTTAAAAGAATATAATAAAATTTTAAAAAGTAAACATACTAATAAAGAGGTGTAATATGAAATATAAAACATATAATTGTAATTCTTTTAATATCTATACAATTAAAACTGATAGATTTAAAACAAGTCATATGGAGGTAATATTTAGAAATGTTTTAAAAAAAGAAGAAATAGGAAAGTATTCTTTTTTAGCTGATATGTTAAGTGAATCATGTAAAAAATATCCTAAAAAGAAGGATTTGATTACAAGATTTGAAGAACTTTATAAGACTGTTATTTATGCATCTACGGTTAGAGTTGGAAATGTAATTGATTTGCATGTTTCTCTTGATTTTATAAATCCAGATTATATAGATGATAAAAACTATGTTGAAGAGGTAATAAAAACGTTGTTTGAATTAATTGATAATCCAAATGTTGTAAATGATGAATTTGATTTGAAAACGTTTAATATTGTTAAAGAAAGATTAAGAAGAGAAATAAATTCTTTAAAAGAAAACCCTGTTAAACAAAGTATAAAAGAAGCATTTCGAGAAATGGATAAAGATAGCTCAACATCGTATGAGCTTCTTGGTACAACTGAAGAACTTGATTCTATTACACCATCTAATCTTTATGAGGCTTATAAGAATTTAAGAAAAAACTTTAAAGTTGATGTATTCTTAATAGGTAATTTAGATATGGATGAGACTGCATCATTAATTAAGAAACATTTTAAAAATAGATATATCGTAGATAAAACATATGATATGATGGTAAAAAATAAAGAAACTAAAAAGGTCCATGAAAAATCAAAGAAAAGTGATAATGTTCAAACTAATTTAGTAATGTTATTTAATCTATGTAATTTAAGTGAGCTTGAAAAAAATATTACTTTTAATGTATTTAATTATTTATATGGAAGCGGGGGACTTACATCAAAACTTTATAAAAGTATTAGAGAAGAAAATAGTTTATGTTATGCAATTAATAGTATGTATTTAAAGTATGATGGTCTTTTAATGGTTCAAATATCTTTAGATCAATGTAATGTGAAAAAAGCAGTTACGTTGGTAAAAAAAGAATTAAAAAATATGCAAAATGGTGAGTTTAGTGACCTTGAGGTAGAAGATGCAATAAATAATATGATAATATCATTGGATATGTCTTTAGATAATAATATTGCTATTTTAAATAATTATGTGTTTAATGTGTATGATAATTTTCCATCAATTGAAGATAGAAGGGAACTGTTTAAAAAAATTCGTAAAGAAGATATTGTAAATGTTTCTAAGAAAATTAAATTAAATACAATATTTGCTTTAGAAGGGAAGGATAAATAATGGAAGAACTTGAGTTAAAAGGATTAAATGAGAAAATATATGTTTATAAAACTAAATGTGGTCTTCCAGTATATATGTGGGTAAATGAAAAAGTAAGTAGTATGTATGCATCTTTATCTGTTAAATATGGCTCTATTCATACAAAATTTAAAATTGGTAAAAAAATTTATGAAGTTCCAAATGGAATAGCGCATTTTTTAGAACACATTAAATTTAATATTGATGAAGAGACTACTGCACATGATGAGTTTTATAAGTTCGGAGGAGATGCAAATGCTTTTACTACTTTTGATTATACTAGTTATATAGTTTTTGCTACGAATAATAAAAAAGAAAATTTGGAGGAATTACTTAATTTTGTTTATAATCCATTTTTTACTAAAAAAAGTGTTGCCAAAGAAAAAGGGATTATTGTAGAAGAAGCTAATATGGGATTAGATGATCCATATAATGTAGTATTTTTTCATACACTTTTAAATGTGCTTCAAAAATCTAAGTATCGAAATACTATTACAGGTACTCCGGATGATGTAAATAGTATTAGTTTAGAAGATGTAAAATTGGTTTATGATCATTTTTATCATCCAGAAAATATGTTTTTAACTTTAACTGGTAATTTTAATCCTTATGAAATGGCTAGTTTGGTTGAAGATAATTTATCTAAAAAAAGTTTTGGAGAATATTTAAATCCTGTAGTTATTAAGGAAAATGAACCTAAAAAAGTAATTGAAAAATATAAAGAAGAGTATATTAATTTAACTTATCCGAGAATAAAATTTTCAGTTAAGATGGATATGGGAAGATTTAAAGATTATTCTAAATTAGAATTAAAGTTGTTAACTAATTTGATTTTTAATATAAATTTTGGGGCAACATCAGATTTTAAAGATGAGTTAATGGAAAAAGGACTTATTCAAAATATGAGTGTTACCAATGATATCTATGATGATACATTTGTAATTACAATTAGTGTAACATCAAATTTCAAAGAAGAGGTTATAAAAAGAATAAAAGAAAAATTGGAAAATTTAAGTGTTAATGAAATTGATTTTAAAAGAAAAAAGAATGCAACAATTGCTACATTAATACTTGATTATGAAGATGTAGAAAATGTTAGTTATAGAATTCAAGATGATGTTTTAAATAATGGGGGAATAGTAACTAATTTAAAAGAAATTTTAGAAAATGAAACGTTAGATGATTTAAATGAATTAATTAATCTTTATGATTTAGATAATTTGCAAATAAGTGCGTTTTTACCAAAAGAAAACCAAAAGGAATAATTAACCTTTTGGTTTTTAAGAATTATCTGTTATAGAATTCAACGATTAATTGTTCATTGATTTCTGGATTTAATTCACTTCTTTCTGGAAGTCTTACAAATTTACCAGATAATTTCTTTTCATCCATTTCTAGAAAAGCAGGTACAGTTCTTTTTTGTTCAATAGCATCAAGGATTGCAGGATGATTCATTGAATTTTCTTTTACAGAAATGATATCTCCGACTTTAGTAGTGTAAGAAGGAATATCAACCTTTTTACCATTTACTAAAATGTGTCCATGATTAACAATTTGACGTGCACTTCTTCTAGTTCTTGCCATTCCTAGACGATAAACCATGTTATCAAGTCTAGATTCAAGAAGGATAAGTAAGTTTTCCCCAGCTATACCATGCATTTTTGAAGCTTTGTCAAATACTTTGTGGAATTGTTTTTCATTAAGTCCATAAAGAATTCTAACTTTTTGTTTTTCTTGCATTTGGATTCCATATTCACTAAGTTTACGACGACGATCTTGTCCGTGAGCTCCTGGTGCATAAGGTCTTTTTGCTAAATCTTTTCCATTTTCAAGAGTTGAAAAACCAAGTCTTCTAGATTTTTTATAAGCTGGTCCCGTATATCTTGCCATAAAATCTCCTTTCATTTTATTTGCAAAATATTTATTTTGCTGTATCTAATAAATAGGGAGTTTAAATAATTTTGCTAGGGCAGTCCTAGCTACTTTATTCCATTAAGGTTTAAACACATTATTTATAGGTACAACTCTGCCTAAATAACTTGCAAGTGTATTATATAATAAATGTATGCTTGTTGTCAAATAAATTTTTGTAATGTTTATTTATTTTGGGGTAATTTAGACTAATTTGGTTATTATGTTTGACTTAAAATATATGTTAAAAGTGTTACAATGTGTTGCTTTTTTAGTTTCCATGTGTTAAAATAATTTTTATGGAATATTCAGTTGATTGGATGCTACCTTCTAAAATATAAATAGGAGGTTTGATTCTATGACTAAAGATGGAATTATCATCGGGTTATGGTTGATCATTATTCTTCTCATTTTGGTTTTACTGCTAAAATAGAAATAAATAAAAAAACATCTAGATCAACCGTGTTGATTTAGATGCCTTAACCAATTCTGGTAGCATCCAACATGCAAAATTGGATGTTCCATTTTTAATTTATGCAAATTGTTTTGCTATATACATCATATCATAAAAGTGGCTTTTTGTCAAAAACTAAATTTCTCGCATTTTATTTCTATCTTTATATGGGTTTTTAGGATCTATTTTATCTACGAATAAAATTCCATCTAAATGATCTATTTCATGTTGGAATGCTACTGCTAAATCCTCACGGGCACGCATTGTTTTTTTGTTTCCTTCATAATCATAATATTCAATTGTTATTCTGGCGTGTCTTGGAACTATACCTTCAACTTCACGATTAACACTTAAACATCCTTCACCTTCACCCACATAAATTAATTCTTCACTTTGACTAATTATTTTAGGGTTAATTATGATATATTCTTCAAAAGTTCCTTTTTCTTCTAGTTCATTTGCTATAACAAACATTCTTTTTAAATGCCCTAGTTGTACAAAAGCCATTCCCATTCCTGCACGTAAATCATATTTTTCAGCGATTTTTTCATCTTGACTCATTTCTAAATACTTAATTGTATCTTCAGCAAGTTTTCTATCTTCTTTACTTATGGGAAATGTAACATCTTTACTTTTTTGATGTAATATTTTATTTTTTTCATCTAATATTTTTATATTTGGTAATTTCATAATCCTTCCACCCGCAAAATAGTATATCAAATTTTTTTCAAAAATGCAATTTTCATTGTAATTACGTGGTTTTCATGATAATATATGACTTGGGAGTGGTTGTTTTGGATTTTCAAAAAAGAGTTAAAAAAATACTAGATAATTTCAGAGATTGTAAAGATGAGTTTGGGATTATGGATATTACAAGATTTGCAGTATTATTTGGTTTTAATATAAATGAAAGCCGTGATTTACCAAATGATATAAATGGTAAAATTATATCCACTAATAATAATAAAAATATAATTTTAAATATTTATTTTAGTAAAGAACAAAAAAGATATACGATTGCTTATTTAATTTCTTCGTATTTAATATTTTATAATAATGAAAAGTTTTTAGGGAGTCATGTTTTTGATAATGAAATTGAAGAGGTTGCAGCTTTTGCAAGAATGTTACTTATTCCTGATAATAAATTAAAAGCAAGTATTTCAAAAGATTGTGAAACTTTAGCATATTTTTTTAAGGTACCTGTAGAAGTTATGAACAAAAGATTAAAAGAAGTATATAAAAAAGATAAAATATTGCAAAGAAAAAAGGACTAATTGAAATAGCCCTTTTAATTTATTTAATTATTGTTATTATTCCAGCTCCAGCCAGCACCTAAAATGATTACTAAAAGAATGAATAATACAATCCAAATAGCAGCACCTATGCCATAACCACTAGTGTATCCAGCATATGTAGGGGCTCCACAAGCGCCTTGAGCACCGTATCCTCCGCCGTAATAGCCGGTATTTCCATAATAATACATAATATACCTCCTTTTTGTATCTACTATAATTTATTATAAATGACGATTTTTTGACATTAAAATAACCCAAGTTTTCAAAAAAAACTTTAATTTGTTTGTAAATATGATAATATTATTATAGGTGGGAGAGCATGCGTAAATTATTTTCTAAAATGGATATACCTTTATTTATTATGGTTATTCTTTATGTAGCACTAGGCTTGGTTATGATTTATAGTGCTTCAAATATAACGGCAGTGGTTCGTTATGGATATCAACCATATCATTTTTTTATAAGACAAGCAATATTTGTTTTAGCTTCATTTTTTATAGGATTTTTAATTGTTATTAGGTTTCCAACGAGAAATTATGGAGCCTTAGCGTGGCCACTAGTCTTTTTACTTATTGGATCTTTGGCACTCCTTTTTGTAAAAGGTAAAATAGCTGGGGGAGCAATAAGTTGGTTCGATTTAAAGTTTTTTAAAGTTCAACCTAGTGAGTTTGCAAAATCTATTTTAGTAATTTTTATGGCAATATATTATAATAAATTACATTATAAAAAGGTAAAAAATATTTATGCTTATTTTGTGCCTTTAGGTTTTGCAGCAATTATAATTGGTTTGGTTTTTATGCAACCGGATTTAGGTAGTGCAGCAATTATTGCAGGAATAGTATTTTTAACGTTTATAAGTATTCCCGTTGTACAGAATAATATAATAAAATTTATTAAAATAATAGCAATCGGATGTATATTAGCAATTGTGGCTTTCTTGTATTCAGGTAATGATTTTTTAAGTAGTATCCAAAAGGGAAGACTTAATTTTAAAAATCCTTGTTCAAGATATACAGAAACTACTGGATATCAAGTTTGTAATGGCTTTATTGCTATTAATAATGGTGGTTTGTTTGGTGTTGGTTTAGGTAATTCAACACAAAAGTATTTGTATTTACCTGAATCTCATACAGACTTTATATTTCCAATTATAGTGGAAGAACTAGGACTTGTAACTGGTATAGTAATTATTCTGGGATATGCTTATATTTTAGCAAGGATATTAAAGATTGCTAAATCAAGTGAAAATTTACGATGTTCGATCTTAGCTTATGGAACGTTTTGGTATTTTACTTTGCATATTTTAGTTAATTTACTTGGAGTGTTAGCACTAATTCCTTTAACTGGAGTACCACTTCCATTCTTAAGTTATGGCGGTTCATTTACTGTTAATGCTATTATTATGATATTTGTAGTAGAAAGAGTAAATATAGAAAATAAAATTAATAAGACTAAAAGAGAAATAAAAGCTTTATAAACTAAATTATTTAAACATTAATTATCGCAAATGAGTTGACTTATAAACATTATGTGTTGTAATCTATATAATAGATAAGTTATTAAGTCGAGGAAAGTATGAAGAAAAAATTGTATTAATTGTTATTTTATTAAGTTTCTTTTTAATGAGTGTGATTGTAAAATAATACATAAAACAAGAAATATTAGAAATAATATAAATGGTGATTAAAATGCCTAATATACATTCTAATATTTCTTTTGCTTTAGTAAATATTCCTGTGTTACTTAATCCCATTATTAAAAATAATGATACGTCTTTTAATCAGTTACATAAAAAGTGTTTGGAAAGAGTTAAATATATTAAATATTGTCCAAAGTGTAAAAAAGATTTAAAAGAAAATGATATTGTAAAAGGGTATCAATTTGAAAAAGATAATTATCTAGTTTTTAGTAAAGCAGAACTTGATAATTTAAAACCTGACTGGGATAAAGAAATTGAGGTAATATCTTTTATTAAAGAAGGTAATGTTGCCCCGTGGTATTTTGAAAAAAGTTATTTTTTAAATACGGAAGGTAAGTCTAAAGCTTATAATTTGTTTTATGAAGCATTAAAGAAAACTAAACGAGTAGCATTAGTTAAAACTGTAATTGGGCCAAAATTTTATTATGGAATATTAAAACTAGTGGAAAATGGAATTATTTTAACAACTTTGTACTTTGAAGAAGAGGTACGTATTCCTGAAAAAGAAATGAATACAAAAATTACAAGTAAAGAACTAGATTTAGCTATTAAATTAATCGAAAGTATGAAAGGAGATTTTGAACCAAATAAATATAAAGATGAATATCAAGATAGAATTAAGAAAGCTATTGATGAAAAGTTAGATGGTAAAAAAATTACAAAAACTAAAAAGAGTAGTAAGAAACAAATTAATGATTTAATGAAAGCTTTAGAAAAAAGCTTGAAGGATACTAAATGAGTTTGTGGAATAAGGATATTAGACCAATGCTTCTTGAAGAGACAGAAGAGGTGTTTGATAATAAAGATTATTTATATGAAATAAAATATGATGGAATAAGAGTTTTAGTTTTTGTAAGTAAAGATAAAGTTGTGATTAAAAGTAGATATGGAATAGATATAACTGGGTTGTTTCCAGAGATTGGTGTTTTATGTAAGATGGTTAAAGGTAATGTAATATTTGATGGGGAAATAATAATACTTGATAATAATAAAGTATCTTTTTCTAAGTTACAAAAGAGAATTCATTTAAAAAATAAGAAAACTATTGAGTTTTTAAGTAAGACAAATCCAGTGGTGTTTATATGTTTTGATGTAATATATGAAGATAGAGATTTAACTAATTTGAGTTTGTTAGAAAGAAAAAAGATACTTAGTAAGTATGAAGATAATGATGTATTTATTAAGAGTACTTATGTAATAGGGGATGGTATTAAATTATTTGAAGCTATTAAGAGGTTAGAGATGGAAGGTATTGTAGCTAAAAAAATTGATAGTAGATATTTTGTTAATGAAAGATGTGATTATTGGTTAAAGATAAAAAATTATAAAAGTGGTTATTTTTATATACTAGGTTATATTAATAAAGAAAATAGTCATGTAATTAGTTTAGTTTTAGGGGAATATTTAAATAAAAGATTAGTGAGTGTTGGTAAAGTTGTTTTAGGTAAGAAAAGATGGTTAGCAAATAAAATAATGAGTGAGAAAAAAATAAAGGCTTATATAGATTTGAAAGATAGGGATGTAATATATATAAAACCAGAGATAAAATGTTTGGTTAAGTACTTGGAGAGAACTGATAATGGGCTTTTACGTCAGCCTTTTATACCTTGAAATGTCAAAAAAAAGTAAAAATAATAATGTTTTTAATAAAAAAAGTAAAAATTTTTAATTTAGTTATTGATTTTACCTAGATTTTTTGGTAGTCTTAATATGTAAGGACAATGTTCCTACGAAATATTTTAGATAATAGGGAGGTATAAATTATGTCTAAAACAGAATTAGTAGAATTAATTGCAAAAGAAGCTGGACTTTCTAAAGCTGATGCTGCTCGTGCTCTTGATGCTACAATCGCAGGTATTACTACTGGATTAAAGAAAGATGGAAAGGTTGCTTTAGTTGGTTTTGGTACATTTAGTGCTAAAAAAAGAGCTGCTAGAGAAGGAATCAATCCATTAACTAAAGAAGCTATTAAAATTCCTGCTAAGACAGTTGCTTCATTTAAAGCTGGAAGCAAATTAAAAGACGCTTTAAATTAGTAAATTTTGAAAAGTTGATTAATTTCAACTTTTTTTTAATGCCTTTTTGGGGTATAATATATTTAAGGTGGTAAATTTGAAAAAAAGATTGATATGGTTACTTGGAATAGGGTTAACCCTAATAATAGTACCTTTTATAATAAATAAATATAGTATATTTAGAATAATTAGTTTGATTTTAGGAATTGTTTTGGTGCTAATTAGTTTTTGTTTGAAGAAAAAAAGAAATGTTTTTCTAATTCTTTTAGTGCCTATTTTACTTTTTGCTATGAGTTATGGGATAGATGTATTGTTTGCTTTTAAATTAAAGTATGTTCCTATTTATAGTTATATTATAAAAAGTAGTGATAAAGTTAAAACTTATAATAGTTTCTTTTATAGAGTTTATGATTGTAATAATAAACTTAGTTTAGATTACGGGTATAAAAATAGTTATGTATGTAGTGATGATTTGTTAGATACAATAAGTATAAATAAATTTTTACAAGATTCTAAAGATAGTTATAAAGAGTATAAAAATAAATTTGTTAGAATTCATGGAAAGATTAGTAGAATAAGTGGTAATGAAAGCATTGAACTTGCTGCATTTACTAAAAGTGATGAGGTATTAAATGGCTATGTTAACTTTAATTTAGATTATACTTTGAGTGTTAAAACGACAGATAACTTAAGTAAATATAGAATTTATGATTATATAGATGTAATTGGTAGAGTTGATTCATTTAATAATAATACAATAACATTAATAGATACAAAATTAATACCTAGTGATATTTATAATGAGTATAGTTTTGAAATAATTAATAATAATGATGAAAAGTTATCTAATTTAATAAAAGAAAAGAATTATTTTTATTATGGAATTAGTTCGTTAAATGTTAAATATGATCAAGATAATATTTATGAACTTAGTTATGTGCTTCAAGATGAAAAAATAAAAATTGATGATATAATAATAGATGTAGATTTTAAAACTATTAAAGATGAAGAAGATAAAGAAGCTGGTAAAGTCTATAAATTAGAAAAGTTCAATATTTTAGAATGTGATAATGAGAAAGTGATTGTTGCTAATAAAAATAGTAAACTAAATAGTGATATTTGTAAATTGGATATTGAGTAATTTTAAACTCTAAATCGTTGCTGAAAATTTTGTTAGAAACTTGTACTAAAATGGTTGACGTAGTACAAGTTTTTGTTGTATAATGATTTTATATCGAGAAAAGGGGAAAGTGCCTTTGGAACATTATTTTACAAACAATGAGAATCTAAAAAGTGAGTTAAGAACTTTAATTTATAATTATGAAGATATATCTTTTGAGTTTTTTAGTGATAATGGAGTTTTTGCTAAGAATAAAATAGATTATGCTTCAAAATTATTGGTAGAGACGTTTATAAAAGAGATACGTGATGATAAAAGCAATGGATATATTTTAGACGTTGGTTGTGGATATGGATTCATAGGGATTGTTGTAGGAAAAGTATTAGATAGAAAAGTTGAATTAGTAGATATAAATAAAAGAGCGCTTCATTTAAGCGAGAGAAATATTAAGTTAAATGGAGTAGATGGGAAAGCATACGAAAGTAATGCATATGAATGTGTAAAAAATAAATATGAATATATAATAACTAATCCACCGATTAGAGCAGGAAAAGAAACAGTGTTAAGTATTTTGAAGGGAGCAAGGAATCATCTTTTAGATAATGGTGAGCTATGGTTTGTAATAAATAAAGACCAGGGAGCTAAATCGACAGCAAATGCGTTAAAAGAATGTTATAATGTAGAGGTTATAGCAAAAAGTAAAGGTTTTTTTGTGTTTAGAGCAAAAACTAATTGACAAATTAGCAATTAGGCTTTACAATTTTAAATTGGTGGCGTATTTATTTTTTAAATAAAAACGAAGAAAAAAATAGTCTTAAAAAATTGTGTATGGGGTGATATCGTGGCTTATAAAGTTAAAAAATTTGGTGACTATCGTGAAAGAAGAAGTTTTTCGAAGACGAAAAACGTTTTAGAGTTGAATGATTTATTGGAAGTTCAAAAAAAATCATACAAGGAATTTCTAGAAACAGGTATCAAAGAGATATTTGAAGATTTATTTCCAGTTGAAAGTTTTACCGGTAATATTTCACTAGAATTTGGTGATTATTATTTTGATGAACCAAGGTACTCTATTAAAGAAGCAAAAGAAAGAATGGTAAACTATGCTGCACCTTTAAAGGTTGAGGCACGTCTTTATGTTCATGAAACTGGTGAGGTTAAAGAACAAACAATATTCCTAGGGGATATGCCTTTAATGACTGATGCTGGAACATTTATTATCAATGGGGCTGAACGTGTAATTGTATCACAATTAGTACGTAGTCCAAGTGTATATTTTAAAAAAGAAATTGATAAGAATGGACGTCATATCTTAGGTGGAGAATTAATACCTAACAAAGGAACTTGGCTAGAATATGAAACAGATGCTAGGGATGTTTTATATGTAAGAATTGATAGAACAAGAAAAGTAACTGTTACAACATTCTTAAGAGCTTTAGGTTTATCTAGTGATGAAGATATTTTAAGTGTTTTTGGTGATAATGAATATATTAAAAATACATTAGAAAAAGATTCTACTAATAATACTGATGAAGCATTAATTGAAATTTATGAAAAATTAAGACCTGGAGAACCAGCAACATTAGATTCATCAAAGAACCAATTAATTACAAGATTCTTTGATAGATTCCGTTATGACTTAGCTAAAGTTGGACGTTATAAATTTAATAAAAAGTTAAATGTATTAGATAGATTAGAAGGTTTAACTTTAGCAGAACCATTAATTGATAATAATAAAACATTAGCAAAAGCTGGAGATGTTTTAACAAGGGAACTACTTGAAGAATTAAAAACTTATTTTGAAAAAGGGTTAAATGTAAAAGATATTTTAGTTAATGAAGAATTAGATGATTATAAATCTGTTCAAGTTGTTAAAGTAGTTGATCCTGAAGATAATAAGAAAACATTTAATATAATTGGTGTTGATCAAAGTGTTGATGTTAGACGTTTGACTATACCAGATGTTTATGCATCACTTAACTATTATATAGGTTTACATAAAGGAATAGGTAATGATGATGAAATAGATAACTTAGGAAATCGTCGTGTACGTCAAGTTGGAGAACTAATTCAAAATCAATTTAGAATTGGTATGGCTAGAATGGAAAGAGTTATTCGTGAAAGAATGACTACTCAAGAATTAGATACTGTAACACCTAAAACATTAATTAACATTAGGCCTGTTACAGCAGCTTTAAAGGAGTTCTTTGGATCAAGCCAATTATCAAAATTCATGGATCAAATTAACCCAATAGCTGAGTTAACAGATAAGAGACGTTTATCAAGTCTTGGACCTGGAGGGTTATCTCGTGATCGTGCAGGAATGGATGTTCGTGACGTTAATGCATCACACTATGGTCGTATTTGTCCAATTGAGTCACCAGAAGGACAAAACATCGGTCTTATTACATCACTTGCTGGTTATGCAAAAATTAATGATTATGGATTTATTATGACTCCATACCATAAGGTTGTTAATGGTGTTGTTACTGATGAGGTATGTTATTTAACTGCTGATGAAGAAAGAGGCCATGCTATTAGTCAAGCAGCTGTTAAATTAGATGATGATAATAAAATTGTTGATGATGAAGTAGTAGCTCGTTATAATGGCGATACTATTTATGTAAAAAGAGAAAAAATTGATTATGTCGATGTTGCTCCAAGTCAAGTAGTTGCTATAACTACAAGTTGTATCCCATTCCTAGAATTCGACGATGCTCATAGAACTCTAATGGGTGCAAACATGCAACGTCAAGCTGTACCACTTCTTACTTGTGAAGCTCCAATTGTTGGAACAGGTGTAGAATGTATTGCTGCAAGAGATTCAGGTTCAACTATTGTTGCCAAAGCTGATGGTGTAGTTGAATATGCTGATGGTTTAAAAATTATAGTTAAAACCGCTGGTGGTAAAGATACATATCATTTAGCAAATTATGAAAGAAGTAATGCATCAAGTTGTATTAACCATCATCCAATTGTTAAAGCTGGAGATGCAATTAAACGTGGTCAAGTTATTGCTGATGGTCCATCTACAGATATGGGTGAACTAGCACTTGGTAAAAACTTAACTGTAGCATTCATGACATTTGAAGGTTATAACTATGAAGATGCTGTTATCTTAAATGAAAAATTAGTAAAAGATGATGTTTATACATCACTTCATATATCACATTACGATATTGATTGTCGTGATACTAAACTTGGACCAGAAGAAATTACAAGAGATATTCCAAATGTTGGGGAAGATGCTCGTAAAAACTTAGATAAAAATGGTATTGTAAGAATTGGTACTGAGGTTAGAGATGGAGATATTTTAGTAGGTAAAGTTACACCAAAAGGTGTTCAAGAACTTACTAGTGAAGAAAAATTGTTACATGCAATTTTTGGTGAAAAGACTCGTGAAGTTAGAGATACATCGCTTCGTGTAGATCATGGTGCTGGTGGAATTGTTCATGATGTTAAAGTTTATACTAAAGAAAATAGTGATGAACTTCCTGCTGGAGTATCTAAAATAATAAGAGTATATATTATTCAAAAACGTAAGATTCAAGTCGGAGATAAAATGTCTGGACGTCATGGTAATAAAGGGGTTATTTCGTTAGTACTTCCTGAAGAAGATATGCCTTACTTACCAGATGGTAGACCAGTAGATGTTATGCTTAATCCATTAGGCGTTCCATCTCGTATGAATATCGGACAAATTCTAGAATTACATTTAGGTATGGCTGGTAAAAAGTTAGGTGTTCATTATGCTACTCCAGTATTTGATAGTGCAACATGGGAAGATATTTCTGAAGAAATGAAAGAAGCTGGTATGGAACCTGATGGTAAAGTTGTTTTACATGATGGACGTACTGGAGAACCATTTGATCATAGAATTAACGTTGGGGTTATGTACATGGTTAAACTACATCACATGGTTGATGATAAACTACATGCTAGAGCAACAGGACCTTATTCACTTGTTACTCAACAACCTCTAGGTGGTAAAGCCCAATTTGGTGGTCAACGTTTCGGAGAAATGGAAGTTTGGGCATTATATGCTTATGGTGCATCTCATGTATTACAAGAAATTTTAACTGTTAAAGCCGATGATATTACAGGTCGTGTTAAAGTTTATGAATCTTTAGTTAAAGGAAAAACAATTGATCAAGCTGGTGTACCAGAATCATTCAGAGTTTTAGTTAAAGAATTCCAAGCATTAGGATTAGATGTTCAAGTGATTGATAATAATGATAATGTCGTAGAATTTAAAGACATTGAAGAAGATGAAGATGATAATGATGCATTTAGAATTGATGAAATAGATGTTACAACAAATGAACTTAATGATGATGAAGAATTAAATGAAAATCTTGAAGAATTCCAATATGAATTTGAAGATGATGATTTGGATAATCTTGAGTTTCCAGGTGATATCGAAGAAGATGAAGAAGATATCTTAGATGATGGGGAAGGTGAAGAATAATGATAGATGTTAGTAAATTTAAAGGTATTAAAGTAAGTATTGCATCACCAGAAAAGATACGTGCATGGTCTTATGGTGAAGTAAAAAAACCTGAAACAATTAATTACCGTACCCTTAAACCTGAAAGAGATGGATTATTCTGTGAAAAGATTTTTGGACCAACAAAAGACTTTGAATGTTCATGTGGTAAATATAAAAGATTAAGATATAAAAATATCGTATGTGACCGTTGTGGAGTTGAAGTAACTCGTTCAAAGGTAAGAAGAGAAAGAATGGGGCACATAGAACTTGCTGCTCCTTGTTCTCACATATGGTTCTTTAAAGGTGTTCCTTCTAAAATGGGACTTGTCCTAGATATGTCTCCAAGGGACCTTGAGGAAGTATTATATTTCGTAAGTTATGTAGTAATTGATCCAGGAAAGGCACCACTTGAAGTTAAACAAACTTTATCTGATAAAGAATATCGTGCTTATTATGAAAAGTATGGAAATACTTTCAAAGTAGGTATGGGTGCTGAAGCAATAAAAGAATTATTAAAACAAGTTGATATTGATAAAGAAGTTGAAGATTTAAGAAAAGAGCTTGAAAATACAACTGGACAAAAAAGAATTCGTCTTGTTAAAAGACTTGATTGTTTAGTTGCTTTCCAAGAATCTGGTAATAAACCTGAATGGATGGTACTTGATGTGTTACCAGTTATTCCACCAGAATTAAGACCAATGATTCAACTTGATGGTGGTAGATTTGCAACTAGTGATTTAAATGACTTATATCGTAGAATTATTAATAGAAATAATCGTTTAAAGAAATTATTGGAACTTGGTGCACCAACTATTATTGTTCAAAATGAAAAACGTATGCTACAAGAAGCTGTTGATTCACTTTTTGATAATGGTAGAAGAGGAAGAAGTATTACAGCTGCTTCTAATAGACCACTTAAGAGTTTATCAAGTATGTTAAAAGGTAAACAAGGACGTTTCCGTCAAAACTTATTAGGTAAGAGAGTTGACTATTCTGGTCGTTCTGTTATCGTAGTTGGACCAAACCTTAAGATGCATCAATGTGGTCTTCCAAAAGAAATGGCTATTGAGCTATTTAAACCACATGTAATTAATGGTATTGTTGAAAGAGGTTTAGCTCACAATATTAAAGGTGCTAAAAAACTTATTGATTCTCGTGATGAAGCAATCTGGGATATTGTTGAAGATGTAATTACTGAACATCCAGTATTATTAAACAGAGCTCCAACACTACATAGACTTGGTATTCAAGCATTTGAACCAGTACTTGTTGGTGGTAAAGCTATTAGACTACATCCACTTGTTTGTGCAGGATTTAATGCAGACTTCGATGGTGACCAAATGGCTATCCATATTCCACTTTCTGAAGAAGCAAAAGCTGAAGCTAGAATTTTAATGCTTAGTGCTAATAATATCTTAAATCCAAAAGATGGAAAACCAATTGTTACACCAAGCCAAGATATGGTACTTGGTAACTGTTATTTAACTATTGAGTATGCTGGTGAAGAAAATGAAGGACATGTTTATAAAAATCCAAATGAAGCTTTAATGGCATATGAAAGAAAAGAAATAACTTTACATACAAGAATTGCAATTCCTGTTAATTCATTTAAATATAAACTATTTACTGATGAACAAAGAGATAAATATTTAGTTACAACTGTAGGTAAATTAAAATTTAATGAAATTTTACCTGATACATTCCCATATGTAGAAGAAGGTACTAAAGCTAATATTGAAGGTATTACTCCGGATAAATATTTCTTACCAATGGGATGTAATATTCCAGAAGAAATAGCTAAGATGGAACTTGTTACTCCATTTGTTCAAAAGACTTTAGGACAATTAATTGCTCAAGTATTTAAAAGATATAAAACAACTGAAACATCTATAATGCTTGATAAATTGAAAAATTTAGGTTTCAAATATTCAACTATTGCTGGTATTACAGTATCTATTGCAGATGTTGTAAGAAGTGAAAAGAAAGGTGAAATAATTGAAGCTGCTAAAGCAAAGGTAGATAAAATTAATAAACAATATCAAAGAGGTTTAATTACTGATGGGGAAAGATATCAAAGTGTTATTGAAGTTTGGACTAAAGCAACTGATGATGTTAAGAACGAACTTAAAGCAATAAGTGAAAATGACTTTGATAATCCATTATTCATGATGATGAACAGTGGTGCCCGTGGTAAAATTTCAAACTTTACCCAACTTGCTGGTATGCGTGGTTTAATGGCAAAACCAGATGGTTCAACTGTAGAAATTCCAATTACATCATCATTTATCGAAGGTTTATCTGTGTCTGAATTCTTCTTATCAACACACGGTTCTCGTAAAGGGGATGCCGATACTGCCTTAAGAACTGCAGACTCAGGATACTTAACAAGAAGACTTGTTGATGTTGCTCAAGATATAATTGTTAAAGAATTTGATTGTGGTACACATCAAGGACTTGTTGTTTATGACTTACTAAATGAAAAAGATAACTCAGTTATTGAACCACTTGCTGAACGTATTTTAGGTAGATACGCATCTAAGAAAATTGTTAATCCAGAAACTAAGGAAACTATTGTGGAAGCTGGAGAAATGATTAATGAAAATGCCGTTATTAAAATTACTAAAGCTGGTATTAAAAGGGTAGAAATTAGAAGTGTCCTAACATGTAAATCAAATAATGGGGTATGTCAAAAATGTTATGGACGTAACCTTGCAACTGGTAACTTAGTTGAAAAAGGTGAAGCTGTTGGTATTATGGCTGCTCAATCAATTGGTGAACCAGGGACACAATTAACTATGCGTACATTCCATACCGGTGGTGTTGCATCTGGGGATGATATTACTCAAGGGTTACCAAGGGTTGAAGAATTGTTCGAAGCACGTATTCCAAAAGGAAAAGCTACAATTGCTGAGGTAACCGGTAAAGTTATTGGTATTGAAGAAAACAATGGTAAACATACAATTACTATTGAAAATGAAGCTGGATGTCATGAACATGTAACTAATTACAATATGAAACTTCGTGTTGCTATAGGTGATGAAGTTGAAGCTGGAGATAAATTAACTGAAGGTGTTATTTCTCCAAAAGAATTATTAGCTGTAACCGATCCACTTACTGCACAAGAATATATCTTGAAAGAAGTTCAAAAAGTTTATAAATTACAAGGTGTTGATATTTCAGATAAACATATTGAAATTATTTGTAAACGTATGATAAATAAGGTAAGAATAACAGATGCTGGAGACTCAGAATTTGTTGAAGGTCTTGCTGTATCACTAAGAGACTTTACAGAAGGTAATAAACCAGTTATTTTGGCTGGAAAAACTCCTGCTAAAGGTAATCCAATTATGCTTGGTATTACTAAGTCATCTTTGGAAACTGATTCATTCTTATCTGCTGCATCATTCCAAGAAACTACTAGAGTGTTAACTGATGCTGCTATTCATGGTAAAGTTGATAGACTTCAAGGTCTAAAAGAAAACGTTATTATTGGTAAGCTAATACCTGCTGGTACTGGTTATAGTGATTATAATAGTTTGGATATAGAACTTGAAAAAGCTATTTTAAATGATGATGCTCAAGAAGTTTTAGAGGAAAAACTTATGGATAATGAAGATATTGTTAATGATACACAAAGTATTGTTGATGAAATTGATGAATTCGAAGAGAAAAAAGAAACTGAAGAAGAAATTAATGAAGAAGATGCTGAATAAGTATTTTCTTTACAATTTGTTTACATGATAAGCTTGTAACATTTTGACATGTTTTGTCGAAAGTGTTGCAGGCTTTATTTTTTGTCTATATAATACAGTCCCTAAAGGAGGGATTATTTTGAAAACAACTATTTTAAGTGGTGATATTTCAGAAGAAAAAGCATTTTTGCTTTCTAAAATATTTGCTAATAAGTTGCCATTATTTGATTTTATTAATTCTTTTTTCAATTATATAAATTATGATTATCAGATTGTTGATGGAAAAGTTAATGTATTAAAATTAAATAATAGAGTAAGTAATAGTAATTTAGCTATTTATTATGATGATGGAGATAGTATTCGTTTAAATATATGTGGTATTTATCATATCATAATTGAAGATATTACTTTTGAAAAAGTAGCTTAAGTAGGTCGACGATGTCGATTTATTTAAACTAAGGGGAGGAATAATGAATTATTATAAGGAAATAAAGAATGAAATAATAAATAGTGAAATAACTAAGAAGATAAAAGATTATTCTAAAAATAGAAGTGATTTAACAACTTATTTTAATATTGGTAAACTACTTAGTGAAGCAGGTAATAATTATGGAGAAGGAATTATAAAAGATTATTCTAAAAAATTAACAAAAGAATTTGGAAGTGGATATTCAACCAGAAATTTATATAATATGAAAAATTTATATGAAAAATTGCAGACAGTGTCTGCAAAATTAACTTGGAGTCATTATACACAGTTATTATCATTCGATTCATCTAAAATTATTTATTATACAATAATTTGTGAACAACAGAATTTATCTGTTAGACAACTTCGTGAACGTATTAAAAATAAAGAATATGAAAGATTAGATAATAAATCTAAATATAAATTAATTAAACATAATTATACTAGTTTTGAAGATTATATTAAAAATCCAGTAATTATTAAAAATTCAACTAACTATGAAATTATATCAGAGAAAATATTACAAAAGCTGATTCTTGAAGATATACCTTCATTTTTAAAAGAATTGGGTAACTCATTTTGTTTTATTTCAAATGAGTACAAAATTAAAATTGGTAATACCTATAATTATATTGATTTGCTTTATATAATATTGAATTCAATTGTTATGTTGTCGTAGAATTAAAGGTAACTGAATTAAAAAAAGAACATATTGGTCAAATTGAAGTTTATATGAATTATATAGATAAAAATTTAAAAACACTTACTTAAGATAAAACTATTGGTATAATTATTTGTAAAAAAGATAATAAGTTTATTATGGAGTATTGTAGTGATGAAAGAATATCAGTAAGAAAGTATGAATTATTATAATGAATAAAAATATTAATAAATAACTAAAAAATTAACTAAAAAGTTTGACAAACGATATGGAATAAGCAACTTAAAAAATATTTTATTTTGCTAAAAGGCCAGACAATGTCTGACTTTTTTGACTGGGAGATTATTTATAATTGACATAAGAAAATAGATTTTTTAGTAAAATAAAATCACCTTTTTAATAGGTGATTCTTTCTAATTATTATCTAAATAATTTTCATCGACATTATCTATTACTTCATTAACTTCTTCTTCATCCACAATTTCATCATAGTCATCATAATCATCTTCAACACTGATTTTTACTTTTGCATCTCCGACAATTTCAACTCCCATTTCTTTTTCAATATCTAAATAGACATTTCCATTTTCGCATTTTACATTTGATACAGTTGGTTGTTTTAAACATCTAACAATAATTTCACTAGCACCATCCATATTAGCATCATTTCTAAGTGGTACATTTAGATTATCTGTATAACTAAATTTCTTTGTTGTAACGGCAGTTTTTTTATCAGCATCATATGAATACCATACATTTACATCAAAATTACCATTGATCGTAACGCTACCATTACTACCTTTTACACCATTAAAAGAATGATTTATAACCCAACAACCAAGGACTGTGTTTGGCATTTCTTCGGGAGTTAATGTAAAGGAATTACTGTTTGTTTTCTTAGCTTTTCCAATAACTGCTTTAGTAACTATTTCTTTAAAACTAGACAAATTAATCACGCTCCTAATTAAGTATATGCATCTACTTTACAAAAGTACACAGGATTTGTTATACTTAATATGGTGAGATTAATGAAAGATGATTGTTTATTTTGTAAAATTGTAAGAAAGGAAATTCCTTCAAAAATATTATTTGAAGATGATGATATACTAATTATGCTTGATGCATTTCCTGATACTGATGGACACACTTTAGTTATTCCTAAGAAGCATTATGAAGATATTTATGAAGTACCGGATGATGTATTAATTAAAATGATTAATGGTGGAAGAAAACTTACTAAAGAATTAATGTTTAAACTTGATAAAAGTGCATCAACTTTTTTATTTAATTATGGAGATTCTCAAGCTATTAAGCATATTCACTTACATTTACTTCCTGATTTTATGCATAAAACTCATAATTTAGATAAAGATGAAGTATATAATTTATTAAAGGGTTAATTATGGCGAGAAGAAAAAAAAGATTTAAAAAAAATATTATAAAGTTTTTTCTGAGTGTTATCTTAGTTGCTTTAGTTAGTTATCTTTCTTATCAAGGGTATAATTATTTTTTAGGTAAAAATACTAGTGATGTAAATGGAAGCGTTGGCATAAAAAACAACAATAAACCTGCTGAAAATAAAGAACAAGTTTATAAATTGAAATTACTTGCAACTGGTGATGGATTAATTCATAGTGTAATTTATAGAAATTATTATAAAAATGGAGTTTATGATTTTACAGATGCAGTTAAGCATGTAAAGGATATTGTTAAAGATTATGATATTGCTTATTATAATCAAGAAACACCAGCGGGAGATGATTCAATTGCTTATTCAGGTTATCCAATGTTTTATACACCAAGTGCTTATGTTGATGCTATGTGTGCAATTGGTTTTAATACTGTGTCTTTAGCATCAAACCATTCTTTAGATAAGGGAGAAAAAGGTATTTTAAATACTGTTAAATATTTTAAAACAACTGATATTTTATATAATGGTATGAGTGATTCAGAGAGTGATAGAAATAACTTTATTATAAAAGAGAAGAATAATATAACTTATACGATGTTATCTTATACTACAATAACAAATGGCCTAAATGTTCCAGCTGGCAAAAGTTATCTTTTAAATCTTTATGATAAAGAACAAGTAAAAAAAGATATTGAAGCTGTTCGTGATAAAGTTGATGTTTTAATTGTAGCAATGCACTGGGGAATTGAATACATAAATATGCCAAACGATGAAGAAAAAGAAATTGCAGAATATTTATCATCCCTAGGTGTTGATATTGTAATTGGTAATCATCCTCATATTCTTCAACCTATAACAAAGATTGGGGATACCATTGTAATGTATTCTTTAGGAAATTTTATATCAAATCAATATGGTGGGTCTAATGGAGATTGGAATAAACTTATTGGATTTATGGCAACCCTTGATATAACAAAAACTGTTTCTAAAGGTAATGAGGTTAAAATGACTTTTGATAATCTAGGAGGAGAATTAATATTTACGAAATATAGTGGTAATCCAGTTACAACTGCAGTTCATTCTGATCATACAGTAATTCCTTTTAGTAAAATGACTGATGATCGTTATTTAAAAGATTATGAAAGACTTTATGAGAAATATACTGGTGTACTTAAATCTTTAGGACAAGAATTAAATATAGCTCCGATAGGTTCTAGAGCCAACTAAAAAGCTGATTTTTCAGCTTTTTATTTTGTGTTTACTGGCGCTTTAAAATTACTGATAGCATTAACTAGTTTTGGATGTCTTATGATAAAGTGAATCGTGGGATTTTCATCTTTTGATATAATTACAAATTTTTGATTTACTATAGTAATAGTTATGTTTTTAAATGTAAGGGATGGCAATATATTTAATTTATAATTGCTATTTTTTTTAGAAAAATCTTCTGTTTCTTTAAGGTGTGATAAGTATTCATCATAAGTATATGTTATCTTTTTATTATAGAATATGTCTGAAAGTATAAGACTTGGTTTGTTATTTTCAAAATCTTTTTTTGTTAAACTTGGTATATTATCGCATAGAGATGTTTTACTTAGAATGTTGTTGTAGTTTAAGGTTATGTCATTTTTATAGTTTAATATTTTATTTATATCGTCTTTGTTTATGTTGTTTCTTTTTAATATTGAAGTAAGTAGGGAATTACTCATTGTATATAATGGAAGACTTGATAAAAATCTAGTTCTAGGTTCGTATATTTCATAATAATTTTTTAGAAAATTATTATATAATGTTAGATTTTCTTCTTTGTATATTTCCATTAAAGGTGAAGCTTTTTTTAGTAAGTTTTTAGCTTTTTCTTGATAGTATTCAACCTCTTTTTTATTATTTGTTAAATAATATTTTCCTTTGTTATGATAACCATTTATAGATTCACCTGCAAGTGCGAGTGCTTGTGAGGTATATGTTAGATTTTGATAAATATTTGTTTTAATATCTTTAAAGTAATATGGAATAATTTGACCTGTCATATAAATTGGAATCCAACTTTCTAAACCTAGCATCATTTCATTAAAGGGGCGATCTAGGTTATGTATGATATCTAGATGGATACCTTTTTTTAACATGCATGCTATTCCAAACATCCATTTCTTTCCAAATTCTATGTCTTTAGCCATATCTTCCATGGGCATATCACTGCACATAAAAACGTTAGTGTTTTTGGTTAGGACTGTACCCTTGAAAAAGTCTAATTCTCCTTTTTTCATTTCTTCGATGCCATAGTAATTTTTTGTTTTAGTAATATAAAAGGGAACATTTGGTATTTTTAGTTCATCAAATTTAATTGCTTTAATGTAATCATTCAAATTGAATTTGTCTAAATTGGTTAAGAATGTTTCTATTTTATCATCTGAAGAAATATTATAATTCGTTAAAAAAAGTAATAAATTATCATATAAATTGTTGTTGTTTAAATCTTTCTTGTTTAGAAAATTAGATAACTTTTCTATGTCTTCTTCAGAGTTGTATTTGTTTATAATGTAGTTGATTACCTTTTTGGAAAATTCTATTGGTTCACTAGGTTTTGTTTTTCCATATCTTATTCGAGATATATGTGATGAATCATAAGATGTATATTTTGACATATCTTTTAAATTTATTTTTAGGATATTTATTAATTCATTTAAATTTCTACTGAAAACTGTATAATTAAAATTGTCTTTTTTTAATGAATTTGTAATATTATTTTTTACATCGTCTTTATTTAATTTATTGTTACTTAGTTTGTATAGGGCATTAATAATTTTTTCAGTTTGGATGCTTTCTATTTCTGGTGTTCTTTGTCCACTGCGATATCTACTTATAACTGATGGAGAGATTTTTGTTAGTTCAGATAATTCTTTTGAACTACAGTTAAATTCTTCAAGATATTTATTTAATAAATCATTAAATTTCATAATAATTATCACCTAGATGTATTATACTATATATAAAGGTAGTTGTCACTAAAAACAATGCATTAGTTGGAAACTTAATTGTGATATATTGGTATTTAAATTATAATATAAGTAGAAATGGAGAATACATATGAATAGAAAGAAAATTATAATTATTGCTTGCGGTGTTATTGCAGTTTTAGGTTTAGTTTTTGCTGCGATAAAGTTAACTGGTTCAAGTAATGTAAGCAACGGAGGGGTTATTAAAACTGATAAAGGCAATGTTAAAATTGTTAAAAATGAAGCTAGTCAAATAGCTTTAGAAGATTATAACGATAGTAATGGTAACTTTAAAATGAAAATACCAAAAGGGTGGAAGGTTGAAACTTTAGGTGATTATATTCATTTTACAATTAGAGTTTATAATCCTGAAAATCCAACATATCAATTCTTTTTTAATTTAAAAAGTGAGGGGTATAATAAATCTGAAGATGCTAAAAAATGGCAACAAAAATTTTATCCGAATGATATGTTTGCTAAAACAGCTGTTATAGCTACGAAGGATACTGAAGGCTTTTATAAAATATTTAATGAAATGGGACCTTTAAATAATACAGCAACATTTACTTTTCCAACTCTAAGTGATTTTACTGTTATTGAAAATTTAGGTAAAAGTTCGTTGGGAGGAGATGTATTAAGGGCATCATTTAAGGATGCTGCTGGTAAAGATGCTGAGGGATTATTTACTGCTTATGTTTATGATGCTGGTCCATATTATGTATCTGAAGATTTTATGTCAACAAAGCAAGTAGATATTTATTTTTTAAGTGTTTATGATGCAATTTTTATTACAGCACCAAAAGATGAGTTTATTGATTGGGAAGATACTTTAAATAAAGTTTCTGGATCTTTAGAGTTTACAGATGCTTTTATGAGTGGATTTAATCAAGCTCAAGATGCTGTTATGAAAACTTTTCAAAATGTGAGAAGTGTTTGTAATGAGATTTCTGCTGGTATAATGGACTCATGGGAAAAGCGAAGCAATACATATGATATAATGAGTCAAAAACAAAGTGATGCAACACTAGGTTATGAAAGAGTTTATGATACTGAAACTAATGAAATTTATAAAGCTTATAATGGCTTTACAGATGATTATAAAGGTGAAAGATATAAATCTATAACTGATGATATGTATACTAAAAAGACAGATGGTTATATTGAAAAAATAGGTGGATAATGAAAAATAAGAAAATGTGGATAATAGTTGGTTGTGTTTTTTTAGTATTATTAGTAATTTGTTTTATTGTATTTAATAAAAAAGATAATACAAATAATAATAAAGATAATAAAGATAATAATGATGGAAAGAAAACATCTTTAATAGAAGAAGCTGCTAAAAATGGTAATAAAAATGTTAAAGACTATAAGAAATTTTTAGGTGGAGAGGTTTTAAATGAAAGCACTTATTTTAATGAATATACTTTTATAAGTAATAATAAGGCACATATATTTGATCCCACAAAATTAAAAACTGGAGAATTTAGTTATGTCAAAGTAATGGATATTCCTAATGATTTAAAAATAGTTAATATAGGAATACCTGTGGGAGCAGATATTTGTTTTATAACTAGTGATGATGCTTATTATAGAATTGAAGATACTAATATAGATAATAAAGTAGAAGATAGTTATAATATGTTTGCTAATGCAAAATATGAATTACAAAAGTTTTATGACTCATATAGTAAAGAAACGTATGGAGAAAAATTAGATTACGATTTAATATTTAATTTACATATGGTTAAAGATAATATAATTTATAAGTTAACTATTCCATTTGAAAGTTTTCATGATAAGAAATTTTATCCTTTCACTAAAACTAAAGTTGATGGAAATTACGAAGACGAAAAAATATTAAATATTTATAATGATAGAATTATAAGAACTGATAAAGCTTTTTATGAAATAGTTGATTATTATAAAGATGGAGAAAGAACTACAGGGACATTGAAAATGAAAATGTTATCTAAGTATTATGATGATGTTTTAACATTTACATATGAGTATGTAATTCTTAAGGATTATACTTTGATACCAATAAAAGATACTTTTGTAAATCGTGATAAAAAGTATGTTGAATATAATTATAAAGATTGTTTTGAAGAAGAAATAAAAGATTTCACAGAATAGGAGAAAAATTATGAAAAAAATTATATTTAGTATTATAGTTGCTTTTGCAATGATACTAGGAGTTAATGCTACTGAAAAGAATGAAGTTACATTAAATTTTAAAAATGGAATTATTCATGATGGATATGTAGAATATAGCAAAGTAGCAAATATACAATTGTTCAAAAATGATAATTTAGTTGTAGATATTTCAAATGATATGATAATTGATTTAAATGAAGCAGATTACAAGTTTGTAATTGATGAAATTGAGGACAAAAGTGTTGCTGGTGTTAATATGCCTATAAAATTAATGATTAATAATTGGTATTAACTCCATTTCTACATCAATAGTGGAAGGAAGCAAACCTTCATTTAAATTAGAATCAAGCAAATTTAGTGGAGCACTAGAAGTTAAATTTTTAAGAACAAATATTGGTATTAATACAAAAGTTGAAAATATATATAATGATATATCATCGAAAGGTATTATTGATTTAACTGATAGTAAGGAATACATAATAGATTTTTCTAAGAATGATGAATTAACAGAAGGATTAAAGTCATTTGCAGATTTAGAAAAAACATTATATTACAGAAGAGTAAATGATGGTCTATCAATAACAGATAATGAAAATGAAGCTGTTATAAAGATAGTAGGAAATAAGTCTGAAAATAAGGCAATATTAACTGCAGTAAATATTGAAAATAAAAAAAGTGAAGTTCTTAAAAGATTCCATATGAAATATACAGGTTCATCACTTCAATATAATAGTACTAGTGATGGTATTATATATGAAACTAGATTTGATTATTATACTAGATGTACTTATGAATTTACATTTCAATATGTAAAAGAAAAAATTAATTCTAATGAATATAAGTTTCTTGAAGGAGAAAATCAAAATTATACTATAAATAAAGATAATGAACTAAAATTTAGAATTGATGCAGAGTATAGTTTATTTGATAAAGTATATATTGATAATGAATTAGTTGATGCAAACAATTATATATCTAAAGAGGGAAGTACAATAATTATATTCAATAAAGATTATATAAGTAAATTAAGTGTAGGCAAGCATACTGTAAGAGTTATGTTTGATGATGGAGAAGCAAATACGGAATTTAATATTATAAGAGAGAAAATTGAAAATCCAAGTACAAAAGATAATTTTGAAAAATATGTTATAACAGGGATTGTATCTATTGTTGGTTTAATAAGTTGTGCTTTGATTCTTAAAAGAAAAGAAGAAAAATAAAATAACTGCCTTTAGTGGCGGTTTTTATTTTGGTATGTTATAATATAAATATCTTAAGGAAAGTGATTTAAATGAATCAAGAAAAAATTGGTAAATTAATTAAAAAAATAAGAATAAAAAATAACTTTAGTCAAAAAGATTTCGCTGATAAATATGGAGTTACACCACAGGCTGTAAGTAAGTGGGAGACTGGTAAAAATATTCCTGATATAGCTATATTAAAAGAAATTTGCAATGATAATAATTTGAAGATAGATGGATTTTTAAATGCAAAATCTATGAAAAGAAAAAATATTGTAGTTATAGCAATTATTATATTATTGTTTGTAGTTGTGGGTATTGGAATATTTACAGTTAAATATAATAATGATAGTTTTAAATTAAAAACTATTTCTTCTGCTTGTAAAGAGTTCGGTTTATATGGAAGTATTGCCTATAATAAAAATAAATCAAGTATATATATTGATAATGTTACTTATTGTGGTGAGAAGAAATTACCTAAGTATAAGAAAATAAGCTGTACATTATTTGAAAAAGAAAATGATACAATTAATGAGATAAATACTTATGAGTCTTTAGATAAAAAGACTTTAACAATAGATGAATTTTTAAAGGATTTTTCCTTTAAAGAAGATGAATATGAACATTCATGTAAAAATTATAAGAAGGATTCATTTTATTTGGAAATAAAAGCTATTACTATGGATGACAAAGTTGAAATACATAAGATTCCTTTGATACTTGAAGATGATTGTAAATAAAAATATTTTACAGCATTTAAATGTAAATTATTAAAATAGACTAGTAAATTAGTCTTTTTTTTGATAAAATTATTTTAGAAAGTAAGGTTGATGAAAATGTTTTTAGGTGAGAATCCAATTCATATTGAGGTAGAAAAAAAAGAAGATATAACAAAATTAGTTTTAATGCCTGGAGATCCTTTGCGTGCTAAGTATATTGCAGAAAATTTTTTGGAAAACGCAAAGTGTGTAACTAGTGTTAGAAACATGCTTGGATTTACTGGAACTTATAAAGGTGTGCCTGTTACTGTCATGGGTAGTGGAATGGGAATGCCTAGCATGGGTATTTATTCTTTTGAATTATTTCATTTTTTTGGAGTTGAAAAAATAATTAGAATAGGTACTTGTGGTGCAGTTAGTCCAAAAGCTAATATAAATGATATGCTTTTAAGTGAAAGCGTTTATAGTGAATCAAATTTTGCTTATACTTATAATAATTATAGGGAAAGAGTAGTAGTAGCTGACAAATCTTTAAATGAAAATATAATGTTGGCTGCTAATGAACTAGGATTAAATGATAAATTACATAAGGGAATGCTTACAACAATGGATGTTTTTGGTCCTTATGTAGATTTTGAAAGAGTACTTTCTAGAATACCAAAAGATTATGAGGTATTAGGTGAAGAAATGGAAGCTTTTGGTCTTATTCATGTAGCAAATAGTATGGAAAAAAGTGCCACAGCAATAGCAACAGTTGTTGATTCAAAATTTAGTGATGTTGTTTTGTCGATTGAAGAAAGACAAACGTCTTTAAATAATATGATAAAATTAGCACTTGAAGCCATAATAAAATAAGAAATAAGGTGATTAGATGGAAGCAATAAATGAAGAAATATTTAGAGCTTATGATATTAGGGGAACATATCCTAGTACAATTAATGAACAAGTAGCTTTTACAATAGGTAAAAGTTATGGTTCTTATTTACAAGAAAAATATAATAAAAATACTTGTATTGTTTCTCATGATAATAGGTTATCAAGTGAAACGTTAACGCAAAATCTTATTAAGGGTTTGGTTTCTAGTGGAATAAATATTATATCATTAGGTAAAACAACTACCCCGATGAATTATTATGCAAGATATTTAAATCAAATGCCTGGAATAATGGTTACAGCTTCACATAATCCTAAAGATGATAATGGTTTTAAAATGTCTTTTGATGGTATGATTAATGCTCGTGGAGAGATGATTGAGGATTTTAAAAAATATACGCTTGCAGGTAATTTTAAAAATGGACAAGGAAGAATAACTAATACTAATATTACTGATAAATACTTAGAATATTTGAAATTTTCAATAAAGTATGGCAAAAACAAAAGAAAGATTGTAATTGATCCAGGAAATGGGGCGACAAGTCATATAATTAGAAAAGTGTTTGATAATGCGTTTTGTAGTCCAATTTATATAAATGATATTTCTGATGGAAATTTTCCAAATCATCATCCAGATCCTGCAGTTCCTGAAAATATGGTACAATTACAAAAAGCTGTTAAAGAACATAGAGCAGATTTTGGGGTAGCTTATGATGGTGATGGAGATAGAATTGGTGTTGTTATGGAAACTGGAGAAATAATGCCAATTGAATATTTAATCCTTATATACATAAAGGATATGTTTAATAATGTATCTAATAAAACGTTTTTATACGATGTTAAATGTTCTAAAGTAATAGAGGATATGATTAATGCTTGGGGGGGAAAGGCTCTACTTTATAGAACTGGTGCTTCTTATACAGAATTTAAAACGCATGAGGATAATCTTCCTTTTGGGGGAGAATATTCAGGACACTTATATTTCAGAGATCGGGATGCTGATTGTGCTAGTGCCATATATGCTTCTTTAAGATTATTGGAAATAATGAGTAAAACAAGTGAAAAAATGAGTAAGCTAGTTAAAGATTTTCCAAAATATTATTCTACACCTGAGATTAAAATTCCAAGTGATGATAATATTAAATTTAATGTTGTGGAACAAATAAAAGCATATGCTAGAGCGAAAAATTATCCAGTGAACGATATAGATGGAGTAAGAATAACCTATACAAATGGATGGGTTTTAGTTAGAGCTAGTAATACGGGACCTAATTTAACATTTAGAGCAGAGGCCACTAGTGCACAAGGAATCATTTCGTTAAAAAATATATATTTACCAATGATTGAAGAATATAATAAAGCAGTTGATACGTTATAACAATATATTTTCGAATATATTGTTATTTTTTTGAAAATCTATTTACAAGATGATGGTTATATAGTATAATGTTAATACGTCAGCAAAAAAAAATCATAAATTTTACAAAAAAGTATTGCAAAATGTGAAAAAATATTGTAAAATTAAAAAGGTTTTGTTAGTGGGCTTGTAGCTCAGCTGGTTAGAGCGCACGCCTGATAAGCGTGAGGTCGGAGGTTCAAGTCCCCCCAAGCCCACCATTAATAATGGCCCGTTGGTGAAGCGGTTTAACACACATGCCTTTCACGCATGCATACATGGGTTCAAATCCCGTACGGGTCACCAATTAGTGCTTAAAAGTCCGTGTTTTCGGGCTTTTTTTTTGCAATTACCGTCTGTATTTTCCATATTTTCCACTTTTTCCAAGTATTCCGCGGTAAAAAGACGGTAAAAAAATACTACAAATTTATAAATATTTTATCTATGTTATTTGCTATTTCTTTTCTTAGTTCGTTTGATAAATGTATAACTTTATAACATTAGTTGAAAAATTGCAATGTCCAATTTGTGGATTTATTCCATATAATTCTTTTCCTTCTATTAAAATTTTAGGAGGTATGCGTGTTTGGACAATAAAAAATAAATGAAAAAAACTTCCATATTTGGAAGTTTTTTAATTACTTAAATGGCGGAGCAGAGAGGATTTGAACCTCCGCGCCAGCATTCGCCGACCTAAATCCTTAGCAGGGATCCCTCTTCAGCCTCTTGAGTACTGCTCCATAAGCTACTTCTATATTTTAATATAAAAGTAGGTTCTTGTCAATCAACTTATGCAAATATTTTCAATATTGTCTATAAAATCTTGCATTACTGTTAAATAATCATCTGTGTTGTCTGTTTCTACATTAATCATAGATTTAACATCAATTGTTTTAGCTTTGTAATCATTTACGATTGTTTTTATGTTTTCTGTGTAATTATTATCTAAAACTAATATTGTTTTGTATGTTTCTTTTTTGAAATTACTTTTTATAGAATTTAATGTTCCTTCGGTTAATGTTTCTTCATCTAGTGAAACAATATTAAATCCATAATTTTCTAAAAATTTGAATACATTGTCACTTACTACGAGAGTATTTGTTCCTTTAGCTTTTGCTTCCTTACCAATTGCTCTTAGGTCAGCGTCTTTTAAAGATAATATTTCTGATAACTCTTGATATTTTTTTTCTACATATTCAGAAATTATTTGACTTTCTAAATATTCTTTTAAATAATCTTTAATATTTTTGGCAAGCATTAAATAATTGTTTGGACTCATCCATAATTCTTTGACACCGTTTTTATAAGATAAGCCATTTGATACATCAATTATGAGTAGGTTTTTATTTTTATTGATAAGGTTTTTTGCTATCGTTTTTTCATTGCTTAAACCATTGTAAATGAAAAGGTCTGCTTTGGCATATTTTTTTATTTGTTTGTCTGTAAGTTCATAATTAAATACATCTGCACCACCTGGATAAATACTTTCAATTGTTCCATAGTCTTTATACATAAATTCTGTCAAATATTTAACTGGGTAAATTGTTGTATAAATAGTAGCATTTTCTAAATTGTCTTTTTTTAAGCTGCATCCTGTTAAAAGAAATGCACTTAATATTATTAAAAATAATTTTTTCATATTGTTTTTCCTTCCTTTTTAATCTCGTCATGACCATATCTTCCAAAAGGATTACATTTAAGAATTCTTTTTATTCCTAACTTTAAACCTTTGAATAATCCATATTCATTTAAAGCATCAATCATATACTGGCTGCATGTTGGTGTAAATCTACACATTGAATGAGCATGAGTAGGGGTTACTTGATATGCTCTGATAATATAAATTAGTAATTTTTTTATAAATATCACCCTTTAAACATTTTACTATATAATTATTCGTTTGTAAATGTTTTCAAATTAGAAAAAATTTGTTATAATTAGATAGAAATGGATATGATAATATGAATTATTTAGAAAAAATGGGTATTGAAATTAAGAATAAAGAGTTATTGGAAACCGCTTTAACTCATAGTAGTTATTCAAATGAACATAATTGTGATAACTATGAAAGGTTAGAATATTTAGGGGATGCAATATTAGAAGCAGTTACGAGTGAGTATTTATATTTGCATACAAATTATAGTGAAGGTGAAATGACAAAGATTAGAGCAAATTATGTGTGTGAAAAAGCTTTAGCTACATATTCTAAAAAGTTAGGTATTGATAAAAATATTAGACTTGGTCATGGACAAATACATAATTTGAATGATACAATTATTGCTGATGTTTTTGAAGCTGTGGCAGCAGCAATATATTTAGATCAAGGGTACGAGATTGTTAAAAAATATTTGAATGATATTATTGTGCCATTTATAAATGAAGGTCGGGATTTTAATACTGATTATAAAACTAAATTACAAGAAGCAGTGCAAACAAATAAAAAGTCTTTAGAGTATGTTTTAATTCATGAGTATGGTGAAGCTCATGATAAGACTTTTGAAATGGCTGTTAAAATAGATGATATTATATATGGAAAGGGTATTGGCAAAAGCAAAAAAGAAGCCGAACAAAATGCTGCTTTGGATGCTTTAAACAAGAGTGCGGTGAGGTAAATGTATTTAAAAAGTATAAGAGCTCAAGGGTTTAAGTCTTTTGCAGATAAATTGGATTTAGAAATTAATCCAGGAATAACAGGGATTGTTGGACCAAATGGAAGCGGCAAAAGTAATATTGTTGATGCTGTTAGATGGGTTTTAGGTGAACAGTCTGTCAAGTCTTTGCGTGGTCAAAATAATATGACTGATTGTATTTTTAGTGGTAGTGAATCAAGAGATGCCCAAAAAAGAGCAATGGTTGCTTTAGTTTTTGATAATAGTGATCATTATTTGCATAGTGATTTTAAAGAGGTAGAAATAAAAAGAATAGTTTATTCAACGGGTGAAAATGAATATTTTATTAATAATTCAAGGGTAAGACTCAAAGATATAACTGATTTGTTCATGGATTCTGGGGCTGGTGCTAATGCATTTAATATAATTAGTCAAGGGAATGTAACTGATATAGTAAACTCTAAATCAAGTGATAGAAGAATTATATTTGAAAGTGCTGCAGGGGTATTAAAATATAAAAAGCGTAAAGAAGAAAGTTTAAAAAAGTTAGATCGAACTGAAGAAAATTTAACACGTATAAAATTAGTTATAGATGAATTATCTAAAACAGTTGAGCCTTTAAAAGAACAAAGTGTAGTAGCTAAGAAGTATCTTGATATAAAGAATGAACTTGAAAGTATTGATATTGCATTAATTGCAAAAGATATAACAGATTTAAATTTAGAATATTCTAAAATAACCGAAGAGGTAAAAAATCTTAAGGAAAAGCTTGTTACTTTAAAAGATAATGTCGGGGATGCTAAACTAGAAAAATTAAAATTAAGAAATTTAGAGTTAGAAGAAATTGTTAATAGAAAAAGAGAGGAATTACTTAAGATAACTGAAGATTTAAGTAATTTAAACGGAGAAAAAAAATTAACTGTTGAAAGAACTAAGTATGAAGCTAATAAGAATGTTATTGATGATAATTTGATTAAGTTAAAAGAAAATGAACTTAATATAAATAAAAATATAACTGTTTTAGAAAGAGAAATATTAGATATTGAAGCAAGTGTTAATGATCAAAGAGAAAAAGGAGAAGAAGTAAAAAATAAATTATTAGTGTTAAAAGTTAAGAAAAGTACTGCAAGCAATTCATTAATGGAAGCTAATAAAGCTAAATTTTTATTGGAAAATAAAATTGAAATATTAGAAAATAATATTTTAAGTTCTGAATCTGCTCCGGTTAGTGTTAGAAATATTTTAAATAATCCAAGGTTACATGGTATTCATGATACTATTGGAAGATTATTAGATATTCCTGAAAAATATATGATTGCAACTGATATAGCATTAGGGGCTAGTAGTAATTATTTAGTAGTTGATGATGATAATGCTGCTTTAAGTGCAATAGATTTCTTGAAAGAAAGAAAATTAGGAAGAGCAACATTTTATCCTTTGAATGTAATTAAATCTAGGTATGTAAGTAGTGATATAATAAATGATATAAAAAATATTAATGGTTATATTGGGGTACTTAGTGATTTAGTTAGTTTTGATAACAAATATAGAAATATTATGGAAAATCAATTAGGTCAAGTACTTGTTGTAGATAATGAAAGAACATTGAATGTTATTGGAAAATTAATTAATTATAAATATAAAGTTGTTTCATTAGATGGGGAAATTCTTCATGTAGGTGGATCTATTACTGGTGGTACTAGTAAGAAAAATACAATGTTAAATGAAAAAAATGAGTTAAATAAATTAAAAAATGATTTACAAAAATTAGAAATAAATATTAAAGATTTAACTGAAGATGTAAATAAGTTAAATGAAGATTCATTAGAACTTGAAGAAAGAGAAAATGTTTTAAATAAATATGTTGTTTTATTAAATGAAGAACTTTTTAATAAAAGAACTAATTTAAGTAGATTAAACGAAGAACATAAAAATATTTTAAGTGAACTTGAAGGTATTAATGATTTAAAGAGTAATAAATTAGATGAACATTTATTAGAATTAATGGAAAAAATCAATAATTTAAGTAAGAGTAAAGAGTTAATTGAAAAAGACATTAAAGTAATAAGTAAAGAGAAAAATGATTTAAATGATGAAATAAATGAACTTGATAAAAAACTTAGAGATAGTAATAGTAGTTATAATCTTGTTAATAATGAATTAAAAAATAAAGAAATTGAATCTGGTAAATTAGAGGTTAAGTTAGATAATTTACTTGATGAACTTAATAATGGTTATAATTTAACATATGAGTCTGCATGTGGAAATTATAGTTTAGAGATGGATAGTGATATTGCTCGTGAACATGTAAAAAACTTAAAGAAAGAATTAGCAAGTTTAGGAAATGTAAATATTGGTGCTATAGATGAATATGAAAGAATTTCAACTCGTTATGAATTTTTAAATAGTCAAAAATTTGATTTGGAAAGTGCTTCAAATGAACTTAAAGGTATTATAAGTGAAATGGATGATATTATGGTAGATAAGTTTAAAAAATCATTTGAAAGTATAAAACAAGAATTTAGTAAAATATTTAAATTAATGTTTAAAGGTGGAAAGGGTGAACTTGCTCTTAGTGATCCAGATGACTTATTAAATACAGGAATTGATATACTTGCAATACCTCCGGGTAAAAAAATTAATTCTCCAGTTTCATTAAGTGGGGGAGAAAAAGCTTTGACAGCAATATGTTTGTTATTTGCAATGCTTGAGGTTAAGCCATCACCATTCGTTATCCTTGATGAAGCAGAGGCTGCACTTGATGAGGTTAATGTAGATATGTTTGGTAAATATTTAAGTGAAGAAAAAAATAGAAGCCAATTTATAGTAATTACTCATAAAAAGAGAATGATGGAATATGCTGATTCTTTATATGGTATTACAATGCAAGAGTCTGGTGTTAGTAAAATAGTTAGTGCTAAATTAGAAAATTAATGTTAAAATGTGTAAAATTTAAAAATTTTGTTTATAAAAATTATAAAATATGATAGAATTAATTTAAGGAGGATGACATTATGCCATGGTGGTTAATATTAATAATAGTTGTAGTTTTAATTGTTCTTTGGGCAATTAGTGTTTATAATAAATTAGTTGCTTTAAGAAACAGAGTTAAAGATCAATGGGCTCAAATTGATGTTCAATTAAAAAGAAGATTTGATTTAATTCCAAATTTGGTAGAAACAGTTAAAGGTTATACTAAACATGAATCTGAAACACTTGAAGCTGTAATTAAAGCTCGTAATACTTATGTATCTGCTACTTTACCTGAAGATCAAATGAAAGCTGATGGAGAACTTACTCAAGCAATTTCTAAATTATTTGCTTTAACTGAAAGTTATCCAGATTTAAAAGCAAATACTAATTTCCAAGCTCTACAACAAGAACTTACTGAAACTGAAAGTAAAATTGCAGCAGCTAGACAGTTTTATAATGATACTGTAATGGTTTATAATAATAAAGTGTCTATGGTTCCAAGCAATATTATTGCTAGTTTGTTTAAGTTTAATAAAGAAGCTTTCTTTGAAGCTAATGAAACAGAACGACAAAATGTTCAAGTTAAATTTTAAAAAGACGTTCTAAACGTCTTTTTTTGAGAGGAGTTATGAGTTAATGAAAAAGATTTTAGTTGCTATCATTTGTTTTTTGTGTATTCCTGTTATAACTTTAGCAGCTGATTATGATATAAAACATTTTTATATTGATGCAACACTTAAAGATAATGGAGATATGGATGTATCTGAATTAATTGTTTTAGATGGAACATTTAATGGTTATGAAAGAGATATAGTTTATCAAGGAAGTTCAGAATATAATGCAAGTAATATTGAAAATTTGAGCGTTAGTGCTAAATATGTGAATGATGTTTCTTTTGATACTTTTTATGAATCATTTGATACGTTTTATAAAGTAGATTATGCCAATAATGGAGAAATGGGAAAATATATTTTATCTAATTTGGGTAATGGTATTAGATTAAGAATGTATTATAGTACAGATAATGAATCTACAGGATTTTTAATAAAGTATACATTAAAAGATGTAGGTATTTCTCATAGTGATGTAATAGAATATTATTGGAATTTTATAGGGGATGGTTTTGAAGATGATATTAGAGATTTACAAATTAGAGTTAATTATCCATCAAAAATGAATAAAGAAGATTTTAGTTGGTGGTTTCATGGACCATTAACTGGAAATTCTGATATAGTAGATGCAAATATAGCTTATACAAGTGTTTTAGCTAGTGTAAAGAAGGTATCAGCTTTTGAAGCAGTTGATTTTAGAACGATAGTACCTAAAGATGGTTTTAATGAATCTTTATTTACCAAAACTGATAATGAAGAGGTAAGGTCAAGTATTATTGAACATGAAGATGAAATAGTAGCAAAGGATTTAAAAACAATAAAAAGAAATAAAATATTATTTTATACTTTTGAAGGTTTATCAATAGTTTATTATGTTGTTTTAATATTGGTTTGGATTTATGTATATAAAAAGTATGATAAGGAAAGAACTCCGAAATTTAATTTAGAATATAATAGGGAATTTATAGATGATTATAATGTTGAAGTAATTGATTATTTGATGAATAGTAATATTACTCCGAATGCTATGAGTGCATCAATTATGAATTTAATTTATAAGAAAAATATTAAAGCTGATAAAATAGTTGATGAAAAAGATGGTTATAAGTTTACATTATTAAATAGAGATAATTTAAATGAAACTGAAAACTATTTAGTTGATTTCTTGTTTAATAGAGTTGGTGCTAATAATGAATTTACAACAAAAGATTTAAAAAGATATGCAAAGTCTACACAAACTTGTGATAAATTTATGAGTAGTTATACAAAATGGAAAAATAAAGTTATTGAAGATGGAAAGAATCAAGGGTTCTTTGATAAATTATCAGGTAGATTTGGATATGGTTTCTTTATGTTATTAGTGGCATTCTTAATATATTTCTTTGGAATAGTTGTTTTTCATGTTGAATTTTTCTTAATACATACTTTAATATTTGCAGCAATTATATTTATTGTTTATATTGGTACTATAAAAAGAAAAAGTGAAAAGGGTATTGAAGATTATGCAAAATGGAGGGCTTTTAAAAAGTTCTTAAATGATTTTGGTACTTTTGATACTAAAGAATTACCAGAAATAATATTGTGGGAAAGATATTTAGTTTATGCAACAATATTTGGTTTAGCGGATAAAGTTGAAAAAGCTATGAATGTAAAAATTAAAGAATTGGATGTAACAGAAATGTATGGAGATAATTATATATTTATTAATAATTATGATTTAACATCATCTATTAATCATTCGATAAGTCAGGCATATCAAGGTGCACAAGCTACGATTACTAGAGAAAGTGCTAGCGCATCAGGTGGTTCTTTTGGAGGACATGGTGGCGGATTTTCTTCTGGCGGCGGCTTCGGTGGAGGCGGCGGCGGAGGTCGAGGTTTCTAAAAGTTATTAAAGAGCAAAAAAATGCTCTTTTTTTATATTTTGAATTTCCCTAGAAATGGGACGAAACAGCATAAATACCTCGATTTATGTCGAATTTTGACGGACGATTTTTCTTGCATTTTTTTATATTTTTGCTTTAAGATATAAACTTATCGAAGGAGGATTTTTATGCCAAGTAAATTAATAGAAAAAGAAAAAACAAAAGAAGTCTTTTATGGTTTTAATTATGATAAGATGTTTAAAGCAATATTCGTGGGATTTAATGAAGATAGAACACATTTGCTTTGTGAACTATTAAGTGAATGTTTAGATATCAAAATTGATAGAATAATTAAATTTATTCCCGTTGAATTAAATGTAAGACAAAAAAATGAACGGAGTAAAAGACTTGATTTGCTCGTAGAAGCTGAAGGAAGAAAAATAAATCTAGATCTTAATTCATCATATAGTGGGATTACAAAGGTAAGAAATATGAATTTTTATTTTTCATTCTGTAGTCAAAAGACATTAGTGAGTGAAGCATATGATACTGTTTCAGAGTTTATTCATATCTCATTAAACTATAAAGTAAGCCTGAGTGATCCATTAATAACATGTTATACATTTTATGATAAGAACTATAAAAAAGAATTAGATAATCGATTCAAATATTATGAAATCAATGTTGAAAAGTTTGCTAAACTTTGGTATGATAAAGACATGAAAAGTGCTAGAGAAAAACCACTTTTAACAATGCTGGGAATAAAGAATAAGGAAGATTTTGAAAAGTATTGTAGTGAAGTAAATAACTCTAGTGTTAAGGAGAGTGTTGATAAGTTGAAAAGATTAAATAAAGAAGATGTATTCATATATGATATTACTCCGGAGGAAGAAGAAAAGTACATTAAAAATACCGTAAGAAATATTGCCAGAAGAGAAGGTCGTGAAGAAGGATTAACAGAAGGTAAAATAGAAACTCAACGTGAGATAACAAAAAATTTATTAAAAGAGAATATTCCTATAGAAAAGATTGTGGCTATAACTGGATTAAGTGAAGAAGAAATAAGAAATATTGATATTAGTAAATAAATTTTATTAAAAAAACTGAAAATATTATTTGTTAAATTTGACATATCATTTATATATATGTTAAAATAGTATCTTCTTATGGAAGAGAAAGTTTAGTGATTGATGTGAAAAAACAAGAAGAACAAAAGCATTTTCTTAGTTTAATGGCAAGAGTTGGTGATTATATATTTATTGATATATCAAAACTTGATATTGCAAGGGGATATTACCCAAATTCTTTAGCTGATATTGATTCTTTTACAATGCATTTTTCTAAAACTGAAATTATTGATTCAATAAGAAGAGCAAATTTAGCAAGCAATAAATATTTAAATGGATCTTTAGTTATTGAAGATAATCAAAAACATAATCCTATTGAAATAATTGATAAAGATTTTTATAATAATTTTAGAATAGATTTATTTTTAAGTGATAAAATGAAAAATAAAGTTTCTTTAAATAATGTTTTAAATAAATTTAGAGCAATCTGTAAAGATAAATCAGTTGAAGATAGTTTTGTACTTGCAATGAAAAATGGTAATTTGGATTTGGCTATTGATATACTTTTTAATTTACCATATTTGACTTTGAGAAAATTTATGATTTATTTAATTGACTTACATAATAAAGAATTAGAAGAATTAAAAGTGCAAGAAAGAATTCGTGATAAAACGGCATAAAAAGCTGTTTTTTTTGACTGTTTTGTATTATAATATTATTAGGGAAGTGATTTTATGTTTAAGAAGAAAAATGAATTAGATACTGGTGGATTAAATGAAATTATTTATTTAAGTAAAAACATTTTAAAATTGCTTTTTATTATTTTAATTATAGGAATTATTTTAGCTGGTACCATTCTTTTAAAAGAATTAGGAGCTTTTAAATTTATTGGAGGAGTTTTAAATGTTTTGGCGCCTTTGTTTATAGGATTTGTAGTGGCATGGCTATTTGCTCCTTTAGTTGATAAACTTACTAAAAAAGGCATGTCAAGAATACTTTCATCAATGATTGTTTATGTAGTTTTTATTGCTTTTTTGTTAGTTTTCTTTAGGATATTTATTCCAATTATTTATAATGAATTAAATGAATTAATTAAAACATTACCTAGTATATTAAGTAAAATAACTGATTTTATAAATAATATATTTGATAAATTGGATACAGATGCTTTTGATATGGAAGCTGTAAAAACTAATATTTTAGATGCTATTACAATGTATGGCACTAGTATTTCAAGTAATTTGCCAACTACGATTGTAAGTATTATGTCAAATTTAGTTAGTGGGTTAGGTACAATTTTCTTTGGGCTTATTATTGGTTTATATATGTTATTTGATTTTGATAATGTTACAAATTTACTTCTTAAAGTTATACCTGTTAAACATCAAGTGGAGGTTGCTTCACTAGTTGAGAGAATTGGTTCTGAGGTTAGAAAGTGCGTAAATGGAACATTACTTGTTGCTTGTATGGTATTTGTGTGTGACACAATTGGATTTAGTATAATAGGGCTAAAGTCAGCTTTGTTATTTGGTTTGTTCTGTGGAATTACCGATTTGATTCCTTATATTGGTCCATATTTAGGTACTGCAGTGGCAACAGTTGTTGGTCTTACCCAAAGTCCGTTAATCGGTCTTGGAGTATTTATTATAGCTTGTGTTGTTCAACTTATTGAGTCATATGTCTTACAACCCATTGTAATGAGTAAGGCAACTAATTTACATCCAGTTATAATTATTTGTGGTCTTCTTATTTTTGGACATTTCTTTGGTATAGTAGGTATGGTTTTAGCTTCACCAATTATGTCAGTTATTAAAGTTATATTAGAATTTATTATTGAGAAATTTGAATTATTTCAAAGAAAGAATGAAGAAGAAAAGATAATATGATAAAACATATTGCTTTTTGTTATATGTAAAATGCTTTGCTAGATACATATTAACACAGATTTAATAAATCATTTACTTGACAAGATTAAAAAATGTGTGTATATTAATAAATGTAATCGTTGATGTGAGATGTTATTTAAAATTTCTTATAGAAAGTTAGTGGTTGATGGAAACTAATAGAAGGTTTAAATAAATGCTGCTTACTGAGATTAATCGGGTTATTCCGTTATCAAAATTAAGTTAATTAAAGGATGGTACCGTCATTTATGACTCCTTTTGGGCCATCCTTTTTTATTTTTATGAAAGGATTGATTATATGAAAATATTTGTTGTTGGGGGAAAAAGTGGAAGTGGTAAAAATGAAGTTGCAAAGATGATTGAAGAGTATTATATTTATAAACTAAAAAAATGTGTAAATACAGAATTTAGTAAGTATATTAAATTATTTGCTAAAGAGTTAACTGATTGGGATGGTATAAGTCAAAATAAACCTAGAAGATTTTTACAAACTTTTGGAGCAAAAGTTAGAAGTTATGATGAAAGATTTTTAACTAAAAGAATGATTGAAGATATTTCATTATATGAAGATTTTGCCGATGTTGTTATTATTAGTGATGCCCGAATGCCATTGGAATTTGAAGATATGAAAGAAAATTTTGATGATGTTACAAGTATTCTTGTAATAAATAATTTTGCTCCGAGTAAACTTTCAATCGAAGAACAAAGTGATATTACAGAAAGAGCACTTGAAAATTACGATGAATTTGATTATATAATTGCTAATGATGATTTAGCTAAGACAAAAGAAAAAGTATTTAAAATATTGGAGGAATTAGAATGAATTTAAAAGATTTATTTATCAACTTTTTTATAAGTAAAGGACATAAACAAATACCTAGCGCACCAGTAGTTCCTGAAAATGATCCATCTGTCTTATTTAATACTGCAGGTATGCAACCCTTAATACCATATTTGATGGGAGAGACTCATCCTTATGGTACAAGATTATGTGATTATCAAAAGTGTATTAGAACTAATGACTTAGATTCTATCGGAGATACTACTCACCATACATTTTTTGAAATGTTAGGCAATTGGTCTTTAGGAGATTATTTCAAAGATGAAAGTATTGCATGGAGTTTTGAATTTTTAACAGAACATTTAAATATACCAGTGGAAAGGCTTGCGGTTACAGTTTTTGCAGGTAACGAATTAATTCCATTTGACGAAGTAAGTTATAATAAGTGGCATAGTTTAGGAATAAGAAAAGAAAGAATAGCCAGAACTGTTGAAGATAATTTCTGGATAGCTGGTGCATCTGGTCCATGTGGTCCTGATACAGAAATATTTTACTTTAGAAGTAATGATGAAATTCCTGAAACCTTTGATCCTGAAGATGAACGTTGGGTTGAAATATGGAATAATGTATTTATGCAATATTATAAAGACGAAACGGGAAATGTAACAGAACTTCCTAAGAAAAATGTTGATACAGGAATGGGCGTTGAGAGAGTTGTTGCAATTCTTGAAGGCGTAAATGATAACTATAAATCAAGTATATGGAGTGATGTAATTGATTTAATTGGTAATATTTCTAATTTACCATATGAAGGTAATGAAGAAAGTATGAGAATTATTGCTGATCATATTAGAACTGCAGTGTTTATTAGCGCAGATCCAGCAGGAATTAAACCTAGTAATACGGATCAAGGGTACATATTAAGGAGATTAATTAGAAGAGCAATAAGACATGCTAAGAAATTAAATATTGATATAAATAGTAATTGGGAAGAACAAATTGCTAAATTAATTATTTCTAAATATAAAAAATATTATAGTGAACTTGATAGTAATGAATCTGTTGTTTTAGATGTTTTAAAAAATGAAAAAGAAAAATTTAATAGAACTTTAGAAAAAGGCTTAAGAGAATTTGCTAAAGTAAGTAATAAAGATATTGATGGAGAAACGGCATTTCATTTATATGATACTTATGGTTTTCCAATTGAGTTAACTGAAGAACTTGCTCATGATGCAGGAATTAATGTTGATGTTAAAGGTTTTCAAGAAAAATTTAAGGCTCATCAAGAGTTATCAAGAACGGCATCAGCTGGAAAATTTAAGGGAGGACTTGCTGGAAATAGTGAAATTGAAACTAAATATCATACTGCAACTCACTTACTTAATGCAGCCTTAAAAATAGTGGTTGGTCCCGAAGTTCACCAAAAGGGAAGCAACATCACTGATGAAAGAATGCGTTTTGATTTCAGTTGTGATCATAAACTAAGTGATGAAGAAAAACAAAAAGCTGAAGATTTAGTAAATAAATGGATTAATGATGGCCTAGATGTTCGTGTTGAAGAAATGGCTAAAGAAAATGCTATAAAAAGTGGAGCAGAATGTATGTTTATTGAAAAGTATCCAGACATAGTTACAGTTTATTCTATCGGAGATGTTTCTAAAGAATTATGCGGAGGACCACATGTTAAAAATACTAGTGAACTTGGCCACTTTAAAATAAAAAAAGAAGAAGCATCAAGTGCTGGTGTAAGAAGAATTAAAGCAATTTTAGAAGAAAAATAATAAATTTCCCTTGCCAAAATAAATATTGTTTGATATATTTGTTTTAGCGCGAAAGGAATAGTTTTTAAAGATTAAAGTCATTTTATTATATGGTATCTAAATAATAATGACTTTTTTTGCGTGTTAAGGAGGTGTAGATGAACATATTAAAAGTAAGCAATCTTACAAAAAAATATAAGGTTGCCATAAGAAATAGTGGTCTAAAAAATGCTTTTAAATCATTTCTAAAAAAAGAATATAATGAAGTTAAAGCTGTAGATGATATTTCTTTTGAACTAAAAAAAGGCGAAATAGTAGGCCTTATTGGACCAAATGGAGCAGGCAAGAGTACAACTATTAAAATGTTAACAGGAATACTTAAACCAGATAGTGGAAACATTAAAGTTTTAGGAATGAATCCAAGTGAAGACAGAGTAAAATATGTCAAAAATATTGGAGTCGTGTTTGGTCAAAAAAGTCAGCTTTGGTGGGACATACCTGCAGAAGATTCATTTGATTTATTAAAAGAAATTTATAAGATACCAGATAAATTATATGAAAATAATAAAAATGAATTAGTAAGTATTTTGCATCTTGAAGAAATAATTAAGAAACCTGTTAGACAATTAAGTCTCGGGGAAAGGATGAAGTGTGAATTAGTTGCATCACTCTTGCATAATCCTAAAATATTATTTTTAGATGAACCAACGATTGGTTTGGACGCTGTTAGTAAAGTAATTGTAAGAAACTTTATTAAAGATATTAATAAAAAGAAAAATGTAACTATAATTCTTACTACCCATGATATGAGAGATATTGAATCTTTAGCAAATCGATTAATTATTATTGGTAAAGGTAAAAAACTTTATGATGGGGATATAAAAGATATTAAAGAAAAATATACTAAAAATAAAATTGTAGAAATATTTTTTAGTGATTTGAAAAAAATACCTGATATTAAAAATACCAAAATTGTTAGTAAAGAAAAAGATGTTGTTAGAATTTTAATTGATACAAAAAAGATTAGTGTTTCATCTATAACTTTGGAATACTCAAAAGTTTGTGAAATAAAAGATGTAAATATAATTGAAAAAGGAATTGATGATATAATTTATGATTTATATCAAGAATTAGGTTTATGAGTCTTTATATAAAATATTTTAAATTAAGACTAATGACTATTTTTCAATATAGAGCTTCAGCTTTAGCAGGTATTGCTACCCAGTTTTTCTGGGGATTTATGATGTTATTTATTTATATTGCATTTTTTTCTTCAGGTGTTAATGTGGGAATAAGTTTAAAAGAAACTATAGCTTATCTTTGGCTTTATCAAGCATTTTTATCATTTCTAGGAGTTAGATTTGCTTTTCCAGAGATAACGGATGCTATAAAAAATGGGAGTGTTGCGTATGAAATTGCAAGACCTTATAATCTTTATTATTGGTGGTATGTAAAAGTTATTACTAAAAGGGTGTCCAATGGTATTTTAAAGTTTTTGCCAGTTATGATTTTAGCTTTTCTTTTACCAGAACCTTATAATTTACCTTTGCCATATAGTTTTGTAAGTTTTTTCTTATTTATTATTACATTTATTTTAGGCATTTTCTTAGTTTCAGCATTAAATTTACTTATTTATACCATAGGTTTTTATACTTATAATGCATCTGGAATAGGAAGTATATTAACTACAATAATGGATTTTTTAGCTGGAAGTTTAGTACCTGTTGTAATGTTACCTGCAATTATACAAAAAAGTACTTACTTTTTGCCATTTAGATTTATAAGTGATTTACCATATAGAATTTATTCTGGAAATATTGGTATTCTTGAAGGAAGTTATTCAATTTTTATACAATTAATTTGGATATTAATATTAGTTTTTATAGGAAACTTAATCGTAAAAAAATCTTTAAGAAAGGTATTTATACAAGGAGGTTAATATGAGATTAGTATTAAAATATATTTCAATGTATTTAAAAAGTGAGCTTGAATATAAGTCTTCATTTATTATGACTTTAATTTCACAGCTTGTAACAGTTAGCTTAAGTTCTTTTACAGTTGTAATTTTGATGGATAAATTTAAATTTTTAAATAATTATAATATTTATGAGGTTATTATAGCAATTGCTATAGTTCAATTTGGCTTTAGTCTTGCAGAAACATTTGCTAGAGGCTTTGATAAATTTTCAGAATTAATTAAAAATGGTACCTTAGACATATTATTAATTAGACCTCGAAGTGTATTTATGTCAGTGTTTGGTAGTAATTTGGAATTTACTAAAATAAGTAGAGTGATTGCTAGTTTGGTTTTATTTATTATTGGAGTGGTAAATTTAGATTATGATATAGGTATTATTGGATATCTTTATATGTTTAGTTTGCTTTTGTTTAGTGCTTTAATTTATACATCAATTTTTATATTTTCAGCTTGTTTTTGTTTTAAAACTATCGAAGGCTTGGAGTTTATGAATATATTTACTGATGGTAGTAAAAAATTTGGTCAATATCCAATGGACATGTTTAAAAAAGAAGTTTTGTTACTGTTTACATTTTTAGTGCCTTTGGCTTGTGTAAATTTTTATCCTTTAAAATTTATTTTAGGAAAAAGTAATAACATTTGGTTTTTAATAAGCCCATTATATACTTTGATAATTTTTGTAGTAGCAGTTTTATTATTTAAAAAATGTATTAAAAATTATGAAGGAGCTGGTAGTTAATGGAATTTGATAAAGAAGTAAAAAAGTTGGAAGAAATTAAAAATACTTTTAAAGGTTTAACACACGAATATGAAATAAAGATTCAAAATGCAATTAAAGAACATAAGAAAAATCCTTTGTTATATTCATCACTAATTGATCAATATAATAATAAATTAACGATGTTAAAGAAAACTATTAATAATCCATTTTTTGGAAGAATTGATTTTCATAATAGTAATGATGAAAATTTGATTTGTTATATAAGTAAAGTCGGAGTTCTTGATGATGCTGGAAATGCCATAACTGTGGACTGGAGAGCTCCGATTTCCACTCTTTATTATGATTCTGATGTCGGGGAAGCTCAATTTACTTCACCAGCAGGATTAGAAGAAGGTATTTTAAATTTAAAAAGACAATATACAATTGAAAATGGTAAATTAATAAATTTTCAAGATGTTAATACAATATCAAATGATGAATTATTAAAACCATTTTTAGAAAATAATATAGATAAAAGACTAAAAAATATTGTTTCAACAATTCAAAGTGAACAAAATGCCATAATTAGAAAACCATTAAAAGAAAATAATATTATTCAAGGGGCAGCCGGTTCAGGTAAAACAACTGTGGCATTACATCGAATTGCATATTTAGTATATAATGAACAAAAAAAATATAATGAAGATGCTTTTTTAGTAATCGGACCAAATAGTTATTTTATGAAATATATTTCTAGTGTCTTACCAGATTTAGATGTATTTAATGTCAGTCAATATACTTTTTTAGATATTGTAAATAATTATTTAAAAGAAAAAATAAATATCATAGATCAGTCAGAAATATTAGAAAATGTTTTAGATAAAATGGATACAAGTATAATAAAATTTAAGTCATCATTATTATATAAAGATATTGTGGAAGATTATATTAATGATTTAGAAGAAAGTATTATTCATGGACCAATTAAACTTATGGATTATACTTTGTTTAAAGAAGATACAATAGAAAAATTTATTAATAAAAAAACTTTAGGTATTGTTGAAAGAATTAATGAATTTACCAAGTATGCAAAAAGTTATATAAAAAAACACGAAGACACTATAAAAAACAATTATTGGAATATTTATAGAGAAGAATATTTAACAAGTATTGATGAAAAAAGAAAAAAAGAAATATTAGATGTAACTGAAGAATTTAATAAAAAACTAAAAAATATTGATGCTTTGTTAAAAGATTATTTTAAAGATTTTACATTAAAACCTTTATCAATATATCGCAATTTTATTAATAATTTTGATAAATACAGTGATTATCCATTAAATAAAGAAGAGAATATAAAAAGAATAAATAAAAAGACCTTAGGATATGAGGATTTACCAGCACTAGTGTATATTAATTTAAAATTTTATGGTTATAAGGGTAATGATAAATATATTCATGTTGTATTAGATGAGGCTCAAGATTTTGGCTTATTTCATTATTTTGTTATTAAAAACTTATTTAAAAATGCGACATTTAGTATATTCGGAGATTTAGCACAATCTATATACTCATATCAATCTATTGATAATTGGGAAGATGTTAAAAGTATTATTTATAATGATGACATTAATATTTTGTTTCTTGATAAAAGTTATCGTACAACATGTGAAATTATGGATGCTGCTAATAAGATATCTAGTTTGTATGGATTTGGAAAAGCACAATCATTTTTAAGACATGGACCAGAAGTTGCATATATGAAATATAATAAAATCAATTTACTTGAAAAAATAGATATTTTGAAAAAGAATGGATATAGTAATATTGCAGTTATTTGTAAAAGTAAAAAATCTATTGAAATGTATGCTAAAGATATAAATGTTCCTGGAGTAAGTGTTGTTACAAGTTATTTATCTAAAGGATTAGAGTTTGACTGTTGTATAGCTATGGATATGGATTTTGACAGAAATAATATGCTTGATATGAAGCTTCTTTATGTTGCAATGACTAGAGCTTTGCATGAATTAACTATAGTTACAAAATAAAAATCTTGGCAATATTTTAATTTTATTATATACTTTAGGTAAAGTGAAGGTGATTATATGTATAGTGTATTATTAAGTAAGATTGAATTTGTTTTTCCTTTAATAAAGGATAGATTAAAGGAAATAGTTAATGAAAACATGAAAGTTGTGGTTATGCCATGGGCTTTTCCAATCGAACTTAATTATGATAGATTAATAAATGAATACTTTAAAGAAGGAGAAAAGAAGTATAATAAATATATTAATTCTTTGTTGGAACTAGGTATAGAAAAAGAAAATATAACTATTTTAAATTGTTATGAAAAAGATACTTCTAATTTTAAAAACATTATAAATAATGCGGATGTTTTATTGTTACCTGGTGGCAATCCCGAAATGTTTTTTAGTAAGGTTGTTCAAGAAACTGAAATACTTTATGAAATAAAACATTTTAAAGGAATTATAATTGGTGAATCTGCTGGTGCTTGCCTACAATTTAAAAGATATTTTATAACTGCTAGAAATAATTATTATAAATATTTTGCTTGGTATGATGGTTTTGGTGTTTTAAATGATCCATTTTATATTGATGTTCATACTATAAATAATAGATTATATTTAAATTCTTTAGAAAAAATAGCTAAAGAAAAAAATAAAACTCTTTATGCAATATATAATGATGGGGCATTAATTTTAAATAGAGAAAATAATGATATAGAACTGTTTGGAAATGTTGGAGTTGATAAATGATGAGAGAAATAATATATAATAATGATAATTTGAAATTTAGTGATGTAACAAGTAAAAGTGTTAGAATAAAAGTATTATTGATAAATAATGGTAAGTTACTTATTGGTAATGAAGATGGATGCTTTATGTTTATCGGAGGACATCAAGAAGATAATGAAGAATTAATTGATACTTTAAAAAGAGAAGTAAAAGAAGAAACCGGTATAGAGTTAGATAATGAAGTAATAAATGAACCATTCTTAAAAATAATTTATTTAAATAAAGATTATCCAAATAAGGGTGAAAATAGAGAAAGCGATATTTATTATTATGCCCTAGAAACTAATAAATTACCTAATTTAGAAAATGTTAATTATACTGAAAGTGAAATGAGTAAACATTTTGAATTAATGTATATTGATTTAAATAAAGCAATTGATATTATAAAAGTAAATATTCCAAATCATAAAGATAATGGAATAATTTCTAAAGATATGATTATTGCTTTAGAGGAATATGGGAGGAAAGAATAATTATGCAAATGGAAACTGAAATTAGTGTTTTAGTTAAAGCAGATTATGAAACATTACAAAAAGAACTAAAAGAAAATAATTTTTTATTAAAAGAAGAGTATGTTGTAAATGACATTTATATGATAGATGAGAATTTTGATATTTCTAATATGAGTTATTTAGATATTCTAAAAAAATGTATTTTAGTTAGAGATATTGTTGGCTTTGAAAAAGTTTTATTATATAAATATAAAAAATATGCTGAAAATGGAGATATTTTAGAACAAGGGAAAGTTAGATGCCCGATTACTGATGTTGATAAAGCTGCTAAATTTATGGAAGCAATACATTATAAAAGACTGTTTGATATAAGTGATAAATGTATTGTTTATGCAAATGATAAATCAGAATTAGTTGTGCAACTTGTAAATGATAAATATATATTTATTGAAATGGAATCAACGGGCGATTATATAGATAGAGAATATAAAGATGTTGAAGAAATGAAAAGTGATTTATTAAGCTATAATTTATCTATTGATGAAAGTAATTTCTTTGTAAAAAAAGCAGAAATAATGTTAAAAGAAATTTTGGAAAAATAACTATATTTTGAGGGAAGACTTATGAATAAAATTTATATCGTTAGACATGGTGAAACTGATTGGAATAAAGAAGGAAGATGTCAAGGAAAAACTAATATATCATTAAATGAAAATGGTATTACTCAAGCCGAAAATTTAAAAAATAAATTTGATATAAGTAAAATAGACGTTTGTTTTGTTTCTCCACTTAAGAGAGCTTTAGAAACTGCAAAAATTATTACGGATGATAAGCTCGATTTAATAATTGATGATAGAATAGTTGAACGAGGCTTCGGTACTCTTGAGGGGAAACTTTTTAATTATGAAGCAACTGTTAAAAGTTGGAATTATAACCTTAATTATGATGAATATGAAATGGAAACAATTAAGGATGTTTTGAAAAGAGCAAAGGATTTTTTGAATTATTTGAATGAAACTTATGATAATAAAAAAATTTTAATAGTATCTCATGGAGCATTTATCAAGGCTTTGTATTTTAATATAGTAGGATATGATGAAGAAACAGACTTTTTATCTTTTTTTCCTAAAAATGGCGAAATATTAGAGTTTGAAATTTAAGAAATGGAGAAAATATGAATGAAAATGTTGATGTAAGAAAAGTAAATATAAATGACTTTTCTTCTGTAAAGAAACTTATGCAAAGTGTTCAAGATTTGCATCATAATAACAGAAGTGAAATACATAAAGATAGTAAAATTTTTGATAAAGAGGAATTTAGTCAAAATATAAATAATATCATAGTGGCAGAAATAAATAATTTGGTTGTAGGAGTTGTAAAGTATTTAATTAAGGAAAAATTAGAAAATAGTTATACAAATTACAGAAAAGTATTATTTATTGATGCTTTAGTAGTTGATCAAAATTATCGAAAAAAAGGTATTGGAAAAATTTTAATGCTTGAAATGGAAAAAATAGCAAAATATAATAATTGCTCTTCAGTTGAACTTAATGTGTGGGCATTTAATGAAAATGCTATTAAGTTTTATGAAGGAATGGGAATGAGTGTAAAAACTATGATTCTTGAAAAAAGTATTAAATAAACATTGAAAAATATTGACACAGCGAATAATATATAATATATTGGTATTGTAAGTTATTCAATGAAAGGAGTGTGGTTAAGATGAAGAATTTACAAATAATTAAAAATTGTAATGCAGAATTAATCACACTTTTGGCTATTTAAAATATATTTAAATATCATTTTGTTTTTGAGAAAATTCTGCATTGTGCAGAATTTTTTTTGAAAACGGAGGAGAAATGGTATACAAGTTAAATATTAATGATAGGGCAGCTCTAGCTATCAAAAATAAAACTAAAAGAGTGGAAATTAGGGCAAATAAAAAGGGAAAAGTAAATTATAGTGAAATTGTTTCAAATGATATAATAGAGTTTACTAGTAATAATTTAGGTGTTTTTTATGCGGAAGTAAAAGAAGTAAATTATTATAAAACTTTTGAAGAATTATTTACTTTAGAAGGAACTAAATATACAACATCTAGTACAGATGATTATAATGAAGCAATTAAAAATGTCTATAAGTTGGATGGATATGAAGAAACAATAAAAAATTTTGGGGTTTATGCAATTCGTATTGAATATTTATATAGTGAAAATACTATTTGGGATGAATTATATGAAAAAGCTAAAAATGTAAGAAATAGTAGAGAAGTTTCGGGAATGATTAGTGCTGGAGGTGTTGGCGCAGCAATTCTTACTAAAAATCATCATATTTATACCGGAGTATGTATTGATACCTCTAGTTCACTTGGAATGTGTGCTGAAAGAAATGCTATTGCTAATATGATAACAAATGGTGAAAATGAAATTTTAAAATTGGTTTGTATTGATTCACATGGAGAAGTAGGCTCTCCTTGTGGAGCATGTCGAGAATACTTAATGCAACTTTCTAAAAATAGTAAAAATATAGAAATATTAATGGATGAAAAAACTAAAAAAATTGTTAAGTTGGAGGAATTAATCCCTGATTGGTGGGGTTATGATAGAGTATAAATGAAAAATATTAAATTAGTTATTCCTAAGAAGAATGAATATTTTTATAAAGAAAAATTAGAAAATGATGCAAAAACAATGAGTTATAACGCCGGTTATGAGGTAACATATAGTGGTTATGATTACAAAACCGGTTATATAGAGTTTAATAAAGAAAATTGGTTTAAGATATTAAGTGATGATAAAAGATATTTTGCTTATATAAAAGATTGTGAAATTAATGAGTATATTGGATACGTAAATTATCAATATAATGAAACAGATGATATTTATGAATGTGGGATTTTGATAGAATATAAATATAGAAGTAAAGGATATGCAAAAGATGCATTGAAGTTATTAGTTCGTGAAGCAAATAAAAATGGAATAAAATATTTATATGATACTTTTGAAAAAGAAAGAGAACATACATTAGAATTATTTTTGAATTTAGGATTTGAAATTTACAAAGAAACAAAATGGAAAAAATTTGATAAGGATGTTGATGGAGTTATTGTAAGAATAAATACAAGTAAAGTATTACCTGATATAACAAAAGTAAATAATATTTATGATGTAATAGATTTTATGAAAGATAATATTAGATATGGATGGCTAGATATTAATGGGGAAGAACATATTGGTAATATGAAGAATTTTAGAAAGTTATATAAAACTATGGCTATTGATGATATCTTATTTCATGGAATTGGAACTTGTATTGAACAAGTTAATTTGATGCATTATTTATTAGATAAAATTAATGTAACTAATAAAATGTTTGTAACAAGAATTTATGAACCTGATGATTTTAATGATTTAGATAAAGAAGAACATATGCATGCTTTTATACTATGTTTTATTAATAATAAAGTTTATCATTTAGAACATGCAAATTGGTATAACATTGGAATTTATGAGTATGAAAGTGAAGACTTTGCAAGAAAAAAGATAAATCAGTATTATATTGAACTTTCTGGAGGTATTTCTAGGCCATTAACAGAAATTTATAATATAGAGAGTGGTATATCTTTTAAAGATTTTAATAAATATGTAAATAGTTTAAATATGGAGGAAAAATGAAAATAGTTGAATATGAAGAAAAATATATTGATGATGTAAAAGATTTATTAGTGGAATTAGAGGAGTATATTTTAAGTATTGATGAAGATGAACTTGATCAATTACATCCTGAATATAGAGATAAAATGGCATTAATAGATTTAGAAGAAGTAAATGAAAATAATGGTAAATGTTTTTTAGCTATTGAAGATGAAAAAGTAATTGGCTTAATAATGGGAGTGGTTAAAAAATATGATGAGTATGATTATTTAGATTATAAATGTCCAAAATGTGGAGTAATAACTGAACTTGTTGTATCTAAGAATATAAGAGGTAAAGGTATTGGCAAGGAGTTAATGCAAGTAATGGAAAAATATTTTAAGAGTATTGGATGTGAATATATTAGTATTGAAGTATTTGCTTATAATAAAAATGCTATTAGATTTTATGAATCTGAAGGATATCATACAAGAGGTTTAATGGATATTAAGAAAATATGAGGTAAAATATGTTAGAAAATTATAAATGCGTTGTAGCAAGTATGGATCAAATTATAGAAAAATGGGACGAAGAGATAAAAAGACATAATTATTCTGAAGAATGGAAAATATATAAAGAACATTCTTTAAGTAATATGGATACTAGAATTGTTTATATGGGAATACTTGATGGAAAAATTATTACTGAGGCCACTGCGATTGTATCTAGTAAAGATACTTGTATGGAAAATAAAGATTATTTGGTTGATAATGGTAAAGCTTATTTGTCAGCATTTAGAACAAATAAAGAATATGAAAATCAGGGATATTTTTCTAAACTATATAAGTTTATGGAAAATGATTTAAAGAGTAAGGGATTTAAGTCTTTAACTCTAGGAGTTGAGCCAAAAGAGGTTAGAAATATACAAATATACTTTAATTGGGGATTTACTAAATATATTAAAACTGGTTATTGTAGATATGCTGATGGTGAAATAGTAGTAGTAAATTACTATGAGAAAGAATTTAATTAGTGATTTTAGTTAATTGTTTGATACAATTAACCAAAAGATATATTAATATATTTTGAAGAAGGAAGAATTTAATTATGATTAAAGTTATTACGTTTGATTTAGTTGGAGTTTTGGTTAATGAAAAGGATATTGTTTTATCAGATGAAGAGGAAAAATTGGAAAGATTATTTGGCCCTAATTTAAGTGATGAGGATTATCTTAAGAAAGCAAAAGAAATTGTTTGTAATGAAAAAAATATAGTAAATATTACAAAAATATTAATTAATAAATTATATAAAGTTAAGGATAAAGATTTATTTAAAAAGATAAAAGAAATAGATAGTAATATAAAAATTGTCATTGCAACTAATCATGTGTCTTTTATAAGAAATTTTATTGATACTTATTTTGATACAAGTTATTTAGATGGTTTAATTATATCTGCTGAAATAAATAAAATAAAGCCTAATCTTGATTTTTATGAATTCATATTGGACAAATATAAAATAAATGCAAATGAATTGTTATTTTTAGATGATAATATTGAAAATGTAAATGGAGCAAAAAAATTAGGAATACAAACAATTAAGGTAGAAAAAAATAACAATTTAGTTAGCGAAATAGAATTTTATATAAAAGACAAATAAGATTGGAGAATAAAAAATGAAAAAAATATATTTATTGAGTGGTCCAAGAACTATTGAAGGATTTTCAAATGTCATTTCTAAAGAATTGGAAAAAGATTTAAAGGATGCAAAAACTATTACTTTTATTTCTTCTTCTCCGGAAAAACATGAGAAAAATATTAACTTTGTTTATGGTAATGATAAAATTGCTGGTATGATTAATCATTTAAAAGAGATTGCTAATTTTAAAGTAGTTAATATAGTTGATGATAAGAATAAAAACTTAGATATTAATTCTGATGTTATTTATTTACTTGGTGGGAATTATGAAACACAATTAAATTTTATTACTGAAAATAAATTAGATGAAATACTTAAAAATTATAGAGGCATTTTACTTTGTACTAGTTGTGGTGCCATGAATGTTGCAGAATGTGGTTATTATTCTAAAGATGAAGATATTAAAAAAAGTTTCTTTTATAAAGGACTAGGTTTTACTAATATTACAATAGATTCACATTTTGAAATAGAAAATGATATACAAGTTGAAGAAGCTAAAAAGATGTCGTTTGAACATGTTATTTATGGAGTTCCAAATTCTTCTTGTATTAAAGTAAGTGATGGTAATATTGAAATGATTGGAAAAGTTTATGAATTTAATAATGGAAATGTGATTGAATATAATTAAAAAACAATGTGTGGTTTATGATAGTGCTTTTGTGTGATGGCAATATAAATGAGTTTTTAAAGAATTTAAAGAATAATAAATCTTTTGATAAAATAAGGAATGAAATTTATAAAAATATTTAAAGGAGGAAAAAAATGAAATTATATTTAAATGGTGGGGGTTGTGGTAAACAAACATTACTAACATATGAAGAAATAAATAAAATTATTAATCATAATAAACCAGTATTATATATACCACTTGCTATGGATGAAGAAGAACATCCATATGATAGTTGTTACGAGTGGATTAAAGAAGAAATATCAAGTATAGATATTCCAAGTATAGAAATGGTAAGATCATTTGAAGAGTTAGAAAAAAAGAATTTAGATGATTATTCTTTAATATACATTGGTGGGGGAAATACTTATAAACTATTAAATGGTATTAAGACAACAAAAGCCTATGATAAATTAAAGAATTACATATTAAATGATGGAATAGTATATGGTAGTTCTGCCGGGACAGTTATCTTTGGAAAAAGTATAGATATTATAGAAGTAATGGATAAAAATGAAATTAATTTAACTGATACAAAAGGATTTAATTGTTTAAATAATATTTCTGTATTTGTTCATTATACTAACTATAAATCTAGACTTTCCGAAGAAGAAAATAAAAAACTAACTGAAAAATATACCAATTTTATTACTGAATACACTAGTAGTAATGAGAAGGTAATAGCAATTCCAGAGGAAGATACTATTTTCTTTGATGGTAAAAATATAAGAGTAATAGGAGAATTACCGTATTATATTTTTGAAAAAGGAAAAATGAAAAAAATTTCAGCAAAATAATGTTCAATGTCATTAGTCTTGGTGAAACTTGGAATTCATGATAATGTAGGGCATAAAATAGTTTTGTTTTTTATATGATAATGGGTTTAAAAAGTTTTAAATATTAATAATAATACAAAAATAAGTGTTATTATTAGCATTGGGATTTAATTTTTTTCAAAAAAATACCAAATTTTTCAAAAATATATTGACATTATTAAAAATAGGAGTAAAATGATATTTAAATTTATTTGAAGGAGAGCATATGAGTTTAATTGAGAATTACCACAATTTAGATATTAAAATAAAAAAACACAATTGCTGTGTTTATTGCTCATGCTGTTTTTCTGTGATTTGTGATGAAAAAATCGGTGTTTAAAAACAAATTTGTTTTTGACACCGGTTTTTTTGTATATATGGAGGTGAAAGAATTTGAATGTTACATTAGAGTCATTAATTGAAAAGGTTAATGAATATGAACCAACAAAAGTTGATATTGTAAAAAAAGCTTATGAATACGCAAAAGTTTTACATGAAGGTCAATATAGGCAAAGTGGAGAACCTTATATAATTCATCCCCTTAATGTTGCTTATATTTTAGCAGAAATGCACGCTGATATTGATACTGTATGTGCTGGTCTACTTCATGATACACTTGAAGATACTCATATTACAAAAGAAGATATATCACATGATTTTAATCAAACAGTTGCAACACTAGTAGATGGAGTTACAAAAATTTCTAAAATGAATTTTTCTTCTAAGCAAGATCAAAACAATGCTAATACAAGAAAAATAATTACGGGCATAACTGAAGATGTAAGAATTATTATCATTAAACTTGCTGATAGACTTCATAATATGAGAACATTAGGTTTTAAATCAGAATTTAAACAAAAAGAAAATTCTTTGGAAACTATGGATATATTTGTTCCATTGGCTTATTATATCGGAGCATATAGAATAAAGTCTGAGTTGGAGGATTTATCACTTCAGTATTTGATGCCTGATAATTATAAAAGAATAGCAGAACAAAAAGAAAAAATTGAAGAAGATAATAAAACTTGCTTACAGGAAATGCTTTTAAAAATAAAAGAATTATTAGAAAATAAAGAAGTACCAAATGAAATAAAGGTAAGAACTAAAAATATTTATGGTATTTATAAAAAAATAGCTGGAGGACAAAAATTATGTGATATTCATGATTTATTAGCCTTAAAAATTATGGTTCAAGAAGTTGATGAATGTTATAAAGTTTTAGGTCTAATTCATAGTAAGTATCATCCAATAAATGATAAATTTAAAGATTTTATTTGTAATCCAAAGACAAATATGTATCAAAGTTTACATACAACTGTGTTTGGACCAGAAGATAGATTAGTACAAACACAAATAAGAACTTTTGATATGGATAAAGTAGATTCTTTTGGACTTACAGCTTACTGGGACATTAAAAAGGGAAATGTCAGAGATAGAATGCAAGATGATTTAAAAAGCAAATATCAATTTTTTAAATCATTAGTAGAAATTAATTCAATGTTTGGAGACAATCAAGAATTTGTAACTAGAGTTAAACAAGAATTATTTTCTGATAAAGTGTATGTTTATACTCCAAGGGGAGATATAATAGAGTTACCTAAAGGATCTACACCTATTGATTTTGCATATAAAATTCATACTGATGTGGGAAATACAATGGTGTGTGCATTTGTTAATGATGAATGCGTTCCAGTGGATTATGTGCTTAAGAATAAAGATAGAGTTAGAATTGTAACCGATGTTTTATCATATGGGCCTAGGAGTGAGTGGTTGGATGTTGCTAAAACTTGTTTAGCAAGGAAAAAAATTAAAGAATTTAATAGAAAGTGAGATGATTAGAGTTGACTTTAAGAAATAAAATATATGTTGTTAAACAATTATTTAAAGATAAAATAAAAAAATGTTCATTAGTACAAGTAGGGTCTAGTACCCGAAGTAATCAGTATAATGATCTTGATTTTTTAGTAATTGTTGATGACTGTGATGCCGTTATGAAAAAAATTAAAATGGTTTTTAAAGATTATCCAATTTCTGTAATAGATGATTCTATAAAAATTAAAAATTATTTTGATATTGAATTAAGTTTTGCAATATATGATTTTAGCAAATTATTTGAAATGGTAAATAGTTATAGTTCGGGAGTTCATGTTATAGAAGAACATAAAAGTTGGACAATTGGCTATTGGCTTATAGAAGGATTTATTAACGATTTGAAAAACGGAATTATTTTATTAGATTATTTTGATGTGACACAGTTACAAAAAAAATTAATGATAAATTTGAAACGTGGAGAAAAGATAATTCTAAAAAAATGTTTGGAAGAAATACAAATAAAACAAAAACTTTTGAAAACCACACATTCTATAATAGAAAAAAATTTTTTAAAGCAAGATATTTATTTAGCAACCTTGAGAGCATTTTCGATTATTAATAATACTCCTTTGCATGGATTTAAAAAAATAGAACAAAATGTGAATAAATTTCCAAATGATATGAAATTAATACTAGATAAATTATTTATTAATAATAATATAGATAATGCTATTCAAATAATTGTGAATGAGCTTGATAAAGCAAAATTATATATGGGTACATGGCAATTTGGTGGAGATTTTAAAAAATACACCGAAGATGAAGTAGTTAAATTATTAAGGTTTGCAAAAAATAACGGAATAAACAAATTTGATACGGCATTAGTATATGGTAATGGATTTGCAGAAAAGTGTTTATCAAAAGTAATAGAAAAAGATGATATTGTATTAACAAAAATTCCTGCTAAAATAAAACCTCCAACAAATGGAACAATCGATTTAAAAGAGTGTTATACTAAAGATTATATGAAAAGTTGTTTGCAAAAATCTCTTTCAAATCTAAACGTAAAAAAAATAAATATATTATTGTTGCATAACTGGAATTACACATGGGATGAAAATGAAGAAATAATAAAATGGTTACATGATTTAAAAAAGGAAGGATTGGTTAAGAGAGTTGGAATTTCATTGCCTAATAATTATAATCGTCGACTTAGTGAAAAAGTGGTGTCTAAAATTGATGTAATTGAAGCTCCATTTAATGAAGATAATAGGTGGATAGAATCAGATATAGAATATTATAAAAAGTATAATTTAGAAATAATTTTACGAAGCATATTTATGCAGGGCAAACTTTTGAAAGAAGATAAAAGTAATTATTTTAGAATAATAAACGAAGTAAATAAATTGAGAACTTCTGTTGTCATAGGCATGACAACAGAAGTACAAATATTAGAAAATGTAAAAAAAATTAATGGAGTAAAAAATGAATGATCAAAAAAATGAAATCAATATAGAATTTAATAATAAAAATTACAAACTTTGTAAGTACATGTATGGGGTATTAGCTATGGATTACAATAATCCGTTATGTTGTGTTAGTGAAGCAAATAATTCTTTTAGTATTGATTATTGGAAAGGATGTACATTTCAATGTGCTTATTGTCATGTTCAAGGCATTTATGAAGATTTAGATGAGAGCTATAAAATGTTTAAATATCCCCGTCCTAGAAGCAAATTTTCAATTGAAGAAATAATAAATGAATTAATAAAGCATCCTTTTTTTGAAAAAGATTTAAGCATAATTAGTATTGCAACATCATCTACTGAACCATTCGCAAATCAGATGGTAACTGAAAGTACTTTAAAGATAATGGAGTATTTTGTGAAATTGGGTTATAAAAATCCATTTTGGATTGTTACAAAAGCTGGTATTCCAAATAATATTAGTAAAAGATTAAAAAAAATAACAGATAATGGAAACAAATTGATGATTTCATTTTGTTATGCAGGAAATCCTGAAGATATTGAACCAATGCAAAATGATAGATTTAAAAATATTGAGAGTTTGGTTGGGACAGGGGTAACCACAAGTTGGTATTTAAGACCTTTGGTTGTAGAATGGGGAGCAAATTTTTGTCATTTAGAGAAAATGTTTAAAAATATTTCAGAAAAATACGGTAGTTACATTGATATGATTGTACCTGGTGGTTTAAGATGGACCGACGGAATAGAGTTCGGCATGCATGTTCAAAAAGGAAAAACTATGCCTAAACTTATAAAAAAATTTGACGTTAAAACCTTATCTACGGAAATTGAAAATAAAATTATTGATTTGTGTAATAAATATTTTCCTGCAAAACCCGTTTATTTTAATTCTTCATGTGCAATGTCTCATATGTTAAGAAGAAACAATATTGCGTTATTAAATTTTTTTAGACCAGAAATTTGTGAAAAATCAAAATGTTGTAATCCTTGCAAAACCAAGTGTGAAAAGAAAACTTTTTCTGAATCTGAGATTAAAATAATTAACGATACTTTAAAAAGGGAAAAAATAAATGTAAAAATTTTAAATATAAATTTTCAGAAAGGAATTGTATCCAAACCAGAGTTTTCAAATTTTAATTATACTGACAAACAAGAAATTAAAAAAACCATAGCAAAAGTAATAATGAAATTGAGGTGATTAATTTGAAAAAACAAGAATTAAATGAAAAAATTAATAATTATTTAAATAAAAATTATGATAATTTTGTATTTTTAATATCGGGAAGAGCTACAATAGACTTAGCTATTAAAAATGCGATTGCTAATAATCCTAATTTAAAAAAAGCATATTTACCAAATTATATTTGTGATTCTATGGTTAAACCATTTATTGATAATGGTATGATTGTTGAATTTTATGCAATAAATTTTGATGGTAATTGCTTTAATGTAAATACTAGTTCATTTGAAAATAAAGACAATATTATTGTTTTATATTGTGATTATTTTATTAGTTCAGAAAGAAATTATAAAATAATAACACAAAGTTTATCAAAAAACGCTATTCTTATTCATGATGTTACACATACATTATTTAGTGGAAATTTTCTAGATTATAGAGATGATTATTTAGTTTGTAGTATGAGAAAATGGTTCCCAATTGAGGATGGCGGTTTGTTTGTTTGTAAAAATGAACTTACATTACATAGTTTTAAAAATGATTTAACTTATTTACTTTTCAAAGAAAAAGCTAAACAAGCTAAAGAACAATATTATGCCAATCCAAGTGATTATAATAAAAAAATATATGAAAGTTTGTCAGACCAAGCTGAGTCTGTTTTAAATGAAAACTATTCTTTGAATTTAATGTCTTTAAAAAATAGAAATTATTTAGATACAATTGATTTAGAGAAATATTTTCAAACAAAGAGGGAATTGTTTAATATGATAAAACAAAATTTATCTGAATATCAATTATTAGCAGGAGCTAATGATATTAATTGTATATTTACCTTTCCTTTAGTAAATTTAAATAATAGAGATGAAATATTTAAAAAATTGAGAAATATTTTGATTAGGTGTGCTGTAATGTGGGATTTTAACGATGATGAAATTTATAAAGAGTTTGTCGATAAAAGTATTTGTGTTGATATAAGTGAGAATACTATAATGCAATTAAGGAGGTATAGATAGTATGAAAAAAATATATTTGTTAAGTGGTCCAGGGACTAATGAGGGGTTTTCAGATGTTATTTCTAAAGAATTAAAAAAGGATTTGAAAGGAATGAAATCAATAACTTTCATTTCTTCATCACCTGCAAAACATGAAAAAAATATGAGTTTTGTTTATGGAAACGAGAAAATTACAGGTATGATTAATCATTTGAAGTATTTTACAAATTTTGAAAAAGTAAATATAGCTGATGATGAAAATAGAGAACTAGATATTAATTCAGATATTATTTATTTACTGGGTGGAAATTATGAAACTCAATTAAATTTTATTAAAGAAAATAAATTTGATGAAATACTTAAAAACTATGAAGGAGTTTTGCTTTGTACAAGTTGTGGAGCGATGAATATTGCAGAATGTGGTTATTATTCTAAAGATGATGATGTTGATGATAGTTTCTTTTATAATGGAATAGGGCTAACTAATATTACAATTGACCCACATTTTGACATTAATAATTCTGTTCAAGTTAATGAAGCTAAAAAAATGTCTTTTAAACATGTTATTTATGGAGTTCCAAATTCTTCTTGTATAAAAATATGTAATAAAAAAATTGATATGATTGGAAAAATTTATGAATTTAATAATGGAAATATGATTGAACATAAATGAAATGAAAGGAATATTTAATTTATGATAAAATGGCTTGATGATGTTACAAATAAAATTATTGAGAACGCTGGTAATTCGCAGATTATAACTTGTCAATGTGGAATTTCTACCACGGGGGTCGCTCATATAGGTAATTTTAGAGAACCAATTATTACATATTTTGTTGCAGAAACATTAAAACAAAAAGGAAAAAAAGTTAGATTAGTTATGTCTTTTGATGATTTTGATAGATTTAAAAAAGTTCCTTATGGTGTACCTAGTGATTATGAAAAATATGTTGGAATGCCTACATGTTTTTTCCCAAGTCATATAAATTCAAGTATAAGTTATGCAAAGTTTTATGAAGATAAAATTATAGAAACTTTAAAAAGCTTGGATATTGATATGGAATATATTTATCAGTCAGAGAAGTATAAGGCTAAAGAATATTTAAGTGTCATTAAATCTGTTTTGGATCAAAAAGATGCTATATTTGATATAATATCAAAATATAAAACACAACAAATGACATATTATGATAAAAAACAATTTTTTCCAGTTAAAGTTTATTGTTCTTGTTGTCGAAAAGATAATACAACGATTATGGAATATTCTCAAGAAGAAAATTTAATTACTTATAAATGCTCTTGTGGTCATATGGAAACTGCTAGTATAGATAAATTAGATTTGAAATTGAAATTCAATGTAGAATGGCCTGCAAGATGGAATTATGAAAATGTAAATTTCGAACCGTGTGGAAAGGGGCATGCAGAAGAATTAGGTGTGTTAAATGTTTCAAAAGAAATAAATGAAAAAATTTATCATAAAAAGAATCCATGTATAGTTAAGTATGATTTTTTTAATTTAAAAGGTAATCAGGGAAGAATGAATAAAAATTCAAAAAATTTTATTGAAGTCAAGGACTTTTTAAACGTTATGCCTAAAGAAATGGTTTTGTATTATTTTATAGTTAATCCACCTAATAAGGAAATGTTTTTTTCTATCGAAGATGATATTCCAAAATTTTATGAAATGTTTGAAAAATGTGTTAATAATAATTGTTTAGATTATGAAACTAAGAGTTTGTTAAAAATTGATTATAAAGAGGACTTAAAATTCTCAGATTTAATACGATATTTGCCAGTTGTAAACTTTGATGTTGAAAATTTAAAAAAGATTCTTCAATTTAGTGAGACAAAGCATAATTTAGAAAAAATAACTTGTGCTATTAATTGGCTTAAATTTTATTCTAAAAACAAATATTGGGTAATGAATGACAATATAAATTATGATTATTACAATACTCTGAGCAGTGAGAGAAAAAAAACACTAAGTTCTTTTATTAAATTAGCTAAAAAATATTCTAACTTTTTATCGTGGAAAGAATTTTTTGAAACATTTAAACAATATAATCCAGATTTAAAAATGTTTTATAAAGATTTTTATAGAATGATATTTGACTCTGAAACAGGAATACCAATTAAATCATTATTTGAATATTATGATATAGAAAAAATTATTAATTTAATACCTGTAGAAGAAAATATTAAAAATAAAAATCAAGTAGATGATACTGTAAGAATTATTCATTTATCTGATTTGCATTTTGATATTAATGATTCAAAAGAAATATTATCAAAAAAAATTCAAATGATAACTGATTATCTAAAAAAAGGAAATTATGATAATTATTTGATTATAAGTGGAGATATAATATGTTTTTATAATAAAAAAGAAAATTTTGATATGGCTTATGATTATTTAAGTTTTTTAGTTGACTCTTTACATATACCAGTTGAAAAAATACTTATTTGTACTGGAAATCATGAAATGATTAGTTTTGATAAATTCTTGAATACATATTTTGATAATTATAATATCTTTTTAAGAGAAAAATTACAAGATTTTAATGAATTTATGAAAAAACTTTGTGCATTTAATATTAATGAAAGTGAAGAACTGTATTATATGAATTTGGATCTACCTTTTAATACATTTGTAGTAAATTCATTGTTTGGAATTATAGATGGAAAAAAACAATTTTTCCAAAGTTCTGAATTGATAGAAAGAGCTTTAAAAAAGGAAAAAATTAATAAAGATAAACTTGGGTTCGTAATATCTCATGCTCCATATGGATTTAACTCTAGTTTATTTGACAATACAAATATTTTAAACTTTTTCAATTATAATATATGTGGGCATAATCATGAAAAAAGTATTATTTATAATGAAAATGGTCTTATTGATTTAGTTTCTGGTAGCAGTGATGGTTTAGTAGGAGATGAATATGATTTTAATTTATATGAATTAAAAAACGGTGTGTACGTAAAACGAATTTTTTGTAAGGATGATATAACTACAGCTAGATTAAAAAGAATCAAATAATACAAATATTGTAGTATATGACTTGCAAAATATATTTAGCAATGATATAATATGCGAAATTGATGGAAAATTAATTATTTTGAATGGGGGAATTATTATGAATTGGGCTTTAGAAGAAGCAAAAAAATTAATTGAAAAGTATCCTGAAAAAGATACATTTGTAATTGCATCGGGGGTCAGTCCTTCGGGATATATACATATTGGAAATTTTAGAGAAATTGTTACAACGTTTTTTGTAGGTAAGGAATTAGAAAATTTAGGAAAAAAGGTTAGATTTATTTTGTCTTTTGATGATTTTGATAGATTTAGAAAAGTTCCTAATGGTATGCCAGAAAGTTATAGTAAGTATATAGGTATGCCATATACGAATATACCTAGTCCTTTTAGTAAAGACAAAACTTATGGAAAAGAACTTGAAGATATCTTTTTAGAAGAATTAAGTAGATTGGATATTTATCCAGAAATAATATATCAAACTGAACAATATAAAAGTGGTAGATATGATAAAAAAATTATATTAGCTATGAATAAGAGAAAAGAAATTTTTGATATTATTTCAAAATTTAAAACGCAAGAATTTACTGTAGAGGATAAAAATAATTATTATCCAATAAGTTTATATTGTCAATGTTGTGGAAAAGATTCTACTACTATAGTAAATTATAATGAGAAAACTCATGAAGTTGAATATGAATGTGTATGTGGGAACCATAATATACAAAGAATAGAAAAAAGTGGAAATATTAAATTACAATGGAAAATAGATTGGCCTATGAGATGGCAAGAAGAAGGTGTTATTTTTGAGCCGGGGGGTAGAGACCATTCTGCTGAAAATGGAAGTTATGCTGTTTCAAAAGTAATTTCAAAAGAGATATTCGGATATGATGCGCCTTCATATATTGCATATGATTTCATAGGTATTAAAGGTGCTAATGGAAAAATGGCATCGTCAACAGGAAATGTATTAACTTTGACAGATTTATTAAGAGTTTATGATAAAAACATTGTTTTGTGGTTTTATGCTAAAAATAAACCAAACCATCAGTTTAATATAGCGCTTGATGAAGATGTTTTACGATATTATGCAGAATTTGATCGATTGGTAAAATCTTATTTTCAAGGAAAACTTGATGAAAATACAGCTAGCATAGTTTCATTGACAGGTGTGACAAAAAATTATACTAGTAATCCAGATTTTGGCAGTATTGCAAATTTTCTTCCGATGGTAAGTTATAACGAAAAAATGCTTGCTAATTTGTTATCTAAAGAAGACATTGACTGTGAAAGTGTTTTGTTTAAAAAACGATTATTACAAGCTAAATGTTGGTTAGAAAAATACAATAATAGTAGAATCAATATATTAAATGAATTCAATCAAGATTTTTATGATAGTTTAAATGAAGAAGAAAAACAGTGGTTAAAAGATACTTTAGTGGTGTTGCAACAAAATTATAGTACAACTCAAGAATTACAAAAAAGTTTGTATGCTGTTGTAAAAACTGGTGAAGAAGATTCTAAAATATTGAAAAGTAAACAAAAAAGGTATTTTCAAATAATTTATAATTTAATATTAGGAAAAGATAGTGGACCGAAAATGGGGTTATTATTATCAGCAATGAATTATGAAACGATAGAATCAAAATTACAAAAAAAACATGAATTAGTTCGTCAAAGAATAGATAAAAAGGATAATTAATAAAAAAGTAAAGAATGTAATTATTTGTTCTTTACTTTTTCTATTTTAATAGTATATCCGATTGGTCCAAGGATCCTTAATAGGCTTAGAATTGATGGAGAACAAGCTCCACATTCTATTCTAGCTATTTTTTCTCTTGAAACGCCAGAATATTTGGAAAATAAATCTTGTGTTAAGTTATTTTCTTTTCTAAAACTTATAAATTCCTTAATAAATATTTCATTTAATTCTTCTGGATTATAAGCAACCTCAATATAATTTTTATCATAGTCCATATAGTCTCACCACAATTATTGTATCAAATATGATACTAAAAGTCAAACATAGTGTTGTAAAACATTGCTAATTCTTGTATAATCAAAATTAGGTGAGGATTTATGGAAAAATTTTATGACTATTATACGAAAGAAATGAAAGAAGATACATTACCGTCAGGTAATGAATATGACTTTTTACTTGAAAGAAACAAAAATCATATGAATGATACGGCGTTATCATTTGATACTAAGAAAATTTCATATGAAGAATTGCATGAAAGAATTGATGAATTTGCTCGTGCATTATATAAGAGAGGAATAAGACAAGGTACTAGAGTTGGTATTGTAGTAGTTAATACCCCAGAATCTGTATATTTACTTTATGCTTTAAAAAAACTTGGAGCTCAAGTAATTGGGTTAAGTCCCCTTAATAATGAATATAAGATGCAAAGAGATATAGAAATGACAAAACCAGAATTTATCATTTCTGTAGATATGATGTATGGAAATTTCAAAAATCCAGCAAAGAGTTTAAGTATAACACCAATACTTTATTCTCCATTAGAATCATTGGATAAAAATGGTTTGAAATTTCTTTATAATACGAAACAATTTATGGCTGGAAATAAAATCCTTAAAAAAGGTAATAATTTAATGAGTATTGTTAATGACGGGAAAGATTATGTTGATGTAAAATATCCTGAACATGTTAATGGTACATCAACAGATATTATGTTTACTGGAGGATCAAGTGGTGTTCATAAAGGTGTTGATTTAGATGGTGGTGCTTTAAATAGTGTTGTAAAAGCATTGGATTATGTGTTAATACTAGAACCTGGAATGGTTCATCTAGGAAATATTCCATTTGGACATATGTGTTTTGGTAGATTAGTTCTTCATTATTCATTATGTAAAAATCTAGAATATGCTTTAACATTAAAAGCTATGCCAAAAGATTTTTATAGTGAACTTGTTAGAACACATGCAAATGGAGCAATGGGTGGTCCAGTTCATTGGGAAATATTAGCTCAAGATCCTAATTTAAGACAATGGACTTTGGAAAATTTAATACAACCTTTATCTGGTGGAGAAATGTTTAAACCACAAAAATTAAAAGAAGCAAATAAGGCTTTGGAATATGCTGGTTGTACTACTCCGATTGGAAATGGGTTAGGTTTAACAGAAATGTGGGCTCCAACTCATGTTTGTATGGGGGGAAAAAACACACCAGGAACTATTGGTTATCCAATTCCGTTTGTTAATTCAAAAATTGCTGATCCAAAAACTTTTGAAGATTTACCATTAGAAACTCCAGGAGTTTTGCTTGTAAATGGTCCTGGTATGATGCTTAGATATCATAATAATGAAGAAGAAACTAATGCAGTATTTGTATATGATGAAAATGGAGTTAAATGGTATAATACTAAAGATGTTGCTGTTAAACATGCTAATGGTGAATATGAATTTGTAGGTCGTGTTAAAAGAAATTTTGTTTCTGGGGTTGATAATATTTATCCAGAACAAATTGAACAATTGCTTATTCAAATACCTGAAATTAGAGAAGTAATAGTTACATCAATTGCAGATGATAATGAACAATTCTTACCAAGTTATCATGTAAGTTTAAATGATTTTAATTGCGATAGAAAAGTATTAGAAAATAAAATGTTTGCTTTAATAGAAAAAACATTAGGTACTAGTGCTCTTCCTGGATATATTGAATATTATGAACAAGCACTTCCAAGAACTGATAATGGTAAACTTGATCCAAAAGCAATGGAAGCTAAAGATAAAGAAAGAATAGAAAATAAAGATTTAGTTAGAACAAGAGTTAGATAAAGCTACTGAAAAGTGGCTTTTCTTTTGCTTGAAAAAGAATGTTGGTTGTGATATCATTAAGTAAGAGTAGGAAGTGGTATTCATGGGATTTTATTTTTCAATAAGTGCATTGATTGTTATTATATTATTTACGTTTAATTTCTTATCAAAAGAAAGAGTAAATAATATTGAAACAAAAATTTATAAGTATTTATTATTTTTAACATTATTTGGGCTATCTATGGACATAACTACTTGTGTTTTGTATAGAATGGGAATAAATATAAATGGTTTTTTATATGCTTTAGGATCTAAATTGGTATTTGTATATTTTGTCTTATGGCTTTTGCTTTTTGCATATTATATAAAATGTATTAGCCTACCTTCTAGTGAAAATTATAAAAGTAAGATGATGAATACTTTTTATATGTTTGCTTTGTTTTTAATATTTATTGTACCTTTTATATTAATTTTACCAGTGGATTTTAAATTAGAAGGAGATGTAATTGTTCCAAATGGACTTCCTGTTTTTATAACATATGGAGTTTGTTTAATTTTAATTGTTTATTCTGTTTATATTGCTATAAGATATCATAAAAATATTGAGGGAAAAAAATTAAGACCTTTGTATATTTTTTGTGTTTTAATGTTGTCAAATTTTATTGTTCAAAGTATGTTTCCTTCAGCTTTTTTAATTAATTATTTATTATCATTAGTAGTTATAATAATGTATTTTACAATTGAAAATCCAGATGTTAAATTAATTAATCAATTAAATGAAGCTAAAACGCAAGCGGAAAAAGCAAACTTAGCTAAAACAGAGTTTTTATCAAGCATGTCTCATGAAATTAGAACACCTCTTAATGCAATCGTAGGTTTCAGTAATATGTTACTTGATGATAAAAATTTGCCTGATAGTGCTAAAGAAGAAGTTAATGATATAGTAATGGCTTCAGATAATTTATTAGAAATAGTTAATGGTATTTTGGATATATCGAAGATTGAGGCTGGTAAATTAGAAATTGTTAATACGGAATATGATTTTAATAAAGTTACAACAGAGTTAATTGCCCTTACTCGGGGAAGACTTGGGGATAAACCGATAGAGTTTATTACAAAAATTGATGAGTCAATTCCTCAGGTGTTATATGGAGATGCATCAAGGTTAAAACAAATATGTGTAAATATTTTAACTAATGCTGTTAAATATACTAAAGAAGGAAGTATTACTTTTAGTATTAATTCAGTTGTTAAAAATAATGTATGTAGATTGATTATTTCAGTTGAAGATACAGGAATAGGAATTAAACAAGAAAACTTAAGTAAGTTATTTAATAAGTTTGAAAGATTGGATTTAAAAGATAATGTTACAATAGAAGGTACAGGTTTAGGACTTGCTATAACTAAGAAACTTGTTGATATGATGAATGGAAAGATAGTTGTGCAAAGTGTATTTGGAAAAGGGTCTAAGTTTACAGTATCAATAGATCAAAGAATAGTTAAAAATCCAACTATAAAAGTTGAAGCAATAGATACAACCCATGAAAAGATTGAAGTTAAAAATAAAACTGTTTTAGTTGTAGATGATAACAAAATAAATCTTAAAGTAGCTGAGAGATTATTACAAACTTATGGTGTTGATGTGGAATGTGTAGAAAGTGGGTTTATTTGTATTGATAACTTGAAAAGTGGTAAGAAATATGATTTAATATTAATGGATGATATGATGCCAAAAATGAGTGGTGTAGAAACATTACAAAAGATAAAAGTTGAAATACCAGAATTTGATATTCCGGTGATAGCATTAACAGCGAATGCATTAACAGGAATGAGAGAAAAGTATTTGGCAGATGGATTTAACGATTATCTAGCTAAACCAATTAACAAAGATGAATTAAATAGAGTTATAAATGAATATTTAAATAAGGAGTGATATCATGAAAGATGTAAATATTTTAATTAACAATGGAGCTAATATTAAAAAAGCTTTAGAATTATTCGGAGATATGGAAACATATGATGCAACACTTGAAACTTTTTTGCAAGAAGTACCTGGGAAACTAGAAAAAATTAAGGCTTGTAAAGAAATTGGAGATATGGCAAACTATGCAATACTTGTGCATTCTCTAAAAAGTGATGCAAGATACTTTGGGTTTGAGACTCTCGGAGAACTTGCATATGATCATGAGTTAAAGAGTAAAGCAAACGATATGTATTATGTAAGTGAACATTTTAATGAACTTATGACTGAAGCAAATAGAGTTGTTAATTTAGTAAAAAAATATATGGGTGTTGGCATTGTAGATGAATCTTCATATAAAGAACCTGTAAAAATGAGTGATAAAGCTATTTTAGTAGTAGATGATTCAAATATAATAAGAAATTTCATTTTAAAAATCCTTGATGATTCATTTGATGTTATTTCAGCTACTGATGGTAAAGAAGCTATTGATATTTTAGAATCTGAAGAAAAAAGAAAAAATATTAAGGCTGTACTTCTTGATTTAAATATGCCAAATGTTAATGGCTTTGAAGTTTTGGATTATTACAAGAGTAAAGATTTATTTAGAAGTATCCCAATTTCTATTATTACTGGGGTGGATGATAAAGAATCTATTGATAAAGCTTTTAAGTATCCAATTGTGGATATACTACTTAAACCATTTAATGAAAGAGATGTAAAAAAGATTCTTGAAAAAACAATAAACAGTAAATTATAGCAACATGCTTGCATTAGTTGCTAATTTGCGTTATTATGTAATTGTATGAAGTTTACCACTTCATATGTGAAGCCTTCATAGGCATCATCTCCTTTCTAAAAAGTTTATTTGTAAATTGCAAATAAACTTTTTATATTGTAATTTTAAAAAAATAGTGCTAGAATATGTGGTAACCACGGAGGAATTATGTAATTTGAATATGCTAAACAATTGTGATTATGAAGGTTTTGCAGAATTCTTAAGACATCGTTCAAAATTAGAAATGGATACATTAGTAAGTTTGTTTAAAATGAAATACAATATTCCAATGGAAGAAACTCCGAATGTATTTAATGAAAATAATAAAGCCCGATAAGTTTTTATTTCTTATCGGGTTTTATGTCTTCTAAATTAGTATTTATTGTACCAAATTCTTTTTCATATTCCTTGATTCTTTGATCAATTAAATATTCAATTTCTTTATTTATACTTCTTTTATTAATGCTTGCAATTATTCTTAATTTATCCCAAGATTCTTCTTCAACTCTTATGTTACTAGATACTATACTTTTCATATTTTTTCCTTTCATTGCCTAGTAATATTGTACTATTTCACTGCTAAATTAGTATAGATATAAAATGGTACCAAAATAGTATTGAAAATATTAGGCTGATATGATATATTATTGTTAGTATTAAAATAGTACTAGAAAAAGGTGTTGTTGTGAAAAAGCGTTATATAATATCAATTTTGGTGTTTTTAGTATTAAGTGTATTAATAAGTAATAATATTGCTAAGTCATATATAGAAAAAAATAATAGTTTAAATAAAAAGTCAAATTCTAATAAAATATCGATTATGTTAGAAACAGATGAAGCTACTGGAGAATATAAAATGTCAACAGAAAATAGTTGGCCAACCGAAGGATATATTTTCAATGCCGAATTATCAAAATGCGAAAATAATTCAATGATATCTTGGGATAATGATAAAAATGCTGTAATATTTCAAGGCCGAGTAACAGATAAGTGCTATATATATTTTGATAAATACGTAGCACCAACAATGACCCTTGTTGAATATGTTTTGGCACAATATACTGGTGTGCAAGGAGAAAACAATATGTATTATCATACTTCAAGTTTAGCAAATGGTGCTAGTGACAATTCTTATAGATATGCTGGGTCTAGTGATAGTGTAAATAATTTTGTATGTTATGGTTCAACTGAAACTCCATGTCCAACGGATAATTTATATCGCATCATCGGAGTATTCGGCGATAATTACCATGGTGTGAGTGGACAACAATTAGTAAAATTAATCAAATATGATTATGCAAATACTAATTTACTTGGAACTAATGGTACTTATAACAATTCCATGAATGCCGGAACAACTTATAAAGGAAGTTTATCGACAATCTATACATATCGTTGGAATAATTATGCTAGTTCAAATACATGGAGTGCAAGCTTGCTAAATAAAACAAATTTAAATACGAACTTCATAAATAATATAGGTGATATGTGGGCAAATAAAATTGCAACTATAGCATGGAAAGTCGGAGGTAATACAGTTGAAAAAATAAGAGAAGCAAAATCATCACTAGCATATACCAATGAACTAATAAGTCCCGCAGCAAGTACTACCGAGAGTGCCAAAATAGGACTAATGTATGTAACTGATTATTATTATGCCGCAAGCTCAAGTGCATGGACATTAATAGGTTTTAATTCCGACTTAACAAATGATTATAGAAAAGCCATAAGTAATAATTGGATGTATATGGGCTGGAATGAATGGGCAATAACTCGTCGTTCAGACATTGCTAATTCAACTTATTATGCATTCGAGATACATACTGATGGTAGCATTTGGGTTATGAATGTGACCAACATTTACGATGCAATCAGGCCATCTTTCTTTCTATATTCTTCAATTATGTATAAATCAGGAACAGGAACCATGAGTGATCCAATAATTTTGGAAATATAATTTGTCAAAGCCAATAATTGGCTTTTTAATTTGTAATATATTAACCATAATAACTATAGATAGGTGATTTAAATTGAAGAAGTTAAAAATATTATTAATAAGTTGGTTATTATTACCAATTAATGTGTTTGCATATTCTAATTACATCATACCAGGTGGAGAAACTTTAGGTATTGAGGTAAATAGTAAAGGCGTAATGGTGATAGGTTTTTATCAAATAAATGGTAAATTTAATAAAGGGGTGCCAGCTATAAAAGCCGGAGATTATATTGTTAAAATAAATGATGTTTTAGTAAATACAATTGATGAACTTACTAAAGAGATTGAAGCAAATGTTAGTGCTGGAGAAGTAAATGTAGAACTTAGAAGAGATGGAAAAGTTAAGACAAGCAAATTAGAATTGGTTAAGGATGGAGATATTTATAAAACCGGTTTGTATGTTAAAAATAGTATAACAGGTACTGGTACATTAACATATATAGATCCTGAAACTAAAATATTCGGGGCGTTAGGTCATGAAATAGTAGAATCAAATACTAATAGTATCGTAGAAATAAAAGATGGAAGTATATTTAGAAATTATATAACTGGTATAGATAAAAGTAAAGTTGGATATGCTGGTAGTAAGAATGCTAAGTTTTATTATAATACCAAGTATGGAACTATAAATAAAAATACAAATGTAGGTATATATGGAATTTATGATAGTATTTTACCTAATAAAGATAAATTAGAAGTAGCTAAAAAGGAAGAAATAAAGATAGGTAAAGCAAGTATTGCAACAGTGTTAAGTAAAGAAGATATTAAGTATTATGATATAGAAATAACTAAAATAGATGAATATGCTAAAGTTAAAAATATATCATTTAAGATAACTGATAAGGAATTACTTGATAAAACTGGGGGAGTAGTGCAAGGAATGAGTGGTTCGCCGATTATGCAAAATGGTAAAATTATTGGAGCCGTAACTCATGTTATTATTGATAATCCTACGACTGGATATGGGTTATTTATAACAACTATGCTTGAAGAAGGAGAAAAATAGAGTGGAATCTATTTTTCTTTTGTGATATTATATTATTGGTGATAATCATGAAAATATCAATAAAAGATAATATAGATTTATATAGAAAAGTAGATGAATTAACTAATTTAAATACAGTACCTAAAGATTATTATAGAGATTTTAAAATATTAGATACATATGTAAGAATATTTAATGAAGGCAATAAAAAAATTTTGATTTATGTTCATGGTGGTGGTTTTGTATCGGGAAATTTAAATACTCACGCTAATCTTTGTTATAAGTTAGCTAAAGATTTGAATGTATGTGTTATATCAATTGATTATAAATTAGCTCCAGAATATAAATTTCCTTATCAAATAAATGAGATAAATAAAGTTTGTGAAGAAATATTTAAATTAAGTAGTGATGTAGCTATAATGGGGGATTCTGCCGGGGCTAACTTAGCATTTTCAGTGGCAACTGTTAATAGAAAATTAAAATTTAAAGAAATTATTATGGCATATCCCACAACTCAGACTGATTATACTAGTAAGACAAAATTTAAATCTGTAATAGAAAATAGTGGTAAAACGTTACTTACTAAAGAATCTTTACGAGATTACTTTTCTTTATATTTAAAAAGTGATAAAGATTATAAGGATAAAAGAGTTAATTTACTTCGTAATGATTGGTTATTTGGAATGCCTTTAGTTACTATAATTACAGGAACTCATGATCCACTTCATGATGAGGGTTTTGCTTTAAAAGAAAAGTTAGATAGATTTTTAGTTAAAACTAGATATTTAGATTTGATTGATGCACCGCATGGTTTTTTAACAAATATGTTAGAACATAAATATACAAATCAAGTAATAGAATTTTTAAAGGGAAGTGATTTTTTTGAGTAAATGGTATCGTTTAGATAATGCTGCAAAAATCTTTCCTCCATCTAAAAGTAAGAAAGATCCAAAGACATTTAGATTTAGTGTAACATTATATGAAGAAGTAAAAGTGGATGTATTAAATAAAGCTTTAAAAGAAACTTTGGAAGAGTATCCAATATTTAAATCTATTTTAAAAAAGGGAATATTTTGGTATTATCTTGAAGAAGTAGATAAAAAATATGAAGTAAAAATGGAAGATAAAAGTCCATGTTCTAAAATAAATCATAATAATTTATTTGAGGTATCAGTTTATAAAAATAGAATTAATTTAGAGGTTGATCATGCCCTAACTGATGGAACTGGTACACTTACGTTCTTAAAAAGTTTGGTAGCTAACTACTTAAATAAATTATATAATATTAAAAATAATGAAGTAATAAATGAAGGTAGTATAAAAGAAATAAAAGAAGATGCTTTTAAAAAATATAAAGATAGTAATTTTAAGAAAGTATTAAAAAGTAAGAAAGCATATAGAATTAAAGATGAAAAATATATAGATAATAGACTTAAAGTAATCGAAGGTATTGTAAATATTGATGATATTAAAGTAAAAGCTAAAGAATTAGATTTAACAATTACAGAATATTTAACTAGTGTTTTAATTATGGCTATAGGTAGTGTTAAAAATAAAAGTAAAAAACCAATAGTTATTACAATACCAGTTAATTTAAGAAAGTATTATCCAACCTACACAGTAAGAAATTTTTTTAGTGTAGTAAATATAGATTATATATATAATAATGATTCATTTGAGGATATAGCAATGTATGTAAAGAAAATATTTAAAGAAAAGTTAGATAAAGAAAATATAAAAGATAAAATGAATAGTATGATAAAGTTAGAAGATATATTTATAGTTAGATTAATACCTGTTTTTATAAAAGACTTTGTTTTAAAAATAGCATGTAATATTGAAAATAAATATCAAACTATGACTTTATCTAATATAGGTATTATTAATATGCCGGAAGTTTATAATAAATATATAGATTATTTTAGTGTATTTACAAGTACATCAAAAATACAAATGTGTATGTGTTCTTATAAAGATAAAATGGTTATTAGTTTTTCATCTAAGTTTGTAAATAGTGAAATAGAAAAATATTTCTTTAAGTTTTTAAGTAATGGTGGAATAGATGTAATAATAAATACTAATGATTATGGTGATTATGATGAATAAATGTAATAAGTGTAATGTTTTTATAAATACAAAAACAAGTAAATGTCCTTTATGTGGATGTAATATTAAAAATAATGATGGAATAAATGTATTTCCCCATATTAATTATTTAGATAAAAAATATCATTTGATGAAGAAAATATTATTATTCTTATCTTTATGTGGAATATTTATTTCTTTATATATTAATTATTCTATAACTCATACCCTAAGTTGGTCATATTTTGTAGTTTTAGGTATTATTACTTTTTGGATTACTTTACTTGTTTCTTTAAATAGTCATAAAAATTTAATAAAAATGTTATTTTTAGAAATGATTATTTTAATTGGTTTATCACTAATCTGGGATTATTCAACTGGTTTTAAGTTATGGAGTATTAATTATTTATTGCCATTTATTTGTGTTTTATATTTAGTTGGAATATTTATTATAAAATTATTTATGAAAAGATTAGAGAGTGAATTTGTTTTTTATGCAAGTGTTGCATCACTTATTGGACTTATACCGGGCATATTAATTTTATTTGATAAATTATATGTTAAATTTCCAAGTTATATTTGTTCAATATTTAGTATGGTAATGTTAATGTATTTATTTGTATTTAATAAAAAAATTGTTAAGGACGAATTAGAAAAAAGATTTCATATTTAATAAATTTATGATATACTTTTAGTAGAGGTAGATAGTTATGGATATAAGTATAAAGTTAGATGATTATAAATTAAATGTTAGAACTTGTGCATTTATTAAATGTGGGGATGAAATATTACTTTGTGAACATAAAGATAAAGATTACTATAGTTTACCAGGGGGACATGTTAAAATGGGGGAAGATAGTAAATTTGCTTTATTACGCGAATTAAAAGAAGAATTAAATTATGATTTGCATGAAAATGATTTAAGGATTGTAAGATGTATAGAAAATTTCTTTACTTATAATAATGAAAAAATACATGAGTATTTATTTGTTTATTTAATTGATTTAGATAAGTCTTTATATAATGGAGATTTTAAGAATTTAGAAAATGATAGTATAACTATGAATTGGGTTAAAAAAGATGCATTTATATTATTTAATGTAGAACCTGGAGTAGTAAAGGGAATACTTAGTAATCCAAATGTAGAACATATTATATTAAAAGATATTTGATTAAAAAAGCGGTGATTCCGACCATAACAGGAACTGAAAAAAGCGGTGATTCCGACCATAACAGGAACTGAAAAAAGCGGTGATTCCAACCAAAATAGGAACTGAAAAAAGTGGCGATTCCGGCCATGACAGGAACTTAAAAATGTAACTAGAGAGCACACTCTAGTTTTTATATTAAAAAAAATGCAAATAAAACTAAATATTTTTAAAATAGACTTGAACTAAATTTAAATTTAATTTATAATTTAATTAGTAGACTAAAGGAGATTTTTCTTATGAATAAAAAAACAAGAATAATTATTTTATCGATACTTGCTGTGTTAATTGTTATTGCTTTATCAGTGGGATTAACTACAGCTTTTATGAAACCTGTAGAACAAGGTGGTAATTTAACTGAAGTTGCATTATCTAGTTGTGCAAAGATTAAGTTAACTAGTACTAGTTCTGTTAATCTTTCTAATTCATATCCAATGAGTAGAAATAAAGGATTGCAAACAACTCCTTATTCTTTTACTGTTACTAGTTATTGTGATACATATGTAGGTTTTAGTTTATATATTGCTACATTAAGTACAAATACATTAGATGCTTCAAATATTCACTATATTTTAACATATAAAGGTAGTAAAGAAACTATAGTAGAAGGTATATTATCTAGTGCTATGAATGGAGTAAGTGATTTTAGTGATTCAGAAAAAACTGAATTAAATACTGGGTTAAAAGGCACTTATGGTAGTATTTATAAAATTCATAATGAATCTGTAGCATTAAAAGGTAGTAAAGAATATGATTTATATTTGTATGTTGATGAAAATGTAACAAATACTACGATGGGAAAAACATTTAGTGCAGGTGTTGCAGTTAAATCTTATGATAGAGAAAAAATTGGTTTAGAAATATGTAATAGTGGTCAAAATTTAAAAGAATGTGTTATTTCATATGCAAATTTAGGTAGTAATGTTTCAAAAATATATTATCATGATTCAACACTAACAAATGGAGCAGGGGACAATAGCTATAGATATGCAGGACCAAGTGATGAAGTAAATAATTTTGTGTGTTTTGGAACAAATGAGAGTCCATGTCCAACAGATAATTTATATCGTATTATCGGAGTAATAGATGATAAAGTGAAATTAATCAAATATGATTATGCAACAAGTACATTACTTGGAACAGATGGTGATTATTCACAAAATGCCGAAGAAGCAGGAATGCCAACAAATCATTATAAAGGAACAAAAGAAATGTCAGACATCGGAGTATATTATTGGAATTATAAGGCTACAAACAAAGCTACAAATACATGGAGTACAAGTTTATTAAATAAAACAAATTTAAATACAAACTTTATAAATAATATTGGAACAGAATGGTCAAATAAGATAGCAACAACGATATGGAAAGTAGGAGGAAATACAAATGCAAAAATAAGAAATGTAGTTCCATCAGTAGCATACCAAAATGAAATAGTAAATCCGGTTCCAGGCCAATATTCAACAACAGGAGAAACAGAATATGAAGCCAAAATAGGATTAATGTATGTATCGGATTATGGATTTGCAGCAAGTCCAGAATCATGGACAACAATAATGGGTGATTATCATAAAGTTGTAAATAATAATTGGATGTACATGGGAGCTTGGGAATGGACTATTTCCCGTCGTGCGGACCGTTCGGACATTGCTTTCGTTGTAGGCCGTGGTGGTTCCGTGAGCGACGACTTCGTGGACATCGGCATCTTTGCGGTTCGGTCGTCCTTCAATCTCGAGTCTTCTGTGACTTATGTCTCTGGGTCTGGACTTAGATTTGATCCGATTGTAATAAATTAATTTGTAATAATGTAAAAATAACGGAGGAATGAATATGCCAAGTAAATATTTACCAATTGGTAGTGTTGTTAAATTAAAAGGTAATGATAAAAAGATAATGATTATAGGTTATTATGGGTTAGAATATGATAATTCTGTAAAAATATATGATTACATGGGATGTAGTTATCCAGAAGGATTATTAATTAAAAATAATAACTATTACTTTGACCATGATAATATTACATCGGTAGTATTTTATGGTTATTTAGATTCATCTTTTAATAGTCTTAACTCTAATTTATTAGACCAAAGGGATGTTGAAAGTTTAGATACAGTTGATGAAGATAAAAAAACTGATATTCCTTTTGTGGATATAAAGTTAGATAATTTAGAAGAATTAAGTAAAGATGATAATAGTAAAGTAGAAAATATTGTAGATGTTGAAATACCACATTATAAATTTGATGAGAATGGTATTATAATAAACTAAAGGAGAGTAAAATCTCTTTTATTTTTCAATTAAATATAGTAAAATAACTGTGTGGTGATGGAAATGAAAACTGTTTTTATATCTGGAGCTTCTCGAGGACTTGGGGCAAGTATTGCCAGAGTTTTTGCAAGTAATAAATATAATGTTATTATAAATTATAATAAAAGTGAATGGGAAGCAAATAGACTAAAAGAAGCATTAGAAAGTGAGTATAATATTAATTGTTATGTATATAAGTGTGATGTATCAAATGAAGAAGAAGTTAAAGTAATGTTTGATAAAATTAAAAATGAAATTGGTAATATTGATTGTGTAGTTAATAATGCAGGGATTGCAATAGATAATAGTTTTAGTGATAAAAGTGGTAATGAGTTTATGAATGTAATTAGTGTTAATCTTCTTGGAACATTTTTAGTAAGTAAATATTGTCTTGATGTTTTAAAAAGAGGAAATATAATTAATATTGCAAGTAATAATGTTTATACTGGTAGTTATATTGAAAGTATTGATTATGACGCTTCAAAGGCTGGGGTTATTAGCCTTACACATACTTTAGCAAAGTATTTAGCTCCGAATATTCGAGTTAATGCAGTTGCACCAGGTTGGATTTTAACTGATATGACTGAGTCTCTTCAAGAAAAATTTAAATCTAGTGAAGAAGAAAAAATATTGCTAGGTAGATTTGGCAATCCAGAAGAAATAGCGGATGCTGTATATTTTTTAGCGAATAATCTATATGTAAATGATTGTATTTTAAGAATAGATGGAGGTATTAAATGAATAATGGTATAAAAAAAGCAGAAGATAAGTTAAAAGAAGTTTTTGCAAGTATTGATGATGTTTGTTTTTATAATAGTCAAAAAGTATTAAATGCTTTTTGGAAAGAAAATATTAGTGAAATGCATTTTAATTCTACGACTGGGTATGGATACGGGGATATAGGTAGAGATAAAATTGAAGCAGTATTTAAAGATATTTTTGAGACTGAAGCTGCTTTAGTTAGAAATCAGTTTATATCTGGGACTCATGCTTTATCGACGGCTTTCTTTGCTCTTTTGAGACCTGGGGATTTACTTTTATCTATTACTGGTAAACCATATGATACTTTAGATAGTGTTATTGGATTTAATGATAATCCAAGTAGTTTAAAATCTTTTGGAATTAAGTATGATCAAATTGATTTAGTAGATAATCATTTTGATTATGATGCAATAAGTAATTATTTAAAGAATAATAAAGTAAAAGTAATAGAGATACAACGATCTATTGGGTATAGCAATAGAAAGAGCATAGGCATAGAGGATATTGAAGAAGTAATAAGACTTGTTAAAGGTGTAGATGAAAATATAATTGTTATGATAGATAATTGCTATTGTGAGTTTGTTGGCAAGTTTGAACCTACTCAAGTTGGGGCTGATATTTGTGTTGGATCCTTAATTAAAAACCTTGGAGGAGGAATTGCTACGAATGGGGCTTATATTGTAGGTAGAAAAGATCTAATTAATTTATGTAGTGAAAGATTAAATGTGGCTGGTGAAGCTAGTGAGGTTGGTCCGAGTTTAGGTGCAAATAAAATGTTTTTACAAGGATTATATATGGCACCTTCAGTTGTTGCAAGTGCCCTGAAAACATCTGTTTTAGCATCTTATCTTTTAGAAGATATGGGATATAATGTTAGTCCAAGATGGAATGAAGATAGAAATGATATAGTTTTAGCTATTACTTTTAATGATAAAGATAAGTTAATACAATTTGTAAAAGGTATACAGATGGGAAGTGCTATTGATGCAAATGTTACTCCGGTAGCAGCAGATATGCCAGGATATGATGATCAAGTAATTATGGCATCAGGATCTTTTACACAAGGGTCATCAATTGAAATATCGTGTGATGGGCCATTAAGAGAACCATATATTGCATATTTACAGGGGGGACTTACATATGAGTATGGCAAAATAGCATTAATGAAGGCTTTAGAAAAAATAATGTAGATATAAATATTAAAATATGATAAAATGTTTAGGAGGTGAATCTTATGTTTGTAGATGAATTAACTATTAAACTTATGGCTGGTTCTGGAGGAGATGGATGTACTTCTTTTAGAAGAGAAAAATTTGTGCCAATGGGAGGACCTGATGGTGGAAATGGAGGCCGTGGTGCTAGCATAATCTTTAAGGTTGATAAAAATTTAAAAACTTTAGTGGATTTAAGTTATAAAAAAATAATAAAAGCTCCGAAAGGAGAAAATGGTAAAGGTTCTAATAAATATGGAAAGAATGCTGAGAATGTTATTATTTGTGTGCCTGAGGGAACTACGATTATTAATTTAGAAAATAATGAGGTTATGGCTGATTTAATTAATGATGGTGAAGAGTTTGTTGTTGCTCTAGGTGGAAGAGGAGGCAAAGGTAATAAATCTTTTGCAACTCATGATGTCCCAGCTCCGAAATTTAGTGAAAAAGGAGAACCTGGTGAAGAAGTTCAGGTTAGACTTGAACTAAAAGTTTTAGCAGACGTTGGTTTAGTAGGTATGCCAAGTGTTGGAAAATCAACGTTACTTTCTGTAATAAGTGCATCAAAACCTAAAATTGCAGCATATCATTTTACAACATTAAATCCAAATTTAGGAATGGTTAAGCTAAAAAATGGTAAAAGTTTTGTCATGGCAGATTTACCTGGATTAATTGAAGGTGCTAGTGATGGTGTTGGACTAGGAGTAGAATTCTTAAAACATGCAATGAGAACTAGGATTATTGCTCATGTTGTAGATATGGGTTCTAGTGAAGGAAGAAATCCAATCGAAGACTATAAAATTATAAGAAATGAAATTGAAAAATATAGTGAACTATTAAAAAATAAAAAAGAGGTTGTTATTGCTACCAAAATGGATTTAGAGAATGGTAATAATAATTTAGAAAAATTTAAGGAATCCTATCCTAATTTAGAGGTTATTCCAGTTAGTGCTTTTAATATGAGTGGAATAGATGAAATGATGAATAGGCTTATGGAAATATTAGATGAAACACCAAAAGAAGAATTGTACCCTAAAGAACAATTTAAGATATATAAGTTTGAAGATAATTTACCATATAAAATTAAAAGAGATGGTAATATTTGGATAGTTAGTGGTAAAGAAATTGAAACACTACTTCTTATGACAAAATTTAATGAAGATGAAGGAGTCTTGAGATTTGCCCGTAAGTTTAAGGGTATGGGTATAGAAGATGAATTAGAAAAAATGGGAGCCAAATCTGGAGATGAGGTGCAAATATTAGATTATATGTTTACCTTCAAGGGTTAAGACATCATCTATTTTTAAACCGTAACTAGAGTTTTTAGGTAATAATAAGACTCTAGTTTTTTTCTTGTCTTCAATAGATTTTATGTATTTAAATCTTGGCATATTTAGATATTTTAATATGATTCTATTTTTTTCATTTATGATAAGACAATCAATTTCTTTTTTAGTAAATTTAAAATAACTATTTTTGTTTTTTAATATTTTAATTATTGTTGTGTTCATGGTTAATTATATGAAATTTATTGATAAAATTTGCTATTTTTGTTATTATATAAATGGTGGTAATATGTTTGGCTATATAAAAGGTAATGTAACAGAAATAAATAGTAATAGTATAATTATTGAAACGAATGGAATAGGATTTTTAGTATTTGTTCCAAATCCTTTTTGCTATGAAATAGATAAAGAATATAAAGTATATGTATACAATAAAATTGGAGAAGATGAGTATAGTTTATATGGATTTAAAGAAAAAGAAGAATATGAATTATTTTTAAAACTTATTAGTGTTAAAGGTTTAGGTGCTAAACTTGCTTTACCAATACTTGCAACTGGTTCAATTAATGGTATTGTAGATGCTATTAATAGAGAAAATATTTTATATTTAACTAAGTTTCCTAAGATTGGAGAAAAGTTAGCTCGTCAAATTGTGCTTGATTTAAAAGGTAAAATAGATATTGAAGTTAGTGAAGAAGTGGTAGATGATACACAAGACTTGATAGATACTTTAAGTGCATTAGGTTATAAAAATGCTGAAATTAAAAAAGTAATGGGACAAATAGATAAATCCAATTCTTTAGAAGAACAAGTTAAAGAAGCTTTAAAGCTTTTACTTAAGTAGGTGAGTTATGAAGAAAAATGGGTTTACTTTAGTGGAATTATTAGCTGTTATTGTAATCATGATTCTAATAATGACTATGGGAAGTGCTGGTATTGGAGTTTTAAAAGAAGGTATTAATAAAAGTATTTGGAATAATACAGTTGATTTAATTGAGAATGGTGCTAAAAGATTTTGTGATGATAAGAAAACACAAATTATAAATTTAGATTCAACTAGTAATAAGTGTGTTATAAATAGTAAAAATTATGCTCCATGTTTAACTGTAACTGTTGATGATCTTCTTATGAAGAAATATATTAGTACTAAAGAATATAATGAAGGGAAAAAAGTTATTATTAATAAAACTATTGAAAAAGGTGAAACTGGTTATTATGTAAATGATGCAAAAGTTTATATTTATGTTGAAAATGATGTTTGCTATGCAACATATGCTGGGTTATAATAAAAATTTTAAATGAGGAAATATGGAAATAGTTAGAAAGACGATTTTAAATGATGATGTGTATTTAAGACAAGTTTCTCAAACTGTTGATTTTAATGATACGACATATAAAGAAGAAATTGAATTGCTAAAGAAATTTTGTAATAAAACTGAATGTTTCGCTTTAGCAGCAGTTCAAATTGGTATACCAAAAAGAATAATTTACTTAAAAAATACAACACTTAATGTACCTCTTGAGAATATAAGTTATAACGAATAAAAAATTTTAATAAATCCACAGGTTATTTTTAAAAGAGGATGTACTAAATATTGGGAAGCATGTTTAAGTTGTTTAGACTATATGGGGCTAGTAAAAGGACCTTATGAAATGAAAATTAAATATTATGATGAAAATGGTAATGAACATATTGAATATTTTGTGGGATTTGAAACTACTGTTTTATCCCGCGAACTGGACCATCTTGATGGTATTTTGCATATGGATGTAGCAGAAGAGGTTTTAGTTATGCCTAAATTAGAAAGAAAAGAGTTTAGAAAAACTCACCCTTATGAAATAATTTCTAAAATAGGTAATTATGATAATTATAAATAGAATAAAAAAAGACTATTAGATGATTTTGTTTCTAATAGTCTTTTATAATGTTTCAATTTCATCACTTTGAGTAATTTTTCCAATGAAAGCATTTTTTATATCTTCTTCATCTTCACCAATGTCGTCTTCAACATCTATGACACGAAGAATTTCATCAACACTTGTAAGCCCAGCAACAACTTTTTCTAGTCCATCTTCTAAAAGGCTTGTTACATCTGATTCTTTATATACTAAGTGTCTTAAATCACTTTTTCTAACATTGTTGGTAATGGCATCTCTGATGTCTTGATTTAATTCTAATACTTCATGTAGAGCAATACGACCTGCGTAACCATTTATACATTCACTGCATCCATGTGGAGTATATACTTCATTTACTTCTTTATGTAATACTTTTTCAAATAGTATTTTTTCATAATTTGTGGTTGGTCTACTTGTACGACATTTTGAACATAACCTTTTAACTAATCTTTGAGAGATAATACCTGTTAGGGCACTACCTAATAAGTATCTTTCTACTTCCATGTCTAGTAATCTTTCAATTGTATTTAGGGAATTGTTGGTATGAATTGTAGATAATACTAAGTGACCTGTGATTGATGCTCGGACTGCTATACGGGCTGTTTCATCATCACGAATTTCTCCAATCATTATAATGTCTGGGTCTTGACGAAGGATACTTCTTAATGTTGCTCCGAAAGTAAGGCCGATATCACTCATTACTTGAACTTGATTTATACCTGCGATTTTCATTTCCACGGGATCTTCAACTGTTATTATGTTTTTAGATACAGTGTTAAGAATTTGTAGCATACTATAAACTGTAGTTGATTTACCAGATCCGGTAGCCCCTGCTACTAAAATGATACCATTTGGCATTTTAATTAATTTATTTATTTTTTCAAGATTTTTTTCTGATAATCCTAAATTTTCTAAGCCAGAACTTGACATTGTATAATTTAAGATACGAATAACTATTTTTTCACCATCTACGATTGGTAGAGAAGATACACGAAGGTCTAAATCAACTTGATCGGTTAGATTTTTTATGGCTCCATCTTGAGGTAGTCGTGATTCAGTAATGTTCATACCACTTATGATTTTTATTCTGGTTAAAAGATTTTTTTTGACAAAAGCAGGGACTTTGGCATACTCTAATAACTCCCCATCAACTCTAATGCGGACATTAAGATAATCTTCAGTTGGATCAAAATGAATGTCTGATGCTTTTTTATTTATGGCATCAATAATCATTTCGTTTACGATATCAACAACAGGTTTATTTTCATAGTCAAAATCTCTAAACATCTGTATCACACAATTCCTTTATTCTTTTATTATTATACACTATATTTTAATTTTCTACAATGTATAATTGATAATTTTTTGAAAAATTTTAAGTTGTGTAAAGAATTTAATAAAAGCAAGGTTGTCACACGTTGATGATTGACAAAAAATAATAAAATATGTTAGAATGTATTTAGCAAAAGAAATTTGCATAAAATAAAAATAGAACATTCAATTTAACATGTTGGATGTTACCATAGTTGGTTGCATCTAAATCAACATAGTTGATTTAGATGCTTTTGCTTTTTTACTATTATAAATAATATAATTAATAAAAAGATTATGATGCTGAATAGCATCAAGATAAAAATATCTTTAGTATTCATTCACATCAGAATGTAAATATTAGCAATAAAATGTTGCTAATATTATTTAATATTTAAGTAGTTGTTCGTGGTAATGAATGAACGCTTTTATTTTGCGTAATGAAGGCGTTATAAAGAAAAAAATATTAGTTGACTTACAAATATTTGTTTGCTACAATTAAATTGTACAAATTGATAAAATGGTGTTGGATATTTTATAGTTTTGTTATATAATAAATCTAGTGTGTAAGGTGGTGTTTGAAATTGAATATAGGAATAGATATAGATAATACATTAACAAATACAAGTATTATTTCAAATACCTTACTAAAAAAAAGTAATTTATATAATGGAGTATTAGATTATCATGAATTAAGTCCAAGTGATGCAAGAAAGTTTTTGACTGATTGTCTTTTGGATATTGTTTGGAATGTTAAAATAAAAGAAGATGCGTTAGAGGTTTTAAAACATTGGAAAAGTAAAGGATATAAATTAATATTTATAACTGCTAGAGGAACAGAAGATACTAGTGAGAAAATTCATATTAATTCTATTTGTTTAACTAGTTTATATTTTATAATTAATAAAGTTGATTTTGATGGGTTAGTATTTTTTCAAGAAGATAAAAGTAATGTATGTAAGAAATATAATATAGATGTATTTATAGATGATAAAGAAAAAGTACTAGATGAGATAAAAAATGAGGGTATTAAAACAGTTAGAATTACAAATGATGAAATAAGTAATCATAAGATAGTGCGTAATTGGCAAGAGATTAAAGATTATGTTGATAGTTTGGGGGAGTAAATGATGGATGAAAGATTAATAGATGCAAATCCTACATATGAAGATATATTTGATAAGAATATAAGACCCGAGTATTTAGAAGAATATGTAGGTCAAGATAAAATAAAATCAAATTTAAAAGTATTTATTGAAGCTGCTAAAATGAGAGATGAACCTTTAGATCATGTTTTATTATATGGGCCTCCAGGACTAGGTAAAACAACACTTGCTCATATAATTGCTAATGAACTTGGGAGTAACTTAAAGACTGCTACTGGTCCAGCGATTGAAAAAAGTGGAGATTTAGCGGCGATACTTTCTAATTTAGAGCCTGGTGATGTTTTGTTTATAGATGAAATACATAGAATTCCAGCATTTGTTGAGGAAATTCTTTATTCTGCGATGGAAGACTTTACAATAAATGTTGTGATTGGTTCTGATGGTAAAAGTAGATCCATAAAAATTGATTTGCCACCATTTACTTTAGTAGGAGCAACGACAAGAGCGGGAGATTTATCGAGTCCTTTGAGAGATAGATTTGGAATAGTTAATAAGCTTGAGTTTTATACGAATGAAGAACTTGCTAGTATTGTAAAGAGAACTAGTAAAGTAATGAGTATGAATATTACGGATGATGCAGCGATTGAACTTGCAAGAAGAAGTCGTAAGACTCCGAGAATTGCCAATAGATTATTTAAAAGAGTTAGAGATTTTGCTTTAGTTGAAGGTGATGGATTAATTGATTTAGATATTACATTAAAAGCATTAGATAGATTAAATGTAGATAAGTATGGATTAGATAATATAGATATAGAGTATTTACAAGCATTAATAAGTAAGTTTAATGGAGGCCCGGTGGGAGTTGAAACAATATCTACGGCGATTGGAGAAGAAATTTCGACGATTGAAGATGTTGTGGAACCATTTTTGTTACAAGAAGGTTTTATTAAAAGAACGAGAAGTGGAAGAGCAGCAACGGAACTTGCTTATAAGCATTTGGGTATAGATCATAATATGACTTTATTTTAGGGAGGATGTAAATGATTTTAGATGGTAAGAAAGTAAGAGATGAATTATTAATTTTATATAAAGAAAAAATAAGTAAAGAAAACTTAAATATTACATTAGCTATTATATTAGTTGGAGATAATGAAGCAAGTAAATTGTATATTAAAAATAAAGAAAAATACTGTAGTATGGTAGGTATTAATGTAAGAAAATATTTGTTGTCTAAAGATACTAGTGAAGAAGAAGTAATATATTTAATAAATAAGTTAAATGAAGATAATGATGTAACTGGTATTATATTACAAAGTCCTGTGCCAGATGGAATTGATTTTGATAAATGTAGTGGACTTATAAAATCAAGTAAAGATGTAGATGGTTTTACAAAAGAAAATGTTTATAATTTATATTTAAATAAAAAAAGTATTTTACCTTGTACAGTTAAAGGTATTATAAAATTATTAGATTATTATAATATTGAGATTGCTAGTAAGGATGTAGTAATAGTAGGAAGAGGTAATATAGTTGGTAAACCATTAGCTATGGCTTTAGAAAATAGAAATGCGACGGTTAGTTTGCTTCATAGTAAGACAAAAGATTTAACTAAATATACTAAATGTGCTGATATAGTTGTGATGGCTTGTGGAGTAGCTAAGTTACTTAAAGCTGATATGGTAAAACAAGGAGCTATTGTTATAGATGTAGGAATATCTAGAGATAATAATAAGGCCCTTGGAGACATAGATTTTGATGGTGTTAAAGATGTGGCATCATTTGTTACGCCAAACCCTGGTGGTGTTGGACCAATGACTGTTGCGATGATTATAGATAATTTAATAGAAATGAGTGAGGTTTAAATGAATAAGATTTTAGAAGAAGCATTAAAAAATGAAAGAAAAAGACAAGAAGAAAATATTGAACTAATAGCAAGTGAAAACTATGTATCTAATGATATATTAAAATTACAAGGAAGTATTTTAACTAATAAGTATGCCGAAGGGTATCCAGAAAAAAGATATTATGGTGGTTGTGAAAATGTTGATGTTATTGAAAATTTAGCAATAAATTATGCAAAAGATTTATTCGGGGCAGAATTTGCTAATGTTCAACCTCATTCAGGTTCTAGTGCAAATATGGCTGTTTATAGGGCTTTGCTTTCTCATGGAGATAAAGTAATGGGAATGAATCTTTCTAATGGAGGACATTTGACACATGGACATAGACTTTCCTTTAGTGGTCAAGATTATGAAATCGTTGATTATGATGTAAATATGGATTCGGAATATATTGATTATGAAGAGTTGGAAAGAAGAGTTTTAGAAGAAAAACCTAAGATGGTAATTGCAGGTGCTAGTGCATATTCTAGAATAATTGATTTTAAAAGATTTAGAGAAATCTGTGATAAAGTTGGGGCTTATCTAATGGTTGATATGGCTCACATTGCGGGGTTAGTAGCGGCAGGGCTTCATCCATCTCCGGTTGGTTATGCTCATGTTGTAACTACGACTACTCATAAAACTTTAAGAGGACCACGTGGAGGACTTATTCTAACAAATGATGCAGAAATTGCTAAGAAAATAAATAAAGTAGTTTTTCCTGGTATTCAAGGTGGTCCGTTGATGCATGTTATTGCTGCAAAAGCTGAATGCTTTTATGAAGCGATGCAACCAGAGTTTAAAGAATATCAAATGCAAGTATTAAAAAATATTAAAGCTTTATCTAATACCTTATCTAATGAAGGTTTTAGAATTATATCAGGTGGTACTGATAATCATTTGATTTTAGTGGATGTAAAAGGTACTTGTGGCATAACTGGTAAAGATGCTCAAAATATACTTGATAAAATAAATATTACAACAAATAAAAATACTATTCCAAATGATTCTGAGTCACCAATGGTTGCTAGTGGACTAAGACTAGGCAGTCCAGCAATGACTTCTCGAGGACTTAAAGAAAGTGATTTTGAACAAATTGGATTAATAATATCAAAAGCGTTAAAAAATAGTGAAAATGAAGAAGTATTAAATAATCTTAAAAAAGAAGTATTAGAAATAACTAGTAAATATCCATTATGGTATTAGGGAGGTAAGTATGTCAAAGTGGGATAAAGATTATATTAAGTTATGTAAAAAAATATTAAGTGATGGAGTAGAAGTTGAAAATAGAACTGGTATAAATACTATAAAAATTCCAAGTTATCATTTAGAGTTTGATTTGCGAGAAGAATTTCCATGCTTAACAACTAAACAACTATATTTTCGTCAAGCAATTCTTGAAATGTTATGGATATATCAAGCAGAATCTAATGATGTTAGATGGTTACAAGAAAGAAATGTTCATATTTGGGATGAATGGGAAATTGCTGAAGATGGTAAATGGAGAGCTAACCAAAATGTTTTAGAAAATGGTAAATTGGTAAAAAAAGATATAGAGAAGGATTTTGGTGTGGAATATGCTCATACTATTGGAACAGCATATGGTTTTATAGTAAAGAAAATGGGATTAATGAATCGTTTACTTGATACATTAAAAAATAATCCTTTAGATCGAAGAATGGTTATGTCTTTATGGCAAGACGAATATATTCCTACGGCGGTGCTTCCTAGTTGTGTTTGGTCAAGCGAGTGGGATGTTACGGATGGTTATTTAAATATTTGGGTTCATCAAAGAAGTTGTGATGTAGCTTTAGGACTTCCTTTTAATGTTACTCAATATGCGGTACTTCTTAGTTTAGTTGCTCAAGTAAGTGGACTTAAACCTGGTACTATAAATTATAGTATTAAAGATGCTCATATTTATGTTAATCAAATTGAAGGGATTAAAGAACAAATTAATAGATTTGAAACTGATGGTGATTATGAGGCTCCGGTATTGTGGATTAATCCTGATATAAAAGAGTTTAAGGATTTTGATAATTCGGCTGATTTAAAAGACATTAAAATAAAAGGTTATAAACATATGGGACCAATTAAATTCCCTCTTGCACAGTAGGTGAAACAAAAATGATTAGTATTGTAGCAGCGGTTGGAAAAAATAATGAACTTGGTCGTGGAAATGACTTAATTTGGCATATTAAAGAAGATTTAAAGAACTTTAAAGATTTAACAATGGGAAAATATATTGTAATGGGCAAAAATACATATGAATCTTTACCTAGACATTTAGAAGGAAGAAAATATGTTGTGTTATCTAGTTCTTTAGATAATATAGATAATGGGATATTGTTTAAAGATTTTGATAAATTATTAGAGTTTGTTAATAATTTGGATGAAGAAGTAATGATTATTGGTGGAGCAAGGGTATATAGATTATTTTTGCCATATGCAACTAAGCTTTATTTGACTGAAATAGACAGTGAAGAAAAAGCAGATGTATATTTTCCAGAATTTAATAAAGAAGTTTATACACGTAATGTTGTAAGTAGTAATGAAGTTAATGGATTAAAATATAGCTTTGTAATATATGAAAGGTGATGAAATAATGAGAGGTAAATTAATAGTAATCGAGGGAACTGATTGTTCTGGTAAAGAAACACAAGTTAAAAAGGCTGTTGCTAGGTTTAAAGAGATGGGAGTAAATGTATATAATTATTCTTTCCCAATGTATGATACTCCGACGGGAAGAATTGTTGGAGGCCCTTATTTAGGAAAATCATATATTTGTGAGGGCTGGTTTCCTGAGGGAGCTGTAAATGTTGATGCTCTAGCTGCTTCAGCTTATTATGCTGCAGATAGAAGATATAATATTGGTATTATAAATAAACATCTTGAAAACGGCGACATTGTTATCCTTGATAGATATGTTGAATCTAATATGGCTCACCAAGGAGGGAAATTAAATATTCGTGAAGAAAGAGAAAAAATGTATCAAAAACTTGATGAGTTAGAATTTGGTATTATGGAATTACCTAGACCAGATGCTGTTATATTTCTTTATATGCCATTTGAATATGCTGCAATACTTAAAAAAAATAGAGAAGAAACTCCAGATCAACATGAGTCAAATAAAGCTCATTTGGAACAAGCTGAAAAAGCTTACTTAGAACTTACAGAAAAATATAATTATATTAAAGTAACTTGTGTTAAAGATGATATGATAAGAACTATTGATGATATTAATGATGAAGTAGTTGAAAAAATAAAGGAAATTATCAAATGAATATAGAAGAATATAATTATGATTTACCTGAGGAGTTTATTGCTCAAACTCCGCTTTCTAATCGTAGTGATTCAAAACTTTTAATCCTTGATAAAGAAAATGGTAATATTAAAGAAGAAGTATTTAAAAATATTATTAATTATTTAAATAAAGGAGATGTTTTAGTACTTAATGATACAAAAGTAATACCAGCAAGATTAATCGGAGAAAAAGAAGATACAAAGGCTGTTATAGAACTATTGCTTTTAAAAGATATCGAAGGTAATACTTGGGAATGTTTAGCTAGACCTGGTAAAAGATTACATGTTGGAACAATTATTACTTTCGGAGATGGATTATTAAAAGCAGAGGTTATAGAAAAGTTAGATGAAGGTATTGTACATGTAAAATTAATATATGAGGGAATACTTATGGAAATACTTGAAAAATTAGGTACGATGCCTCTTCCTCCATATATACATGAAAAATTGAGTGATCAATCAAGATATCAAACTGTTTATGCTAAAAATTTAGGTAGTGCAGCAGCTCCAACCGCAGGATTACATTTTACTAAGGAGCTGCTTGAAGAAATAAAGAATAAAGGAATTGAAATACTTTATGTAACCCTCCATGTAGGCCTTGGAACATTTAGACCTGTTGAGGTAACTGATATAACTAAACATAATATGCATAGTGAATATTATATTATGACTAAAGATGTAGCAGATGCTTTAAATAAAGCAAAAAGTGAAGGAAGAAATATATATGCAGTTGGTACTACATCTACGAGAGTATTAGAAACTGTAGCAAGTAAGTATAATGAATTTAGGGAGTGTTCCGGGGATACTAATATATTTATATATCCAGGATATACTTTTAAAGCTATTGATGGTTTAATTACTAATTTTCATTTACCTAAAAGTACATTATTAATGCTTGTATCGGCATTATCTAAAAAAGAATATATTTTAAATGCTTATGAATATGCAAAAAAGAATAATTTTAGATTTTTTTCATTCGGGGATGCCATGTTTATTAAAAAAGATATATAAGAAAAATCTTATATATTTTTTATTTTGATAAGAAAAGTTGCTTAAATATTGTTGAAATATCGGCTCTTCGAAATCTAGTGGGGAGCTAAAATAACTCCTCATCGAAATTTGGTGGGGAGTTTTTATATAAAAGCTTCGAAATCTGGTGGGGAGATGATTATGGTGTTTTATCATCTCTTTTTATATGTAATAGTGAATAAGAAAAAGAAAGGATGATAATAACATAAGTAAGTAATAAAAAGTTAGAAAATAATACTTAAAATAATAATTTTTGATAAAAATAAAACTAGTTCGACAAGAAGAAACAAATTTTTCATTCTGATTGTGCTAAGATAGAAAATGTTTCTTTAGAAATGGAGGTGGTAGGCATGACCGAAACAAAAGAATTTACATGGCTAAATAATGATTTAGTATTTAAACATATTTTTAGTAAAAAAGAAATAATAAAAGATTTCTTTAATTCATATCTAAAATATATTAAATCAGATTTAACTATTTCAAATGTTCGAGTTACTAAACAAAAATACATTCAAAACGATAATATTAAGTTACATGACTATTATTTAGATATTGTTTTAGTATTATCAAATGGGGAATTAGTAAATATAGAGATGTATAATAATTTCGGAGAAACAGAATGTATGAAAAGTTTAGCATATGCATCACATATATATTCGCATCAACTTAAAAAGAATAATCCTTATAAAAATCTTAAGAAAGTAACAAGTTTTAATATTATGAGTGGTAATTACAAATTAAGTAATAATGAAATAATAAATAAATATGAATTAATAAATGTAATAAATCATGAAAAGATATTAAAAGAAAGCATTGAAATGTTGCTAATAAGACTTGACATATTAGATGAAATACCTTATTCTATAATTGAAGAAAGATTTATAAGATGGTGTAGATTGTTATATGCAAGAACACGTGAAGAAACAATGAAAATAGCAGAGGGAGATGAATTAATGATGAGTACGGTTGAAATGGTAGATGACTTTATAAATGATCCAGAAGTGATAAGTATATTTCATGATGATTCGTGGAAGATAGTTTCAGCTGAACAACGTGGAGAACAACGTGGAGAAACCAAAAATAAATTAGAAACTGCGAAAAACATGCTGAAAGAAAACTGTAGTCCAAAGTTTATAAGTAAAATAACAAACTTATCAATATCTGAGATAAATAAGTTAAAAGTTAATTAATTAGTAAAGATAATATTTGAAAAAAGTATTATCTTTTTAAATTATCAAAAATATGTAAAATTTATGTATTTTTATTGTTTGGTAAGGGGTTAAGTGATAAAATAAGAACATGGGAGGATTAGAAATGGAAAAATATGTTTATTTGTTTCAAGAAGGAAACAAGGATATGCGTAATACCCTTGGGGGTAAAGGTGCTAATTTAGCAGAAATGACTAATATTGGATTACCTGTTCCAAGTGGGTTTACAGTTACAACAGAAGCTTGTAACAAGTATTATGAAGATGGAAAGGAATTATCTAGTGAAGTAATAGAACAAATTAAAGAAGCTTTGGCTAAACTAGAAGAAAAAAGTGGTAAGAAATTTGGTGATAAAACAAATCCATTACTAGTAAGTGTAAGAAGTGGTGCAAGAGCTAGTATGCCAGGTATGATGGATACTGTACTTAATTTAGGTTTAAATGATGAAATAGCAGCATCTTTCGCTGAAAAAATTGGTAATAAAAGATTTGTTTATGATTCTTATAGAAGATTTATTCAAATGTTTGCCGATGTAGTTAAAGGTTATGCAAAAAGTAAATTTGAAACTATTATAGATGAAGTTAAAGCTAAAAAAGGTGTTAAAAATGATATCGATTTAGATGAAGATGATATGTTTGAATTAACTAATCTATTTAAAAATGCTTATAAAGAATTTGCAGGAGAAGATTTTCCTCAAGAACCATTTACACAATTAATTGAGGCTGTTAAAGCTGTATTTAGAAGTTGGAATAATGAAAGAGCTATTTATTATAGAAGAATAAATGATATTCCATCTAGTTGGGGAACAGCAGTTAATGTTCAAGAAATGGTTTATGGTAATAGCGGAGATAAATCAGGAACTGGTGTTGCATTTACAAGAAATCCCGCAACTGGTGAAAAAGCATTATTCGGAGAATACTTAATTAATGCACAAGGTGAAGATGTTGTTGCTGGTATTCGTACACCTAGCCCAATTGCAACATTAAAAACTGAAATGCCTGAAGTTTATGAAGAATTTGCTAGTATTGCCCAAGAATTAGAAAATCATTATAAAGATATGCAAGATATGGAATTTACTATTGAAAATGGTAAGTTATTCATTCTTCAAACAAGAAATGGTAAAAGAACAGCAAGTGCTGCTGTTAAAGTTGCTGTTGATTTAGTAAATGAAGGAATGATTACTAAAGAAGAAGCTATATTAATGGTTGATCCAAAACAACTTGATGCCTTATTACATCCAACATTTACTACTGAATCACTAAAAAATGGTAAAGTAGTTGCTGAAGGTTTGGCTGCATCACCTGGAGCAGGAACTGGAAGAATTTATTTTACAGCTAGTGATGTAATTGAAAACAAGAAAAAAGGTATTGATTCATTACTTGTTAGACTTGAAACATCACCAGAAGACATTGAAGGTATGAACTCAAGTAAAGGTGTTTTAACTATTCGTGGTGGTATGACTAGTCATGCAGCAGTAGTTGCTCGTGGTATGGGTATTTGCTGTGTAAGTGGAGCATCAACTATCGTTTTAAATGAAGAAGAAAAAACACTTAAAATGCCAGATGGAAGTATCTTTAAAGAAGGAGATTACTTATCAATTGATGGTTCAACTGGTAAAGTATATGCTGGTAAACTAGAAATGCAAGAAGCATCTATAAGTGGAGACTTTGAAACATTTATGTCTTGGGCAGATGAAGCTAGAGACTTAAGAGTAAGAACAAATGCTGATACACCAAAGGATGCAATGCAAGCAAGAAAATTCGGAGCTGAAGGAATTGGTCTTTGTCGTACAGAACACATGTTCTTTGAGAAAGACAGAATATTTAACTTTAGAAAAATGATTTGTGCAACAACTCTAGAAGAAAGAGAAAAAGCTTTAGAAAATATTTTACCATATCAAAGAAAAGACTTTGAAGGTTTATTTGAAGCTATGGCTCCATATAGTGTTGTTATTAGATACTTGGATCCACCTCTACATGAATTTTTACCAAAAACAGAGGCAGAAATTAAAGAACTTGCAGATGATTTAGGTAAAACTGTTGAAGAATTACATGAAGTAATTGCATCACTTAAAGAATTCAACCCAATGATGGGACATAGAGGATGCCGTTTAGCAATTACTTATCCTGAAATTGCTAAAATGCAAACAAGAGCTGTTATTGAAGCTGCAATTAATGTAACTAAGAAAGGTACTCCAGTTACACCTGAAATTATGATACCTTTAGTTGGTGAAGTTAAAGAATTAAAATATGTTAAAGAAATCGTAGTTAAGACTGCAGATGAAATTATTGCAGCATCTGGTATAGATTTAAAATATGAAGTTGGAACAATGATTGAAATTCCAAGGGCTGCACTTTTAGCAGACCAAATAGCTACAGAAGCTGAATTCTTCAGTTTTGGTACAAATGACTTAACTCAAATGACATATGGATTCTCTAGAGATGATGCTGGTAAATTCTTAAATTCATATTATGAAAAAGGAATATTTGAATTTGATCCATTTGCTCGTATTGACTTTGATGGTGTTGGACTACTTATGGAAATGGGAGCAACAAAAGGTAGAAGCGTTAATCCAAAATTATCTTTGGGTATTTGTGGAGAACATGGTGGAGATCCAGCAAGTGTTGCCTTCTGTGATAAACTAGGATTTAATTATGTATCTTGTTCACCATATAGAGTGCCAATTGCTAGACTAGCAGCAGCTAAAGCAGCTATTTTAAGAAAACAAAGTAAATAAAATTTTTAAAATCTAACATTAAGTTGTTAGATTTTTTTTTGTAATTTTTTAGGTAATTACTAAAAAATTACACTTTTTGAACACACTCGACACAAACCAACAAATTATTCGGATTAAGTATGCTTTAATAGATTCTTGTGAGGTGATTTTTATAAGAAAGATTGTAATTTAAGAATAAAATGGGGCAAAAAGAAAGATGAGGTTATAGTGAAAAGAATTAGTGATAGTAGTAAAAGTTTTTATCCTGGTGTGTTAAAAGAATATTTTATTGATAGTATTATCAAAAGTAGATTTAAAGATAAGGTAGTGTATGATGATTTAGATAACTTAACAATATGTATTAAAGGCTTTTGTATAACTATGTTTAATGTTAATATGTTTTTTAAAGAAATTTTTAGACATTATAAATTAATTAATTTTAAAGTGCAAGAAATTAGTATTCTTTATCATGATAATTCGTACCAGGAGTATTTAGTTAAGGTAGGTACAACATATAAAAATGTAAAATGGGTTTTACCTATTAGAATTATCGGTGGCTTCTTATATTTTCCAATGGGAAAACAAAGAAAAGTTTATTTGTCAAAATTTAAGAATAAGGTCTTGATTAATGAAATTACAAATGTAGAAAAATTAACATTTGCTTTTTATAAGATTATAAATAATATTTTGGTAAATAATGAATTGCTTTTAAAATATTATATTTTATTTAATAAAAGGATAAGTAGAAAATTAATGATAGAAACTACTATGGATTTTTATCAAGTGAAGGAAGAAAGTATTAATATAGAAAAAATAAAAAATAGAATAAAAATTTTAAAAAGTGATAAAAGGTTAAGAAAGTCATGGCATATTTATAAAGAAAAAAATGATGTTAAAACTGGATATGATGATATTCTATGTGCAATAGAATTATTGTGGGTATCCTTAAGGAAGGTGGTTTAAATGGTTAAAAAGGTAATTATTTTAGTTTTAAGTATGTTTAGCTTTATCGTAAATACACAATGTGTTTCGTTTAAGGGCGGAGATGTTATTGATGGTGTTTATGTTTTGAAAATTAAAAGTAATGGAGAAAAAGAATATAAAAAGGGACAATTTATAGTAGATGAGTATGGGGATTATGTTTATTGTTTAGAACCTTTTATCAAAGTAAATAATAGTTCTAAATATGATGAATACTCAGATAATTTTGCTAAACCTTTGGGTATAAGTGATGAATTGTGGCAAAAAATAAATTTAATAAGTTATTATGGTTATAAATATAAGGATAGTGTTCATAATCATAATGAAGCAAAATGGTACTATATTACTCAAATGATGATATGGCAAGTTGTTAGTCCAGAATCTCGATTTTATTTTACGGATAGTTTTAAAGGAAATATTAATGCTACACTTTTTGAAAATGAAATAAAAGAGATAAATGATTTAATAAGTAATCATTTTGTAATACCAGAATTTAAAGTTCCAGATGCATATATCGGGGATACTCTTACAATAATTGATCAAAATGGAGTTTTAAGTAAATTTTCGAGTGATGATTTTGTAAGTATTAAAGGAAATATTTTAACTATAGATATAAAGAAAAAAGAAAACACTTTTACTTTAAGAAAAAGTACTAATAATAAAGCTTATATCTTTGTAAGTAGCGATAGCCAAAATATTTTAAAAGGTAAAATGGATGTTTTAGTTAAAGCTAATTATATTATTAAAGGTAAACCAGTTTTAGGTAAAATTAGTTTAAAAAAATACGGAGAAATATACAATAATGGAAATTATTCTAAAGAAGTTTTAGAAGGAGTAACGTTTACTTTGTATGATGAAAATAGGAATATCTTAAGGGATGTGGTTACGAACAAGGATGGAGAAGCTGTTTTCGGTGATTTACCTGAAGGGAAATATTATATTAAAGAAACTGGAAGTATTGATGGATATGTTTTAGATGATAGAGAATATGAAGTAATATTAAAGTTAAATAAAAATAATATAATGATAGATGTGTTTTTAGAAATAGAGAATGTTTTAGATAAAGGTAAGTTAGTTATTAAGAAAATAGATTTTGATAATGGATTTCCTTTAGAAAATACAAAATTTGTAATTATGAAGGATGATGTAATAATACATGAGGGAGTAACTAATAAAGATGGAATACTTGAAGTAAAAGATTTACCGTTTGGAAAATACTTAATTAAAGAAATAGAAGCAAAGAGTGGGTATGTACTTGATGAGATGGTTTATGAGGTAAAGGTAGATGGTAATAATAAAGATATTTTGTTAGAAATAAAAAATGAACTTGAAAAGGGAAAGCTTGTTATAAAAAAAGTTAATGCTAGTAATAATGAAGCTATAAGTAATACGGAATTTGTTATTATAAAAGATGGTATTATAATATATAAAGGAGTTACAAATGAATATGGAATACTTGAGGTGAATGATCTTGTTTTAGGTAAATATGTTATTAGAGAAACAAGAGCTAGTGATGGATTTATATTAAATGAAGAAGAAATTGATATTACATTAGATAAAGATATAAATTATATAGAAATATCTAATATTCCTGATACTGATATACAAGTTAATAAGTTAATTTTATATTTTGATGATAAGTTGAAAAATAAAAAAGTTTTGGTTTAAAAAAGTTAATCCTCGTGTTATAATAAGTCATGAGGTTTTGAAGTATGAAATTAAGTGAAGTAGATAGAACAAAATTAAGTCCGATGATGGCTCAATATATTGAAATAAAAGATAAGTATAAGGATGAACTTGTCTTTTATCGTTTGGGAGACTTTTATGAAATGTTTTTTGATGATGCTTTAATTGCTTCAAGAGAACTAGAACTTACATTAACTGGAAGAGTTGCAGGATTAGATGAAAAAGTTCCAATGTGTGGTGTACCTCATGCTAATGTTAAAACTTATATTGAAAGGTTAGTAAATAAAGGATATCGTGTTGCTATTTGTGAACAATTAGAGGATCCTAAAACTACGAAAGGTATGGTAAAAAGAGGTATTGTTGATGTAATTAGTAAGGGTACTATTGCTGATAATGATTTACTTAATGATAAAGATTCTTCATATATAGCTAGTATATTATTTTTTAGTGATAGTATTCTTATGACTATTTTAGATATATCTACGAGTTATTTAGCTACGATTACTTTGGAAAATAATGAAGAAATATTAGTTAATGAAATATTAGAACTTAATTTAAAAGAGGTAATATTTGTTGATAATTTAAATACTAGTTTAATAAATTTATTGAAGAATACTTATAGTATTGAAGTTACGATAAGTAATGAATTTTTATGGAATAAATATCAAGATTTATTTAATATTATTACGGATGCTAGAGTTAAAAGCGGTGTTGCGCATTTATTTTATTACTTAGATGTAAGACAATTAAAAGATTTAAGCCATATAACTAAGATTAATTATTTAAAAAAGAATGATTATTTGGAAATGGATATTCATAGTATTAGAAATCTAGAGTTGATAGAAACGTTAAGATTAAAAGAGAGAACTTATTCATTGTTGTGGCTTTTAGATAAATGTAAAACTGCGATGGGGAGTAGAAAACTTAAAAGTTGGCTATTAAATCCTTTAAAAAGTAAAGATAAAATTAATGAAAGATATGATAAGATTGAAAAACTTAATAATGAATTTATTATTAAAGATGAAATTAAAAATATATTGTATGAGGTATATGATATAGAAAGATTATCAGGAAAAGTTATTAATGGTTCTTTGAATGCTAGAGATTTATTGCAACTTAAAAATAGTATTAAAGTTTTACCAATGTTAAAAGAAAAAATTGATAGTTTAGGTTTTGATTATGAAATTAATACACATGGAGATATTTTTAAATTATTAGATGATGCTATTGTGGATGACCCTCCGATATCTATAAAAGAAGGATATATGATTAAAGAAGGATATAATAATGAACTTGATGAACTTAGAAATATTCGTAGTGGTGGTAAAGATTTTGTAGCATCTTTTGAAGCAAAAGTTAAAGAAGAAACGGGAATAAAGAGTTTAAAAGTCGGTTTTAATAAAGTTTTTGGTTATTTTATTGAAGTTCCAAATGGAAGCAAAGGTTTAGTTAAAGATGAATATCATTGGGAAAGAAGACAAACATTAACTAATTGTGAAAGATATATTTCTCCAGCTTTAAAAGAAAAAGAAAGTATGATTCTAAATGCTGAAGAAAATATTATTGAGTTAGAATATAAGTTATTTTGTGATATCAAAGAAACTATTAAAAAAGAGGTGCCAAAACTTAATACAACTGCAGATGTTTTAAGTGAAATAGATGCTTTAACATCACTTTCTATATGTAGTGAAGAATATAATTTAGTTAGACCTGTTTTAACAGATGAACATGTTATTGATATTAAAAATGGTAGACACCCAGTTGTAGAAATGGTTAGTAAGATGGAATATGTACCAAATGATTGTGTTTTAGAAAATGGTATTAATACATTACTTATAACAGGGCCTAATATGAGTGGTAAATCTACATTTATGAGACAACTTGCTATAATTGTTATTATGGCTCAGATGGGTTCTTTTGTTCCTTGTTCTTCAGCAACTTTACCGATTGTAGATAAGATATTTACAAGAATTGGGGCAAGTGATGATTTAGTTAGTGGTGAATCAACATTTATGGTGGAAATGAAGGAAGCTCGAAATGCTATAGCAGGAGCAACTAGTTCAAGTTTAATTTTATTTGATGAACTAGGTCGTGGTACTGCAACGTATGATGGAATGAGTTTAGCACAGGCAATACTTGAGTACATTAGTGAAAATATCAGAGCATTTACTTTGTTTTCTACACATTATCATGAACTTACAAGATTAGATAAAAAGTATAAAAATATAAAAAACGTCCATGTAAGTGCTGTAGAAAATGGAAATGAAATTACATTTTTACATAAGGTTAAGAGTGGTGCAGTTGATAAAAGTTATGGTATTCATGTGGCAAGACTGGCAAAAATGCCTGAAAAATTATTAGATAGAGCTGAATTAATTTTGGAAGAGTATGAAAATAATGCTAAGAAGAAAAATCCAGAAGAAAAGATTCAACTTGCAATGGATTTTGAACCAATTGTTAAAAAAGATGATATAATAAAAGAGACATTAGAAAAAATTGATGTTTTAAATACTACACCAATGGAAGCACTTAATGTATTATTTGATTTAAAACAGAAGATAAAAAAGGGTGATTGATATGAAGTTTAAAGAGATGATAAGATTTTTTAAAAAGTATTGTAGTGGTGAAAAGCAACTTTTTATTAAATCTTTTCTTTTTTTACTTGTTACATCGCTTTCGGGTACTTTATACGGGTACTTGATTGGGCTTGCAATAGATAAAGCGAGGATTAGTTCTTTTGGTGTAGCAATAGCGGTTTTAGCTTTAATGTTTATTATTAATGTAGTTGATAATCTAGTATTTAATAGATTAGGTAGAATCTATATGGAAAAATGTGCTAATAATATAATGGAGAAGATAGGTTGTGCTGTTTATGAAAAAGTTGGGTTATTACCAGCTAGAGCTTTTGAAGAAAAATCTAGTGGAGAATTTATAAATAGAATAACGAATGATTCATCAACGATTGCAGATTCTTTTAGACAAATACTTAGAATATCAATATCTTTATTTACTTGTGCAATTGTTTTTGTGTATGTGTGTCTTAATTCTTTGGTTGTAGCTTTTGAGGTAATTATTTATCTAGCATTATTTTATGTTATATCACATAAGTATTTGCCAAGTATTAAAGAAAAGCAAAAAGAAATAAATAAAGAAAAAGATAGAGCAGTTGCAGATGTAAGTGAATCAGTTCGAGGTATAAGGGAAATTAGAGCTTTAGGGATAAGAAAAAATGTAAATGATAATTTTAAAGGTATAGTTAAAAATATATATTTTAAAACTAATAAACAAATGATTACAGAGAGAAATTATAATGCTTGGATTTATAATTTGAATTGTACTTTAGAGTTTGTAATATTTGCTACATGTATAATTCTTATTTTAAATGGCACTGGTTCTTTTGCATTCTTTATGGCTATGACATATTATGTATATAGATTTATGAATACGATTGAGTTAATGATGAATCTATCGACAAGTTATCAAAAAATGAAAGTTTCAATTGAAAGACTTAGTGAAATACTTGATAATAAATTATATCAAGATGAAAAATTTGGAATAGTTAGTAAAACAGATATTGAAGGAAATGTAGAATTTAAAAATATTACATTTAAATATCCAAATGAAGAAAAAGAAATATTTAAAGAGTTTAATTTGAATGTTCCAACGGGTAAAAAGATTGCTATTGTAGGTAAAAGTGGACAAGGAAAGACAACTGTTTTTAATTTGCTGCTTAGATATTTTGAACCTGATGCTGGGGTTATATTGGTAGATGATATTCCTATCGAAGACTTTACAGAAGACGCATTAAGACAAAATATTGCTATTATTAGGCAAGATCCTTTTATATTTAATAAGACTATATTAGAAAATTTAAAGATAATTGATCCTTATATGTCTTTAAAAAAGATTAGAAAAGCATGTAAAGAAGCTGAAATTGATGATTATATAATGAGTCTTCCCAATAAATATGATACGATGATTGGCGAAGGTGGTATTAATTTATCCGGAGGACAAAAGCAAAGATTAGCAATAGCTAGGGCGTTACTTAAAGATAGTAAAATAATTTTATTTGATGAAGCTACGAGTGCTTTAGATAACGAAAATCAAGCTAAAATAAAATTAGCTATTGATAATTTGGTTAAGAATCATACAATTATAATTGTAGCTCATAGATTGTCGACGATTATTGATGCTGATGTTATATATTTAATCGATAATGGTAAAGTTGTAGATAAAGGAACTCATAAACAATTATTAAAGAAAAATGATGTTTATAAAACTTTATATATTAATGAAGAATAAATTAGTAACCTATGGTATTTTGCTATAGGTTTTTTTGTAAAAAATGTGTATTTCTTATAACAGTTATACGTAAACAAATGTAAAGCTGGTAACTTATTCATGTAACCTTTTGACTTGTTTTGTCGAATCTATTGCGGGAATAAATTTTCTTTGTATAATAGACAACCAAGAAAGGAGGAAATCAGATGATTAACATAAAAGAAATGCCTTCGAGAGATTCAATTATAAAAAATATTTTGACATCTACGGATGCTGGCCTTAATTATTTAGCAATGATAGTTTGTAAGGTTTTAGGGTTTTCATATGAAGATTTTACTTTTTCTTTGATTCATCCTGATGTAAGTGTTAATGAAAACGTTGTTAATAGTGAACTAGATTTAGCAATACAAAATAATGATGTAATAGTTAACATTGAAATAAATAGTTCAAAGGGAAGTAGAATAGAAAGAAAAAATAATAATTATATCTGTCAATTAATATTAAGGCAAACAAAAACATCTTCAGACTATACAAGTAAGTATAAGAAAGTTTACCAAATAAACTTAAATACTTATGGTGTAACCAAAGATAAGAGATTCGTAGTAATAAGTAAGATATTAGATGTAGAAAATCATGAAGAAATACATCCAATGTTTGAAATATACGATATAAATCTTGCAAAAATCTTAGATAAAGATTATACTATAGTTAAAGAAGACAAAGAGTCTTTAGAAAAATTACTTTATTTACTTATATGTAATGATAAAGAAAAGATGAATAAAGTATATGATGGAGATGATTTTATGGCTAAGATAATTCGAGAAGTAAATGCACAGACAGATGAATTTGATAAATTGCTTTTTTATAACAAAGAAATATTGGATGATAAATACGCAATAGAAGAAGCAAAAGAAGAAGCAAGAAAAGAAGCATTGATTGAAGGCCGCGAGCTTGGATTAAATGAAGGCCGCGAGCTTGGATTAAATGAAGGCCGCGAGCTTGGATTAAATGAAGGCCGTGAGCTTGGATTAAATGAAGGCCGTGAGCTAGGTTTAAATGAAGGGCGTAACGAAAGTATCAAAGAAACCGTGATTGCGATGTTAAAGAAAAAATATCCTATCGAAGATATAAGTGATATCACTAAGTTATCTATCGAAGAAATAGAAAAAATAAAGAATAGCAATATGCTATCCTAATGCAACATCGAAAATCATCATAATAAGAAATCCAAAAATTGTGAATAAGGCCATTAGGTCTTTTTTCTTATTGGTTTGACTTTCTGGTATTAATTCTTGAACTACAACATAAATCATGGCACCACCAGCAAAGGCAAGTAATATAGGCAATAATATTTTTATTTTTATTACTAAAATGGCCCCAATTACTGCTGATATTGGTTCAACGATTCCACTTAGAACTCCAAATAAAAATGCTTTTGATCTTTTCATTCCTTCACGTCTTAGAGGCAATGAAACGGCTGAACCTTCTGGAAAATTTTGAATTCCTATCCCAATTGCTAACATAACTGCAGACGTAAGTGTAGCACCATCTAAATTATAGAAAACCGAACCAAATGCAACTCCGATTGCCATTCCTTCTGGTATGTTATGAAGCGTAATGGAAAAAATTAACATTAAGCTTCTTTTTATACTATTGGAATTACTTTTTTTCTTTGTTAATTTAGCAAATATTTTATCTCCGGTGTATAATAATAATCCTCCGGATAAAACTCCAAGTGATACAATTAACCATGGAGTTAGTTCTAAATTTTCAGCCATTTCTAAGGCTGGAGATAATAGACTCCAGAATGTTGCAGCAAGCATTACACCTGCTGATAAACCTAACATTGCATCCATAGTTGTTTTGTTCATTTTTTTAAATATAAAAACAACTGAGGCTCCTAAAGATGTTATTGCCCATGTGAATAGTGTTGCAATTAATGCTTGCACTGGATAGGCTAAATTTAAATACCAATTAATCATAATCGCTCCTTTTTATATCTAGTGTATTGTATGAATAAAAATTTTTGGTGTGATTTTACTTTACAAATTTGTCTACAAACGTTATAATATTTTTTGAATTTAGGAGGTGCTTTTTTAATGTTTAATATACCTGTCATTTTACTTAAAAATTTGGTTATACTTCCTAATCAAGAGATTAAATTAGAGTTAAATAATGTAATAAGTGGAAAAGCTATAAATGAAGCTAGTAATAACTTTAAAGGGGAAATTCTTGTTATTGCTCCGATAGATGCTTTAGAAGAAGAACCTAGTGTTGATGATTTACCTAAAGTTGGAGTTATTGCTAAAATAAAAAATAAAATAGATAATGATGGGGTTGTTGAAGTTAAATTAAGAGGTCTTAGAAGAGTAGCAGTTAATAAATATTATCAAGAAAAAAATAATGATGTTTTATTTAGTGAGGTTATGTATATTGATTTGCCTGCTTTAGTTTCAGAAGAAGAAACTGCTATTTTAAAAAAGCTAGTTGAGGTATTAAAAAAATATATTGATTTATCTAAGAATGTTTCAAATGATATATTAAATTTTGTTAGTAATAATAAAGATTTAAATAAAATAACAGATGCCATTACATCTTTTTTACCATTTAATATTTCTAAAAAGTTAGAATATATGCAAGAAATTAATCCTATTAAAAGAGCTAAATCTTTAATTAAAGATATGAATGAGGAAATAAAAGGCGTTTTAATAGATAATGAACTTGAAGATATGGTTGATGAATCACTTCAAAAAGATCAAAGAGAATTCATTTTGAAAGAAAAAATGAAAGTTTTAAAACGAGAACTTGGAGAAGATTCTTGGAAAAATGAAGAAGTTATTAATTTTAAAAACCAACTTGATAAATTAAAGATAGATAAAAAAATAAAAATGCATATTTCTCATGAGATAAATAAATATGAAATAATGAATGAAGCTTCTCCGGAAGTAAGTGTTATGCATAATTATTTGGATTGGATTATTAATCTTCCTTGGAATAAATCAAAAAAAGAAAATAGTAATTTTGATAATGTTTATAAAGTGCTTAATAAGTCTCATTTTGGGATGGATAAAATTAAAACAAGAATTAGTGAATATGTGGCAATTAAAAACTTAAATAGAAATATTAAAAGTCCAGTTATTTGTTTAGTTGGACCTCCAGGGGTTGGAAAAACTACGATTGCTATGTCGATTGCTAAAGCTTTAAATAGAGATTTTTATAAAATAAGTGTTGGGGGATTAAATGATGCAACAGAATTGGTCGGAACAAGAAGGACATATTTAGCATCAGCTCCCGGTAAAATTATTCAAGGGTTGTATAAGTGTGGTAGTAATAATCCCTTAATTTTAATTGATGAAGTTGATAAAATGGTTAAAGATTATAAAGGAGATCCAGCTGCTACATTACTTGAAATTCTTGATTTTAACCAAAATCAAATGTTTATTGATAATTATATTGAAGAACCTTTTGATTTGAGTGGTGTTTTATTTATTTTAACTGCCAATAATGTTTTGGATATACCTAAAACCATATTGGATAGAGTTGAGTTAATAGAACTTAACAGTTATACAGTATTTGAAAAGAAAGACATAGCTAAAGAGTATATGTTACCTAATATTTTATATGAAAATATGGTTTATGATAGTAAAATAAAGTTTAGTGATGAATTGCTTTATTTTATAATAAATAATTATACTTTAGAATCTGGAGTTAGAGATTTAGAAAGAGTACTTTCTTCTTTAGCTAGAAAAATTACAATAAATAATGTTAAAGTTTTAAATGAAGAAAGAGTTGTTAAATTACTTGGACAACCTAAATATAATAATGATTTTAATATAGAAGATGAGACTGGTGTTGTTAATACTTTAGCTGTTAGTAGTATTGGGGGTATTGTTTCCAAACTAGAGACTTTAGTATGTAAAGGAAATGGTAATTTAGTAGTTACAGGTAATGCTGGAGATTTATTAAAAGAAAGTATTAATGTTGTTTTAACAATGCTTAAAAGTAAATATAAGTATAGTTTTCATAATGAAGATATTCATGTGCACTTTTTAGATGCCTCTTCTAAAAAAGATGGACCATCTGGAGGTCTTGCTCTAGGGGTTGCTCTTTGTAGCTTGAAAGAAAATAAAAAGATTCCTAGTAATATTGCTTTTACAGGAGAAATTTCTTTAAATGGGTATGTTTTAAAAATTGGAGGTATCAAGGAAAAACTAATTGCTGCATATAATAAAAATATCAAAGTAGTGTATATGCCTAAGGATAATATTGAAGATTTAGAAAGTGTACCAAAAGTTATATTAGATAATATGGAGGTTATTCCTGTTAGTAATTTTAATGAGGTATATACAAAATTGTTTAAATAAGATATAATTAAAAAATGAAAGGGTAGTGAAAAAATGAATACATTAGATATTTATAAAAATATTAAGTATCTATCTCTTTTTAATGAGGTAAATAGAAATATTAATAAGATTACTATTGATACAAGAAAAGTTGTTGATGGTGATTGTTATATAGGAATTAAAGGGGATAAAAATGATGGTAATTTATTTTATATGGATGCTTTTAATAAAGGGGCTAGTTTAGTTATATTAGAGCATTTTGATATAAATGATGAAGTAATGGATTATCTTGTTAAAAATAATAAAAGTATCTTAGTTGTAGAAGATACTAAAAAAGCATTAGGAGACTTAGCTAAATATAAAAGAAGTTTGTTTTTTAGTCCAGTAGTTGCTGTTACGGGGAGTGCGGGAAAAACTAGTACAAAAGATATGATATATAGTGTTTTAAAAGAAAAATATAATGCTCATAAAACTATTGGAAATCAAAATAATCATATTGGGTTACCTTTAACAATATTATCACTAGAAGAAGATAATGAGGTATTAGTTTTAGAAATGGGAATGAATCATTTAGGTGAAATTTCTTATCTTACAAATATTGCTAAACCTGATGTTGCTGTTATTACTAATGTTGGTACAGCACATATTGGTAATCTTGGAAGTCGTGAAAATATTTTGAAGGCTAAACTTGAAATACTTGAAGGATTAAATCCAAATGGTGTTATTATTATTAATAATGATAATGATTTATTGCATGAATGGTATCTAAATAATAAGGGTAATTACAATATAATTACAATTGGTATTAATAATAATTCTTTATATATGGCAAATATTATAGAAAGAAATGAATGGTGGTCTACTTTTTCTTGTGATAATGAAATATATAAAGTACCTGTTGGTGGTGAACATTTCATTTATAATGCTTTGGCTGCAATAGCTGTTGGTAAGTATTTTAATGAAGGCGTAGATATAATTAAACATGGTATATTGAATTTTGAGTTAAGTAGTAATAGAATGAGTATTATAAATAGTGGAAATATTACAATAATAGATGACTCATATAATGCAAATTTTGATTCAATGAGTTATGCAATTAAATATATAGGTTCTTTAACTGGTAGAAATATTGCTGTTTTAGGTACTATGAGAGAACTTGGGGATTATACAGAAGATTTACATAAAAAAATTGGTAATTTAGTAGAAAAAGAAAAAATAGATATTTTAATTACAGTTGGAGAAGATTCAGATTTTATTAATGAAGGAGCAATAGATGCTGGATTTAATAAAGATAATAGTTATCATTTTACAAATAATTTAGATGCTATTAATTTTATTAATTCAATAAAGTCTGATAATGATAATATTTTAGTCAAGGCAAGTAATTCATTAAACTTTAAAGAAATAGTAGAAAAAATAAAATAATGCGTTAACACAACGCTTTTTTTATTGCATTTTTTTGGTATCATATTTTATATGAAATATAAAGAGGTGTGATATTTAATGAAGAAAAAATATTTAGCGATGGTAATAATTGGTTTGTTTTTACTGACTTGTTCTTTAATTATTACACAAAGTGGTTTTGAAAAGGAGAATAATAAGGAAAATACAATATTAGAAGGTAGAATGTTAAGTTTAATGATTGAACAAACAGCTGGAGCTGGAGATTATAAGCCTGTAACTCAAAGTAATTGGCCAACAGATGGATATAAGTATAATGCAGAGTTATCTGGTTGTGAAAATGATGGAAAATTAATGTGAGATGATGAAGAAAAAAAGGTTATTTTACAAGGAAATGTATCTGATAAATGTTATGTTTATTTTGATATTTATGAAGAGAAGGTTCTTCTTTCAGATTATGTAATATCACAATATACAGGAACACAAGGGGAAAATGGAATTTATTATCACAATGCCGGTTTAACTAATGGAGCAAAGGATGATTCATATCGTTATGCTGGAGCTAATCCAAATAATTATGTGTGTTTTGGTAGCAATGATAGTACATGTCCGAATGATAATTTGTATAGAATTGTGAGTGTGAAGGATGGAAAAGTTAAGTTAATAAAATCAGATTATGCAAATAGTAATTTATTGGGTACTGATGGAGATTACGCTAATTCAGGAAACTTATATTCTTGGAATAAATACCCAGTAAATACATGGAGTGCTTGTTCGTTAAATAAAACAAATTTAAATATAAATTATATTAATAATATAGGTAGTGATTGGGCAAATAAAATAGCCGTTACAACATGGAAAGTTGGAGGAAATACTTGGGATAATATTTATTCTGTAACACCTTCGGTAGTATATCAAAATGAGATAACAAATCCAGATTCAACAGGTAGTACAGATAATGCTACAGAATATAGTGCAAAAATAGGTTTAATGTATATAAGTGATTATGGGTTTGCAGCAAGTCCAAGTGCATGGACACTGGCTATGAGTGCCTATAGTAATTCAACAGCTACAAGTAGTAATTGGTTATATAAAAATACGGCAGAATGGCCTATTTCTCGTACTTCAGATTTTACACGTGGTTCTTTCTTGATTCTTGCGGATGGTAGTGTTGGTGGTTATGGTACAAATAGTGCTTTTGCAATTCGCCCTGTTTTTAATTTTGAAGATTCTGTGGTATATAAATCAGGTTCTGGGACAAGTAGTGATCCAATTAGAATAAATTAAGAAAATGCTTAAACTTTTAGAGACAATGGTCTCTTTTTTCTTTAATTAAATTATGGTTTGTGATAAAATATTAAGTAGGGAGTAAATTATGCATGTACCATTAAAAGTAGTAACTGATTATACATTATTAAAAAGCTTAATTAAGATACCAGACTTAATTAATTTTTTGCTTGATAAAAATATTACTGCTTGTGGAATCTGTGATGAAAACTTATATGGAGTATTGGATTTTTACTTTAGTTGTAAGAAAAATAATATTAAACCTATTATAGGACTTAATGTTAAAATAGATAATTTAGATGTATATTTATATGCTAAGAATTATGAAGGATACAAGAATTTACTTAAGATTCATACCTTGAAGGAAAAAGATGAATTAAATTTAGAAGATATATTGTTATATAAAAATAATATTATTATAATATTACCGTTTGCAAGTAAAGAATTGTTTTCAAAATTTAGTGATGTATTAGATTTATATATAGGATTTAGCAGTACATATGAGAAAATAAATGCATTACTTTTAACTAAAAATATAGTTTATATTAATGATTTAAGGGTATTAAAAAAAGAGGACGTTAGTTATCTTAAATATTTAGATATTTTAAGAAAAGATAATACTGAGTTAAATATTGAATGCTATTATCATGATGGTATTGAAGATATTGGATTACTTGAAAAAATTGTAGATGAAATCAATATTGAAATACCTTTAGGAAAAAGATATATACCTAAGTATAATGATAATTCATATGAGTTACTTAAAAATTTATGTATGAAAGGTATAACTAAAAGACTTAATGGTAATGTAAGTAAAAAATATATTGATAGATTAAATTATGAACTTGATGTAATAAATAAAATGGGGTTTGTAGATTATTTTTTAATTGTTTATGATTATGTGTTATATGCTAAGAAAAATAATATTCTTGTTGGACCAGGGAGAGGGTCAGCTGCTGGGTCTTTGGTAAGTTATTCAATAGGAATAACAGAGATTGATCCATTAAGTTTTGGGTTAATGTTTGAAAGATTCCTAAATCCTGAAAGAATAACAATGCCTGATATAGATATAGACTTTGATGCTTATAAAAGAGAAGATGTAATAAATTATGTACGAGAAAAATATGGAAAAAATAATGTTGCATTAGGATTAACATTTACAACTTTAAAAAGTAAATTAGTTTTAAGAGAAATGGGCAAAATTCTAAATATAAATAGTGGATTGCTTGATAATTTTATTAAAAATATAAATGGTAATGGTAGTTTGAAAGACAATTTGAGTAATGATAATATAAAAAAATATCTTAATAATTATAAAGAATTAAAAAATTTATATATTATCTCTATGCATCTTGAAGGTCTTAAGAAAAATACATCAATTCATGCTGCTGGGGTAGTAATTTCTAGTGTTTGTTTAGACGATGTGATTCCTATACATATCGAGGATGATGTTTTAATTACTGGTTGTACAATGGATTTTATGGAAAGTATGGGACTTTTGAAAATGGACTTTTTGGCGGTTAAAAATCTAAGTACAATAGCCAATATTTTAGATGTAATTGGTAAGGATAAAATTAAAAATATTGATTTAAATGATAAAGGTGTTTATAAAATATTTGCTAGTGGTAAAACAGAAGGGATTTTTCAATTTGAAACTCCACTTTTAAAAAGCTTAGTTGTCAAATTAAAATCTACATGTTTTAATGATTTAGTGGCAGCGATTGCTTTAGGTAGACCTGGGGCATTATTACAAGTAGATAACTATATTTTAAGAAAAGAAGGAAAAGAAAAAATAGATTATATTGATGAGAGATTAGAAAATATATTAAAAGATACGTATGGAATAATTTTATATCAAGAACAAATTATGGAGGTATTAAGAGTTGTTAGTGGATATTCTTTAGCAGAAGCTGATTTAATAAGAAGAGCAATATCTAAAAAGAAAGAAAATATAATAAAAGAAGAAAGAGATAAATTTGTAAAAAAAGCTTGTAATAATGGGTATAATGTTATAAAAGCTAATTTGATTTATGATTTAATTGTTAGATTTGCCAATTATGGATTTAATAAATCACATTCAGTTGCATATGCATATGTAGCATATCAAATGGCATACTTAAAACTTAAATATCCAGAGTACTTTATTATAGAAATGATTAATAATAAAGATAGTGATAAAGTTTTAAATTCTATTAGTTACCTAAAAAATAGAGGATTTAAAATATTAAAACCCGATGTTAATATGAGTAAGGTGAAATATTATGTTTTTGATAAGACGTTGGTGATGCCGATAGGAGAAGTAAAAGGTATTTCTGGGGAAATTTCTAGTAGAATAGAGAGTTCTAGATGTAAAAGGTATGTGGATATTTATGATTTTGTTTATAAAACTAGAGAGTTTATAAATGAAGACTTGTTTAAAATATTAGTTAAGAGTGGTTTTTTTGATAGTTTTAATATTAATAGACATACGTTAGATATAAATATGGAAAGTTTACTTAATTATGCTAATTTAAGTGATGGAAGTGGTTTAATAAGTAAACCAATGATTATTGAAGTAGATGAATATGATGATGCAAAGTTAAGACAAGATGAACTAGAAATATATGGAATGTATATAAGTAATCATCCTGCAAGTAAATATAAAAATGTTGTTAAATTAAATAATATAGATAAGTACTTATTTAAAAATATTAAGTGTGTTGTTTTAATAACTAGGATAAAAAATATTGTAACTAAAAAGAACGAAAATATGGCATTTGTTTCTGCAAATGATGAAACAGGAAATGGAGATTTTACAGTGTTTCCAAAGGAAATGGAGTTATTAAAAAATATAGAAAATGGAAATTTAGTAGAAATAGCTGGTAGTGTTTCAAAAAGATTTGACAAAGTTAGTATAATCGTTAATAATATAAAGAAGGTGGTTTAGATGAATGATGAATTAAATAGATTTTTTAAGAGTATTTCCTTTAGTGATACACTATTTAATGATGCAATACTTGATAGAGTTGTTTTAAAAAAAGATGAAAATAAGTTTTTAGTTTATATAAAAAATAAAAATGTTTTACCTGTTAGTAGTGTTAATAGATTATTTTTGTGTGCTATGAATGGTATTAACGGAGCTAAACCTTGTGAGGTGAATATTAACTATGATGAGGTAACTAATGAAGATATTGTTAGTTATTTAGATTATTTGATAGATGATATTATATTAAAAAGGCCATCATTAATAAGTATAAAGAAAAGTAATATTGAGGTTTTAAATAATACGATTTATTTTCGTGTATTAAATGATTTTGAAAAGAGTGATTTATTACATGAATCAAAAGATATTTTAAAACATTTACAAAGATATGGGTTAGGTAATTTAAGTATAGAAATAAGTATTAGTGAAGATGAAAGAAAAAGTTTACAAGAAGAAATCTTATTAGAAAAACAAAGTGTTTCATCTAAAAAAGAAGAAGAAAGTCCAGTTATTTTGGGGGTACATAAAGATGGAGATGTAATAAAACTTAATAATATTTTAGGAGAAGTTAAAAATATTATTATTGAAGTTTATGTTTTTGCTAAAGAAGTATCTGAAAGACAAGGGAAAAAAGGTCCAATATTTATAATGAACTTGAAGGTTAGTGATAAAACTGATAGTTATCCATTAAAAATTGTTAGATTTAATGAAGAAGAATTTGCTCATTTAAATAAAAAGTTAAATGTAGGATCATGGTATAGAATTCATGGTCATATGGAAATGGATGAATACTTACATCAAATGGTTATTAATGCTAGAAATATTGAAATTATTCCATCTAAAGATGTAAGTGTTAAAGATGATTGCGATGAAAAGAGAGTTGAATTACATGCTCACACTATGATGAGTATGATGGATGGTGTTGTTCCTACTGCAACTCTTGCTAAATTTGCTGCTAAGTTGGGACATAAAGCTGTTGCTGTAACTGATCATAATTCGCTGCAAGCTTATCCGGATATTTTTAATGCTTTGCAAAAGATGAATAAGGGAAAAGAAGATGCTGATAAATTTAAAGCTTTATATGGGGCTGAACTTAATGTTGTAGATGTTGAGTCTAATATTGTATTTAAAAATAAAGAATATCCTCTGTTTGATCAAGAGTATGTTGTATATGATACTGAGACTACAGGATTAAATAGTGGCATTGATCAAATGATAGAAATTGGGGCAGTGAAAGTTAAAAATGATGAGATAATTGATAGATTTGATGAACTTATTGCTTGTCCAACACCTTTACCTAAGATTATTACGGAGTTAACAAATATCACTGATGAAATGTTAGTAGGTAAAGATAGTGAAGAAAATGTAACTAAAAGGTTTTTAGAGTTTTGTGGAGACTTACCTTTGGTTGCTCATAATGCTCAATTTGATATTTCTTTTGTAACAAGTGCTTGTAAAAAATATAATTTAGGTGAGTTTAATAATACTGTTATAGATACTATGGGACTTGCTAGAAATATGTATCCAACATGGAGAAATCATAAGTTATCTACTTTGGTTAAAAATCTGGAAGTTGAATGGGATGAAGATAAACACCATAGAGCAGATTATGACTGTGAAGGAACAAGTAAATGTTTTTATAAAATGTTATATGAATTAAAAAGTCAAAATATTAAAACTACCCTTGATTTAGAAACTTTGGCTGATAAAGAAAATGCCATTAAGTTTGCAAGACCTTTTCATTTAACAGTAATTGCTAAAAATCCAGTCGGGTTAAAAAATCTATTTAAAATAATTAGTTTAGCTAATACTAAATACTTATATAAAGGTAAGGATGCAAAAATACCTCGGACTGATTTAATTAATTTGCGAGAAGGATTGATTGTTGGTAGTGGTTGTGTTAATGGGGAAGTTTTTGATAAAGGTTATGGAATGAATGATGATGATTTAAAAGATTTAATGAACTTTTATGATTATATCGAGGTTCAACCGGCATCTGCTTGTTCTCATTTAATCAGCGAAGATAAAAAGTTTCATAATATCATGGAATATAATGGATATGTTTCAAGACTTGTTAAAACTGCTAAGTCGATGGGGAAACTTGTTTGTGCAACCGGAGATGTTCATAATTTAAGACCTGAAGATATAATATATCGTAAGGTTATTGTTCATCAAAAAACAAATGGTAAGATTCATCCTTTAAATAGAGAAGGGGTTGAACTTCCTAATATGTATTTTATGACTACGCAGGAAATGCTTGATGCGTTTGCATTCTTGGGTGATGATTTAGCCAAAGAAATAGTTATTACAAATACTAATAAAGTAGCTGATATGGTCGAACATTTACAAATAATTAGAGATAAATTATATACACCAGTTTTGGAAAATAGTGCTGAGGTTACGAAAGAAATGGTTTATAATAAAGCTCATGAAATATATGGGAATCCACTTCCTAAAAATATCGAAGATAGATTAGAGGCAGAACTTGCTGGTATCATCGGTGGTGGTTATGACGTAATTTACTTAATTGCTGAAAAATTGGTTAAGAAATCAAATGAAGATGGATATTTCGTTGGTTCTCGGGGATCTGTTGGTTCAAGTTTAGTTGCTACGATGATGGGAATAACTGAGGTTAATGGTCTTCCTCCGCATTATGTTTGTCCGAATTGTAAAAAATCTTATTTTGAAGATGAGGCTGGTGAGAGTCTTGCAGCTCTTTATCCATCTGGATACGATATGCCTGATAGAACTTGTGAATGTGGTACAAAACTAAAAAAAGAAGGCCAAGATATGCCTTTTGCGACATTCTTAGGATTTAAAGCAGAAAAAGTACCTGATATTGACCTTAACTTTTCTGGGGATAATCAAGCTGATGCTCACAACCATGTAAAGGTATTGTTCGGAGAGGATCATGCTTATCGTGCGGGAACTATTTCAACAGTTGCTGAAAAAACGGCGTTTGGTTATGTAAAAGCATATTGCGAAGATAAAGGTATTATTTTAAATAATACGGAAATTGAACGTATTTCTATTGGTTGTACTGGTGTAAAAAGAACAACAGGTCAACATCCTGGAGGTATTATTGTTATTCCTCAATATATGGATGTATTTGATTTTACTCCATATCAATATCCAGCAGATGAACCTGATAGTACATGGTATACAACACATTTTGATTTCCATGCTATCCATGATAATGTCTTAAAACTTGACATCCTTGGTCACGATGATCCGACGATGCTTAGATATTTAGGAGACACCACTGGTATTGATATAAAAAATGAAATTCCTTTTGATGATAAAAATATTATTAGTTTATTTACATCTCCGAAGGCATTAAATGTTTCAGAAGAACAAATTTTATGTAAAACTGGGACTTTAGGTATTCCTGAATTTGGTACAAACTTTGCTATTAACATGCTTTTGGAAATTAAACCAACACATTTTGCAGATTTAGTTAAGATTGCAGGTCTATCTCATGGTACCAATGTATGGCAAGGAAATGTGCGTGATTTAATCGTAAATAATGTTGCGTCATTTAATGAAGTTGTAGGTTGTCGTGATGATATTATGGTTAGTTTAATCAATTATGGTCTTGATCCATCTAGGGCCTTCAAAATATCTGAGTTCGTTCGTAAAGGAAAAGCTAAAAAAGAACCTGAGACTTGGAATGAACATGTTGCATATATGAGAGAATTTAGTGTGCCAGAATGGTTTATTGAATGTTGTAGAAAGATAGAGTATATGTTCCCAAAGGCTCATGCTTGTGCATATGTTATGATGGCATATCGTGTTGCTTGGTTTAAAGTTTATTATCCTTTGTATTATTATTCAGCATATTTTAGTATTAGAAGAAGTGACTTTGATGTTAATGCTATGCTTAAAGGATATGAGGGTATAAAACGCAGACTTATTGAAATAAAAGAAAAAGGATTTGGGGCATCTGCGAAAGAATCTGCAGTAGGGGATACATTAGCTGTTGCTCTTGAAATGCTTGCTCGCGGTTTTTCATTTAAAAATATTGATATTACTAAGTCATTAGCTAAAACATTCTATATTGATGAAGAAAATAAATGCTTGTATTTGCCATTTATGGCATTAGATGGTTTAGGCGAAAATGTTGCAAATAAAATAATTGAAGAAAGAGAAAAGAAACCATTTTATTGTGTTGAAGACTTTCAAAACCGTGGAAAAGTTAATCAAACAGCCATCAATGCTTTAAGAGAATTAGGTGTTTTTGACGGAATGCCTGAGTCTGCACAACTTAGTTTGTTTTAAGAAAAATCAAGGATAATCCTTGGTTTTTTTGTGGCTTTGAGTGAAAAATTTGACAAGTGGTGTCGATTGTGTTATAATTTAGCTCCAATGTGGAAATACTATGAACAATATGATAAATTTACACGAATTTGACAAAAATTGCAGTTTGTGGTATAATATAATTGTTCGAGTAATTAGGGGGTATGGAAAAATGAAAGGATATGTTTTAGAATACGTCTGTGAAAATGAATTTAAAAAACTAGAAAGGGCATTAAAGAAATATAATATGTTAGCGTTTAAGAAATTAAACTTTGACTATTATCCAGCTTTAAGAAATGGTAATTTTGTAGGAGAATTAATTTCAGTAAATAAGAAAAATGGTACTGAAACTTATGAACTTAAATTACCAAGTGATAAGATGTTTGCTCAAATTCATGGTGAAGTTAAATTAGTTTATACAGTTCATAAAAAAGACGAAGTTGTAGTTTTAGAAACTATTACACCATCTGAAATTCTTTTAGAAGGTCATAGATCTGAACTTACAACTTATAAAGGAATTATGATTTCTAAAGCTAATGCTTCAAAAGACATGTTTAAAATTGATTTACTTAATATGTTACAAGATAAATAATTGTTTATAAAACTTAAGCTTCGGGGGTTGCTTAAGTTTTTTTGTGTTTTTTACTAAAAACCACTTGTCAGATTAAAAAAAATATGATAATATTAATATTGTCATGGACCTCTAGCTCAGTTGGTTAGAGCCCCCGGCTCATAACCGGGTTGTCGCAGGTTCGAGTCCTGCGAGGTCCACCATTTTATGCAAGCGTGGCGGAACTGGTAGACGCGCTAGACTTAGGATCTAGTGGAATATTCCGTGGGGGTTCAAGTCCCTTCGCTTGCACCAGATTGATAGGAAACTCGAACTTTTATAAATTCGAGAGTAATAAATTACTAACAGAAATGTTAGTTTTTTTGTTATTTAAGAAAGGAAAAGTGATGAGTTATGACAATAGAAACTAAAGAACTTGTAATAAGTGAAGAATTAAAAAGAAAGGTAGAAATGATTTGTAGGTTTGCTTATGTTGACTACACTATCACAAATGGAAATATTAAAAGTATTAAAAACACAAATATTGCTATGGTTAAACCTCATATAGTAAAAATTAAAGGTATTGATTATTTAATATTTGATGAATGTGATGATATTTTTATAAATGGTTATAAAGAGAAAATTAAGTTTAAAGATTTTGAAGAATATATTAAAACCCACTAAAACCTTGACAAATCAAGAATAAATGTATATAGTATAGAACTAATAAAAGCAAGCAGTATCGCTTTTTAAAGGGGAAAGAGAGGTACTTCTATGATTAAAAGCACATATAACATATTTAAAATTTATACTTATTTATTTAAGAGGAGTCAAAGGTATTAGTCCCACCTAGTATTTTTGACCCCTCTTTTTTGATAGAAAGTGAGGTTGATAAAAGTATGAATGAAGAAAAGAAAATCGCAGGTATTTATAAAAGAGTTTCTACACTCGACCAAAAACGTGAGGGTTTTAGTTTACCCGAACAAGAAGAAAAATTAAAAGAGTTTTGTAAATTTAAAGGTTATGAAGTTTATAAAATATATGAAGATGCAAGTATAAGTGCTAAAAATGATAAAAGACCAGCATATCAAGAAATGATGCAAGATGTTAAAGATAAGAAAATAAATGTTATTGTTGCTTTTAAGTTAGATAGATTAACTCGTTCAGTTTATGATATTGAAAAACTTATGAAGTTTGTTAATGATTATGAATGTGATATTGATTGTATGGCTGATGAATCTAATACAACTACTTCAAATGGTAGAATGGTTATGAGAATAATGACTAGTGTTTCTCAAAATGAAATTGAAAAATGTAGCGAAAGAACAAAGTTTGGTATGGTAGGTGCTATTAAGTCAGGACACATTCCAAATCGTGCTCCATTAGGTTTTACAAGAGATAATAAAAAGTTAGTGCCTGACCCTTTAACAAAAGATGTTATTGTTAGAGTATTCGATTTATATTTAGAGGGTAAATCTCATCAAACTATTGCTAATATATTTAACAAAGAAAAAGTTTTAGGAAAAACAAATTGGTATGACTCTACTATTCAAAAGATATTATCAAACGAACTTTATAAGGGCGATTTTGTAAATGGTAAAAGAACAAAACAACCTACATATTATGAAAATGTTGTTGAGCCAATAATATCAAAAGAAAAATGGGATAATTGCCAAAGTCAAAAATTAAGAAATGCTAGACACTATGAAAGAACAGCAACTTACTTATTCACAAATAAACTAATATGTTCTAAATGTGGTAGATTTCTAGGTGGAAGTGCTACGACTAAAAAGAATGGAAATAAATATTATTACTATAAATGCGAACATTGTAAAACTAACTTTAAAGAGCAAGAAATAGAAGAAAATATGTTAGCAGCAGTTATTGAACTTACTAAAACTGATGAACTTATAAATGATTACTACACACCATTTATTAAATCTAAATTTGATAATAAACAAATAGACTATGACAAACAAATCAAAGATTTAGATAAACAATTAGATAGAATTAAAACAGCATATATTAAAGGTGTATTGAAACTTGAAGATTTTGATAAAGAGATTAAACACATTGAATTTCAAAAGAACGATTTAGAAAAGAAATATCAAGAACAAAGACAATATGAAAATTTAAGTTTTACTGTTGATGATTTACTTATCTTACAAGATAAACATAACATTGATACATTTGTTAAACCAGAGAAGTTTTTTGCTAATATCTATGGTTGGTTAAATAAGCCAAGAGAAGAAAAACAAAGAATAATATCTACTTACATTGATAATTTAGTAGTAGAAAGAAAAGAAGATAAAACAATAGTTAAAGAAACACATTTTAGAACTAGTTTCTTACTTGATATGATTAACTATAATCAAGATTATGGACTACCTTTAAATTGGTTTCTATTTGAAGATAACTATGGTTATTCACTACCTATGAATAAAGAATTAAAAACAACAGAACAAGCACAAAATTATTTTAATAAACTAGTAGAAACATTAGGAAGTGATTACAAATTAAATTATTATTTTGTTTATCCAAATGATGATTTAAGCGATATAAGTTTTACTTCAAATGTAGATATTGAAAAAATAATTAGAATTATTGCTATTAACGATAAAAAGAAATACAAAGATGATAAATTAAAATTTGGAATTATAACTATTGATTTAAGCGATATTAAAAATATAAATGGCGAGCAACTTTATAAAGGTTTCTTTGAAAAGTTTAAGGAGATGTGTGATAATGAGTTATGCGATATTTAGAGTCGAGCCAATATATAAAATAGCAGATTTAGCACAAATCGGATCGCACAACAAACGAGAGAAAAAAGCATATAAATCTAACCCCGATATAGATATTACAAAAACTAAAAATAATATTGAACTAGTCCCACTTTCAGAGAAATACATTAAAGGTTTTTATAATCTAACAAAAGAGTATAAAAAAGAACACGATAAACGAATGGAAACAATGAGAGATGATAGAAAGAAAACATTTAAACAAATGGTAGATGACGCAAATAATGTAGTCGCAGATGAATTACTATTTACTAGTGATAGTGATTTCTTTAAAGATATGAATAAGAAACAAATTAAAAAATGGGCTGATATTTGTATGGAATTTGTTTATGAAGATTTAGGTTATACAAAAGAACAAATATTACATGCTACACTACACCTAGATGAAAAAACACCACATATTCATTGTGTAGTTGTTCCCTTAATTAGAAAGTTTGATAAAAGAACTAATACTGAAAAATATACTATTTCTAAAAAAGAATATATCAAATCTAACGCCCATTTAAGCGAACTTCAAGACAAATACCATCAAAGACTAGTAGACAAAGGTTTTGACCTTAAAAGAGGCATTAAAAACAGCAATAACGAGCACATTTCAATAAAAGAATTTAAGAAAATTACAAAAAAGTTAGATACTCGTATGGAAAAACAAAATTACCTTATGACTAGAGATTATGAACTACTAGAAGAAAAATTAAAAATTGCCAAACCAACAATAAGTGGCAAAGAGGTTAAAATTGATAAAGATACATACGATACACTAAATAACTTTATGCATACATCAAAAAGAGTTATTAAAGATATGCCTAGAAGTCAAGCATTATTTAAAGAACTAACAGACTACACACAAACATATAAAGATATAGAACAAGAAAGAGATAATATTAAGGTTGAAGTTAAATTATTAGAAAAACAAAATGAAAAATTACAACAAGATTACGATAATTTATTTAACTTACTTAAAACTATCTTACAAGCACTAAAAAAATTCTTTAAACGATTATTAAAAATAGGAACTGAAAATGATAAAGATGATGTTGTTGATGAAATAAAAGAGTATCACAAAAATAATCTTTACGATAATGAAGATTTACACGACATAGCAGATAATACTACAAGAGAAGAAGAAATAAACGATTATTTATACAAAATAAATTATGAATATGATGATCGAGATTTTGATATTTAAAAAACGAGCAACAGCTCGTGAAAAAAGACCATTTTGTCGAAATGGTAACACACTACGCTATTGGCAAAGCCAATAACGGTGTGAAAAAGGGAAATTCCCTTTTTAATCCCTTTTAATCATAATTTTAGCAAGGCATATAAAGCCAAGCAAAATTATGTTTTTATTTTCAAAACTTCGTAATGAAAATAAAGAAAAGTTCTAATGAAATAACAATTATTAGAACTTTTTAAACATATTCAAAAAACAAATTATCGTCTTGGGCTACGATTATTTCCTTTTGCATTTTCTATATCAGCATCAATTGAACGAAGTTGTTCTTGTAATTTTGCCATTTGAGCCATTACTCTTTCTCTCTCTTGAATTTTTCTTGTTATAAATTGATCTGATAACTTAGTTTGTAATTCATCAAGTGATTTAAAAAAGTCTTCTTTAGTTAATATACCATATCTATCACAAACAAAAAGTTGCAATTTAGCATTATCCATAACAGTAGGTTTAGTTTTAAGAACTGGAGCAAAAGGATTTTTTTCTAACCCTTTTCCCAAATAATTCCAACCTTCATGTTTAACTTCTGATAAGCCACCACCTATACCATCCATTTCTTCCATTGTTGTATAAGTACCATATACAATGTTATTATTAACTTCTTCTCTTAGACCGTTTTTTTCTAAAAAATCCCTTAAAAGATATCCTCTTAATTCAGCATCAATAGTTATTATTGAATTATTTTGAAAATTACTCACATTAACACCTCCTTGTTAATATAATTATAGCATATAAATAACACATTTTGGTTAATAATTAATATTATTTATCTTCTTTTAAACATTTGATTTTCACAGCCTATTTTTAAAACACTTCTTAATTCCCATATTTTTTCATCAATACCAGGAAATCTATCATCAATGGCTCTTTGTTCTAATAATTCCAAATTACTAGATAGTAATGAATCCAATTGGTGCATTTCTTCTTCTTCATTAGGGGTTAAATCACCAAAATAATGATGTCGATCTTTTAATTCTTTAAGGCGTTTAATGTCGTCATTCATAAATAACCTCCTTGTTATTAATTATTATACCATATTTTTGCGTAAATTAAAAATTTTGATTAAAGGAATTGGCAACTTTATTATTAAAAAAATAAAAATTGTGATATAATTATATTAGTTAGTAGTTATTACTACCTATAAATTTATGCCTAGTGGTTGTTATACTTCCACCAAAAGGGCACCATTGACGAATCTGTTCGAACTATTCGAACTTTGATATATAGAAATCAATCGAAATGATTGATTTTTTTCGTTTAGAAAAAAATCATAGGAAAGGTTGGTGTCTATGATAAATATTATCAAAAAAGAAATTGATGTAGAAGAATCATTAAGAAAGAGATTAGAAATTATATGCGATTTTTGTAATACTACTCCAATATTATAAATGGTAGTATTAGAAAAGTAGATAAAACTAATTTATTTTATATTGAACCACATAAAATAATAATCAATAACAATGTATTTCTTGCTTTTAACTATTCTAATGAAATCTATATCAATAATTTTAAGTAAAAAAATTAAGATAAATGAACTATAAAATATATTAAAAGCCAAAATTAAGGGTATTTAGTGTGTAAATACTAGACAAATTAAATAAAATGATAATTAAAGATTTAAAAGAAGAAAATCTTTCTTTAAGACAATCATTATCATTTTGAAAAGATAAATTCTTAAAAGTAATATCTTTCATCAAAGATAAACTATTTGGAAAGGAAAAAGAACTAGAAAAATATATGGACGTTGTAGAAGATTTGTATTCAAAGAAAATTATTGAAGAAGATACATTTGAAGATTTACAAGACACTTATGAATTTAGTAAAAATCACGATTATGAAAGAGAAAAAGATGATTTTGATTTATCTATCTAATCATCTTTTTCCTTTGTTTAATGGTTTATTTGTAGTATTACATAAAGGAATTCTATCACTTCCTATTGGAACTGCAACTCTACATTCACCTAATATTTCTGCTTGACTTAAATCGTTAATAGCCATATCTAACATTTTTAGTGCGTTTGGATTTTGTTCAATTTCTACTGAACTTACGTGTTCTTTTGTATCCATATCAAGCCCAAAGTTTGCACTTACGCTTATTGCACCAAAATCAGATTGTGGAGCAAAATTTGCAACAACAAATTCTTTATCAGCTGTTGGTGCATAAACTGAAATTTTATCTATAGAAAATGAATTGTTTTCTTCAAGATAACTAAATTTCATACTAACACAACCAGATTGTGGAAATCCATATTGTATATGATAATTATATTTTCCTTCTATTGAATTCTCTTCATCATTTATTTGGTCAAAACTAAAAAGTTGAGTTGATGGTAATGAAATTTCTTTGCCATAATAAGCTAATGCTATTTTTAATAATTTACCAATTTTTTCTTTTGTTTTAGTATTTTGTGCTTCCATTCTAATCCTCCCTTCTAATTATATAATATCATAAATTTAATGATTTTTCACATTTTTTGTGTAATTTATAAAAATATGTGGTAAAATGGATGTAATGATTGATTCTTATATCAATCGTCTTTGAGAGAAAGTTGTAGATTACTACGACACTCGCACCAATATTGAATTTAGGCTCGAATGAATAATTCGAGTTTTATTGTATATTTAAAAATCTTTTAAGGAGGAATTTTTATATGAGTTTATTTGATAAGGTTAAATGTTTTTTTTATAAAATTAAAGAACATAAAAGGTATATAGGAATTGAATCTTGTAATTTGCCATTTCCACTTTTTTTAATTAAATTATATTAATTATATGTTTAATGGAGTAATATCTATTTTATTTTCTAAATATGTAGTCTAAATAATATAAATTTCTTTTCTTTGTGAAATCCCTTCATATAATTAGCATTTTGTTCAAGTGAATCAAATTTAGGCACTTTGACAATATCAATAAATTATGTTATTATTAGTATGTAAGCAAGAAAAATTGCATAAAATAAAAAAGAGGAACATTTGGTCTTGCAAGTGAATGTTGCCTCTAGTTTATGGAATTGACACTCTATCAATGCTGAAGAGTGTCTAATTTTTTATCGCTAACACCAGTAAGGTAGAAAGTAACAAAATGATAGCAATGAGCTTTAGAACTTTTATTATAAAAGTCTTAGTTTTCATCCTTATCTACCTCCTTTCTTTCTCAAGATTGGAGGACGACACTCACATCAAATGTTCCTGTTAAAATTATATAATAAGTAAATTCATAAAACAAGCGAACAGATGAAAATTTTTGCTAAAATTTCAAGAATGTGTGTTATAAATGCTTTGAAAATTAATTCTTATTTTACCATTTGCAGTGATGATTTAAAAGTCAATTATGCTCCGAAAAAAAAGTTGCATCTGTTATACAAATTATGGAAACTAGTGGTATTTCATTACTAATTTTAAAGGAGGTTGAAATTATATGAATTTATTTATGAAATTTAAAAACTATATTTATGAAAGGAAAGAGAATATAAGATATAAAAAAATTAAATCTTGTAATTTGCCATATCCCTTTTTTGATAAAAAAAGACAAACTTTTGAGTGGGTAAGGTATTCTAAAGATTATAAACATTATTGCACTGATCCAAGTTTATTTTATTCTATTGGTGAAATTGCAAGAACTGGAGTTACATATCATTATAAGGCAAAGCTTTATGGAAGAGGATTTCCTACCCAAGAGATAAAATATAGATTGATGGTTAGTCATTGCCATAGTTTCGAAGAAGTTGTCAGGGCTTTATATGATTATCCAGAAACATTCTCTGTCCCTGATGAATTTTTGAATGAATATAGTAAACAAGAATTGAGTTATTTAAAAGAAGTTAAAAATTATTTGCTTTTAATTGGAGTAAACGATATTAAAGAAAGCAAAGAAAGAAAATTGTTAGATGAAAAATGGGATATTATTTATAATAAGAAACATAAAAATATTAAAGACAAAATTTTTATGATGAACTATTCAAAAAGATGGAAAAAATTAGAGCATGAAGAATATTTGAAAAGATATTCGAATCCAAAGGTTATAGAATTTTCTTCTGATCGTCATTTAGATATTGATAATAAAAAAGTTGCTAATGCTATAATGAATGGGGAAAAGAATTACAAAATAAATGTTAAATATTCTTTTTCTGAATCGTTTAAAAATCAAAAATATTTAGTTTCCTATGATGGTAAATATTTAGGAATTGTGCAAGTTGTAAATGAAAAAGTAATTAAATTTAAAGATTTAAGTGAAGATATGGTAAATTATAAATTAGCAGGTTTTAAAAGCTTTGAAGAATATAAAAATAATATGAAAAAAGAATTTATAGAAGAAGGTAAGATATATAATGAAGAATTTACAGATGAATCTTTAATTTGTTATGAAAATTTAAAAGTAATAGAAAAATTCAAGTAAAAAACAGTGAAAAAATCACTGCTTTTTTTGACTTATATATTTTTTACATCATTTTCTATATTTTCTTCATTTATTTCAATGGCTTTAATACATTTCTCAAATAATTCGTTTAGGTCCCAGCCTAACATTTCACAACCTTTTTTGATGACATCTCTAGAACATCCTCAAGCAAAAGTCTTGTCTTTAAATTTTTTCTTTAAAGTGGCAACTTCCATACCTTGAGCATTGTGTGATGGCCTCATGTTTATTAAAGATGCAATTATACCAGTTAATTCATCACACATATATAAAACTTTTTCCATAAAATGAGTAGGTTCAACATCTGTACATAGTTCATATCCGTGACTACATACAGCATGAATAAGTTCATCACTTGCATCAATTTCTTTTAAAAGTTCAATACATTTAATGCAATGTTCTTCTGGATACATTTCATAGTCAACATCATGAAGTAGTCCTGCGATACCCCAGAAATCAGGATCATATCCATAATCTTGTGCAATATACCTCATTATTGCTTCCACCATTAAACCATGTCTAATATGATATTCTTCATTGTTATATTTTTTTAATAAATCTAATGCTTTTTCTCTATTCATAATTACCTCCGTATTTATTATAACACTCGTAACATTATGTAGTAAATATGCTTTTAATAATTAATTTTTTATTGTATAATATGTTTTGAAGAGATATAAGTAAATGGAGGTTTTGAAAATGTTGAGTTATTATTTAGAGTTATTAGGCTATTTTGATATGCCGGAGTTTATTATAAAATATTTAAATTGTCCATCATTAATTAGGCTTAAAGATGTAGGTTATTTTTGCGGTATGGATTATGCATCAAAAGATATTTATGATTTTAGAGAATATATAAGTAGATATGATCATTCTTTAAGCGTTGCTTTAATTGTATATAAACTAACTCATGATAAAAAGGCTACGATAGCTGGATTATTTCATGATATAGCAACACCATGTTTTTCTCATGTTATTGATTATATGAATAATGATCATGAAAAACAAGAGTCTACGGAAGAATATACTGAATTGGTTATAAAAAATGATACTTGGTTATGCCATTGTTTAGAAGAAGATGGTATATATTTAAGAGATATTGTTGACTTTAAAAAATATAGTGTGGTTGATAATGATAGACCTAAAGTGTGTGCAGATAGAGTAGATGGAGTTATTTTAACTGGTATTGGGTGGACTAAAAATATTTCAAAAGATGATATTAAAAATATAGTTATGGCGATGAATTTGTATCAAAATGAAAGTGAAGAATTAGAGATTGGTTTTAATTCTTTAGATGTTGCTAAATTAGTATTGATGGTAAGTGAAAGCATAGATTTATATTGTCATTCGAAAGAAGATTTTTATATGATGGAGTTACTTGCTAAAATAACTAAATATGCTATAGATACGAATATTATTTGCTATGATGATTTATATAAATTAAATGAAAAAGAATTGTTTAATATATTTGAAGAGTCTAATAATTTGTATTTAAAAGAGTTGGTTTTAGAATTTAAAACAAAAAGAAAAGAAGATGTTGAGGATATAAGAGTTTCTAATGTTAAAATTAGGGATTTAAATCCTTTGGTTAATGGAGAAAGATTGAAATTGATAAGAACTCGAAATTAAAATTTTGAGTTTTTTTCTTTTTGTGTTATATTATATTTGGAGATGATTATATGAAACCTGGATTAGGTGTTGGCGTTATGATATTAAAGGATAACAAGGTGTTACTTGGTCTTCGTAATCCTGATAAAGTAAAAGCTTCAAGTGAACTTAAGGGAGAAGGTACATGGACTATGCCTGGTGGTAAAGTTGAATTTATGGAAAAACTAGTGGATGCTGCCAAAAGAGAATTGGAAGAGGAAACTAGTTTAATTGCAAAAGACTTAAAACTTATTTGTGTATCTGATGATATGACTGATACAGCTCATTATGTTACAGCAGGGTTTTTAGTTAGTTCTTATGAAGGTGAAATTAAAGCTATGGAGCCAGAAACTATTTTAGAATGGAAATGGTTTGATATTAATGATTTACCTGAAAATATGTATAAACCTAGTAAAGTGGTAGTGGAAAAATATTTGAATGGTATAATTTATGAATAACGAATAATACAAATAAATGTTTGCTATTTATCTAAACTTATGATATTATAGATTTAGGTGGTAAAAATGGTTTATTTAAAAAATTTTAATTTGCTTAGTGAATATTATGAAGGTAATTTATTAATTAATGAAAGAAGAACATATTTTCATAATCAATATCCATTTAGAATATTTCCAGATAAAGGTTTGGATAAAATAAAGTTTGAAAATGTTACTATACTTTATGGTGGAAATGGTTCTGGTAAATCTACGATATTAAAAATAATAGCAGAAAAATTAAATGCTAAAGGCCATGAATGTTGCGGAGAAATGTTTCAAAGTTATGTAAATTGTTGTTCTTATGAAATGACTTATGAAGTACCTGATGAAATTAAAATTATTAAAAGTGATGATGTATTTGATTATCTATATAACATAAAAAGAATTAACAATCGTGGTTTTAATAAAAGAGAAGCCTTGTTAAAGGAATATTTTGATTGTAAAAATACTATGATTAGTGATATGTCTGATTATCAAAATATTAAAAATGAGGTTGATGCAAAGAGATTGAGTCCAGCATCATTTATACGTGAAAGAATGTTAAATAAAGATGTTTTAGAACAATCGAATGGGGAATCTGCATTAATGTATTTTATATCTGAAATTAAAGATAATGGAGTATATTTACTTGATGAACCTGAAAATAGTATGTCAGCAGAAATGCAACTTAAACTTACAAAATTTTTGGAAGAATCAGCAAGATTCTTTAATTGTCAGTTTATTATTGCTACGCATTCTCCATTTATTTTAGGAATGAATGGGGCAACAATCTATGATTTAGATGCTGTACCTGTTAGAACTAAGAATTGGTGGGAGCTAGAAAATATGAAAATATATTTTAACTATTTTAATGATCATAGAGTCAAATTTGAAGAAAAATAGTATTTCACTTTTTCTTCACAAAAATTTCACATTTCTTTGTTAGCATGTTTTATAGAGGTTTTAGGAAATAATATTGTTTATAAATCATTAACTCTTTTACAAACCTTTCTATAATATAAATTATAGTCTTATAGTTCCTACAATATTAAGTATTAAAGTTTTCTTTTAAAATATAAACGATATTTGTTTGAGTAACTAGGCCTCTGTTATGGATGAAGATTTTTTACTTCATCCTTTTATATTGCAATTTAATGTTTTTTTTGATAAAATATCACTGATAGTGGGTGATGTAATGGACAATAAAACAACAATATTTAACGTTAAAGAATTAAGACAAGAATTAATATTAATGACTATTAATGAGGTTGTGGAAGCATTAGAATTTAAAGGTTATAATGCAACGAATCAATTAGTTGGTTATTTAATAAGTGGGGATAGTAAATATATTACAACTTTTAATCATTCAAGAGCAAAGTTGCAACAATTTGATCGTAGTGAAGTTTTAATGGCCATAATTAATACTTATTTAGGTAGATAATGAGATACGTTGGTTTAGATTTGGGAACAACATCTTTAGGTGTTTCTATAAGTGATAAGACAAATTCTTTAGTAAGCCCACTTGTACTAATTAAATTTGCTAAAGAAGATTATGATGATGCTTTAAGAAAATTGTTAGAGGTTATAAAAGATAAGAATGTTTCTAAGATAGTTTTAGGGCTTCCTAAAAATATGGATAATTCAATGGGATTTGCTGTGGAGCGAAGTATTAATTTTAAAAAAATGCTTGAGGAATGTGGCTATGAGGTCGTACTAGAAGATGAAAGACTTACAACAGTAGAAGCATTAAATATTATGAAAAATAATGGACTAAAAAATATAAATAAAAAAAATAAAACAGATGTATTGTCTGCGGTGTTAATATTAGAGATGTATTTAAAAAGGATTAGTTATGATAAATAAGTTAGTAGTTGATGATAATAATGAAAAAAATGAGTATAAACCAATTTTAAAAGTTTCCATGGAAGATGAAGACTATTTGATTTATACAAAGAATGATGTAAATAAATTAGGAGATGTTATTTGCTATGTTTCTTTATATGAATATTGTAATGGTAAACAAGTATTAAAACCAATTAAGGATAAAAGAAAAGTAGAAATATTAGATGGTATATTTATGCAAGTACAAAGACTAATTAATAAAAAGGAAAGTGAATGATATGAAGAATAAAAAGATTTTTATTATTTTAGGGGTAATTGTTGGGTTGATAGTAGCTATGACGATTACATATTTTATTTTGCTTACACCAAGTGGTAGAAGCAATGTTCCAGTTACTTTTGTAGTTAATAAAGGTGATGATAAGAAAACTATTATAAATAATTTAAAAGAAGCAAAATTAATAAAAAGTAAATATGCAACAATTATTTATGTTATACTTTCTAATAATAAAAATTTACAAGCTGGATCATATGAATTTAGTAGAGATATGTCAACACAAGATATTATAAAATCTCTTGGTAAAGGAGACGTTATAAAAGAATATAAACCTAGTGCTAGAGTTACCTTAAAAGAAGGAGTTACGTTAAAAGAATATATAAAACTAATATGTGATAATACTGATTTAAATTATGATGATGCAATTAAAAAAGTAAACGATAAATCATTCTTAAAGGGGTTAATTGCTGATTATTGGTTTTTAACTGAAGATATATTAGATGAAGATATTTATTATCCTTTGGAAGGTTATTTATTTCCTGAAACGTATGATTTTTATAAAGATACAACAATTGAACAAGTAATTAGAAAAATGTTAAATGTTACGAGTGATAAATTAAGTTCTATTAAAGATAAGATGTTAAATAATAAAATGAGTGTTCATGAACTTATTACAATAGCAAGTATTGCAGAAAAAGAAGCAAATACTAGTGATGATAGAAGAATGGTTAGTCAAGTTATTTATAAAAGACTTGATATGAATATGAGTTTGGGAATGGATGTAACAAGTTATTATGGAGTACAAAAAAGTATGAGTGAAACCCTAACAAAAGTTGACTTAAACGATAAAAACCCTTATAATACTAGAGTTGTTACATTTATTGGGCTTCCAGTTGGACCTATTTGTAATCCTTCATTGGATAGCATAAATGCAGCATTAGAACCAACTAATACAGATTATGTGTATTTTATAGCAGATGTTTTAACTGGTAAAGTTTATTTTGCTAAAGATATTGATGGCTTTAACGAATTAAAAGAAAAATATATGAAGTAAAGGTGAATTAAATTGAAAGAACAAATATTGGAAATGGAAAGGTATGCAAGTGAAAAAAATGTACCTATCATTGAAAAAAAATCTATTGCATTTATTATGAAATATATTAAAGATAACAATATTAAAAGTATTTTAGAAATTGGTAGTGCAATTGGATATTCTGCAATACTTATGGCATCTAGTACACAAGAATGCGTTGTTACAACAATTGAAAGAGATGAAGTAAGGTATATGGAATGTTTAAAGAATGTTAAGAAATATGGTATGGAAAAGAAAATAAATGTTGTTTATCAAGATGCATTGGAATTAAACTTATCAGAAGATTTAAAATATGATTTAATATTTATTGATGCAGCGAAAGGTCAATATACTAAGTTTTTTGAAAAATATAAAAATTTCTTAAATCCAAATGGAACAATTATAACTGATAATATTAAGTTTCATGGTTATGTTGGTGAATCTAGTAAGTTAGATAAAGGTAATTTAAAAAGCCTAGTGGAAAAAATCGAAAATTATATTGAATTTTTAAAGAATAATACTGAATTTGATACCAAGTTTTATGATATTGGTGATGGACTTTCAGTAAGTACGTGGAAACATGAATAGATTAGTAACTGTTACTAATAAAGATTTTATAAATGATTTAAAGAAAGAGGATGTAACACTGGTTTATCCTCTTAGATTTTTTTCCGTAGGCTATGAAGAATATTTTGATATAAAGGATATTGATGATTTTGTTTTAGTAAATAGAATTTTAACAGATGAAGAATTAAATAATCTTGAAGAGATTTTAGTATCGAGTGATGTAAAAGGGATTATGTTTGATGATTTGGGAATTATAGATATTGTTAAAGATATGAATATAACTAAGATATTAATATTAGATCATATAAGTAATAATGCTAGTTCAATAAATAGTTATTTAGAATATGTAGATAGTGTTGTAGTTTCTAGTGATTTATCTGAAATGGAAATTAGAGATATAGTTAAAAATGTTAATAAAAAAGTAGTAATATATACATTTGGTTTAAAAGGACTTATGTATTCAAGAAGAAATTTATTAGATAATTATGAGATGTATTATAAAATAGATAAAGAAAAAGTATTAGATAGTCATATTGATAATAAATATTTTAAAGTAATAGAATCAGATTATGGAACTAAGGTTTATGCTTATCCCTATTATGATGGAACTAGTTTGCTTGATTTAGAAAATGTTTTATATTTTTGGTATGATTTAATACTTTTAGATATAAATAATATAAGAAACGTATTAAATAATGATTTAAGTAATATTCCTTGTAGTAGAATATTTTTAGATAAAAAAACTGTTTATAAAGTAGGTGATTTAGATGCCTGAGTTATTAGCACCCGCTGGTGATTTAGAGAAAATGAAATTTGCATATCTTTATGGAGCAGATGCAGTTTATTGTGGGGGTCAAAATTTTAGTTTGAGAGCTAATGCTAAGAATTTTAGCTTAGAAGAGTTAAAAGAAGCAAGTGATTTTGCTCATAGTTTAAATAAAAAAATATATGTAACTGTAAATATTGTGTTTCATGATGAAGATTTAAATGGTTTGGAAGAATATTTAAAATATTTAGATAGTATAAATATTGATGGAATAATTGCTAGTGATATAACAGTTATAAAAATGTGTCAAGATTTTAACCTTGGTTTAAGTGTTTGTTTATCTACGCAAGCTAGTACCCTAAATAGTAGAGCCGTTAGGTTTTGGCAAAAGTTGGGTGTTACAAGGGTGGTATTAGCTCGTGAGGCATCTAGAGAAAACTTAATAGAAATTGCTAAAACGGGTATTGAAATTGAAACATTCATCCATGGTGCTATGTGTACGTCTTTTAGTGGTAAATGTGTTTTATCAAATTATATGACTAATAGAGATTCCAATCGTGGTGGATGTGCTCAAGTATGTCGTTGGGAGTTTTTAGTCGATGAAAAACCTAATTTAACTATTATGCCTAAAGATTTAAATATGGTGCCATTTATAAAAGAACAAATTGATTTAGGGGTAGCTTCTTTTAAAATTGAAGGAAGAATGCGCTCTATTTATTATGTATCTACGGTTTTACTAAGTTATAGAAGAATGATTGATGCAGCATTAAATAATACGTTAACTAAAGAAATAGAAGATTATTATTTAAAAATATTAAATCGTTGTGCTAATCGTGAATCAACACCTCAATTTTATGATAAATTGCCTGGAGTTAATGAAGAATATTGGAATGGAAGAGCTGAAGTATCAAATCAAGACTTTTTAGGTTTAGTAATGGATTATAATGAAGAAGAAAAAATAGCAACGATAGAGGTAAGAAATTATTTTGAGAGTGGTCAAGTAGTGCAATTTTTTGGGCCAAATCATGAAACTTTTGATTATCTAATTAATACAATATATGATAATGAAGGAAATATTATTGAAGTTTGTAGACATCCGAAAAGTATTATAAAAATGAAAGTGAATGATAAACTACAAGTAAATGATATGATGAGGTTAAAAGTATTTGACAAATTGGATGTTTTATAGTATGATTATGAACTGTAAATTGAAATAAAAAAGGAGATTGATTTTTATGAAAAAAGAAAATACATTTATAATGACTGCGGAAGGATTTTTAGAAGCTGAAAATGAATTAAATGAGCTTAAGAATGTTCGTCGTCCAGAAGTTATTAAAGCTTTAAAAGAAGCTAGAGCTTTAGGGGATTTATCTGAAAATGCTGATTATGATGCTGCTAGAAATGAACAAGCTATAATTGAAGCTAAAATTCAAGAACTTGAATATAAACTTGAACATGCGGAAATTATTGATAATAAAGGAAAGAATGAAGTTAGTTTAGGTTCTGTAGTAACAATTAGTTATGATGATGGTGAAGAAGAAGAATATAAAATAGTTGGTTCTATGGAAGCTGATCCATTTGAAAACAAAATATCAAATGAATCTCCATTAGGTATTGCTTTACTTAAACATAAAACTGGTGATGCTGTTGAAGTTGCAAGTCCAAATGGTGGATATACAATAAAAATTGTAAAAATAGCTTAAATTCTATGGAATTAAGCTTATTTTCTTGTAAAATATAAGTAATTATATTATAATAAGGTAGTTAAGGAAGGAAATATTATGAAAAACGTACATGAGATTGAAATTAAATTAGAAAAAGAATGGGTAGACTCTTTAGATGCTGTATTCAAAAAGAAAAATAAAGAAGTTAAAATTGATGGCTTTAGAAAAGGAATGGCAAGTAAAGAAATTTATTTAAAACATTTTGGAATTGAATCATTATATGCTGATGCTATTGATGCTTGTATTAGTGTTGCATATAAAAAAGCTTTAGAAAAAGAAAAATTATTACCAGTTATTGAACCACAAGTTGATGTTACTGGAATTAGTGATACAAATGTAATTTTTAAATTTACTATTATTACTAAACCTGAAGTTACTTTAGGAGATTATAAAAATTTAAAAGTTAAAAAAGAAGAAGCTAAAGTAACTGATGAAGAAGTTAATAATGAAATTGAACATATGAGAAGTCATATGGCTGATGTTGTAGTAAAAGAAAATGGCGAAGTAGTTGAAGGTGATACTGCAGTTATTAGCTTTACTGGAGTTGTAGATGGTAAAGAAATTGAAGGAGCTAAAGGAGAAAATTATCCTTTAGAAATTGGTAGTCATTCATTTATTCCTGGTTTTGAAGAAGGCGTAGTTGGAATGAAAGTTGGAGAAACAAAAGAATTAAACTTAAAATTCCCAGAAAACTATGTTGAAGACTTAAAGGGTAAAGATGTAACATTTACTGTAACTGTTAATGAAGTAAAGATGCGAGTTTTACCAGAAATAAATAAAGAATTCTTTGAAGATTTAGGATATGAAGATGTAAAAGATGAAGCTGGATTAAAAGCTAAAGTTAAAGAAGAATTAACTCATGAAAAAGAACATCATTTAGAAGATGAATTTATGGATAAGGTATTAGAAGCAGCTGCTAAAAATATGAAAATTGAAATAAATCCAGAAATTATTGATGAAGAAGTTCATAGAATGATTAATCAATATGCTGAACAATTAAAAATGCAAGGTATGGATTTTAATGAATTCTTAAAAATTACTGGTACTAAAGAAGAAGATTTACATAAACAAATGGAACCAGAAGCTGAAAAACGTGTTAAATATCGTTTTATGCTAGAAGCAATAGCGGAAAAAGAAGATTTAAAATTTACAAAAGAAGAAGTTGAAGCTAGAGCAGATGAAATTGCAGCAACTTATGGAGTAGATAAGGCTGAATTATTAAAAGCTTATGGTTCAATGGATGTTATTGAATATGATATGAAGATGCATAAAGCATTAGAAATATTAAAAGAAAACAATTAAGGGTCTAACAAAGACTCTTTTCTTTTGTAAATTTTTCCCTTGACAACTAATATAATTTTATTATAAAATATTTCTTGCCTACGGAGGATATTATGAAAAAATATGAAAATGTAAAACAAGATTTAATATTAAATGGATATAAAAATGAAAAACTAAATGAATTTACTAATTTGTTTGTGGAAGATTATTTAGAATGTGAATATGAAAAACTTAGTGAATCACTTGATAAGTATATTGCTGCAGTTCAAGATGGATTAGTAATGCCCAATATATATAACTCTTTAAAGTTCGGAGAAATAGTTAGTGATTATGAAAAGAATGGTTCTAAATCTTTAGTTACATCTGCTTTTAGAAATGTTGTAACAAATAAGTTTAATCAAATTGCACAAAGACAACCCTTGTTAGAGGTTTTAAAGTCTGGTAATGTAATGGGATATCAAGCTGATTTTGAAGCGTATGGGATAAATCCATATTATTTTTCTAAAGATGTTTTATCTTCATCTGATATGTCATCACTTTGTAGTGTTCATCCTTTTGGATATGATTTTGTATTTATACGTTTGTCAGATTTAATAACTTTATTAATTGATAAAGGATTAGAAAAAGGCTTCTTACTCGTAGAAAAAAATGATGGAATGGGATTTGAATTACTTATAGATTATGAAGCAATTATTAACCTGGGTAGTGTAAAATTAAAAAGAGTTTAATATACAAAAACAACTTGATTTTCAAACAAGTTGTTTATTTTTTGAAAAAAATTTAGTTTTTTATAGTCTAGCAGTGGCATTGTGTGCTATACTATTAATATAGAGTATGATATTAGAATATGTAATCATACTAATATAAGGAGTGTAGTAGTATGGAAAAAAACAAAACCAAAATAATAACAATTGCAGCATTGTTAGCATTAATAATATTAATCATCGGAGCAACATATGCATATTTTGCAGCACAGACTGGAGAAGGTTCTCAAACAGATATTAGAATCAATGCAAATACCGTGGATACCTTAACATTTGAAACAGGTGATCCAATAACATTAACCCTAGATCAAAAAAACTTTGCACAAGGGACTGGTAACCAAACAGGTTCAACATTTGCCAAAGCATTATTGACTGCAAATAGTAAGACA
>CAKOLL010000003.1 GCA_934096295.1 uncultured Bacilli bacterium
TCATTATTGGTCGAACTTTTTACCTCATTTAGTCCAGGTTTCATCAGGGTTTATTCAAAACTGTCCGTCAATCAGTTTATCAAAATTGGGTCTGATTGGGTTCCGGATCCTGATTTATAAGCTATGGAAGGCTCAAGATTAAAGACAGGACGGACCGCATCGACGTTGCTCACGCCGTAGCTGCGCACGCGACCATCGCTGAGCACACCGAAAGCAGAGCCCGAAAAGTCCGCATTACGGGAAATTGTCCATTCCCAAGCTCCCATGTACATCCAATTATTATTTTTGGCTGTAGAATTATTATATGAATCCATTGTTAACGTCCATGCATTCGGACTTGCTGCAAACCCATAATCTGACACATACATTAATCCTATTTTTGCACTATATTCTGTTTCGCCAGTCGTTGAATATTGGCCTGGTACTGGATTTACTATTTCATTTTGATATGCTTCTGATGGAACTACATCTCTTATTTTTGCATAAGTATTTCCTCCGACCTTCCATGTTGTCGTAGCTATTTTATTTGCCCACTCACTACCAATATTATTTATAAAGTTTGTATTTAGATTTGTTTTGTTTAATAGACTTGTACTCCATGTATTGGTTGAACTGTTTGTTGCTTTATAATTCCAATAATATGTATTTATTGATGTCAAATTGCCTTTATAATATGTTGCATTTGGAGTTGATGTACTGTAATAATCTCCATCTGTTCCTAATAAGTCACTTGTTGCATAATCATATTTTATTAATTTCACTTTATCATTTATTACTCCGATAATTCGATATAAATTATCTTCAGGACATGGACTTTCATTTGTTCCAAGACATACAAAGTTATTTACTGTTCCACTTGGTCCTGCATATCTATAGCTATTGTCTCCTGCTCCATTTGTTAGTGTTGAATCATGATAATATAAAGTGTCATCTTTTCCATTCATAGCAATTATACATGAATTTAATGTTTGTCCACTAGAGCAAACCATAGCTACAGTTTCTTTTATTTTTTCTTTTTGTATTATTAAATTTGCATTAATACTCTTTCCAGCATTTGCTGATTGATCTGCATCATAATTTACATATGTTACTGTTACATTCCATTCTTCTGTTATATCTGATGTTGTCGTTATTTCTCTATTATCAAATATTGTTATTAATCCTTTTTGGTTTGTTATATCAAAACCTTTTAATGTTGTTCCATTTCCATCTGTTACTGTCTTATATGTTAGTCCTGTAATACTTGTTATTTCATTATTATTTGTATCTGTTATTGTTACTAATATTTCTGGTGTGTCTTCATCTTGTGTATATGTAAATGTATTTCCAGTAATATTTAGATACATATAATAATGTTCTGTTGCTGTATTTGTTTTATTATTTGCTGTCAACATTGCTTTAGCAAATGTTGAACCTGTTTGGTTACCAGTCCCTTGTGCAAAGTTTTCTTGATCTAGTGTTAATGTAATTGGGTCACCTATTTCAAATGTTAAGGTATCCACAGTATTTGCATTAATCCTGATGTCTGTTTGTGAACCTTCTCCGGTTTGGGCTTGAAAGTAAGCATATGTTGCTCCGATGATTAAAATTACTAATGCTAACAATGATGCAATTGTTACTATTTTTGTCTTGTTTTTTTCCATTATTTATCTACTCCTTATAACAATATCACACATGATATTTATTCTATTATATGTTGATTTTACATCAAAAAAAAAAAAAAAGCACTATTTTAACACATTAGATACTTTTTTTCTATTTAATTACACTTTGACAATACTCTTCTTTTAAAGATATATTTTTATTATATATTTCATATATTTGTTTACTAATATTATTTACTTTTGTACTATAATCACCATTACCATATAAAGTTAAAACTGCTAATAAATAAGGGTTATTCTCATCATCATATATACCAATATCATGATAACTTACATCATAATAACCATATTTGTGTAAAAAAGTTTTGTCATCGAAACTCAAATAATTCATATTTTTATTATTCATAGATTCTTTAATTAACTTTGAATAGTCATCATCAACTTGAATAAGTTCATATAATCTAACTAAAGATTTCATTGCTAAATCTGCACTATAATTTCTAATAAAAGGATCAAAAGATTCCATAACTAAGTTATATTCTTTAAAATAAAGTTTTAAATTATCTAAACCAACATAATTAATCAACATAAAATAAGCTGTATTATCACTATAAACTAGCATATGTTTTATTAATTCACTTAAAGGGACCTCATCATAATACTTATGTTGTTTCATTCCAATACTTCCTTGCATTGCATCACTTGGTTTATATACTAATTTAGTTTCTAAATCTAATTCATTATTTCTATACTTTTCTAACAAATAAATTACCATAAATAATTTTGATGTACTTGCAGAATAATATATTTTATTTTCATTTAATTTTAATTCATAATCATTATTTAAGTCTTTAAAATAAATAGCTACCCCATTATTCTTATATATATTAGATATTTCTTCAAACATAGAATCAATAGATTCATCTTTATATGAATTATTCATACATTTTATATATTGTTGTTGTTTAATCTTTTCTTCATCTTTAAATACATTTAAAGTCTGTTCAACCCATGTATTTTCATTATCATATATATAATCTCTATAAAATAAAGCACAAGCTAAACAAACAAAAATAACTAATATAACCCCAATTACTTTTTTCATAATCTACCTCACATAATTATTATAATGCAATTTTTAAAATTTGCAAATACATATCCTTGCCTATGCTAAATTATTATGATATTATGGATATAGTTTTAAAGGTTGTGATTGTATGAAAAAGAAAAAAGACTTTTTATTTACTTTACTTTGCATTATATTAATAATATTAATTACATTATTAGTATTTAATTTATTTAGAATTTATAATAAAGCTAAAAATATAAACTTATTATCTGAACACATAATCAAAAATAGTGAACTATATAAAGAAAATGATTCATACATATATAAAGGTGAAATAGATAATAATTATGTATCATTTAATAATCTTACATGGAGAATAATAAAAATTAATAGTGATAGTTCTATTACTTTAATACTTAATGATTATATAAATATGTTACCTAAAAATCTAATAAACGAATTTTTAAACAATTTAGAGAATAATTTAAATATTGAATATTTAACTAAAAACAAAGTATGTGAAGATGATATAAATAATAATGAAATAACATGTAATAAAGTTAATAATGATTCTTTTATAAATTTATTAAGTGTATATGATTATATAAACTCATTCCAAGATAATAAAACATTTATTACAAATGATAATGAAATAATGTGGTTATATAATACTGATAATCATACAAACGGAGATAGTATAAGTAAATCAAATGAAAATAATTTTTATGAAATTAGGCCAGTTATAACTCTTCGTGCAAATACTACCTATAAATCCGGAGATGGAAATAAAGATAATCCATATATGATTGATGATGAAGCTTTTGGTCTTGGAACCATAGTTAAAATTAATAATGATTCTTATATTGTTTATGATTATAAAGATGATATAAAGCTAATGAGTTTAGACATAATAAAAAAATTATATAAAAAAGATACCTTAGATTATTTAAATAATGATTTATACAAAAAAATTACTTATAAAGAATTATTAAAAGATATAACTATATATACCGGAGTATACAATAACAAAAAAGATGATATTTTTAAAGAAAAAGAAATACAAAAAATTGGAATACCAAATATATTAGACATAAAACTAGATAATACTATAATAAATTATTATCTAGCAAATAAAATTAATAATTTTAATTTAATATATGATAATCCAGTAATATACGGAGATGATTCTACAACACATAATACAAAATACACAATTGCAATTTCAAAAGATAAAGAAAAAAACTTTATTAAAGAAAACAATATATATGTTTATAAGGATGGTACAAAATGAAAAATAATAAATTAATAATAATCATAAATTTTGTATTTGCAGCCCTATTTTTAATAACAATAATATTTCAAAATAATATCGAAGATTTTATGATAAAGCAAAGATTTCAAAATATTACTACAAAGAAGAGCAACGATTATAAATCATTAAGATTTAACAATAGCTTATTTATTGATACAACAGATGACAAAAAATTTGATAATGAATATGAAGCTCAAATACAAAATCGTGGTGAAAATAATGATTACAAAATAATTGATATAACTGTAGCTAAAAATAAAGGTTGGTTAGTAGTAGTTTACGATCCAAGCACTGTTCACATTATGAAAAGTAGAGCCTTTAAAACACCGAACAATGATGGAAAAGAAAATATCATAGATATGACTAAAAGATATGGGGCAACAATCGGAGTTAATGGTGGTGGTTTCTATGATGATGGAAAAGTAAGCAAAGATATTCCTTTTGGTTATATTATAGAAAATGGAAATGTAATTTACAAATCTCATAACAGAGAATCAGATATTATTGGCATGAGTAATGATAATAAATTAATGCTTGTTCATTCCACCGGAGAAAAAGCAGTTGAAATGGGTATGCGTGATGGGCTTGAGTTTGGACCATTCTTAATTATTGAAGGTAAAAGACAAACAAATTTAAAACAAACTCGTGCAGCTAGAAATATGATTGCTCAAAGAGATGATGGAATTATTTTATTCCTTGTTACAGATGGTGCATCTTATGCAGGCATTACCTTTGAAGAAGGAATTGACGTTTTAGAAAAATATGGAGCAACAACTGCAGCAAATTTAGATGGCGGAGCTAGTACCCAACTCGTAGTAAACGGTACCCTTCTAAATTCACCAAAAAACGCTTTAGGAATTCCAATACCTAAAGGAAGAACAGTTGTAAATGGCTGGGGTGTTTTCTTAGAAAATTAACAAAGTAAAAAGGAGTCATAATTTGGCTCCTTTTAAAAAAGTGTGAGTTTTGAGTTTATATGTTAATTGTGTATAGTTTATATTTATTATTATAAACTTATTTTTTTATCTTATATAACATCCCTCCTTTGTTACAATATAATAGTAACAAAGAATTATGAAATATTTATGTTGAAAAAATGAAATTTTTATATTTTAATTTTAAAGTAAAAAGTTGTTCCTTTTTTTAGTTCACTTTTAACTCCATATTCATAACCATGTAATTCCAGAATTTCCTTTACAATTGATAAACCTAATCCAGTTGATACAACATTTCTTTGATGATTTTTATCATTTTTATAATATTTATTCCAAATATATGGAATTTCACTTTCTTTAATTCCTTTACCAGTATCAATAATTTCTACCAAGTAATATTTTTTATGCTTAGTAACTTTAACAGTTACAGTTTTATCATCACCAGTATAATTAATAGCATTATTAATTAAATTATATATCACTTGATTAAGTTTCTTTTTATCAGCCTTTATCATTATAGAATCTGGCATTTCTAAATTAATTATATATTTTTCTGTTTCTTTAATAATTTGATATCTATTTACAATAGTTTTTATATCATCTGCTAAATCAAATTTTTCAATACTAAGTGAATCAGCATTTGATTGCATCCTAGATAAATCTAATATATCATTAACTAATACTGTTAATCTATCAGTTTCATCTACAATAATGCTTAAGTGTTCATTCATTTTTTCAGGATCTTTATAAGAAATATCCCTAATCATTTCTGCATAAGCCTTTATCATTGTAAGGGGTGTCTTTAAATCATGTGAAACATTTGCCATTAAATCTCGACGTAATTCATCTGTTTTAGTCATTTCATTCTGAGCTTGTGTTAATGCCTCAGATAACTCATCTATTTCTTTAATTCCCGAATCTTCAAAATAAACATCAGTATCACCAGTTCCAAGCTTTTTAGCTTTTTTAGTAATCTTAGTAATTGGTTCGGTTATTTTATTTGCTAAAAATATTGACATAATAATTGCTATTAAAATTCCTAAAGAACAAACATACATTAATTGCCTTTTAATTAAAAGAGTAAAATCAGAAATATCTTCAAGATTAGAATAAATAAATGTATCTTTTCCATCTATTTTTATACCATACAACAATGCTTCAACATGTTTATCCTCATTAATAAACTTATAAGATTTAAATGTCTCTTCCTCTTCAATAAAGCTATAGATTATATCATTTACTTTACTATTTCTAGATTTTAAAGCACAGCCATTCATATTAATATTATAAGCCCCAATAACATTTACATCATCTGTAATTAATATACATACATCATTTTCATATGCAATATCTTGTAACGTTGAAACTAATTCATCACTTTCAACATTCTTTAAAGAACTTACAATATTATTCATATTATACATCTGTTCTTTTTCATAATAAATATCTAATATTTTAATTTGACAAAACCAAAGAAGAACAATTATAACTACATTATAGGAAAGAAGAAAAAATAATGTTTTAGCCTGAATACTTGTTTTCTTTTTATTCTTCATACAAAAATTTATAACCCATTCCTCGAACTGTAACAATCATATCCTTATACTTCCCTAAATTCTTTCTTAAAGTTTTAACATGAGTATCTACAGTTCTATCATCACCATAAAAATCATATCCCCAGATATGACTTAATATATTTTCTCTAGATAATGCAATATTTTTATTATCAATAAAATACTTTAATAAGTCATATTCTTTCGGAGTTAAATAAATCCTCTTTCCATCAACATACACATCATGAGCTAAATCATCTAATTTAATTCCTTTTATTTCATAAATATTAGTACTTGTTTCTTTTCTTTTGGTTACAGCCTTTATTCTAGCCACCAACTCTTTTGGACTAAAAGGTTTAGTAACATAATCATCAATTCCTAAATCAAACCCAATAAGTTTATCATATTCTTCACCACGAGCAGAAAGCATAATAAAAGGAACATCTTTTATTTTTTTTATTTCTCTACATGCTGTATATCCATCCATCTTAGGCATCATTATATCCATAATAACTATATCAAAATCATTATTCTTAACTTTTTCTAAAGCCTCTTCTCCATTAGATGCTTCTTCTACATCCATTTCTTCTAATAATAAATATTCTTTAATTACATCTCTAATTAATTTTTCATCATCTACTACTAAAACACGCATTTTACCACCCACCAATTAGTATATATATCATTTGTGAAATCTATATGAAATTCTATTTACTTAATTTATCTATATTTCTATAAGGTATTATTCTTTCATAAACTTTATCCTTTACTTGACTAACTATTTTAATATTATATTTACCACAAACATACTCTTCATTACATGAATATGAATCTCTATGTTTTATACTACATACCTCACTCCATATCCTAAATCCAAATTCAGTACTTACTATTCTACTTTCAAAAGTCTTATTATTACCACTACATGCAAACATTCCATTTGCATATACAAAATTATCTTTTTTAAATAAATGCATCTGAATTATTTCACCATTTATAAACTCTATCGAATTACTTATAAGGTATCTATATTCTCTAGCTTCTTCTAAAGACATTTCCTGATAAGGAAAATAATATTCCTCTTCATATATATTAGCAAATTTCATGAGTATCAACTCCATAAAAGAATTATAACAAAAATAAAAGAAAGTAGCAACTTTCTTTAACCCAGAAAAAAACCTCCAAAATGGAAGTCTATTTATTTTCAGTTTCTAATTTAGCTACAATTTTCTTTAAAGCATCAGCAGTAGCTTGTTTTAATTCTGAAACACTTTTTTCAATAACTGGTGTTCCTTTTTCAACAGCTAACTTATATAATTCATCAGCTTTCTTTTGAATCTTCGTAGCTTTTTGTTTAGCAATCTTTAAAACTTTTTCTTTATCTAAGTCTTTTAATTCCTTTTGTAATTCATTTACTTTTTTAACAATGCTTTCTTTTACATCTTCAGCTTTAATAGATTTAACTTGTTCTAAAACCTCATCAAATTTCTTTTTTAAGTCAGCTCTAGTTTCTTTTCCAGATTTCGGAGCAAATAATAAACCTAATCCAGCTCCAATGGCTGCTCCGCAAACAAATTTTCCTAATCCACCTTTTTTCATATTATTCTTCACCTTCATCCTTTCTTTTTTTTCTAAATAATACTTTACTAAATAAATTACCTGCAACTTCTACTACTTTGTCAGTAAAAGAAGCAATCTTATCAGTGGTAAAATCAATTATACTAAATATTGAATTTAATGATTCAACTTTTTCATTTACATTATCTACTACTTTTTCTAACTTATTCATAGTTATTATAGTTTTAATTCCTAAAATTATTCCTATAGTTAATAATGCAATTAAAAGTAAATAAATAACTATTGGTAAAAAACTTAACCAAAATTCCATTAAATATCACCATCCTCTCTATTATCATACATTGAATCTATCAAATCAAACAAATCATTTTCTAAAGTATCATCATCTTCTACTTTTTCAAAATCTGTTTTCTTTACATCATCTTTTGGTGTTAACTCTTCTAAATCTTGATCAACCTTTTCGTATTCGCTAACCTCAGGTTCAACTACAGTTTCTTTAGGCTCAACTTTTTCTTCTACTTTTGGTTCATCAGTATCTATAGTTATATCAGATGTATCTTCAAGTAACTCATCAATAGTTTTTACTTTTTGTTTCTTTTCTTCTTCATTTTCTTTTAATTTAACTGTAACAGTTTCTTCATAATATGTCGTTTTTGGTTCTTCTTGTATTTCCCCAAAGGCTTTTTTTCTAACACTATTAAAATCTAACTCATTACTTGTACTATTATCTGTCTTACTCTTAATGTCTTCTGGTATATAATCTTCATTTAATATACCATATACCGGGGATATAATCGGAGATGGTTTAAATTTTTTCTTTTCAACAACCTCAGTTCTTTCAATTTTAGAAAAGTTCCCCATATCATATCTTTTTTCTGTTCTTTTTTTTCTTTCATATTCCAATACATTCGTAGAACTTTTAGGTTTTTGAACCCGACTCATATTAGAAAATTCTTCTTCATCAAAATCAAAAAAAGGTGACACACTATCTTGTTTAAATAAATCTCTTTCATTTAATGATTCAACTTTTTCTTCCTTAACTTGTGAAACATTTACTTTCGGAGTTGGCTTTTCTACAATTTCTTCCACTTTCTTTTGAGGCTCTATTTTTTCTGCAATAGGCTTCTTTTCTTCAGCTTTTGGTGTAGCTGTTACCTCATCATCCTCAACTTCCTCAAACAATATTCCTTTTATTTTATTTAGTAATCCCATTATTATCCACCTTTCTAGTTAATTAAATCAGGGTCAAAGATCTTTTCTTCCTCTTCTTTATAATTATCATCTACTGTAATATAATTACTTTCACTACCCTTTGTATTGAATATATTGAACTCTTCTTCATTGAAATTAAGAATATCATCACCCATTAAATTAGCAATTATACTATCATTATACTCAACACTTTTTAATATGTTTATAATAGATAACATTGCTTCCTTACAATTATTTTTATCTACTATCACTTCTATTTTAGCATAATTATACATAATTTCAACTAAATATTTATCATTTTTTAATAAATTTATTTCAACATACCCAAATTTATCTTCAAAACTAATCTTACTAGAATAAATTGCATTACTATTTACTTGATATTCTTTTTCGATTTTTTTATCGTAACTAACAACATCTACATACAAATAATATCTATTATTAGCATCCTCAATAATTTCATTATATAATGTACTATCAGCTACTTGCATCCCTCTTGGTAAATAATAACTATACCCAGTTCTATATATATTTCTTTTAGATGAATTTACAGAAATATTATTCATTATTTCTTCATAACTTAATTTATTTATATTAGTGCATCCAGTTAATAAAACTAGTAAACCAATCATAATAATTATCTTTTTCATATATAACCTCTTTTATAATTATACCAAAAAAAATGAAACTATTAAAGTAAAAGTTTTTGTAAATATTACATGTAAAAAAATGACAAAAAAACTCTAAATACAGAGTTTTACATCTATCAATTTAAAACTTTTGTCAAACGATGTCGAAACGCTTGCATTGCTTTAAAATATGTGTATAATAACTCACTGTTACCTGATTTATATTTGAATCAAGTCATTATTTCACCCATTATTGAAACAACAGGTAACAATAAGTTATATCCAAATTATATCTTCTCTACAGGGATATAACTTTTTTTATTTTACAATTATTTACTCACATCTACATATTTAATTTTAATTCCCATATTACTAAACTTTTCTTCATACTCAGTCATTATATTAGGTATATCTTCATTATGTAAATCATAACTTATTTTATTTATATTATACCCATATTCTTTATATTCATTTAAACTATATTGAAATAACAAATCATTATCAGTTTTTTGTATTATATGTGGTTTTCCTTTAAATAATTTATCATACACTTTTAAATAATTAACTGATGTTAATCTTCTTTTTGCATGTCTATCTTTAGGCCATGGATCAGAAAAATTAAGATATATTGTATCAATTTTATTATCTAACAACTCTTCAATACTGGCAATATCACCAATTAATATTTTTAAATTACTAGGTTTATATTCATTTATCTTTTTTATGGCAACACTTGCAACACTACTATATTTCTCTACCCCAATATAATTAACATTTGGATTATTTAAAGCCATATTCAAAATAAATTGCCCTTTTCCCATTCCTATTTCTAAACATACGGGATTATCATTATCAAAACTTCCTTCAAAATAATAATCACAATTATTTAAAACCTCATCCTTATCTTTTGGATTTCTCATTCTCATATTATCAACTTCTTTCTAATTTACATATACTATTTGTAAGGAGGCTACTCATGAGAAAAAATAGAAACTCATTTTTTACTGAATCAAACATGAATTATTCAAATTTTCAAGCACAAGGTGCCATACCTCAAGCAATGCCTTACGCAAATGCTAATTACAACCCTTATCAAGCACAACCTAATGTTGGTATGCCATATGTAGATAATTCTGATTCAATAGAAAACAGACTTGCCAAAATAGAACGTCAAATCAATCGTCTTAATGCTAGAGTAAACAAACTTGAAAGCTTAAACACAACATTTATAGATGATAACATTGACACATCTGGCAACATGTATATGCTTTAATTATAAATAATCATCGCACTAAAACAATATAATTGTTCTTCTCCACATACTGCAATTGCCACTTGATACTTGATATCTATTATATCAAAATCTCCAGAATTTAGAAAGCCATTTATAGCACTTTCTAAATCTTTTTCATGTCCTTCATCAAATACCTTAACTTTCATATACATCACCAATTATATTTTACAACAATAAACTAAAATAATTTGTCAAATTATAGAACTATAATAGTATTTTACTATTTAAACCAAAACAGCTTGACCTTAAAACAATAAATTTGTACAATATAAGTACAGATTTGAATTTAACAAAGCGACTTACTTCAAATAAATTAGGGAGGACTACAAATGAAAGATAATAAGAACAATATTAGTTTTCAAAATAAAGAATTACAAAATAAAGTAAAAGAATTAATTCAAAAAGCTCAAAAGTCAAATAGAATTAAACCACTATCTGAAGCTTTTAAAAAAAATCAGTAAAAACTCTTTTTTTAATACTCTTTTTATTTATCCATTGAAAATTTTTGCCACTTTTACCACTTTTTTTCAAAAAAAGAATTGTTATTTAACAACAATATTAACAATTCTTCCTTTTATAACTATTACTTTAACAATTTCTAATCCCTCAATATGTCTTTTTACATTATCATTATTTAATGCTTTATCTTTAATAACATCTTCAGAGTCATTCACACTAACTACAATTGAACCACGTAACTTACCATTAACTTGAACGCCGATTTCTTTTTCATTTAAAATAGTTTTTGCTTCATCATATTCTGGCCAAGTGCTTTCGCAAATTGGTTTTTGTCCTAAAGATTCATTTAATTCTTCCGTAATATGTGGTGCCATTGGATTAAGTAATGTTAATAATAATGTGTAATCTTTTTTAGTAATATGTTCACATTCTTCATATTTATTAAGTAATATCATTAATGTTGAAACTGCTGTATTATAAGCAATATGACTTAAATCATAAGTAACTTTCTTAATACTTTGATGAATAATAGTTTCTAAGTTTTTAGAATATTCATCGCCTTCAACTACTCTATCTTCCAAACGAACAATTCTATCAAGGAATCTCTTACATCCTTTTAACGAATCAGTTGACCATGGAGCATCTTGTTCATAATCACCCATAAACATTTCATAAACTCTTAAAGTATCTGCACCATATTCATTAACTATATCATCTGGATTAATAACATTGCCTTTACTCTTACTCATCTTTTCATTATTTGAACCTAATACCATACCGTGACTAACACGAGTCCAAATCATTTCTTTATGAGGAACAAGACCTATATTATATAAGAATTGTACCCAAAATCTTGCATAAAGTAAGTGTCTTGCAGTATGTTCCATACCACCATTATACCAATCAACTCTATTCCAATATTTCATTGCATCCATACTTGCAAACTCATGATCATTGTGAGCATCCATAAACCTCAAGAAATACCAACTTGAACCAGCCCAGTTAGGCATTGTATCAGTTTCACGACGAGCAGGTCCTCCACATTTTGGACAAGTTGTATTTACCCAATCAGTTATTTTGGCCAGTGGACTTTCACCATCATCAGTTGGTTCATATTCTGCAACATCTGGTAAAACTAAAGGTAAATCACTTTCATTTAAAGGCACCCAACCACAAGTATCACAATGTACCATAGGTATTGGTTCTCCCCAGAATCTTTGTCTTGAGAAAATCCAATCTCTCATTTTGTAATTAACTTGAGCTTCACCACATTTATTTTCTTCAAGCCACTTAATCATTTTACTTATAGCTTCTTCTTTACCAAGACCATTTAAGAATTCCGAATTAATATGAACTCCATCACCAACCATCGCTGTATCATTTAAACAATATTCAAATGTTGTAGAATGTAACTTATCATTTACTTCTTTTAAAATAGTATCTTTATCTACCCATTCAACATCAAATACTTCATCTTCATCAAGGTTTTGTGTTTGTTGATGATTTGAATTAAGTTTAAAGAACAATCCAGTACTTTCAATTTCAAAATATTTATCTTTATTATAAGCATAATAATGATGATTAATTTTAAATGTTTCTCTAACAAAAGTTAAATCATCATACCCTGTTTCTTCTTTTATTTCTCTAACAGCACAATCATAAGCACTTTCATCGTTTTTTCTAGTACCACCAATAAATAATCTTCCGCCTTTGTCTTTCCAATTAATTGTTAAATATTTATCATTAGCTTCATCATAAACAACAGCTACAATACTATCTTTATGAGTTTCGTTTTCATGTATAGTACCTGTAACAGGTTCTAAAACTTGTATAATATCTAAACCAAATTTTTTAGCAAATTCATAGTCACGTTCATCATGCGCAGGTACAGCCATAATAGCCCCGGTACCATAAGATGCTAAAACATAATCACTTATCCAAATAGGAATCTCTTTACCATTAACAGGATTTATAGCATAAGCCCCAGTAAAAACACCAGTTTTATCCTTATTAAGTTCAGTTCTTTCCATATCATTTTTTAATTTACAAGCTTCAATATATTTATTTACATCTTCTCTTTGTTCATCCGTAGTAATAACACTTACTAATTCATGTTCCGGAGCCATAACACAATAAGTTGCTCCGAATAATGTATCACATCTCGTCGTAAATACTGTAAATGATTTATCAGTATCTTTTATTTTAAAGTTTACATTTGCTCCGATAGATTTACCAATCCAATTAATTTGTCCTAACTTAACTTTTTCGGCAAAATTAGTATCTTTAAGTCCTTCAAGTAAATCCTCAGAATAATCACTCATTCTAAGCATCCATTGACTCTTTTCTTTTTGAATAACTTGAGTACCACACCTTTCACATACTCCACCGGCAGCATCTTCATTAGATAAAACACTCTTACAAGTTGGACACCAATTTACTGGAACAGTATCCTTATAAGCCATACCATGTTTATAAAATTGTAAGAACTGCCATTGAGTCCATTTATAATATTCAGGATCAGTTGTACTAAATTCCCTATCCCAATCAAATGAAAAACCTAAATCTTGCATTTGTCTTTTAAAATTAGCAATATTAATTTTTGTTGCTTCTTTTGGATGTACATGATTTTTTATTGCATATTGTTCAGCAGGTGCTCCAAAAGCATCCCATCCCATCGGATACAAAACATTATATCCTTGCATTCTCATCATTCTTGCAATTGCATCTTGAGCTGTATAACTTCTAACATGCCCAACATGTAACCCAGTTCCAGAAGGATAAGGAAATTCTACTAATATATAATAAGGTTTCTTATCACTACCTGTTACAGCCTTAAAAATCCCTTTTTCTTCCCAATATTTTTGCCACTTTTTTTCTATTTCTTTATGATTCATTTTTACTCCATCCTTTCTTAACTAAAATTCTTCCATATATCTCATATAATGCATAAATAAGTCCAAACAATAACACAAATCCCAGCAACATACTAAATCCAACATTCCAAGGGATTATAGTAACTACCATAAATACAAATGAAATTATAAACGCATTAATCAAAGATACCATAAAGAATACATAATTTAAATTCATTTTATTAATGTCTAATTTAAACTTAGGAATTAAATAAGATAATCCCACAAAATCTTCTAATTTTTTATTTTTCTTTTTCTTTTTTTGCTTCTTTATATTACCTCTTTTAAATATCCACAGGAAATTAACAAGGAATACCGCAATAAATACAAACAATCCCCAAATAAATATTTCACTTAATTGTTCCATAAATCCCTCCAAAATAAAAAGGTCATACCTAAAGGACGAGTCTCCCCGTGGTACCACCTTAATTGCTTCTTAATAATTGATACGGAAATTACCCCATTTACATCCAAAAGCAAGTTCAATTATTTACTTTATTAGTTTTCATCAACCACTAACTTTCTCTAAAAGTAATATAATTTACTACTCTTTCTTCAACTGCATATATGTATTATATTAAATTTCAGCAATATATTCAAGTAATTTTATAAACATTCTTTTAAATCTTTTATCCAAATCTCTAATTTTCTTAATTTGAATTCTTTTTTTCTTAATATCTAAATCACTAAATATAACTTTTGCTATTTCTTCCTTAACTTTAGTTTTTATAGGTAAATCAGTAATAATAGAATTTATATCTTCATTTATAATTCTAACAGCATTAATTTCAATATCTCTACCCTTACAATTAATTGTTAACTCCTTCGTAGTATCAACATTATTTATTTCCACTACAAGATTATTATCATCTTCATAAGCTTTTATTTCACTAGTTATTTCTTCTTTATTAACAAATACATCTAAACTATCTGGAACTTTTGTATTTCTAAACTTAATTTTATAATTTCTAAAACTAGGAACAATACCAGTTTTTCCATCAACAGGTCTAATAACAACTTTATAATTATTAGGCATATAATTAAAATCTATTGATGTAACCATAAAAAATCCATCTTCAAACATTTTTGTTATTCCATCATCTTCATATAATTTATACGAATTACTTTCTCCAGGAAAAATATTTATTTCCATATTTTTGGGTGAACTCAAATCATTTATATTTTCTCCCAAAATAGTCATTGGAATAATACTACCAGCTTTAGCAAACACTGGATATTCATCATCCTTATAAAAAGCAACATATCTTTTATCTCCAATAAACTTTTTACCAGAATTAAAATCATACCATACACCTTTTGGTAAATATATTCTTTCTATAGATCTATTCATTGTTATATCACCTTTTTTAGTAATCGGTGCAATAAACAACTCTTTTCCAAAAAAATATTCATTTCTATAATCAGGTTCATCATATATTTCTGGATTACCATAATAAATTGGTTGAATTAATGGTCTACCTAATTTACTATAATTACAAGCTTCCGTATATATATATGGTATTAATCTTTGACGAAGCAAAGCATATTCTCGTGCAATTGTATAAGTTTTAACATCCCATGACCATGGCTCTCTCTTATAATAAATACCACGTTCAGCACTAAATCTAAATATTGGATTAAAGCATGAAAATTGAATATATCTTATATATAATTCAGGATCTTCAATTCCTCCTTTATAACCCCCAACATCATGACTCCACCAAGTGATTCCTTTATTTGCGGCCATACTATTATAAAAAGGTAAAAATTTTAAAGTTTCCCACGAAACATAAGTTTCTCCAGAATATAAAATACCAGCTCTATGAGGTGCCACCAATGGGCTTCTTGTTAATACTAATGGTCTACTATTTTTAACTTTGTCAAAATCTCTATTAAAATAGTAACTTAATGCATTAATACCTAACATATCTTTTTTATAATCTAGCCAATAAACATCAATTCCAATATTAAGCATATTATCTAAAATAGTTTTAATAAATAATTCTATAAATGTTTTATCTAAAACGTTAAAAGGAATTGTTAAGCCATCTGTAATATTTAAAGCATTTGCAAAATTTAAATATCTTTCTTCTTCTTTTCTAATTCCTTCAACAGGATCAATATTAAGCCCAACCTTAACTCCTAAATCATGCATTGTATTAACGAATTCACCTGGATTAGGAAATAATTCTTTATTAAAACTAAATCCAGTTTTATGTAAGTTATAATTACTTTTATCTTTTATATGCCAAAATTCACTAAGTAATAACACAGACAACGGAATCCCATTTCTATTAAATGTTTTAACTAAATTTTTAGTATCATTAAAATTATATATTCTTTCTCTATTCCACCATAAACCTAAAGCATATTTAGGAATTAAAGGTGGATAACCTGTTAACGTAAAATAATCTTTTAAACATAACCCAAAATCTCTTTTATACATAAATAAATATAAATCTACTTTATTAGGATTAGGTTGTACTAAAAAACCATTGGCATCTCTTTCTAAATTATTAGAATCATCAATCATTACAAAACCATCCGTAGAATAAAGACCTTTATCCAAACTAACTCTACCATTATAATTATCCAGACTTACAGCACCACCCTTAAAATTTCTAGCTTCTGCTTGTCCGTAAAACCAAACTTTATCTGTATTATTTAATGTAACTCGCAAATTATTATCTGGAGCAAATTTTGGTCCAATAAAAGGTTTATTTTTCAAATACTGAAATGTAAAATAATTAGTTGTTATTACAATATATTTTTCATCTTGTTGTACTTTAAAGGTTGGAACTCTAAAATTACGATTAGAAACAAGTGTTGTTAAATTATCTGAAAAATGTCCATCAACACTATACTCCATTCTAATTAAACGCTCACTTAAAACACTAATTCTATAATTAGTTCCTCGAAAAACTGCTTGTTCATTAGTTTTTGCTTTTGTTAAATCTGGAATAAAACACGTATCTAATATAGCCATAACAACCCTTCTTTTTTAATTATTTATATTTATCAATCGCTTCATTTAAAAAATCATCATTTTTAAAATAATCTATTTTCATAGAACTCTTAACTTTTTCAAGTGTTCTACTTGCTCTTTTTCTTGCTTCAATAGTACCATTTTCAAGAATTTTTATAACCTCATCTATATGATTTTCATAATATTTTCTTTTTTCTCTAATTGGTTCTAATACATCTTGTAATATATTATTTAAAAATTTCTTTATTACTACATCTCCAAGACCACCAGCTTGATATTTTTTCTTTAATTCATCTAAGTTTTTATATTCAGGTAAATATTTTTTAAAATATTCATCATTTGCAAACACATCTAAATATGTAAACACTACGTTTCCCTCAACATTTCCTGGATCTTCAACTCTTATATGATTTGGATCAGTATACATACTCATTACTTTTCTTTTTACCTCTTCTGGGGTATCTGCTAAATAAATTGTATTACCTAGTGACTTACTCATTTTAGCTTTTCCATCAATACCTGGAAGCCTTCTTTCATTTTCTGTCTTAGGTAAATAAACCTCTGGCATAACCAAAGTTTCTCCATATATGTTATTAAATGATTTTACTATTTCTCTAGCTTGTTCAATCATTGGCAATTGATCATCTCCAACAGGAACACATGTTGCTTCAAATGCAGTTATATCAGCAGTTTGACTAATTGGATAATTTAAAAATCCAACTGGTATACTTGTTTCAAAACCACGTAACTTAATTTCATTTTTAACTGTGGGATTTCTTTGAAGTCTACTTAAAGTTACTAGATTCATATAATAAAATGTTAGTTCTGTTAGTTCACTTACCTCTGATTGAATAAACATATTCGTTATCTTTGGATCAATTCCTACAGATAAATAATCTAATGCTACTTCAATAACATTATTTCTAACTTTACTTGGATTATCAAAATTATCAGTTAATGCTTGTGCATCAGCAATCATAATATAAACTTCATCAAAGTCTCCACTATTTTGTAATGCTACTCTATTTCTAAGTGAACCAACATAATGGCCTATATGAAGTCTTCCCGTTGGTCTATCTCCTGTTAATATAATTTTTTTCATATTATCACATCCAATATAATTATATCAACAAGCCACAAATTTATCAAGAAAATTAAAATAAACATTCAAATATAACAAATTAACAATTATATTTACACATAATTAACAAAATTACTTGCTTTAAAAAAAATTATAAACCCTCATCAATATATTTATTTTTATTTATAAATGATAAAACCTCACTTTTTTAGAAACGAGGTTTTATTATTAGTAATTTTATATTTTACAAAATACATTTTTATTAACAAATTGATCTATCGCAATATTTAATGAGGTATAATTTTTATATAAATACTATCACAATCTAGGCCACTATCACAATTAAAAAGTTTAGTTGACTGTATTGATTCACCTAAAGGAATATTAGAAATGATACTCTTATCACCAGCAATTAATTTTTCATCTTTATATATAAAGAAATTAACTGTTGCAAGTGACATATTTTTATAATTGTTAATGATTTTATATTTAACAATCGGATGAAATTTACTATTTTTAAAAGAAATTAAATCATATCCTATATCAACATTACTATATGATCTAGATTTAAATGAATCTGATTTTATTTTTATAATATATTTTGAAAATTCCAAATCACAATCACAATTAAATAATTTACTAGTTTGAATTGAATCTCCTAAAGGTACATTAGCAATAAAACATCTATCACCATCTATTAAATTTCCCTCATCATCAAAAAATTCAAAATCTACTGTAGCAGTATTAAGATATTTATAATCGTTTTTAACTAAATAAGTTATTATTGGATAATTACCATCTTTATTAATTGTTATAATCTTATAATCCAATGTTTCTTGAGGATTCGCATCTAATTTTTTATAAGCTGGCAAAAAAGCAAACTCATTTGTTTCTGTATTAATAGCCTTTAAAATAGGCATTTTTTCACTATCATGTTCCATTATATAAAATTCATTTGGATTTATCACATTTATAATAAGTGATAATAATTCATTATTTATTCCATAATTATCATCTATATCTTGACTATCAACATCTGACATTATATACTCATTTTTAATATGATATTCATTAAATAACGCCATATTTTTATTTACTATATCACTCGCCTTTATTTCCAAGTCATTTGATTCATTTAAAATGATAAATGAATAAGCATCAGATATTACATAATTATCTTGATATGTAAAACAAGTATTAAGCAAAAAATCCATTTCAACATTTTCATAATATTTTGTTATTGCATCTTTTTTCATTTTATTCTCCATAAAATATTATATCAGATTTCTAACAAAAAGTCATCACAAACAATATCAATGTAATTCAAATAAATATTATTATAATATCATTTTTTATAACTACTTTTGTAAAATTATAAAATCTGCTATAATAGACTTATAACAAGGAGATGATTATTTTGAGATATCAAACAGATTCAAGAAAAATAAAACCAGGGCAAATATTTGTTGCCATAAAAGGACATACCGTAGATGGGCATGACTACATACAAAATGCTATAAAAAATGGAGCATCTAAAGTAATCGCAGAACACAAAGTAAATTGCGATATTCCATTGGAAGTTGTGCCTAATACCGAAGAATATTTAAGAGAAGCTCTAAAAAATGAATATGCTAATGAAATTAACAAATTAAAAATAATTGGTTTAACAGGTACAAATGGAAAAACTACCACAGCATACTTAACATATCAACTATTAAATTTGTTTAATGAAAAATCTGCTTACATTGGAACAATTGGATTTAAGGCACCAAATGATGAAATAGAAACAGAAAATACAACACCAGATACATTAACAATTTATTCATTATTATTGCATGCAATTGAAATTGGTTGTAAAACTGTAGTTATGGAAGTAAGTTCTCATGCTTTATCATTTGAAAGAATCTACGGATTACACATCGATATTGCAGCCTTTACAAACCTTACTGAAGATCATTTAGATTATCATAAAACAATGGAAAATTATCTAAAGGCTAAATTGAAAATATTTGACTATATGAATGAATCTGGAAAGTTAATTGTAAATAATGATGATAATGCTAGTAAAGCCTTCGTAAACAAATTTGGTTCTGGAATAAAACTAGGATATAACAATAATGAAAATGATTACAATATTCTAAATGCTGATATAAATCCAGCTGAAACAAAAATTGAATTTACATATAAAAATCAAACTTACAATGTAACTACAAACTTAACTAGTAAATTTAATGTCTACAATTACATGACTTCACTTGCTATTTTACATGAATGCGGTTATGAAATTGAAGATATAATTGACAAAACGAAAGAAATTAAAGCACCAAAAGGAAGATGTGAAACACATAAAGTAAATGGTGGCTATGCTGTTATTGATTATGCCCACACACCAGACGCCGTAGAAAAAGTTATAACAGCTTATAATGAACTAAAAAAAGGAAGAGTTATAACTATTGTTGGCTGTGGTGGTGATAGAGACCCAATTAAACGTCCGATTATGGGGGGCATTGCTACAAAATTAAGTGATTACACAATTCTTACCAGTGATAATCCTCGTACTGAAGATCCGGCTAAAATCATGGAAGACATCTTAAAAGGTGTTGAATCTACAAACTATGAGGTTGAACTTGACAGAAAAACAGCAATCAAAAAAGGTATTGAAATGTTACAACCAGAAGATATTTTACTTATATTAGGAAAAGGACATGAAGATTATCAAATAATTGGTCATACAAAAATTCATTTAGATGATGCCGAAGAAGTAGAAAATTGGCAAAAAGAACACAATAAATAATATCAACCTAAAGTTGATTTACAAATAATCCTCCTGAAATTATAATTTATAATGAACGGAGGATTTTTTATGATTTATTTAGATTATTCAGCTAATACACCAGTAAACCAAAAAGTACTTGAAGCTTTTAATAAAACTACTCTAGCCTATTTTGGAAATCCAAATAGTTTACATGAAAATGGAAATAAAGCTAAAAAGAAAATTGATGGAGCAAGTCAATTAATCGCAGATTATTTTCATACAAAAAAAGAAAACATTATTTATACAAGTGGTTCAAGTGAATCAAATAATTTAGTAATTAAAGGTATCGCCGATAGATATAAAAATCAAGGAAAACATATAATTGTATCAGCTATAGAACATTCATCAATTATTGCTCCATGTAACTATTTAGCATCAAATGGCTTTGAAATTACAGTAATACCATTATTATCAAACGGAGAAATTGACATTGATTCATTAAAAAAAGCTTTAAGAAAAGATACAATATTGGTAAGCGTTTCCGCCGTAGATCCTGAACTTGGTACAATTGAACCCATCCAAGAAATTGCAGAAATTTTAAAAGATTATCCAAATGCTTATTTTCACACAGATGCAACCGGAGCAATTGGCAAAATAAATATGAATTATGTAGGCATAGACTTTTTAACTTTTGCACCTCATAAATTTTATGGCTTAAATGGTTCTGGAGTTCTCATTAATTTTAATGATATAAAAATTACGCCGTTAATACATGGTGGAAAATCAACAACAATATACCGCGGAGGAACTCCAGATACAGCAAATATTATTGCAACAAGTATCGCCCTACAAGAAGCAACAGAAAAATTAGATGATAATATAAAATATATATCCAATTTAAAATATGAAATTATCAATAATCTAAAAAAAATTAATGGGGTTCACATTAATACCCCATCTAATTCAATACCTAACATTGTAAATTTCAGTATAAATAATGCTGATAAAATTGTAAAAAAATTAAGTAATAAGAAAATATATGTTTCAACTAAAACTGCATGTTCTAGTAAAAATGCACCATCAAAATCTGTTTTAGCAGTAACAAAAGATTTAAATTTAGCTAAAAATTCTATTCGAGTTAGCTTATCACATTTAACAACAAAAGAAGAAATTGATACTTTCTTAAAAGAACTAACGGAGGTAATAAATGAAAATAATTAGAATAAATGCCATGTGGTGTCCAGGTTGCTTAATATCTAAAGGGATATGGAAGGAAATTGAAAAAGAATTTCCAAACAATGAATACATAGACTATGATTATGACTTGGATGAAGAAAAAATAGAAAAATACAATATAAAAGATATTGTACCCGTAGTTATAATTGAAAAAGATAATCAAGAAATAACTAGAATCGAGGGAGAAAAAACAAAGAAAGAAATCCTTGATGTTTTAAGGAGTCTTTCATGAAAAGAATAATCAAATTAATTTTATTTTTATTATTAATTATTCCTACATCTACCCTAGCCTTATCTAAAGACTATAACGATTATGTTGGAAAATACTATAATATTAAAAATGATGAAAAAGTAAATATATACTTATTTTACAGTAAAATATGCCCTCATTGTCAAAAAGAAGAAAAATATTTTGAAACTTTAAAAGAAAAATATCAAGACAAAATAAATATTTATACCTATGAGGTTACAGAAAATAAAACAAACAATGAAATAATGAAAAGTTTAAAAAAAGAATTAAAAGAAAATAGTCAGGGAGTTCCCTTTACTATTATAGGTTCTAAAACTTTTTTAGGCTATGATGAATCATTAAATGAAAGAATAGAAAATACTATAGAATCATACCTTGATGAAAATACTAAAACAGATAATACATATACAATACCAATATTAGGTAAAATTGAAGCTAAAAATGCTAGTATTATTTTAATTGCGATAATATTAGGTTTTATTGATGGATTTAATCCATGTGCTATGTGGATTTTACTACTTTTAATAAATATGTGTATATCTATTAAAGATAAGAAGAAAATGTTAATAGTTTGTTTAACATTCATTATAACCTCTGGTATAATCTATTTTCTATCTATGCTTGGAATAGGTTTCATATTAGACTTAACTACCATTGCTTATATAAGAAATATAATTGCTATTTTAGCTATCGTTCTAGGAATATATAATCTTTATACTTATATAAAAACTAGAAAAGAAACTGGATGTCACGTTGTAAAAAAAGAAAAAAGAAAAACAATAATAACTAAAATAAACAATATTTTAAATAACAAAAACACTTTATTAATGTTCGGAGGAACAATTATATTAGCAACATCAGTTAATTTAATTGAAATGGCTTGCTCCCTTGGGTTTCCTACAATATTCTTAGAAATATTATCTATAAATAATATCCACGGATTTCTTAAAATAACCTATTTATTAATCTATATTTTATTTTACTTAATAGATGATATTGTGGTATTATTTCTATCAATAAAAGCATTCGAAGCCAAAGGTATAAGTACAAAATACAACAAATATGTTCATCTAATCGGAGGAATAATAATGGTTTTAATGGGAATACTTCTTATATTTAAACCTGAATGGATAATGTTTAATTTTTAAAGACAAAGTACATATTTTATGTTAAAATAAAATATGTATTTTATATGGAGGCCACAAATGAAAAAACGAATAATGGTTGATATGGATGATTGTATTACTACTGGTGGATTCTTACATCTTATCAATAAATACTTAAATACCAGTTATACTGAAGATGATTTTGAAGAATTTTATATGCAAAATATTATACCAGACAAAGATAAGTTTTTTAAATGGTTTCAAAATTATAACATGTATGATTACTGTACTTTAATTGATGATGTTTACGATGTCTTAGAAAAATTAAGTAAAGAATATGAAATATTTATTGGTACATCATATATAATACCAGAAATATTAAATGAAACATCATTTTTATTACCTCAAAAATATGACTTTTTAAAAAAAACATTTCCATTTATTAACCCTCACAACTTTATTTTCTTAGGAAACAAATCTGTATTAAATTGTGATATTAAAATTGATGATAGAATAGATAATTTAGATGGTGCTAATACAAAAATATTATTTACAGCATTTCACAACAAAAAAATTAACGAAAATGAATTAGAAAAGCAAGGAATAAAAAGAGCTAACAGTTGGAAAGAAATAGAACAATTATTATTAAAAGAAGGAGTAACAACAAAATGAATGAACCAACAGAAATGGAATTAAAATATTTAGTAAAAAACGATTTTGATTTATCCGATTTAATTTTATATTTAAGAGCCAATGGCTTTGAAGCTACCAATATAAAGTTTGTAATTAACGAAGATTCTTATTTTGATACACCAAACAAAGATTTATTAAAAAATGGTGGATCTTTTAGAATTAGAAAAACAAACAAAGGCTCAATTAAAGGAACATTTAAATATCCAATTGATAATAACGATGTTTATACTAAACGTCTAGAAATTGAAAAAATATTAACAGAAAACTCATTTACAGAATTAATAAATAGATTTAACAATTTGCAATATAATCTAAAAAGTATTTGTCCTTTTCCAGTTTTAGAAATAAATAATCACAGACAAGAAATAACATTAACTAAAAATAAAAATTGTGTAATAATAGCTTTTGACACGGTTATTTATGATAATAAAGCTTTAGAACATATGCTTGAAATTGAATTAAAAGAAGGTTCAGATCCAAATATTTTAATTGAAATAGATAGATTAGTTCAAGAAAGATTTCATTTAGAATCAACTAAACAAAGTAAATATCAAAGAGGAATTGAACAAACACAATTAGCTATTTTAACAAGAAAACACCCTTAAAAGAGTGTTTTCTTATTAAAAATACGCATTTTTTATAATTTTTATCTTGGAAAGCTTGAATTATTAAAAAAAATTTGCTATACTGAATAAGTAATCGCGAAATGCAGGTGTAGTTTAATGGTAGAATAAGAGCCTTCCAAGCTCCTGACGTGAGTTCGATTCTCATCACCTGCTCCAATTAGTAATTAAAGCCCGTATTTACGGGCTTTTTGCATAAAGAAAATTGTTCTAGGTCTTATTTAGGTCTTATTTTTTCAAAAAAAATATAAAATTATGAATTGTAAACATTATAGAACAAGAACAAAAAAATATAAAAAATACGGATATTGCATCAAGTACAAAAAAGAGGTATCTCTATTCTGCAAAGAATGCAATGATATAGAATACAAAGAAATTAAAACAATAAAAAAAAGAACATATAAATTAGCTAAAGCTGAAATTAATAGAACGAGTATATTTACCGAAGATTTAGAACATTGTATAATTTGTGGTAAGAAACGAGATAATCTTCACGAAGTGTTTTTCGGGCGAAATAGACAACTTTCAATTGAATATGGACTAGTTATACCATTATGCCTAGAATGCCACCGAGAAATGCACAAAAATATAGAATTACAAAGGGTATGGCACGAAAAAGGACAAGTTGCTTTTGAAAGGACTTATCCTAAGTTAAATTTTGTTAATATATTCAGAAAAAATTATTGCACAAAAAAAGACCCAGTCGAAATTGACTGAGCCTTTTCAATATGGAAAACCATAATGTCTTAAGCATTTTAACGTTTTAGGTCCTACACAGCTATCAATAGCATCGTTATATAAGCCTTCTGCTTTACACCTCTTTTGAAATTCTCCAATTGCTTTTGCTATATTAGGTCCGTAATAATTCCCTAGAGCAGACTTGGAAGTATAAGCTGGAAATGTTTTATACATAAATTTAGATATTTTATCTACATTATCGCCTTTGTCGCCTAGCTTAATATATCCTCTAGCTCCTAGAAAATTTTCTGTTGTACTAGGTTTAGATGGTTCTGGTTTAATTTCATTTTCATAAGTTAAATATGGACTTTTAAACCACTTAGTCCAGGTAGCTCTTTTGCCATCGCAACCCTTGCCATCACCTTTAAAATATGTTTTATAAATTCTACCTTTCTTACCATCAAACTTTGCTACAGTACTTTCAATTACTTTGCCATTACCAATGTAGATGCCCATGTGTCCTTTCATATATACAAGAATACCAGGTATTTCGGGTATGCTAGATATATTGCCTTTTTCTTTAGCTTCAGCAAGTAATCCCTCACAACTCAAATCTTTTTGAGTTTTACCATAATATCCAGCATTATTTGTACTATAATCATGCCACATGAAACATTTAAAAAGACCACAGCAATCGAATTGGCGAGTACCATCTGCATCGTACCGACCTATTCCTCCACTTTTATATCTATTTTTCTTTTTATATTGTTCTTCAGACCATTTCACTAAGTCTGAAGCTTTTGTAAAATCGTACATACTTATTCTCCTTTTATTATTTTTTCTAAATTGTGAAATACATCATAAGTTCCACCAGCTATAACGCCACTTAAAGCTATAGCTACTTTAAAATCTTTAGTAATTGCCCATTCAATGCACGCAACAATTAGCCCTATCAAAATATTTTGAATTGGTATTAAATTGTTGTTTACCCATGTTGATTTTTTTGCAATAATACCAAAAATCCATGTTACAAAAATTGTTACAATAGTTATGACATTTGCTAATTCCATTTACTATTCCTCCTTTCCATCAAAAAAAGTGTTTATTGCAACACTTTCATTCACTAATTTTTCACAATGCTTTTTTGTTAATGAATTATATCCAGCTCCGAGATAAACATCACATGCTGATGTTCTTTCTCCAACTGGTATACTATCATTCCAAATCACACTTTTTAATGACATTTGTTGAGTTGTTTTTAAAGTATCTAATATGTCATCATACTTATTCAAAGTATTATGCAATGCCATGAATAGACTTATAAATAAACCAACAACAAATGTAATCAACAAATATTTTTCTTTGAATTTTTTTAATGTTTCCACTTTTATCCTTTCTTTAAATAATAAATTCGAAAACCAGTAATTTTTGTTCCCTTATAGCTATAACTTGAAATCGATACCAATCCACTTTCATTACAACTAATAAAAGCTCCAGGATTAAGATTTGTATTTGTAAAATATGTATATGACCCCCCCAGCACTAAAAACTGACCACCGGAATACCTGGATCCATCGCTGTAAAGTAATGGTTCAACAAAAATAGTATTTTCAGGCAGTTCTAATTGATAGGTATCTCCTCCGACTAATTCCAAATTATAAACCCCTGTAAATTCTAGTTTTAAATTATTCAATATTGTTTTTAAATTTTTCCTATTATGAGATACTGACTCGCTATCCCAATATTTATTATTTTTAAGTTTAATTGATTTTGCCATAATTAATAGCTTACTTTAACTTTTATAACCTATAATAGTAGTAATATATAATCTATTGTTGGACAAATCTCCATTAATACTACCAGTTGAATAATTTCTTAAAAAAGAAACTTTATTAACTACATTGACATTTTTTTCTGTTATAGCATAAGTATTTACTATATTTGCAGTATATGGAATACCATTTTCAATAAAATATATCATTTCATTTAAAGTAAATGAATTTAAAGCTTTCACTTTATGAACATTTCCGCTTTTGGTCGTAATCTCTAAATATTCAAAATTTGATATATTTTCGCTACAAACAACATTTTCATTAGTACCAACTGAAGAATCATAAAGTATTGTTGAGCTTAAAATTTCACTCAACTTCTTTTTGTTATGAATTATACTACTACTATCCCAAAATATATTATTTTTTAATTTTATACTTTTACTCATCTTGTTTTTGTTAGAACTTTATTAAGATAATTATTTTCATTTTCCGATTGCTATAAAATAAACTTTAACGCCTACATTAGTAACAGAATTTGGTCTACCTATCTCTATTCTTTTAAAACCATCTTTATCTATCACTATTCCTGAATAAACAATTGGAATAAAACTCATTGCTCCAGTCACGCTATATTGCAAATTTAATATTGGTGGTTCTATAAAACTTTGTGCAAAATTAAATTTATCATTATTTTGCCCGTAATATAAGCTCCCCCATGAGTTCGTGCAATCAATTGTTACCGCTATTGTTCTAGTGCATATCATAGTACCATCTTCAAATTTTATCCAATTACCATACGAATTTGAACCACTGCTATTAATTATTTTTGTGCTTAACAATTCTCGATTATGCATAATGGAACTACTATCCCAATATTTATTATCTTTTAGTTTAATCGATTTACTCAATTAAACCACCTCTAACAAATACCTCCTCTCTCGAGAAGATAAATAAAAGGAGATTGCTTAAAGTAAGCAATACCTCCTTTCTTTCCAAGGCAAGACAATAGTTTGCTTTGCTTTGCTTTGCTTTGCTTTGCTTTGCTTTGCTTAAGTATCTCATTCTTGCGAATGAGAGTCAATATTTTTTCTATTATTTTTTTCATAATTTTTCGTTATTTAAACGATTAATTAAACATTGGTTATGCAGATACTTTTATTATAATTATATATGGGTTATTTATAGTAATTGTGCCTGTACCTGATGTTTGCATTGAAACCCCAAGAACATCGCCTTTTGCTAATCTCATAATATCCATTGCAACACCTTTGTTTCCTAAAGCATTACCACCATTTCCTCTAAGACCACCATTTTTTGTGAAACGTAAATCCATTTCAGTTCCTAGAGTACCATTAGGCCATGAAGTATATAAACAAAGATAACAACCATCCTTATTAACTGTTATATTATTTGCTACACTTTTCCAAGTCCAAGATGATGTTACACTATATGTAACGTTGTTTTGGGATGAGTCTTGAGCAAACCCAAGACCATTCAACACATCTTTTAAACTTGTTTTTTCATGTGCAACTGCACTGCTATCCCAATATTTATTATTACTTAATTTTATACTTTTACTCATTCTTTTTTTATTAGACTTTTGTATAATTCAAAATTACATAAAACCACCAATCGGCTCCCCAACCACCATTTGAAAACATTTTTATTACACCTTCGCTCTTTTCTAACCAGATATCACATTTGTCCGTTAAATTGCCATTATAGCCCACCATAGGTAATGTTACAACTCTGCCGGATCCAGTAGAAACACCAAAAGCATTTTCAATCCAAACTTGGTCAGCATTAGAAATATTATAAGGTGTAGATTCAACAGCATTAAAGGATAAACCATTAATAGTAATAATTTTTCTATAAAGTGTTTTATCTAAAAACTTTCCAATTATTGTTTCTCGTTTTGAATATAAGTCATTAGCTAGATAAACATCATTTTTAATTTTGAGTGTTTTACCCATCTAAATCACCTAGCCTAAATAACCTCCTTTCGGAAGTTATAAACGAAAGAAGAGAATCGTCTAAATAACAATTCCCTCCTTTCGCATACATATCGTATGTATGTATGTATGTATGTATGTATGTATGTATGTATGTATGTATGTATGTATGTATGTATGTATGTATAAGCATACTATGCATACGCATACATTGCAATAGTTTTTTAACTTATTTTTTATTTTTTTCATCAATTGCCTCCAAAAATTGTTTTTTTGTTAAGGGTTTTAATTCTAACCATGTCAAAACCTTTCTATTCAACGATAACGCATATAATCTTTTATCATCATCAATATATTTTCTTATTTGACGTAGATTTCCTTTTTTGACTATATTTTTTATATTCAAATCTTTATGTATTACTAGCATTTTTACCTCCTAATATTACCATTCATCGACATCTTCAATTTCCAAAAATGGTTGACCTTTGTAAAAAGCATCCATTTCAATTTGAAGTCCTTCCTTAGTTGCTATTTGTCCAATTGTAACACCCTTACCACCTGCTAAATATGAAACTGTGACAAAAGAAGGTGGCATTGGAAAATTGTATTTAATTCCATTTGGATTAAAATAGTCTATCAAATAAAACTCAAAAGCATGACTACTAGATGTTGATAAACCACTAAATAATTCTTCTGATGTTGCTTCTACATTTCCGCTATAAGCACTTAATGTAAATGTTTTAGATACATCTCCATATTTAACTACTAATGATTTAGCATTCTTATTGCTACATGGTGCAACCGAAAAACCGCATTTTACTTTTCCATAAGTTCCATCGTTATCTTCTACACCACTTGCGTTGCATCTAACTACTGAAAAATTTGATAATGTAGGTGTCCAATAATCCACTACATTGATAGTTTTACTATCAGACTTTGACCTTCCTCTGCTATCAGCGACATTTGCATATATTGTTTGACTACCTGTGTTTTTTAAAAAGTCAGTTGTAAAAGTTGAACTTGAATAAGAAGCTCCATTTGCACTTGCGTTATAGCCTGTTATCGAACTTCCTGCAACTCCACTAGCGCTAATCACACCTTTTAATTTTGACTTTGACTTTAACCATATTCCCCAACTTGTTGGAACAGTTCCAACATCGCTTATTGCAAGTGAACAAGTTGGCACATAACTATTAGGAACCCGTAAATATACAGTAGTTTCTGAACTCATACCATTAGAATTAACGCATTTTACTTGAATTGATACGTTGATATTATTCGGGAACGAATTTATTAACGATGTTGGAAAAGCATATGATGTTGAAGTGCCTATTCCACTACCGATGTTATAAGTCGTATTACCTATATTATAACTTAGCGAATGTGTCGTACTAGTATTTGGTCTACTAATTGTAAAAGTAATATTGCTTCCAAAATCAATATAATTAGATGTTGATGAATTATTTGAAATAGAACTATTTAAGGCAACTGTAGGTAATGTATATTTTACTGACCAGCTTCGCGTATGACTGCCATCTGTCGCAGTACATGTTATTGTACAGGAACATGTTCCATCAGAAGAAAGCGGAACTGTGTGAGTCTTCGTGCCCAAAGTTGTAGTTCCTAAAACTTGGTAAGAAATTGGTGGTTTACCACTATAAGAGCCTACTGAAGTACCATTTACTTTACTCGATACAGTTACATTGCCCCAAGAAAAACTTTTACCATTAACATCTTGTTTCCCCTGTACTTTATGAGCTATTGACAAAACGTAGCCCGTTTTTGCATCATTAAGTTCATAAGTAATGCTTAACCCCCCTCGCATATCATAATAGTAATCTCCATCATCAAACGGACTACTTGTATTTGATGTTAAGAATTTTGTAAATCTTCCTGCTTCTAATGTTGCCATTAACTATTACCTCCTATCCATTTAATATTTAAATTTCCATTTTCATCTTCTTTAGTTTCCCAATGACCAATTTGCATTTTATTTAAAATAGTACTATCAGTAATATATAAAGTGTTTTCACTTATATATGCACTTTCAGTATCACCTGTCATAAAAGAAATACGGTCATTTTTTATAACTAATTTAGTTTGACTGTCACTTCTACCCAAAGTTATTTCAGCGCCTTCAAAATGAATATATTCTTTTAATGTATTACTATTTTCTGTAGCATCATCTAATTCATTTTGCATCGTATCTAAAGTACTTTGTAAACCCGTTTCTTCAAACCACATTGTAAATGATTCTGATGTTTGTTCTAAGATTGTTGTTTTAACAGTGTTTATAATCTCATTTAACTCATCTTTATTGACTTTGTCATCTATTCTATCCGACAAAGTTTCGTTTGCATTTTCTAAATCTGATATATTATCTTCTGTAGTTTGAACTCTACTAGTTATATTTTCGCTAGTAATTTCTAATTGACCAATACTTGTTTCGTTGTCACTAACTTTCTCAGCAACTATTTTAAGTTCAGCTTCATCATAATTAATTCTGCTACTTATATTTTTAATTTTCTTGTCTAAAGATGTGATTTGAGTTTCTTTCTTTACGTTAGTTTGTACATCTAATTTATAATTACCTTGCCATAGTCCATAATAATATAATGAATATCCAGCAATTGTTTTATAAATATTGTTTCCATCAATAAACGAAATAATATCACCTGCTCTAACATCAATAGAAACAGGACAATTACCCACTTCAAAAGTATAAAACTCTAAATTTTTAACTGAATTATAAATATTTTCAACATCATTTTCTTCTGTTATAAACACATTCTCAGCGTCTAAATAAATAACATCTCCATCACTTGTACCAAATTCATATTTAACTACACCATTATCAAAAACTACTCTAGTTATTTTGTGATATTCTCCTATAGAAAAGTCATCACAATCATTAATTGATATATTTAGTGACGAGGTTTTATTTTGTTTTTTAAAATACAACTTACCATCGTTTTCAACAGTTGCATATCCTCCATTCAACTCAGCAACATAGCCTATATAAGTTCTAGCATTTCTGCTATTATCATACCAACTAATTTGCTTATCGTACCCCAGAAAATCAGTAGTCCCTAATTCAATAGAATATTTGGAACAAATATCTTGAACTAATTCTAATAACGTAATATGTCCGGTTGAACTTGTTTCTATTAACGAACTTGCATCATATGGTTTTTCCATTAGTGTTAAAATATCGGTACATTCATAGTCAAAAGTATATTTTGATTCTTTTATACTATCAGGATGAAGCACGGCAATATTTTTATCATCATCTTTTATTGTTATTTTTTGAGGAATACCATTTACTTTAGTTTTATCTATACTAAATTTAAAATAATTTGATGCAGTGCTCCCAAGATAAAAATCATTAGAAAACAACTCATATTCATTAGATAAGTCAGTATAAGAATTTGTATCAATTAATATATCATCAAAGTAAATCTTTATCATTGACCATCAACCTTCTTTTTTTGTACCAAATTAAAAGACAAAGTATAATCACCTGTCTGTAATAATTCTGCACTCTTTTTACTACATCTCATTTCTAATTCGGCATATTCATTTCCAAAAATAGGATTTTTTGCTTTAACATATATAGGATTATTGCTTAACATAGAAAGTATTGTAGTAATTTGGTCAAAAGTTAAATAATTATAAGACAACTTAAGCTTTGACCAACTTTTTGAAATTACACTATCTAATAAATCACCAGTGTTAATAGAACGATACGATTTACTATCCAAATCCTCCCAATCTATTCCGTAACTTGAAGGAGTGGGCATATTTATATAAGTACCATCTTTTTCAGATTTTGCTTGCCATAATAACATTTTAAATCACTGCCTTTCCCATAATTCTGGATTTATCATTAATGTACTTTTGTGACACGTTACCAATTGTATTACCGGAAATATATGTATTCATGTCTTTTTCTTCAACAACAGAAATAAGTTTTTCAATTGCATTAACCACTTCTAAAGAATTTCCTCCCAATCCACTTGTACTAGGATTAAATCTTGCTGGTACAACCATTTCACCTTTATGAACCATCGCTAAATGGTCTTTAGGTACATAATTTGTTCCGACATCAAAACTCCAAATATCTTTCATTGTTTTTAAAAATCCATTTTTGTATGTATTTCCTGTAAATAAAGCTCCGAAAGTTTCACCTAAATTTGAAAACAAATTCCAGGTTTTCTTTTTAGCTTTTGATGTGTCAGCATCCAAATCTATAGTAGCATTAACTTTAGTACCATCTATTTTTTTAAGTTTTTCTTTTAATTCATCTATTTTCTTTATGTTTTCTTTATACTGAGTAGAATTTGCGTTTAAACTCTTATTTGTTTCTTGCAACTTATTAATTTGAATTTGCAAATCATTTTTTGACAATAAATTTATTTTTTCTTTTAATTCATCTATTTTCAAAATATTATTTTTATATTCGTCAGAACTTTTTTCATATCCTTTATTCACTAATTCGATATTATTTATTTGAGATTTCATACTATCAACTAAAAAATCAACACCATCTTTTTCAAGCCCAAGATTATTATAAATTTTATATAGACTATTAATTAGCGTTTCATTTTCTTTAACTTGCGCTTTTATTCCTCTAGTATAAACATCCGCATTATTTGTAAAAACCCCTTCTAATAAGCCAATATTATCTTTTAATTCATTTAAAGAACTAATTTGTCTTTCGTTTCTTGCAATATTGTCTTTAAACTGATTAATAGATATATTTAATTGGTCTGCTCCGATTTTACCTTGTTTAAATGCATCAATTGTTTTTTGAGCAACATTTGCAAATGAATTTGAAAGTCCTTGAGATGTTTTTTCGAAGTTACTCATTTGTTCATTTAAATCATCAATGTTATCTTTTACATTTTTAACACCTTCATAAGCTAATTTAATAACCCAAGGAGAAGCAACTAATAATCCTAGTGTTCCCAATAGACCAGAACCTGTTCCAAGCTTTAACAACAATAGTCCTCCCGTTCCAAGAGCAAGTTGCATGCCACCATCTAATTTTCCAAACCATTCAGTTGCACTTTTTAAAGTTTGAGCAAAATTACTTTTTTCCCACTCATTAAACCAAGCTGTTACCTCATCAACCTTATTATAAAAATCATCCAAAGCTTTTAAATCCGCAGAAATTGAACCAGATAAACCACTGTTAGTATCCAAGTTTTGAATTTCATCAAAAGAAGCTAATGTTTTATTTAAATTTTTGGATGCTTTATTCATATTATTTATATTTGATGTAGTTACTTTAGCCAATGCATTATAACCAGTAAAAAATTCCACTAATTTAGCAAATATTATTACTCCGTATTGTCCTATATCAACAACTTTTTCAATAGCAGGAGCCAAACTTGCACCTAATGTATTAGAAATTAATTGGCTAGATACATTTAATTCCTCATTCATTGATAAATAACTAGAAGTTGAACGGCTGATTAATGACCATACACTATGCAAACTAAATAAAGATAAAGTAAATCTTTTTACGCTACGAACCCCTTTATCAAAAGATTTATTGCTATCAGAAACTATTTTATTTACTTTTTTATCTACTTCGTTTAAATTTTCTAAATTTAATTTTCTATCTTCTATTTTAGAATATAATTCATCAACTTTATTACCAGCTTTTGTTAAAGCAAGCTCTGTTTTATTTAATTTATCTACCAACTTAGTATATTCAGGGCTATCTTGTTTCCATTTTGGCATGTCCTTTATTTCTCTTGATAAATTTGAAAACTTATTTTGCAACGTATCAGCTTCCATTTCTGCAACATTTAATTCATTTACTAGTTTTCTCATTTTCATATCATCGCCAAATTCAGGGGTTGATAAATCTTTAATATATTCGACATTTGGAGACACTGTTGCTTTTTCGCTCATTTGTTTAGTCCAGTTTTCAATATCATTTTTAGATTTTTTTAAATTTTCTTTAAATTTTGTTAAAACCAAATCCAGTTCAACAGAAAATTTTTCATTCATATTTCATTACACCTCCCTCAAACTTATAAGTTTTATTTTTTAAAAAGTCGGGTATTTCAATTGTTGGTTCATCTTTTTTGTCAAATAATTCGGGACACGCTTCTTCTGGTGTTTCAGGAAAATTTGAAATATATGGTGACCTAGTCAGTGAAGCTAATCTCCATATAAAATAGCCCAAACCTTCTTTCCTTTTAATAATGGTTTCTTCAAGTTCTTTTAATGTCATTTCGTACATTTCAAAATACCTTAAATTAAATCTCAAACCATTTTCATATAACATTTCTATATATTCTTTAATATATTTTGTTTCTTCGTTTCCATTTTCAGTTTCATTTCTTCGATTTCTTTTTTCGTTTTTTGCCACTCCTCTTCTGATAAAAAACCACTAGCAACTAGAGTTTCTATAATAACATCCTGAAAAATTTGCTTATAAGTCATTCCAGTATCTATTAAAGAATCATATAAATCTTGTGCATTTTCAAGTGAATAATCTGGATTTTCAAATCTTTTCATATGTTGGAGTAGCTTAACACATGTTTTAATACTTTCTATTTGCACATAATTTATTAATGGCATTTGAACTTCTTCTTCAATTGCTATACTTTCTTTACTTGTAAGTCTAAATCTTTCTATTTTTCCATTTATTTCCTTTTCATAACATTTCATAATTTTTCCTCCTTATTTTTATAAAAAAAAATGGGTACTAAGAAAATTTTTGAATTTCCTAGTACCCTAACCTTTAACCTGTCGTTGTTGGAATAGTTGTTTCTATTTCATTTTCAGGTGCATGATACATTGTAAATTCAGAAATCGCATTTATATCTAATTGTTTAAATCCATATTTTACCTTACTTTTATAAGTATGAACAATTCCATTGGATTTTGTTATTTTCCAATAATAGCTTTTTCCGCTCGTAGCTAATGTATCAACTATCTTTATATTCGCTTCTGCAGATGGGTCTTCCATATTAAAGTCGAAACTCATTTTTGGGGCTGGCATTAATCCATCTATTTCTGTTTCATACTTAGTATTATCTAAGCACGTAGTAGGTATTTTATTTGGTTCATCACCAATAGCTGGTATGGTTTTAAGCCCCAATATTCTACTATAAGTTCCATTTTCAGTTTCTGAATATTCAAGTTTTGTTCCAGCACTTGCCGTAATTGTGTTCATTATATCCTCCATTTCTTAAAAAACAAGTCTTTTATTCATTTCATCATATTTTACATAACCTGTTATTAATTTTTTTCTTATATTATTTTCAAGACTGATATCTTTATCATCACATTTAAAGTTTAATTTTTTCAAATGTAAAATGATTTCTTTAGTAATTGTATCTATAATTTCCAATGTATTCTCAGATGTATCATTTTTTCTGACAACTCTGCCATTAATATTTATCTGCGTAATATAATTTCTGCTATTATCACTAGAAATATAAGTTTGTTGCAATTCATATCCAAAATAAGATTTTCCCATTTCAATAATATCATCGGGCACTGATGGTCCGCACTCAACATTTGAAATAGTATTTAATTCTTTTTGAATAACTTTTCTTATTTCATCCAACTTTTTTCAACTCTCTTTCTTATTTCATTTATAAAAGTTTCTCTATTATTTACCAATGCAGGATAGAAATGTGGTCTAGCAATCATACCAGTTGTTGTAACAAACATGTGTAAATACTGGTCATAATAACACCATGGAGTTAATCTATAACCATATCCGTGAGGATATGTATTTGAATTTTGCCCCACAATACCAGTCCCCCACTCCAACAAAGCACCTAATGGTACTTTTGCCCACTTAGGGTTATCGCCACCAACTAAAAGGTCTGAAAAAACCTTAGCTTTTATAATCTCATTTTCGATTTCAGGCGAAGTAATTTTAATGTTAGAAACATATACACCACTACGCACTGGTGCATTTTCTACAACATCATCCCATATTATTTTTATAGTTTCATCAACCGCGTCTACTAAATTATTTTCTAGTTTTTTAGACCACTGCAATAGTTGATTATATAAGTTTTCTACTTTCAAATTAATTGTATATCTACCCATTTACTTTTAACGGAAACAATTTTATATCTTTTACTATCTATAATAATATAATAGTAAGAAACATTATCTTTACTTTCTGTTAATTTTGTAAATAGAAACCTTTCAAGTTTGCAATATGGAGAAGAAATTCTATATGTTTTTTGAATATTTGCTCCATAAATTGTAGCACTTATTTCATCAACCAATTCTTGCATAACAATTTTATAACTATCAATATCTTCGAAACTTTCAATATTAAAACCATTACTAGTTTTTTCTCTTTTAGATTTTTGCAAAAGACCAACTTTCAATTTTCGAATTGCTTTCATTTTATAAGTCTTTTTCCTTTCCTGATAATATTTAAAGATAATTCTTTTATTGCATCATTATAAACATTTGATAGTCCACTTTCAGAATCTTGAGTAACATCTTCCTTACCTCTTTGTAAATATATAGATTTAACTGCTTTTTTGATATCATTTTTTAAAAATCTAATATCTTCATCAGTCTTTTTTCTATTAGAAATAGAAAGAGCATCTGCGATAATATCTTCTAAAATGCTCTTCAATATATTTTTGTCAGATTGATTATAGTTGTCTGACAAATCATCAATAATTTCGTTTAAAATAATATCTTCCATGCTCTTCTCCTTTTCTAAATTATTCAGCATCCTCAGGAATTAAAGCCAATAAATCATCCTTTTTCATATCTTCACTAGCTTCAATATCAAGAGTTTTAAGATAAGCTACTAATTCTTTTTTAGTATAATCCTTAATAGCTTTTTCTTTAGGAGCTTCTACTTCTCTTACTTCTTCGTAAGCGTCACTTCTTGCAAATTGCTTAGCAACTTCCTTACTATTAACTAATAAAATAGCTCCTGATTCTTTACATAAAAACTTTCTCATAAATTAATTCCTTTCTTCTCTTTATTTTTTTATTTAACTACGCTCTAGTGTAATATGTTTCTTCACTATCGAATGTAGCACCTGATGGAACAACTGAGTATTCACCTTTGTTATAAGTGTAATAAGTTGTACCACTAGCAAATTGTGTGATTTCAACTTCTGTGTAAGTATAATCACAATCATATAAAATAATTTCAGGTACTAAAGCTTCTCCACCTGAATAAGCGAATAATTCAAGTGCTATAGCGTCATCGAATGGTACTTTTTCAGCCCCATACTCACTTGTATAGTTTGGTAATGCTATAGCTTCTTTTAACATAACCATAGCTGGAACATCACTTGGCATACGATTAGATTCATAAGTGATAACTGATTGATACATACCAATAGCTCCATTTGATGGAGTTGTTCCGTTAGGTAGGCTATCTAAATAATCTTTTATATCACCTTTATATTTAGTATTTACTACTAAAGCTATTAACTCTTCATCTACACCATCAACAAAATCATTTTTAGTCACTTTAGCTGTACTAATTAATCTATCAACGATTTTCTTAGTTGTATCTCCACTAACTCTAGCAACTTGGATACCAGTGTCACGACCAATTCTAAAGAACTTTCTATCATAGTAAGTCTTGATAACATCTTGAGCGTTTTTACTTCTCTTTTTAGCCATACCATCAACACCATATAATTTAAGGTCTTTTTCTTGTAATTCTTCAATGATTTCTTTATCATCATCAATATTTACAACAACTGGTTTAGCTTTTACTTTATTACCTTTTCCGTTTGCTCTTGCTGTTCCTTTTTCTTGGATTACTGCATTTGCAAATCTCTTATACTCTACACTTCCTGTAGTAGGATCTCCACTACCATTTTTAGCTTTTAAAGCTTCACTGACACAACCTGATTGGATATTTTCAATAACTCCGTCAAGTGTTTCAGCTAGACTATCCATAACATCATCGTTTAAATAGTCTTGAATATTTAATGAACTTGTTTTTGCCATATTAAATCACTCTCCTCTTCCTTTTTTGGCAATAACTAAACGCTAAATCTTGATACTCTTTCACTATTTGAAGAACTATTAGCGTTTACTGTCTTAGGAGTAGTTTCTTTTAATCTCTTATTTACTTCATTTTCAACAGCACTATCAAATACTTTCTTTATATTTTTAATAGTAGGCTCTACTTGTTCAGCCTTAATGCTTCTAAAGTCTATAAGATTCAATAAAGAAACATCTACCTGAGTTTCAGGATTATTAGCCATTTTAATTGCTTCTTCTTTTAATTCATAAGCACTTAATTTTAATTCAGCTTCCTCCTGTTTTTTTCGAGCTTGTTCTAGCTCATAATTTCTACGCTCATCATCTTTCATCTTAGCTAATTTTTCAGCTTCACTTTGTTTAGCGTCTTGTTCAGCTTCCCATTTGGCTTTAGCTGTTTCTAAAGATTTTTGAACTTTCTTATCAAACTCACTTTGATAATTAGATTCTTTTAACATTTCGTCAAAAGTTTTAGGTACAACAGCACCTAGATTTTGGTTTTGTTGACCATTGTTATCAACAGTACCATTTGAATTATTTGTGTCCATTTTTATTCCTCCTTTGTCCCAAGCCATTTACTTTTTAAGTCCCCAGCTCATTACATTTACACAAATCTCCATTGTTGAGCCACAATAGAAAGGCATTAAAAAAAGAAATGTAGCTATCATTCCTCTTAATAATCATTATTTAGTGCTATTTTATAAGCACTATATCAACAATAAAGTATTTTTTTATTATTGATATACTACTTACAAAAAGTAGTATAGAAAAACAGCACCTTATTTAGTGCTGTCATCTAATATATCTATTAACCTCTCGGCTTCTTCCTGTTCCAAATTGATTGCTATTTGAACTATTAAGTTATCCCATTCACTATCATTCAATTCTTTATCAGGAATATTAATATTTCTTAATTCTAATAATTCTATATCTTTTATAGATAAAATTTTTCTAGGATTATTCATTTTTCTTACCTCTTCCCTTATATGCTGTCTTGACACTTAATTCTTCTATGTCAATAGCAACCATTTTTTTATCTTTGAAGAAAACCTCACTATTATTTATAAGGCTATACCAGTGATTAGTTGGATTTTCCAATATATTTTTTATATCTTCCTTAGTGATATTTCTATCTACCATTCTATCAATGGTATGTAATTTTATTTCACCAATAGTTCCAAAATCTTTGACTTGAACATTTTTTAGATACTCTCTTGTATCATTTACTTTTTCATAATAACTATTAAATGATAAAGTTTTCTTTTTTTCACCTATTTCTAGGTCTTTTCTATAATGTTTTCCTATTTCCTCTTTGATTTTTATTTCTTCATAATAATCACTATTATTATACCTTAATTTAGCATATTCTTCAAGACTTTCAGGCACTTCACTAGGTATTATCCTTTTTAATTGATTATACTCGGCTATAAGCTCATTATACTTCATTTCAGTAAGATAAGTAATCGTACTTCTACAATAGTGAAAATGATTATTAATTGGTGGTAAATTAGCTCCAACTTCTAGTCCTTTAATTGTATAAAGGACATCTCTTTTATCATCATCGCTATATCTATAAAATCTATTCCAGTCATTAACATAGAATAACATACCATTCATACCATCACACATCTTAGTTGTTCTATCATCAATTTCAGCAATAAATCTAGCTCTTAATTTCTTTTGCCCTACATCTTCACCAGCTTTTAATAGTGATTTATTAGCTATTTCTACAACTTGACTATCTAAAGCACCGCTTATTTTATCATCATTTATAGAAATATATCTATTTTGTTGCTTTTTTAAGATGTTTTTAAAAACATCATCTTCTATATTAGGCTTTTTATTTTGCTGTAATTGGATAATAGTTTGTTTTTCTATTTCTTGAGCGTTAGTTAGTGCTAAAGCTTCAATATATGTTATCCAGCTACTACCTTTTACATTAGGTAAACATAACATAGGCCATATATATTCCCAAGTTAAACTCCATTTTTTCTTTTTAGTAGGTTTTATTTCATCAATACCTTGTTTATATAAATCTTGTCCTATTTCAGTAAATAAGACTTCCTCATATTCGTCTAACTGATTTCTTTCTTTTACAAAAGCACCCCACAATAATATACTTAACATTTCTTGATTAGTAATATATCTCTTATTTAGAATTTCTATAACTTTATATTCAAAATATCCTTTTAATAATTCAAGCTGTTTCCATTCATCAACAACCCTAGATAATTTCTTCCTTTGGTTATTAGAAATAGGCTTATTTAGATCCATATAATTAAAATCAATACCATTAAATATATCTTGTATATTATCTTGAGTTTTTAAATTAGTCTTTTTATAAATTCTAAGATAATCTTTTAATTTTAAATCAGTGTAATTCCATCGGTTATTCAAGATAGTTTTATTATCCATTATATATCACCTACTTTTCTTGGCTATTTTGCACACTTGCGTCTTGATTAGTATTAGACGCATTTTTTGTTTCTTTTGCATCTTGATTATTGTTTTCTTCTGCTTGAGCGTCAGCTCCATCTTTACCGAAAGATTCAATCTTTTTCATATTTGCTTCAAGATTTTCTTCACTTTGTGTTTTCATTTTTTCTATTTCACTTGAAGCGTCTAACTCATCAGGTAATAAGTTGATGACAGTTTCATCACATACTAATCCTCTTAATGATAAAGCTCTATCAGTTTCGGCTTTCTTATCAGTAGGCATATTTCTTTGAAGCTTTATTTTTAAGTTTCTAAAGTCATATTTTGTACCTTTCTTTAGATTAATTCTTGTAGTAAAGGCTTCCCACATAGCTAATAATTCTTTTCTAACTGATTTATCTAAGTAAGTGATAGATTGTTCTAGTGGAAAGAATTTCTTTTCTAGTGCTGAGCTATTATCGGCATTAGTAAAGCCTAAATCATTAACATTAGGACAACAACTAACCATAAATATTAAATCTATAAGTGTTTTCTTATAGTTTTCTAAAGCACCATCATTGATATTCTTTTCTACCCATTCAATGCTTCCACCCTCACCGGCATAGAATACAGGAGCTTGTAATACTACTTCATCTTCCTTTTTTCTCTTTTCATTAGGTATCCATATAATATTACCCTCTTCATCGTGTTCTATTTCTCCGTTATCATCTCTTTTTTCGATTAAAGTATCTTCTCTAGGTTCATAACCAGTCACCATTAGTTTAGCGTCATCATTGTATTGGAAAGTATTACCTGAGTTCTTCATAACTCTTTCATATTTAGCAATACTAGGTTTTGCTAACTCAAAACAAGCTAATCCATCAGGATTTTCTATTGCTATACAAGGGACACAACCCCAGTTGATCGTTTCTCTTGCTTCTTCATCTTCTCTAAAGTCATCACCTTTTAATTTACTATTTCTAAAATAGTATTTACAATCTTCGGTAGTGACTACAACCATATCAAACTTTTCACCTTTTTCATCAGTTTCTTCCCAAGTTCTTAATAAGCCTATCTTTTTAACTGGTGTAGAATAATCATAAATAGCTATTGCTTGTCTTGCGTCAACATTTGCATATACTATTTCATTATCTTCATTTTCATACCAAATACCATAACCAGCCGACAAATCATTATAACTTTGTATTAAATTATAATAAAAAAAAGAATCATCATTGTAATTTCTTATATAATCAATAAATGTTTGATATTCTTTTCTATCATTGTCTTTAGCATTAAATAATTTATTAAATAATTTAGTTAGAATAGCTTGTTTTTCTTTTGTAGGCATTTCTTCTACTTGATATATAGGAGCTTTACCCCCAGCATATCCATTTATCATATTTGATATAGCAAATTCAAACGCTACTTTAGTTTCTTTATCGTTTTCAGCTACTAAACCTGATGGACTATTTTTTCTTACTTTCATTCTATATAACTTTTTTCTTTTATTCCATTCAGGCTTAGCTGATTCTAATATTGTAGCTATATTTTCAGCTTTAGTTATATATTCTTTATTATATTGTAGCATATCTTATACCTCCTTTATACTAATTTAGTGCTACCAAAAGACGCTCCTCTTTCTCCAACTGTCTTGTCATAAATACCAGCTAATACATCAGCTCCATCATCGTGAGCATTTTTACCTTTCTTTTGATATCTAGTAATGTGTTTATAAAACGCTTCCCATCTTTTATTCCAATTAAATGGAAAATGTATATGTTCCATAACCCAATAACTAGATGATAATATTCTTGATTGCTTATTGGCTGTTTGAGTAAATGGTTTAATAACACATTTATTTGTTTTATATTTTTCTTTTAATATTCTCGCTACATTTCTAGCAAAACCTCGTCCACCATTATTGGATTCAATATATGCTAGATTAACATTGTTTCTGTATAGAATATCAGCACATTCTTCTTCAGTTACTTCCATGCCCTCATCAGTAAATAAAACATCTAAAATATACGGTTCTTTATTAAGTAATCCATATACAGCACAACATAAGAAATCATCTCCAGTATCAGCTGTATCAACATAAGCATATATCGTTCCAAATCCAGGACTAACATCGTATGTTTTTAAATTCTTATATAAGCGACCTTTTTCATCAACACATATCTGATTATAATTTGCATCAGCTATATCTTTATTCATTTCTTTTATTTTAAAATAGTATTCTTCTTTACTTAATATTTCATCACACAACATACTTCCATCTTTTTGTATAGCACTGTATGTTATATGTCTAACGTTATCATAATTTGACAATATATATCCTGCTAAATCATTAGTAGCCCATCTAGTCATTACTAAGATAATTTTAAAACCAGATTCGGTTCTTTGTAACATTGTGTTATTAAACCATTCTATAATGTCTTCTAATAATAGTTCGTTATAGGCTTCTTTATCATTTTTGATAACATCATCAATTATCATAATATTACACCCAAAACCTGTAGCTGTTCCTTTTGGAGAAGTTGCTAAATAATTTGGTACTGGACTGTTTTCTAAAGCCCATTTATTCATTGATGCTTCACCATATTTTATTTTAGTGTTTGGAAATATTCTTGAATATATCCCATCTTTTTCTTGTATAGTATCTCTTACAGATTTAGCCATTGATGTTGAAAGTCTTTCATTATAACTACCAGTCATTATGCGATATTTACTATCATTACCTAATAACCATTGAACAAACTTACTTATCGTTCTGGTTTTATAGTGCCTAGGTGGTAAATTTATTACCAATACTCTATCATTACTTTTAACAAACTCTTGTAATGCGTTACACATATTATTTAGAAACTCTTTATCATCATTATAATCCACTGGAGATGTTATTTTACAATAATCCCAAAAATTTCGTCTAGCCAATTCATACCTTGCTTGTTCTCTTATGTATTCTGGGACCATTTTAATCACCAACCAGTTTTCGTAATTCTTCCTCACTTAAATTGGCGTATGGATTAACTATGTTATTGTTTATTGTAGGAGCTTCATCTTTGAACATTCCTAAATACTTACCTAACAATTCAAGAGCTTTCATTTTATCATAGGTTTCTACTGCTAGTCCTGATTGAGTTTGTTTATATCCAGCTATTACTTTTTTTGTTTCATTATCTAAAGTGTCAGTATCAGGAAAATCAACAGCTTTATATACCAAAGTAGTTTTTTCAAGTTGTTTTTCTTTTGTCACCATTTTAGATATTTTAGTTCTATCAGTAAATGCTATAGCTGTCAGTTCTTTTACTATATCTTCTATACTTACTATAGCCTTTTCCTCTACCTTTGATTGTAGCTCTTCTATATATTCTTTTACCTTAACATTTCTTAACAATCTACTAGCACTAGCCATAGCTGTTTCTTCTTTCTTACAGGTCTTATATACATTTAGATAAGCCTGTGTTCCATTCATACCTAATTTTAAATATTCTTGACAAAACAATTTTTGATTATTACTTAACGAAGTCATTGTTCATCGCCTTCATTTTTGATATCATCTTTTTTCATTTTTTTATTGTCATTTAAAACTTGAACTAATTTTTTATTCATTAATTCTTCACATCTTTTTTTATCAGTTTCAAAGATTTCTCCAACTATACGAGTTTCATTTGCTTTCAAATCTTTAAAAGCGACCAATGTTTTTACTTTCACATCTTTCACCTCCACATCGTAATTCTTTTACATTCTCTTTTTATTTCTATAGGTCTGGCGTCTACTATTTTAATTTGACTATTGTTTTTATGAATTAGATTTTCATCATATGTCTTATCATAATATACCTTTTTAGAATTAAGAGATTTATAAGTATTGATTATTATCTCTGGATCTTGTTGTCTTGGCATAGTCAACTCTAATCTTATCCCCATGTGTAAACTCTCACATTTATTAAATACTTCCATTAATTCATTTTTTGTCATTATCATTATCCTCCTTAAACTCGATGTGTTTCCAAATTTCTTCTTTATGATCTGCTAGTATAGATGTAATAATTGCAAATAAAAGCATAACTATTACAAATACTGTAGCTAATATATATTTCATTGTTACATCTTCCTTTCTTTTATAAACACTTCACTAATGATAATGTAGTTGTTCTATTATAGCTAGCCTGATAGAATACAGTGCCGATTTGGCATACCTAGCTATCAACTTTTTATCACTAGTGAACTATCTATAAAAGATAGTCGCATATACCTCATTAATAATTACGAAGTATATGAAATGATATGCTTTTCAATATCTAGAATTATTTATCACATATCAAGTGCTTTGTTAAGTGCTTTAAATACAATTAATCAACCACCTTATAGGTGACCACACTGATGTAAAACCAGCATGAAGGGTTTTAACCTTACTCATAATATTTATAAGCACCATAGAATAGATATATTTATATGGTTAATTACTCCATATATTAACATTTCCGCAACTTCTGTATATACCTACTCTATGCTACTTATAAAATTGGTTGCTCTGCTAGGGTTCGAACCTAGAAAATCCACGAGTCAAAGTCGTGTGTGTTACCAATTTCACCACAGAGCAATTTGGTAGGCGAAGTTGGACTTGAACCAACAACCGCTGTTGTATAAGAACAGAACTCTAACCAATTGAGTTATTCGCCTAAAAAAACGATTAGAAAATAATCTAATCGTGTGAGGTAATAAATGAAATATATAATTATTCCATTTTACATATTATAGCATAAGCAAATGTGCCATAGTGTGCCACAATGTGCCATTTACTTATTTTTTTCTTTATCATATAATCTATGGCACTGTCTCAGTGAATAATTAAAAACTTTACAAATATCTTTCCACTTCCAATGCATTACATCTCTGAAATAAACTATACAATATTCTACAGACTCTTTAGATATCATTTCTCTAATTTCTTCTATTGCAAGTTCTTTGTACGAATTATACGATGCTAAGTCTGCATCAAATTTATTCTCTAATTCTTCTTTTTTTATTACTTTATTTAGCATAATATCTCCTTTTCTACCCCCGCCTACAACAATATCTTTCCAAGTTACCGCAGTAATGCTAGCAATTGACCTGTGATATACAGTAGCAAGATTAATTAGCCTTGCTTTTATGCTCTGCATTTCATCAAATATTTCTTTAATAGTTAGTTTCTTTTCTAGTATCATCTATTCCTCCTTTAACTTATTTAAATAATCTTGGTCTGTCATAATTACTTTTGCATTAACTTCTAGCAATACGTGACTTTCTTCTGTTATTCCAAAAGTATTAGGTTTCCACATGTAATTTTCTTCAAATATTTTTTCAATTTCTTCTTTGTTATCACCAATTTTAACAAATCTACGAAAATCGCCTAACCAATATTGTGCAATTAAATAAAATGGTTTATCACAATTAATTTGCATTTTCATTAACCTCATTTTCATAAATATTTCCTATTACTTCAATATCTAAATATTCATCTAATTCCCAGCAATCATAATCGGTTACTCCATAAAAACTAGCCCCTTTATATTCTATTATTGCATTTTCTACAATTGTTTCTTGATATTGGATATTAACTTTATCTCCTTCATAAATCTCTACACCATTTTTATCTTTTAAACCTGTGTATTGTCCTAGTGTTTCAGGAATAATCATATCATCAGTTTGATAATCGTTTCTTATAAACCAATTAAATTGTTGGTCAAATAGACTTTTAACTTTATAACAATATCCATATATCCATTTTCCATTATAAGTTTTTCCTCTAAATTTTATTTCTCTATTCATTTCTATCACTCCTCCGGCATTTGATAAACTATTTCATTTTTCGTTCCTACATAGTTTTGTATTTCTATTTCTATTTCATCTAATATTTCTTCTGTTCTATCATAACTACAATATTCTCCTAATTTTAAATCTTTAACACCAGTTACAATATAATAGTATCCATTATATTCAGCAATTTTTACATTGTTTACCTTTATTAATTCAGTTTCATCTTGGTTTCTAATCCATAATTCCATTTTTATTCACCTACCTCATATTCCCTATTTTTAAATTGTTCGCGCGTAACTACCGTTTTAATATTTTCTTCATATATTCTTATACCCTCTCCATTTGCATAAGAATTATCCATTTTTATATATTTCCTTTCTCCACTTAAATAAACTTTTGTAACTAAATGCCGATTTACATAGTCTCCTTCTTCGATTAAATCAATAATATTGAAGCTTGCTATTACATTTCCTGTCAAGGAAAATTCAGTTTCATTTTTATAACTTATTTTTACATTATTATTACCTTGAAAATTTACTATTCTTCCAATACCTGATTTACGTTTTGTTTTGTTATAACAAAACATTCCAATTTCTAATTTCATTATTTCTCCTTTAAAAATATTTCTATCATGTCCATATCAATATTATGCCTTATATCATTTATTTCACTATTTAATAGTCTTTTAGTTAAAACTTTTTTTATAATGTCCATCTTATTAAAATCACCACACCAGTCATCTATTCCGAACTCAAACCATTGAGCTTCAGCAATGTAAATTCTTATAGTGTCACTGTTATTTCTATTGAACTCATATTTGCAATCATCTCTATAAAATCTAAAATTATATTTTTCTAATAAATCAATTAATTTCATTGTCTACTCCTACCAATCTATCATTTTTATCATATACAGTTTTTCCAAAAAACTCATATACCCAATTTGCACCAGAATTATCATCATAAAATAAGTTTCGCATACTTCTTGGTAGTTTTTTTTCATTATTAAATTCTCTGTTTCTATACACTTCTTCTGGATTTTTATCACACTTGAATACTCGACAAATATCTGGTCTTACTTCATAGATTTTGCATTTTTTGTCTGAGTTATTTCTTTATATCTTCGTAAAACAAATTCAATGTAATGCGCAATATCACGTGCATAGTAACGTGCATGAAGAAGTTCGCCTTCCAAAAATTTTATAAACTCTTTTTGTTGAGTTTCTAACTTGGTCATCTTCATTTCTAAAACATTTTCTTGTGTGTAATCTCCTCTTGATAGTTTCAATTCTTCCAATTGTAAAGCACTAATTAATAGTTGCTCTTGTAAGTTTTCTTTTTCTTCAATTAAATCATTGTATTGTTGTTCTGCTACTTCAAGTTGTTTCTTTAATTCTCTGTGTTTCTCTTCATCAAAACAATGTGTAGTACCTCTCAATTGAAATTTTAATTCTTGATTTTCTTTTTCAAGCAAACCAATTTTTGCTAATAGTTCATTTGTCATTTATACCTCCAAATTTTTTAACCAATTTCTCAAACTAATAAACGTCGGTGAATCTACATTATCGTTTTTAGAATAATATTCTTCTACATTTTCTAAATCTCTAAGCATTACTTCTTTAACACGTTTATCTATTAATTTTGGATGTGCTTTAATATAACTACATATTTCTTCGGTAACATACGTTTTGCGACCGATAGCGTACCTTAACGCACAAATTACGATATCTTTTAAATCACTGTCTATTTCTATCATATAATCTCCTCCACACTTAATATTTTTAAAACAAAATATTCTTCATCAAGTTTTGCTCCCCAATCTTCTTTCCCAAATCCTATAGTAATCTCAACTTCACATTTAATCGTTGGACTATTTTTTGAATAACCATTTCTAAACAAAATATAATGTTTTGAATTGTCCTCAATTCCTAGTGCTCCAAATCTTGCTTTATAATATTCTTTAATCTCTCTATATTCTTCTTTTTTATCTCCCGATTTAATCATGTCAAACCATTTTTTCTTAATTGGTAAGGTTAGCATTTGTCCTCCTTTAATTTATTAATTTCATCTATTAATTTTCTTTGATTTTTTATTAATGAATTAATAGTTTTCTTTTCAAAATCATATTCATTACAAGTTAATGTTTCGATTTGCTCATATTCTATTTTCTTATCTTCTTCTACTATTCCTACATAGTCATTTATAAACTCAATTGTTTTTCTAAGCTCAAATAATTGCATAAATAACCAAGCATCTCCTCTTTTGTAGTCATTAAATGTTACATCATATTCCCAAATTTTGTTTTCATACTTTATTTTTTTTGGAACCTCTTTATGATTTGATATCTTCACAAATAAATCAATTATTTTTATTTTCATTTTATTTTCCTCTTCTTTCTCTTTATATTTCTTTTCTATAAATGGAATAGTATTGTCAAGTTCGCATTGTGGGCAAATTACAAAAGGTGAAGGATAAAATTCAGTTTCATCATATATTTTATCTTTATTAACATATGTATATTTACAACCACAATATCTACACTTCATAATGTAAATAATTTCTGGTGGAATATATCCTTTTTCAATTATTTTCATCTTTATCCTCTATTCTTTCTATTTTTGAATTTTTCTATTATTTTTTTTAAAATTTCTTCTATTAATCCAATAAAAATCATTATTATAGCTATAATAGATAGTATTATTAAAAAGATATCCGCAAAGTCAATCGCGATTAACATCATTATCACTCCTTTCAATACTTTGTAATATTTTCACAAATAATTTACATATTTTGATTTCTTGCTCGCCTAATATGCCAACATCAGCTAAATACGTTCGAATTTCTATATAATTTTTCATAAATTCAATATCTTCTTTTGTTAAATTCATTTCTATTATTCCTTTCTAATCACATAAGTCCCAATCGACTTTTTTTCTTAATTGGCACCCGCAAAATGGGCAAAAATTAATTTCTATATCTGCTATGTCAAAAATAATATCTTTTCTTTTTGCATCATAATCATGAAGTCTTACTTTTATAACATCATTTTTGATTGGCAATATTATAGATGGCGAAAATCCTGTTGATGCAACTAAAGTTCCAGAACAGTGCAAACATCTTTTATTTTCATTAAACACTTTTTTCATTACCATCTTTTCCTTCAAGTATGTTTTCTAATTCTAATAAGTCATCTATTACAGTATCATCATTGCCTTCATTGAAAATATTATCTATTTTATTTAAAGCCTTTTTTATTATTTCTTTTCTAGGCTTATCATATTTTACATATCTTCTTTTTACATCACCTAAATTACGCACAAATAATTTTTTCAGATAATCTATATCACTAATATTTGTATTTTTATAAAATTCAATTAGTTCTTCTAAATGTTGCTCTACATCTTTATTCATTTTTATCACTCCAATCATTAATACCACAATCTTTCACTTGGTCTTGAATAGATAATTCTTTTTTTAGCAATTTACAATATTCTATACCATTTTTACAACGCCAAAATATGCAGGGTTTAGCGCAATAACCAAATTTTGTAACTTTAAAATTATGATGGCAATAAGAACTATTCTTAGGAATGAGTACACTCGCCAATTTTTCTTTTATTTTATTCATTACTATCACTTCCTTTTTTCCATTTCTTTTCTTCTTTGAAGTATATAATTAATGACTTCCTCATATTTTCCACTAATCAATGCTTGTTCTATGTATTCACACACAAAACTTGGTATATTTAAATAATCTTCCATTAAACCAGCAAATTCTATAGCCTTTTCTTTATTCATCACTATCACTTCCTTGTTTATATACTATCTCTAATATTCTTTGTTTTAATTTGCTTTTTAAAAATTTGCTATTATACTTATAATAAATATCACCAGTATCGCAATTATGGTTTATTATTAATGTTTCTATTTTAGATAGTTTATCTTTTAGTTGCTTGTTTTCTTGTTGTAATTTACCAATCATCAATTCTAAATCATGTATTTTCTCGTCTTGTTTATGTATTCTATACATTCTTTTTTGATTTCTAGTATGTTCTTTTAATTTCATTCTGACACCTCTATCTAATACCATAAGTATAATTTGGTTTAACCATTGCAACCATTTGTTCTTTTAAAACTTTATTCTCTAATTCCAACTTATTAATAACTTCTTTTTGTTGTTTACATTGTTGTTCTGTTTCATTTAACAATTTGGCACATTGATTATAACCATAAATTAACCAAGCGTAAGTTTCTTTATCTTCTCCCGTTAGTTTAGCCCCTAACTCATCAGCTCTTTTCAAATAGTCTTTAATTTCTTCTTTATCCATTATTCTTATTTCTCCTATTTCTCATCAGTAGCTAATCCCTAGGCAAAAAGTTGTAGAAAGGAGATACGAGACAATAAATGATCGTATTTCTTGCCCAGAAATTAGCTACCAATGAACTATTTTTTTTATTCTCTTTTATATTTACTTATTTGTTCTAATAATACTTTTTTTATGTTCACATCTTTATATTTTTTTAAGATATAAATTTCTTCTTCTAATTCTTTAATTTTTCTTTTACATTTTCTGTTTTCATAAAGCAAATTATAATATTCTTGCTCATAATCGATTATTTCTTTTTCTTTCATTCGTTTTATCAATCACTTTCGCTATCAGATGACCCGTTTTAGTTAAATTAGAATCATTGTATCTCAATTTATTTCTATTCATAATTAATTCCTCGGAATCAGTCACTAAAATCAAATTATTTAAATCTAAGTTCAATTTATTTCCATCTGCGAAAACTACTTTATGTCCTTTTGGAATTTTTCCATAATTTTGCTCATATATGATTCTATGCTTTAACTTAAATACGTTAGGTTCTTCAACTTTTATTTCTATATAACCATCTACATTAATTCTTTCATAACCTACATTTTTATGATTTGATGGTATATTACCTTTTTTAAATGAAGTTTTATTTGCTTTCATTAATCCTTTTGTTCCTTTGTTAAATGGAACATTGCCTTTTTCAAATCTGCCAGTTAAACCACTATTTAGCTTATAATTACCTCTAAAGTTTTTTATATTTTGTGGAGTTAGGTTCATTTTAAATTTTTTATTAAACATTTCAGCCAATTCTTTAGCTGTTTTCATATAATTATTGTTTATTAAAAATTCTTTTTGCTCTTTAGTATATTTATTCATTGTTTTTTTCTTTCAACTTTAAAACTTCATTTTCATTTGTTATTCCTAGCTCATCAGCATATTTTTTTACATCTAATACTAATTTTGCATTATTAACTATTGCTGTACTAATACCAGTAATAGCTTTTGCTCTTTTTAATTCTTTTTCCAAGGCACCATCTTTTTCTAATTCTTCATCATCGTTAAGTCTTTCCAATTGTTCAAACAAATAATTGTTAAGAGCATTTAAATTATTATCCATAGTTATTTTGTTCCTTTCTTATTATTTAATTTTCTAGTTCTAGTCTGATTCTCGTTAAGACTATTTAATTCTGATTTTAGATTTATCAATCTTTTCTTTAACTCAAGCATTTCTCTTTTTATAAGATACATTTCATACTTGATTTCTTTTATTCTGTCTTTCATTTGAATAAATCTCCTTGAGAAATATTTTTGCTATACAATTGTTGTTCCAGCTCTCTAATTCTCTTATCTTTTAAAGCATTCGTTTTACGATAATTTTTTTCTCTTTCTTGAAGCATTATAACTACTTTGTCATACTCTGTTTTCCAATATCTAGCTTTTTCAACTTGTTTCGGATAATCAGCCAACTTTTCGGCATTTTCAATTGACATTATTTCTGCTTGCATTTCTTACACTCCTTTTCGTATTCTTGCATCATTCTCTCAAATTCTAAATCATCTAGTGTCGCTATTCCCACATCTTTACATTCCCTTTCAAGTCCTTTTATTAATTGCCAAAATTCCTTTGAATTAAGTTCATGTGTTCTTTTGTAGAAGTAATAGCAATCACAAGTATCAGTAGCTTTATACCATTTTGCGTATGGATAAAAGTTCTGCATATCAGCCCCCTTAGGAACCATTACTCCGACTATATTTCCGTTTTCGTCTTTTGCAATAGTTCCATAAGAAAGATTAATATTTATTTTCATCTCATCATCAGATATAGCATGTCCAATACTTCTATTGTATTTTGCTAACTCATTAATCAGTTTGTGAAAATACGCATTCGCTTTTAGCCCACGTATTGACTTATATTCTTTTAATTCGTACTCTGTGTCTTGTTCTAGTGTAAATAGCAGTGTAGCTATTTCTCTAGGCTTACCAATTATATTTTTCATAATTAAAATGGAAGCTGTGACTCATCAAGAACAAATTCATTGCCAAAATCTGCATAAGGGTCTGATGCTGGCTCTGGTTGAGATACCGAATTACTTTGTGGTTGTGTTTGAGCTTGTCCAGTTTTATTCTGAGCACTACCCGCAAATTCAAAGTTTTCTATAACTACATCAGTTATATATCTCTTAGTACCATCTTGTGCATCATAACTACTATTTTTTATTCTGCCTTGAGCTACTATCATTGCACCTTTTTTGCAATACCGATTTATTGTTTCTGCAGTTTTACCAAATGCAACGCAATTAATAAATTCTGTGTCTCTTTCTCCGTCTTTATTTACGAAACTACTTTGACAAGCTAGTGAAAATCTTGAAAACTCTGTTTGATTTGACATCATTCTTTGCTCTGGTTCTCTTGTAAATCTTCCGCTTAATATTACTTTATTCATTTTCTAATTCCTCCATTTTCATTAATTCATAATCTCTATCTTCATCATAGAAATCTTCATCATAATTATTTTCTTCTATTTCTTCAGGTGGGTCTGGGTATAGACCGCCGTAATATTCACTTGTATCCATCTATGCCACCTTTTCAAATTTCATTTCATTAGTTTCTAAAAATTTTCTTAAAGCTACCATCTGACTAGTTCTTCCAGTGATTTTCAAAGTATATGTAAGCATCTCATCACTTATTTTTTCTTCGACTTTTTTACTAGCCATTTCTTGCATTTTTTCTTCTTTTTGTTCTACAATTACTTTTTGACTTTCTTCTTGTTGTGTTTTTAAAAATTCTTCTTTTTTGATAAGCTCCGTATTTTTTGCAATTACTCTACTTAAATCAAAACAATTTAAATAATCATTTTTCAACTCAACTTCGTATTTACTATGTAATTCTCCAATAGCGATTAAATCGTTTCTTACTCGATTAATTTTATCTTGAATTTCATTAACTAACTTAAATTCGCCTTTGTCATTAAATGAACCTTTGTTTAACCATTTATCTTCAAATATTTTTTCTAAAGGCAATATATCTTTTAATTCGTTAATATTTTCTTCATAATACTTAACTATAATTTCTTTTCTATTAGTTTTTTCTTTGTTTTCTACATCTTTTACAACTTCATCAATCTTAGAACTTGCTTCTTTAATCAAATCTGTTGTTTCTTTTATAGTTGCCTTAAAAATTTCAAAGGGTTCATTAAATTTCTTTTCTAATTCAATTCGTTTATCGTTAAGTGCTTTTGCTGATTTATTTAATAAAGCCTTATCTGCTTTAGCTACATCAATATTATTTTCATCATAATTGTCTGCACTATAATTTGGTAATACTTCTAAAACTTTCTCTTTTATGTTTCTAGCATTCGTTTCTAATATTCCCAATTCTTGTTTAGAAACAACTAATTCTAAATCTTTTTCATTTAATTCGTTCATTTAAAATACCTCTTTCTTTACTTTTTTTTCTTTTGTTTTCAATTTATTAATTGTTGCTATTAATTGTTTAGGAGACATTTCAGTATCATTTTTTACTCCAAAATATTGATAAATTTCATCTGGGTCAGTGTCAGTTTCAATTAATAAGTCTTTAAATTCTGCATTAAGTCTCATTAATTGTTGTGAAGAAAAACTTTGTGGTGTTTTTTCTTTATCAGGGTCTTTTAACTCTTCTGTCGGGATACAAAATACTTGAAATAATGCATATTTAAATGCTATTGCCATAGCCTTATTACTTGCTTTGTCTCCGCTATCCATGCCTTCGCCTATTACTGTTGCTTCTACATGACTTCCATCTTCGGCATAAAATGTGTATTTAATTTTACATATTGAATATAACAAGGTGCCACCAGTTGAGGTTTTTCTTTCTTCTCTAGTCTGCTCTAATACATCAGGTACAACGAACAATTTATATTTTGCAAATATTGGTTGCAATTTGTTCATTACATCATCTATTCCTCTAAATTTATAATTTTGCTTTGTATTTTGTTTTGTTTTGCCTATTGCTGGTACTTCTTTCATAATTAAATCTATAGTTTCGAATATATTTCTTTTGTGTTCTTCTTTCATATTATCCTTCCTTTACTGCTTTTATAATTTTGCTAGTTTTAGTACCACTTTTTATTCCAAGCTTTTGTGTTGTAGCTTTTGTAGCTCTTATTCTTGTAGGGACTTGTTTCTTTAATTCTTCAATTTTCTCTTTAAGCTTGTCCTTATCTTTTTCAGAAATACTTACTAGCTTATCAACTACCTCAAATAGTTTTTCTATAAACTCATTTTTACTAGCTAATTCAGTTTCTAAAGTAGCTATTCTCTTACCTAAAGTTTCTATTCTCTTATCAGCTGATTCTGATTTTTCAAGATGTTTATACTTAAAATTTAATCTTGTGTTTATGTTTTTTTCTGTTTCAAGCATATAATTTATTGCATTTTCTTTTACTTCAAGTATTGATTTTTCCATTTCAACCATTAAAGCTTGCATACTTTTTTCTTTGTTTTTTTTAAATATCTTCATTTTTAAAATCCTTTCTAATTTTAAATAACGCTACCTTAACCCCTGTGTATTGACAAATCTTTTTACCACAAGTTTCAACTTTTCCTGCGTATAACATTTCTGTTAATCTAGGACTTGTAAAATTTCTTTCACTTGTAGGTATCCATCCTCGTCTACACATTTCTACTGCTATTTCTTTTGCAGTAAGACTACCTTTCTCTTCTAAGATTTCAAGTATTTGTGAATATCTCTTCTTTTTATCAACCTTTTCATTAGATTCTCCCCTGGTATCGTATGTTGTGACTATACCGGGCTTGTCCGGTTCGTAGTCATAAATTGTCATTTGTTTCATGTTAGCTCCATTTCTTTTATTCTTTTTTCAGCTTCTTCTTTACTATCACAGAATTGATAATAAAATTTTTTTACAAAATCTATATCCGCTTTAGTTAGTTTTTCAGGTTTAATATTTTTGTTCATCCAATCAGGAATTATTTGAAAATCTCCATAATACTTTTTTGATAAAGCATCTTGCAAATATCTTAAAGAATTACTGTTCTGCTTTTTGCAATATTGAATAGCTTTTAATATTTCCTCGCTTTTGTATGTTTCTGAAATTTCTTTAAGAATTTCATAGTCTACTGGAACCAAATTACTTCGATAATTAGTTTCTATATAACTAATTAGTTTTTCTAAATTCACGCACGCACGCGTTTCCGTTCCGTTCTCCATTCTCCTATTCCTTTTCCTATTCCTTATCCTTAGAGGGGCTGGCTTTATTTTGGCTGTCAGCCAATTTTAAGCCAAGCTCTTATTTGGGTATATTTTTTTTACCATTTAGATATTGCTTATAGCTATTATCTAAAGTTGGCTTTATTAATATCCAAAAAGTAGCTAAATCTCCAGTAAAATCAGGGTTAAAATCATCTTCAAAGGAATACTTAATTATTGCTTCATACATTTTCGCTCGATACTTTTTGGGCATTCTTTCGATTGCTTCATAGTAGCTACGCATGAAATTAAATGCTTTTCTTTCACTCTTCATTAGCTCTCCTTTTTTGACATTTTTTAAAATTTTTGTTATAATTTAGTAGTTAAATTTATTTAAAATTTAATCATTTTTGCACTAATTCCGTTTGAAAAGTGGTTGGATTAGTGCTTTTTTCTTGCTCAAAATTTGTTACTAGAAAAGTCATTATTGCTACTACTACTAAGAAAAATATTGCTCCAGCGCGTTCACTAAAATAATCTTTTACTTCTTTTCTTAACCTAATTTTTTTCATGCTATTTCTCCTTTCTATTTACTCACTTTTTTTAGGTAATTAATGTTGATATTAAAGTAATCAACAACTTTATCCATTGGTACTAAATTTGGTGGTAGTTTATATCCAGAATTTAATACCTGCTCCTCAATTGCTTGAAATATTTCTTGAGCTGTTCTTTCCCCAACACATGCAATTTTCATAATCACATCTTTAGTTGCCCATTGAGAATTAACAACATCTAATATTTCTTGTGCAGTTAGAGGAGATGAATATTTTTTTCTCATTTAGTTTTCCCTCCTTTTTCGAGATTGTGTTTTTTTTAGCAATTGCAGTTGCTTTTATTTGATTTTTCATTTTTCCAATACTTATCCCATTCTTTTTAAGAATAATAAACTTTACTTTTCATCAATTACATTTCTTTTTACCTTTTCTGCTTTTTAGCATAATTTAATCTTTAAAAAAAATGTTAAATGGCACTTTGTAATAATTTAGTATTCTTTCTAGTACATCTAATTGCATTGAACAATTATTGTTTTCATATCTGCTCAAAGTATCTTTTCCAATACCGATTTCCTTAGATGCTTCTTCTAAAGTAACATTTTTGCCCGCTCTTAATTTTCTTAATCCTCTAGCGGTAAATTGTCTAATATTTTCCACGTTTTACCTCCTATCTACCAAAAGTATACTATGCTTTTACGCATAAGTCAATACTTTTTATGCAAAAAAACATAAAAAAGTTGTATTTATAATGATTTTATGCTATAATTTGTGTGGAGGGAGGAAATAAACATGGGAAATTATTTTGCATCCAATTTAAAATTTTTGAGAACACAAAAAGGAATATCTCAAAATAAACTTGCTGAATATGCACATGTAAATCAAACCACTATTAATAGATGGGAGTCAAGAGAAATGTCACCAAGCATAGATAACGTGAATGATGTCGCAAATGTGTTATGTGTTTCGGTGGCTGACCTACTGGGCAAAGATTTAACATCTGGAAATCGATTTGACAAATTAGACATTCTATTTAATAAATCAAAAGAAATATTAAGTGAGGATGATAAACAGACAATAGAATTTATAATGAAGAAAACTATTGATAATTACGAAAAGAATAAAAACAATAATTAAAGTATGCTAGTATAGGTACTTAATGGGAAGGTATTAAGTATGAATATTAAGAATTTAATTAAGGGGGAAATATTACAAAATGATTTATTAAATTATTATAATGCCAGTATCATATATGAAGAATTACCCTACCGTATAAACGGTTTTGTGTTTAACTACGATGGTGTAAATTTTATAATAATTAACAATAATATATCATTTTACAAAAAGAAAACTACTGTTTTACATGAATTAGCTCATATTGAACTAAATCAACTAGAACAAGTTAATAACGATTTATTTGCTTTTAACATAGATAAATATGAGGATGAGGCAAATGAATATATTAATATTTTATTGAAGGAGGTATAAAATTGAAATATACGAACAATTCTCTAAATAAAGATGAAAAAATATTATGTCAAGCGATTTTAAATCCAATAATAAGAATACCATATTTTATTGTTACCATTTGTTGGTGGATTTATATTTTTAACGCAAAGGCATCAGACTTTTTTTTCATTAATCTATTAATGTTAGCAATTGGTATTGTTTTAATTAAAGATTGTTTTAAAACATGTATCATGCTTGACACCACAGAATTATGTATCACTAATAAAAGAATTATTGGTAAACATGGTTGGCTTAATACAAGCACATTGGATGCACCACTTAATAAAATAAACGATATAATAATCAAACAAAACATAACAGGCAAAATATTCAAATTTTCAAATGTTATAATTAGTACATCTTCGAGTAAATATAATTTTCATTATATAAAGAATGCAGAAAGTTTTAAAAACGAATTTAATTATATTATCTTCAATACAAATAAAGAAATGACAGAATATTCTAATGAAGATAAATATGACAAACTTTCGAAAATAAAAAAATTATTGGATGAAAATATAATAACAGAAGAAGAATTTAAAATAGAAAAAGAAAAAATTTTAAAACAATAAAAAAATCCCCCACTCTCTGCAAAGAGTAAGGGTACGGAGCATAGAACTCCTAAGAAAAAACCACAATCTCGAAATTAGGATTTTTCTATGTCTCTTATTATAACAAAAATAATAATAAAAGTAAATAATAGGAGGTGGCAAAAATGCCAGTTTATCAAAAAAAAGGCAAAAATGGAAAAGTAATTAAGGATACGAAAGGAAATAGTTGGTATTACAGATGTTATTATACTGATATGTGTGGTAAAAGGAAACAGACAAAAAGTAGACTTTATCCTACTAAAAGTATAGCATCAGATGAAGAACATGACTTCTTAAGAAAAATTAAAACAACAGACAAAATAGATTTAAATATCTATTTTAAACATGTATGTGATGAATGGTTAGATTTCAAAAAAAACAAAATAAAAATAACAACATATTACTGTGTAGAAAAAGCAGTAAAAAAATATATTTATAATTATTTTTCCAATTTTAAATTGCACGACATAAAAATTCACAATTTACAAGAATGGAAAAATAGTTTAATAAAAAGTGGTTTAAGCATATCAAGAACCAATGCAATAATTACATTTTTTAAAGAGATTTTAACATATTCTAATGTATATTATAGTTTTGACATAAAAGTTGTTAATTATTTAGTAAAAATAAGAGATGATTCTCCTACTGAAAGTAACACACTAAAAATTAATTATTGGACATATAAAGAATATAATCAGTTTATTACGAATGTAGATGATAATTATTATAGTCTTATTTTTAAATTTTTGTACTATACTGGAGTTCGTTTAGGAGAATTAAGGGCTTTAAATTGGAATGATATAAACTTTGACAAAAAAACATTAAACATAACAAAATCAATGAGTAAAGACTCATTTCAAAAAGGGTCAATTATCGTAAGCCCTAAAACAAAAAACTCTATAAGAACTTTGGATTTAAGCGATAATCTAATGAATGAACTATTAGAACACAAGAAAGAACAACAAAAAATATATGGTTTCAATGATAATTGGTATGTTTTTGGCGGTTTTCAATATTTAGCAATAACTACACTACGTAACAAACTAGACAACTATATAAAAATTGCAAATGTAAAAAGAATTACCATTCATGGATTTAGACATAGTCATGTAAGTTTATTAATTGATATAGGATGCGACTTTAAAGATGTAGCAGAGCGAATTGGTGATACAATTAAAATGGTTCAAGATACATATTATCATATGTTTCCAGAAAGAAAAAGAATAATAATAGAAAGGTTAAATAATTTATAAAAATCAGGTCTTATTTAGGTCTTAAAACAAAATTTTTTATGAAAAACTATACAATATTATTATATTAATATTGTCATATATACGGGCTTTTTCAATGATATAAGAAGTAATAATTATATAAAAATAATTCTCATCACCTGCTCCATTTGAAATCAACTTACGGACTTAAAAGTTCGTGAGTTTTTATTTTATATAAAACTTTAAAGTTCTCTTATCACAGAAAAGAGGACTTTTTTCATGCTTGAATTTAAAGTAATTGAAAATTTAAAACCTGATAAAGGTTTAACTGACATCTTACAAAACTTTGAATATACAGTTAAATTAGGACAAATAAAAACTATCTTGCATACCAACCTACAAGTAGTAATACCTACTGAATACCAGATTACATATCCTACTACTCTTATCATACTAGAATGCAAAGTTAATTGAATTACAAGACAAGATGAGAACTTTATGTATTGCTAGTTTTAATAAAGAATATGGTCTTAATAATGCCTTAAAAACTAAACAAAAAGTTAGAAATAAAGATATCAATGTAAAAGATATGGTAAACTATATTGTAATGCAAGAAGAATTATCTAAAAATAAAGAACGATTACAAATAGCAAATAAAAAATCACTAGAACTAGATAATAATTCTAATGAAGTTAAAGATATAGTTAATAATTTAAAAACTACATTTACTAACAAAGATAAATATGTTTTAAACAAAGATGATAAAAATAAAATTGATAAATTTATTCAGCAAGTAGATTTAACTAATAAAGAGTATAAGAAAATGCAAAAGTTATCTATTACTTTAAATGATGTAGAAACTGAATTAAAAGAAAATAGAGATAAAGTTAAAATACTAACTGAAAATAATGATGCCTTAAATATTAAAGTTAAATCTCTTGAAAAAAAGATAGATAAACAAGAAGATGAAATTGATGATCTTAAAGAAAAAAATTCTAAACTACAAAGCACAATCAATTTCTTTGAAAATTTATTTGATAGATTAGTTAAATTTATCAAAGATAAAATGTTTGGAAAAGAAAAAGAACGAGAAGATTATTGGAATTTTTTAAAAGATTTATATACTCACAATATATTTAGTGATAAAACTATTGAATCAATTCAAGATGATTATATTTGGAATAAAGAAAATAATAAAAATAAAGACAAAGGAAAAGATGATTACGAGATTGAAAGGTAATCATCTTTAAAATTATCTAACTCTTTTTAATACATTTTGTTTTTCTTCTATAGTTTTAGCTTCCCCATAGAATTTATTCCAACATTCTTGAGTTCCAAACTTTTTGCAATCTGAGAAACATCCAAATCCACAATCATTATAAAATTCTGCATTCCCATAACTTTGTGATATTTGTCTTGGGCAAGTATATTGCATCATAGGTAAAGGTAATTTACCTTGTATAAATTCTTCATATCTTATGACATTAATTTCACTTGCACCATGTTCAAATAAATATTCTGAAGAAAAAACTCTACCAGTTGAATACATAACATAATTAACATCATCTCTTTTTTGTAATTCATTGAATAAACTTACAGGGCCAACAATTAATCCATCACTAACTTCATAAACAGTTCCTGTTTTTTCATCTTGGACAAGTTGCATATTTTCATTCAACTCTAAAGTATAATATCCTTTACCATTACAATAGTAACATACAACACCTAAATCATCATGTTCAGCAAAACCTTTATATATTCCAGTCCCTTTACATGATTCGCAAGTACATTTAGTTTCATAACCTAAATCTAATTCTTTTAAAAACATAATAATTCCCCCTCTTTCAAAGAATTGCGATTATAATAACATAAAATAATGTATTTGTCAAACTTAACCACCCCTTAAAAAAGTTTGAAATTTAAATTTTTTTATGAAAATTATATACATATTTAGTTTTTTTGTGTTAAATCATTATTAATGAGTGATATTTATCATATCATTAGAGAAAGAGTTGTAGATATCTACGACACTCGCTCCAGATTGATAGAAAACTCGGAAAATTTACTTCTGAGAGTAATAAATGCTAACTAGAAATAGTTAGTTTTTTTGTTATGTAAAGGAGCACTTTTTTATGTTAAATATAGAAACAAAAGAATTAAAAATAAGTAATAAACTAAAAAGAAAAAATGAAATAATTGGTAGATTTACAAATACTACTCTAATTACAAATAATAGTTCAATTTAAATATATTGATGACATAGAAATAAAAAATTAACTTTAAGAAACATATTTTATTATGACTTAATTATTATCATAATAATTATGATATACCGTTTGATTTATTTATGTTTACGGATAAGGATAAATTTCCTATACCTGTAGCACATAATGGTTTTAGAACTAGAATTGAAATAGAAAATTATGTTAATAAATTAAAAGAAATGTATGATATTAATTATTATGGAGTTATATCAAATAAAGACTTTACTAATTTATCTTTTACAACTAACGAGATAAAAAAAAACAATAAGAATAATACCATAATAACTTTAAAAGTAACAAATTAGAACTCGGAATAATCACTATTAATTTATCAAATATAAGAAGTCCAGATGAAAACACAGCTATATAAAAATATTTTTAAAACAAGTAAAGTACCAACTTAATACTTGATTTAAAAGTATTTATACTAATTTAAATTATTTTTTATATTATTGGTATATTAATTCTTTATATTAACTTATTACATTATGTTAAACAGTTTTGTCCACCATGGATGAAAATTCTTATCTAACCTAGACATCAAATAGATTCTTCTTTTAAAATAAAAAGACTAGTTATATTTCAAACTAATCTCAATTATAAATTGTAATTTATGATTATTTATATAATCTAATAACTTGATATTCATAATGGTCATTGGCATTTGAGATTCCTACTGAAATACCTTTACCATTATTAGCTATTTCTTTAGCAAAAGATTTTTCTTTGGCTTCTTTTAACAATTCATCAATTTCAGAATCAGTAATTTCTTCATTGTTGGCTTTAATCAAAAGTTTTGTGTACTTTATAGCAGTAGTTTCATCATACTTGTCATTATCCATATAAATAGCACTCATATCAAGAATATCTTTTTCTTTATTTCCAGATGATTCAACTGGTTTTAGGTAGAATGCAACATCATCAGTTAGTGCAAACCAATATTTACCATTATCCACAACCATATAATCATCACTAGCAGGTGTATTTAATCCACCATCCATTATTTCAGTATTAAATTTAGCAAGAATAGTATTTACAGTTTCTTTCTCAACCCATCCATATTTTTTATAAGTTTCTTCTAAATCATTTTTAGCATCTTCTAATTCTTTTTTAGAATCACTAACTGGATTGCTACACCCTGCAAGTCCTAAAATCATAACTCCACAAAGTAAAATCACAAATAATTTCTTTTTCATTTTCATTTCTCCTCCTATATTACTCAAACACTATTGAGTCCATAATAAATTTACTAACTTCTTGCCATTCACTCATTTGTTCATTAGTACAATTAAAATTAACTAATCTTACTTTATCATTAACAGAAAATGCAATAATATAATTATAGATTTCTGTATCTAATCCTTGTGTTATAAATTTCATTTCACCAATTTTATGATTATTTCTTTCCCAAAAACTATAAATTTAAATATTTTTTTTATATAACCTGCATAACTATTCCACATTCTTTAAAGATTCCACCATATTAATACTCTTTAAATTAAAATGAGTAACAATTATTACAATAATAGTAAATATAATTGTAATTAAAGCAGAAAAAACATAACTTAATAAAAATACATGTCTATCAAACAATAAATAATCAGGTTCACATGTAGAAATAATATAATGACATAAATAAGAACCAAAACTTAAACCAAAAAGAATTCCTAATATAGTTAATATAATAGTTTCTCTATTTATATATTTATCAACTTCACTTACATAAAAACCTAATACTTTTAATGTTGCAATTTCTCTTTTTCTTTCACTTATATTTATATTAGATAAATTATATAAAACAACAAAAGCTAGCATTGCTGCAGCAATAATTAAAATAGCCACAATAGAATCAATCGATGATAACATATCATTTAAAACATCCTTTACATCAAGATTATTAACAATAGAAATAGCATCTTTACTAGAAATATATTTACTATCAAAATCATTACTTTCTTTAATATTATATTTATTTAAATCTATTAATAATGAATTAACTTTATAATTACCAAACAAATTATTATAAGTATTTTTAGATATATACATATACTGATTAATATAATTTTTAACTATATAAGAAACCTTTATTTTATAAGTGTTATTATCATTATCTAGTATATTAATATAATCTCCAATATTTATATTTAAAATCTTGGCTGTTTTTTCACTAATAGCACAAGTATCATCTATTAATTCACTATATATTTTATTTTCATCTTTATAATCCATTAAAGAAATAACATCATTTAATTTATTAAATTCATCTGGTACTATCAAAAATACATCTTGTTTATTATCACCTTTTAAAACATTAATACTTTGATAATTAACTAAAACAACATTCTTAACAATATCTTCATTCTTAATTTTATTTACTAAACTAGTGTGCTCATTATTTTCATTTATAACCATCATTTTATCATATTTAAATATATTATTAAATTGATAATCACTTATATTTTTAATAGAATCTTTTAATCCAAAACCAGCTAAAATTAAAGCAGTACAACCAGCAATACCAAATATAGTAGTTAATACTCTAGATTTATATCTAAAAATATTTCTAACAGTAATTTTATCAGAAAATTTAAGTTTTCTCCAAATAAAAGGTATTTTTTCTAATAAAATTTTCTTACCAGATTTAGGTACTTTTGGACGCATTAAATTAGCAGGCACATCTTTTAAATTATAAATGCAAATGATAATGGCAGTACCACTAATACATAATATACAAATCCAAAAACCAAGCATATTATATACACCATTAATAGAATATAAAAATATAGGTATATAAAATATCTTTTTATATATATTCCAAATAACATATGGAATCAAATATGAACCTATAAAAACTCCTAGAATTCCTCCAACAATAGTAGCTAATAAAGAATAAATAACATATTTTAAAATAATATAAAAATTATTATAGCCAAGCGACTTCAAAGTTCCATTTTCAGTTCTATCTTCTTCAATCATCCTCATCATAGAAATAAGACTAACTAATATTGCGATACCAAAAAATATTAAAGGAAACACATTACCTAGATTCTTAATATTATCACTGGCATTTATTAATTCTTTATAAGAATTATTATCAAGTCTATCATAAACATACCAATGTGGTTTAACTAATTCATCTTCGTTAATATCAACACCATATAATTTACTATCAGAAATTAATTTATTATATAATTCATCATATTTTTCTTCTTCTCTATTTTTTTTAACAACATTAATTTTTTTTACAAAATCATTAATAGATTTCTTATATTCTTTACTATTTGTAAGCATATCTGCAGTATCATTAATTGTTACATACACAACACTATAATAATCATTTTTTAATAAATCACTCAAGGTATAAGCATAATAATTGACTTTACCACTACCTAAATTGGTACTAGGTCTTTCAGTAGAAAAATACAAAGGACTTATAACAGTACCCACTATTTTTTTATCTCCACCCAAAATATTAATATAATCACCAATACTTAAATTATTATCAAGAACCATCTTTTTTTCAACAACAATTTCTTCATTATTTTGAGGTAACCTTCCATCCTCTAAATAAACTTTATTAATATTATCACTTAACCCTAGTACTTTAATTACAAATTGTTCATTATTAAGTTTTAAATATGTATCTTTTTCATATGAACCTACAACTTTATCAATACCATCAATTTCAGATAAACTGTCAACATCTTTATTATTAAGTCCTAAATTAGATAAAATCATAATATCATAAACATCATTATCATCATAAAATTTGTCTAATGTTTTAAGCATATCAGGACTACAAGCTTCAATCCCAGCATAAAAACCAATACCCAGAAGAGCCATAAATAATAAAGATAAAAACCTTTTAAAGTTTTGCTTTATTTTCATAAAAATATGTTTAAATAACATAGTTTTCATATTACCACTCAATATCCTTTATATCCATAGGTTTTTTATTGATAATAACATCACTAACAGCGCCATTTTTAAATTTAATAACTTTATCAGCCATTGGGCAAATAGCAGAATTATGAGTGATAATTATTACCGTCATATGTTCCAATCTACATGTATCCTGAAGCAATTTAAGAATTTGTTTACCAGTTATATAATCAAGCGCACCAGTAGGTTCATCACACAACAATAATTTAGGATTTTTACAAATAGCCCTAGCAATTGCAACTCTTTGTTGTTCTCCACCACTAAGTTGTGCTGGAAAGTTATTTTTTCTATTAATAAGACCCACTTTATTTAAAATCTCATTTGGTTTTAATGAATTTTTACATAATTGAGTAGCTAATTCTACATTTTCAATAACTGTTAAATTTTGAATTAAATTATAAAATTGAAAAACAAAACCAATGTCATTTCTACGATATTTAATTAATTCTTTACCACTAAGTTTATTAACACATTTTCCATCAACAAAAACTTCACCACTAGTTAAATTATCCATACCACCTAAAATATTTAAACATGTAGTTTTTCCAGCACCAGAAGGTCCTAAAATACAAACCAATTCGCCTTTATTTATTTTAAAAGAAGTATTTGAAAGTGCATTAATTTCAACCTCACCCATTTTATAAACCTTAAAAACATTATTAAATTCAATATAAGCCATAATATATCCTTTCTTTTAAATCTCCAAACTATTTTTTACAGACTCGGCTATTTTTCGTTTTTCTTTTGTGGGAACAAATTTTTTAACAACAGAACTTTTTTTATTATTTTTAAGACCAATATATGCAAAAATACTAAAAACTAAAGCTCCAATAAAATTAACAAATAAATCTTTCATAGTATCGTTTAATCCTATATCCAAATAACCACCATCAACAGCATACAATAACTTACCATCTATATCAAAAATTTCTGTCTTTCCAATATTATCAACAATAATAGGTTTATTCACATTATCAGGATTTAAATAAACTGATGAAATATTAGTAATAAGAGTATCTTTTTGCATATCAAATTTCATAAACTTATCACCACCATATTCAAAAAATTCCCATAAAATACCAATGGTCATTGAAAAACAAAAAGCTACTAAGCAAAGATAAAACAGTGATAACTTAATATCTTTACTATTTTTATTTAATAAATCAACTAAAGAGAAACCAACAGCAGTAGCTAAAAATCCATTTATCGTATGTAAACAAGTATCCCAATGAGGAATAATACCATAAAAATTATTAATTTCACCAAGTATTTCTGCAGAAAATATAAACAAATAAATACTTATTTCTAAACCATCCGGTAAAGTAATTTCATATTTATTTTGAATAAATAATGGTGCAAATAATAAAACTAATGATAATAAACATAATAAAGCATTATTTAAATTGCCTCTTATTATTTGTAAAATCATGCAAACTATAACTAAAAACCTGAGCATTAAATATATAGCTAAAGAACTTCTTTTAGTTTCCTTGTAAGCCATTTTAATCATTTTTTGCACATTAATTCTTTTTTGCATAAAACACCTCACTAAATAATATCTATCTTAATTATACTATTTAATTAGCAAAAATTCTAGAACTATACTTAAATTTCTAACGAATTCCAAATATCAGTGTTACCTCGTGGTAACACTTTTTCTGTTTTACTAAAACCTTAAGTTTCTCCACAGACCAACTTCGGATATCGTCACTCAACTTTTTTATTTCGTTCTGCAAAAAAAATATTATAAATATATCTAGTACACCCAAAAGTTTTTTCAATCAATTCTCTTTATAAGTATTCATTAAACAAGTTCTTGAATGATTTAATTATAATATCTGTTTGGACATATATCAAGACTTTCATTTACAAAAAAAGCATAACTTTCCTAGTATTCGAAAAAATATTAAAAATTATTAATAATTCTTAATATTTTATAATTAAAAATAGTATTGTTTTACTTTTGGATAGCAACATTCTCATTATTATTGAGCAGTAAATCCACCATCAATTGGCACAATAGCTCCAGTTATAAATGTTGCATTATCACTTAATAAATAACAAATTAAATTAGCAATTTCAGTATCTTCACCAAGACGTCCAACAGGAAGTTGATTAGCCATTGCATCTTTCATCTCCTTCGGCACACTTGCTAAAATTGGTGTATCAACATATCCCGGAGCTATCGCATTTACTCTGATATTATCTCGAGCATAAGTTAATGCTAAAGATCTAGTCATTTGATTAATAGCACCTTTACTAGCAGAATATGCAAAACTCATTGTTGTACCTACTAAGCCATACATAGATGAAGTATTAACTATTGCACCTCCACCAGTTTTAAGCATTTCACCAATAACATACTTATTCATTAAAAATATGCCAGTTTGATTAACCCCAATAACTTTATTCCATTCATCAACACTAACCTCATGAGCTTTATTTGGGCCGCCACCAATACCAGCATTAGCAACCAAATAATCTATGTGACCGTACCTTTCTATAACTTCACTTACACATTTTTGAACATCTGTATCACTTGAAACATCACATCTAATACCTATACAATTATTACTTAAACTTTTAGCAATATCACTTACATCTTGATTCCAATCAACAAGTACAACATTAGCTCCTTCCCCCAATAACTTTTTTGCAGTTGCAAGCCCTATTCCACTTGCTCCTCCTGTAATTACTGCAACTTTTTCATTAAACATTAATCATCACTCCTTCTTTTATTATGTTTAACTTTTATTGTTTTAAACTACTTTCTCCAGTTTTATAATCAATTTCTATTCCATTTTGAATATTATAAACAAACACATTAAATAAAATACCCTTACCATTATCTTCAACAGATTTAGCTTCTATAATAACACCCGTTGCAAGTAAATTATCGTCTTTATATACTGGTGTTACTCTATAAAGCACGTGATTATTTGTTTCTTTTATATAATTAGCAACTTTATTTTCAAAATCCAACATTCCTTTAGTATTCATTTGTCTTGTACAAGTTATTAAATTTTTAGGATTTGCATTTTCACCCGTTAACTGATATCCAATTAAATGACATCTATTATATAAATACTTTCCATCAACATTATCATATTTAACAGTATGCCAGCCAGTAGGTTTAATCATACCAATTGAACCTCTTTTTTCCGTAGTCATTAAATCTTTTCCAATATTTGCAAAAGCAACACCAGCTCTTCCTAAACTATCAAGTTCACTATATTTTTCAAAAGACTTTGACGTATCAACGTCTAAAAACTCTGGTATATTATCATTTAATTCAATATAATTATAACCTGTAAAATCTTCAATATCAGAAACATTATACTTATTACTATCATTATTTATAAATGCACTACTTTCATCTGTATAATAAGTATAAATACCACCAATAATTGTTAAAACAAAACTAATTATCAGCAAACTAACACTTTTCTTCTTTTTTTTCATCTCTACATCCTCTAAAATAATTATAAACAATAATACTTAAATAGCAACAAATAAACAATCATTTTTTGTCAAATCATGTCTATTTATTACAATATTAAATCTAACAACAAATAAAATATAAACCTCAAATAGTTGCTAATTTACATAAATAAAACCCTAATCTTAATAACAATTTATTAAAAATAGGCTTATTTCTATCATAAATATAGTTAAAATATTACTATTTTACACAAAATGTGCCCATAAGTGGCTTGTAAATTAATATATCCATGGGATAATATATCTGAGGTGTAAATATATGGCAATTTATAGTTATCAAGAATTACAAGAAAGAATTTCAAAATGCAACAATGATGACTTATACAACAGAATTTGTAAAAACATTAAAAGAATAAGAAAGGAAAAATATAAGGAATTTAAAAAGAATTGCACAAACAGCACAATCAATCCTTATACTACAGAAAATATTGCAGCATTATTAGATTATAATCATACTCATTACAAGAGATTTGAAAGTGATAATGACTCAACAAAAAAAATTCCATTAAAAAAGATTGTTCTTTTATCTATAATTCTAGATACTTCTATTGAAGATTTAATGAAATAAGTGTAAAATACTTCTGAAAGGAAGTATTTTTTTATGAAAGTTACACATACTTTAGCACCTATTTATGACAATAACTCAAAAATACTAATACTAGGTAGTATGCCAAGCATTAAATCCAGAGAATTAAATTTCTATTATGCTAATACCACAAATAGATTTTGGAAAATATTTGAAATACTTTTTAATACAAAACTAACCACAAATGAAGAAAAAATAACTTTACTACATAAAAATCATATCGCACTTTTTGATGTTTTTAAAAGTGTCGATATAAATAAATCCAGTGACAATTCCATAAAAAACTATACTTTAAATGATTTATCACCAATAACAAATAATAATAAAATTAAAGCAATATTTATAACAGGAAAAAAAGCTTATGAAACATTTATTAAAAATAATTCTTTAGATATAAAAGTTTTTTATTTACCAAGCCCATCAGGTGCTAATGCTAAACTAAGCTTAAATGACTTAGTTAATTACTATAAAATTATATTAGAATTCTTATAATATTCTTCCAAAGTTAAATCTTCATCATATATTTTTTTAGCAAGTTCAAGCCCAACAAATCTAAAATGCCAAGGTTCAAAATTATATCCAGTGATATCCTCTTTACCTTTCGGATATCTAAGAATAAAACCATATTTCCAACAATTATTTTTAAGCCAAATAGCTTCTTTATCATCTTCTTTTACATCATCATTATATATACCATTTTCATAATAAGCAAAATCAATTGCTAAACCAGTTTGATGTTCTGAAGCTCCAGGAAATGCTATCAATTTATATGCGTCATCCCCTTTTTCTTTTATTAAAGCATCCAATATAACTTGTTGATATTTAAAACTACGATAACCACTATCCACTATTAGAGGTAACTCTAATTTATGGGCATCTTCAAGTAATTCATCAACATATTTTTTAATATCTTTTCTAAGCATAGGCTTTAAACTAGCATCCTTATAATGATGAAAATTATTTTCATTTTCATCTACTACATACATATTACATGGAACATAATCTTTATCTAACATTTTTTCTTTATTAACTAAAACTGTTACATCTAAATCTTTCATCACAACACCCTACTTTATTTTATGTATTTTAAAACCTAACGTTCGTTAGGTTTATTTATTTGGATCAACAATTATTTTAACTGCTGAATCTTTACCACTAGTTAAGCGTTCATATGCTTTTTGAACTCCATCTAAAGGCACAATATCATCAACAAATTTCATTACATTTAATTTATTATTAGCAATTAAATCAATACAAGCTTTGAATTCATCATAAGTATATGCAATAGCACCTTGTAAAACTAATTCTTTCATAACAGCCATTACTGTATAAGTAGGTACTGCATCAGTGGCAACACCAACTAAAACTACAATACCTCCAGGCTTAACCATCGTAATTGCACTATTAACCGCCGCACTATTTCCAACACATTCAATAACAACGTCAAATCCTCCATTAGTCTTTTCCATCATCTTTGGAACTAAATCTTCATCTAATGCATTATACCATTCATCAGCAACCCCAAATTTTACACTCTTTTTACCTCTTTCTTCATTGGTTTCCGTAACAACTACTCTACTAGCACCTTCAAGTTTTGCAAACATCGCACTAACTAAACCAATAATACCTCCGCCGATAATTAAAACATCATCACCAACAGCAATTCTACCTAAATGAGCTGCATGAAGTCCAACAGCTGTTGGTTCTACCATAGCAACTTCTTCATCTTTCATATCATCAGGTACTTTAATAACCATATCACTACGAACAGCAATACGACTTGTAAGCCCACCTGGATTATCCATTGAAAGTCCAACCGCTTCACTCCATGTTTTACTACAATATTGAACTTCACCTTTACGGCAAGGTTCACATTCTCCACATGGTGAAATAGGTAAAGCTGTTACTCTATCTCCAACCTCTAAGTCAAGTCTATCCCCAGGATCCACAACACGTCCACAAAACTCATGGCCCATAACTAAACCTTTAGGTTCTCCATTAACCCAATAATGAATATCAGAACCACATATACCAGTTTTTAAAACATCAATTATAACTTTCTTTCCATCAGCTACAGGTTCTTTAATTTCTTTAATTTCAAATTGTTTAACATCTTTAATTGCACATGCTCTCATAAAAATCCTCCTCTACTATAAACAAGTATACCACCTTTTTTAACAAAATAACAGAGCAAAAAAAATAATTTACAAATTAATGTAAACTATTTCTTAATTGCAACAATATGTGGATAAGGAATTTCTATTCCTTCTTTATCAAATCTTTTCTTAATTTCATAATTTAATTTATACATATTTTCATATACTTCACCAACACTACTTCCCCATACCCATGCTCTTAATTTAATACCAGAATCTTCCCAACTATAAACTCTAACCTTTGGAAACTCAACATCTTTATTCTTTTCTTTACTTGATGGATGATAAAGTTTACTCATTTCATCTTTAATAATACTAATAGCTTTATCAATATCTGCTTCATACGCAACAGAATAATAAACAAATTTTATACTCTCATTATCTTTAAAATCAAAATTTTCTATTGCATAAGAATTCATTTGACTATTAGGTATAATTATTCTTCGATTATTAATAGTTCTAATAATAGTATGTCTCATTGTTATATCTTCCACAGTTCCACTTAAATTTTGTGAAGGACATTCAATAAAATCTCCAACTTCAAAAGCATCTCCTATAACTAAGGCAAAGCTTCCAAAAAAATCTTTCAAACTCTCTTGAGCAGCTAAACCTAAAACAACAGAACCAATTCCTAAACCAGATAAAAGTGTTACAGAAAATTTATGAAATGTTTCAAATTGCCCTAACACAAGAAGCACCATTAATCCATACAATATTAGTTTTTTTATTCTTTTAACAAACATTAATAATGTTGTTACATTTTTCTTTCTCTTTCTTTTAATAGTTCTATCAATTAATTTATCTAAAACAATATTAATAACTACAGTTACAATTATAATTAAAATAATTGCTATAACTTTGTCTAAATACTTATCTAACATATCCTTCATTCATATTCACCACTATAATAATAACAAAATTCAAAATAATTTGCAATTATTAAAAATAATTGTTATAATAAAAATCACTTAAACGGGGGATTTATATGAATTATTTAAGTGTTGGCACAAATACATTAACTAAAGAATTATTTTTAAATATTAAAAACACTGATGGAATTAAACCAACCGGAGGACTTTGGGCAACAAAGCAAGACGAAAATTTACCAAGTTATAATGAATGGGTTGATTATTTATGTACAAACCCACATTTACTTTTCTATCGTCAATATGAAAATCCATTTTATCTACAAGGAGTATATTTAACATTAAAACCAACCACCAATTTATTTATTATAGATAGTACACAAAAAATAGATTTTTTAAAAAAACATTATCCATTAAACAACTGGATTGATTATGAAAAAATTTCCAAAGATTATGATGGAATTTTTATAAACATTTCAAGCTTTAAGAATATCAATGATAATTTTTATAAAGAAATAATAAATCAATTTTCAGTAAGTACTCTAATACTGTTCAACCTAGATTGTATAAAACATTATCAAAAAGCTTCAATAGATTTAAGTCACATAGATTTATACAATACACACAAATTTTCTGAATATCATATTAATATTGATGAGGAAAAATATCAAATTAATGAGCCAAGTCTAGAAATACAATCACTAATAGAAATAATAAAACAATATATGGTTGAAAATAATATTAAACCATCTCCAGAAAACTATGAAACAATAAAAAAAATATTTCAAGGAGCAATAAACGAAACCTTAAAATATCATGAAATATCTCAAAAAGAAACATTATTAATAAGAAAGGTATTTAATCAATTTTAAATACTTTTTTTATTACCACACTTAATACATAAGCAATAATAACCATAACAATAACAGTTATAATACTTTCAGGATTATGTAAACTTTCAAGCAAACCAGTACCTACAACACCCCAGAAATAAACTAAAAATATTTTACTAATTAATATTGCTATTAAAAATTTCTTAAAATTCATATTGCATAACCCCGCAGCAATATTAACCATAAAAGCCGGAGTAAATGGAATAGATAAAATCAAAGTAACTTGTGTTAAGCTTAAGTTTTCAATATAATTCATACATTTTGTAAGCAAGTTAACATCTTTAATTTTATTAACAATCCAATTTCTAAATAATTTCTTCACTAAATAATATGATAAAACACACCCAATGCAAGTACATATCCATGAAATTATAAAACCTATAAACTTACCAAAAGCCACAAAATTTATGGTAATAAACACAAATAAAGGTAAGGGAGGAATTATACTTTCAAGTACAATAAAAAGGCAGCCCAACAAAGGACCATAAACTCCTAAAGCATCAATACTATTCATTATAAAATTATAAAAACTATTAAATAATTCACTCATAAATACCACGTTAATAGTATACCACAATTTTTAAAAATTAAATACTATCTTAACACTTGTGTTACATCATAACCTAAATACTCAAGCATTGACGTAACTCTTCTACTTAAAAATCCTTTATTACAAATAATAAAATATTTTTTATTATAATTTAAATATTGTTTACTATCCATAAGTAATTTATCAGCATAAATATTTATAGCACCAGGCGTAGGATTTAACATATAATCAACTGGATGTTGAACATCAATAAGTATCCCCATACTAGAATTAAAATCATTAAACAAAATTCTTTTCATACATATCACACTATAATATATGAAAAGTTATTTATAACACTAATTACATTTTCCCAAAGAAAAAACTCTTTAACCAAAGAGTTTACTCATCTCCAAAGAAATCATCAAAGAATTCATCATCAGATACGACATTATCAGCAATAACTTTACTGTCTGCATCAACACTTATTTTAGGTGTATCTTCAGTTTCTTCTTTTATTTCTACCATAGGAACTGTTTTTTCAACTTTTTCTTCTACTTTTTTAGGTAGTTCATCAATTTTTTCATTTGAAACTGCATTTTTTCTTTCAGCCTCTTGACGATCTAATTCTTTAAATTTTTCATCTAGATCTTTCATAATACTATCTAAATCCATGCTACCAACTCCACCATTTGGTTTATTTCCCATACTAGATGGCCCAAAAGGATTAAAAGATGGCATTCCCATATCCATAGGTTTAAATGGATTATTATCCCTAGTAAAATCATTGTTTTGAGCCATTGTCTTACTACGTTCTTCCATTACAAACTTTTTCAAATCAAATATTTCTACTTCATGTTTCGTTCTAACTGGATATTCTTCTTCTTTTCTTTCAATACCCCATTCCATTTTAAAATCTGGTTCTAATTTTGTTCTAAATGGACTTGTTCTAAGTCTAATAATTATTGCTTCAAACAACTTCATTTTTTGTAAATCAGTAATTGTTATCAAAGGTCTCGTAGCATTCTTATCTTTTTCGTCAGTAACTTTAACTTCTCCACACATCTTACTTATTTCTTCTAATGCTTTCATTTCTGTACTTATCAAATAAACTAAATTACCACAGTTACCTTTAATAATTTCTGCAACATTATCGCCATAAACATCGTTAAGTTGGGCAAAGTTTTGAATAATAAATGTAAATCTAATATCTCTACTTCTTGCTGCAGACACCATAGCATCAACATCTTTAAGTGGTGGCATATTAGCAAATTCATCAAGAATAAAATTAGTTCTAACAGGAAGTTTTCCACCATTTTCTTGAGCAACGTCAATTAATGTTTCATAACATTGTTTAATAAATATAGTCATCAATGGATGATATGTTTTCTTTTCATCATGAATAATCATAAATACTGCAGTTTTACCTTTACCAATGTCCTTCATATCAAAATCACTATATGATAACATTTCACTTAAGGCTTCACCAGTTGAAAAGTTTCTAATCTTTTGTCTAAATGTTGCAAGTAATCCACCTTTTGTATCATTCGGAGCATTAATTGTACTTGATGCAAACATATAAGCATTTGATTTTTCACCTTTCATACCAAAGTATTCTTTAATATAATTACTCATAGCATAACGTTCTTCCCCAACTGTACTCATAACATTTATACTATTTAAATTAACTTCTTCTTCTTTGCCATCTTGAAATAACCCTAAAGCTAATCCGGAGAAATAATCCGCTGCAGATTTTTCCCAGAAATCTGACTCACTTTTATTAGTTGAATCATATAAAATATTTAATGCAACGTCATTTAATAATTCAATTGCTTTATCTGGATTACCAGCTCTATAATACTTGTTAGGTAATGACAAAGGATTCCAACTATTACCTCTTTGAGGTTCCCTAAAGTTAAGAACAATTATTCTATAACCTTTTTCTTTTAAATAACTTGCACTATATTTATAAATTTCCCCTTTAGGGTCAGTGATAATCATTGATTCACCTTTTTTTGCAAGTAAATTAACCATTGGCTTAACTATTGTTTGAGTTTTACCACTACCAGTAGACCCAATTACTAAGTTATGGTATTCACCATTATCAACCCAAATATTTTTTCCATCATTTATTAAAGGTATTCCAGCAGCATTAACTACTTCATCAGTTGGATGCACACATTCTACATCAGCTTGTTCTTTAATATCTTTTTCTTTTGCCCAACTAGAATAACCATCACTAGATTTTTTCTTTAAAGTAATACCAATACCCATTTCTCCCTTTTCTCTTTTAAAAATATAAGAAGAAACCGTAGAAAATATAGCAACCAAAGCAATAATAAATAAAATTAAAGTTGCCCCAATATATTGTGGTGTAAATGCTTTAAAAGGAAGCAATCCATAAAATGTTCCATCACTAGATAAAGATGAAAAATTTAATACAGCAATTGCACATAGATACAATAATAATGCACAATATATCACAAATAACATAAAATCTTTAGGTTCAACTTTAAATTTCATAATACGTCCTCATTTCTTCTTACTATTATACAACAAAAATCTAATATTTAACATGTTTTTTTATCATTATGATAACAAATAATCCAACAATAAAGCCACCAATTGCTATAATTATCAACATAGTATTATCTTTATTTTCTTCATTCTTATTAGAATCATTTTTAATATCATCTTTTTTATTATCATCAACATCACTATTATCTTTATTATTTCCATTAAAATTACTTAAATCATCTTTAACAGTTGTTAAGGAAAATCTAACAGACTTATTAGTATAATTACTTCTATTAATTATCCAAGTATAAGTATTTCCATTAACATAATCAGCATTATTAGAAATAATTTCTAAATCAGTATTAATTACAATTTTAATTTGACTCAACAATGAATATGAATTAAATAACTTACACTTATTACTTGTCCTAATTAAATATATTCCATTATTATTCTGTACATTTAGTTCATCAAAACATTCTTTTACCATACTAGATCTATAAAAATCATTAAAACTAAATACATTTTGTAATTCTAAACCCTTATAATTATTAACAAGATAATTATTTATATTATAATATCTAACATTAGGTTGATTTCCTCCAATATAGTAATCATAATTTTCATCATTAAAATAAATAGGCATGGAAAAATTTACAAATTTATCAAAATAATCACTTAAAGCACTACCATCATACTCTTCATACAAATTAATATCAGTAAATATTTTTGTATCTTCACTAAGACTCATACTATCTATAGTTAATTCATAATTTATTTCACAACCAGTTAATAAAAATACCCCCCCGATTAATAATAATATTTTTTTCATACATGCCTCCGTTATCTATGACAATTACTTTCTTTATCACCTAAAATAGATAAATCAAACACAGTTGTTGGATCAATATAACTTCCAGAAGGATCAATAACTCCAATATGTAAATGGGTACCTGTAGAATTACCTGTATTACCAACCTCACCAATTTTTTGTCCTTGACTTACCTCATCTCCAACATTAACACTTACAGAATTAGGATACATATGACAATATACAGTATGATAGCCATCTTCATGTTTAATTTTTACCATATTACCACATCCACTACCAGTTCCATTTACTAATACATCTGACGCAGTTGCAACCACAACACCAGCTTTACCAGCATATATCGGAGTTCCATCAGGAACACCACCTACATCTAGTCCCGAATGATTATTTGGACTTCCTCTTAAAATTCTTGATCCAAACGGAGAAGTACACACAAGGTTTGGTACTACCTCTAAAGGAAACATATATCCACTACTACTTGCAGAACATTGTAATAATTTAGCCATTACACCTTCAGAATCATAATCATCATAATTTGTTATAGTTCTACTATAAAATTTATCTTCATCTGTGTAATCTCCGGTTACAAATAATGAAAATTCTGCTTTTCTTCTCTTTTTAAGTCCTTCCTCAAATCCTGCTGTTTTATAAAATTCTTTCATGTAATTCCAAAGACCTTCATAACTTCCGGTAGCAAATGCCTTAACCAAAGACTCAGTATATCCAGCTCCAACATTATAATTAAATGATGTTAAAGCATCTCGTTGATATTGAGTTAAGGAAATTCCATTCTGAGCAGCCGCAGTATCTAATGGACTTGCAAAAATTGCTTCCAATGCATAGACTTTAATTTTATCTACAACACTTACTGGTACACAATCACCTACATTAACTCTATAACCATTACCAGATTTTGTAAAATAATTTCCCCAACCATTTGAAGTTATATATCCAGCAACAGAACTCGTTGCAAGTAAATGATTTGTAACCCCAGGTCCAACACTAACTGTACCATCACCAATATTTTCTCCCTTATAGCCATTACCACCATCACAATAATCAGTATGACCTTCTAAATTAGTTACAAACGTTATTAAATTTGCACCATCCGTACTCGTAGAACAAAATGAACTACTATAATCAATTTCTTTTGTTTCTACGAACTCACAATATGAAGCTAAGTTATATAAAGAATATCCTCCGCCAGAAGATCCCGATTTTCCAAACATCTTTTCATATATTTTACGATAATCAGAATTACCATAATGTAATCCACTAGAATCATAATTTGTAATATCATACACAATATTATAATATTTTAAATTACTAATTCCTTTACTAGCTATCATGTTAGCAAGTCCATTATTATACTCTTTAATTTGCTCATTTGTAATACTTGTTTTACTTTCATCAACAGGACCAACACTCATTACATATATAGTATGTTTACTCCATTCACCTTTAGCAAGTTCCGCATACTTATCCACATATGATGATGAAAAATCATTTATTCCCAACCAAATAAATATATTATATTTTCCAGAATCAGTCATTAAATCATTAGCTTCATTAATAGCACTATTAACAAACCAATCATACCCTTGTCCATCAGCATAAACACTATTCAAATCACTAATTAGACCAGCATTTTTCATACCGTGAACTCGTGAATCTCCAATAAATATATTTTTCTTACTACTAGCATCCGGAGATGAAATATTATATATACTATCAAATATTGAAGCTAAAGATTCACCAGATATCTTACTAATTTGATTTAACACATTTGAATCAAGTGCTAAAGATACATTACTACTTAATGATGTTATTACATCATCATATCTACTAGGTAAATACAAATAGTTTTCTATTTCCAAATACAATTCATTTAATTTTTCATTATTAGATTTTTCATAATAATAGTTACATGTATCTAAATCTAAAACTTTAGAACTATTATCATAATTACCATAAGCTAAAGCATTTGTTTTAACAATAATCATAATAGCTTCTAGTGCATTATCAGAAAAATCTTGACCTTTAGTAAGTTCATTAGTAACACCAATAACATAATCTTTTAAACTAACTTTATTAACTTCTTCTGTATTACATGTAGTTAAATTTATAGTTGCCATATTATAATTACATTCTTCACTAAAATGACCATAACCCTTATTAGCACTTGCCAACAAAAGAATAATTATTATTACCATTATAATAACTGCTAAAACTAGTAATACCCATGGATTTGATGCAATAAATGCTGCAATTTTTTTTCCAGCAGCTTTAGTAGCTAATTTAGCTTTATCTGCAACTTTCTTTTTAGCTTCATTAATAGGCTTTTTAACTTTATCTTTTACTTTATCTACTTGATCATTTACTTTCTTTTTAACTTCATTTTTAGCATGTTCAATAGGATGAGTTTTATCATATGCATCTGCTAATGTACCATTAACTTTATTAGTAAATGCATCTTTTTTAGCTTTTGCATAATTTAAATTATCCATAACACGGTCCATTTTACTTTTCCTTTTAGTATTTGAACCATCTTCTTTTGCAGGACCAGTTTCTCCTTTTTTCATTTTCCAGTTTTTTTGACGTTCTTGATTTAAATCTTCTGCTTTTTTATCTAGCTCTTGTTGTCTTGCCTTATAATGATTCGGATCATATACCCCATCTTTTTTTGCTTGATCATATTGTTTTTGGCCTAATTTTTGATTTCTGACTGGCATATCACTTGCTATACTAGTCGCTCCGTTATTATTTGCTCCGCCCCCATTTTGGTTTTCACTTAACTTACTATCAAGAGCAGATTCTAGCTTACCAATATCTCCCTCAGAATTAAAGTCATGCAAACCAACTTGAGAAGCAATTGTTCTCAAGTTGTCTATACTTGTGCTACCATCTCCAGTATTTAAACCTAGTTGGCTAGCTTTTTCAATTATATTATTTCCTTGCATAAAACCACCTCAAAAGAGGATATTAATTAATAACCTCCACCAGAACCAAATGAGTCTAGTTCTTCTTGAGTAGTAACTACTTGAATCTTCATTCTTTTATTACCACATATAAATAATGCTTCACCTTGATTATAATACTTAATTGATTCCATTTCAGATTCATTTAAATCTATTAATTTTGCTAAATCATCAACAGCTTGTTTTCTTAAGTTCATTACTAAATAATAAGATGCATTATCAAAGATTGCTTTACCATGTGTAATAATATTTGGTGCAGCAAAGTCTGTTGGTTGTTGAGTTATAATAATTGTTCCTGTATTATATTTTCTACTTCTTCTTTGCATTTGTGCTAAGAACTCAGCCCCAAGTTCATTATGTCCAGCAAGTAACACATGGGCTTCATCAACCATCATAACTGTATTTACATCTTTATCTAAACATAATCCCCATGCATATTTCAATATATTAAAGAATAATGCATTTTTAATATTTTCATCACTATTCATAATTTCTTTAATATTAAATACTATAAAATCACTTTCAATATTTAAAGTTGTTTTACCTGTAAAGTAATATCTAAGTTCTTTAACTAAAGGTCTAATCTTAAGTTCAAGTCTTTCCAAAACATCTCTTTCACGAGTTGCATCAGTCATACCCACTAAATGACCTTTTATTGTGGCATAAACATCATCAAATGTTGGAAAATCTGTACTTGTTAACTTATTAAAGTCAGTATTATAATCAATCTTAAATCTTTTATAAGTTTCTTGTAATACATCACTAAACATTGTTAACACATCATCTTCAATACTTGGTGAATAATATTTCATAAACGCTTTTACTTGTTGAAGTGTTCTAGTTAAAACTGTATAACCTAACCCTTGCTCAATTTCTTCTTCATCAGCATCAATAACAATTTCAAGGGGATTAATCATACCAAATTCTCCACCTTTACCTAAGTCTAAGAAATCTCCGCCTAGACTATAGCACATATCCCCAAGTTCACCTTCAGGGTCAACACAAACAACTTTAAATCCATTTCTTATGTGAGTTCTAACTAGTATCTTCGCAGCAGTTGATTTACCACTACCACTTGTACCAAGTAAAATAATATTTGCATTATTTCTATTATTTTCTTTCTTAATTTGATATAAGAATTGGTTAAATAATATAACTCCACCAGAGAAATCTACACCTAAAAGAGTTGAATCTCCAGGGTCTTTAATACTATCGAACACAAAAGGGTACATTGCAGAAACAGTTACTGATGGAATTGGTGTCCCAATTCTATTTTCAATATCTTGAGGTGGGAATATTGGTAATATTGATTTTAATGCTTTTTCTTGTTCAAACATTAAAGCAACAGCACGCATTCCCATAGCATCTAAATAACTTCTAACTTGAATTTTTCTTAATTCCAATTCTTCTTTATTATCAGCAGTAATCATTAAATGCATTTGAAAATCAAATATTCTAGCTTGAGTTGCAGCAAGCATTTGAATAAATTGTTCCAAAGATTCATAATCTTGTCTAATTCTTTCTTGCATTGTTTGATCTTTTTCACTTTGATATCTAACTTTTAAATCTGCAATTTCCTTATTAAGCATCTTTTGTAACACAGAAAATGGAATAGGCATATGCTTAATAGCTATTTTAACACCTTGAATATTAGTTATATCTGATAAAAATCCAGGCATTATATTTCTAGGAAACGCTATTACAGTAAGAATTGTTGAATATTTACCTCCAAGTACAAACTCAGTTGGTTTAAACTCCATTCCTTTTGGAGCTACTTCACTTTTTAAATTTGCCATATTACATCACCGCCCCAAAATTAGTAGTTTCTCCACCATTTAAGAAATTATCTAAAACTATTCTTAAATCATTATTACTAGTTTGTGTTGATTGAAGTCCCGCATTAGCAAGTCCACTAATCAAATTATGTAGTTTCTTTTGAACTATTTCTAATCTTTTTTCTTTAAATAAAATATAGTATTCAGTATCAACAACATTATATTCACTACTTGTAAATAAATTTGCTTTATTAATATCTTGCATAATTAATTTTCTAATTGCATTATTAGGCGCATTATTATACATTAATTGTAATCTAGACAAATACACATCAATATCAACAGGTCTATCTGCTATAAGCAACCAAAAATCGTAATCAATACTATTATAAAAATTTCTTAATTGATAAATAGTATTTTGTTGAGTACCTTGATCCATAATAAATATATTTTTCGGTGCAACTTTTACACCAGTAACATATGATCCATCATCTAATTGAATCATTCCATTCATTATTTGTCTAATAGGTAACCAATCTTCACTATAACTAACTCCAGATGGAGCAGAATTATTCATCCGACTCATCTTTAACACACCAACCTTTCCAATAATATCTGCGTGGATTAAATATAAAAGTACATACATTAATTATAAATTGTAATACGTTATGATAATGCATAACTGGAGTTACTAAGAATCCAGTTATTGCTGCTGGCATCAAAATCATTATCATTTGACCAACATTGGCATTTTGAACAATCATAAGTAAAAGTATTGTTATTCCACAACCAAACCCAAAGAGCAATATATCAGTTAGAGTAAAGAACCCTAATATCAACTGAGATTTCTTTGAATTAGCAGGTATTAAATAATTATCCATTCCCTATTCATTCCTTTCTTATTATTTTTTATCCTTATTAGCACTTGCTTCACGTTGTCTTCGAGCAATTTCCCCTTCATTTTTAGCTTTCGCAACATCGAATATGTCTCCCATTTTTTTAAGTGGTTTCGTTCCATCATCGACCTTCATATCACCTTGTACATATTCTAAAGTGAAACCAGCATCTTGAACATATGATTTGTTCAAGTTTCTAGATACTGTTTCTCTCATACCTTCTGCATTTGCATGAGCAGCATATAATTTTACATAAACATCATTATCAGTTTGTTCCAATTGTCTAAAGTGTTCATCTGACAAAAATGCCATATTTTGAGCAGCTTGAGAAAAATCATAACGATATTGGTCATACATTTGTTGTGCTTGTGCAACTGTTATCGCATTTCCTGCTGCATCTTTTAAATTACCTGCTTTTGCATCTTCAATTGCCAATAATTTATTTCTCAATTCTGTAGCAGTAAAATTTCCAACTCGAAAATTAGATGTAGCTTTACCAGCTTCTTTGTCAATAACGGATTCAACTGATGTCGCTACAGATTTCTTTTTAGCAGCAATGTCATCAATTAATTTATTTTCATCTATTAAATCTTGAGCGCTATCATTTATACCAATAAATTCCCCGACTCTACCAGCAGTATCCAAAATATGTCCACCAATTACATTAGCAGTTGTACCTAAGTAATTAGCAATACCATTATTATGGGAAGTTTCTTGATGTGCAGCTCTATAAGCTGCACGTTTAGCTTTTGCTGCTAATGCTTCATTAATTGCAGTATTAGAAGAATTTTTAACATCTTTAAAATTCTTAGCCCCCCGACCAGATCTAAAGCCTCTTGTTGCACCAGATGCAGTACCTGCCACTGTTGAACCAAGCCCACGAATCGCTGCGCCAACTTTGTTTCTAAAACCTTCAGCATTACGAACATTTTTAATAGCACCAGCACCATTTTTAAGTAACATTCCGCCAGCTCCACCAACTGTTGATGCAGCAGCTAAAGCACCACCCATTGCAAGTTTGTCCATTAAACCAAGCTTCATGCTTCCTGAATCTAAATGGAACATATCACCAATTAACTTAGGTGCTTGTCTCATAAATATAACAACGCCCATAATTATTAAAGCCTTAGCAATTAATTTCTGTGTAGCACCAAGACCACCAAAAGATACATTTTCAAAATTACCTACTACTTGAGAAATCATAAATACTCCCAAATACATTATTGCAATTCTTATAAATACCTCTACATATGTACTTATAGTTTTTTTCATCCAATCACTAAACACATCCTTTAGCTTTCCCCCTGGTATAACTCTACATACCACAGGAATCGGAGCAATAATTTGAAAAAACATAAGTTTAACAACACGAACTGCCATATCAAAGCAAAAATTCAAAAGAACATATAACATAAATGTTCCAGCTATCGTTGATATAAAAGCATTATACGTTAATTTACCAGCTGCCGCTGATTCACCGAAATCATTAAATGCTGATATACCATAAGTTCCAGCTTTAAATTTTTCTGTTACAGAGCTTAAAATTTCGCCATCAGTTACAAGCCATCCGCCATCACCTTTTATGTTTGACGCGCATGCACTTAAATTAATGTCACCACCATCACCATCATCAGTGGCCAAAGGAGGGTCTTGATTTTCACACCATTCAATATTAGGATGCAAAAATGCTGATAATACATAATAAGCCATATCTTTACCAGCATCATCTCTGGTAGCACTATTATAATCTTCGCCAGTTCCAAACACTAATTTTGGTATTGTATCTTGATTTAAAATTGTATTTTGTACATTAAATGCAAGTGTAAATGCTGATGGTAATACAGCAATGATAGCTAATGAAACAACCACATTTTTTACTAATTTAGGAAAAGAGTTTTCTCCCTTTGCAAATTCATCAGGATTAATAACAGCTTTAAGTAATGAATAAGCTAGTGAAAATAGCATTATCATACCTAAAATAACATATATTCTACTTACAATAATTTTGTAATCTTCAATGTCAAAAATATTAACTTTTGCTAAAGCATTAAAAATATCATAAACATAATCAATAAATCCATAGATAACAGTATCTATATTCATCAATAAGCCAATTGCATCAGCTTTCATTTATATCACCTACCCTATACCACATGTACCGTATGCTCCAAAAAGAGTCATAAGCAAACTAATAATTGATGGTAAAAAGAACAATAACACACAATAAATAAATCTCTTTATTGCTGTTGTTCCAGCTTTTTTTAAAGCATCTTTATCATTACTAGCAACTGCTTTAACAAAATCAGTTGTAACTAAAACCAGTAAAGCAACAATAGCTACATATTTCATAATATTCAATATTTTTTGCAACCAAAATGCAGGATATTGAGAATTTGAAGGATTCCCTAAAGCCGGACATCTATCTCCAGCAGCTACTACTATATTTCTTGTAAAATCATTTTTTATAACACTCGCATTAACATTTATACTAAATGAAAATAAGAATAAAAAAGTAGTACATAAAAGCAATATTTTTTTTAATCTCTTTTTCACTTAAAATCACTCCAATCTTCAAGAACACTTGATACATAAATTTTAACATAAATAACAATTGCCGTCAATTTGTTTATTGATAAAATAAATATTTTTATAAGGAAAATTACAACACAATTTTTAAAAACAGCTTTTAATTCAAAAGTTGTTTCACTATACATAAAAGAATTTATCATCAATCAAAAATACAGTGTGTATTAAGATGCAGATTTTAGGGGAAAAGTCAAGAACCGTGCCAGAAAATTAAAGGACTTTTTGAAAACAACTATGTAATCGTTCAATATCAGCCAGTATCATCCGAAATACTAATAGATAAAATTAAAAAGAGCTTCAGCTCTTTCATTTTTTTAACTTTTTAACAAATTTATAGCCTTTTAAAGCTAATTTATAACCATAATAAACTAATGGATTAATAACATAATCAAATTCCCCTATTAATTCTATGATTTCAGGATTAAAGCCTTTTTTTAATTCATATATTCCATAATAAGGACCATTCTTATCCATATTTAATGATATTCCATAGAAATTAACATATTTTAAATGTTTCTTTATAGAATCTTCAATATGCTCTCTATAAAAAGCATATTTAGGATTAAATTCTTTATAACTTGAAGCTGTACCACTCATAAATGTAATACCTTCATCTCCAGTAAACACACTCATTAAAGCCCCAATATTTATTTCTTTATTTGTCTTTCTTAGTGCTATTGCATCTTCTAACTGTTTATTTAATTTAACTATCTTGCTTTCCAATTCTTGATGATGTCTTTTTATTTTATCCCCAATATTAATTTTTTTCATTTGGGATTCTAATATTTCTAATTCTTTTTTAGTATTTTCTAAAGTATTCCAAACATAATCATAATACAGATTAGTATCTATATAAGCAATATAAAGTGTAACGTAATCACTCATTAAATCAACCATTTTTTTATAATATGATGCTGGCCTAATAATAAAATTCTTATTTATTGCTGTATCTTCAAGTAATTTTACAAATTCATCCATTTTACTAGAATCAACAGTTTTAACTCTAACACCCATATCATATGTTTTCTCTATATTCTTTTTAGTACTTTTACTAAATGTTTCTAATGTATCATTATATGTATCTTTAAGTTCTATTCTACATAGAACTCTAGGTTGTAAATCTTCAAAATTTTGACTAAAGCCCATATGTTTAAAACCTAACTTTTTAAAATTAAAATAAGCTTCTTCTCCACATTTTTCTTTTAATTTACCATCGCTATCTCTAGTGGCATAAATAACATTTGGATCTAGCTTTAACATAAATCCATGATTTTTCTTAACATACTTTATTACTTCATCATTAAAATCCTTTAATAAATTAAAATCAAATACATCAATTAAATAACCTCTCGGAGAATAATATAAACTCAAATTTAAAGGCATTTTCTTTTCGAGTAACATCGTTACCCCTACTAAAGTATCATCTTTATAAAACCCTAGTAAATGTCTAACCCAACCTGTACCACTTTTTAAAATTCCCCATTCTGGCAATTGATAAATTGAAAAATAAGGATTTTTTAAAGCATATTCTCTAAATTCATTTTCTTCAATAATTTTAAGCATTATTTCCTCCTTAGTTTTCTATAAACTTTTAACATAACTGGTAGCATATTATATAACAATTTATTATTAACTAAATCAAATTCTCCGATAAATTCTATATATTCATCTCCAAATTTTCTTTTAAAGTCATGTAATTTAGCTAAGTTCTTATATTTAGTGTTTGGATCCCCTGGTGTTCCAAATAAATCAAAAAATTCATAACCTTTATCATATGCATCTTTAATAGCTTCATAATAACTTCTAGTAACTGCAAAAGTAAAATTAGCTAAATCATCACTACCTATATATAAACTCCAAGCCCTATTTTTAGTATAAGTACATATTAATGAACAAACACATACCTCATCTTTATCTATCTTACTAAAAATATCTTTTTCTTTTTCTAATCTAGCTATTTTATTTTTAATATCAGCTTCTTTTTTCTTATTTACATCAAGTTCCTTATTTAATTCATCTATTTCTTTACATATATTATCCAATAATTCTTTAGGTCTAATACTTATATTAAAATATTTCATATTATTATCTTTAGCCATTTCTTCACTAAATATTTTATAATATTCTAAACTATGTGGATCAAAATCATCTTTACTACTATTACTTTGAATTAATCTATAAAAATCTTCTACTTTTACATCATTATCCACAATCAAGTTATAACTATAACTTCTCTTAACACTTTTCATAAATGATTTATTAAACTTTGCTTCTATTTCTTCCCATGACTTTTTTAAATTAATTCTAAACGTATATCTAGGTTGATTACCTTCATATAATTTATAAAAACCTGTATGTTTATAACCTAAACTTAACATATAATTATAAAGGTCATAATTGTTTTCTCCACCATCTATTTTATTTCCATCATCATCAATATCTTGATATTTAATATCTGGATCAAACTTAATATATATTATTTTATTATCTTTCATATATTGTTTTAAATAAGTAGTAAATTCTTTTATTACATCTTTATTACTATAATCTAAAACAAATCCACGCGGAGCATAACCATAACTAAAACCAAATGGTGTACGTCTAAGCAATATTAAACAAGTTGCTACCAAATTACCATCATTATCTTCCATTCCCACATAACATGGAACTTGCCCCTTAGCATTTTTACAAAATTGTCCCCATTCATAGCTTTGTAAAAAATGTGATTTTTTATGTTTACTTTCAAAATCTCTATATTTACTTATATCTACATTTTCAATAAATTTCATGTAATTACCTCACTATCAATCTATATCTAGTTTACCACAACAAAATGCATTAAACAAGAAAAAACACCTATACTTATTATAGGTGTAAACCCCAAAAATATAATTATTTTTGTGTTTTTCTTTCATACATATTTCTTAATGTTCTTGTTAATCTAACATGTTCTATTTCCTTAGGCATATTATTTTCATCTGCCACTCTCATAGCTTGTTCAATTTTTATTTGACATTTTTCTTTAGGACTTTTAGCCAAATCTAACATAAAATTCTCTAAGTTAGTTCCATTAAAATTCCATTCTGAAACATACACTGTCTTATAAAAGTCCATTAATTCAAATGGATATTTTTGGGGATTATCATAATATTGTTGTTTTCTTACATTCATTAATACTTGTAATAATATATCTCCAGATATAGGATTATTAAAATATTTTTCTAATTCAACTAATTTTGCATATACTTTACTCTTATCCATTCTACACTCTTCAGGAATAAAGTCATACACAAACTTTTTATTAACTAATATATCTCCACCAGTTAAAATAGACATTTGATTAATCGATTTTCTAAAATCATCAGGTAAATTTTCTATACCAAACATATCTGCTAGATCTTTAAACTCATGAGCCATATTACCAAAATAATAAGGAAAATCGTTTTCAATAAGTTTACCCCTATCAATATCATTCATTTTACTTTTAGTCATAGCAAAATATCTATAAGAATATAAAAAATTTTTATCAAACTCATTCTTTTTATTATCCCAAGTTGGATCAAAATAATAAACTCCATGCACATCATATTTATCATCATTAACAAAAATTACATTCCTTGCATGACCAGTCTTTTTTCCAGGCTTCTTTAATCCTATCTCTCTACAATCAATACCTAATTTTTCTAATAAAGTCTTAAATATAACAGCATAACCAACACAAACTATTTTATTACCTAATAAAGCAGATGATAAATTTCTCGATATCATTTTATCTTCATTTTCAGAAGCTTCAACATATACTTTATCCCTAACTAAATCATAAACATACATTATTTTTTCTAATGGAGAAAAATTACATCTTTCAATTTTCTCAACAATACCATTTATAACCTCTATTGTATTTTTATATTCTTTAAATGAAATTATCTTGTCATTTCCACTAATTTGAAAATAAATATTATCTGTTTTATTTCCAAAAGCTTCTACTACTTCATTTAATAATTTTGGACTCAAATCAAAAATATCTTCAAAAATTATTTTTTTCGTAACCAAAACTGGATTTCTTCGCACAAAATCTGCAACCTTTTTTGGTGGATAATCAAAAACAATATCTTCTGCATTTTTTAAATAATAAACTCTATTATTTTTAATTAACTCTAAAAATTTAACTTGTTCTTCATTATCAGAAAAAACATCCATGGAAAGATCAATGCTTTCATCAAAATCAAGTGGATTAGAAATTATTTCTTCAAAGCTTTTACCTAATGGCACTCGTAAACTTATTTCATAATCATACGGACTCATTCCACTAGAAACCTCCGTATAAAAATAATCCGAAGATTCATCAAATGGACTAAATATTAATTTTCCTTTCATAATACCCCCCAAAAAAATCTCATTGCATGTACAATGAGATTTTAACACTAGTTAATCCACAACCCCCATTGCATCACAACTACCCAAATTCTAACATATTTTAGCCATTTTGTCAAATTTACGCCACGTTTTTAAATCATATAATCATCTAAATTAAAAGTAAATTCTATTATACCTGCATAATTATTATCATCAATACAGAGCGTATAAAAACTTAGAAAAACAATAAACTTATTTTTTAAATACCTAGTAACTTTAATATCCATCGTAGGTTCAACACATTTATCATTAACATATAATAAAGTTTCTTCATTAAAAATATAACTATTAAAATCAATTTGTTTATTCATTGGTATTTCAAGTAACCTTTCTAATTTACAATTAAGATCAAAACTAAAAGAATAATTATCTCCAGAAATATCAAATGATAATGTTTTAAAAGAATCAACTAATACCTTCTTTCCTTCTTGATATTGTGTATATTCATGAGAAACGAAATGAGTATCAATATTTTCATTTTTTACATTTTCTAATTTAGCAACTTTAAACATATAAATCGACCTCGAAAAATATTATATCAAAAAACACCCATAAGGTGTAATAAAATTATAAATCAAACAATATTTTCTTTAACATTAAATTAACATTAGAAAATTCTACATTAGATGCTGCAACACCACCAAGGATAATTGTATTAACACTTAATTTAGTATCTTCTTCAAATCTAAGTAAAGTTGTTTGATAAAATTGAGCATATTTTCCATTACTTTGAGGAAAGCTAAATGACAAAGCTCTAAACTCAGAACCATTTTCATCTTGTAAATAAAAATGTCCACCATGAGCATTATCTGCCCCACTTATTAAACCAGATAAAGTTATCTCATAAATACCTGGTTTAACTAAAACTTTATTTTCATTAACTATTTCAAAATAATCTGAAGGATTAGGAATCAACCATGGAGATGAAATAGTTAGCAAACCCTCCTCTTTAGTATCTACGAAACTCGTGTAAAACATAGCCTCTACACTTGCTGGAAAACTAGGTCCAACATCTCCTTTTTCCCCTTGAGGCCCCACAGCTCCAATTTCTCCAGCAGGCCCAGTTGGTCCCGTAGGTCCCATGACCGTACAAATAAGACCTAACTCCATCATTTCTTTTCTAAGTTTTTGTTTTTCAAGAATTTTATTACAAAAGTTATTCACAAAAATCACCCCATATACTTTAATATATGCTTTAAAATACACTTGTAAACTTTTTAAAACCATATTTACTTTAAGGTATTCATTTGATAAAATATTAATGGTGATACTAAATGAATTTATTTGAAATAATATTACTTTTAATTGTTATATTAGGAATTTTAGCAATAATATACGCTACTATATATAATAATTTAGTTAGTTATAAATTAAAAATTGAAAAAGCTGAAGGAATAATTGATGAATCTTTAAGACAAAAATACGATATAATTGCTAAGTTAAATATTGCTATAAAAAAAGTTGTAACAAAAAAAGATTATTTAAAAGAATATATAGATTTAAAAGATAAAAGAATAACCAACTATGATTTAGATAGAAAATTAACCGAAGCTTACAACATAATATTAGAAGTAAAAAACGATCATGAAGAATTAAATACCAAAGAATTCAATAAGGATTTAAAAGAAATAGATCGAATTAATGAAACATTAACCTCATGTAAAACTTATTTTAACAATAACACTGGGGAACTAAATAAACTTATAAGAAAAGTTCCAACAAATATTGTAGCAAAAATACATGGATATAAAATAAAACCATTCTTTGATGGTAAAAATATGCAAGACGCTGTTATAGATGATTTTAAACTATAACAGTTTTTATTAACAAATTTACGCATTTTTTTGTGTAATTTTCTCTATATTTTATTTTAAAAACAACTTGTAATATTAGCCACAATGTTGTATAATTATTTATAGGAAATATATCAGTCGTTGAGTGTCTACCAAATCTTTTAACGAGAGAAGGTTTGATACAATGAAGAATAAAACTTTTATTTTAAAGTTTTTAGACTTTATTTGTACCATTTTGTTTTTAGTTATTATTTTAATAGCCATAATAAAGAAATGACACTTAGCACTATGAACTTTTAGTTCAATAGGCTAAATGTCGCCACTATTTAGGTAGACATTCAACATTGCAAAACTGAATGTTTTCTTTTTTTATTTTATTCAAGTTTCCTTGACATATTCATAATAACACATTTAAAAATTTTTTTCAAGTTTTTAAAAGCAATTTATTTACGCATATATTTTCTTAAGTAATAAATTTACATCATTAATTTTAACTTGTGAAGATGCAGCATCACCAATAATACCAGCCATAACTTGTAAGGTTGTATCTTTTTTAAACTCAAATACAACATTTTGAGAAAAATGCATTTGAGGTACAACTCCACCAGGTAATTTAAAAGATAAATCCATTACAACTTGACCTGCATCATCCTTAACGTAAAAGATTCCTCCATGCGTACTATCAACTTCTTCAATCGCACCTGAAAAAGCAATTTCATAAACGCCTTCACTAACGATTATGTCATTTCTACCATTTATCTTAAAAAATTCAGAATCTGTAGGTATAATATGAGTATCTTGAATATTCATTAAACCTGAAATATTTGTTTCTGCAAAGCTTGCAAACAACATTCCTTCTGTTGAACCTTCCATGATTGGTCCAATAGGTCCTTGAGGTCCAGTTGGGCCAACATCACCTTTATCGCCTTTGGGAATTGCAATAGTTAAATGGTGAGTATTTAAAGAAAAATTATCTGTAACTTTAGCCATTTGACCAGCATCTAAAGTTTGAGTATCCACGATATCAATTATCTCACAATTTCCATTTTCGCCTTTTGGTCCAACCTCCCCAGTATCTCCTTTATCTCCCTTGTCACCTTTTTCACCTTTTATAGAACCAGCATCTTTCCAAATTCCATCATTTTCACTCCACACAAAAATATTTGAATTAACTAAATACGCATCACCAGTTTTACCAACTGGATGTCTATCTAATAACTCATCTTCACTTTTATAATAATCTATAATATTTATTCCTTCACCTTTTGGGCCTTTCGGACCAATTATTGTACAAAATAATCCTAAATCCATTAACTCTTTTCTTCTTTTCTGAGCATTTTGTATCATTTTACATTTATCCATCTTAACACCTCTGATATATTAAGATATGAAAAATTAAAACAAATTGTTAAAACTATGGACAAGTATCATGAGCATGTCCAGCATAAATTCATAAGTTATTAATGAAAGGAGTTCAAAATGAACAATAATATAAAAAGAGCAAAACAATATATAGATTGTTTTAACAAAGAAAATCCAAATATAACGTATACTTGCTTCGGACCAACGGGTCCAACTGGACCTACAGGACCAGCTGGAGCCACCATAACAGTTGGTGTAACAACTACAACTGATCCTGGTACAAACGCAAGTGTAGTTAATACTGGAACACCATCTAATGCCATATTAGAATTTAACATTCCAGCTGGAGCAACCGGACCTCAAGGACCTCAAGGAATTCAAGGGCCACAAGGAGCTCAAGGAATACAAGGGGCAGAAGGACCTACGGGACCTGCCGGACCAACAGGTCCTCAAGGAATTCAAGGGCCAATTGGACCAGCTGGTATTACAGAAACATCTACCTACGGACGAAAATACGAAACATCACAAACACCGCTTTCATTAACAGCAAGTGTATCACAAGATGTACCATTAGCAACCAATGGTCTTGCAAACCAAATAACCCAAGAAACGGAAAACAAATTAACTATACCAACCACAGGTATTTATAAAATAGATTATTATTTCTCAGGAAGTAGTAATACAGCAACAGATGTTACCATATCAGTAAACCAAAACACAACTCCAATTAGTAATACAACAATAGGAAAAAGCTTAACGGCAAATCAAGACACAGACTTCGTGGGAAGTACAATAGCAAACCTTAATGCAAACGATAAAATAGGCCTTTCAATAGAAGCAACAAACACAGCAACTATATCTCCATCATCAGACACCAGTGCTTACATTAATATCATAAAAATAGCATAACACCAAAGAATCAATATTTAGAAACTTTCTAATTATTGATTTTTTAATTCAAAAAGAAAAAGACTTAGTAAAAGCTAAATCTTATTTTGACCAATCAATTGGTACAAGCCCATTTTTTATTAAAAACTCATTAGTTTTAGAAAATGGCTTGCTTCCCAAAAATCCTGAATAAGCAGAAAATGGGGAAGGATGAGGACTCATAATAATATAATGATGAGGATTTGTTATAAGTTTAGCTTTCTCTTTAGCAAAGTTTCCCCATAAAATAAAAACTACAGGTTCATCTTTTAAATTAAGAAGTTTAATAATATAATCAGTCATTGGTTCCCAACCTAAGTTTCTATGACTTGCAGCCTTATCCTTTTCCACTGTTAATACAGCATTTAACAAAAGAACACCCTGCTTAGCCCATTCAGTTAAATCCCCATTATCCTTCGGAGGTATTCCCAAATCATCATTTAATTCTTTATAAATATTTTGTAAAGAAGGTGGTACTCTCACTCCTTTTTGAACTGAAAATGATAACCCATGAGCTTCCCCTTTACCATGATATGGGTCTTGTCCCACAATTACTACCTTTGTATTTTCATAACTTGTTAATTTTAAAGCATTAAATATATAATCTTTCGGAGGATAAATTTCCTTAATCTCATATTCATGCATAATTTTTTTATAAAAATTTTTAAACCCAGGACTATCCCAAATAACTTTTAATTTTTCATCCCAATCATTTCCTATCATTTTAAAGCCTCCCGAACTGCATACATAATACCTTCTAAAGTATCTGATGCTATTAAAAACCTTGATGTATGACAAAACCTTAAGTATGGTGGCAAATTATTTACCCATTCTAAAGGAAAATCTTTCTTCAACTTATTTGTATTACTATCTATAGTTACCCCTTGAGCAGCATAACCTCCTCTGTTTGATGGGTATACTACATATATTGCATCTGTAAATGGCAAATAATCTTTATAAAATAAAGGTTCATTTAAAACAATAATTCTTTTATCAACAGCATCTTCATAATATTTCTTTACTTTCAAAATATCAATTTCATGTAATTTTCCTTTACTTATCATATTTTCTAATATTTTTTTAGCAAATTCCATCGCTTCAAAAAAATTATCATCATTATCTATTACATCTTTATTATTAAAAGAATCAATAGCTATAGCTAAAGCATTATAACTACCTGTATTATCACATAAATCTAAGTCTTCAATTAGTTTTCTATCAATGCTTTCATAAATATATTTTCCATATAATTCTTCTGAAAAAGCTCTCCATAACTTACCAAAAGCAGCATAAGGATGTCCATTAGCTCTACATTCATTATTAGCCATATGATGGTCAAACTCACCCATTCCTATATCAAAAACTAATCCATCAAATTCATCTGGAACAACATTACTTCTTATAATTTCCAATTTAGGATTTATAATCTTTAAAAAAGCAGCCCCGAAAACATCATCAGCATGAAATTTGCCAGCATGAGTTAAAGCCACTTTCATATTTTTTATAGTTTCTACTTTCATACAACCTCACTTATGATACATCTCATGATTATTTATTTTACAAGCTCTATAAATTTGTTCAAGTAAAATGCCTCGAAATAAACCATGAGGAAAAGTCATTTGTGAAAAACTAATTAATTCATTACAAAGACTTCTAGCCTCATCATTTAACCCTAAAGAACCTCCAATTATAAAAGTTATATTACTATTCTGAGGTAAAATTTTATCTATTTTATCTGCAAATTCAATACTTGAACACATTTTACCTTTTAAATCTAACCCAATATTATAATCACTAGACTTTATATTCTTTATTAAATTACTTATTTCTTTATCATAATTTACATCATCTTTTAATTCTATTATTTCAATTTTTATATACTTACTAATTCTTTTCTTATAATCATTTATAAGTTCATCCAAATAACTTTCTTTAATCTTTCCTGCACACAATATTTTTATCATATTTCAATTACTTCCGTTTTTTCATCTTGTCTTGCACAAATAATATCATGAAAATCAATTCCATATTCCATAAATGTATTATTAATTGTTTCCATGGCAATACTTTCTAAATTATTTGTTTCGCTTAAATGTATCAAAACTATTTTCTTAGTTTTATCTCCGATTAATTTAGTAAGATAAAATGATGCTGCCTTATTAGACAAATGGCCTTCATCAGAATATACTCTTCTTTTTAACCATTCAGGATATGGTCCATTCATTAATAATTCTAAATCATGATTACTTTCAAATAGATATATATCTAAATTTTTCAAATACTTAAAGTTTTTAGCATTAACATAACCTGTATCAGTAACATATGCAATTTTTTTACCATCACATTCAAAAACATAATTTCTAGAATCTGGTGCATCATGGCTAGATTTAAATGATGTTATATGAATTCCATCTAAGTCAATTGTATCTTCAAGTACAATTATATGCTTATAATCTTTTACATCTTCAATTGAATAAAACATTTTTTCACTTACTATTAAAGCTGCTCCAGTTTTATCAAGCAAAGTTTTTAATGCTGACACATGATCTTTATGATTATGAGTTATAACAACATAATCTATTGTTTTTACATCAACACCAATATCTTTTAAATTTTCATTTATATACTTATAATTTCTTCCAGCATCTAACAAAAATCTTTTATTATTTATTTCTAAATAAGTAACATTTCCTTTAGAGCCAGATGACAACACTACTACTTTCATTAGAATCTTATATACCTCGTTGGATTTTGGAAAGAATATGCCCCATGGAATGGCCATCCGATTGATACCCCGAAATGAAGGTGGGTACCAGCGGTTGGATTATATTTACTTGGTGCAGGAAGAACATATCCTGTATTTCCCATTTCTCCAATTTGGTCTCCTTTCTTAACAGTTTGACCTTCCACAACTGTAGCTCCATACATGTGAGCATATTGTGTATAAATATTATTTTCATGTTCAATTATTACAAAGTTACCATCGGTACTTCTATAACCAACCTCAACAACAGTTCCCGGAGCAACCGCAAACACTCTTGACCTATAACCAGTACCAGAAATATCAATACCGTCGTGGTGTTTTCCCCATCGCCATTGGAAAGGACTTGTAATAACATATGGATATTCAGTTGGATAACCCCATCCACTAGTTGGATAATAATAACCATTTGTTCTTCTACCAATTGTATATTGTTCTTGAACCATTTCTCTAATTACTTTACGATCCTTAATTTCAACACCAGTTGAACGTTCACCATTAATAACCTCGTAAGTACTATGAATTAATGTTATACCATTAACACCAGGTCTTGTAGGTTCTTTATAACTTGGTTCTTTTGTATTATCAACAATTGGATCTGCTGTTGTAAATGGTGTAATATTTTCATTTATTTCATAAACACTATAAGTTAAAGTAATTACTGGATTAATAATTGTAATATTAACCACACTACCTACTGCAAGCATCGAATCCTCACTCTTATATTTAGGGTTTGCAATCAAAAATTCTTGAGAGTTCATTTTATTATCTTCACTTATACTGGCAATACTATCCCCAGACTTAACTGTATAAGTATCCATTTTAACATCTGGACCAAATAACAAATATTGACTTAAAGATTCAGAATCAGTATAAATTTTATTTTTAACACTAACATATCCTTCTTTTATAGTTATAGTTTCATTAAAATACATATTTTCAATAATAGAACCTATTTCACTAATACTTCTATGCCCTTCATTATAATCATTTAATTCTTCTTCAGTTACAAATGATAAAACATATTTTTTTAATGAATCTTCAAATACTTTTCTATCTAAAACATTAATAACAATATTTTCTTTTTCTTTATCATCACTTTTTATTGTAATAATATAACCTTTTATAGTAAAATCATCTGCATTTTCAATTTTTTGATATATTTCCTCTACCCCCATATAGTTTTCATCAAACGTTTTTGTTTCCACTATATCTAGTCCATCTGGAGGATAAACATAATCAACACCATATTGATCTTTTATATTTTGTTGTTCTTTATTAATTAAACTATATAATTCATTTTCATCTTTAATTAACCCAATTTCTTTTCCATCCAAATAAATTTGATATGCTCTACTAGCGTCATCAAACTTATAATCATTTTTTTCATTTACAAAATATAAAACAATAATTAATATTGATAATATAGCAGTTATAACTTTACTTTTATTATTCATTTTCATCTCCAGCTGCTTTTAATTGACTCTTAAAACTACTCATATTAAGTTCAAATAATAAGTTAACTGTTCCAAGTCCTCCCTTTCTGTGCTTAGCAATTATTAATTCTGCTGGCACTATTTTTTGATTAAAATCTTTTGCTTTTTCATAATAATCTTTACGATTTATAAATAAAACCATATCGGCATCTTGTTCCAAAGATCCAGACTCACGTAAATCTGCAAGCATTGGTTGATTACTTTCTCTTTTTTCGGCACTTCTTGATAATTGTGATAAGGCAATAACTGGTACACCTAACTCTAAAGCCATAGTCTTAAGTGAACGAGATATTTCTGATACCTCAACTTGACGAGATTCAACTCTTCTTGAACCGGAACTAACTAATTGCAAGTAGTCAATTACTACCAAGCCTAAACCATCTTCACTATTGGCAAGTCTTCTACATTTAGCACGTATCTCTTGCGCCGTTACCCCTGCATTATCTTCAATATATATATTTGTATCAGCAAGTTGTGATAATGCTTCATTATATCTTTTCCAATCTTTTTCTTGCATATTACCAGTTTGCAATTTATAAGCATCAATTTGCCCAATTGATGAAATCATACGATTAATTAGCATTTCCGCTGACATTTCTAAGTTAAATATTGCAACAGCTTTTTTTGTATGTGTTGCAGCATAAGCAGCCATATTTAAAGCAAGCGCAGTTTTTCCCATCCCTGGACGAGCTGCCAAAATAATCATTTCTCCACCTTGTAACCCAGTTGTTATTTTATCAAAATCAGGAAAACCAGTTTCAATACCTGTAATGCTTCTCTTATTTTTAGCAAGTTCTTCCAATTTAGCTTGTGCTCTTCTTAATATTTCACTAATTGGCACAAAGTCACCAACACTTCTTGCTCTAACAACATTTAATATATTTTTTTCAGCATTATCAAGTAAACTATTTACATCTTCTTCATCATATGTCTTAGTTATTATATCACTTGCTGTTTCAATTAAATTTCTTCTAACAGCATAATCTTTAATTATTTTAATATAAAAATCCAAATTAGCACTTGTTACTACACTATCAATTACTTCAGTAATATAGTCAAGTCCCACAGCATTAAATTTCTTATCTTTATCAAGTTCATTTCTAAGGGTTGTAACATCAATCGGTGTCTTACTTTCATGCAGACTTTTAATTGCATTAAATATATATCTATTTCTCTCATCAAAGAACATATCACTTGTTACTTCTTCAACAATTTTACTAACTTCATTATTGTTTAAAAAAGCAACACCTAAGACACTCATCTCAGCTTCTTTATTCTGAGGCATTCCTCTTGCCATAAACCCTCCTATTTAACTAATTCAACATTCATGTCAAATTTAACTTTTTTATGTAATTCAATACTTACTTTAGTAACACCTAAACTACTTATTGCCACATCGCTTTTAATACATTTTTTATCTATTTTATAACCCATATCTTTTAACTTTTCAGATATTTGTTTATTAGATATTGTACCAAATACTTTGTCACCAGCTCCAGTTTTAACTTTAAAAGTTATAGTTTTTCCATCTAACTTTTTCTTTATTTCATTTAAGCTTTCTACTAAAGCATCTTCATTTTTTTGTCTTTCATCTAATTCTTCATTTAATATTTCACTACTTCTTTTTGTATAAGGAACAGCTAAATTATTCTTAATTAAATAATTATTAGCATAACCATCACTTACATTAATTACACTATCTTTTTTACCTTTTCCTTTTACATCACTTAATAAAATTACTTTCATCTAAATAACCTCCTTTAAGTAAATAATATTATACCATTTTTTAATATAAAGAACAATTCTAAAGTGCAAAATTTGCACTTTGAATATCTATTGTTGCACTTTGAAACTTAAAATCTAAAATATATAAATGGATTATAGCTTGATGCTAAAATACCCACAATACTAAGAATAAATAATACAAGTATTATAATATCACTCATTTTATTTTTCTTATCTAAAACATTTTTAAATATTGGTGTACATGCAAATATTGCTAAAATAAATACAAATATTGTTCTTACCCTAATTATTTGATAATGACTAAATATACTTAAATTACCAAATCCATGGGCACCAAACAATGTTTTAATTGCTTCCACTAAAGTACTTGTATCTGTAAAATAAAATATTATAAACCCAAAAGTAACTAAACTAAATGTATAAACATGTCCAAACACTTTAGGTAACTTATCAATATTTTTAAATACAAATTTTTCTAACACTAATAAAACAAAATAGAAAAGTCCCCAGAAAACAAAGTTCCAACTAGCACCATGCCATAAACCAGTCAAGGCCCACACCACAAATAAATTAAATATATGACGCGCACCTTTACATCTATTTCCACCTAAAGGAATATAAACATAATCTCTAAAAAAAGTTGATAAAGATATATGCCATCTTCTCCAAAAGTCAGTTATAGTGCGAGCAATATATGGATAATTGAAATTTTCTAAATAATTAAATCCAAGCATTTTACCTAAACCAATTGCCATGTCGCTATATCCACTAAAATCAAAATATATTTGGAAAGTAAAAGCAATACCACCAACAACCATGCCAATAACACCTAACTGTGCAATATTAGAACCAAATAAAGTATCAGCAACATAAGCCATTTCATTTGCTATTACCACTTTTTTAAATAAACCAATAATAAATCTTCTAATACCTGTTGCAAATTTTTCTATATTTTCGCACCTTTCATCAAGTTCTTCATTAACAGTTTCATATCTAACTATGGGTCCCGCAATAAGCTGAGGAAAAGCACTAATATAACACCCTAAATTAATAATACTTTTTTGCACAGGTACTTTACCTTTATAAACATCAATAACATAAGTAAGTATTTGAAATGTATAAAAACTAATACCTATTGGTAAACTTATACTTAAAAATTTAATATTTAAATTAAATAAATTATTTATATTGTCTAAAAAGAAATTAGTATATTTAAATATAAAAAGCAATCCCAAATTAAACACTAAATCAATTATTAACCATTTCTTTTTACTACTACTTTTATCCATTACTAAAGCAATATAATAATTAACTAAAATAGATAAAATCATTAGAATGACATAAATAGGTTCTCCATATCCATAAAACATTAATGAAAATATAAATAAAACAATATTTCTTGTCTTTCTTTTTTTAGGCACAAAGTAACATATTAAGAATATTGGAAGAAAACAAAATAAGAAAATTAAACTAGAAAATACCATTATTTTACTCTCCCTTCAAAATCATAATCATATTGGTCAAACATACTTGAACCACCTTCATATAAGAATAATACTTTAGAAATATTATTATCACTAACATACTTACTTAAATTAAATTCTTTATTTTTATATTCATCATATCTTAAGTTAATAACATGTGTTTTATTAAAAGAACTAGCTATTAAATAATCTATTTGCCAAGAATAAGAATCCCCGATAATAAGTAAATTTTCTTTATCACTATTATGATAATCATAAACTACATTTCCATATTGGCCATTAAAATATTGCACATAATAATCATAATATTTATAATCTCTATCTAGTCTAATTTCTCTAGGTTTAAATAAATTATCACTCTTTTTACCATTAACGTAAACATCATAATCTAGTTTTATATCTACATCTCTAATATAATCATTTATATTATCATTTAAAGCAGTTTTAGCAAGTGAACCATAATACTTTCTTTCTTTATGTTCTACGATATTAAAATTATTAATTGCATCAATACCAAACATATCACAAATATCTTTATAGCCATCTAATGCTCCCTTTATTGTCCAATGATGATCAGTTTTATAAAAGTATTCTTTATACTCACCTATACTTTTTACATCCATTACTCTAACATTAATATTATTATCTAACTTACTTACGAACTCATTAACATATTTACTTAAATTATCTTTCTTTAATGTTGTAAACTCATATCTCGTAGGAATATAAATATTTACATCTATTCCCTTCTTACTTAATTCATTAAAAAACTTTACTTGACTATCCAATCTTTCATCTAATTCTTTACTTGTATATTTATTTGTTAAATAATAAAACTCATTTACTTTATCATAAAATATATACTCACCATCACTATTCTTCTTTATAGGCACATCCTTAAACAGTATCTTATTACTTGCAAAATCCATACTATTATACAAACTATTTATTTGATTATAAAGTGGAAAATAATTCGTCACTTTATTTTCAACACTATTTTCTATTCTTCCCACTACATTATTTATTTTATCAATAACATTATTAACATCTTTTTCTTTATACTCTGAAAAATTATCCATATTCATACTTCTAATTCCCATTTTAACAAGCAAAAACTTACATGGAATACATAAACAAACACCAAATAAAATAATTAAAAATGCTATTACTAATTTTTTATCTTTTTGCATAAGTATCACCTAATAACATTTTACCACAATAAAATTTTTAAGTATAGAAAAACCCACCAATTTGGTGAGTCAAATTATTTAACAAATGGTATTAAAGCCATAAATCTTGCATATTTAACTTGTTGAGCAATATGTCTTTGATGTTTTGCACAAGCACCTGTCATTCTTCTAGGTAAAATCTTGCCTTTATCATTTATATATTTATTGATAATCATAACATCTTTATAATCTACGCTTTTTCCAGCACACATTTGACATATTTTCTTTTTCTTACGATAAAATTCTGCCACTTTACTTATCCTCCTTTACTTAAAATGGTAAATCATCACTACTTAAAGTAAATTCATCTCCAAAGTCTTTATAAGGATCTTCACTAATATCAGTTGTTTCAACAGCACTTGATGTCGCTGGAGCTTCTGGACTATATGCTACACTATTATTACTAGCTGGTGCACCATAGTTTGCTCCTCCTGGATTACTTCCATTTTCATTTCTACTTCCTAAAAATTCAAAATTATCTACCACAACATCAGTTGTATATCTTTTAGTACCATCTTGAGCATCATAACTACTGTTTCTAATTCTTCCTTGAACTAAAATCATTTGTCCTTTACGGCAATATCTATTAATAGTTTGTGCACTTCTATTAAATGCTACACAATTAATAAATTCCGTATCTCTTTCACCATCACGACTTACAAAATCACTTTGGCAAGCTAGTGAAAATCTTGAAATTTCCATATTACTTTGGGTCATTCTTGATTCAGGATCACGTGTTAATCTTCCTGTTAATATTACTTTGTTCATTCTTATTCTCCTTCAACTTTGATAATTAAATGTCTTAAAACATTTTCATTAATAGAAACTTTTCTATCAAATTCTTGAAGGGTTTCATTGTTAACTTCAACAGTCATAACATAGTAGTATCCACTAACTTCTTTTTTAATTGGATAAGCTAATTTTTTTCTACCCATTTCTTTGAATTCGATAACTTTAGATGGTTTCTTGTTTATAAGTTTTTGTAAATCTTCACTAGTCTTTTTAATAGTTTCTTCATCTAATGTTGATTTAACTATAAACATAATTTCATACTTAGTCATCAATATCCACCTCCTTACGGTCTTCTCGGCTTCCTTAGAAGCAAGGAGTAATTTCCTTTACTCGCAAGTATTATAACAAATATATGTTCAAAATACAAGAAAAATGTAATGTTTTTTATTCACTTTTCGACAATAAATCATTTATTTTATTAATAGCTTTAAAGTATCTTCAAAAGTTATATTTTTAGCATATGAATAATTAGTTCGATATCTCTTCCACAACTCTCTAAGATTATCATTATTAGTTATTAACGAAATGTATTCACTAGATTTATCTAAATATTTATCAGTGTTACGACTATTACAAGTATTACATATGGCCTTCTTTAACAAAACCTTATCAACATCATTCCATTTTAATGTTGAAAAAATATATAAATCATAATAATCTTTCATTCTAGTATTTTCAATATTTTTACTTAATATTGCTTCAAATTTTTCGGCAATAATAGTTTCAATATTGTAAGCCATAATATTAATTATAGATTCATCAAAAATTGTTTTATATAAAAATTTTACTTCTCTATAAGTAATTACATCTCCAGTGGTTATATCAATTAATAAATGCTTTTTTAATCCTTCAAAATTAGCATTTATATGAACAGAAAATCCAGGATATTTTTCTTCTACTCTTATATCTTTAATAGAAAAAATAGACATTTTTATATTATCACCAACATCAATATTAATTATTTCATTCATTATTTTCTCAATATTTTCTTTATCTAACGGTATTCCTTTTAAAGTGGTATCCAAATCTAAGGTTGTTCTTGAATCAACTCCAAATAATGAAGATAACAAAAACCCTCCTTTAATTATAAAATTATCACTATAATTTGAAACTGAGATTCTTTTAAGTAGTGCCTCAAACATATATGTTTGTAAAATATAACTACTATCTATATTATATATTTTAGCTAAATATTTTGCTTTAGCTTTTAAACTATCTTTATTTTTAATCACGATAAAATATCAAACACCTCCATAAGTTTTTTATAAATTTTTAATTTTCTTGCATAATCAAATAATTTAATTGAATTTTTATTATTACTATAATAATATTCTCTTAAAGCTTTATTAACCAACTCTTTATCTAATCTATTTTTATTTTTAATAATATCACAAATGCTTCTTTCTAAATCATAACACCTAATTTCATTACCAAATTCATCAATAACTGTTGTAACACCTAAATTCAATATATCTTTATCAACATAATATAATTTAACATTATTTTTTTGTTGTAACGTTCCCTTATAGTCCCTTGGAACGGTAACATCATAAATTAATGGAATTCTATTTGAATAACCATGAAGATATAATGATGTCAAGTTGGAAAAGATACATTTGCTACTTAAAAATTGAATTTCAAATAATGTATCATTAAGTTCATCACACTTTAAATATAACCCTTTAGAAACTTTTTCTATTTGTTTCTCTTTTTCAAGTAAAAAAATATAATACTTAGAATCATTATTTTTTTTTAAATCACTAGTTTTTAAGTAACCGTTTTTTACTAGTTTCATAATTTTATCTTCATTTTTCACAAGTTTTCTTTCCTTTCGTACTTAAATTTTATCATACTTAAGTACAAAAGTAAACAATTATTTACTTTCCGCACTGAAAATATTTTTTATTTCAGTGTAAAAGAAATTATTGTTCCCATAAAACACCATAAGCCTTTGAATAATTAGAATCATTATTTATAGTTTCAAGTAAATAAACTTTTTTATTCGTTCTAACCAATGCTTTTTCTTTCTTTAAATCTACTTCTTCTAATTTTTCTTCACCATCAGTTAAATAATCAAGCAAACAATCAATTTCATCAAATGACAATTTCTTCAATTTATCAAAATTCAAAATACCTCCTTTCTCCTTTATATTGCAAGTTTATACAAAAAGATATCCAATCTACTACAAAAATAATACACTAAGATAAATATTGTGTCAAGAAAAAAATTCCATAACTTAAGTTACAGAATTTATTTTTTCTTCTTACTTACTTTATTTGCCTTTTCTTTTATACTTTCTTTTTTCTTTACTTCTTCTACATTTTCTAATACAACATCATTATTTACTTCAATAACTTTTGTACCTGCTACCATATCATGAAGACCACGATTATCTTTTCTAAACATAACCATTATTAAGTTTAACATATAAACAAGTGATGAAATCATACTAATTACATACGTAACATAATAAAATTTAACTCCATCAACTATATATACTGCCCCAACATTTATTAAACTTAACCATATGTTATTTAATATAACAATTCTAATTAAATACTTCCAAAAATTAAGTTTCTTATCATTATAACTAACAACCCTTAACTTCATTACTTTTTTACCTAATGTTTGACCATTCATTACAAGTGGTAAAACCCCAAAGTAAAGTATCAAAGCTGCCGCTGAAAACACACTACTATAAGTTCTATATTTATAAACCTCATAATTTAGCTCAATTATTTCATCTTTATAATCATGACTACCATCTTCTGTACTTTTTCTTACTACCTCATTATATTTTTCATAAGTATCTTTATACTTATCTTGATATGGATCTATTGGTAATAAATTAATTAAGCTAACTACCAAAGAAACAATAACTATATCAATTACAAACGCAATAATTCTTTTTAAACTCGTATCCATAAATTAATCCTTATTTTTAGCAAACAATTCTAATATTTGTAAGAATATATTTATAAAGTCTAAGTATAATTCTAATGCTCCATAAATAGCTAAATTATCTTCAGGAAGCCCAGTTGATTCCAATGCTTTAATCTTTTTAACATCATATGCTGTAATACCTAAGAAGAGTAATAAACAAATAATACATAAAATTATTTCAAGCATACTATTACCTAAGAAAATATTTATAATTGATACAACAATAACCCCAATTAAAGCCATAAGTAAATAAAATCCAACCTTAGACAAGTCTACATTCGTCTTGAACCCTATATATGCCATTACCCCAAATACTACTGCACTAACCAAGAATACCATCATTACACTTGATAATTCATAAACAACAAATATACTTGAAAATGTTAATCCACTAACAAACGCATATAGAATAAAACATATCTTCGCAGCTGTTGGACTCATTTTCATAACTCTTGCAGATAATACAATAACCAAAATAAATTCTAGTACGATAAGTATCCAAAAAGCACTTCCTGCAAAAATGTTTTCTAACATTCTTTCATTCATAGAGACACCGAACCCAGTAACATATGTTACTAAAAGTCCAATACACATCCATAAAAATGATTTACTTAATAACTTATTATCTTCCATCAAACATTCCTCCTTTTTTATACATTAAATCGAAAATAACAAATATCTCCATCTTGCATTTCATATTCTTTTCCTTCAACACGAAGTTTACCAGCTTCTTTAACTATTTTTTCATCTCCGTATTTCTCTAAGTCACTAAAACTAGTTACTTCTGCTCTAATAAAACCTTTTTCAAAATCACTATGTATAATACCTGCACATTCCGGAGCCTTCATTCCAACCTTAAAAGTCCAAGCTCTTACCTCATCTGTACCAGCAGTAAAAAATGTTGCTAGTCCTAATAAATTATATGTTGCAAATATTAATTTATCAAGACCACTATTTCTAATACCAACCTCTTGTAAGAATAATTCTTTTTCTTCATCTTCTAGTCCTGCCAAATCAGCCTCTAACTTAGAACACATAACTATAACTCCAGACCCTTCAGCTTCCGCATAATTTTTAACCATCAAAGAATATTCATTATCACCAACTGCAACATCATCTTCATTTACATTTGCTACATATATAATTGGTTTTATTGTTAAAAAACTAAAGTTTTTTAATAATTTCTTTTCATCTTTATCAAAACTAATTCTACGAAGTGGTGTATTTGCTTCTAAAGCAACTTTACATTTTTTTAATACATTTACCTCTGCTAAAGCTTCTTTATCTTTCGTAGTTATTGCTTTCTTTTCAATCTTTTCAATTCTATTATTTATTACTTCTAAATCAGCAAGTACTAACTCAATATTTATTACTTCAATATCACTTATTGGATCAACTTTACCAGTTACATGAGTAACATTCGGATCATTAAAACACCTTACAACCTCACATATTGCATCACATTCCCTTATATGCGATAGAAATTTATTGCCGAGACCTTCACCTCGAGATGCACCGCTTACTAGTCCTGCAATATCAGTAAACTCAAAAGTTGTTGGAACAACACTTTTGGGTTTATACATATTAGCTAAATAATCTACTCTCTTATCTGGAACAAATACAATACCAACATTTGGTTCTATCGTTGCAAATGGATAATTCGCCGCTAATATATTTTGTTTTGTTATTGCATTAAACAAAGTTGATTTTCCAACATTAGGTAACCCTACAATTCCTGCTTTTAAACTCATTTTTATACCCCCAATCCTACGCCAGCTCCAATACCTATTGGAAACTTAACTAAATACCATACAATTATAAATAATAAATAAACTATACATGTAACCGCAGCATATGGTAATTGATATTTTATAGCTTCCCCAATAGTTATTGGTTTATTACTTTGATTATAATTTTCTAAATATGCAAGATAAACAACAAAATATGCAAATATTGGTGTAAGACCTAATGTAACACTACTTCCAAGTCTAAATACTAATTGTGTAAATTCTGGTGAAATACCAGCATTCATTAATTTAATAATAACTCCACTAGCAATATTATAACTAAATAATATTGTTGGTTGAAATAAGGCAATAACCCCAGCAAAAACAAATAAAACTAATATCAAAGGAAGCCCAGCAAATTCACTATTTTGCATAACATTTGTTAAAGCTCCAGCTACAACATTACCAATATTTGATTGTTTAAATATATTTATAAATGCTGATGCTGCAAATATCATAACAAGTATTTTACCAACACCATTTAATGAATGTCCTAAAGCATCAACAAATTCTTTATTATTCTTTATTGTTTTAGCACCAATTCCATAAGCTAAGCCTAATATTACAAAGAACACTGCTACAACAAATACAAATCCATTACTAAAAAAAGAATTATAACTAAACAATTTATCAATATATAAACTTTGACTATAATCAAGTAAATTACCTGAAAAAGGAAGTCCAGGTATAATATTATAAATAAATATTAACATATAAATTAACCCAGCAAACAAAGAAAATAATAGCCCTCTCATTTGTTTTCTTGTTAACACTAATTCTTCTTCAACCTCTTCAGTATCAAATTCATACTTAGGTAATTTTTTAACTAAATAATTTTCTGTTACATTTGTAATAACAAAAGCAAGGATTATAATTAATACTATATTAGAAAATAAAAATCCCCAACTTGATATAGTATATCCACTATTAATAACATGAACATTATCTAAGGTAATACTTATTAAACTAGAATCATAGCTAGTTAAAAATAAACTTAAAGCACTGCCACAAGTAAGTCCAGCAAATGTTGTAATAATACCAATCATTGGATTTCTTTTACCATATAAAAATAATAATGCTCCTAATGGAACTAATATAATATAAGATAAATCTCCAACTAAACTTGCAAGTATTGAAATTAAAACTAATACAAAAGTAACAGTTGTTTTCTTAGCTTTTTTAGTCATTAATGTAATAATTGTTTTTAAAAATCCACTCTTAACCATTATACCAATACCTAAAAGTATAATAATTAAATGTGTAAGTACTGCATAATTTGCAAAATTGCTAACAGTACTAGTAAATATATATTTAAGACCACTTAAACTAAATAAAGAATTTACAGCTTCTGTAGTAACTTGAAAATCTCCAGTAACCCCAGATATTTTATTAAATGTAGCTTGAACATTAAAAACTCTTAATAATCCACTAATAATAATTGTTGCAAAACTTAATACTAAAAGCATCATTACTGGATGTAGTCCAATTTTATCTTTAGTTCGAAGTTTTTTCATTCACAATCACCTTTTTTAACTTTTTCATAAATTCTAATCTATCCATCATGATTTCTCTACCACAACCCTTGCACTTAATCTTAACATCTGCTCCATTTCTAGTAATAGTCCATAAATTAACACCACAAGCATGTTGCTTTTTCATTATTACATCATCATTTAAATTAAAATCTTTATTCATCATTCTTCCTCAACTTTAATATTCATTTTCGAAAGTATTTCACCTAATTCATCTACCCCATCAAAATATATTTCAATTTTTTTCTTACTAACTCTAACCTTTGTATTCAAATTATCCATAATAATATTTTCATACATTCTATATTTATGATCATATCCTTTATTACTTTTTGAATTATTTTTAATAATAACCTCAGCTTTTTCTTCTTGACTTATTCTTTCTAAATCTCTAACTGAAATACCATCTGTTATTATTCTTTTAGCAAGATCAATTACTTTTTCATCATCATCTATTTTACTTAAAACTCTAGCATGTGACATACTTAAACTATTTTTTTCAACCATTCTTTTTACTTCCTCTGGTAATTTTAATAAACCTATCATATTAGTTACATATGTCCTACTTTTACCAAATTTATTAGCAAATTCTTCTTGTGTATATCCACGTAATTTAATTATATTACTAATACTACTTGCTTCATCAATTGGATTTAAATCTTCTCTTTGAATATTTTCAATCAAAGCAATTTCCATCATCTCTTGATCATCAAAATCTTTAATTATTGCTGGAATAGTTTTTAATCCTGCAATTTTTGCAGCTTTGGTTCTTCGTTCTCCAGCAACAAGTTCATAACCTTTAATACTTTTTTTTACTATGATAGGTTGAACTACTCCATATTCTTCAATACTTTTAGCAAGTTCATTTAAACTAGCTGTATCAAATGTCTTCCTTGGTTGATATGGATTACTCCTTATTTCATCCAAACTAATTTCAGTTACATCTTTCTTATTTTCTTCAATAACAGTATCTTCAAAATTATCAAAATCTATTACATTATTAGAAAATAATTGTTCTAGTCCCTTACCTAGTGCTTTTTTCTTAGTTTCCATCTCTACTTACCACTTCCTTTGCTAAATTAGCATAAGCTTCCGTAGCTCTACTTAATGGATCATATTCATTGATAGGTTTTCCATGACTAGGTGCTTCTACTAATCTTACTAATCTAGGTATTATTGTATTAAATACTTTATCTTTAAAGTATTTTCTTATTTCTTCAATTACTTCAAGCCCTATATTTGTTCTACCATCTAACATAGTTAAAAGTACTCCCTCAATCCTTAACCCAGGATTCATACTACCTTGAACCATTATTATACTATTTAAAAGTTGCGTAATTCCTTCCAAAGCAAAAAATTCACATTGAACAGGTATTATTACACTATCACTAGCAACTAACGCATTCATAGTTCCTAATCCTAAAGATGGTTGACAATCTATTATTATATAATCATAATTATCTCTTATTTCATCAAGTCTTAATTTTAATTGCATATTTTGACTAAATTCTTTATCTTCAAGCATCTTCTTAACAAATTCTACATCTACACCAGCTAAATTTATTGTAGCAGGAATTATACTAAGATTATGAAACTTAGTCTTCTTAATAGCCTTCTTTACTTCACATTTTCCAGTAATAAGTTCATATATATCATTCTTAAAATCATTACTATTTAAACCTAGCCCAGTAGTGGCATTACTTTGTGGATCCATATCTATTAATAATACACGTTTACCCATTTTTCCTAATGCAGCACTTAGATTTATACTAGTGGTAGTCTTACCAACTCCACCCTTTTGATTAACAAGTGATATAATTTTAGCCATAACAAGCACTTCCATTCTATACAACTTACGTACTACTTAATTTTATCAAATTATTAATTACTTGTCTATCATTTTAACATCAAAAAAATAACTTTCATCACGAAAGTTATTCGGGTTTTAATGCAGTTATTGGAACTATATATATTCCAGTTTCTGGATCTTTAACAATATTTTCATTATATCCACATATAACACACATGAATTTTGGCTTTTTAGTTACATTATCTTGAAATTTCAAAAGTGACTCACAAGCTTCCTTAAATTGATTAAATCCTAATTTGATTTCTACCGCTGCATATTCACCATTTTCAAACTCAAGAATTGAATCTACTTCTAATCCAGTGACACTATCCCTAAAGTGATACAGATTTCCATCTAAATAATCCATATAAATTTTTAAATCTCTTTCAACTAAGGCTTCAAACAAAAAACCAAAAGTTTTTAAATCAGCAATTAATTTACTTGCATTCATATTTAATAAAGCTGCAGCTAAAGAGGAATCAGTAAAATGTCTTTTGACATTTTTACCCACTCTTTCAGGTGAACGATAATTAGAACTATAACTTAATTGATTATTAAGAAGATTTAATTTCTCTAAAATCTCTATATAATCACTTATTGTTCTTTTATCAATGTTTAGATCATCATTATCACTAATATCTTTAATTAGTTTATTGTTACTAACAACAGTTGATTCATTTCTAGCAAGGGATTTTAATAATTTTTGCATCTTAACACTATCAACATTCTTAGATTCATATATATCTTTTTCCAAAATAGAATTTATATAATATTTTGGCATTAATCCATATTTATCTTTTGAAACATTTATATTAGCAGGCCAACCACCACGTATTATTAAATTAGCTAGTTCTTCTAAACTAATCTTTTTTATAGTTTTTACAATTTCCTTACCTTCATACATATCCATTATAGATATGTCACCACTAGAATCATTTGATTCAAATAAACTCATCGTATTCATTTTCAACCTTGATATTCTACCAACCCCAGAGTGAAATATTTTATTTTCATCTATTAATGAAGTTGAACAAGATAAAATATAATTTCCCTTCGTTCTAACAAATCACATTTTCTTCTTATTTTATCCCAAACAGTTGGCTCTCTTGTCCACTCATCAATTAATTCAGGTTTAGATTCATTTAATACTAACTCCGGATTCAACATAAATCTATTTCTTGTTTCTTCATCATCCATATTAATCACTGATGAGGCATGGTTAAGAGAAGTAGATGTTTTTCCACACCATTTTGGACCTTCAATTGAAACAGCACCTGAAACTTGCAGTAAATCTTCTATTTTCTTACATCAATGTACCATTTTTAAGAAATTTGATGTACCATTTTTAAGAATTTTAATGTACCATTTTTTAAAAATAAATTTACAAAGGAATTATATGTATTTTGTATTTGCAGCTTTATGAGCTATCAGTTAATTAATTGTTTTACTACGTGTATTATATCTAAAAACAATTCTTTTACCTGATATGCTACTTTTAATTCTTGATTAACATCTATTAAACTTTCTCTTAAGTCATTCGGTTATATGCTTATTCTTATATCTTTTCTCATCTTTATATCACTCCTTCTTTACTATGAGATAATATAAGTATATCAAAAATATAATAAAATTATCAGTTTTTAACTTTGACATTTCTATCAGTTTCTATAATAACATTTATACTTTTTTTAGTATAATTTACTAATTTTAAATTTTGCATTTGATTATCTCCTCCTTCTACCACAAAAAAATATGGAATGCAAATTTATAATTTACACACCATATTATACAACCTCAAAAATTAACTTTCACAACGAAAGTTATCACCCCCCGCGTGGGGCGGATACTCCCGCCATCCACGCTAACTAAACTAATCACATTCCTACAATATACGGATTATCCAAACTACCATCACCATCTATTTTATACACTGAAGCATCTAGATACAAGACTGGACGAGAGCCATCGCCATAGCTCGCGATGCCGTAGTTGAGCTGGCCTCGATAATTAAGGAAAAAAACATAGTAGCTGTTCGAAGAATCAGGCGTTAATGTCCATTCATTTCCTTTTCCATATAACCAACTTTGTCCTGCACAAGTTGATGTATTATAAGAACCTAAATTTATTGTTCTTGCACAACTACTTGATAATACACTATATCCGTAATCACTTGGATACATTAGGCCTATATATCCTGTTGTACTTGTTGGTCTTCCACTATATACTGTTGTTCCTCTTTCATATCCATAGAAAGCATCAGCTGTTGCACTTGAACTTGAATATCCTCCCAGGTACCATGTTACATTTGCTATCATTCCTCTATAACCCGATTGAATACCTTTTTTAGTATAATCACAATTAGCTGGAACAGTTGTACTATATCCATAACAATATCCTGAACTTGTTCCATCTGTTGCATTATAATATGCTCCATTTAAAAGTGATTTTAAACTAGATGCTGTCCAATCATTTGTATTTGATTTATGCCATGCAAGTCCATCTAAAACATCTGCACGAATTATTTTTACTAGATTCTTATTTGCTTGCCCATGTGATGCGCTATCAAATACTCCGATTATTCTCCAATACTCATTATTAAACCATATATAGTTATTTGGATTTTTTCCTTCATATCTATATCCCTTTTCATTTACTACTTGTCCTGTTCCTTGCTCACTTCCAGCTAAACTAATTATATAATCATTTAAGCTGATTTTAGTTATAGTACTAAAATTAATATCACAAGTAACATCATCACTAGTTATATTTTCTATAGCTAGTTTCCATTCATCATATAACCATCTTCCATTTGCACCAACACAAGTTACTTGTGCTTTATACATTCCTTTAGATGGAAATGAGGTAACTTTATTTCCATCTAAAGTTAAAGCATATTTTATTCCATCTTGTGTAAATGAATATTTACTATAGGAATTATTGTTCATTACAATAATTCCTATTAATAATATTACTAATACTATACTTACACTTACTATTCTAATTCTTTTTTGCATAAGACCTCCAATATTTCTATTATTTTTACTTTCAAATATAATTCATTATATTTGTTATTTTCACATTCATATTTTTCTTCTATTTCTAAATTATTTAAATAAATTGTATTTACATCTTTAATACCAAAATAATGAATTATTTTTTCATCTTCATTAAATAAAATATAATTATTATTTTTATCTTTTATTAAAATAACATAATCTTTATATAACTTTTTTATTACTAAATATCTTTCTTTCATAACTAAAATAATAATTAATAGACCTATAGGAAAAGTCCGTAGACTTTTTCCGTATCTATTTTCTTTTTAAGGATATTAATCCTTTGGATAATTCATGTTCTTTATGCCCTTTTACATCCCTTAGGATAATAAACATTTAACATAAAGAGCTCACAAAAGAGCCATAGCCATTGTTCGCGTTGTTGTTGTTGAGCTGGCCTTGATTATTAAGGTTAAAAACATTGTTGCTGTTCGAAGAATTAGGCGTCTTTTTTACTAAAGAATTACCCATTATATCTATCAATAAAGTGATTCACTTTATCTCTATTTACAAATATATAATTATTTTTAAAACATTCAATACTTGAAAAGTATTGATTAAATTTAATTATATTATTTTTATATAAATAATTTGCTCTCTTTATCCCCTTTCTTATATTTTTCTTTGTATTAGAACTTAATTTAATAATAGTTTTATTATTTTTAACTCTAAATGTATACCCTAAAAATGAAATCCCTTGATTAGAATTACTAATAATTGTTTTTTTATTATTTAATTTTAATTTATATTCATTATTAATTTTATTTTCTATTAATTTTAAAGAATCTTTTAAATATTCTTTAGAATTATGAATTAAAATATAATCATCCATATAATTAATAAATTTAATATGCAAATTATTAGTAATATAATGTTGTAATTTACTTAAATATAATATAGCTAAGAATTGACTAGATAAATTACCAATTGCTAATCCTTTTTCATATTCATATTTCGGTAATATAACATTATATTTCTTTTCTAAATATTCTATTTTTTTATTAATATATTCTTTATTAGTACTATCAAGTATTATCTTAACAAGATTTAATTCATCATGAGTTAAATCCTGTTTAATAATTGAAATAATCACCTCATGGTCTAAACTATAAAAATATTTACTTATATCAAGTTTTAAAAAATAAAATTTATCATATTTTTTAAAACTTTCAATATCCTGTTTTAATAGACTTATAGCATAACTAGTACCCATTCCTTTTCTAGTAGCACAATTTCTATTATTTAAATACTTTTCTAGTTTTGGTATTAAAATAAACCTTGTTACATAATGATTAATTATTTTATCATATATTCCCTGAGCCATTATCACTCTTACTTTAGGTTCAAATACTAAAAATATATTATATTTTCCACCATTATACAAATTATTTTCTAATACATTTTTATATCAACTAAATATTCCATTTTATGTTTTTCAAAATCTAATATTTTCTTTTTATTTCTAACATTTTTCTTTACTTCAGTCTCATATATATCAAGTAAATCAAATAAGTTTACTTTCACTATTATTTAACCATCCAGTAACCATTTTATTTATTTCAACTAACTCACTTGCTAGTTTATATAAGTTCTTTTCACTTATATATTTTTTCAAAAGTAATCTTTCTAACATGAAATCAAGTAAAGCAATATTAGCTTTGACACTAGTTCTGTACATTTTTACAGAACTAGTGTCATAAGAGCATAATAATATATCTTTTAAAACATCTAAGGAAATATTTTTAATTCTATCTTTAAAATACATATCTTTTCTAGGAATATTTTCTAATGAATTATCTAAATTCATTAAAAATGATTTATATTTTTGAAGTATTTTGAAATCATTATTATATATTCTAAACATTTTTCTAACTCCAACATAACTTTTTTAGCTTGTTCTTCATTTAATGATTTAACTTTTTCTACTAAAGCATCCATTCTTTCTTTTATATCAAGCTTTTGTAATGCAATTAACTTATATTTAGATATTGATTAATTTTTTTAAAATCTTTAACAAATGGATTTCTTCCTCGATATATAATTTGATATGATATTTTTAAATCACTTAACTTATTTGTAATTTTAGTAAGTGAACTATCAGGAAAACCACATTTATATGTTTTACCATTTTGTAAAACTTTATAATCAAATAAAAAACCAAACATAAAAGCATCATAACCATATACTTCAAAAAACTTTCCACTCGATTGAGTTATTATAATATATTTCTGAGTTTCCTCAGATACCCACTGATACGAACATTTGTATAAACATATTCTTTCACTATCCTTTCTATAATAATACATTTATATCGCCGGCGTGGGGCGGATACTCCCGCCATCCACGCTAACTAAACTAATCACATTCCTACAATATACGGATTATCCAAACTACCATCACCATCTATTTTATACACTGAAGCATCTAGATACAAGACTGGACGAGAGCCATCGCCATAGCTCGCGATGCCGTAGTTGAGCTGGCCTCGATAATTAAGGAAAAAAACATAGTAGCTGTTCGAAGAATCAGGCGTTAATGTCCATTCATTTCCTTTTCCATATAACCAACTTTGTCCTGCACAAGTTGATGTATTATAAGAACCTAAATTTATTGTTCTTGCACAACTACTTGATAATACACTATATCCGTAATCACTTGGATACATTAGGCCTATATATCCTGTTGTACTTGTTGGTCTTCCACTATATACTGTTGTTCCTCTTTCATATCCATAGAAAGCATCAGCTGTTGCACTTGAACTTGAATATCCTCCCAGGTACCATGTTACATTTGCTATCATTCCTCTATAACCCGATTGAATACCTTTTTTAGTATAATCACAATTAGCTGGAACAGTTGTACTATATCCATAACAATATCCTGAACTTGTTCCATCTGTTGCATTATAATATGCTCCATTTAAAAGTGATTTTAAACTAGATGCTGTCCAATCATTTGTATTTGATTTATGCCATGCAAGTCCATCTAAAACATCTGCACGAATTATTTTTACTAGATTCTTATTTGCTTGCCCATGTGATGCGCTATCAAATACTCCGATTATTCTCCAATACTCATTATTAAACCATATATAGTTATTTGGATTTTTTCCTTCATATCTATATCCCTTTTCATTTACTACTTGTCCTGTTCCCTGTGTTGTTCCAGCTAAGCCCGTAATATATGATGCCAAATTAACTTTTGATGTACTATCAGTATAATTTAAATTACAAGATGAATATTTACCATTAAATGAAGATATTTCAACTCTATTATATTGTTGATTATATGTTGCACTACTACCAGTACAACTAATATTACCTAATTTACCATATGTTGTTGGTCTATTAGTTATTGCTAGTGTAACATCCGGAGGTAACACATCAAAATAAACATAACATCTATCGGATTTATTTGTTTTAACAGTTACTGTACCTCTATCTTCATTCCAAGTAAGTTTACCTCCATTTTCACAATTAGATAATGATTCATTAAACTCATAACCTGATGTTGGCCACTTACTATCAGTTGATTGTTTATACTCCCCTGATCCTGCTTTTGTCTCCAACATCAAACTAATCATCCCTGGTATCTTATTATCACTATTTTTAACACTCTCTTTGTTTTTTTCAACATATATATCTTTTTTATAATTATTATTGTATACAATTAATATAAAAACTAGTATAATAACTATAAATATTGAAAAAAACAAATATTTTTTTTTATTCACTTCGTAACTCCTTTCTCTATTTTTATTAATTATATCACAAATGCCACCCCTAGGCTATATAAAGTTATAATATTTTTAAAGAAAATACATATAGAGGCTGGTGATCCCCTATGATTGAAATACTTTATATACATACTGACGAGTATTATTACGATATAATAAGAAAAAATATTAAGAAATATAGAAGAGAAAAAAACTTAACTCAACAAGATCTTGCAGATCTAGCAGGTATATCTCGTCAATATATAACTGATATAGAAAATAAAAATAGAAACAAACATATTACTATTGCTATTCTAGGAAGAATAGCAGATTCTTTAAATATATCTATAGAATTATTTTTTAGACAATAATTCTATAGATATATAATAACAAAATAATATTAAAAAATTTGTCAAAATAAATACGCAAAGTAAAAATTTGCGTATTTATTTTGAATTATTTATTTTTTAACATTTTCTTATTATTTTGTTTTTTTGTATACAAGTAAGGAGTTACTTCTTCTATTAATTCTTTTTCAATCATATTATTGATAAATTCATGAGTTTTATTAACACTTCTATCAATAATTCTTTTAATATCTTCAAAAGATAATTTTCCCTTTTCTTCCATTCTTTTTAATACAACAAATTCAGTTCTTGCAGACATATTTAGCCACACCTTTCTTCATTATTGTGTCAAATATAGAATAGCCTGTAAAGGAAAAAATAAAATTTTATATAAAAAGATGTAAATTAAAGCAATATTTTATAATAAATCTTTTAAACAAAATAAAGCATATAATGGAATATCTTTAACATTATCATTTAAAGAAAAATTATTAGCACTAATTCTAATTGAAAGGTTTGGTTTATATAATTCATTATAAAATTTTAAACTTTTAGCTTGAATATTTTTTCCTGATTTAACTTCAATAGGAATAACATCTAGTCAACAATTTGGCGAAAAGCGGACCCACTTTATGTATATTTGAAAACAAAAAGACTACATCAGCAGTCTTCAGTTTAATTTTTCAATGCTGTTATAGGTACTACATAAACTCCATCAGGTCTAATATATGCAGCATTTGTAAGACCACAAATAACACACATTATTTTAGGAGGTTTACCATTGTTTTTAATAATTTCATTTTTAATTTTAATTAAATTATTAGCTCCTTTCTCTATATCTTTAGCACCTAATTTTATTTCAAATGCACACCATTCCCCATCTTCCAATTCTATAATTTGATCTATCTCATTATTTTTATAATCTTGATAATGATATGTTTGAGCATTAAAAGAGCTAGCATATATTTTTAAATCCCTAGAAACTAATGATTCAAACAAAAATCCAAATGTATTCAAATCATTTAATAAAGATTGTTCTGATACATTTAATAATGCACAAGCAATAGATGGATCCACAAAATGTCTTTTCTGAGATTTTTTCACTCTTAAACTAGACCTAATATTGACAGAAAAAGGTTCATCGTTATCAAATAAATATAATCTATCAAGTGCATCCAAATATGAAACTACACTGTCTATATCTATATCTTCACTATCTACATCTGAAATATCTTTTTTTAATGACAAATTACTAACAGTAGTACATTCATTTCTAGCAAGAGACTTAAGTAATAACATAACTTTACGTTTATCTCTTTTAATATGATCTAAACGATAAAGATCATCTTCAATAATTAAATTAATATACTGTTTAACTAACAACTTTGACTCGGAAGGTGTATAACTTATATTAGCTGGCCAACCACCTCTTACAGTTAAACCTATAAGTTTAATTAAATCAACTTCTCCGGTATTTACACAAATATCTTTTCCATTACAAATATCAAATAATGAAACTTTACCAGACGAATCCCCTGACTCATATAATGACATAGTTCTTAAAAACAATTTTCCATATCTCCCCGCTCCACTATGTAAAATTCCATCTTTTTTGGGAGTTGAAGATCCAGTAAGTATGTATTGCCCTTTTAAACCAGTTTTATCAACATCATATCTAATTTCATCCCATAAATTAGTTGCTTCTTGCCACTCATCTATTAATCTAGGTTTTTCTCCAGCTAATATTAAAGAAGGTTTTATTTTTGCTAACTCAACATCATTAGAAGTCTCACCAGTTTTTGTACGAAGTAAAACCTCACTTTTACAGTGATGCCTTCCTACCCATGTTTTACCACAATATTTAGGTCCTTCAATTGAAACCGCTCCAAACAGTTTCAAATACTTAGATACTTGGGAATCAATAATTCTTTTAATATATTCTTTGTTTTCCATAATAAAACTCACTTTCATTTTAATTTTACAATAAATGAATTCAAATGTCAATTACATTACTATATATTTCAAGTTTTCATTCCTATATTTTTTCTATTTTTATTCCTATATTTTTTATAATTTCATTCGGTCGTTTTCTGGTATTTCATTCGGTCACTTTTTTATTGCCAAATTAAAAGCACTTAACGTGCCTTTAATTATCAATAGTTTTCCATTCAGTATTTCCACACTTAGTACAAATTCTTGGAGCTAAAACCTTTTTTCCTTTAGGTAATTTCATACCTGTATCAATTTTACTACATAATAGACCAGATTCAGGATCAATATAAGCTACCCCGAATTTAGCATCTTCACAACAATTACATTCTTTATCTTTCATATATAAATATCCTCCATCTATATTATGAGAATGTTTTATTATTTTATACTAAAGATTAACTTTCAAGTAAAAAATCTACTATATTTTTTACTTCAATACCTTCAATGATTTTATTATAAGCCATATCCATAGTTAAAATAACTTTTTTATAATTATCATTTATAGCAAGTAAAGATTTCTTTTCTCTATTTTCAACATCTTCACTTAATAAACTACGTGTTACTTGATAATATATTCTTTCATTCGGACTAACCGCCACAAAATCAATTTCTAAATCATTATATTTTCCAACATAAACTTCATATCCTCTACGTAAAAGTTCCATATAAACTACATTTTCATAACTGCTTCCTGTATCATAAGATGAAAATCCAGCTAATACATTTTTTAACCCATTATCCACAAAATAATACTTTCCTTGTGTTTTAAGAAGTTGTTTACCTTTTAATTCATACCTTGGTACTCTATAGATAAAATAGGCATTTTCTATCATTTTTAAATACTTATCAACAGTCTCATTATCTATGTTACTGCCATTTTTCTTCATAAAATCAGAAATAAAACTTGGGTTTATTAATGTACCAATAACTGTGGACATATATCTTAGTAGGTTATCTAAAAATACAACATCTTTAATTTTATTTCTTGCAATTATGTCTTTTTTTAAAACAACATCTTTAATATCAGACAAATAATTAATTTTTAATCTTTCATTATCATTCATATTTATAAGCATTGGCATCCCCCCAAATTTTAAATAATCATTAAATAATTGATATTTATCTTGACTGTTAGAATTAATTTGGAGATACTCAGAAAAAGAAAATGGATACATGCTAATCGTATAAACTCTACCCGCAAGTAAAGTTGTAAGCTCACTAGATAATAAATAAGCATTAGAACCCGTAATATAAATATCACAATCAATATCCACTAATAAAGAATTAACAGCTTTTTCCCAATCTTCAACATTTTGAACTTCATCTAACAATAAATAAATTCTTGTATTATGATATTTACTTTTAATATAATTATATAAATCTTTATAATTCTTAATTTCATACCATTCAGCACTTTCAAAACTCATATATAATATATCTGATTCTTTAATACCATTTTCTAATAAATAATCTTTATATTGTAACAAAAGAGTACTTTTTCCACATCTTCTTACACCTGTAATAACTTTAATTAAATTTATATCTTTTACTTCAATTAATTGATTTAAATAATTATTTCGTTTTAACATATTTATCACCTATAAATATTATACATTACATTTTTATTATTGTCAAGTTTTGCGATTGTAACCGCAAAATTTTTATTTTTCTTATATTTTGCGGTTACAATCGCAAAACTTTCTTATATTACATCAAAAAAACAACTAATCAATTGATTAGCTGTTTCATTAATTAAACTAATTCTAATCTAACTTCTAGAGCATCGTCACCACGACGTTCTTTAAGTTTAATTATTCTAGTATATCCACCATTTCTAGTTTCATAAGTTTTAGCTAGTTCATTAAATACTTTAGATGTAACTTCTTTATCATTATGTAAGAAAGCAAGTGCTTTTCTACGAGCAACAAGTGAACCATCTTTACCATAAGTAATCATTTTATCAACAAATTTTCTTACTTCTTTAGCTCTAGCTTCAGTAGTAACAACAAATCCATTCATGATAACATCTTTAGTAAGTCCAGCTAAAATACTTCTTCTAATTCTAGTTTCTCTTCCTAATTTTCTATATTTCATATTCTACTCCTTAAATGTAAGTCCTAATTCAGCAACTTTATCAAGAACTTCTTTTAATGATTTCTTTCCTAAGTTTCTAATCTTAGTAACTTCTACTTCTTTTTTGTTAACTAAATCTTGAACGGTATGAATACCAGCTCTTTTTAAACAATTATAAGCTCTAACTGAAAATTCTACTTCTTCAATTGGAGTTTCTAATGTTTTAGTCATTGTATCAATTTTCTTTTCTTGCATTATATTAGCAATATTACTAATTGAATTTAAATCTGAGATTATTGAGAAATGTTCAATTAATATCTTAGCACCAAGAGCCATAGCTTCTTCTGGAGTCATAGATCCATTAGTAGTTACTTCCATAACTAATTTATCATAAGATTCATCTTGACCAACACGAGTAGCCATAACTTCATATTTAACCACTTCAATTGGTGAATAATTTGAATCAATTGCTATAACACCTGCAACATTTTGTTCTAAATTTGCTTTATTTTGAGCAGCTGGTGTAAATCCACGACCATTATAAACAGTCATTTCAATATTAATTTTTCCTCCAGCAACTAAGTTACAAATAACAAAATCAGGATTCATAATTTCAATATCAGCATCTTTTTCAATATCTGAAGCAAGTACTGGACCTTCAACTGATTTTGTAAGTCTAATAACCTTTGGTCCATTAGAATGATTTTTAACAACTAAGTTTTTAATATTTAAAACAATAGTAGTAACATCTTCTACAACACCTTCAATTTTTTGGAATTCATGAAGCACACCATCAATTCTAATTGATGTAACAGCACTTCCTGGTAGGCTTGATAAAAGTACTCTTCTCATAGCATTACCAATAGTTGTTCCAAATCCTCTTTCTAAAGGTTCAATTTCAAATTTAGCATAATGATTATTTTCTTGATATTCAATAATTTTATAGTCTGGTTTTTCAAATTTTATCATAGTACACGTTCCTTCCCTTTACTAGTTCCTTGGTCTTTTTGGTGGACGACATCCGTTATGAGGAATTGGTGTTTCATCTGTAATACTTGTAATTTCAAGTCCTGCAGTTTGAAGTGATCTAATTGCATTTTCTCTTCCTGGTCCTAGACCTTTAACAAATACATCAACTTTTTTAACTCCAGCTTCAACAGCAGCAGCTGCAGCAGCTTCACTAGTTAAACCAGCAGCAAATGGAGTTTTCTTTTTACTTCCTTTATAACCAATTCTACCAGCTGATGACCAACTAATAGCGTTACCTTCTTTATCACTTATAGTAACAATTGTATTATTATAAGTTGAATGAATGTGAGCAACAGCTTCAGGAATATTCTTCTTTACTTTTCTTTTTCTTCTATTATATGCCATATATTAACACCCTACTTTCCGACCTTTTTCTTATTAGCTACAACTTTTCCTCTACCTTTACGAGTCTTAGCATTTCTACTAGTTTTTTGTCCTCTTACAGGTAATCCTTTTTTGTGTCTAATACCTTCATAGCAATTTATTTCCATTTTGTTTTTAATACTCATTTGAACGTCACGTCTAAGATCACCTTCAACAGTATAATTATCAATTTCTTTACGAAGTTTTGCAATTTCTTCTTCAGTTAAATCTTTAATTTTCTTAGCTGGATCAACTTCTACGTTTTCACAAATAGTTTTTGCTAAATTTCTACCAATACCATAAATTGCAGTAAGTCCTATACAAGTATGTTTTTCTCCTGGTAATTCAATATTTTTAATTCTTGCCATTTATTATCCTCCTTAACCTTGTACTTGTTTATGTTTAGGGTTTTCACAAATAACCCTAACTTTTCCTTTTCTTCTTATGATTTTACATTTTTTGCAAATCTTTTTAACTGATGGTCTAACTTTCATAATTTCACTCCTTATCTATTATTCCATTTTATAATCCCACGTGTTAAATCGTATGGTGAAAGTTCCACTGTAACTTTATCACCTGGTAAGATACGAATCATATTCATACGCATTTTACCAGAAACGTAGGCCTTTACAGTGTGTCCATTACTTAGTTCAACAAGGTAATCACTACCCTTTAATACTTCAGTAACTTTTCCTTCTACTTCAATTTTATCTTTTTTTCCCATATTTTAATCTCCTGTTAATATTTCATATCCATCTTTTGTAACTAGAACTGTATTTTCATAGTGACAAGATGGTTTACCATCCATTGTTACAACGGTCCAATCATCATCTAATAATGCTACTTCTTTACTACCTAAATTAAGCATTGGTTCTATTGCTATAACCATACCTGCTTTAAGTCTTGTTCGATTATTATCATTAAAATTTGGTACATCCGGTTCTTCATGCATTTCAAGTCCAATACCATGACCACACAATTCTTCAACCACTGATAAACCATGAGCATGAGCATATTCTTCAATTGCACAACTTATATCCATTACTCTTGCACCTTCTTTAACCTTTTTAAGTCCAGCATAGAAAGCACCTTTTGTATCATTAACCAAATTTCTAACCTCATCACTTACATTACCAATAATATAAGTTCTTGTAGCATCTGCATGATAACCTTTATAACTTAAAACTAAATCTATTGAAACTATGTCACCATTCTTGATTTTACGTCCTCCAGGTATACCATGAACTACTTCATCATTAATTGATATACAAGCAGTTGCTGGATATCCTTCATAACCTAAACAAGATGGAACACATCCAATACTTATAATATAATCATGAATTAATGTATCTAATCTTTTTGTAGTAACACCTGTTTCTATATATTTTTCAATATATTTAAACGTATCACTCAAGTACTTACCGGCACTCCTCATTAATTCTATTTCTCTATCACTTTTAATACTAATCATTACAAACTTCCACAATATCTTTAAAGATATCTTCTACATTTCTATTAACATTTATTTTATGAAGTTTATTTTTTTCTTCATAATATTCCATCAAAGGTTTTGTATTATCTAAAAATGATTTATATCTTACTTTAAAAGAATCAACATTATCATCATTTCTTTTAACTAATTTTTTTCCACATCCATCACAAATACCTTCAACTTTTGGTTTTAAACTATCTACATTTAGATTATATGACTTTCCACAACTACATGTAAGTCTTCCAAGAATTCTATCAATTGCTTCTTCTTCACTTAAATCTAAATATATTACTTCATAATCTTTATCTAACATATTATCTAAAGATTTAGCTTGATTAAGAGTTCGAGGAAAACCATCTAATATAAATGGTTTTCCATCTATCTTAGCAAGTTTATCATTAATTAAATTAATAATTATATCATCACTAACTAATTCTCCACGATCAATAATATTTTTAACTTGTAACCCAAATTCTGTACCTGAAGAAACTACTTCTCTTAGCATATCACCAGTTGATAAGTGATTATAATCAAAATTTTCTTTTAACATTGTACTTTGAGTTCCTTTACCCGCTGCGGGAGGAGCTATAAATATTATATTTTTCATATTATCTTAATCTCTTTCTTTTAGCAGTATAACTTCTACTTACTAAACTACTTTCCATTTGTTTATATGTTTCAATTGCAACACCTACAACGATTAACATTCCTGTTCCTCCGATTGTAACTTGACTTGATAAGCCAAATATTAATGAGAAGATAATTGGAATAGCTGCAAGTATTACAAGGAATATACTACCTACTAATGTAAGCTTACCCATTGAATTACTAATATATTTACTAGTATCTTCACCAGGTCTTATTCCAGGGATATAACCCCCACGTTCATTTAAGTTCTTACTCATTTCATCTGGATTCATAACCATAAATGTATAGAAATATCCAAAGAATAATATTAATATTATATATAATATAAATCCTGTTGGACTATTATAAACTATATATTTATTTACAAAATCTATTGCATTTTGATTCTTAGTTAACGCAACAATTGTTGCTGGTATAGTTGTAAGAATTGATGCAAATATTACAGGCATAACACCAGCTGAATTTAACTTAATTGGTAAGAAACTATTTTGGGCTCCATATGCACTTGTTGATTTATTAGCATATTGAATAGGTATTCTTCGCTCTGCTAGTTGTATCCATATAATACCTACAATAATTAAGATATATACAAGGATAAATAAACTAAAGAAGAAAATACCTAATGCTGGTTCATATGTTCCACTTGTTATAAATCCATAATAAGCACCAGTAAATATACTTGGCATACTAAGGATAATACCTGCCATAATTAACATTGATTGTCCATTACCAATACCTTTATTAGTAATTTGGTCACCCATCCATAAACAGAATGCTGTACCAGCAGTCATAACTAAAGCAGTTTTAAGTTGAACAAATACACTAGCACTCCCCATATAAGCAATACATAATACATAAGCTTGGAAGAAACCAATAATAATACCCATATAACGGTTAATCTTATTAATTTTTTGTCTTCCAGTATACCCTTGGTCTTTTAAATCTTTAAAATATGGAACAATATCCATTTGCAATAATTGGGTAATGATTGATGCTGTAATATAAGGAGAAACTCCTAAAGCAAATATGGAAAAACTTCTAAGTCCACCACCACTCATAATATTAAAGATTTCTAAGAAACCTAAGTCTTGATAAATTTGTGTTGCCCAAGGAATTGTAACTGAAGACCCTAGAGCAAACAAACCTAAACAAAATAATGTAATATATATCCTTTTTCTTAAATCCTTATTAGCTTTATTAAAAATTTGTGAAAAGCCTCGGAACATCTAAATCACCTCAGCTTTGCCACCAATATTTTCAATTTTTGTAACAGCCTTAGTAGAGAATCTATTGGCTTTAACAATTAACTTTTTAGTAAGTTCACCATTACCTAACACTTTAACACCACTAAGTTGTTTTTTAATTATTTTTCTTTCTTTTAATACTTCTGGAGTAACAACATCTCCATCATTAAAGAATTTATCTAAATCACTTAAATTAATAACAGCATATTTTGTTTCAAATTGTTTGTTATTAAAACCTCTAATAGGAATTCTTCTATATAATGGAGTTTGACCACCTTGGAACCAAGCTTTGATTGATGCACCACTTCTTGATTTTTGACCATTTTCTCCACGAGTAGATGTTTTACCCATTCCAGATCCTGGACCTCTACCTACTCTTTTAGAGGCTTTCATTTCTTTAGTCTTTGGTAAATTTTCTAATCTCATATTATAATTCCTCAACTTTCTTGCCACGAAGTTCAGCTATATGTTCTGGAGTTCTTTGGCTCTTTAATGCTTCTAAAGTAGCTTTAGCAACATTAACTTGAGTATTTGCTCCTAGAGACTTAGCAACTATATCCTTAACACCAGCTAGTTCTAATACTGCACGAGCAGCACCACCAGCAATGATTCCACGTCCTTCTTTAGCAGGTTTAACTAAAACTACAGCTCTACCTACTTTAGCTTCTGCTTCATGAGGAATAGTTCTTCCTTGACTAAGTGCAACTTTACATACATTTTTATTAGCAGCTTGTAAAGCTTTTTTGATAGCTTCTGGAACTTCATTAGCTTTTCCACTACCAATACCAACTAAACCTTTACGGTTACCAACTGCAACAGTAGCACAGAAACGGAAATGTCTACCACCTGAAGTAACTTTTGTTACTCTAGTAATAGAAATAACTTTTTCTTCTAATAAATTTTTCTTTTCTTGTCTTTTATCGTCTTTTCTCATGCTACCCTCCTTAAAATTCTAGTCCAGCTTCTCTAGCAGCATCTGCTAAAGCTTCTACTCTACCATGATATTGATATCCACCACGGTCAAATACGACTTTTTTAATTTTTAATTTTTTGCATTTTTCAGCAACATCTTTTCCAACAGCTTTAGCTGCTTCAATATTACCTCCATTAGCAATTTTTAATTCTAAATTTGAAGAACTAGCAAGGGTAGTTTTAGTTACATCATCAATAACTTGAGCATAAATACCTTTATTAGATCTAAATACATTTAATCTTGGCACTTCTTTAGTACCACTTATAGTTTTACGTACTCTTGCATGACGTCTTACACGAGCCTTATTATTTGCTTCTTTTTTAATCATACTTTAACTCCTCCCTATGCCGCTTTCTTTCCTTCTTTACGACGAACTTGTTCACCTTTGTAACGAATACCTTTACCTTTATAAGGTTCTGGTTCTCTTACTTTACGAACATTAGCCGCAAATTCAGATACTTTTTGTTTATCAATACCATGAATAGTAATTTCTGTATTACTTTCACTAGTTACTGATAACCCAACTGGTGCTTCCATAACAACTGGATGAGAATAACCAGCATTAATAGTAATTTTATTACCACTAACTTGGAATCTATAACCAACACCAACTGCTTCTAAACCTTTATCATATCCTTTAGAAACACCTGTTATCATATTACTAATTAATGAATTTGTAGTGCCTTGCATTACATTTGCTTCTTTACTTGGTTTAATTTGTTTAGTTAAAACAACACCATCTTCTACTACAACACTAACAAGTTTACTAAATTCTAAATTAAGTTCACCTTTAGGTCCCTTAACATCTACAACGTTTCCGTTAACACTAACTGTTACGCCGTCAGGAATAACTAATTTTCTTTCACCTATTCTACTCATAATAACTTACCATATATAGGCAAGAACTTCGCCTCCTAACCCTTTAGCTCTAGCTTCTTTATCAGTCATTAAACCTTCAGAAGTTGAGATTATAGCAATACCTAGTCCGTTTAGAACTCGAGGAATTTCATCCACTTTAGCATAAACTCTTAAACCAGATTTACTAATTCTTTTAAGTCCAACAATAACTCTTTCTTTTTTAGGACCATATTTTAATGTTAAAGTTAATTTATCACCATTTGTATTTTTTTCATATACATAATCAGCGATATAGCCTTCACTCTTAAGTATCTCAGCAATACCTAAAGTCATTTTAGTACCAATAACTTCAACAGTTGCATATCTCATTTGATTAGCATTACGAATACGAGTTAACATATCTGCTATTTTATCTTGTACAAACATAATTTTCCTCCTTCTACCAACTAGATTTCTTAACACCTGGTAATTTACCTTCATTTGCAAGTTCTCTAAAACAAATTCTGCAAATTCCATATTTTCTAAGTACTCCGTGAGGTCTTCCACAACGATTACATCTTGTGTAAGCACGAGTTGAAAATTTAGGTGCTCTTTGATTTTTAACAATCATACTTTTCTTTGCCATAGTGCCTCCTTAATTCTTGAAAGGCATTCCAAAGCCTTTTAATAAACTTTTAGCTTCTTCATTGCTCTTTGCAGTAGTAACGAATATAATATCCATTCCACGCACCTTTAACACTTCATCATATTCAATTTCTGGGAATATTAATTGTTCTTTAATTCCAATTGTATAATTTCCTTTTCCATCAAAAGCATGTCCTGAAACTCCACGGAAATCTCTAACACGAGGAAGCCCAATTTTAACTAATTTTTCAAAGAAGTTATACATATTTTCACCTCTTAATGTTACTTTAACACCAACAGGTTGACCTTCTCTTAATTTGAAACCAGCAATTGATTTACGAGCTTTTGTTACAACAGGTTTTTGACCACTAATAGCTTCTAGATCTTTTACAGCTGCAGTAATAAATTTTTCATCTTTACTACCTTCTCCAACACCCATATTGATAACAATCTTTTCAAGTTTTGGAACAGCCATAACAGTAGTATAATTATGTTCTTTCATTAATTCAGGAACAATTTTTTCATCATATAATTTTCTAAAATTACTCATAACTACTTACTCACTTTCTTAGAAGTTTTAGCTTTCTTTTCAGCTTTTTCTTCTACTTTTTCTTTTGTTTTAGAAGCTTTAGCTTCTTTTTCATCAATAACCTTTACATTAGAAACATGTATAGGAGCTTCAATTTCAAATATTCCACCTTTGTCATTCATACTTGTTGGTTTACTATGTTTTTTAACAATATGTACACCTTCAACAACAACTCTAGCCTCAGTCTTTAATGTTTTAATAACTTTACCAGTTTTACCTTTATCAGCACCAGCAATTACTTTAACAGTATCTCCAACTTTTACTTTCATTTTTGCCTCCTATAATACTTCTGAAGCAAGAGAAACAATCTTCATATAATCTTTTTCTCTTAGCTCTCTAGCAACAGGTCCTAAAACACGAGTACCAATTGGTGATTTATCATCTTTAATAAGTACACATGCATTATCATCAAATTTGATATAAGAACCATCACTTCTTCTAACGCCTTCAACGCTTCTAACGATTACGGCTTTAACAACTTTACCTTTTTTAACTGGACTGTTAGGAATAGCTTTTTTAACTGTTCCAACAACAACATCCCCGATATTACCATATTTAACTTTAGATCCACCAAGGACTCTTATTACTAAAAGTTCTCTAGCTCCAGAGTTATCAGCAACTTTAAGTCTACTTTCTTGCATTACCATAATAATACCTCCTAAAGGATAACAGCTTTAGTTAAAACTTCTACTAGTTCATATCTTTTAGTTTTAGATAATGGTCTAGTCATTCTAATCTTTACTGTATCTCCTACTTTTGCTGCGTTTTCTTCATCATGAGCAGCATATTTCTTTGAATATTTAACATTTTTCTTATACAAAGGATGACTTTTTGATGTTTCAACATTAACAGTTATAGTTTTGTTATTAGATGCACTAACAACTTTACCAATTAATTCTTGTTTCTTTTCTGTCATTATTTATTACCTCCATCAATTTCTCTTTCTTTAAGAATAGTTTTCATTCTTGCAACATCTCTTCTTAATACTTTAAGTTCAACTGGTTTTTCAAGTGTACCATTTGCATGTTGCATTCTCTTTGTAAATAATTCTTCCTTTGTATCTTTGATTTTTTTAACTAAATCTTCTGTAGATAACTTTCTTAGTTCCTTAATTTCCAAGAGAATCACCATCCTTTACTTCTTCTTTTTTTACAAATTTTGTTTTAACAGATAATTTATGTGATGCAAGTCTTAGTGCTTCACGAGCTATTTCTTCAGAAACACCACTTATTTCAAACATAATCTTACCTGTTTTTACCACTGCTACCCATTCATCTACTGAACCTTTACCTTTACCTTGTCTAGTTTCTAGAGGTTTTTTAGTTCTAGGCATATGTGGGAATATGTTAATAAAAACTTTTCCGCCACGTTTCATATAACGTGTCATTGCAATACGAGCTGCTTCAATTTGACGAGCACTAATCCATCCGCCTTCTAAAGCTTGAAGTCCATATTCTCCAAAATGAAGTTCTGTATTACCTTTAGCTTTTCCATCATAACTTACTCTATGACTTTTACGATATTTAGTTCTTTTTGGCATCAACATGTTTATCAGCTCCCTTCAGATTTTTCTTTGCAGGAAGAATTTCATCTTTATAAATCCAAACTTTAACACCAATCTTACCATAAGTAGTATCAGCTTCAGCGATAGCATAATCAACATCAGCTCTTATAGTATGTAGAGGCACAGTTCCTTCAGTATATCCTTCAGTTCTAGCCATTTCAGCTCCACCAAGTCTTCCTGAAACTGCAGTTTTACATCCTTTAGCTCCAGCTTTCATTACATTTCTGATAGCTCTTTTTTGAGCTGATCTAAATGGTGCTCTAGCAGCTATTTGACTAGCAATATTTTGAGCAACAAGTGAAGCATTTAAATCTGGATTTTTTTCTTCAACTATATTAACAAAAATTTCTTCTCCAACTAATTTAGATAATTTCTTTCTTAGTTTTTCAATATCTTCGCCACCACGACCGATGATAACACCAGGTTTAGCAGTATAGATACTAACTTCACATTTATTATTTCTTCTTTCAATAATAACACTTGCAATAGCAGCTTCTTTAAGATTCTTTTCTAAATATTCTCTGATTTTAATATCATTAATTAAATACTCTTGATAATTATCTTTAGAATACCATTTACTTTGCCAAGTTTTATTAACACCAAGTCTGTATCCTATAGGATTTACTTTTTGTCCCATTATTACTTAACTCCCTTCGCTTCATCAGTTACTTTAACAGTAATGTGACTACTTCTCTTATCATGGCGATCTACATTTCCACGACTTGCAAATTTAATTCTTTTATAAACAGGTCCTGGATTAATGTAACATTCACTAATTCTAAGTTCAGATTCATTTGCACCGTTATTATTAACAGCATTTGCAACAGCTGAATTTAAAACTTTAAGAATTAATCTACTAGCTTTAGTATTAGTATTTTCTAATATACCTCTAGCAGTTTCAACATCTTTTCCTCTAATTAAGTCCATTGTCATTCTAGCAAGTCTTGGCTTAATTAAAGCATTTTTATGAATTGCGTATGCTTCCATGTTACCTCCTACTTATTACCTGCATGGCCTGTAAATTTACGAGTTTGTGAAAATTCTCCTAATTTATGTCCAACCATGTCTTCAGTTATATAAACTGGAATAAAATCTTTTCCATTATGAACAGCTATAGTATGACCAACAAAGTCAGGAAAAATAGTAGATCTTCTTGACCAAGTTTTAATAACTGTTTTTTTAGTTCCTTTATTCATTTCTTGAACCTTTTTCATAAGTGATTTTTCAACATAAGGTCCTTTTTTTAAACTTCTTGCCATTTTTCCTCCTATTTCTTAGCCTTTCTACTAACTATTAGCTTTTCGCTTTTCTTTTTACTCTTACGAGTCTTAACTCCTAGAGCAGGTTTACCCCATGGAGTCATTGGGCTCTTACGTCCGATAGGTGCACGTCCTTCTCCACCACCATGAGGGTGATCGTTAGGATTCATTACAGATCCACGGTTTGTAGGTCTAATTCCCATATGACGTTTTCTACCAGCTTTACCTAAGTTAACTAGTTTATAATCTTCATTTCCAACAACACCGATAGTTGCAATACATGTTCCAAGAACAAGTCTTGTTTCACCAGATTGTAAACGAAGCATTACATACTTACCTTCACGTCCAAGTATTTGAGCTCCAGCTCCAGCACTTCTACACATTTCAGCACCTTTACCAGGTTGTAATTCAATACAATGAACCATAGTACCAACTGGAATATTTTTTAAAGGTAATGCATTTCCAACTTTGATATCAGCAGATTCTCCATTTTCAATAATCATACCAACTTTTAATCCATTTGGTGCAATAATATATCTTTTTTCTCCATCTTTATAATTTATTAGAGCAATGTTAGCATTTCTATTTGGATCGTATTCAATTGTTGCAACACGTCCAGTAACACCAACTTTATTTCTTTTATAATCAATAACACGGTATTTTCTTTTAGCTCCACCACCAATGTGACGAACTGTCATTTTACCTTGATTATTTCTTCCACCAGTTTTACTCTTACTAGCTAAAAGTGATTTAGTAGGAGTTAAAGTTGTAATTTCTTCATTTGCTAGTGTACTCATTCCACGACGACCATTAGTCGTTGGTTTATAATGTTTTATAGCCATAATTTTTTCCTCCCTACTATATTTCTATTGAAGAGCCTTCAGCTAAAGTAACAATAGCTTTTTTATAAGTCTTAGTTCTTCCAGCATATTTTCCAACTCTTCTTCTTTTAGATTTTGTGTTTAATGTATTAACATTAATTACACTAACTTTAAAAGCTTCTTCGATAGCTCTCTTAATTTCAGTTTTATCAGCATCTTTAGCTACTTTAAATGTATAAACACCATTTTGTCTTTCAGCCATAGATTTTTCAGTAATAACTGGTGCAATAATAATATCAGAATAATGTCTCATTATTTAAGCACCTCCTCAATTTTGCTTACTGCAGCTTCATCTATAACAACTACATCAGCATTTACTAAATCATATACATTTACTTCTTCAGCATATATTACTAAACAATTTGGTAAATTTCTTGTTGCTAAATAAAGATTTGCAGCATCATCACTTGTAACAAATAATACTTTATCTTCTAATTTTAATGCATCTAACATTTTTAATGCATCTTTAGTTTTAGTACTTTCCATATTGAAGTTATCAACAACTACTAAAGCTTTTTCTAATACTTTTAGAGATAAAGCGCTCTTTAATGCAAGTACTCCTTCTTTCTTATTAATTTTGAAACTAAAGTCACGGTTACCAACACCAAATGGTACTCCGCCACCAACCCATTGAGTAGCTCTTATACTACCTTGACGAGCTCTACCAGTTCCTTTTTGTTTCCATGGTTTTCTTCCTCCACCAGAAACTTCACTTCTATTTTTAGTTTTTCTTGTTCCTTGACGAGTAGCATCTAATTGTAAACGAATCATTTTCTTTAGTGCATCATCATTTACTTCAATTTTAAAGATACTATCATTTAATGTTAAATCTTTTACTTTTTCACCATTAAGGTTCTTAACACTTATCTTTGTCATTTTAATTCCTTTCTAAGCAAGTATTACTTACTTTCTTCTTCCTTAGTTTCTTCTTTAGCATCAGTTACTTCTTCAGCAACAACTTCTTCTGTTACTTCTGGAGTTTCTTCAACAACTTCATCAACAACAGTTTCTACTTCATAAGTAAGAATTTCTTTTGGATCTTCCTTTCTGCTATTTTTAACAGCAGTTTTAATTAATACTAAAGAATTTTTTGCACCTGGAACATTTCCACTAACTAAAATATAGTTTTCTGCATCGTTTACTTCGATAATTTCAAGATTTTGAATAGTAACTGTATCAACACCCATGTGTCCAGCTAATTTTTTGCCTTTCAAAACTCTCTTTGGTAACATAGTACCTAGTGATCCTGGTCTTCTGTGATAATGAGAACCATGAGTCATTGGTCCACGAGATTGGTTATGACGTTTAATAACACCTTGGAAACCTTTCCCTTTAGTTGTACCTGTTACATCAACAATTTCTCCAACGCTAAATACTGAAGCAGAAATTGTATCACCAATATTATAAGTTGATTCTACATCTCTTATTTCTTTTAAGTAGCGCTTAGGAGTAGTATTTGCTTTTTTAGCATTTCCCATTTCTGGTCTAGTTGCTTGTTTTTCTTTCTTTTCGAATACACCAAGTTGAATTGCGTTATAACCATTTTTGCTGGCAGTTTTAACTTGCATTACTACGTTAGGTTCAGTTTCAATAACTGTAACAGGAATTAACTTACCTTCTTTAGTAAATACTTGAGTCATTCCAACTTTGCGTCCTAAGATTCCTTTCATAATTTCTTTCCTTCCTTTTCTTATAATTTGATATTTACATCAACACCACTAGGTATGTCTAAGTGTTGTAATGCATCAACAGTTTCTTTGCTTGGGTTCTTAATATCGATAAGTCTCTTATGAGTTCTTCTTTCGAATTGTTCCCTTGCATCTTTATATTTGTGAACTGCTCTTAATACTGTAACTTTTTCAATTTCTGTTGGTAGTGGAACAGGTCCAGAAATTTCGCCACCAGTTCTTTTAACAGTTTCAACAATTTTTCCAGCAGCAACATCAAGTAATTGATAATCATATGCTTTCAAATTAATTCTAACTTTTTCTTTTGACATTTTTTCATGTCCTCCTTTCGCCTATATCTAGTATAGACATACTCCGTACAAGTTCTCCAATCGTACTATTTTACTACCAACTTTTCCTAGTGTATCGGTAACCTCGCACATCTACGCAGTCATACGACTATAATTATAACACTAAATTCTATGAAAAAGCAAGCAAAAATGCACAATTTTCGAAACTTTTTCACAAACAAAAAAGTTCTCAACTTATTTTTTGTTAAGAACTAATCTCAAATCATTACTTTTTATTGTATCTTTACCAACAAATTCTCTAACCTTATTATATACAGAAACATCTAAAGTTTCAACCAATCTCATTTTAAACATTCTTTGAAGAGTATAGTAATAATAATTTATATCTCTAGCATTTTCATCTTCAGGCTTTTTAGCTACATACATAAAAATATCTCTTAAAGAATCTACATCACCAGCAATTATATTATCAATCAAACTATATAATTGTGGTTTAACAAGTTCAATATACTCCACTTGATATACATCTCTATCACCATAAAAATCTTCTTGAACATCAACTTGTTTATATTCAAATTTTTTATAAATTGCCAAAGGATTACGTCTAGGAATTCCATAACATAAATAACTTTCAGCTCTTTCAACACTGCAATCCCTAAATAAATTTTCTTGCAATTCTTTTACTTTTTCTAAATCAAAACTAACTTCATACTTTAAAATTTCATTTCCATCAACACTATAATAATACATAAATCCTCCTAGTCATTAATTAACAATGATTCTGTGCCTTCCATTTCTTTCGGTATTGCTATATCCATATAATCTAAAATCGTCGGAGCAACATTAACAAGAGTTCCATCACTCTTTAATTTAACCTTATCATCACAAATAATAAATGGTACTTTACTAGTTGTATGAGTAGTACATACACTACCATCTTCATTAATCATTGTTTCAGCATTACCATGATCTGCTAGAATAATAACTTTATAAAAATTTTCTTCAGCTTTTTCAATTATTTTTCCTAAACAAATATCAACAGCACTACATGCATTAACTGCAGCTTCCATAACTCCCGTATGACCAACCATATCAGGATTAGCAAAATTAACTAAAATAAAATCATAATCATTACGCATAGATAAAATTACTCTTTTAGTAACATCTATACAACTCATTTCAGGTTTTAAATCATAAGTTGCAACACTTGGTGAAGGAATATGAAACTTATCACAACCTTTAATTTTGCCATCAACACCACCATCAAAGAAATATGTGACATGAGGAAATTTTTCGCTTTCAGCAATTCGAGCTTGTGTAAAATCAAGTTCACTTAAATATAATCCCAATGAGTTTTTAACTGTTGTTGGTTCAATTAAATTATAAGTTTTAATTTTTTTATCAACAGGTAAGAAACTAAACACTAAAGTATCATTCATATCATATACACTAAAACCATCAAAAGAATTTGAATTAACAATCGCCGATAATATTTGTTTAGCTCTATCAGCTCTATAATTCATCCACATAACTATATCCCCATTTTTAATAGTATTTTTACTACATATAATAGGTTTTATAAACTCATCTGTTATTCCTTTTTCATAACTACTTTCAATAGACTTTTCTATATTTATAGAATTAATACCTTTACCTAAAGTTACTAAATCATAATAAGCTTTAGTTCTATCCCAATTTTCATCTCTATCCATTGCATAAAATCTACCACAAACGCTTGCTATATCTCCAACACCATATTCTTTAATAACGTCTTTTACCATATTTATATATTTCATTGCATCATGAACACCTGTATCACGACCATCAGTTACTAAATGAAAATGTATCTTACTAAAACCATTATTAACTAAAAATTTATACATGTTAATAAAATCATCCACACCAGCATGAATATTACCATCACTACAAAGCCCCATTATATGAATATCTTTATCTTTATTTTCAAGTAGTTTAATAACATTTTTATTTTCCATATCCGGAGATTCTAAAAAATCATTAACAAGTATTTCATTTTGTTTTAGAAGTCTTCCAGCCCCAATAGTCATATGTCCAACTTCACTATTACCAGCTTGTCCATGTGCTAAACCAACAGCTTCTTCACTAGCACCTAAAAGCGCATGAGGATATTTATCCCACAATGAATTAAATGTATTCATATGAGCTTTTTTTATAGCATTTCCCTTTTCTTCTTCACGAATTCCAAAACCATCTAATATAATAGTTAATATCTTTTTCATGTTTCACCTTCAATTAAATAATAGCACAACATAAATTAAAATTCAACAAAAAAGCTCTGCAAATAACAGAACTTAAGCAACTAATTCTCTAGCATTTAATCTAAATTTATCAGCAAGTGTTGATAAGAATTCAGAATTTGTTGGTCTACTTCTATCAAAATCAATACTATTACCAAACAAATCTTCCATTAATTTTATATCTCCCCTTGACCAACTTATTTCAATTGCATGTCTAATAGCTCTTTCAACTCTTGATGATGTAGTTTGATACTTAAGAGCAATCTTCGGATAAATTTCTTTTGTCACTAGTGATGATACACCATCATCAGCAAATAACAACATAACTCCTTCTCTGATATATTGATAACCTCTTACATGACTAGGTATTCCTAAATCATGTAAAAGTGTACTCACTTCAACTTCTATCTTATTGGCTTTAACAAATTGCATCTCATCTTTATGAGTAACTAAATCCATAATTCTACTATTAACAATCTCCATATCAACAGGCTTAAGCATAAAATAACTTGCTCCAAGAGCTTGAACCCTTCTTATAGTAAAATCATCTTTAAAACTTGATAAAACCATTATTTTCTTCTTTATATTATGATTTTTTAATTCTTCGATAATTCTAATTCCATCAAATTGTGTTAGTATTAAATCTAACATTAATAGATCATATTGATCCGGATTTTGTAATAAATAATTTAAAGCGTCCTTCCCATTAGTAAAACCCCCGATAACAGAAATTATTTCACTATTTCTAAAGTACTCCTTAACACTTCTTATCACTGCTTCGTTATCATCTACGACAACTACCCTAACTTGTTTCTTCATTGTGTCTCTTTTTTTCCTTTCAAAATTTAAATATTTCTTCCCTACAACTTCATTATAAGTCACAAAATATTAAAAAGCTACAAAAACTTTTGTCGAATGTTGTCAATCAACGTAAACCTTTGACACACTTTGTCGAAAAACAATGATTTTCAAGGAAAAAAGAAGTAATTTCTACTTCTCCATTTCTAAAATCATTCCTTTAACTTTATTTACATCGAGGGATGCCCCACCAACTAAAAAACCACTTAAGCCTTTAATACTACAAAGCTCTCCAATATTTTCATCATTTACACTACCACCATATAATATATCTAATTTATTTTCATACTTTTCATATATTATATCATTTATAAACTCTATATTCTCTTTTATTTCTTTAACACTAGGAACCTTACCAGTACCAATTGCCCAAACAGGTTCATAAGCAATCATTATATCTTTAATCTCAACATTATTTAATACTTCACTAATTTGTTTTTCAAGTACTTGAAACGTATTTCCATTTTCTTTATCACTCAATGTTTCTCCAATACAATATATTACTTTCAAATTATTTTCTAAAGCATTATTTATCTTATTAATAAAGTCTATATTTATTTCATGTTTATATATTCTTCTTTCACTATGACCAATAATAACATATGTTGCCCCTAAACTTTTTACTTGACTAGCTTCTATTTCTCCAGTAATTGTTCTATCCATAAAAGAACTAATATCTTGAACACCAATTTCATAACCGCTTTTATTAAAATAAGATAAATATATCGAAGTTGGACATAATACTAGCTTTATTTTAGTTTCTATTTCTCCTAAACTAATATTATATTTTAATATATCATCTTTAAGTAATTTATTTTTAAAATTACATACTAAATATTTCATTTTATTCCATCCATTCTAAAGCTTTTAATGTCCCATCAGCAATATACTCAAGTGTAGCACCACCACCACTAGATATAAAATAAAATTTATCCTCAGAACTAAACTTCTTACATGCCGATGCTGTATCTCCGCCTCCCACTATTACCTTACTTTTGCTTTCACTTAAAACCTTAAATAAATTGCTTGTACCTTCCATAAATCTTTCATCTTCAAATTTACCACATGTACCATTAACAAACACAATCTCAGATTCATCAATATATTTTTTATAAACATCAATACTTTTACTACCAACATCATATATAATTCCATCATCAATTGTAAAATCAACTGGTAATACAATTTTACCTTTATTTTCTTCCATTAATTTTTTTAGTTCATTTAATATTTCTTCATCACTCGTGGCAATACTATTACCTATATCAGCACCCTTAGCTTTTAAAAATGAATTAGCTATACCTCCACCTACTAATAAGTAATCACATCTTCCAATTAATGATTTAATAATAGGTAGTTTATCATCAACTTTAGCACCACCCATAAATACTGTAAATGGATGAGGTGTACCATGAACTAAAATATTTAAATGTTCAAGTTCGTCCATAACTAAAAAACCTATTGCATGAGGTAAATACTTAGCAATACCAGCAGTGGAAGCATGAGCTCTATGCATAGAACCAAAAGCATCATTAATATATACTTCACCTAAACTAGCCCAAAATTCTGCTAAAGCTAAATCATTTCCACTTTCTTTTTTTTCTGGAATATCCATAAATCTAGTATTTTCAAGTAATATTACTTCACCTAAACCACAATTATCAACTATACTTTTTACTTTATCTCCATAACAATTATCTAAAAACTTAACTTTTCTTCCAAGCATATTAGCTAATTCTTTTGCTACCACTTTTAAACTATTCTTAGCTTTATCTATTTCAACTTTAATTCTTCCAAAGTGACTAAGTATTACAACTCTACAATTATTTTCTAATAAATAATTTATACTCCTTAAACTTTTCTCAATCTTAGAAGAGTCTTTTATTATACCATCTTCTATAGGTACATTATAATCAACCCTTATTACAACTTTCTTATTTTTTAAATCAATATCTTTTATAGTATTCATCAAACAATCACCTAGTATTATTTTAAACCTAAAAATTATATTAATCAATTTACAATTAAGTTTCATTGACAAACAAGTGTAAAAACGATAAATATTTTCTATGGAAATGCCAATATCAAAACCTAAAAGAATTCGAAGAACAATTACTAGATAATAACATTTAAAAAATATAGTAACATATGTTATTCCAATGTCAGAAAAAGACTTAAAAAGCAGGGTTCTTCGAAATCTGGTGGGGAGTAAAAATTTAATAAAGTTAATTGAAACCTAACTAAAACAAGCATTTTAATAATCATTTTCAAAATGCTTGTTTTTTACTGCTAATACACTTTTATTTTTAAATATTTTTAATTCTTACTTTTTTGTATTTTTTTAAATTTTTGAGAAAGTTATTTTTTTAACTTTTTCATATTTTTATTATTTAAAATATATAATAATCTTAGCCTTAAAAATTCAAAATCTTTATATCCGAATCCTACTCTTTTAATTACTTTTATCTTATTATTTAATCCTTCTGTAAATCCATTTGAAAATCTTTTATCTATAAATGAATTACATATATATTCTAGCCAATTTTCTATTGTATTTGCTGCCTCGTTCATTTCTTCTATGTTTTGTTCTCTTACTAAAGATATCCAGTTGATTAATTGATTTTTTACATTCTCATATGTAGCATGATGGGTTATGTCTAAAAACAATTCTTTTAATTGATATGACATTTTTAATTCTTCATCAATATCAAGTAATTTTTCTCTTAAATCATATTTTAATATATCAACTAAATGATTATTTTTAAATCTTTTTGTATAAGTAAACCAATCTATTTCATTACTATATCTTCGTAGCAAACTAACATTCTTTTTGTTCTTCAACATTCTATATTCATTACTATTATAACCATAATTATCTTGTAATCTAATTCTAACTTTATCTAGCGCATCCATTATATATCTGGTATAATGAAATGGGTCAACCACATACTTTGCTTTTGGAAACATTATCGTGGTGACTATTCGGTATGGTTCATACATATCTGATATGACATACTCAACTGAATACCTATTCTCACAATATGTAAAATATTGGATTAGGTATTCTTTTTTTCTGTTTGAAAGTACATCCAACGCTTCTTTATGTATTGGATCATTTAATACAAATGCATATTTACCTTCTTTTGTATCTGCTTTAAATTCATCAAACGATATAACTCTTGGAAGACTAATTACATGCTTTGGATAATCTTTCATATGCTCTTTTAATATATTTCTTACTGTATTATCACTTATATTATTTTCTTCTGCTATATATTTTAAGCTTAGGTTATACTGTTTTAAATCCTTCAACACTTTCTGTTCTACTTTATTGGATATATTCTTTTTTTCTCTTTGAATTGTAACCGATTCAGTAAACTTATATTTACATTCATGACATACAAATCTTCTTTTTATAAGTATGACATAAGTTATATACTCAAATACTTTTACATATTTTAATGTTATTGGCTTTAACTTATCATGAACACTTTTTGTATATTTACCACATTTAGGACATTTGCATTTTTTGGATGTTGTTTCTATATATATAAACTTAGCTGTTACCTTACCTTCATTTCTTTCTTCTGTCTTTATAACTTTATAACCTTCATCTAACCCCATGATTTTTCTTAGCTCATTCACTAAAAAATTTCACCTCTTTCTACATTCATTATCACATATAAAAAGAGATGATAAAACACCATAATCATCTCCCCACCAGTTTTCGAAGCTTTTATATAAAAACTCCCCACTGAATTTCGAAGCTATCTTAAGAAAACTCCCCACCAGATTTCGATGAGGAGTTATTTTAGCTCCCCACTAGATTTCGAAGAGCCAAAAGCAGATTGAATAACATCTGCTTTTAACTTATCCCGTTTGCCTAGCTCGAGGACGCGCTAGACAAACAATGACCTAAAGTACTAGTTTATTACGATCGGGTCGCTCATGCTTCCGCTCCCCGATTTATAGGTTATGGAAGACTCGAGATTGAAGGACGGGCGAACCGCAAAGCCGTTGAACACGCTGAGGCTGTTCACGAAACCACCGCCGAGCACAGAGAAAGCATTGACCGAAGTGTCCGCATTACGGGAAAGAGTCCATTCCAAAGCTCCCATGTACATCCAATTATTATTTTTGGCTGTAGAATTATCATATGAAACCATTGTTAACGTCCATGCATTCGGACTTGCTGCAAACCCATAATCTGACACATACATTAATCCTATTTTTGCACTATATTCTGTTTCGCCAGTCGTTGAATATTGGCCTGGTACTGGATTTACTATTTCATTTTGATATGCTTCTGATGGAACTACATCTCTTATTTTTGCATAAGTATTTCCTCCGACCTTCCATGTTGTCGTAGCTATTTTATTTGCCCACTCACTACCAATATTATTTATAAAGTTTGTATTTAGATTTGTTTTGTTTAATAGACTTGTACTCCATGTATTGGTTGAACTGTTTGTTGCTTTATAATTCCAATAATATGTATTTATTGATGTCAAATTGCCTTTATAATATGTTGCATTTGGAGTTGATGTACTGTAATAATCTCCATCTGTTCCTAATAAGTCACTTGTTGCATAATCATATTTTATTAATTTCACTTTATCATTTATTACTCCGATAATTCGATATAAATTATCTTCAGGACATGGACTTTCATTTGTTCCAAGACATACAAAGTTATTTACTGTTCCACTTGGTCCTGCATATCTATAGCTATTGTCTCCTGCTCCATTTGTTAGTGTTGAATCATGATAATATAAAGTGTCATCTTTTCCATTCATAGCAATTATACATGAATTTAATGTTTGTCCACTAGAGCAAACCATAGCTACAGTTTCTTTTATTTTTTCTTTTTGTATTATTAAATTTGCATTAATACTCTTTCCAGCATTTGCTGATTGATCTGCATCATAATTTACATATGTTACTGTTACATTCCATTCTTCTGTTATATCTGATGTTGTCGTTATTTCTCTATTATCAAATATTGTTATTAATCCTTTTTGGTTTGTTATATCAAAACCTTTTAATGTTGTTCCATTTCCATCTGTTACTGTCTTATATGTTAGTCCTGTAATACTTGTTATTTCATTATTATTTGTATCTGTTATTGTTACTAATATTTCTGGTGTGTCTTCATCTTGTGTATATGTAAATGTATTTCCAGTAATATTTAGATACATATAATAATGTTCTGTTGCTGTATTTGTTTTATTATTTGCTGTCAACATTGCTTTGGCAAATGTTGAACCTGTTTGGTTTCCTTTACCTTGTGCAAAGTTTTCTTGATCTAATGTTAATGTTATTGGGTCACCTGTTTCAAATGTTAAGGTATCCACTGTATTTGCATTAATCCTGATATCTGTTTGTGAACCTTCTCCGGTTTGGGCTTGAAAGTAAGCATATGTTGCTCCGATGATTAAAATTACTAACGCTAACAATGATGCAATTGTTACTATTTTTGTTTTATTTTTTTCCATACTACTACCACCTTTTATTTTATTATGTTTATTTTTTTACAAAGTATTTATCCTACATTATTATTTTACAACAATTAATTGATTATGTAAATATCAAATAGATATCATTGTAATATCTTAATGAAACACTTTATTTTATTACAAAAATAATATATCATATATTTAAAACAAAACCTAGTGCTATAAGCCCATAAAATTATTTTTAAAAATAATTAACAATATATATGGAGTTGGTACTTATGGCACAAACACATTCAAATGACTATTACTATAATATAATTAGAAAAAATATTAAAAAATATAGAAAAGAAAAAGGACATACCTTGCAAAGCTTATCAGAAGCTGCAGATATGTCCATGGACTATTTAGCAGAAATAGAAAGTGAAAAAAGAAAGAAAAGTTTTAGTATTGCCATTCTAGGTAGAATCGCAGATGCTTTAGAAATTGACATAAAAGAATTCTTTGATGAATAATTATCCTTTTATACAAAATACTGCATATAAAGGAACAGATTTAATATTATTTTCAAATCCAAAGTTTTTAGAGCTAATTCTAATAGCATACTTTGGATTATTTTTTGTAATATATTTATTTAAACTAGTACTTTTAACCTCATCACTAGCTTTAACCTCGATTGGAATAATACCATCTTTAACATCTATTAAAAAATCTATTTCGAGTTGTTGATCTTTTTGATAATAATATAGACTTAATCCATTTTTTTGAAGCTCATTTGCCACATAATTTTCTGTTACAGCTCCTTTAAACATAAAACTAGCATTAGCAATAATAGGTTCATAAGAAAGGCCTGCCAAATTAATTAAAAGTCCTGTATCACTTAAATACATTTTAAATGAATCTTCATCCATATATGATTTTAAAGGAGTTTCAAAATAATTAACATAATAAGCAGGAATTATCAATTTACTTGCTAAAAGCCAATTCATTGAATCTCTATAGTCTCTATTTCTAGCATTCGGAGCAACTTTACTTATTTGATATTTTTTATTTTCTTTAGCAAGTTGTGAAGGAATATTTTTATATATTTTTTCTATTTTTATTGCTTCATTTACATTTACAGCATTATCATGCATATCAAAAATATACCCAGCATTAATATCAGATAAAATAAATTGTCCACATAAAGATAAATCTTTATTTTTATCTATATATTGTTGCACCATTCTTGGCATCCCACCAGTACATAAGAAATTTCTATATATATTTAATAAATCATTATGTAGAACCTCATTCATTGGTTCATTATTATTAAATGATTTTTCAATTAATGGAATATATTTATGATTTTCAGTAGCTTCCAAAAACTCTTTAAAAGATAGTGGATACATATATTCAAAATGTACTTTTCCTACCGGAAATACTTTTTTAAGTCTCATTAATGTAACTCCCAGTAAAGAACCCGCTAAAATAATTTTATAAGGAAATGCACTTTCACAAAACCATTTCATAGCTGACAATAATTCTTCAGACTTTTGAGCTTCATCAATAAATATTACTGTACTTTCATCGATATCTCTATGTAAATACAACATAAACTGTTTAACTTTTTCTTCTGTATTAATTTCTTGTTTAAATATTTTAATTACCTCGGGATTATCAAATAAACTAATATAAATATAATCATCAAATTGTTCTTTACAAAACTTATCTATTATATATGTTTTTCCCACTTGTCTAGCACCGATTACTAATAATGGAGTAAGAATATCCTCATTCTTCCAATTTAGTAAAGTTTCATAAAAGTCTCTTTTCATAAGTTATCACCATCATTAATATACTATATTTTAATGTTAATTGTCAATAACTTTCACAAAAAATGTGAAATTTTGATTATTATTTTCACATTTTTTGTGAAATTTTTAATCTTATTTTCACATTTATCTTTAAATAACAAAAAAATACCCACAATTAAGTGAGTATTAATAAACTATACTAATAAGCTAAATATACTTAATACGAAAATATTTAGAATACCAATTAATATAACTAATTTAATTGCCCATCTAAACCATGTTGAGTATTCAACTTTAGCTAAAGCAAGACCACCCATTATAGCACCGCAAGTTGGAGTAATTAAATTTACTAAACCATTTGCAGCAACCAAAGTCATAATTGTAACTTCAACACTATAACCAAGTTGAGCAGCAAGCGGAGCAATAATTGGTGTAGATAATGTAGCAAGACCACTACTAGATGGAACTAAGAATGATAATACTACATGTAATAAATAGTTAAGTGGAACAAATAATAGTTCAGGCACTTTACTTAAGAAATCAGCAGCATTAAAGATAATATAATTATCTAAATGAGTTTCTGCCATAAGTACACTTGCACCTCTAGCTATTGCAATAACTAGGATAACACCAATCATATCATCAGCACCATCAACAAATGTATCAACAAATCCTTTTTCACCAAGTTTATTAACAATTGCAATAATGATTGACATAATTAAGAACCATAAAGCAGCTTCATAGAACCACCAATCACCTAATGGAGCACCAGTTAACCAACCTGTAAATTTATTAAATATTGTAATATTGAATTTACCCCAAGGGATGAAACCTATAACCATTACAAGGAATGTTAATCCAAATAATATTAATGTAATTTTTTGTGTAGTTGATAACTTAACTTCTTCCTTATTATCTTCAAATCTACCATATGATTTTTCAGCATTTTTTTGTTCTCTTAAAGATAAGAAAGTTGAACCTTTATCTTTTTGAACCTTTTTTGCATAATTCATAACAAATAGAATTGAAACAATTAAAGTAGTTAACCATAAGAATGTTGCAATTAATATTACAAATCCATGATCAGCTGCTATATCTTTTGGAAGAGCACTTAAAGCAACACCTGTTGCAAATGGATTTATTGTAGAACCTAAGCATCCACTACCAGCACCAAGAAGTACAACTGCAGAACCAACTAATGGGTCCATTCCAGCAGCCATCATTGTAGCTGATAATAATACATAGAAACCTACAGTTTCTTCAAGCATACCATATGTTGTTCCACAAACTGAGAAGATTGTCATAAGAATTGGAATTAACCAAATTTCTTTTCCTTTAAGTTTATGAACCAACACTTTAATACCAGTTTCTAATGCTCCAGTTTTATTAATAACTGCAAGCATACCACCTAGCATCATTATGAAAATACTAACATCAATAGCATCTTCAAAACCTTTAATCGGAGCCATTAATACTTGAGATAATGTTGCTCCAACAGTACCACTTCCATCAACTAATGTTTTACCTACAAACTTAGCATTTGGAAGTAAATGCGATAATATTCCAAGACCAAATATAAGTATTAGAATAATTGAAAAAGACGATAACATTGTTTTAGCCTTTTTCTTAGCTTTTGCCATTTTAATTTTCCTCCTTTATTACTGTACCTGTTTTTCCTAATATTGCATCTTCAGCTTTTTCTAAAGAACTTATTATTGCTACACGATTAGAGTTTTTCACAAAATCCAAGCATGCTTCAACTTTTGGTAACATACTTCCTTTTGCAAATTCTCCCTTTTTAATATAAGTTAATGCTTCATCAACACTTAATTCATCCAAATCAATTTGAAAATCAGTATTATAATGAATTGAAACTTTATCAACAGCAGTCAAGATTAATAACTTATCTGCCCCGATTAATTTACCAAGAAGTGATGCCGTTCTATCCTTATCAATAACAGCCTCAACTCCTTTTAAGCTATCCCCATCTTTAATAACAGGAATACCTCCACCACCTGCAGCAATTACAAGTGAATTTTGTTCTATCAGATTCTTTATAGCATCTGCTTCAACAATATCTATCGGCATCGGAGATGGTACAACCCTACGATACCCACGTCCTGCATCTTCTACAAAAGTATACCCTTTTTCTTTTTCTTGTTTTAAAGCCTCTTCCTTACTATAAAACATTCCAATAGGTTTAGTTGGATTAGAAAAAGCACTATCTTTTGCATCTACTAGAACTTGTGTTATTAAAGTTACGCATGACTTAACAATGCCTTCTTTTTTTAATTCATTTTGAATACATTGTTGTAATCCGTAACCAATATAACCTTGACTCATACTCCCACACTCAGGAAATGGCATGAATGGAGTATTAGCTTCTCCTTTAGAAGAATACTCCATTGCTAAAGCTATTTGTCCAACTTGAGGACCATTCCCATGAGTAAGAACAATTTCTTCACCATTTTTAACAAGACCAACAATAATCTTTGCTACATTTTTTAGTAAATTCATTTGTTCTTCTGGATTTTTACCTAAAGCATTACCACCTAAGGCAATTACTATCTTACTCATTATCTTCCCTCATAGTTGCATAAACTACAGCTTTTATTGTATGTAATCTATTTTCAGCTTGATCAAATACTTTAGATTTAGATGAATTAAATACTTCATCAGTAACTTCCATTTCTTTTAAACCAAACTTACTATATATATCTTTTCCAATTGTTGTATTTAAATCATGGAATGAAGGTAGGCAATGTAAGAATATTGCATCTGGTCTTGCATTATTCATAACATCTGCATTTACTTGGTAATCCTTTAAAAGATTAATTCTTTCGTTCCATACTTCATCAGGTTCACCCATAGATACCCATACATCTGTATAAATAACGTCTGCATCTCTTGTTGCTTCCATAACATTTTCATTCATAGATATAGAACCGCCATTTTCTTTAGCAATTTCTATACATTTACTTACTAATTCTTCATTTGGCCATAAACTTTTTGGTCCACATGCTACAAAATGCATACCCATTTTAGCACATACAACCATTAATGAATTAGCAACATTATTTCTAGCATCACCCATAAATACAAGTTTGATACCTTTTAAATGTCCAAAGTTTTCTTCAACAGTTAAGACATCTGCAAGCATTTGAGTTGGATGGAATTCTGTAGTTAAACCATTCCAAACTGGAACACCAGCATTTTCTGCAAGTTCTTCAACAATTTTTTGATCAAATCCACGATATTCAATACCATCATACATTCTACCCAATACTTTTGCTGTATCGCTAATAGATTCCTTTTTACCCATTTGTGAAGATCCTGGGTCTAAGTAAGTAACACCCATACCTAAATCCATTCCAGCAACTTCAAATGCACATCTAGTTCTAGTTGAAGTCTTTTCAAATAACAATACTATATTTTTACCTTTTAAATATCTATGTTCTACACCATTTCTCTTTTTATCTTTTAAATCTTTAGATAAATCTAATAAATATCTAATTTCTTCCGGTGTATAATCAAGTAAAGTTAAGAAATTTCTACCTCTTAAATCAGGTTTCTTATTTAAATCTACTTTAATAAAATCTTCAATTCTTAAAGTGGGTATACTTTCATTATTTTCTACAGTTACCTCTTCAATATCTTCACGAACAAGTGGCATACTCATACATCTAGGGCCACCTCTACCACGAGATAATTCTGCACTACTTACCTCAATTACTTTAATACCATGTTCTCTTAAAATATTATTAGTAATATTATTTCTATCATAAACAACTACAACACCCGGAGCAATACATAAAGTATTAGTTCCATCATTCCATTGTTCCCTTTCGGAAGAAATTTTTTCTCCACCAGCACATGGAATTAAAGTTATTTCTCTACCTAAATATTTTTCTAAAATAGCTTCTAATGAACCATTTACTTCCACAACATTTAAGTCTTCATCAGAATCAGGAATATCACCTTCAGTTATTTCAAAAACTTGTAATGTATCCATTATCCCTGGATGATATGTAAACTTATCATAATCAATTTGAGTAAATACTGTATCTAAGTGCATGAAAGCACGAGATTCAGGTATATTAAACGCTAAAATTGTATCAATTTTACAATCTGGGTTTTTAAAACAATTCTTAGCTAGTTCATCAATTGCTGCAGCTTCAGTTCTTTGTGAAATACCAACAGCTAATGTATGACTATTTAAATTAAGAACATCCCCACCTTCAATATGATATGGTAAATATCTATCATAATATTTATCTAATTTATCTTTAAAATCAGGATGATAATTAAATATATATTCTGCATAAATTGTTTCTCTATTTCTTGTAACAGAATACATTTTATTTAAAATTACACCATTACCTGCACTAGCAAATGGATCCCTTGTAAAATAAAGATTTGGCATTGGATCAGCTAAAAACTCAGATTCTTCACTAACTAAGTCAACTAAAGATTTTTCAACTTCCCTTTTCGCTCTACTTATTTCTTCAATTTTTATACCTTCCATAGTTTTTAATACAAGTTCTTTTTTATTATTAAAACTTTTTAAATAATCAAAAACTAAATTCTTATATTTTGGTGTAGTAATACCTGCTTCATAGATAAATTGTCTAATAAATTTATCTTCAATTTCATCACTTATTTCAAGTACACTAGCCATTAAATCTTCTAAATAAACAACTTCAATACCATTTTCTTTTAAAGCTCTAGCAAACTCATCATGTTCAGCTTGAGCATCAGGTAAAAAAGGAATATCATCAAATAATAATCTACTTAATGAATCTGGTGTTAAATTTAAAAGTTCATTCCCTGGTCTATGCAAAAGCACTTTTTTAAGTGGACCAATTTCACTTCTTACATTAATTGCATTCATCAAAAATCCTCTCCTTATTCTATATTAGATTATAACAAACAATATAATCAATTGCAATTTTATTTTGTTAGTTTTTGTAAAAACATTTTTATTCTTTCATTTTTACTATTAAAAAATTCTTTATTACTTCCATCAAATAATATTTTTCCATTATCCAAAAATAATATTCTTGTTGCTATACTTTTTACAAAATTCATTTCATGAGAAACTATAATCATTGTTTTATTTTCACTAGCAACCATTTTAATTAAATCAAGTACTTCCCCGACCATCTCAGGATCCAAAGCACTCGTAGGCTCATCAAATAAAATAATATCTGGGTCCATCATTAGAGTTCTAACTATTGCCACTCTTTGTTTTTGTCCTCCGGATAAACTTGACGGGTAAGAATCAGCTTTATCTTTTAAACCAATTTCATCTAAAAGCATCATTGCTTTTCTTTTTGCACTACCTTCACCCATAACTTTAAGTTTCACCGGAGCAAGCATCAAATTATCCAAAACACTTAAATGGTCAAATAAATTAAATTGTTGAAAAACCATTCCAATTTTTTCACGAACTAAAGGTAAATTAGTTTTTTTATCAACCAAATTAGACCCTTCAAATATAATTTTTCCATCATTTGGTTTCTCAATCATATTAAGGCATCTAAGCAAAGTACTTTTTCCACTTCCCGAAGGACCAACGATTGCTATAATATCTTTCTCATTTACATCAAAACTAATATCTTTTAAAACTGTATTTTTACCAAATTTCTTTTTCAAATGTTTAACACTTAGCATTTAGTTTTACCTCCATTCTATTAACTAATTTAGTTAATCCCAAAGTAATAACCAAATATATTAACGCAATAATTATTAAAGGAAAGAAATAATCATAAGTTCTAGATGCAATAATATCACTAGCTTTTGTAAGTTCCATAATACCTATATAAGCTCCTGCTGATGTTTCTTTAATTAGTGTTATAAATTCATTTCCTAAAGCTGGCATAACATTTCTAATACCCTGAGGCATAATAATATATCTCATAACTTTACTATAATTAAGTCCCAAAGATAACCCAGCTTCCATTTGACCTTTATCAATTGAATTAATACCAGACCTAATAATTTCAGATACATAAGCTCCAGAATTAAGCCCAAAAGCTAAAATACCCACTATAACTATACTAATATCAACAGACTTAAATATCACATAATAAATTATCATTAATTGTAACAACACTGGGGTTCCTCTTACAACATTTACATACCATGTAACTAGTTTATTTAATATATTTAATTTGCCATTTGTATCATGATTATGTCTTATTATTGCTATAAAAATTCCTATAAAAACACCTATTAAACAAGCAAATAAAGCAATAACTAAAGTATTAAATAATCCTTCAAAAATATATTTATATCTTCCATCATAAATAAAACTATCATAAAACTTTTCTACCATAATTCACCTATTTTTCAGTATGATTAATTATATATTCATCAATTTTACCTTCATTTTTTAACTTTTCTAAAACCGTATTAATTGCATCTAATAATTCTTTATTACCTTTTTTAACAACCATTCCATATGAATCATTAGTTAAAGATCCATCAAGTATTTTAATTCCACTATTAGTTGATACAATTTCTTTAGCAGGTAGTTCATCCATAACTACACAATCTACTTTACCTGCTTTTAAATCTTCAATCGCTGCTAAATATTTCTTTTGTCTTACAATACTTGCATTTTTAAAATTTTCAGTAACATATGTATCTGCAATACTACCAAGTTGAACAGCTATTTTTTTATTACTTATATTATCTACATTATTAATATTACTATTATTACTTACAATAACTACTTGTTTACTTACAGAATAATTAATAGAAAAATCCACATTCTTAGCTCTATCATCACTATAACTAATACCTGCAGCACCAAAATCTGCTTTACCAGTTTTAACCTCATTAATAATTGAATCAAAAGCAATATCTTTAACTACTAAAGTTTTACCTAAATATTTAGCAATTTCACGAGCTATATCAACATCTACACCCACTATTTCTCCACCATCATAATATTCATACGGAGCAAACCCAGCTTCTGTAACCATTATAAGTTCATTAGTATTTTTCTTACATCCACCTAATGTAATTAACAATAATATTAATATAATAACCTTTTTCATATCACACCTCTATCTTAAATTTATTATAGCATTTATTTTTTCTAATTAAAAGAAAAAAGACTTCATTTCGAAATCTTTTACTATTTATTACACTCATCAACTACTTTATCACTATTACCAATTATTATATTGTCACATACTGCTATAAATGTAGAACCAAAATGAGAATATAACTTAATATTTTTATCATCTTTATCTAATTCATATTTGTCAATTAAATCATTTATAGTTATCACATTTTCTTTTAAAGCATCTTCTAAATTATATAATGGTCCACCTTCATCATTATTTTGATAAGTTATATTTTTATATTGAGATATAATTTTTTTACCATCTTCATATTCATAAATAACATGAAACTCATCAGTAGGTGTATCAAATCCCCAACTTATTCCATTAACTGATGTACTAACTTTACCTTTATCAGAATCTTTCACTGTACATCCACACAACAATAAAACACAAGTTATTAACAATATTATTCTTTTCATAAACATTATCCTTTCTATAATAGAAATATATCATATAAAGAACCAAGCTGTAAAGATATATGTTAAACTTTTTCTCTTTTTAAAACTAATTCTTCTTCATTTAATCTATTTATTAATCCATCAAAATAATTTTTTATATCTTCAATTCTATCATTAACATCTATATTTATATTATAAGGATCATACCCTAGAGCCCTTATTCTACCAATATAATTATACATAATTTCTCTTAAAACAAAAACGACATTACTAACATTAGTATCAACCATATCTTCTGATACATCAGGTTTTATCATTCTAACTTTAGCTAACGTAATTAACATACTTATATTCTCCATTTTTGTATCTAAAGACATTTCTAATATACCATTAAAACCACTTTCTTTAAGATAATGTAGGGCTATCTTGCTTGCTTTTTTATATGCATAATATTCCCTTAACCTACAATGTAATACTAATGATAAATCATTATTAGATAAATTAATATAATTTTCCATTCTAACATAATCCCCTTTCAAAGGAAAATTTATTATAACATCATTAACAATAATTGTAAATGTCAAGTCAAAATAAAAACGACCATATGGTCGCAATATTATATTACCCAATTCTGCTAAAATCTTCGTATGTATATCCATTAGAATGTTTACAATATAATTTATATTCAGAATTAGAATTAAAATAACATGAATAATGTAAATCTCCGGCTTTTCTAGTTATTGTAATATCAAGTCCATTTTTCTTATAATATTCAGTTGCACCTGAACACTTACCCGTTTTACTATAGCACATTCCCCAAAAAACAGTACCATCTTCTTTAAATTGCAATTCTTGATGAACAGTACCACCATATAGATTTTCTTTCTTACTTTCTGTAGAAAATGTATTATTTATAAATTCAGCATTCAATATACTTTCCTCTTTTGACTTTTTATCTGATTCATTACCAAGATCTATAAACCAACGAATACCAATGACAACAAGTACTAAAAATATAATTGCCCCAACAATAGACCCATTATTAGATTTATTTTCTTGATTATTATTTGATTCAACTACTTTTGGTTCTTCTTTTTTTTCTTCATTTTCTTTAGGAATATCATCATTAGTCTTTTCTTTTTTATCAGTACCATTTTCTTTAGTTACATTATCCTTATTTTCTTTTTCAATATTTTTTAAATTTTCAAAAAAAGCTTTATCTTCAGCCATTTCCAATTTAATATTACTACCTCCATAACGTGAAATAGTTAATACCCCATCGTCATATTTATGAGATTTTATATTTGAAAAAGGCAATTTAATAAGTTCATCATTTTCTGTAACAATTGTACAACTATCCTCTTTAATTTTTAAAATAGCATCTTCATTTTTTTCTTTATTTAAATAACTAACATCTATCTTTTTCATTTAATTTCTCCTATAGCATCATTAATTGCTAAAACCCAATTCTTTTTACCATTAACAGCAAATTTTTCTTCTCCATTTTTTGTAACAATAACTAGATTATTAGACAAAAAACCACTAGCTTCAACACTTTTAATATCCTCTAATTCTACTTCAAATTCCTTTTTGCCAGCATTAAAATTATGACCTTCGAAATACAAAGTTTCAGTAGTTAAAATTAACTGTCCTCCTTTACTTCCCACACCATGCCACCAATTAGCAGCGCCTTTTTTTAATATTTTTTCCTTCATAAACTCCTCCTTTTTATGGTATTCTTTATATCTTTTGAAAGAAAAAAGAACATAAAAGCACTCTTATGTTTCATTATAAATGTTGATTAAATTGTTACTTACTCTTAAACTACAACTACCAATCAACATATAATGTCGATATTAGTACATCCCACTTACAATATAATAATACCAAAATTATATGATTATTGCAATATATGAACTAAAATAACTTTTTTAAATAACCAAATTTATTTACCATAATTATATGGCACATAAGTTAATAAATCCGTTAACGAACAATTTAAAACATAACATATTTTAGTCAAAACATCATTATCAATTCTTTGAATTATATCTTTACAATAATTACTCACAACCTCATACTTAATACCCGTCAACAAACTTAATTTATACATTAACATATTTTTTTAATAAGTACATCTTTAATAGTGAGTATAATTTCACTATAATTAGTATTCCAATCTATAAAACGTTCATCATTCATATATAACCGCTTTTTCTTTCCATTTTTATTTTAACAAAAAATTAACTAACAATTATATAAATAATTTAAATAGTAATGGACCAAAATTAATTCATAATAAACTTTTTTAATTATATAAAAAACGATTTAACCTAATATAGGAAAAACCGTAAATATCTTATTGGCAGGGGCAGAGAGAATCGAACTCCCATCAAAAGTTTTGGAGGCGATAAAAATTACTTCCAAAACAACCCAAAAGCCAATAAATAAAACCTATTGACACCTATTCGAACATCTATATTATACACTACAATTTGATTTAATACAATACTTTTGCCACCAAAAGTGCCAACAAATGACAAAAAAAATTGCAATAAAGGTCTTTCAAACTACAATACTAATAAAATTCTATTCAAATTAAAAAAATCACCCACAATTTTTTGTGGGTGTTATTATATGTTTATGTTTTCTTCTTTATACTTGAATATATCATTTGTAGGTTTGAGAACTAGTTCGTTTTTATTATCAAAAATATTAAAAATGCCATTAAGTAATTCTTATTTTGTCTTATTATCAAGACTTTCTGTAGCATTATAAAATGTTCTCAAACTTGGATTATTATCTAATATATACTGTTTACACATATTCATATAACTATCTAAATCATCGTGTGATATTGAATCGTGTGTCATCCATTCTAATGTTTTATATAATTCATCCTCATTTGCAAGTTTTAAGAATTGATAATTTTACTTTTAATGATAATGTTTTTGCTGATAATCTGTTTTCTAGTGCTTATACACAAAATATTAAAATATATGTTAAATCGCAAACTGAAAAAGATTATTTATTAAATAAGTTTGATTTATGCGATGAAAATATAATTGCATTATCTTAAATTATTTTAAAAATAAATAAAAAATGTTTAGATTAGTTTGTAATATAACTAATCTTTTTTATATAAAAAAGAATTAACGGAGGAATTTATGAATTAAAAAGTTAATTAATTATATTATTATATACATTTTTGATTTCTTTTTTAGTAGCCCACCTAGAACTACCATATTCATAAGAACCATCTTCCTTTGGCATCTTCTTTAATTTTTGTAATTTAAGTTTTAATTCTTTATCATATTTTAATATAAATAAAATTATTATTGTTGATAAAAGAA
>CAKOLL010000004.1 GCA_934096295.1 uncultured Bacilli bacterium
ATTGAATCTGTCTATTATTTTTACAAAATAAAAGACAAATAAGTAAAATTTCTACCTATTTGTCAACAGTCTGAAATGAGATTTAGTCTCATTAATTTCCTGTTTCATTTACCATAGTGCTATTTTTAGGATATTCATTTAGAATTTGAAATCCTGTATAGCCTTTTGTTTGATATAAAGTTTGAATTTCAGAATAGTTTGTTGGAAAGTTTCCACCATTTTCACTATTTAATTTATCTATTGGAAGATCTGTTGATATTGTTAATGTTAGATTTGCATCATCATAAATGGCATTACCTGTTATGCTATCAAATGTAATTGTAGTATCTTTGTTACCTACCACTTGGTTATATTCATCTAAGCTAGTAAATTTGTAAACATAATCTCTTCTAGCAACATTTAAGAATAGAAAATCAGTTCTTGCGATTGGGAATATATCTTCGATTGTTTTAGTAGCAGAATAATTCATTACTTCTGTTTCACTTGTTGAACAATCTAAATATAAGAATACATCTTCACTTGTTACATAAAGTTCGGCAGTATATGTTGCTTCATTGCCATTATCATCTGTTGCCACAATTTCAACTTTATATGGGCCTCCGGCTGTTTGTAAATATGTGTTAACCTCTTGTTCATTTTTAAATGATGTTTTACAACTTGATGGGTCTGTACAACTTTTTACAAAATCATCAACGTTAACTGATGTATTAATTGTTCTAAACACAGTATTTAATTCAACTTGAGGAGCCGTTTTATCTGTTACAATTACTGTTGCTTCATATGTTTTATCCTTACATTTGATAATAACTTTATAATTTCCTGGTTGTGTTGAATCAACATTATTGCTATCTACGCTACATAAACTTGTGTTTCCAGATATATTAGTGGCATAACTATTAACATCATCTGGAACAATGTCACCGATTCCTAAAGTAATCTCTTTTGGTGTTAGCTTAACGGAATTGCTTCTGTTTAGAAAATAATATACTCCGAATGCTACCCCAGCGATTAAAACTAATATTAATAAAACAAATAATACTTTACTCATTGGTTTACTTTTCTTTTCATTTGATGATGGTGGAAAAGCCCCGATATTTACATCTTTTGTAGGATTTTGATTAGGAAAATTCATGTTTTTTCTACCCACAGTATTTCCCATTAAATTATCCATACCAACTTGATTTTCAGTTCCTGGAATTGGTTGTGCAACTGGTTCTGGTGTTGGTGCTGGTGCTTGATTTATTCCTCCGCTACCTAATGGGTCGAGATTTATATTACTATTCGGTTCAATTGTCGGATTCGTTGCAGGTGTTACATTTTGGGTAACGTTTACAGGAGTTGGATTAATCACAGGTTCTCCAGGTGTATTTGGCATTGGTGTTGGAGTTGGAATTGCATCAATATTTTCCACATTTGGTATAGTTTGGGGAGCTACATTTTGATTAGTATTATTCAAAGTTGTTGCTCCAAGTGTTGTTGCCCCAAAACCAACTTGCTCATTATTCATATTATTTGGATTTTGTCCATTCATTTTATCAGCCCCTTTATGCTATAATACAATTATACATTTATCTTTAATAATTTTCAACTATTTTTTTAAATTCATTTCCACGGTCTTCAAAGTGTGGATATTGATCTTGACTTGATGCTCCTGGGGAAAGTAAAACAATTTCATCTTTGTTTATATTATTTTTTAGATACTCCATGGCAGTACTTAAGTTATATCCTTTAAAGCATGGTATATTTAAACTTTTGGCATATTCATAAACCATGTCTGTTACCTCACCTATTGCATAAATGTACTTTACATTTTTTATGTATTCATCTAATTCATGATAATCTTGATTTCTATTTAAGCCCCCCAAAATAAGATGAATTGGTTTATCAAATGTTTTTAGAGCTGTAATCGTAGATGTTGGATTAGTTGATTTTGAATCATTGTAAAAGTCAACACCTTCATAATTTCTTACAAACTCTAAACGATGTTCTACACCACCAAAATTTTTTAAAAACTCTTTTACTTTTTCTATATCTAAACCAAACTCTTGACAAACTAATAAAGCAGCCATAATATTTTCATAATTATGTATACCTTTTAACTTAATGTCATCAATTGATAAAACAAAGTTATTATCTAAATATATTTCTTTATTTTTTAAATAAGCATTTGCTTCTTCATTATTATTACTACTGAAATACTTTTTGTGTGATAAAATATTTTTACTTACTTCTAAAGCATCAATATTTTCATCATTAATAATTGCGATATCTTTGTCTGTATGTTTATTAAATATTTTAGCTTTAGTCATTTTATAATGTTCATATGTTCCATGATAATCTAAGTGAGTTGGACAAATATTTGTAAGAACACTTATATCAGTTTTAAAATCATGTATATCACATAGTTGATGATCACTTATTTCTAATAATAAAATGTCACCATCTTTAACTTCTGATACTAAATGTGCTAGAGGTGTTCCAATATTTCCTCCGAGAACTACATTTTTTCCTAAACATTTTAACATATTGTAAATAATTGTTGTAGTGGTAGTTTTTCCATTTGAACCAGTTACCCCGATTATTTTTATGTTTTTAGGCAAGAAATGATAAGCCACCTCAAGTTCATTTTCAACACGAAGATTTAGTTCTTCACATTTCTTAATTAAAGGACTTGTTGACATAATAGCAGGATTTTTAATTATTATATCCCATGATGAATCTATTAAATCAAGTTGATTTTTAGTTATTATTACTTTTATATTTAAATTACTCAACTCTTCTTTAACTGAATCTTCTAATTCATTTAAATCTGTTATGGTTATATCATTATTTCTATTTGCTAAGAGTCTAGCAACAGCAATACCACTTTTGGCAGCCCCGAGGATTAGTATTTTTTTATTTTCATACATTTTAATCACCTAATTAATTATATTATTTTCTTAAAAAAAAAGCAATATTTTCAGAATATTACTTAGTTCTTTTATAGGTTAAGACAAAATTTTCTTTTGTAAACTCACTTCTTTTAACTGGTGGTACAGAAGAAATTTCAAATCCTAAATCTACAAATTCAGTAACCTCATGAGTATAATTCCATGAATATAGAGCTTGAATTACCTCAGCATTTGCTTTTTTTAAAAGGCACTTAAATTCTATAGGTTCAAAACTTAACCAATGATAAATGTTTGATAAAAGCATTAAATCATAATTACCACTATTACTTCGTAAGAAATCTTCAAAACTTTGTTGATAAAAATTTGGTAAAGAAATGTTTCTTAATTTTCCTTGTAATTTATAATAATCTTCTTCATTCATATATGGTATATATCTTTTATACTCATCTAGTTTAAATAAAGATGACAATTGACTATTAATTATTATACTAGAAAATTTTATTCTTAAAAATGATAATTTATCAAAATATGATTTAACATCGTTAGGTAAGGATTCTCTAAGATACTTGTAAACTTTTAAATTATCTATTTTAGATACTATAAAAAAATCTATAAAGTCTTGATAACTTAAATGTTTTATTGCCATAAATTTTAAGACAAAATAGTACCAACTAATTTTATTAATATCTATGACATCCACATTTTTTGCACCATTTAATATAGCTGTAAAATATTGGTCTCCACTACCTAATATTGATAGAATATTTGCATTATCCATTTTATATAATCTAGGATACACTGCTACAAATTCGTTTGTAAAATTATAAACCTTATCCATACAAAACCTCCGAAAGTAACATGTATTCTATCATTTTTAAAACTGAAAAGCAATAGCTAAATAACTATTGCAATTAAAGTATTTGATCCCTTATTAACGATTTTTGAAACCGTTTCTTTAAGTTTATATCTTGTGTTATCTGGCATCATACTTAGTTTAGCCTGTATTCCTTCTTGGACAATAGCTTCTAAGCTTCTACCAAATATTTCACTTTTCCAAATACTTGAAGCGTCATTTTCGTAATCTTTCATTAATCTATCAATTAATTCTTTAGATTGAATTTCGCTACCTATGATGGGTTCAAAAGTAGACTCTACATCAACTTTTAACATATGTATACTTGAAGCGACAGCTTTAAGTTTAACGCCATACCTGCTTCCTTGTTTTACTAGTTCAGGTGTCTGTAGTTTTAATTCTCTAATCCCTGGGTAAACTATTCCGTAGCCAGTACTTTTGGCCATTTTAATAGCCCCTTTTAGAGAGTCCATTTCTTCTTTATCTTCGGCATAATTAGCAAATATTTTAAGAAGTCCTGCTTTAGTAGTTACCATGTCTCCCATTAGATTTTTAAGTGTCTCAGTGTATAATTCATTTGAACTGTCGAGTGTTATGGTAACAGTTCCTGTGGATGCATCGAGTTCAGATATAAAGGAGTTATTAATATATTCTGATTCTTTGAAGTGTTCCAAGATATAATCCACATCTTTGACTTTTTCTACACTTATAACACTTTCTCTAATTTTTTCAATATAATGTTGTTTAATCTCATTGGTGTTTGGTAAAACATGGACCCATTCAGGTATAGAAACTTTGATGTCTAGAACAGGAAATTCATATAGTGCTGTTTTTAAAATTTCCATAATTTCTTTTTCATTCATCAGTTCTGCACTTATTGGCATGACCGGAACATCATAAGTATCCATTAAACTTCTAGCTAGTTCTTGAGTCTCAGTATTTGTAGGGTGAATACTGTTCAATATAACTATAAATGGTTTTCCAATATTCTTTAATTCACTAACTACTTTTTCTTCTGCTTCAAGATAGGATTCCCTCTTGATTTCGCCGAATGAACCATCTGTTGTGACAACAATTCCTATTGTTGCATGATCTTTGATGACCTTCTCTGTTCCTATTTCGGCCGCTTCTACGAATGGAATCGCATCCTCGAACCAAGGACTTTTTACCATCCTAGGATTTCCTTCTTCATCAACAAAACCATTAGCATCTGGAATGACATAACCTACACAATCAACTAACTTGATGCTTGTTTCGAACTCGTTGACAGTTATTGTGGCACCATTACTTGGCACAAATTTAGGTTCTGTGGTCATAATTGTTTTTCCTTGTGCGCTTTGAGGTATTTCATCTAAACATCTTTTCTTTTCATATTCATCTGTTATATTTGGTACAACAAGATTTTCAATGAATCTTTTAATGAATGTTGATTTACCTGTACGAACAGCTCCGACTACTCCTAAATAGATTTCACCATTCCCACGCTTGGCTATTGATGATATAATTTTTTCTTTTTCCATAATCCACCATCTTTCATTTTTCTATTGTAATCGTATGAATGGTAGTCTTTAATTATTACAAATTAATTTAAAAGATAGTTATTATCCACGGTGTAAGCATTAAATGTTGTAATTTCTATGGGCTATAAATATTAACTGGCCTTGTTTTATATGTTTTCTTATAGTTCCTATTATGTTAATAAATTGTTTGAGTATTTTTTAATATAAATAGCCCGCATAGAAAATTTTTCTGATGGTGAGTACCAAATATTCTTAGGCTGTGTAATCAAGGGCGATTGATACTCCTTGCATTCCATCATAATGGTTTTGAACAGCTGTAGCAAAATTAATAACTTCTCCGTAACCGTTATGGCTTATAGTGTACGATTTAGATTGTGCTAAGGTTACGTTAGTTGCTGCATGTTGATAGCTTCCGTATACGGTTGCCCACTTTGTTGTTGCTCTTACCATTGCTGTGATGTAACATTGATATGTATTGGCTGCATCAACCAGATTCATAGATATCCCAAATCCATTAGATGCTTTTACCATATTTGTCCCATTATTGGAATAATCTACGTATCCAACATCACCATTCTTATAGATGTATCCTTGAGTTCCTTCTTGTGTTCCTTCAACAATTGTTGCATCGTCTGTTCTCATGGCAAAAACATCATAAGATTTTATATAAGGTGATATTAGCCATAATATTGTAACGTCAATCCAATATGCATTGGTTCCTGACTTCATAGCAGATATATCAATATTCTTATAAGTTGTTGTATGTGATGTAGATTGAGTTGCAAGAATATTATTTGCGGCATTTGTTGCTTCTTCTTTGCTGACTTCCGTTGTTGTAGTTCCATTAGTTGTTTCTGTTACCCTATAATATTTGCTCACTTTTTTATTATGTTCGAGGTCAGTCGATAAAAATTTTTGAGCATCTTCATCACTCATAGCTGAAATTCTAAAATCATTAAATACTAATTTTAATCTGTTGTATTCTGCTTCAGTTAATGTAGCACCTCTAACATTAGTTATTAAAAATGCGCTAAGCATTATTGTTAGTGCAATAATACTTTTTTTCAAGCTGTTCAATTGCACCTCCTTCCTGTTCCGAATTCATCGTATCAAACTTTGTCGAAAAAATAAATAGAAAATCACGGGAGTTGCAATTCTCTTTATTGGAGAATTTGTTTTATCTCACGATAAGCCCTGAGCACTTGGTTAAGATCACTACGATAATTAACACATTCACCAACAAAACATTCTGTTTTATTTGTTGGTACATCATATCTTAAGTGCATAGTTAAAACACTCTTTTCATTAGTAATACGTAAACATATTCTTTTCATATCAGGATAAAAGGAAATGTTTTTCAGATTATTTTTATCCAATCTTTTTGTTTCAACTCTTTGTGTATTTGGTTTGAAATAAATTGTAGTATTTTCATCCACAACTTTTGTATATAAATCTTTTTCTTCATCGTAATCATAACCTAAAACCTCAAGTTTGTTTTTAGAATTTGCTTTACTACTTGCTTTTGCTGTTTTCTCTAGATTTACATCATGCAAAAAATGAGACAAACCTTCAACTGGTAGGCTCATTGTCTCATATACACTTTTTTTAATATATTCCTTATAGGATAATTTATTATTGTTATATTTTTCTTTAAAAGTTATTTGGCATTCATAATTATAAGTATTATCATTTTCGTCTTTAGTTTGAATTGTTAAATATAAATTTCTTTTAATACTTTCAATAGTATCCTTGCTTAATAAGTCTGAACCTGATTTGTTTTCTTCAATGTATATGTTGTTAAGGTTATTTGCTTTATATAGAACTTTTTTGTCTCCGTTTACATATGTGTAGAGTTCAAGTTCTATTTCAATTGGTTCATATTCAATTTTTTTAATTGAAATATTTTCTAGTGTTATGATATTTATAGATTTTGTTTGGAAAAAGTATCCATGATTTAAGTAAATGTTTTCACTATCATATTTTAAGCTATATATTTTTACAGAATTGAAATTATTTATAAAATAAATTAGTAATAAAATGAACATTAAGATGAAACCTATAAGGAAGATGTTGTGTAAAACATAATTTAGTACTTTACCAATTTTTCTTTTAAGATTCCCAAGTCCATCAACAAATTTCTTTTCAGATTTAATTAATAAACTTGGAGATATCTCTAACTTTTTACATATATTTCTTATTTGACATAAGTCTGGTACAGTTGTGCCGTTTTCCCATTTTGAGATTGTTCTATCGGATACACCAATTATTTCTCCGAGATCTTTTTGAGTTAAATTTCTTTCCTGTCTAATTTGAAAAATTGTATTAGCAAATTCTGTGCTTTTTACAATTTCCTTCGTTTCTATCTTTTTCATATTTCCACCATTTCCATTTTACCACATATTACCAAATAATGCATTATAAAATTTGACAAAAAAGCATAAAGTTAATATAATAAACCTAAATTTTTAAGGAGGTAATAAAATGCATACATATTTAACTTACAAAAGATATATTAATGAGTTACTTAAAAATCAAAATGAGACATCAATACCTTTACTACAAGATATTTATAGTGTGAAAGATTATGAAAGAATTTTAAAACCTGTCCTTGATACAATCAGAGAAAATCCACATGCTAGTCTAACAACATTGAGATTAAAATTATTTTTAAATAGTGGTTTAAAAGAGATTATGGATATTTTTGTTAATGATACTAAGATTACTCCGGGGGTTTTACTTGATTTTGGGACTTTTAAAACTAGAGATACCGTTTTATGTGGATTAAGACAAGAGGTAAATATTAAAGATGGAAAAATAGTTAAAGAAGAATTACCTATTGAACAAGATACAATTTTTGATTTAGCTTCTTCTTCAAAAACTTTTACAGCGGTAGCAATCTTGGCATTGGAAGAAGCTGGATTAATAGATGTATTTGACCCGATAGAAAAATATGTACCTGAGTTTAATAAATTAAATAATGTTTCAATTTATGACTTATTAAAATTTAGAGTAAGAATAGTAACTGATAAAAGAGTTGATAGTGCTAAAAATAAAGATGAGGCATTACAAATACTTTATAGTGCACATCTAGATGAAAATCAAAATGTTACAAATGCTTATACAGATATGGGAGCAATGATTTTAAGAATTGTTGTTGAACGAGTTAGTAAAATGACTTTTGATGAATTTGTTAATGAGATAATTTTTAAAAAAGCTAAAATGGAAGATACACATTTAATTGTGCCAAAACATAAATTAGAAAGAGTTGCCAATGAAAATTTATCTACGATTGTGTTTAAAGATGGAAGCTATAAAATAAATTATACAAATACCCCTGGTACACCTCATGATCCGAAAGCTATTGCAATTGGGGAATTAGATGGAGTTGCTCCGGGACATGCTGGTTATTTTTCTACTAAAAATGATATGATTAAATTTGCTAAAGCTTTAATTAATGAAGAAATCATTTCTAAAGAGAGTTTATATTCAATGAGTAATACAGAAACTGGTTTTAAAGATGGTGATAAATATACTAGATTTTATGGTTCCCTTGTTTATTTAAAACAACCTGATCCAGCATTTTTATCTGTATATCCTCCGTTATCTGGTAAATCCTTTATGTCTCCGGGCTTTGCAGGAACTCAACTTGTTGTGGATCCTTTAAATAAAATTACTTTATTCGTAGGTTCACCAAGGTTACATAATAGAATTTTTCAAATTCATCCCGATCAAATACCTAACATAAAAATTGATAATCATAACATGAAAACATATACTTTAGCAAATGGTGAAGAAAAAATTGTATGTAATGACTATACTAGAGCTAAAGAGGTTATGGTAACTTTAGCACTTGATTTAGCTATACAATATCAACTCCTAGAAAAAATATTTAAAAATGAAAAAGAAATGCATTTAGTTCGTGAGCTAAATTAACATTTCTTTTTTTAATCCTTGTTTTCGTATGATAATAAATTTTTGATGTCTTCTTTTGTAAGTTCTGATAAGATATTTTTATCACGAATTTCTCCATCAATTAATTTATCACTTAAAACTCTTTTTTTATTTTGTAGTTCTAATATTTTTTCTTCGATAGTTCCTTTCGTAATTAAATGAATTACTTCCACAGTATTTTTTTGCCCTATTCTATGAGCTCTATCCGTTGCTTGATTTTCTGCTTGAGGATTCCACCATAAGTCTAAGTGAATTACAACGTCTGCAGTAGCTAAGTTAAGACCTGTTCCTCCAGATTTTAACATTATTAAAAATACTTTTACATCCTTACCTTCATTAAATTCATCAACCATTTTCATTCTATCTTTAGCTTTAACGCTACCATCAATCATAAATGTTTTTATTTTTGCTTTATTTAATTTATCTTTAACAATATTTAAGGCTGTTTTAAATGAAGAAAATATTAATATTTTATGATTATTTTTTATATATTCATTTACAATACTTTCTAATTGATCTATTTTATTTGATCCGTCACTATAATTCTCATAAATAATTTTAGGATCTATACATAGTTGTCTTAGCTTAGTAAGAAGTTGTAAAATTAAGAATCGGGCTTTATTCATGCCTTCATTTTCTATAACTTTTTCCATCTCTTCTTTTACTCTTTCTAACTCTGCTACATACAATTTCTTTTGTTCATCTTTTAAATCAATATAAATATCATTTATTAATTTATCTGGTAGTTCTTTTACTACATCTTGTTTTTTTCTTCTTAATATAAATGGATTTATTTGTTTACTTAAACCTTTAATTAATATGTCACTATCTTCATCAAAATCTTTTATCTTGTATTTACTTTGAAATTTAGTTAAATTTGATAAATAACCTGGCATAATAAAATCAAATATACTCCATAATTCTAAAATTGAATTTTCTAATGGAGTTCCAGTTAGGGCAAATTTTGTATCAGCATTGATTTTTTTAACAACTTTAGTTATACCCGCCATATTATTTTTAATATTTTGAGCTTCATCTATAATCATTGTATTAAACTTTAAGTTTTCATATAATTCTTCATCTTCACGGAGTAAACCATAAGTAGTGATTATTACATTTGTATCATTTAAATTAGATAACATTTTAATTCTTTTATCTTTTGAGCCAAGGCAAATATGTCTTTTTATTGATGGCGCAAAACATTCAAATTCATGATCCCAGTTATAAGCTAGTGATGTTGGAACCACGATTAAAAATTTACTACTGCTGTCATCTTTAAGCATTTGTTTTAGATAATAAATTACTTGAATTGTTTTACCTAAGCCCATTTCATCTGCCAAAATTCCTCCGAAGCCTGTTTTTGATAAAGTATATAACCATTTAACTCCAATTTTTTGATAATCCCTTAAAATACTTAGTTCATTGTCATCTAATGTTAAATTAATATCTTTATATTTATAAAATTTATTAATAAAATCATCAAATAAATTATCAGTTTTAATAATATTATATTTTGTATTTTTTAAACTATCTAAATATATTGCTCTATATTTTAAAATGGTTCCTTTTCCTCTGATTATTTCGGCATCACTTAGTTCTAAATCATCTTTTAAGTTACTTAGTTCTTGTAAAGATTCATCTTCTAAATTTAGGATATCACCATTTTTAAGGCGATAATATTTCTTTTTATTTTTTATATTATCAAAAATATTTACTAGTTCATCACTATTTATGTTTTCTAAATTAAAATTATAACTTAAAATATTATCTTGACCAATTCTAAACATAGATGTAATTGATGTTTTTTTCTTAATATTAATACCTTTAAATTTTTCAGTTGTAAATATTTCATATTTGGTAGCTAACTGTTCTAACCCTTGTTCTAAAAATTCAACCTCTTTTTCAAGGTCTTTTAAAACTATTTTATTATTATCTATTTCAAAGCCCATTTTTATAATATCGTTTAAGACTTTAGTTTCATAATCAGTATCTCGCAAGACATCATCTGGTTTATCAAAATAATTAATCTCTTTTTCATCATATTTAAATAAGATATCTAAAAGAATATAATTAGTTCTTAGATCAAAATATAATTTTGTGTTAATATTCGTAGGTAAAACTATATCTGTTACAGACGAATCTATAGTGAGATTTTTTCTTACTAGCCCTAATAGACCTTTAGTAAAATTATGCATATTTTCTTTATCAATAATTAATTTATTTAAGTTATTTTCTTTTAATTCTTCGATTAGTTCTTGTTCTTTGGAATTTAAATGATATAAATTTCCTTTGTAAAGAATATATTCATAATCATTATTTATTATACATTCAATGTTTTCTAAATCAAAATCGAGTTCATAGGATTCATTGTTTTTAACTAAATTTGAAGAAATAGGAAACGTTTCTTTTATCTTATCTATTTCATAATTGTTAACTACGAAAGATACATCTTTTACTTTATTTAAAAAAGTTTTAAAGTTAGTTACTGATATACTCCTTAAATAATAATCATTATATATATCTAAATAAGCTTCGATTATTTTTTTAGAACTATTTGAAAGATAATATTTTTCGGGATTATAAGTAAAATTTTTACCAAAGTATACTTCTCCGAAGCCACTTTCATAAGCTACTTTAAAGGCACTAGCATGATTTCCTAAAGTATATAATTTATTTTCTCCGAGCATTATTTTTACATTAAAGTCAGTATAAGATCTCGAATAATAATAGTTACTTAGTTTTTCAGTGGTATTTATAATTAAACAAACTTGTAATTCTTTTTTTATAAGAGTTTTTTCATCGGGGATAAATTTATTTAAGATATTTTCTGTTATTTTATGAATATTTATGATGGATCCTTTAAAAAGAATTTCATAATAATTTACAAATACTGCCCCGATGTGTTTACAACTTTGAAAATTACGATAAGCTTTACAATCACATGTAGTTCTAACTATTTCTTTATTGTTTTCAATTACTATTGTTACATCATAATATGTTGGTTTTGATTCAGAATCAACCTCGAAATGAAAGGCTTTTAGACTACTATAAGTCCCTTGAGTTTCTTTTTGTTCTATAAATGAGATTTTTTCTTTATCATAGTTTTTTCCTTTGACAATATCAGATATATTTACATATCCACGTAGATTAGTTTTATTTATTAAGTCTTCAAAATTCTCTATTTGCATTAGGACCTCCAATGGATATAATATCATATATTACTATATTTAACAATTGTTTGATAACGTTTTTTATTAGTTTGAGAAAATTTAAAAAAATAATACAAAAAAACTAGCGTTAACTAGCTTTCTTTAACTTTATATAACTTATTATCTTCAATAATAAATATATCATTTACACTACTTTTTATCATTGGATATTTTATATTCGTAGATGCATCTAGTAAATAACCTAAAGCAATTGAATATGGTATATCAAAAGATATAAAATTATTTATATTTTCTAAATCAGTTAATTTATTATAATATAATTTATAGTTTGTATTATTACTTGCTATTATAAGTATGTTATCATCTATTACTACGACTCTTTCAACATTTTTAATATTAATATCTATATTTTTATTATTTTCTTCGTCTTTTATCACTACTTGATTATTCTTTTTATAAATATGTAATATACCTTCTTTATAATTATAGTAATAATTGTCATATCCATAATAATGTGTTTCTATTAATTTTATAGTTTTTTCTTCATATTTAGGACATACATAATAATCATCTAAATTACCAGGAATAAACATAGCAAATAAACTATTAGCTAATAAATATATTATTATTAAGAAAATAATTCCTTTACTATAATTTTTATATTCTTTGCCACTTTCCTTTTTTAATAAAATAATACTATAAAATAAATATATTAAACTTATTATGATGGATGCAATGATTGATGATGCTGTTAGGGATGTTGGTAAATTATCTGTGTAACCACAACTGGTTGTTAAGTTTACTTCACTTAATAAAACTGAAAAATCATAAAAGCCATGTAAAAATGCTAAAGCCCAGATATTTTTGGTTAAATAATAAATGGTTCCAAATAAAATACCAATAGATGTTGTTTGAATGAATTGCATAATTGTAGTTAATACATCTTGTCCCATGAATATATTAGTTAGATGAATTGAACCAAATATTATTCCACTTGCTAATATTGAAAATAATATTCCTTTTTTAGTATCTCCGATATTTTGTAATAATTCTTCTTCGATGATTCCTCTGAAAAATATTTCTTCAAATAATCCTATAGCTATTGTATAAAAAATTAAACTTACAAGATTAGAATAGTTTATATTACTATTAATTAATTCTTTTGCATTTACAATAAATACTAAACATGATAATACTATGATTGGTATACATTTTAGAACGGATTTAAAAAAACTTATTTTTACTTTTTTAAATATATACCACTTTTTTTCTATTGTTAATATTACTAATGAACATAATAATACAACTGTTTCACTAAAAAAATATCTAGTATATTTTCCATAGTTTAAGGATTTCCAAAGAGTACTTGCCAAAAGACTACCGATGGTATTAATAAAGATTTCAAATATTAAAAATATTACAATAACTTTAACAATTAATTTTAAAATATTCTTTTTATTTTCCATATTAACCTATATTTGAAACATTAGTGTATATTTGAGAAACATCTTCGATATCTTCAAGTAAATTATAAAGTCTATCAAATATTTCTTTATCTTCTCCTTCTAGAGTAATTTTATCTTTGGCATACATTCCAACTTCATCTATTTCATAATCAATATTAGCTATTTCTTTTTCTAATGCATCTTTGGCAGTATTCATATCACTTGGATTTAAACTAATTGTTATAAAACCATCTTCAGATTCAATATCTAAAACATCTACGCCAGCATTTATTAGAATATCAAATATTTTTTCTTCATCATCATATTTAAATGATATTATTCCTAAATGTTCATAGTTATATGATACGGAATTTGTAACTCCGAGTGATTTATTTACTTTATTAAATGCGGCACGGACCATACCTACAGTTCTATTTACATTATCTGTTAAACATTTGATAATTAATGTTGATGCTCCAGGGCCAAAACCTTCATATACTACTTCATGATATTCATCTTGCCCAACACCTTTAGCTTTATCTATTGCTCTTGAAATAATATCTGATGGCACTTGATTTTTCTTAGCCTTATCTATTAATCTTTTCAAAGTTATATTGGCTTCTGGATTTGGACTACCTTTTTTTGCTGCTAAATAAATTTCTTTGGCAAATGTTGTATACAATTTTCCTTTGGCAGCTCCTGTTTTTTGTATACTAGCCTTTCTTACTTCATATGCTCTTCCCATAAATTCTCTCTCCTTTAAAATAATTTTAATTTTCTCACAAACTTGTAAACCCCATAATTTTTGTTTGTATAATTTATTCTTTTTACAACATTTCTAATTTTGTAAATTTCACAATAATCAAATTTTTCTTTTTTCATAACAAACTCTAAAGCCTTTATTATTAATCTTTTTGCATTTTTAGTACTAAAGAATTTTGCCATCTCTTCTTGTTCTTTTTTAGGAACTTTTTTTAGTAATAATTCATAATACCAAATATCATGATATTTAAATATATATTTTTTGCCATCAAATTTCTTTAAAACTTTTAGAGTATCATAATAACCTAATTTAATGTTTTCTCTGATATCTTTTTGTTTAAAATCTAGAATACTACCTAATCTTCTAGAAGGTTTTATAATAGTTATTTTATTTTTATCTTGATATGGTCTTCTTAGTCCAATAGCTTCAAGATCTATAACATATACTTTATCATAACCTTTTTCTAATAAAGAATTTGCAGGTATATAATCATGAAAACCACCATCTAAATAATAGTTATCATCTATTAATTTTTCAAATTTAAATATCGGTAAAAAACATGATGCTATTATATAATCATTTAGTTTAGAAGATGGTATGTTTTCTTTAAACATGTATCTAGGTTTAAAATCATTAAATCTAACTGTAACTAGCCCAAAATCTTTTTTACTTTTATAAAGATATTTACTTATATTAAACTCTTCAAGTTTTTTTCTTATGTTAATTGTACTTATGCCTTTATTTTTTACAATACTTTTGACATTATCAAGAATCTCCATAAGCATTTTTAAATCATATTCATTATTATTTGTTTTCTTTATTAAGGTATCACTAAAACCTATGATTGATCCTGTGTCGTCATTGTACCAAAAGTTATATAATTCACTAAATCTATTACTGGCACACATGGCAGCATTAAATGCTCCGATTGAAGTTCCCACGAAACCATCTACTTTTATACCGCAGTCTAAAAATGCTTTATAACATCCAACTTGATAGGCACCCCTTAAGCCCCCACCTGAAAAAGCTATGCCTACCTTCATTTTTTCTTACCTACTTTAACTAGATATTTTTGAAATTTACGATCTTTATTCTTTACCCTTAGTCGGGCATAATATTCTGATAGAGAATCGTTTCTATAATGTATTATTTCTTCAAGTTCATCCCTATCACTACATACTGGACTATAATAATTCTTTTCTAAAAAGAGCCTTGATAAAATATATTTCCAACTTAAGCCGTTTATATCTAATAATTTATCTAGTAAATCACCATACTTTACTGGTTCTTTACTCGCAAGATTAAAGGTTTGTTTATTTAATTTTGATGCATAATTTATACCTTTTACAAAAGCATAAGCACAATCTTCTTTAGTAATAACATCCATTACGTCTTCTTTGTTTCCGGTGTATAAAAATTTTTCTTCTAAGGGATTACTTAAAACTAATGGAATACGATAAATTGTGTAGTATTTTAATTTACTTTTTATTAATTTTTCACATTCTAATTTGGCTTTTTCAAAATAATCAAATTCATCTAATACTATACGACTTTTTACACTGGGATTTTTTATATTTTTATACATACTTGTAGTTGATGCAAAAAATAAATGACATTTTGGATTATAATAATTAATAGCACGAATGATATTTTCACACCCTCCATAATCGATGGCCATAGATAATCCTTCTTTCATGTTTCCAAGCGGAGGCATTGCACTGGCTAGATATATTATGAAATCGTGATCTTTAACTAAAGCTTCCATTAATATACGATCTGTTACATCACCATATAAAATATTTACTCTTTTTTTAAATCTTTTTAGTCTATCGTATGAATTTTTATTTTTTAAGTCTAATACTGTTATTTCATATTTTCCTTCACTTAAAAGGTATTTAACCGTATGAACTCCGACTGCTCCGGAAGCTCCGAGTACCAATACTTTCTTCATATAATCTTCCCTTCTTATATAATGTTTATAACTATTAATATTATTATACCTAATATTATACCATAAATAGTTTCTTTTTTATTTATTTCTGCTAAAACTTCTTTTAAAAGTTCAAACAATAGAATATGAAGTAACATTCCAAGGGTTAATGATATAATTATCCCTTCAAGAATAGGACTTATACTTCCGAATAATAAGAAAATTAGTCCTCCGATAAAACCTGATAATATTAATACGAGTAATAAAAATCTACTTTGAGAATCTTTTTTGTAGTTTGCTATTTGAAAACCAAATGGAAGATTGTGAAGACCAATTCCAAGTAACATCAATATTCCGCTTTTAGCATCAGTAGATGTTACGCCATAAAGAGCCATTCCTTCGATTATGTTATGTAATAAAAGTGCTATTATTGTTATGGTACTAACATGTTGAATATGTTCAATATGTTCTTTTTTGTTTTCGTCGTTTTCATGATGGTCATGTTCATGATGAGGAATTAGTTTATCAATTATAATAAGGATAAATAGACCTATTAAAACGAAAAATATTAACCACCATTTTTTTAATTCTAACAATTCCGGTAGTAAGTCAAATAATATTAAACCAATAATAACAATGCTTGCACATGAAATCGACAGTCTTGTTAAAATTGTTTTATTTTTAACAAAATTATAAATAATTATTCCAACTAGAAAAAATAAACCACTAAAAAAAGTCAACAATAAAGCCATATAATTCATCTCTTTTCATATGTTATTTTATCAAATAATATAAATTATGGCAATAAAAAACGGACCGAAGTCCATTTATTAACAATCAGTTTTTGTAAACTTAATTGAACCAGTTAATTGTTTTCCTGTATTTTCGTTTTGGTCAACATCTAAGTTATGTAATGTAACTGTAATTGTCCAATCGTCTGATACAGTTTTTCCAGCGTCAGCAGTTAAAGTATGTTTTAAAGTACTTCCACCAGCAGCTGTAGGAATATTAATTGTTCCAATTACTGCGGTTCCAGCTGGTAATTCAACTAGACTTTGTTCACTGATAATTGTTTCGCTATTTTTAACAGCAGTAAAGTATAGTTCTTTATCAGAAGCTCCAGCAGCAGCAGATTTTGTAAATGTATTTGCAGTAATTACTAAATCAGCTGTATAACAGAATGTTCTGTCTGCTAAACTTGGTGTAGTAGTTGTTGTTGCACCTGGTGCTGTCCAACTTACTTTTCCAGTTGATGTTCCTGTAGCATCTGGTTGTCCTTTAGCAAAAGTAGTTGCATCTGCATAGATATTGATAGCTCCGAAAGTACCGAAATCTGAACTAGCAGCAGTACCTGTACTAACTGTAATTGTTCCAGTTGTTCCACTACCACCTTGAGCTGTGAAGTATGCAAAAGTAGCTCCAACTACAGCCACCAATAATGTTGCAACTGCAATAACTGTTAAAAGGATCGTATTCTTTTTATTTTCCATATCTACTTTTCTCCTCCTCTATTTTAATATTACCATTTTATATATAAAAAATCAACCCTAATGTGATGGATTTTTGAAAAATTTTTTATCAAACAAAAAAGGACAAAAAGTCCTAAATTTATTGTTTAAATTAACAACTTGTTTTATCGAATTTAACTGCTCCAGTAAATTGTTTACCAGCATTAACATTTTGATCTTCATCATAGTTTAATAATGTTACTGTTAGTGTCCAATCGTCAGATTGAGTAGCTCCAGCGTCTGCTATAATTTTGTGAGTGTAATCGCTTCCGTTTGCAGTTGTTGGAATTTTAACATCTGTAGTTGTTGTTGTGATATCCATTTTGTCAATTATTACTGTATCGCCTTTTTTAGCAGTAAATTCTAATTCTGCTTTTCCAGCTAAAGCTTCAGTTCTTTCAAATGAATTAGCTGTAATATTTAAAACAGCTGTATAACAGAATGTTCTATCTGCTAAACTTGGTTCATCTTGTCCAGTAACTGCTCCAGGAGCTGTCCAACTAACTTTTCCTTCTGAAGTTCCAGTATGTGCTCTTAGTCCGCCTTCACCTTGTGCAGCACTTTGACTAAATGTGGTAGCGTCTGCATAAATGTTAATAGCTGTAAAAGTACCAAATTCTGAACTTGCTGCTGTACCAGTACTAACTGTAACTTTAGCTTCAGATCCGCTTCCTCCTTGAGCTGTGAAGTATGCAAAAGTAGCTCCAACTACAGCAACTAATAAAGTTGCTACTGCAATAACTGTTAAAAGGATTGTGTTCTTTTTATTGTCCATTCTACTTTTCTCCTCCTCTATTTTAATATTACCATTTAACGTTTTAAAAATCAACCCTAAATGGTAAATTTTTTATTTATTTTTACATACTCATTGTGTATGTGTTATTTGTTGTATTAAGTACTATTTTAATGCCATTTATTGTAGCTGTTGCTCCACCAGTTAGTTTATATGTTGGAAATAAATTTCCACCATTTATAACGGCTTCACTACTATAAGAATCTATGTTATTTTTTGTTAATATTTTTGATAATGTTGTTTTATATGTGCTAGCTACTGTATAGATGTTTGTTCCACTGAATGTTGTTCCTAGACTTATTAGGCTATTACTTGTACCTTCTTCGATAGTTAGATTTCCACTATAAGTAACGTTATTATATGTTATATCAACGTTATAAACCCCAGGATAAATATTTGCTAAACTAAATGCTCCACTTGAGGTAGTCGTTGATTTTAAAGAACCATTTTGAAAACTTATTACGGCTCCACTTAAATTATTTGTTCCATCTGTTAAGGTTCCATTTAAAGTATAAGCCATTTTAGCATTTGATACTTCTGCAACAATTTGGGTATTTACATAAAAATATGTATAACTGGCAGCAGGTATAGCTTTATCACTTAACCAAGTTTTTATTTTATATGTTTTTGTACTATTACTACTTGATGTACTTCCTAAAGTATTAAATAAAATTGAATATCTATTGTTTCTAGTATCTGTGGTATCATAACTATAAATTGGAAGGTCTGCAATACTAAATGGTCCTGATACTAATGTGTCGTCACTACCTGCTCCGTTGTATTCATAAACTGCTACCATTATATAATCTATTGGTGTTAATGTATCAGTATCTTTATATCCGGTTCTAGCTTTAAAACTAGTCATATCATACCCAATATTCATAACATATGTTGAATCTAGGGAACCAGTATTTTGAATATAAATAACACTTGCATCAGTTTGAGCCATTCCCATTTCATCAGACATTGAACTCATACCAGTTTTTTGAATTGATGATGAACTACTTCCGTAGGATACTTGTAATGTTCCTGTTGTAATACTTTGGTTTTTTGTATTAGTCTTTACTGAAAAGAATGATGCATAACTAAAACCTATTGATGCCATTGTTAAACCAAATACGCAAACTGCTATTATAAAGTTCCTATTTTTAATAAATTTATTTATTTTTTCCCAATTTATTTTTTTCACCTTTATCACCTAATTATATTTTAACATAATATTATTTTAAAGAAAAGTTAAAAAATAAGGTTTTACAAAAAAAGACATGATTCCTGTTTCATGCCTATTTTATAACACCATTTTGAACATATTTAGTATCATTTATAACCACAAATGCATCTTTATCATTCGTTCTTATTATATGAGTTAATTTTTTTAATTTTGATTTATTTAATTGAATCATTAACATTGTTTTCTTTTCATTATCTTGAGGATTTTTTAAATCTAGTACGGAAACTCCGAATCCTGCAGCTCTAATTTCTTTAATCATTTTTTGAACACCTACTGTTTTGGTAGTAACTTGTACACCAATTAAACCTTCAACAAAATTATTAGAAATATACCCACCAATAAATGTTCCAGTTGCATATCCAGCAGCATAACAAATTGGGATTAATATTGATTTTATATCAGTTGTTAATGCTTCTCTAGCTACTAAAAACCAAATAAGAACTTCAAAAAATGCTATAATTGCTGGTGTAAACTTCTTTCCGCGAACAACCAAAACAGTTCTCATTGTTCCCAAAGTTACATCAATAATTCTTGCAAAAAATATTTTAATACATAATAACAACATAATAATCACCTATCTATTTATTAGTATGGTTAAAACTACTAAAAATACAAGCACAATTATTATTATCGCAAGACCTAAAGCTTTATTTTCTTTAGTCTCACGATATTCAATTTTATTTTCATGTCCATACTTTTCACTTAACAAAGTAATTCTTTTATTATCATTATCTCTCATTTTATTTTTATAGTTTATTTCACTTTGGTTCATTAATGCTCCACAAAATTTACAAACTATCCCATCACTAGGTAATGGCTTTCCACAATTTCTACATGTCATAATTTACTCCAATGTTACACCTACAAAAGTTAAATATGCATATCCATTTCCAGTATGGCCAGTTTCAGTACCACCAGTTGGTGAAGTAAATGCCGTATTACCAGCAATAGTTGAGGCATTAACTAAATAATATGAACTATTTAGTAAGCATCCTGATGGATAATTTGAAGCTGTACTCGATGTATAAACATATCCAGAACCTCCACCATTTTGATTACGATAATCAGTTGTACTATCAGAATGAGCATTTACAGCACCTCCGCCGTACCAGCCTCCGCCTCCACCACCGGAAGCATACTTATAATTATAACCACTAATATATCCATTAGCACCTGTTCCAAATGTACCATTAGTTCCACCAGCAGTCTGTGATGCAGCAAACGCTGAACTTGGAGAACCACCAGATGTACCACCACCATATTTTGTAGTTAAGGCATTTACACTTGAAGATCCACCGCCACCACCAGCAACAATAACACGAGCATATAACGAATCGGTTCCAATCCTAAAGTCTGATGCTCCCCCACCTGCTTGTGAATAAGAAGTTGTACCTGAATAAGAGTGAACTCTTGCTTGACCGCCTCCATTAAAGCCCCCAGCTATTGCAGCTGATGTTGATGACGTTGATGTAGGTTGACCACCAACATAAACATATAAATTAGTTCCGGCTGTTAAATATACAATACCTTCACTATATCCACCAGCACCACCATTATATGTAGAATAACTACCGCCTTGTGCTCCCCAAACCTGCATTTTGTAATATCCATCAACTTCTATAGTAAAAGTTTGAACGGCATTAGAATAAGCAAAAGGTTTATCTAAAACATAGAATGTTGTTGATGTTGTTGTTAATATTCTTGATGCGTTTCCAGCAGCATCAACAGTATATGCTTTAAAAGTAAAATCTGTAAATGGTGTTAAATTTGTAAAAGTATAAGTATTCGATGTACTTGATACATAAGTTGCACCATTATCTTTTGAATAATAATATGTTGTCGGTGTGGTTCCTAAATTACTATTAGCTAAACTTATTGTAACATTTACACCATCAACAGTATTTTGCATACTTTCAGGTATTGGTCCGCTTGACACATCTAAATATGCTACACAATTTGTTCTTCCTGTTGCTGATACCACTACTTTTTGATTTTTCATTGACATTGTTGATGTTCCTGTACATGCTGATTTTGTTCCTAAAGCATAAAAATTATTTGTTGGTATACTCTTTGCTTCATAATATAGACTTGAATTTTTCTTTGCTTGTACATATATTTTTAATGCAATATCTACATCCATAGCATCCATATAAATATCACATACGTCTTTGTTACTTGATTCTACAGTAAATAAGTTTTCTGCAGCACTATAGGTCACTGATGAACCATTTTGACATTTACTCTTTGTTTCGTTTAATTCATATCCAATTGTTGGCAATGCTGTTGTTTCTAGTTTTGTATATTCTCCATTACCATTACCATCTGAATCTACATTTTCGGCATAAACATTTAGCGTTATGTCTAGTTGGGCAATTGAATCAAAGTATAAATAACATACATCATGTCCATATGCTGTTATATCTGCACTATAGGTTGTACTATCATAAATTATTTCTGATCCATTGGTACATTTACTTTTACTTTCATTATATTTATAACCTGCTTTTGGGATATATGGATATAGTCCATAACTATTTAACCCATTTCCATTGGTATCTCTTTCTTCTGCCATTACCCTAATATCTAAATCTGATATTTCTGATGTTGCTCCGCCGATGATTGGTTTTGTATCTACGACTTGATAAAATGCATATGTTACCACTAATCCAATGCATGCTAAAAGTGCCACAACAGCTATTCCCACTAGTGGTATTTTATGTTTATTTAAAATAGACGTTACGTCTTTATTTAGGATTTTTTTTATTTTATTACGTAATCTATCCATATGCCATACCTATCCTATTATTAATTTTATGATAATTTTTTACTAAAGTCAATCCCATATTCAGTTTTTTTACAAAGTCATTTATTCTATCCTATTTTTACAATATGCTTTTATAGTAAGTAATTAACCCATTTCGTTTTTTAGGTAATACATACTATAAATTAGGGAGGAAAAATATGTTATTTGATGATAATTTAGGATTTTTGGGTTTTACAATACCTAATAATTTAAAAATGGAAAATGATAAAGTGTTAACAAGTGTTACAGATGGATTTGCAAAAGGAAACATGTTTAGAAATTTATATGATCCTTATAAAAACTATACATATAAAGTAGTTGAAGCTAATAATAAGCAAGAAGAATTATTACTAGAAATAATGGCACTATCTTTTGCTATTAATGATTTAAATTTATATTTAGATTTACATCCAACTGATGAAGAAATGTTAAGAAAATTTAAAGAATTAGCTGAAAAATCTTGTTCAAAAGAAATGGAATATGTAAGAATTTATGGACCACTTGAAGTAATCGATAATGATTCTTTATCAAAGTTTGATTGGATTAATAATCCATGGCCTTGGGAAAATACTGGAGGTACAAAATATGTTTAAATATGTAAAACATTTATCTTATCCGATTAGTGTTACAAAAAAAGATTTAAAGATGGCTAAACTTATTATTACACAAGTTGGAGGTTATGCGGGAGAACTTGGGGCAGCTTTAAGATATTTTCATCAAAAGTTTACAATGCCTGATGAAAAAGGAAGGGCTTTACTTAATGATATAGCTACGGAAGAATTAGGTCATTTAGAAATGGTTGCCACAATAGTTTCACAATTAATTGCTAATGCTACGATAGATGAAATTAAAGAGGCAGGACTTGAAAGTTTCTATACAGAACATGGAAAAGGAGTATTTCCAATGAGTGCAGATGGTGTTGCTTTTGATGCATCAACATTTGCTGTTACAGGTAATCCTTTGGCTGACTTAGTTGAAGATATGGCTGCGGAACAAAAAGCTAGAGTTGCATATGAACATTTAATTGATTTGGCAACAGATCCAAAAGTAATTGAACCATTATTATTCTTACGTCAAAGAGAAATTGTTCACTTTAATCGTTTTTACGAACTTTATAATTATTATAAAGATAAAGGATATAAATAATTTAAAAGCCGTTAGGGCTTTTTTTGATGGAAAAAAATTAAAAATTGATTAGATAAAGTTTGAATAATTTTTCATTATAATGTATAATTAATTAAGGTGATGAATATGGCAAAGAAGAAAAAAACTAAAGATAGTGGCAATAATAGTTCTTATAGTGTTGAGCTTACTGGTCTTATCCTTATATTAATAGGCGTTATTGGATTTGGATTTGGTTTTATTGGCTCTTTATTAAAAAAATTTGCCATGTTTTTAGCTGGAACTTGGTGGATGATTATTCTTATAGCCCTAATAATATTAGGGGTTTATATGTTGTATAAAAGAAAAATGCCAAAATTTAGTGATCAAAAATTAATCGGTTTATATATTTTCTTTATAATTCTTCTTGTAGCAAGTCATTTTGAATTTTTAAAAATAACTGGTAATCCTAAGGAAATTTTAATGGAAACTTATAATAATTATATGGAAAGAATTTCAGCGATTACAGCAAATAATGCTTTAAATACATCTGGAGTTACTACCGTAGTTATTGGTGGTGGATTCATCGGAGCTTTATTTACGGCAGCTTTATATGGGCTATTTGGAAAAACTGGTACAATTGTTATTTTGGTTTTACTCGGAGTATTTGCATCAGTGTTAACATTCAATGTTAATTTATCTAATATCTTTAAAAAGCTATTTGGTTTAATTAAATTTAAAAAGAAAGAAAAACATGAATCTAGTGAGGTTGTTCCAATTAGTAATAGTGATGAGGTAAAAGAAAATGTTGAAATAAAACCGGTTGAAAAAGAAAAGATTATTATTACATCAATGGAAGAATTAAAAACTAAACCTATCATAGAAGAGTCTTTAGAAAAAGAAACAAAAACAGAAGAAGTTGAAAATGGAGGTTACTATAGGCTTCCAAAATTTAATGAAATATTTGATCCTTTGAAACCTAAGAAAAATAATAATACATCATTTACACAAAGTAATAAAGAAATATTAGAAAGAGTTTTAAAAGATTTTGGTATTGCAGCAAAAGTTGTAGAAATACATATTGGACCTGCAGTTACTGAATATGAACTTACTGTTCCACCTGCTACAAAGGTAAGTAGAATATTAAATATTGATAAAGAAATAGCTTTGGCTTTGGCTGCAAAAGATGTTATTATTCAAGCACCGATTCCTGGAAAAAGTACTATCGGAATTGAAATACCTAACCCTACTATTTCAAGTGTAACATTAAGAGAGGTTTTGGAAAGTCCACAAAATTTAAAGAGTGATGCCAAAATTTGTTCAGCATTAGGTAAAGATATCATGGGAACACCTAAAGTATTTGACTTAACTAAGATGCCACACCTTTTAGTTGCTGGTTCTACCGGATCTGGGAAATCAGTATGTATTAATGGAATCATTGCTTCAATACTAATGCGCTATAAACCTAATGAGGTTAAACTTGTACTAGTTGACCCTAAAAAGGTTGAACTTACTAATTATAATGGTATTCCTCACCTACTTTGTCCTGTTGTTAGTGATCCCAAAAAAGCTAGTTTAACATTGCAAAGAGTTGTTACAGAGATGGATAATAGATTTCAAACATTTAGTGATAAAGAGGTTAAAAATATTACTGGATATAATGAAATGATTGAAAAATATAATAAAAAACATCCAGAAAGTCCTCAAAATAAAATGCCTTATATAGTTGTTATTATCGACGAACTTGCAGATTTAATGCTTGTTGCATCTAAAGAAGTTGAAGATTCAATTACACGTATTACACAACTTGCTCGTGCGGCTGGAATTCATTTAATTGTTGCAACTCAAAGACCTTCAACTGATGTTATCACTGGTTTAATTAAAAATAATATTCCATCACGTATTGCTTTTGCGGTTGCATCACAAATTGACTCTCGTACTATTCTTGATCAACGTGGTGCAGAAAGATTACTTGGTAAAGGTGATATGTTATATTTCCCTATGGGTGAAAGCGTTCCAATCAGAGTTCAAGGTTGTTTTGTAAATGATGATGAAATAAAAAGACTAATTGATTATTGTAAGAATCAAGCTGCTGCTAAATATGATTCAGCATTTGAAAATGTTAGTCAAAATACTTCAAGTGGTGTTGGTAACTCTGCTGTTGGTGGTGAAGATGATGATGCTTACAATGATGTTGTAGAGTTTGCTATTCAAACTGGTAAAATTAGTGCATCCTTAATTCAAAGAAGATTTAGATTTGGTTATAATAGAGCTGCAAGAATGATGGATTTATTAGAGTCTCGAGGAATTGTTGGACCTCAAAATGGATCTAAGCCACGTGAAGTTTTAGTAAAATTAGAGAAAAATGATGTCGAAAAATAAGAAATGTATTTGAAAATATTCATTTTTATGATAATATTAATATGAAAGGTATGGTGTATATGGCAAATACAAAAAAAACGAATGCAGGTAGTACTAAAAGTGCTAAAAGTAAAAATACTAATTTAAATGTTAGTAAAGAAGAAATAAAAGAAGTTAATGGAGCACAACAAATATTTTCAAATAAAAATATTTTAATTATTGTTTGTGTAATCTTAGCTTTAATATTAGTTATATTTTATGGTTACAGAGTAAATAAATTAAAAGAAACTGATATTTTAAGCAAAAGTTACTTATTAGATTCTGGTACAGTTAGTTTAGAAATTAAGAATTTAGATGAGGTTAATCAAATTTTAGCAGAATCTCCGACTGAATATTTTGTTCTAATTAGCTATACTGGAAATAAAGATACTAATAATTTAGAAAAAGGTTTAAAAAGAATTTTAGATAAATATAAATTAAATGATTCATTTTATTATTTAAATGTAAAAGATATAATGAATGAAGATAATTATATAAATAGATTAAATAATGCATTTAATACCGATAAGATAAAAAAAGTTCCAACAATTTTATATTTTAAAAATGGTAAAGTTGTTGATGTTGTTGCAAGAAATGATAATAATGTAATTAATGCTGGTGATTTTCAAAAATTATTAGATATATATGGTTATGAAGGTCAATAAGACCTTTTTTTAAAGGAGTGATATTATGTTAAATGTAGTCTTATTTGAACCTGAAATACCTCAGAATACTGGAAATATAATGAGAACTTGTGTTGCAGTCGGAGCAGCTTTGCATTTAATTAAACCTTTGGGATTTAAAGTAGATGATGCTACTTTAAAAAGATGTGGTGTTAATTATATTGATAAATTAAATTGGACTGTTTATGAAAATTGGGATGAGTTTTTAAATAAGAATCAAAATGGAACCTATTATTTCCTAACTAGATATGGACATAAGCCTCATTCAAGTTTTGATTATTCTGATGTAAATGAAAATATTTATTTTGTATTTGGTAAAGAGTCTACGGGTATTCCTAAAGAAATATTAAAACCTCACATTGATAATTGTATGCGAATGCCTATGACTGCAAATGTTAGATCTTTAAATTTATCTAATACTGTTGCTATTATGCTTTATGAGGCTTTAAGACAAAGAAATTATAATGGTTTATTATTTGATGAACCTCATAAATCAAAGACAGAAATTGAAGATTATCCAACTTAAAAAGCACTTGACTAGTGCTTTTATTGTTTTATAATACTCTTTCCAAAGCCAATTGTTTTTAGATTTCTTAGCATATAGTCTAATATATTGGCTTTTTTTATGGTTTTTTCAACTGTTACATCCACTTCATCTATAATATTTCCTTCTGAGTCAACTATTTCTGCTGTTCCGACGATATCTCCGACTTTTACTGGAGCTTTTATTTTGTTAACTTTTAAATTAAATTTATATTCTGTAACTTGATCAGTGTTTTTTAATATTTCTGTGGCATCATTTAATAAAACTATGTTAGCACTATCTTGTTTTCCTTTTTCTACCCTAACTTTTCCTAAAGATTCTCCTTTTGTTTTTATTATATTTATTTTAAATGTGTTAAAACCATAATTTAACATTTTTACAGTATCACTACTTCTATTTTCCGAGGTATCTTCTCCCATAACAACTGATATAAGACGGAAATTATCTTTTTTAGCTGTGGCAGTTAAACAGTAACCAGCTGTTCCTGTAAATCCTGTTTTTAATCCATCTACTCCATCATAGAATCTAACTAATTTATTTGTATTTACTAACCATATTCTTGAACCATCATTTTTTTCTAAATATTCTTCGTATATACTTGTAAATTCTAATATTTTTGGATGTTTAAGAAGTTCACGTGCTATGATTGACATGTCTCTAGCGGTTGAATAATGTCCTTCAGCATCAAGACCATGAGCATTTACAAAATTTGTATTGGTGGCCCCGATTTCTTTGAGTCTTTTATTTAACATATCTACAAACCCACTTTGAGATCCACCAATCTTTTCTGCTAGAGCTAAAACTGCATCATTACCACTTGCAATGGCTACACTTTTTAATAAATCATGCACTGTGTAAACTTCTCCAGCTTGTAAAAAAACTTGACTTCCTCCCATGTTGGCAGCTTCTTCACTAATTGTAACTTTGTCTTCAAATTTTAAGTTTCCATTATCGATTGCTTCCATTACAATTAGCATGCTAGCTAGTTTTGTCATCGATGCTGGAGCAAGTTTCTCATCAGCATTTTTTTCATATAATACTTTTCCAGATAAATTATCTACCAAAATTGCACTCTTGCCATTCGGAGCAAAATCTTCTTCTGCTAAAACACTTAAGTTTAGAATAAAAAAACTCATAATAATTAATAATATCTTTTTCATATACACACCTTATTAATTATTATGATATTTATATTTTATTAGAACTTTTCTAATGTCTTTTTTTAATTAAGACTCCACATGTTCCTATAGTTGCTATTGTTAATAATGTTGGTACTACCCCACTCTTTTCTTTTGGCTCTTCTTCACTTTTAGAAATTGTTTTTTCTTTTTCTTTGAAAATACAATTGCTATTTACATTTGCATCTGGATTAAAATTTGTGGCAGATTCATTCATACATCCTACAACTTTTTTAATACAACTTCCATCATCAACTTCTGCACTTTCATCAAAGTTTATAGAATTTGTGTCGGTACAACCTTTTTTATAGTAGATGCAACTTCCATCGTTTTCATTAGCATTTTTGTTGTAATTTTTGGCGCTTTTATCAGTGCAACCATAAATAACTTTAGGCTTTTCTTCAGTAATTGTTGGGGTACATGTACATGACGGACTAAGAGTTCCATCATTACAAATTGTCCTTCCGTATTCATTACACCCCGCTACTCCACCATGATGTGAACAACAGCCTCTTTGAGCTAAAACCATTGCAACATTAAAAAATGTTGCAATAAAAAACAAACCTACTAAAATATACTTCTTCATTATTCCTACCTCTAAATATATTTTAGCATGTTTGAATCTTTATTCCAATACTTTTTTGATTATTTTTTTAATCTTGTTTATATCATCTGTAGATAATGTTTCTGATAATAATTTTCTATCCTTATAAATATGCAATGATTCTTCATATTCTTTTAGCTTTTCACTAGTCTTTTTAATAATATTTCCTATATAACTTTTCGATACTTGTTCTAAATCAGCTATTTCTTGTAATGTTAAATTTTCTTCATAATATAATTGATAATACTTTTTATTCGATTCATTTAATAAATTGCCATATATGTCAAATAGCTCTCCACAATATAAAAATTCTTTCATTTACATCAAGTCCTTAAATAATCCATAAATATAGTTTTCTATATCAAAAGTAATCAAATCTGTCATTTTTTCACCAAGTCCAACAAATTTTACAGGAATATTTACTTCTTCTTTTATTGCTAGGACGATTCCCCCTTTAGCTGTTCCATCTAATTTTGTAAGTACTATACCAGTAATGTTGGTTATTTCTTTAAATGCACTAGCTTGCATTATACCATTTTGACCTGTGGTAGCATCTATAACAAGTAAAGTTTCATGCGGAGCATTTGGTATTATTTTGCCTATAACTTTGTTTATTTTCTCAAGTTCTTTCATTAAGTTTACTTTATTATGAAGTCTTCCAGCAGTATCAATTAAAACAATATCTGCGTTTTCTTCTTTGGCTTTTACAAGTCCATCATATATTACTCCGGCGGGATCTATGTTTTCTTTTCCATAAAATATAGAATCTGTTCTGTCGGCCCAAATCTTTAATTGCTCTACAGCACCTGCTCTAAAAGTGTCACCAGCAATTAACATAACTTTTTTTCCTTCACTTTTATATTTATAAGCTAATTTTGCAATTGTGGTAGTCTTACCAACACCATTAACACCAACCATTAATATTACTGTTGGACCTACACTAGCCATATTAATTTTATCAGTGATTGATTCATTATTAACATATATTATAAATAATTCATCTACGATAACTTCATTTAAATATTTCGTATCGGTAATATTTTCTGACTTTACTCTTTTTCTTAATCTATCCATAAAATCCATTACGGTATTTACTCCGATATCTGCCATTATTAAAATATTTTCTAGTTCATCAAAATATTCATCATTTATTTTGGTATATTTTATACCTAACATGCTCAATTTTGATACAAATTCGTTTCGAGATTTTTCTAACCCTTCATCATATTTTTTTACTGCATCATCTTTTTTTTCTTCAACTTCTTTTTTTGTTATTATATTTTTTAATTTATCAAATAATCCCATGATTAACCTCCGTGGAAACATTATACCAAAAATTACTATGTATTGCAATTTATTAGTAATTATGTATCGAATGTAGATATGAGCAAGGATTATGTATTAAAAGAGAAACATTTGATTTTGGATGTAGAGTGTTACCAGTTTTTTGTTAATGGTTACTTGTATATTTATTACTAGTAAGTTTTAAGCCTAAGTTCCCACATCAATAAAAGCGGGAACTTACAATTTTATTTAGTGAACGTTCAAAACAATATAGACAAATAACTATTTTTTTGGTATACTATTATTAGTTCAGTAACTTTATGAATTAATTTTATTTTAAAGAAAGAAGGAATTTTTAAGTGGAAAATAAAAATAATATTGCCACAAAAGTTATTGCTTTAGGTGGCTTAGGTGAAGTTGGAAAAAACATGTATGTTGTTGAACATAATGATGAAATATTAATTATAGATGCTGGGGTTATGTTTCCAGAAGATAATTTGCTTGGTGTTGATTATGTTATTCAAGATATTACATATTTAAAGAAAAACGTAGATAAAATTAAAGGTTTATTTATAACTCATGGTCATGAAGATCATATCGGAGGTATACCATTTTTGCTTCAAGCAATTAATATACCAGTTATATATACTCCGAAGATTGCAAAAGATTTAATAGAAAAGAAACTTGTAGAAAGAAATATAAAGTATGATAATTATCAAATTATTACTCCTGACTTTAATGTTAAAACAAAATATTTTGATATTTCATTTATTAATACTACCCACTCTATCCCAGATAGTTTTGCAATAGTTATTAAAACTCCGAATGGAACAATTTTTGAAACCGGAGATTTTAAATTTGATTTAACTCCGGTTGGGCCTATGGCTGATATTCACAAAATGGCAAAGTTTGGAGCTGAAGGCGTTACTTTACTTCTTAGTGATTCAACAAATGCCTTAACAAGTGGATATTCTAAAAGTGAAAGTGCAGTTGATGGAACTTTAAATGATATGATAAGCAAACATCATGGCAGAGTTATTATTGCAACATTTGCATCTAACATTTATCGTATTAAACATATTGTTGAAAGCTGTAAAAAATATGGAAGAAAAATAATTGTTTTTGGTAGAAGCATGGATAATAGTATTGAACTTGCTTTAAATAATGGACTAATTAATGATAGATCAATGTTTATTGATGCAAATGATGCTAAGAGTTTAAAAAGAAATGAAATATGTATTTTATGTACAGGTTCTCAAGGTGAACCTCTTGCAGCTTTATCTCGTATTGCTAATGGTCAACATAAACAAATATCCCTCCTTGGTGATGACTTAGTAATTTTCTCATCAAGCCCTATTCCTGGTAATGCAGAAAGTATTAATAAGATTATTAATAAACTATATTTAAAAGGTGTTCGTGTATTTACCAATTCAGAATTTAGTGATGTTCATACATCTGGTCATGCTAAGGAAGAAGAATTAAAATGGATGCTTAGAATTATTAAGCCAAAATATTTTATGCCAATGCATGGTGAATATAGAATGCTAAAAAAACATACTGAAATTGGAATTTTATGTGGTGTTGCACCAGAAAATACATTTATTTGTACCAACGGAGATGTTTTAGAACTATTAAATGGTGAAGTAAAACGTGGTGGAACTGTTCAAGCCGGTGATGTTTACGTAGATGGATCTCGTGTTGGTGATATTGGTTCAATAGTTATTAAAGATAGAAAGTTAATGAGTCAGGATGGTATTTTAATTACAATCTTAAATATCAATACTTTAACTAGAAAATTATTATTAAAACCAAATGTAACTGCCAGAGGTTTTGTTCTAGTAAATGAAAATCAAGAATTAATGCAAAAAATAGAAAGAAAAATTAGTGAAGTTGTTAATGCGTCTTTAGCTAAAGCCCCATATAGTTATACAGATTTAAAAAATCAAATAATTTTGGAATTACTTCCGTTTATAAACAATTTAACTGGTAGAAAACCAATTATATTACCTGTTATAATGGAGGTAAATCAAGCATAGAAAAACCACACAATTGTGTGATTTTTTTATAATTCTTTTTTAGTTTTAAATTTTATTAAGAAAATACTTAATATAAACATTACTATATCAATGATTACTTTTACTAATACTTGTTTACTAGGTAATAAAGTTAATATTATTGCAGTAATCAAATAATTTATTATTATATATCTTATATTTATATGATTATTAAATATTATTTTTATTATACTAGAAACTATTTTACTTAAAAGTAAGAATAATGGAATTATGTATATAGATTTACATATATTATATGTTTTTGCAAATATTATTGTTTCTATAATATATGATAATAAAGCAAATATTAAATATGGTGCAAATAGTTTATACACTCTGATTGAATCCTTGATTGGATTAAAATGACTTGTTTCATTATCATTTATATAAATGGTTTCTATTATTACTTCTTTAATAGGTATGTTTTTTATTTTTGTTTCTATTAAACAATTTGTTTCGTATTCATACCTTTCTCCATCTATGGAAATTAACTTTCTGGCAATTTCTAGACTCATTGCTCTTAAACCTGTTTGGGTATCACTTACTTTTGCTCCTACAAAAGAATACAAAACATTTCTCGTAATTACATTACCAAATTTAGATCTTGTAGGTACTAAATCATCGGAAAAATCTCTAACACCTAAAACTAATGAATCTAAATTTTTCTTAGCTACATCAGAACACTTTTTTATATCTTTTACACTATGTTGACCATCGCAATCTGCAGTTACAATAACTTTTGCTTTTGGATAATTATTTAAAATATAATTAATTCCATTTTTTAAGCCTCGACCTTTTCCTAAATTAACATTATGTTTTATTACTTCATATTTTTTTGCCAAATTATCCATGTATTTGTCATGTTTTTTATTACATCCATCATTAACGAAAACTATGTTTGCAAAACTTTTAGTTAATTCATCTAAGAACTTTTGCATTATTTTTTCATTTGGATCAAAGACCGGTATTAATACTATTACATCTTTATTCATCTTATTCCCCCGCTTTTATATTTACAACTTTCCATACTCCATTATCTTTTATAAAGTATATATAATCATGCATTACATCTAATTGATCTTTTCCGTTTACAATCATATTTTTTTCAAGATATATTTCACAAGAAAAGGCATCTTTACTATATATAGTGAAATTATTTAACTTTTCATTAGTAAATGTTGGATTCTTTAACTTATGTCTACTTGTAAAGTTAATATCTATACCATGAGCCCAGTTATAAGCTTGCTTACTCATTGATGTGCCTTCGATAAAATACGTTTTTATTGTATTATATCCATGAGCCAATCCACTCAAGTCATTTGTTAAAAATAAACTCCATTTATGAGCAAAATCCCAGATATCTACTTCACTACTTAAATATTTTTTTGCTTCATCGTATGAATCTACGTTTATATAATTTTTTTCAAGTGTATATGAATATTTATCTTGTTTTAATTTTACTTCTTCATTATATTCATTTATTACTTTAATACTACTTTCTTTAGTTAATCCATTTATTTCATATGTTGCCATGTATGGCATTGAATCATTTTGATACATATTATCTAAATTTTTATATTTTTCTTTTGTAGTTGGTTCTTCCAATAACTTATTATCAACGTACACTTTATAAGTACTTGGAACTGTAACATTATAAAATATTAATCCTCTTTCTAAGTTTGGTTTAATATTTGTTATTTCTCGTTTTTCATAACTAAACATTCCTAACTTAGTTTCTGTGCTTATATATTTGGTAGTAATTTCAAATAATACTCTATTATTTAATACTAATTCATAGTTATCTTTATCTTTTTTTATTACTTTTGTATCTTTATCATTAATTTGTTTTTTATATTCCTCTAATAAATCTTCACTTTGATTGTTATCTTTCAAATAACCTTTTAGAGTGTTATCATCTAGGGATAGAATAGTGTCTTTTATAACATTAACTGTTTGCCCTTTTTCATAATTTTTTAATGTTAAAAATATGTATACTAAGAAAACTACAACTAATACTGCTGCAATTAAAGTGTATATAATTAAACTTGTTTTAAATAACGATTTATTTCTTCTAGATTTTGCCATATTAATTATCCTTTACTACGAATGCTGTTGGTAATCTCCATGATGAGTTTGTGTAATAAAATGTTACACTAGTTCTTAAATATTTTTTATTATAATATAGTGATGATGAACTACCTCCATCTATATTAGCAGCATTTACTGCACCATATTCTGCCATAATTTCAATTAAATCAGATGCTGTTGCACCAAGATGACCATTTTTTCCTCGACCATCTGTTACTAAAATAAGGACGCTTCCATCTTTTCTTTGACCAATTGCTGTTCTTGGATTTTGTCCACTACCCTTACCACTAAGTTCTCTTTTTTCACCATTTATTATTAACTTTACAAAATGGTTATTGGCATCTGATGATTCTTCTTGAAATGATATTGCATCTCTTATTTTTTCTTCTTTAACCATTTTTTCAACGGCACTTTTGTTCATTCCTTCAAGACTTATGATTCGAAGCAAATTATTTTCATCAAAGCCAATTAAATATAATCCAGACCAACCTAAAGTTATATCTTTAATTTCACCATTACTTACTGTAACCCCATATGGTCTTCCACCTTTATTACCACTTGAATAATAAATACCACCATTAACTCCGGCGATGGCGCCAGCTTCATCGACGATTACTCCAAGTTCTTTTCCATATTCACCCCATGGATATGTTGTTGCTAAACTAATCTTAGATGGATCATTTACAACCATCATTGTTCCTTCGAAGCCATCTCCACTAACATTGTGAATTTCTATTAGCTCTTTTTCCTTGTTTCCTTCAGTATTTATTAAATTTTCATCAACTTCAACATCCATATCTTGTAAAGAGTTTTTGTCTACTATTTCTTGTAATTCTTCTTTACTTAAGAAAACATTTGCTAAGAATTTTAATTGTCCTGTTTCTAATATAGTGGTTGCAAATAATTCTTTTGCACTTTCACTTGGGCCATGACAAATTAACGTTATAGTTAAAACTAACGCAACAAAAATCATTCCTAAAGTGACTCCTAAAAAAGAAAATGTTTTACCCATAATACTCAACGCTTTTTTCATTTTATTTTTTACTCCTTTATATTTTTCTTATGTATTTATAATATCATAATTCGACATTTTAATAAAGCATTTTTAGACGAAAAAAAGAAGAAACTTATTTAGCTTCTTCTTGTACTCTTGTTTCCCTTATTACAGTTACTTTTATTGTACCAGGATATTGCATTTCATTTTCAATTTGTTCTTTTATATCTCTAGCAATTTTATAACTCTTTGCATCGTCAACTTCTTGAGGTTTAACAATTACACGTAATTCACGACCAGCTTGCATTGCAAATGTTTTTTCAACTCCTTCATATGAGTTTCCAATTTCTTCAAGTTGTTCAAGTCTCTTGATGTAGTTTTCTAAAGAATCATTTCTAGCTCCAGGTCTTGCTGCTGATAAAGTGTCTGCAATAGCAACTAAAACGGCAATTGTGGATTTAGCTTCGGCATCTCCATGATGAGATGCAATGGCATCTAATACGACCTCTGGTTCATGATGTCTCTTGGCAAATTCTAAGCCAATTTCCACATGACTTCCTTCAACTTCAAAATCAATTGATTTTCCAATATCATGTAATAATCCAGCTCTTTTAGCAAGCGTTACATTTTCACCAAGTTCAGCAGCCATTAACCCACAAAGATTTGCAACCTCAATTGAATGTTTTAAAGCATTTTGTCCATAGCTTGTACGGAAATTTAGTTTACCAATTAATGTTACTAATTCAGGATCCATTTTTGTTATTCCTAAATCATTAATTGTTTGATTTCCAATTTGAATAATTCTAGCATTAACATCTTTTAATGTCTTATCATAAACTTCTTCAATTCTACCTGGATGAATTCTTCCATCTTTAATTAAAGTTTCAATTGTAATTTTAGCTATTTCTCTTCGTAATGGATCAAATGATGATAAACTAATTGCTTCGGGAGTATCATCAATTATTAAGTCAACTCCCGTGACAGATTCAATAGTTCTAATATTTCTTCCTTCACGACCAATTAATCTACCTTTCATATCATCGTTTGGTAAATCAATTGTACTTACTGTTTGATTGCCAACAACATCATCGGCATATCTTTCCATGCTGCTTACAATAAGTTGTTTAGCCACTTCATGAGCTTCAAGTCTAGCTTTTGCTTCTTCCTCTTTGATATAGTTAGTTATCTCTAATTCCATATCGCTTTCTACACGTTCCATTATTAATTTACGTGCTTTTTCTTTGCTATATCCAGCAATTTTTTCAAGTTGCGCCAATTCATCTTTTAATAGCGCATCCATTTTGTCCTCTTTTTCTTGTAAATTCTTTTGTTTTGCTAATAAATCATTTTCTTTTTCTTGTAATGCATTATCACGTGTTTGTAACATTTCTTCTCTTTTATCAAGGTTATTTTCTCTAGTTAATAATCTATCTTCAGATTGTAATATTTCTGCTTTTCGTGATTTTATTTCTGCATCAGTTTCTTGACGCAATCTATAGGATTCTTGTTTTAATTCAAGTAATGCATCTCTCTTGTTTTTTTCAGCTTCTTTCTTTGCATCTTCAATTAATTTATTAGCGTTTTTCATGGATTTTGATGTTCTATTTGATAAAAATAAATAGAATGCTACTAATCCAATAACAATTCCAACAATAAGGGATAAAATGGCAAATAGAATGTTAATTTCCATTTAAATCCTCCAATTTTCTATAGAATATATTTCTTCATTTATATCTCTATAACTTTATTATAATGGTAAACGCATAAATAATCAAGCCTAAATTAAAACTAAAATTCTTCAAAAAAAATAATGACATATTATGCCATTATTTAATAAATTTTCTTTTATCTTCAAAATACATTAATATATTACTTGTATTAATTGTAGCATCAGTATGTGGAGGTTCAACAGGTTCTACAGGTTCTACAGGAATTTCTGGTTCTTCAACGTCCCCAACTGCATTTTTATAAATATATGTAACCTCAATAGTACCATCGATATATTTACCAGTTGTTTCTCCTTCTACTCTTATAAATTCAAATCCTTCAAATTCTTTTTGAATTGTACTATAAGGTGTATCTACTTCTTCTTCAGTTGTAATTGAATCAGTAAGTTTATTTCCATCTTCATCAACATAGTTAACTATTAATTTACCAAATACTTTTTCTTTTTGTAATTCAAGTTTGATATCAAATCCAAAAGCCATAGTTTGGAAAACATTAACTACGTAAGGTCCATCAACAGACATTAAAATTGGTGTTAATGATGCTGTGGAATTACTTGCAACTGTACCTAAATCATTTCTAAGAACGCTTTCTGTTACTTCATTTCCACTACGCATATAGTCCCCTAAATAGAAACCATTATCTCTAGTGTTTTTATCATCATATTTATTACCTTCAGTATCAACAACTGGGTATATTGCTAAACCTTTATTATAGAACCAGTCATATCCAAAGGCATTAACTATAGGATTAGTTTCTTTATTTCTATAAAATTCCCCATTAAGTAGGCCCCCAACATATTCTTTATTCCAATTCATATAACCATAAATAGCATCATCTGTTAAATCATATAATGTTTTAGCATCTGTGGTAAAATAGTTATTGAAGAATTCTAAATAATATTTAGCTAAATCATCAATACCATTTTCATATCCTTGTGCTTTTAATTCAGCTCCTAGCACTTCATCAGTTAATAAAGCTCGAGATACTAAAGCTTTCCAAGCAGACATTGAATTTTTATTTACGCTCCATAAAACTTTACCGTTATATGTATATTCATGTTTTCTTGTTTTTTTGTTATATACTAAATTTGATGAGTTTAAATATAAAGATGTAATAGCTTGATTTTGTGTTCTTCTAATAGACCAGTTAGCAGCTATTTTTTGACCATCAAATCCAACAGCATCTTTTATATAAATACCATTTTCGTTATTATTGATGTCATAACTATAATAGTCATCTTCATTTCCCAAAACTGACATATTTTTAGTATTTAATTTAAATGAATCATTAACATAGTTGTATGTAAATTTTGAATTATTGATAATTTCAATTGTAAATGGATTAGAACTTTGTCCAGGTACATATAATCCTTCAATAATATTAAGTAATTCCTTGCTAGCATTGATATAAATTTTTTCACCAGTGAAATCTTCTGGTATAGTATAGATTAATTTTAATTCTTCTTTACTAGAATCTGGCTTAATGCCATCAGTTAGATTTTCAAATTCTTCTCTTTGTACATCCCACTTAGATGTTGCTTCTACATTAGTTAAACCAAATAAAGTTACTAATGCTATAGCAAATATTTTTTTTACGTTTTTCATACATTTTCCCTTTCCCTATATATATTCTTATATTTTATAAGGTATCACTATAATTCTTAGAAAGGTCATGTATTCTTTTTACAAAAAGTATCAATGCCAAACCCCTTTTTAATAACCAAAACCAAAACCCTCTTAAGAAATTAACTAGTAATTCCTTACTTGGTTTTATATTCTATACTAAACAATGGCAAAAGTCAAGAAATTTGTCGATTTTTGTCAAAAATGATAAATATTTAAAGAAAAAACTAGCTTTTAAGCCAGTTTCGTCTATTTTCTTTTCTTATCTTCTTCAATATACATTATTATATTTGTGTAAGTAATTTCAGCATCTGTGTGTGGTGGTTCAATAGGTTCTTCAGGTTCATCAATTACATCCCCTGTTCCGTTTTGATAAACATATGTAACTTCGATTGTACCATCAACATATTTTCCATTTTCTTCACCAATAACTTTTAAGAATTCGTATCCTTCAAAAGTTAGTTTTTCAGTGCTATATGTTTTACCAACTCTTTCTGTTGTAATTATATCTTCACCTAAAATATTTCCGTCACTATCTACATAATGAGCAATTACTTTTCCAATTGTATAATCTACTTTAGGTTTTTCAAATTTTTCTTCTTTAACACTTTGATCTGTGCTAATTATTGTAATAGTTGCATCTTCGTTAGTGTCTACAACATGTTTTCCATCAGTTTTAGTGTCAGGATTGATTAATCTTTCTATGAAAGATAATTCAACTCTCGCAAAGTTACTAACTGGTACATAAATTTCAAGTTCTACCCTTTCATTTTCTCCAGCAAAATAATTTACTAGATAGATTGGTTCATTATTAGCACCAAAAACAGCATAAGTAGATGTTGCTCCTTCCATTGTTATTGTTTTAACTAGGTCAAGGAATTCACCATTAATACTTAGTGTAAATGTTCCATCTACAACATCAAAGTCATAGAATGATCCAAAGTTATCTTTACCTTTACCAATGTAATCCACTACTTTACTTCCTGCATCAACTAGATATTCAATATCTTTTTGAATTACATTAAAATCAACAGTTTTATTTTTTTGCATGTATTTTACAAAACTATCAATAACTTCGTATTTTTTATCGCCTTCACCAGCTACATTACTTTGAATAAAATATGTATTTATTCCAGCATCTTCTAGTTCATGATAGAATTTAGCACTTTGCATAAATGATAATTCAACATTAATAATACCATCTAATGGAACTAAGTTATTTTTATAGTCCATATTATTTCTATCATAAAATTTATCATATTGTTCATAACTAGAATTATTTTTTTCAATATCACTTAAGAAACTATCCCAATTTTCTGGTACTCCATTAGTTAATGATGGATATTTTCTTTCACCAGTTGATGTTATAGGATTGTATTTTTCATCCCATTCATAAAGGCTTCCGCCTCCACCAGCTCCTGTTATTCTTGTATACCCTTTGTTATACTCATCATTTTTTGTAAATAGGTATGTTGCTCCATCACTTATTACAATTGCATACTTTCTGTTATTTGCAACACCAGTATCTGCAAGTAACATTTGTTTAGCAGCAAGGATACCAGCTGGTAAATTTGATCCTTTACCTGATGTAAGTTGCAATTCTGCTGGAATTTCTGAAACACTTTCTCTAAGTTTTTCAATAGCTTCATCGTTATATGTAGCTAAGTCGAATGCTTTAACAGCATAACCTCTAAAAATTATTACCCCAACTTTAATACTAGCATTTGTTGTTTTAATACTATTATTTAGTTCAGATAACATTTCAATCATAGCTGCAGCTGTTTCTTTACTACAACTAGAATAGTCTAGTACAAAAACTACATCACTTACTAATTCTTCTTCTTTTGATGGAAGACTAATTGTAATTCTAGATTCATAGTTTTCATCTAGTGCTGTGGCAGTTTTAGATTTTGACTTTTCTAATTTGTCAGTATCTAAAGTTGCTGCGTTTACTGTTTTACCAATAAAAACAGAAAAAACTAATAATAATAGAATACCTAAAATTCTCTTACTATTTTTCATAAACCCTCCTTCTTTAGAAAAATATGCTACACTTTTTCTAATTAGTTATCTATCCTACAATATTTATGAAAATTAGTCAAGAAAAATTGTCGATTTCTGTCGATTATTTTTTATTTTCTAGCTTTTATGCCATAGTATCTTCTTATCAACTTGATTCCTTTATCTGTTGTATTTTCTAAAACGTACTTATTAAATACATCCATCCTTATTTCTTTTCTTTCATAACCATTTTTATTAGACATATCATCTAGTATAGGTACTTTAGTAAGAAGAGCATATAAATCTGCTTTAGTTTTATAATATTCTATAACATGTAATGGTATAAGTTCTACATCTTTAAATCCAGCATCAATTATATCTTCATAATCTCTTAAACTTATTGGAATGCTATCCCTAAAACCTTGACCATACCCAAACATTTTCTTTAATGCCCAACAATCTAATTTATCTACTCCTCTTACAATTAAAATTCCACCTTTTTTTAACGTTTTATATATTTGTGATGCTGATATGACTGTATGACGAGCTGTTACTAAATCAAAATAATCAGCTGGTGTATCCATTTTTAAATTATCCATGACCCTAAAAATTATATTTTTTCGACCACTTTTTACTAAATTATTTTGGGCGGCCTCGATCATATTTTTTGAAAAATCAGTTCCAAGGATTAGATTGCAATCTGGAAAATATTTTAAAACTTTTTCTCCCGCTGCGGTTCCCAAATCTAATACTTTAGAATCTTTTTTTATACATCTTTTTATTTCTTCTTCATAATTCCAATTTGTATATGATATACTTATGTAATCAATGTCATTAAAAGACCAATTAGCAATTGCATTGTAATAATCGTGTTCATTTGTTTTCATAATTCTTCCTTTCTTATTATTTGCAATCGTTACAACAAAAAAACCTCCTTCCATGAATACAAAAAACAATCACAAATAATGTGTATTTTTTGCCATTCATGAGGAGATTCTAAGGCTCTTCATTATTCCTTTAAACTTTTTTGTTTATCAGGTAGTAAAACGCGAATGACCAATTGATTTACTACGGTTAAAGTATAACACAATGCTTAATCAGTGTCAAACTTTCTTAGCTATAATTAATAAATATTTATTTTTATATTTAACATAATTTTTGTGATGAGAACATGTTTGAAGAATTAATATTTCATCATCACTTGTTACATCAACTTTTGTATCATACCATGATTTTTCTTTTAAACTTTTAATATGTTTGAAAAATTCATCACCAGAAAAATCAACTTTCATGTAACTCCAGTCTTTTGTTTCAACAAATACGGAAAATATTTGGTATCTATTCTTAGTATTTTCATCTTCTAAATATATATATTGATGTTCTTTATAGTAATTTTCATCATAATAATTTTCTAGTTCTTTAAAAGGAACATCTAGTGTAGATGAATTATGACTATATATTAGATTCTTTTTGCCTTCATTTATTTTAACTCTGTAATCTAAAAACACAGAACCTATTAAATTCTTCTTTTTGTTTAATCCATGACTTAAATAAAATTCATTATCAGTTGATTGTAAAATTGGTTCATTTATGCTGGTATTTGGAATGGTTAAATATCCCACGATATCACTATTGTTATATTCTTCTTTTAACTCTTTTACCTTTGTTGGTTTATTATTATCTATGATTAAATTATTATTTCCAATATATACTTGACTTGTATATGGACTACTAAAAAATGAATAAATGGTTAAAAGTAATATATATATAATTATTATACAAAAAAACTTTTTCATTTTCACATTTCCCCCTTAAGTAGGATTTATATTACCATTTTCATAACTGTTTGTCAAGGTTGGCTCATATTCAAAAAACAAAAAACTCATTTTTCAAATGTAAATATGAGTTTTTATCAATTTATTTAAAATCTAAAATAAATAAATGGGTTATATGAACTACTGACTAGTAACATAATAGAATATCCAAATAATAAACCTAGTATAATATCTTCTATTATAGTTAATAATACACTATTTGAATCATCAACTTTTTTACTAAACCATTTATCAATAGGAGATGAAAATATTATACCTGCTATTATATAAGGAATTGATGTAATTAATAACATATTAGACTTAAATAATGCTGTCCAATCAGAGCTTGAAAAATTAAACATTTTTTGTATGACTTGTGTTAATTCTGAAATATTTTCTATTCTAAAAATAACCCAACCAATTATTATAAAAAATAAAGAGTATATAATTTTTAATACTTTTGGAAATTTTTCTATTATTTTTCCAGTTAATAGTTTTTCAATTAACAATAAAATTGCATAATAAAGTCCCCATAATATAAAGTTATAACTTGCACCATGCCATATTCCTGTTAATAACCAAACTATAAATATATTTCTAACAAATTTTATTTTGTTAACACGGTTACCTCCTAAAGGAATATAAACATAGTCTCTGAAGAAAGATGATAGAGAAATATGCCACCTTCTCCAAAAATCTGTAATACTAGTTGATATATATGGATAATTAAAATTTTCTAGAAAATTAAATCCAAACATTTTGCCTAAACCAATTGCCATATCACTATAACCACTAAAGTCAAAATATATTTGTAACGTGTAACAAATTGCTGCTACCCATAGTATACTACTTCCATAATTTGAAAAATTGCTATATACAAAATCGCAAAAGTATGCAACATTATTAGCAATAATTACTTTTTTGGCAAGACCTAATATAAATCTTTTAAAACCTTTAATAAAACTATTTATTGTAACAGTTCTATCGCTTATTTCTTTTTCAACTGTTTCATATCTTACAATAGGCCCAGCAATAAGTTGTGGAAAAAATGAAACATATAAAAGTAATCTAAAATAATTTTTTTGAACGCCTACTTTTCCACGGTATAAATCAATAACATATGATAATATTTGAAATGTATAAAAGCTTATTCCTATTGGTAAAACTAAATTTGTTAATCCAATATTGCTTTTAAAAATACTATTTATAATCCCTATACTAAAATCTAAATATTTAAATATGAATAAATTTAGTAATATAAGTATTATGCTAATTATTAGAAATAATTTACTTTTTCTTTTATTTTTTCTATATTTATCAATTAGTAAACCAAAAATATATGCAACTAAGACTGTAAGGAGCATTAAAATTATATATTTAGGTTCTCCCCATGAATAAAATATTAGAGAGAATATTAATAAAATTACATTTCTATATTTAATATTTTTTATTGGAAAATACAAAATTAATAAAATTGTTAAAAACATAAATATAAATGTTGTACTACTAAATAACATATTATTTTACCTCCATTACATTAAGCATAAATTCATCTGAAATGTAAAAACCTGCATTACCAATAAACAATACTTTGTCTATATCATATTTTTTTATATATTCATCAATATTAAATTCTTTTTTCATATAGTATTCATAATTTCTTAAATCTATAGATATTGTTTTATTAAAACTTTCTGATAATAATTTTAGAATTGCATTATCATAACTTTCACCAAAGATTAAAATATTGTCTTTGCTTTCATCATGATTATCAAATACTATTTCACCATCATCCCATCCGTAAAATTCTCCATAAATTATTTTGTATTGTAATTCTTTATTAATAAATTTTGTTTGTAAACCATAGTCTTCTGCCTCAATACCATTAATTGTAATGTTCATGGGTTTAAAATCAAACTTATATGCACAAAAAGGTTCTGTTATAACTTTGTTGAAAATTGACATTAAAGCTTTTGAACCAGAAAAATCGTTTCTCAAACAAACCTCTTCTTCATATTTTTTTGTTTCTTTTATTCCTAATAGATTTAGTACTTCTTTATAGCCTTTATATGATACCTTATAATTCCAATGATGGTCTGTTCTATAAAAATAATTTCTGAACTCATCAATATTATTTATTTCAAATTTAGATGATTTTTTTACATTTAATTTATCTTTAATATATTCATAAACTCCTACCTTTTGCTTAGTGTCAAAATTTATATCTGTATCTTTTTCAATATAATACGAATAAAAATCAACATTTTTATATTTTGAAATAATTTCATTGTAGTTCTTAATTTTTTTATCTAAACTTTCTTTTAAATCATTTAGATTATAAGTGGAATAAATTAATGTACTCGGACCATAAAAAACTGCATCTACGGCATAGAAATATTCATTTGTATTTTCGTCATATATTGTATCCATATATGATTTAACTAAAGTTCCTTTAAAATAATTATTTGCAGTTTTTAATTTTGTAGATAACAAAACTTGATCAGAAAGAGTTTGTTCAATATTATTTTGCATTTTATTATTTAAGAATTTATTTATGTTAATTGTTTCGTATTTATTGGCATATCTATTTTCTTTTTCAACTTTCTCAATTGGGTTCAAAAAAGACTTTACTAAACTTAATAAAATATACATTAAAATACATAAACAAAAAGCAATATCAATAATTATTTTTTTATTTTTTATTATCTTCTTTTTCATCTTTGACCTCATTTACTATCAATATAATCTTCTAATAGTTTTATCATATTTTTCGTATTACTTTTGTATTTATTTGGTTTAAACGTTTTAGCTTTTTTTAATGCTTCATCTAACTTTTCTGGGTCTAGTAAAGGAATTATATACCCTTCATTGCCAAAATTTGCAACAATCTGTTTTTGATGGTCATTTTTTGCCTCATTATATTTTTCAAGTCTTGGGCATGCAATTACAATTTTATTATTTCTTAATCCATCTGTAATTGTTCCCACTCCACCATGACAAATAATTATTTTGGATTCTTCAATTATTTTTTTGAATTCATCCATTGGAATAAAACCAACAATTTCCATTTTATCAGATTTAAAATTAGTTACTCCAGCTTGTACAATTACTTTTTCCTTTATATTTCCCAATTCTATTTGTTTTTCAACACTTTTTAATAATCTATCAAATGGGATTTGAGTCCCTACTGTTACAAATATCAATATATCCACCCCCCATAAACTGCATTTGGATAAAGTTCTAGCATACTTTCCCATTGAACTATAAATAGGTCTGCAAATTTATAAACAATTCTTCCTGTTACAGTTTTAGACTTGCTATTTGCAAATGTTTCTATAAATATTATTTTACTACCAAAAATTTTACCAATGCAACACATTGGACCTGTGGTATGAGCTCCAGTTGAAATAATAAATTGTGGTCTAAATTTAATATAATAATATAAACTTATAAAACAATTTAATAATAATTTAAAGGCATAAATTATTTTATTTTTTTGTGTTGCATATATTAAATATTTAACATTTTTTCTTCCATATTTATCTTTTAATCCCAAATTTGTTGGAGCTTTTTCTGTTATTAGTTCATATTCATATTTATTAAACATATCCTTTAACATTAAAAGTTCATTTAAATGTCCACCTGTACTTGAAATAAACATTACTCTTTTTTTAGATTTCTTTTCTAAAGAACTTAAAAGGTTTAAATATTCTTCTTTTATTTTTTCAAGCGAATACTTTTTTACTTCTTCTTTTGACTTTTTACTTAATTCGGTCATTTTATCTTTATTGTTTAATATTTCTAAAACTATCTTAGCATATTCAGCTTTATTTCTATTTTCTACTAAAGTATTAGTTTCTTTAAGTAAAACTCTTGCACCACAGGCAGAGTCAAATGCTACGATTGGCAATCCATAATTCATGGCTTCAATCATCACTAAACCAAATGACTCTGTATAACTTGTCATTAGATAAATCGATGATTTTAACATATATTTTTCTATTTCTTCTTGATTTAGATATCCTGTTAAGACAACATTTTTTTCCAGATTTAATGCTTTAATTTTTTCTTTAATATCATTAAATTCTTCTCCATCACCTATTAATGTTAAAGTAATATCATTATCTTTTTTTACTAATATTGACATTATATCAATTAAATCACTGAAACCTTTTTCCTTAGAAAACCTTCCCACCGCAATTAAGTTTTTGCTACTTTTATCATGATTTTTTGTTGATAAAGTATTTATAAAGTTATTTATACTCATGACTTTATTTCCAATTTCTTTGTAATAAATATTTTTTATTTCTTCATTTACTACTACAAGTTTGTCATAGTGAGAAATTGATTTAATTAGATTTTTTCTGTATTTTTCGGTTGGATAATTATGATCTGTAGCAATTTTTTTTATATTACTCTTTTTTAGGTACTTATTAACTAATTTAGTTTCATACGTTCTAGTAGTAATTACATAATCACAATTTAAAGATTTAATAGCTTTAATTGTTCTCTTTTTTTTCATTACTAGAATTTTAATGGCTTTAAATAATTCTTTTATTAAAGAGAATATCTTTTTATTCTTAATACATTCTTTTATTTCTTGTTTATTAGGTTTACCATCAATTAAATATTTTATTTTAATTTTAGAGTTAAAGTCAAAAGATGGTTTATCATCTAATTTATAAGTTATTACTAAGTTTATTTCATAATTATCTTTTAACATATTGCATAAACTTGAAACATATTTTTCTATTCCACCGACTCCAAGATGTAAACTCATAATAGTTATTTTTTTCATTTTTGACCTCCTGACTTTTTTTCTTCTTTAGTAGTACGTATTTCAAATATTGAAATAGTCATTAAAAGAATCAAATAAATTGAAACGGCTGGTGCTGAGAAAATATGTCCTGCAAGTAATGCTGCTCCCAATAATGTTAGTATCGTAAACAGGTATACATAAGTTTCGACTTTTATATATTTTATATTTATTATCGTATAAATTAAGAATGTTAATAATGGTAAGAAATAAATTATAAATCCAATTATTCCATAATGAATTAAAATATCAAAATAATCAATTTCGATTAACTTATTTTTTGTAGTATAATTTATTGATTCCCTGTCTGACCATGATAATCCAAATAATTGATTTGCTGCATCTGTATTTAAATAATAATTTAAATTTTCAACTAACATAATATCTCTTCCATTAAATACTACTGTAATTGCGTTTCTTATTTTTTCATTTTTTATAAAATCATCTAATTTTTTAAAGTCATGTATTTTTTCAATTAAGTTGTTATCATTTTTGTTTGCATCATTTTTATTTTCTTCTGAACTTTTGTTATCATTTGACTTATCACTACTATTATTTTTATTAGAAGGCAAATAGTTTCCCATTACGCTTTTAACATTATTAGATACTGGTGATAAATATGTTGCTATCCCTAAAAAACATAATGAAATACAAACTAATAAGAATGATTTTTGCTTTTCCTTAATGATAAATATTATTAAACTAGTAAAATAAACTATAACCATTCCTAAAAAACTTACCTTTGTTCCAAGAATAGTCAATGCAGCAAAAATAGGAATTAATAATAAAACTTTATATTTTTGTGTAACATCCAAAAAATAATAAATACAGACAGACAAAATAGTTAAAATAGCGCCGATTTCATTTGCGGCATAAAACCACCCTACGCTTCCCTTAAAATGATATGAATCATAATATGAATCAAATCCCGTATTAGTTACGTATGGGATAATAATTAATGCGGCATAAATAAGGGCATTATAACTTAATATTTTTTTCACGAGATTAACATCCAATTTAATATCATCTGCTATATTTAAAAAACCTAGAAATACAAAAGGATAGTAAAAATATCTATATCCGTATGTAAATTCTTTTATTAAATTAGGCAAATTCCAAATATCTCTTTTTAGAACTAAATATAAAATTATATACAATATTAAAATACTGGAATAAATAATAGATATTTTTTTATATTTCGATTTACTTAAGAAAAAAATATAAACTACAGCAAAAAGTAAAGTTAGTCCTTTTACAACCATCCCTGGTGTAAGGACTATATCTGTAAACCTTGTCATTAAAGCAGTTGCTAAATCAATAAATGGTAATAATAAAAAATAGATAAAAATTATTTTTTGTTTACTATTCATAATTTAACCTCCACTATTTTTTATTTTAAATAGCCCTATTATTATATAATAAAATTTTAAATTAATCAAATTATAAATTAATTTTCTTTTTTTGGGCAATAAATATAAATATTTATTGTTTTTAAAATTTGAAAAGTTACTGTTAATATATTTTCTAAATTTATTTATAATTGTAATTTTATCTTTGTATTTATTATCGGTATTTAAAACTCTTGTTATAGCAAAAATGTACATATGATAAATACATAAAAATTCTATTTTCTCTTTTGTTTCATTATATATACCTTTATTTTTGCAATAACTTATTAAAGAATCAAAGCTTTCTATTAACTCTAGATTTCTTTCTATATTATTATTGTTCATAGTTGACCCTTCTCTTAAAAGATAATTGTATAACGGTTTGTCAACAATACTTATTTTATTTGAAGATAAATATACCTTCATTGAAAAATCCAAATCTTCATACCATACTTTACTTCTAAAAGATATTTTATTATCAACAATTATACTTTTTTTATAAATTTTATTCCAAACGGCCATTTTTCCTAATAAAAATTCTTTATCTACGGCTTCTTTAGTTAATAATTCGTAGTTTTCTTTTACAATATTATTTCCGCAGATAACAATATCAGCATTTTCTTCTTTGGCTTTTTTATATAATTCTTCATACATATTTTTTTCAACATAGTCATCACTATCTACATAACCAATATACTCGCCAGTTGCATGCAAAAGGCCAGTATTTCTTGCTGCACCCTGCCCTCCATTTTCTTGAATTACAGAAACTACTTTTTTAGGATATTTTTTTACGTATTCATCAATAATTGTTTGACTATTATCTGGAGAACCATCATTTACCACTATTATTTCAATATCTTTCAATGTTTGATTTACTAACGAGTCTAGACATTTTCTCAAATAATTTTCTACATTATAAACTGGTATTATTACACTTACTTTTTTCATATATTACCTCTATTCTTTTGTATCATCATCTATGATTTGATAAAATTTATTAATAATTGTTTCCGATGTAAAATCCTTATATCTTTTATATCCTTGCTTGATATAATTATTTCTTAAAGCTTCATTTGTTAATAAGTTTGTCATTTCTTCAGACATTTTTTGGTAATCTCCGACAGGACACAATATTCCAAATTCATTATTACGTATTATATCTCTAGGACCGAACGGAGCATCCGTGGCTATAACGGGACATCCGTTTCCCATAGCTTCTACAATTACCATTCCTAAGCCTTCTACTTTTGTTGATAAAACGAATAAAGAAGCATTTTTATAGTATTTTACTACATTTGTCTGAGCCCCAACTAATACTACATTATCTTTTAGATTCAGTCTATCAATTTCATTCTCTATTAACTTTCTATCTGGCCCGTCTCCAACAATTAAAAGTTTATATTCAGAAATTATTTTTTTATCCAAATTATTATAAGCATTAATTAAAGTTATAAAGTCTTTTGGGCTTTCTAATCTAGCAACTGAAAGAATGTATTTTCCATAATCCTCTTCTAACTTTGAGTTCATTTTCATTTCTATCGTTGGATTATATAGATTAACTATATTTAAATGTAGATATGGTTTAGTATAAAAGATATCTGATTGATCTAGATTATTAATCGATACTAATGTATCAAATTTTTTATACATTTTTTCGAAAGCTGGAGACATCATTAAGTATTGATAAATCATTCCATGAGCCCATACTATTTTCTTTGTAGCTTTAATAAATTTTAGAACTACATAACAATCATTAACATGTCCAGAAAATGCTATTGCAACATCATATTTTTTTTCTCGTAACCCTTTTGTTTTAAAATAATCAATAGGTTCTATAAACAATGTTTTTAAAATATATGACCCATAATAAAGAATTGCTCCGGCATCTCTTCTAATCATTGTTGAGGCTCTTGATAAAGGATTATGATTTCTAGGGATATTTATTTTTATTATACGACATTCTTTAGGAATTTGTTTTATCATATCTTCTGTATTAGATAGTATTATAACATCAATGTTATATTTATTTTTATCTATCGCTTTTAAATAATTAATTGCTACTCTTTCAATTCCTCCGTACAGAAATTGATCCAAAACAAAACAAATATTTTTTTTCATTTGTAACACCTCTTTAATCATCAAATTCTATACTATTTTCCACTTTATTCTCAAGTTTATATGGGAAATCGTATAAATAATTTTTCAATTCTTTGGTTATTATTTTAATTTCTTCCTTATATTTTTCGTCTCCGTTAAATACTTGAGTATTATTAATAGATAATTCAGGAATAAATCTAGTCTTTCGATTTATATGTTCTTTTTGTGTAAACCCAACAAATTTTTCTATTTTTTCTACGGTTTCATCGTATTTATATATTAAATCTTCAAAATGTAATTTGTAAACTTTTTTTGAATTGGAAGGATGTTCACTTTCTCTTAAACTTTTATAGAATTTGCAAAATTCTTTGACATCCTTTGGAAAAGGCACACCAATATTTTTTGAATCCCATATATATTTATTTAAAACGAAAACATCTCTTGGATCTCTGTCTACTCTAATAACTTTTAACTCATCTCCAAAATAATTGTCTACTCTAAACAAATTGAATGGCAAGAGTAATTGGTCTAAAATCACATTATCTTTGCCTCGACATGCATCGTTTAATACTTTACCAATATATTTTTTAGAACAACTATAAAATTCTTCAGACTTAATATAAGATAATTTCATCCCATCACTGTATCTAAGGATTTTTTTGTTAAATATTTTATTTCTAAAAATCATTTTAAAAGGTTTTCTTAAAGTTAATTTTAAAATCATTTTTGCATCTGGTTCTTCGTGGGTATACCAATAGCCCGGAAACTTAAACTCTGTTATTTCATTAATAAAATCATTTGTGTAATCAATAAACTTTGGTCCAATTATTTTCTTATAATTACCAACCCACCAAAATTTTTTATCGTACAATTTCTTCATTTGATTTTCAAAAGCTCGAATTGCATAATCACTTTTTATAGCATTATTTCCAATTAATAATTGATCTTCTAAATCAAACAATCCGTTTGGACAATGTAAAAAAACATATTCATAACTTTTAAAGTCATTTGAAACATCTTTATATTCTGATAATAAATCAGTAACAGCAGATGAACCTGATCCCATATAACCCGTAGGCACTATCAACTTTTTCACTTTTATCTTTTCCTCAACTTTCTTAATATCAAATTTACATTTTCGTCTTTTACTATTAATAATCCAATTCCATAAAAACCTATACAGAGAATCATTATTAATAAAATGTTAATATAAAAATTTAAATTAAAACATCTTATTAGCAATGATATTGGTATAAACATTAATGATAATCCCATATATAAAATATTTTGTTTAGTAAATAATTTATAATTTATTTTCATTTTATATTTAACATGAACATACAATAATACACCTAGTATTAATTGAACTATTCCAGTCGTTATCATACATGTTAATGGAGTTAATATTTTTGCAAACCCCATCACTAAATTAAATATTAAATTAATTATTCCCGCAATTAAAGTATATTTAACAATCTTTTTCTCTTGATTGTTTGGATACATTACCAAATTTATTAATGTTGAATCTATGCTAATTATAATCCTTATAATAGCTGCAACCATTAAAACAGGAACTATTGCCATATATTTATCTCCAGCATAAAGATAAACTATCTCTTTGGCTAGAACAAATACACCTAAACACATTGGAATAATAATAAATAATAAAGATGACACCGCTTTATTCAATGTATTTTCATAGCTTTCTTTTCCTTCGTTATCAATTAAATATGATAGTCTAGGAATAGACACAAATATTATAGAATATGGTACTGCAACTAAAGTAGATACAATGTAATATGGAATATAATACATTGTTACTGATACACCATCTATAAATTTTCCTAATAAAACCATATCTAATTGGCTATATAATAAATCTATATTTGTGATAATTACTATTAGAAATAAAGGTTTTAAATATTTTTTTAACTCTAATGTTTTAAAATCAAATTTTATCCTTTTACTTGCATAAATGAAACTTACTATATTATTAGCAAAAACTGTTAGACAAATTATTATTGAATATATTATTATATCTGTTGGTTTCTTTACAAATATAAATAATGATGCCATATAAAATATTTTAATTATTAAGGTTTTTAATGTTATAAACTTATAATTTTCTAGAGCTTCATTAACAAATTCTATATAAAATATATTGGCAATAATTTGAATAAGCATTAATAAATATAAAGTTCTTGTAATATCTTTAGCAATTACAAACGAATAACCAATGTATATGCCTCCAACAATAAAATTACTTATCAATGATATCACAAATAAATTTGTCAATAATTTAGAAACTTTTTTCTTATCATTTCTAATTTTACTAATTTCCTTTATTCCATATGTATAGACTCCGAAAGATGCAAATGTTAAAAATAATTGAAAATCAGCATAAACTTTATTATAAGCACCATATAGATTTACATCAAGAAGTTTAACTATGTAGGGACCTACTAAAAGAGGGATTAAAATATTTACAAAGCTCAAAATTGATTTATATATAGTATTTTTAAACAATGATTTTTTATTTTCCAAAATATTCCTCCTAGCCATGTACATTTAGTTTACCACATTTGACAATAATAATAAAGATTTTTCATATTTTTCTGTTCTTATTGACTAATAATTTTAAAAGTGATATTATACTTATAGTGTTCACGAAATAAAAAGAAGGAGAATTTATGAACAATATACAAAACGAAATATTAATATTTATTTTTGAAAATGGTTATACAAACCAAAGAGATATAGCTAAAAATTTAAATTTATCTGTAGGATTAGTTAATAAAACCCTTGGTAAATTAATAAGTAGTAATTATTTGGATGAAGATTATTCTTTAACTAGTAAAGCAATTAATATAATTCAAAAAAATTCACCTAAAAATGCTATAATTTTGGCTGCTGGTTATGGAATGCGTATGGTTCCAATTAATAATGAAATGCCTAAAGGACTTATAAAAGTTAAAAATGAAACTTTAATAGAAAGAATTATAAAACAATTGCATGAATCAAATATTAAAAACATTTATATAGTTGTTGGTTTTTTAAAAGAAAAATTTGAATATTTAATAGATAAATATAATGTCAATTTAATTGTAAATAATAAATATAGTAGCTTGAATAATCTATATTCTTTATATTTAGCTAAAGATTTTATTGAAAATTCATATATTATACCTAGCGATATATGGTGTCAGTATAGTCCTTTTAGAAAAAACGAAATAAATTCTTGGTATTTAGTAACTGATAAAAATGATTTAAATAGTAATGTAAAGTTAAATAGAAAAAATGAGTTATTAATTACAAATAGTTATGGAAATAAGATGATTGGAATATCTTATATTAATAAGGATGATAGTTTACTGTTAAAAAAACAATTATGTTTAATGTATAATAATCCTGAGTATTATAATTCTTATTGGGAACAGGCTTTGATAAATGGAAAAAAATTTACTATTTCTGGACGAATATTATATAAAAATGAAATTACAGAAATAAATACTTATGAACAATTAATGGATATAGATGAAAATTCTGATTCTTTAAATAATGAAGCAATCAATATTATAAAAAATGTTTTTAAAATTGGTAAAAATGAGATTAAAAACATTGAAATTTTAAAAAAAGGTATGACAAATAGATCATTTCTATTTATGGTTAACAATCAAAAATATATTATGAGAATTCCTGGTGAGGGAACAGACAAATTAATTAAAAGAGATGAAGAAGCGCATGTTTATGACATTATAAATGGAAAAAATATTAGTGATGATGTAATCTATATAAATCCACAGAATGGGTATAAGATAACAAAATTTTTTGAAAATGCCAGAGTATGTGATGCTTCCAATGTTGATGATTTAAAAGCTGTAATGAAAAAACTAAAGGATTTTCATCAAATGAAATTGAAAGTTAGTCATGAGTTTAATATTTATAAAAAAATTGATTTTTATGAATCTTTGTGGATAGAAAAAAATTCTGTGTATGATGACTATCAAAATACAAAAAAAAATGTATTAAGTTTACGAGAGTTTATAGAAGAAAATATTGAAGAAAAAATATTAACTCACATCGATGCAATACCAGATAATTTTCTTTTTACAAATAATGGTATCAGATTAATCGACTGGGAGTATTCTGGTATGCAAGATCCACATGTTGACATTGCTATGTTTATAATTTATTCTTTGTATAATAAAGAACAAGCAGATAATTTAATTGATATATATTTTAATCACAAGTGCAAAACCAAAACAAGAGTTAAAATTTATTGCTATATTGCTCTTTGTGGACTTTTATGGAGTAATTGGTGTGAATATAAAAGAGGTTTAGGAATAGATTTTGGAGAATACGCTTTAGCACAATATAGATACGCAAAAGATTTTTATAATATTGTAAAACAAGAAATGGAGAAATTGAAATGAATAAAATAAAAAGAGCTATTATTATGGCAGCTGGCAATGGAAAAAGATTGAGGCCTATTACCTACACTATTCCCAAACCATTGATTAATGTAAATGGGAAAAAAATGATTGAGACAATAATTGAAGCTTTACATGCAAACGATATTTACGAAATATATATAGTTGTAGGATATTTAAAAGAAAAATTTGATTATTTAAAAAATATTAATGGAATTACATTAATAGAAAATCCATATTTTAATGAGTGCAATAATATCTCTTCTTTATTTGTTGCTAGAGACTATATTGAAGATGCAATTATTTTAGATGGAGATCAAATAATTTATAATAAAGATATTCTCTTTAAAAATTTTGATAAATCTGGATATAGTGCTTTTTGGACTGAAAAAGATACTAAAGAATGGTTACTCACTGTTGATGACGATAATATCATAAGTTGCAGTAGAACTGGTGGAAATAAAGGTTGGCAATTATGTAGTGTATCCCGTTGGAATAAAACAGATGCTCAAAAATTAAAAAAACATATTGAAATTGAATTTTTAGAGAAAAATAATAAAGATATTTTTTGGGATGATGTAGCATTGTTTTGTTATCCAGCAGAATACGATTTAAAAATATATAAAATAAATAAAAAAGATATAATTGAAATTGATAATTTAGATGAATTAAAAGAAATTGATGACAGTTATAAAGAAATAGAGGTATAAAAATATGAAAGAAAAAAAAGAATTAAGTAAAAGAATAGATTGGTTTGCTACAATTGTTCCATTAATTGGAGTACTTTTTCTAGGAATTTTGTTTATGATATTTCCTAATAAATCTTCTGTGGTATTACAAAATATTAGAGATTTCTTAGGAAATGATTTAAGCTTATATTATGCAATTATAGGTCTAGGAACATTTTTTTGTACAATGTACATAGCGTTTTCCAAATTTGGAAAAATAAAATTAGGTGATACTGATAAACCTCAGTATTCATCTTATAAATGGGGAGCCATGATTTTTACATCAACTATGGCTGCTGATATACTTTTTTACTCATTGTGTGAATGGGCATTATACGCAAATGAATCACAAATAGCAAATATGGGTGGTATTCAAAAATGGGCATCAACTTATCCACTATTCCACTGGGGACCAATTGCATGGGGATTTTATATAGCATTAGCTGTAGCATTTGGATTTATGTTACATGTAAGAAAAAGAGATAAACAAAAGTTTAGTGAAGCATGTAGACCTATTTTAGGTAATAAAGTGGATGGATTTTGGGGAAAAGTTATCGACTTAATAGCAATATTTGCTTTAATAGCTGGAACTGCAACAACATTCTCTTTAGCTACCCCATTGTTATCTGCTGCCTTAAGTCACGTTTTTAATATTCCAAATTCAATAACTCTTACGATTATGATTTTACTATTAATTGCTACAGTTTATACATTAACAGTTTGGTTTGGCATGAAAGGTGTTTCAAAATTAGCTACTATGTGTACTTATTTATTTTTCGCCCTACTTATTTATTTCTTAGTTGGTGGTGGTGAAATGAGATATATTTTAGAAACAGGTTTTTCTTCTATTGGAAACATGATTCAAAATTTTATTGGAATTTCTACTTGGTTGGACCCTTTAAGAGAAAATTCTTTTCCACAAAATTGGACTATTTATTATTGGGCATACTGGATGGTTTGGTGTGTTGCAACGCCTTTCTTTATAGGTTTAATAAGTAAAGGAAGAACTATAAAAAATACTATTTTAGGTGGATATGCATGGGGACTTGCAGGAACTTTCACTTCCTTTATTATCTTAGGAAATTATGGTTTAGCTCAACAATTAAAACATGGAGTTGATATTTCTGGATTTATTGCTAATGGTGGTGACTACTCAGAAGCAATATTAAAAATATTTGAAACTTTACCACTAAGTGATATAGGTTTAATTCTATTAGCTATAACAATGATTGCTTTTTACGCTACTACATTTGATTCTCTAACTATGGTTGTTTCATCTTATTCTTACAAAAAAATTAAAGTTGATGAAGAGCCAGACAAAAAAGTTAGAACTTTCTGGGCTATAATTTTTATATTATTGCCAATAGCATTGATATTTGCAAAAAACTCAATGTACAGCTTGCAGTCCGTTTCAATAATTGCTGCATTTCCTATAGGTTTTATTATTCTACTTATAATAATTAGTTTTTTCAAAGATGCAAGCAATTATTTAAAAGATCGTGAGAAATTAAATATTTCTAAAACAGAAAAAAATTAGAAATTTCTAGACAAAATATATATGAACCTCGTCTCTTGAATAAAAGAAACGAGGTTTTTATAACAACAAAATTCTGAGAAATTATACAAATAATTATATGGGAAAAATGTTTACAAAGTTAATAAAAAGGATTATCACCTCATAAACTATAGGTTATAATCCTTTAATTAAAATTATTTATAAAATAAAGTTTATTTTTTCTTATGTTCAAATAATATATCTGTTCGTAGTATAACAAATAACAATAAAATCATTAATACAACGTAAATTGCAATAGCAATTTGATTATCACCTAAAACATATAAAATAGAAACTGTTGCAAACGTGATGTCAATAGCATATATAATTAATATACTAGCAACTGGACTATATTTCATTTTTAATAATTGATGATGAAAATGTTCTTTGTCAGCCTCTGCAATACTTTGACCTTTTAATAATCTCCTTAAAATTGCAAATAATGTATCAAAAATTGGAATGGCTAATACTACAATTGGTACTACTAAAGATGTAAAAGTTGTAACTTTATATCCTAATAAAGCTATAACAGATATCATAAATCCTAAAAATAAACTTCCCGTATCCCCCATAAAAATTTTTGCGGGTGGAAAGTTATGAAACAAAAATCCTAATGTTGCCCCTAGCATTATTAACGATAATATAATGTCTATTCCCCCTATTTTATTAGTTATTAAAGCTATTATGGCAATTGTTAAAAAATAAATAGCACTTATTCCACTTGATAGACCATCCAAACCATCAATTAAGTTTATAGCATTTGTAATTGCCACTATAAAAAATATTGCTAAAATATTATTTATAATCATAGGAAAATGAAAAGATAATCCAAAGACTGTTAATTCTGAGAATCCTAATTTACCATATATAACTACAATTGATGCCGCAACAATTTGAACTAAAAATTTATATTTGGCAGGGACAGAATTAATATCATCAAATATTCCTACAATAATAAGCAAAAAACTTCCTATTAAAATTGAAATCATTTGAGTACTAATTTGACCATAAAGTATGTAACCAAACAAAAATGCAATATAAATTGCTAATCCACCGAGTCTTGGTATAGGAACTTTGTGAACTTTTCTAGCATTTGGTATATCCATGGCTCCGATATGTTGTGCTATCTTTTTTACTATAGGAACAAGTAAAACACTAACTAAAAAAGTCACAAACACTATTAAAAAAACATTATGATTATTAACCATTAAATTCATATAACTTACTCCTTTTTATTTATTATAACCTAAATTTTTATAAAATAAAAGACATTAAGTAAATTTTATAAGGTAACAAATTACTTAATATCTTGATAAATTATTTATTTAAATTATTAGCCCAATAATAATTCACTATTTTAAATTCATTTATATAATCTTTATTTACACTTTCTTTAGTTGAAACATATTTATTATTTTCTTTATAATAAATATCATTAATTACATTAATATTCTTTTTTAAGTCACTGGTATATTGTAAATATTCATTTCCTTTTAGACCAACATATTCAAAAAATTCGTTCATAAGATAATTTGGGCTTATTGTCTCTAATTTTCCTTTAAAACTTTTGTTAAACACTTTTTTGGCACTGTCATTTGCATGAATAACATATGGTATAGAATAATAGTTCTCAAATCCTTCTTGTGTTGTCAAATCTAAATTTATTCCTAGTTCATTGTATACATAACCATTTTCACCTAGATATGGATTATGATCTCCAAAAAATATAATAATAGTAGGTTCTTCATAATTATCAATATATTTTACCAAATCATAAAGGGCGTCATTTGTACTTTTAATTCCAGCTAAATAGTTATTTAAAATATTATATCCTTGTTCTGAATAGCCATTATTTTTAACATATTCTTTTTCAGGTGTTAAATTTGAGTAAGGGCCATGATTTTGATAAGTAACCGTGAAATTAAAGTAATGATTGCTTTTATTTTTTTCTAGATCTTTTATCAATTCCTTGTAAAGATCCTTATCAGATGCAAAACCATTCCAACTGTTATATATATTGAATCTATTTTCATAACTCCAATAATTATCAAATCCTAAATTATAGTTTCCTGTATTTCTATTATAGAACGAACCATAAATTGAATGCATCGCTTCAACAACATACCCTTGTTCTTTAAAATATCTTGGATATGAATTGGTTGGTTTTCTAAAGGTTGGAAAATCATAGTATCCAGTTAAGAAATGTCTTTCTGTGCTGATTGTTCCACCTCCAAAGATATCCACAATTATGTTTCCATATAGTGAGTCTTTTTCTATTTCATGAAGTTTGCCATAAACATCTTCTGTAAAATTAATTGAATCAAATTTTGAAAAATCATTATATGCTTCTAACATTAGTGCAATAATATTCACTTTTTTTTCTTCAGGAATATTCTCATATGTGTATTTTTCAAGTATTTTTTTTGCTTCTTCTTCACTATAACCATCTGGTTCATTGTGTAATAATTCTGTACTACTATATATGAATGGATAAATTAAGCCTCTTATTTGTGATCTTCTAGTTGCAATCCATATATTTACTGTGGTAGTATTTCCAACACTTTCATAAAGTTGAGTATCGGTGTAAACTTTTTTGTATGTTATGATGCTTATTAACATAATAAATATTGCAATAGGTATTGTAATAAACCATTTTAAATTAACTTTTTTATAATTTTTCTTTAATAAAAATGCTATAATTATGCAAAATATAATAGATATAACCGTGTACCATCTGATTATAATGTCATACCTATTTGTCATAATTAATGCCTCTTTTAAAAGGGTAATATCTTCAAATTTCATTACATCATCTCTATAATATAATTTTGTTTTATTGGCTATTCCCATTAAAAAAATTATAATTGATGTGATTGAAAAGGAAATCCATAACCTTTTGGTTAAAAATAAGAGAAAATATAATAATAACAAAATCGGAAATATATTTAATAAAAGCAATTTTGGTTCATGCAAATAATTAGAAATCATTGTGGTATCTAAATATACTGTTGTAAATTCAAATGTAATTAATAGCAGTATAAATGCTAAAAATACTGGTATTAAATATTTTATTAAAATGTTTAATATTTTTTGAGGTTTAGTATCGCAGTAATTTATATAGATATGTCCTTTTTTTATATATTTATATTTTGCATTAATTTGCATTATTTCACTATAACTATTACAAAAATATTCGTCATATTCTTCTTGTATATTTTTTATTTTATCATTATATGAGATTAAATCTAGTTCAAAATCTTTATTTAAAGATGGCGCAATTAATTTTTCTTCTTTTAGAAATGGTTTTACTATAAAGTCTGGACTATTTGATACTATTAAATTATTTTTATTATATTGATTATTATACCAGGCTTTTATTTTCTTCTTATTCTTAATTGCAAATTCATCTACAATTAAGTTTATTTCTTTAATCTTTTTCAAATAAGTATGATATGTCTTTTTATAATACATTTCCGCTTTCAAAGAAATTAAACTTAAAATATAAAAAAATATATGTTTAAAGAAATATAAATATAACCTTTTGTTTTTTTTACAACAAAAAAAATAAAAATCTTTGTCTATGTTTCCTTGATAAATTATTTTATTGAACTTATAAACTTTTTTCATATTAGCCTACCTGCTTGTTACATTAATTATACACTAAATTATTTATTTTGACAAATATCTATATTTATTTTTTTACTATGTTAATATTATTTTGAAAAATAAAAAAACAAAATTGCAATTGTTATTGTTATGATTCCAAAATAGTTAAAAGAATTTTTTCTTACTAGAAACATTATAATTATTAAAAAAATGGTTTCAACAATCAATTTTTTAGTCTACTTATAAAATTAGCCATAATTGTTGACAAAAGCATTTTTATATTGTAATATTAATTTACCGGAGAGTAATCTCGTCAGGTCGATAGTTAGATTTTGATTATTTATAATTAAGCGTGCTTTGTGTACGCCATGCTAACTGGGATTAAGCTACTCATGTAGCTTTTTTTCATTTAATTAAATCTGAAGAACGAAAAAACGGAAATTTTCGTTCTATAAACACTATTTTGTTAAAATTTATAAATAAGCATTGTTAAGGAAGCATAATTTTATAATTAATAAAATTATCTAAAGCATTGTTAATATTTTCATTATTAGTTAGGGCATTTAATGCACCTCTTCGAATTGTTCCTGATATTAAATCTGCGGCTTGAACTAAATAACTTTTACCAGAATCTTGATATGAAATTTTAATATCTAAATCATTAAATATAATTGGATTATATTTACATGCATAATTAAAATTACTTATACCATATTTAAGTTCTTCAACTAACCCATCATGTAAGTTATAATAACCATTACTTTTTGTAGTTTGTTCATCAATATTTACTATTACTTTTAATGGTTTATCCTTATAAATATTTTGACTATCAATTTGATTGTTTATTATTTCTTTTATCATTCTTCTTAATGAATAATCTATAAACCTTCCTTTTGCTGCTTTATTTTCGATAATGTGATTATAAACATTTTGGTTATTTATAATTAAGCCCACGATATAATACTTTTTTATATAATTCATAATTCTTCTTTTATCACTACTTTTTATATTAGTATTTTTTATTTCTGGACATTTTTTATTACAAATACTTTTATTTTTACAATATTTACATTTTATATCATTTATTATACTTCGATATTGTGTTATAAATTTATCTTTTTCTTTCTTAGATAAAAATACTATTCCTCCATAAACACTAATTAATTCTTTTTTTGTTAATTTGCCTGAATCATCTAAATTTATATATATTTCTTGCATAGTACCTCCATTAATTTTAATAATTATTATAACACTATAATCTGCAAATATATATATTGTTTACACATATTAGACAATTAAAAACACTATTATTTTTCAATAATAGTATTTTTATCTAATTTATTACTAGTTTCATTTTTTTTAGGTATCTCTTTTTCAATTGGTTTTTGTTTCTTTTTCTTTCCTGTCTTCTTTTTGGCTAACGCAATCATAATAATAATCATTAGAATAAATACTCCACTAAAACCAATAATTATATATGTATATAGCTCTATTTTCTTATTTAAATCAGTTACATATTCATCATTATACTTTATTAAAGATTGCATTTTTTTATCATACATATAGAATCCTTTATCACCAGTTTCTACATTGATGCCATAAATAATTACATAGTCAGAGTCTTTAGTATAGTAATATCCATCTACTTTTACATCATTAATTATTATTGTATCTTTTGTGTAACCTTTAATTTCATCATTTGATGTTAATGGATAAATAGTTATTTTATTAACACCTATTTCGTGATACTCTTGATATTCATTTTTATCCTTATTATATATATATAATGAAATATTACCTTCTTCGTCTTTTAATCCTACCAAGAAGAGATTAGTATTATCATTTTTATAAGCTGGTATTTCAAAATCATTTATGTTAATGGTTGTTTCTGCATATAGATTTGCAGCAGGTAAATTTTCTTTGATTTTTACCACTGTATAATTTTTACCATTTACTGTTACATTAATTGGATTTTCATCTTTTACCTCAACATTTATCACATATGTTTTTTCTGCTCCATTTTGAGCTTTAACAACAATAGAAAATTTATTAGCTCCAGGATTTACAGTTTGTGTTCCTATTCCACTTATTGAGGCTGTCCTATCTTGAACAGTTGCATTAATACTTATCTCTTTGGTATTTTCTGGAACCACTGCAGAATATTCTAAGGTATTTGCATTAAACTCTGGAGTAAGCGTAAATCCTTCAATTTCAATAGAACTTAAATTATTATTTTTTGAATAACTAGCCTCTAATTCAGCTTGAGTAATAATATTTATTTTTTTACTACTGCTTGATAAAGAAATTTGGCTTAAATCATCAAATGCATATGCTAAGTAGCTATCTACTGTTACTGATGTAACTCCTTTTTTTAAAGTTTTAAATGTAAATGTGTATGTTTTACTTTTTATTCCTGTTGAACTTGATGCTGCCATACGAGTTCCGTTACTTTCAGAATTTGTACTTTTTAATTGTAAATAACTTTTGTCATAATTTAAAGACATTTCCCAACTACCTATTGATGTTTGACTTGATAAAGTTACGGTTACAGTAACATTATTTCCCACTACAACTGTTGAGGTACTGGAAACATTAATTTTCCCACTTGCGGCATTTACTAAATTGGGAAAAGCTATTAAGCAAAGAAAACTTATTAATAGAAATTTTATTTTTTTCATTTAATCCTCCTTTTTATTGTTCAATTGCAAATGTTCCTAATATATTTTTTTGAATTTGTAATAAGTCTAGGGCATTTACTTGATTATCTTTTGATGTATCTGCGGCTTCTAAATATGCTCCGGTTAAAATATATGTTCCTAAAATGTTTTTTTGAACTTGTAATAAATCTAGAGCATTTATTACACCATCACCAGATGTATCACCTTTTATGACAATCTCTAAAGTTTCCGTTTCACTTTGATTGTTTATAATTACTTTATCTCCGGTTGCTACTACTTTTCCTGCTTTATCATTTCCTTTAGAATCTGTAATCTTTACCGTTGCTTTTCCTCCGACTGATTCCAATGATTCTTTTAAAGTTGATGCATCTGTTCCTAGAGCAATACCTGATATATATTTTGTAGTATATTTATATCCACTTGATGTTACTATAGTACTTATTGGAATAGTACTTGGAGTTGGAGTATCATCGCCATCATCTACAGCACCATTTCCACTATTTATGATTGTAGCATTCATTTTGTTATACACAGGAATTTTAAAAATCAAATTTAATCCTAGTAAATTATTTTTTTCATATGCACTAAATGCACTACTTGATTCACTCATTGCACCTGCTAAATTTGTCATATATTGATGAGTAAATAATGCTCCGGTAGCTTTGGTAGCGACATTAAACTTTTGTAAATAGCCAGTATATTGTTCTTTTAGAATGTAGCCTCCAGAAAATTGATTTATACCTCCGTTTATAGCAGTTGCAACACCTTTCCATCCAGATTTATATGCATAGTTTAATCCACAATAAGTTGTGCCATATTCTGCTACACATGAATCAGTTACCCCAAAATTAAAGAAATTAAAATAATCATAATATAAGTTTTCTAATTCAGCGTAAACGCCTTTATATAAATTTTCAAGAGATGTCCCTACTCCTAATTCAACACGCATTTTTGATGCTATTGCTATTGGACTTGCTTTATCAATGCTTCCCGCAATAATTAATTCTTTTAAATTATTTCCAATGCTAGTGTGATATGTATTAAATGCTGTTCCTGTTAAAATTGTTTCTACGGCATTTGGATAATTATCTTTTAAATTGACATCATATGATTGATCTAGAAACTGAAATAAATATTTTTCAGTAAATGAATTTCTTGGATCCATGTAATATGCTACCCCAGTTTGTGAAGGAGCAATGTACCCCCCTGGTGATGTAGCTTTACAAGTTTTATCAAAAAAAGTTTCATCATATGTTTTTTCATAAATATAATTTTTTGAACATTCACTTTCCCTTTCCACTACATACGACCAATCTAAATCTATTTTAATTGGTTGAAATGTCCATGTAGGGTGTTTTTCTTGTAAACTGCATAGACCTCCCCAATAACTTGAAGGAAATCCTGCTTCACTTAATTTTTTTTCACATTCAGTCGAAGGTGTTTCTGTATCAGTACTATAAGAGATTACTAATTCAACATCATCACTACATACATAGCCATCAACACTGGTATAATATGTCATGTGATACCATCCGCCTTTACAACGTTTATGGTTGTTAACATCATCATATAATTTATCATCTTTTAAAATATAATAGTCATTTTTATAAAGTAAGCCAATTCTTGTACCATCTGTTCCCCCGGGATCATTTCTAAGATTTGTTTGATTATTTAATACTTTAATTCTATATGTATAAGAACTTGCATTTACATTTGTTATGCAAAAAAAGGATATTATAAAAATAATTATGGTTAGTATTTTTTTCATAATTTGACCTCCTTCTACATTATTACTTTTATTATAACAAATTTTGTAAAATCCCTCAAATTATTTACAATTTTTCAAGTAAATATATGTAAAATTACTATTTTTTTTTAATATTTTATATTATAATATAATTAATTTGAGTGGGTGATTATTTTGGAAAAGAATTTTGATAGAATTGATATTATATTAATTGTTTTAATTTCATTATGTTTGTTGATTATAATTGTAGGTGTAATGTGGGTTATTTTAAGTAAGTTAGAAAAGATGGAAATCAAGAAAAAAGGATCATCAAAATTATCTTCGAATACTAAATTTGATAAGATTATTGAAGTTCCGAAAGAAACAAAAGAAACACCGAAGAAAAAAGATTCTTCAAAAAATACTGCGAAGAAGACATCAAACAAAAATAATACTAATAAAAAAACAAATTCTAATACAACTAATAAAAAGAAGAATTCTAATACAAAGAAGAAAAGTAATAATCAAGCTAAACGAAGTAATGGTTATGTAAGTCCTAAAAAAAGGAAAAAGAAACGTAAGAAATAACAAAGGATTTATTGAGTTTATTCAATAAATCCTTTTATAATGGCATCGCTTTTATTGTTATCAGTTTTATTTTCTTCGTTATTTTTTGTTGAGGATTCTGAGGTTGAACTTTTGCTATTTACAACATAAACTGTTAAATCTGATACCGTTGACAACAATACATCTTTATGAATGCTTTGATCTCCGATTAAACCAACTGATACTTGATCATTATAATGATCATTTCCACTATCAACATATTTAATTTCTAAATTAATGTTATTACTATTACAGAAACTTTGGGCTTCACTTATAGTTTTTCCTATAAAACTTGGAAGCAAAGCACCAGATTGTCCAGTTCTTTTTCCCTTACCTGGACGATATATTTCATAAGTTTCATTAACGGAAAAGCTAAATGTTTTTATAGGTTCTTCTTTTTCATTACCTAAAACAATATTAAATGCTTTTTTAATATCTTCAAGACTACTTTCAAAGTACCCTTGAGCTGACGTATTTCTTCCTTGAGATGGAACATATACATTTAAGCTATATGTTTCTAATGTTGCTTTTTGGATATTTAATGAATCTTTACCAGATAATTTATTACCTAATACATTTTTAGCAACATTATATCCCGAAAGAATTGTATCTGTATCCATATTAGTGGCAATATTTTTACTAACAGCATTTAAAATATCTTGAAATTCTTTAATACTATTAAAATGTAATACTTTATTAGCTAGAGCTTCCACGACTTGTTGTTGATGTCTTACTCTATCTAGATCACTACCAATGTACATATGTCTACATCTTGCATATGCTAGAGCTTGTTCACCATCTAACACTTGTAATCCGGGATTCATACATACTAATTTGTCTCCCCATTGTCTATCACTATTTTGTTCACATACTTTTCCACCATAAGCATTTGCCATATATGTCGGAGCTTCAACATCAACTTCAACACCACCGACTGCTTCAACTAAATCTACGACACCTTTAAAATTTATTTTGACATAATAGTCAATATTTATATCTAAAAATTGATTAATAGTGCTTATTACACAACCTGTTCCATATGCTGCCGATGAATTAATTTTGGCATATCTATTGTTATTACAAGCAATTGGCACATACGTATCCCTTGGAATTGATAAAAGAACTGAACTTAAAGTTTTAGGATTAAATGACATAAGCATTAAGGTATCGCCATTAAATGCAGCATTAGCATTTAGACCATTCCCTTCAGAATCTACACCTAGAAATAAGAATGTTAATGGTTCATTAAAATCTTTATCACTAACCAAATTTAAATCTTCATTTTTCTTTTTTTCACTGTATTCATAAATTATTTTTATATCATTATTTATATTTTCAAAACCTTCTTCATTTCTAAATAACGTATCAAAATTCCCTGGTACAAATGCGGCGTCTATTTCCTTATTATATAAATCTAATAATAATTTAATATAGTCTTCATATTCTGTAATATCATTTTTCAATTTCTTATTTTTGTATAATTTAGTTGATAATTCATTATTATCTTTATCCCTCTTGCTACTTATTAAACCTATTTTACTGTCACTATTAAATTCTGTATCTTTTAATGTAATTAAGTATGTATTGTATGTTATCTTATCACTTTCTTGCATTCCATTTAAATTATTATAAACGTAATTTATGTAATATGACCCTACGAAGAAAAGAAGTATAAATAATAAAGAAAAAATTGTACTTATTATTAATCCTTTATACTTTCTACGTAGTAAATTTAATAAATTTATAAATGAATATAAGATGAAATATATAATAAAGAATATTATTGCTATCCACCTTATTAATGTTTCTATTCCTGTTAAACTTAATAAACTTTTAGTAAATAATACTAGTCCAACAACATAGGAAATCATTACTAGGTAATATATAAATCTTAAAACTTTATTTGATTTTTTCAACTTTCTAACCATTTTATTCATTTACTGCACCCGCTTTATATTCAACTACATATAATTTTCTATCTTTTTTTACCATAGTTATTGTGGCACTTTTGTCATATCCTAAATCATTTTCATAAGTCCAATTTAAAGTTACAACATAACTTGGTACTTCTTCTTCATTTATTTTAAATGTGCTTTCTTCTTCTTTTGTTATTTCTACGCTTTTTACTATAGATAATTTTTCTGTTCTTTTATCATAAGTATTATCTTCCATAAGCTTATAAATGGTGTCTTCCACATTAGTTTTAAAATTTTCCAAATTATCTGGATATACATATTCTAGGCATCCAACATCATATTTGTTTATTTTGTTGTCCATTGTAAATAAGTCTATAACAAATAATTTTGCTAAAATTTTTGAATATTCATTATAATCTATTTCTTTTTCTTTTAATATATTTTTTAACTCTTGGTAAGTGTCTTTCATAAGTTTGGTATCTCTTTCATCTAAAGTATATGAAAAATCTACGATAGAATCTATAACTTTTACATTATTTTTAACTTCACTTTTAGAAAAAAACACTTTATACACTATTAATCCAATTACTATAATAATTACTGTAAACAATAATATTAAAGGATATTTAAATTCTTTCTTCATACTACTCTCCGTTCATTTTTATATTTTCTAATAAGTTGTACACTATAATGTCATTAGATATTTCAAGCCTTTTTTCGCCGATTGTGCTTAGATTTTTGATGTAATCTTCAGTAAAATTATCTTCTTTTAATACTTTGTACTCACCAGTGGAATTATTATAATATACTTTACTCGTTAAAATATTTCCATTTGGATAAACTACAAGATTATCATCTTTAACTGTAAATATATCTTCACCAATATTGTATTTGTTATATATGCCATACATATTAAGTATTGTGGCTGCAACATTATACATACCCATAGTATAAGTAACTTTTCCTGTAAATATACTTTGTAAGTCTTGATCTTTTGTCCAAATTATTAATGGTGTTTTCTTATTTAATTCATGATCATAATAATCGTATTCAATATAATTTGGATTTGTTTCATCATATACTTCTCCAGTTTCTGGATTTAAGTTATACAAATAATTTATTTCATTGCGTGATAATTTTGCGTCATGATCTCCATAGAATACAAAAACTGTGTTGTTGAAATATTCAGATGATTTAATGTAATTAATGAATTCTCCGAGTGCTTTATCGGCATAATTAGCACTTTTTATGTATTCACCCACGGCAGTTGGAGATAAATAATTTCTTGTTTCTTCAGTTGTATTTCCAGATGCATCTGTTACTTGATAATGACTGGTTAAATCTATATCACTATGCTTACTTGCTAATTTAAATGGCGAATGGTTTGATAAAGTAATTATTGTTCCCATGTAGTTTTGGTTTACTTTTTCAACATTTTCTAATATTGGCATCGCTTGTTTGAAGAATAGTTCATCATTAATTCCTAGATTAATTACATCATCATCAGTAAAATCAAAGGATTCACTAAAATACATTTTTTCATAACCTAAAGATGGATGGGCTTTATTTCTGTTCCACATACTAGATAAGTTTCCATGCATACTAAAAGTAAAATAGTTTTCTTCTTTTAAAAATTTTGGAATAGTAAAATAGTTACGATCATAATAACTTACAAATACTGTGCCACTTGATGCTGGCATTAATCCTGTTAGTAGAGTAAATTCTGTATCACTACTTGTTCCCGTTGATACTTGGGGATAAAAGTTTGTAAAATGCATTCCTTCTTTAGCTAACTTATTTAAGTTTGGGGTTACTTCTCTACCATTAAAAGAAAGGTCCATTAAAAAGCTTTGCATGCTTTCCATGTGAACAAATATAATATTTTTGCCTTTTAATATTCCTGTATATTCATTTTTAGCAGTAGTTTTTTTTGCATCAAAATATTCGTTAAAACTCTCTAGGGCTTTTTCTTGACCAAATAAGCTGCTTAGTTGAGGTTTTAAAAATTGAACAAAGTCGTTAAATTGATACATTATTATACCAAAACGTTCCACGATGTAATTTCTGTTCCATTGTTTTGTAAGTCTACTATAATCAGAGTTTTTAGCAACGCCAAAAGTGTAACCCAAAAAGATTACACCAATTAAAACCGTTGATAAAACCATTTTTTTACTTTTTTCAATTTTATCAATAAATGTATAATATGAAGATGATAATAATTTTTTATGAATTAAATAAAATATTATAGGGATTAAAATATAAATTCCATCGGCAATTTTTAATTTGTCAAAAATTGAACCTGTTACAGTTTCCGTTTGGCTAACTGTTGCAAGTTCTCCAACTGATGCAAATGATGTAAAAAATCTATAATAAATTGATGATATTAAACACATTAAATTAAATATGATTAACCATGTGAAATAGTATTTAAATTGATTTTTAGGTTTCACAAAATAACCTAAACCACCGATTACAAGAATAAATCCTAAATCTGTTAGAAATGGTTTAAGTTTTAAGGCAGAACCAATTGTAAATGCTCGGACACATATTGTAGCAATTAGTGATAATACTACATATGATATGAATAAACGATTGGTAATTATATATTCAACGATTGATTTAACAGTTTTTTTATAGCCATAATTATCTTTTTGTTTCATATTTATCCCTTCTTACTTAGATAAGTATAACAAAATTTAGTTTTTTTATCAATTAGTGTTGCAAAAATTTCACATATTTGATACAATTTATTTACGCAGGTGTAGTACAGAGGTTAGTATGCGACCTTGCCAAGGTTGAGACGGCAGTTCGATTCTGCTCACTTGCTCCAAATTGAATCTCAAGTCCCTTACTGAAGGGATTTTTTTTAATGTAATTTTTGTTCTAGGTCTTATTTAGTTCTTAAAATTTATAATAAAATAAAATGGCTAACAAAAAAGTTAACCCAATTATATTATAAATTTTTTTAAGCAGGTGAAAAGGCATAAATTTTTGATTACAAAAAAATCAGTTGTATTTCAAACTGATTTAATCATTAAATTGTAATTATTACTATCCTAATTTTGCAAACTTCACTATCAAACTACTTGGAAGTATTTTACATAAAACTCTATAAAATTTATAAAATGTCCCTGTCGTATATGAACCTTTTCCTTTTTTAGCTGCTTTCAATGATTTATATACTGCCTGTTCAATATTAATTTCCGGTAATTTACTAACGGATTTTGTGCTAACTGAATTCATCTTTGTTTTCATCATTCCAAAATTTACAGCACAAACATTTATATTTTTACATTTGGATTCGTATATTGCCCGTGTTTAATTGTATTATTTCCATATTCTATTGCAAATTTAGGACATCTATGCAAACACCTTAAACATAAATTGCACTTTTCTTTTATCCAAATAGGTTTTCCATTTTTTATTTCAATAGCATTAGCCGGACAACTTCTTGCACATAATCCACATTCTATACATTTATTAGATACTTTAAATTTTGATGTATTTCCTCCATTGTTGTAATTTACTTTACGATATATATTTGCCATAAATATTGGTAAACTATTATTATTAAATTTCATATTTTCTTTTTTTTCTATGTGTTGAAATACTTTGCTTATTTGTTCATTAGCGGTTGCTTCTATTTTAGCATTTTTCCCTTTATCACATACATCAAATATTGGTGTCCAGGTGTCTACCATTTTTATACCATATTTGCCATTTAAAATTATTCCCTTATTATTTAATAATTTCTCCATATATTTACTACTAGCACCCGATGTTGTTCCATAAGTTGCAATATGAAAAACATATATATTGTTACTATTTTCAAAATGTACTCTCTCAAAAAATTCCTCTACAATTTTAGGTAATCCCCAATAATAAGTTGGAGTAATTATGCCTAAGTATTGTTCTTCTTTCAAATCAAAATCGTAATGACTATCTTTTATGCAATTTTCTATATTTATAATTTTTTCATTTAGACTATTTGCAATTTTTTCAGCAATATACTTGCTATTTCCTGTTGCAGAAAAATATAATATCATTTTTATTACTCCTTATAAATTATTATTTATCAATTTCTTCATATAATTGTACCAAGTTTCCAGCGAAAAGTCATTATTACTGTAAATGTCAATATTTTTTGTAGTTTTATAACAAAAATTTGTAATAAAATAACTCACAAACTATTAAGCTTGTAAGTTATTATTTCATTTAAAAATTACTTTCAAAAATATTTTTTTGCCTTTTTGTAAAAATAATGAATTATCTTGTAAATCTTTAGTTGTTATTATTTGTTCTACAGATTTAACTTTATTTTTATTTAAAGAAATACCATTTTGTTCTATTAGTCTTTTAGCTTCAGATTTTGATGAAGCTAATTTTGTTTCCACTAACAAATCAACGATATTTATATCTAATATTTCTTTAGAAATAGCTATTGATGGCATATTATCTGAAATACATTGATTTTTAAATAGTTCTTCAGCTGTTTTTTGGGCTTTTATTGCTTCTTCTTCACCATGAACTAACTTTGTAACTTCAAACGCTAATATTTTCTTAGCTTCTCGAATATCTTCTTTACAGATTTTTTTTATGTCTGAAATTTCCATTCTTGTGAAAAATGATAAGCTTCTTTCCACATCTTCATCAAATGAATTCATCCATGCTTGGAAAAATTCAAATGGTGTTGTTTTGTCTCTGGATACCCATAAAGTTCCAGTTGCAGTTTTCCCCATTTTTTCACCATCGGCTTTAATAAGTAATGGACAAGTCCAACCAAATAATGGATCAATTTTCTTTCCTTCACTAAATCCTATTTTACGAGAAAGGTCAGCGCCCGCTAAAATGTTACCCCATTGATCTGAACCACCTATTTGAAGTCTACATCCAAACTCTTTATTTAAATGAACAAAGTCAAATGCTTGCATTAGCATGTATCCCATTTCTAAAAATGTTAATCCACCATTTTCCAATCTTTTTTTGTAACAATCTGCGGCAAGCATATTATTAATATTGAAATGAACTCCGATATCTCTCATAAAATCTACATAGGTTTTATCACAAATCCAATCGGCATTATCCACTATAATTGCCGGATTATCTCCGTCTGTTTTAACAAACCTTTTAACTAATTCTTTAACCTCTTTTTTATTATGAGCAACCTCTTCTTTGGTAAGCATCTTTCTCATATCACTTTTTCCTGTTGGATCTCCGATTAAAGCAGTTGCTCCCCCTATTAATATGATTCCGTGATGGCCAAAATCTTGTAACCATCTAAACATTGTTAAGGCAAAGAAGTGTCCAATGTGCAAACTATCGGCTGTTGGGTCTATTCCTAAGTAAAAAGTCGTAGGCTCCCCGTTAACTAAATTAATTATCTCATTTTCATGAGTTAAATCTTTTACATATCCTCTTTCTTTAAGGATATCAAATAACTTTTTTTCCATTTTTTTATTCCTCCTTGGTTATTTGTATAGTTAATTAAATTACAATCATCAAAGTAATAATAGTAATAGTCACTATCCATACAAATCACCTCCTTCGAATAAAAAAAGAGCAAACATCCAAAAGGACGAATTGCTCGTGGTACCACCTTTATTTGTAATAATAGTTATTACCTCTTGTTGATAACGGATACTATCCGATTTAAAATCATCATTTGTAATTCATTATTTTACTTTTACTTTTTTTCACCAATCACAAGCTCTCTAAAAAAAATTTAAAATAATTACTTCGAATGAATCGCTTTTTAATTAACTAATTAGATTATAATATAATTTATGTAAAAATGCAAATGATGATTTAGAAAAATTAATGTAGATGAGCAAAATAATTCTAAAATTGTGAAGGGTCCCTTAGAAATGAATATTTTTATATTTGTATTGAATTTAGTAAGAGATAAAAGTAACATATATTTAAATATACAAATAAAAACAATCAAAATTAACTGATTTTATTTACTTTTATTAGCGTTTGCTAATTTTCTAATTTGTTAAGTATACATAAGACTGAGGATAATAATTAATTCCAATATCTTCTAACATTTTCGGTTGCTTATAAATTATAATTTTTCCTAACTCATAGGCAAAAGCAACCTTTTTATTCTTAAAATATTTCATATATTTAGCTTTTGAAATTCCGGAATATTGTTTTGTTTCTTTCCACAGTTTATTTGGAGTATTTGAAAGCACAGATTTTACTTCAACTTCAGCTACAACCCTTTTTACTGGGGAAGTACTATAAATAACAATTTTATCTATTTTTCTTTTACAAATATTTTTTCTGTATTCGTATAACTTTTTTTGTTCAATAATTTTATTTGCATATTCTGGCTTAATAGGTAATAATATTGTACACATTCTTTGACCTCCCAACTTACTATACCCTATTATAACATGAAATTATTAATTTCTATTATTTCTTTTATATCTTTATTAAATTTTTGACCAAATTATTGTCAACTTGTACTATAGACATTGGAGGTTTTTTTAACAAATTATTTTCCACTAAGCTCTTATATGTTATTGGACTTTCTAGTGTTTTATAATATTTAAATAGTATTAATTTTGATTTAGAGGTAAAATTTAATGTTATTTCTTTCAAAGAGTAAACTGTTCTTTTTATTGCCATAGAATATAAATCTTCTGGTTTTGTAAAATCATAAAATACATTATCGACAATTCCAATAGTAGTAAGACTTTTTTTGTTTTGACTAGCGTAAAAAAGTAATATATCCCCCGATTTGATTTGTTTAGTTTTAGCATTGCAAATATACGCTTTTTTTATTGCGTTTGCATAAGTATTAATTCCTTGAAGATCTCCAAAAGATAGTTGTGTTATCGTTTCTGATTCCGGAAACAACATTTCATGATAATGTTGTTGAATGGGTACAATAAAAACATTTCTATTTGACCAATCAAAGTTTGGATAAGTATTATCATTCATACTTTTTACAAAAACCGATTCTTTCTCAAAACTTCCATCTGCTTTTTCAGTCATCTTTACAGTTTTTTTAGTAAATCCGTATTCTAAAAATAAATTTATTAACGCTTCTTGTTTTTCAAAAATAGTTACATATATTTCATCTACTTTATTTTTAATTGCTTCATTTATAATGATTTTTATATAACTTTCGCCAATTTTGTTTCCTGTATTTGCAACTTTAAAAGTTGCCACTTTTAAACGTTTACTAGGTTTAAATGGCTCTTTAAAACTAGAATAATCTTCTGTTTCATCTTCTAACTTTAACAGCAAAAAAGAACCAATTCTATTATTAGAACATCGAGTAATATAAGCCTTATAACCTTCACGAGATTTTTTCTTATACCAATTTTCAAATCCTTTATAATCTTCTTTTAATGAATCAAAAAAATCATCTTCTAGCTCTATATTATATAAATATTCATGATTTATAAATGCTAGTGTTCTAGTTTCTTTTTCTTCTAATGGCTTAAATAAGGTTATTGCCTCCTCGATTCCTAAAACTCTATCACTTAAATTCACCTTTTTAGCTTTATTTCTTAATTTATTATCATTAGTAATTAAATAACTAACGCAGTCTTTATATACTGCATATAATAAATTATTATCAATTATATCATTTGGTATTTTTGTACATCCAACTATATTATTAAAATTTACCGTTGCTTTTGGTGGCTTTTCTATAAAATCATAAACCCTAACTTTACTAAGAATAATATTTTTTTCTTTTTGATTTTTAATATTATTTAAATCATCTAACGTCATTGGATGTATGAATATTCTATATTTATTTGAATCATAAAGAATTTTCGTGAGTTCTAGAACTTTGTCATTTACTATAGAGTGATCTTCTCTGTAAATTAATAAATTTGTGTCTAATAAAATCTTCTTCATTTTAATCCTTAGCTCCTTTCTAAAATTTCTGTCTATTATATCACAACGTCTCTAAAAATTAAAGATTTATATGATTTCATTAGCCAAGCTAATTGAATTAGTTATAATGCAAATATAATTAATTATGAAGATAAACAATGTCGAAAAATTATATTAATGAAAAAATTGTAATTAAATTGCCGCAAATATTTCTAACAAATAAAAATGGAAGAGATTTTGCTCTTCTATTTTTATTTCAAATCATATTTTTCTTTAAAACTATCAATATATTTTTGTCTCATTGCAATCATTATTTTTTCTGCTATATCTATAGAAACATCATTCATATTCATGTAACTTGTATCAAGTAAAATAAAATTCTTCACACTATTATTAAATAATTCTTGTAGTGCATTTAAACTATTATTATATTCATTTATATTTTCAGTATTTAAGAATGTTCTTTTTTCTAAGGCTAAACTTGAATTATAATCTCTTTTTAAAGAAACAATGGCATCAGCATAAGTGATTACTAGAAAGTCTATTAATTTATTAGAAATTTTACTATATTTTTCTTTTGCTTCAAGATACGTTTTTTCATCAATGTCTTTGCGAAGATATCTTCGATAATTCCATATTTGTCTATCATTTATTGATCTATCAATTAGGATTATATCAGTTTCTAGTTTGATTGCACTTTCTAACTGTTTTGTTACTTCTTTTATTATTGCCATATTAAGTTCTAACATACTTGTTGATTTATATTGAGGTAAAAATACTTCTTTATAATACTTTGAAGTTGTAAACTCTTCAATTAAAGTAACTTTGAAACCGCCTTTTTTAAAAAAATCATACAAATTGTTAATTGTGGTAGTTTTTCCAGTTCTTGGAGTTCCACTAAATTCAATAACAAATGGCTTTGATAGTGAGCTCAATTCTTTTAATCTTTGTATTTCTACTTTTCTAGCATGTAGCTTTTTGAGCTTTTCATAATAATCTATATTATCATTAAAAATTGTATTTTCTAAATAAGTATCTTCAGCTTTATCAAAAACATTATCTACCGCATTTTTAAATCTTTTAAAAATCGGTAAGTTTGCCTCTTCATTGTAAATTATACTTTCATAAACATTTGTAAAATACCATTTTTGTTGCTCTTCTCCTCTTTTAAAAGTTGAAAAGTCTTTTTTTCCATTTTTTTCGAATTTAAGCATCATATCTTCTAAATTATTTATTTTATCAGCACAAATAATTAATTTATTAGCTAAAGGTAATGTTTTTGTTTCCTTGATTGTGTGTTTTTTTCTTTCTTCCCATGAAAGTGTTTTGTTAGGTTCTGATGCTCCCATTACTAGGTTTGCTACCTTTTCACCAAATTCATTTTGTATATCTTCAATTGTGTATTTAGTATCTTCAACTACATCATGTAAGTACCCTGCTGCTATTATTTCGTCATCATAACCATAATCTTCTAATAAATTACCAACACTAATTGGATGCATTATCATTGGTTTATCTGGTTCACTTTTTCTAACTTGACCCATATGAGCTTTTATGGCAAATGCTTTTGCTCTTTCTTTTAAGTTCATTTTATACCTCCATGATTTTTATATTTACTTATGTAATCTTATAACTTGATATTCAATTATTTTTCCATCACTTACATAACTAACAGATATTCCTTTGCCATTATTGGCATTCTTTTTATCTTTTGATAGAGTTTTTGCTTCATTCATCAAGTATTTTATATCAGAATCAGTTAAAGTATCATTATTAGATTTTATTAAAGCCTTAACATAGTTTAAAGCAATAGACTCGTTATCTGAATAATGAATAGTCATTATTTCTGTAATATCTTTATCTTTGTTACCTGTATAATTTTCAGGTTTTACATATAAATAAACATTATCAAGTAATGCAAACCAATATAAATTATTTTCTTGTGTCATATAATCATAACTTGCTGGATCCCCAACATTATTATCCATTATTTCAGTATTAAATTTGGCAACACTTAATTCTACACTTTCTTTTTTTACACTACCATATTTTTCGAATGTTTTATTTAAATCTTCTTTTTGTTTATCTAAATCTTTATCTAAATAGATTTTTACTCCGATTGAACAACCTATCACTAATAAAACCACCAAAACAATAATTATATTTTTTTTCATAAGCTTAACCTTCTTTCAAATTAATTATATTAAATATGCTACTATTCCAATTGTAACATAGTTTCGACAAAATTTGTCATTTTTTTATATTTTTGTTCTATAAATTAACTAATTATTTTATTTATCGTTTTAAGTTCGCCCTAGACTACAAAAAAAAGACATGTTATAATTAACATGTAGAAAGGATAAATTTATGAAAAAGAAAATATTAATTACTATTTTGTCAATTGTTCTAGCATATAGCCTATTTATATTAGAAGAAAGCGTTAGGCTTGAAAAAAACCACAATTCAAAACCTCTTATAACTTTAAAAACTGATACAAATATTGATGCAAATAATCCAAATAATATTGAAGATGTTTACTATAGTATTGGTTTTAAACTATCTCGAAAATACACTAAATATAAAAAATCATCTGAAGATAATTTATTATATTTAAACGAATCTGCAGAACTATTATTATTTAACAAAATAAGACTATGGGCTTGGGTAAGCTAGTCTTTTTTTATACTATAATTTAATATTGTTTATCACGTCACTTAAATATTCATGACTTTTTAAAACTATTTTATACTTACTTTTATTATTAATGCAATCATTTACATGAGTATCCCACTTTTGGAAAAAACCTTCTATAAATTCTTCATTACTGCCTCTTTCAATAGCTCTTTTTTGATACTCTTCTTTTAACTTTTTATCGGGATAAACTAAATAATAATCAATATTTCTTTTATTTAATTCATTTAGCACACTACCATGTGTTGTTATTAATACATAATTATATTCTTCTTTTAATGCAAGTAAACATTCAACATATTATCCAACCTTCTATTTTATTGAAATAACAAGTATCTAAATCTATGCAATTAATATCTTTTTTTTTGAGATAAAAAACTTTTGCCAATATTTGAAAAACCACTAACAATAATACCTATTATGTTCCACCTTTTTTATTAAAAATACAAATTAACCATTATTTCTATTTAGTTTCAATAACACCTTTAATATTATTTATTCTATAATACGTTATTTCTTTTCCTTTTTTACTATTACTTTCTAGTATAAGCCAGGTGTCATTAAAATCTTTTAATATGCCTTTTTGTGATGTTCCGAATGAAAATAACTCTTATTCATCACTTTCTATTTCAATTTCTTTACCTTTTAATTTTTCTAATAATGAAAAATCTTTTTTAGAATCTTTACATTGATTATTTAATATTTTCTTTAATTTTGAACTAGTATCAAAATAAGTCATTAAAACTATTAATAATATTACCCAGGAATAATCCATTATTTATCACCTTCCACTACTTTAATTGATGTAATTATATCTATATCAATTAATTTTTCTACGAGATTTTTACCTTTTTTATATTCTACTTTAATAAAACTATTACTAACATCTAGTACTTTAACTTTTGAATTATAATCAATATATGAATCAGTATAATCTTCGTTTATAAGTAATGAACAATTCTTTCCAATTAAATCCTTTAATATGTTATTTGAATTATTTTTAACATTTAGTTCCAATTTATTATTGGTTAAATCATCTAAACTTACATTAAATATTTTAGATAATTCTTTAGCTTGTAATATATCTGGGGTTGTTTGACCAAGTTCCCAGTTAGATACTGTTTGTCTTGTTATATTTAATTTGTCTGCTAAAGATTCTTGAGATAATCCTTTTTTTTCTTAATAATAATATTTTTTCATTTATATTCATAAACATTTCTCCTTCATGTTTTAAGTATATCAAAAACTATTTAAATTGCTAGCAAATATCTTTTGAAGATTGTAAAATTTATTTAACATGTAAATTTTTTAAATAAATAAACTTTATAATTCTACGATATTAACTTTATTTCCATGCTCTTTTATAATATTTATTAAATCTTCAACTCTCAAATAAATTGTGGCAGTATTTTCATTTGGATGAACACCGATTATTTTTTTATTTTCTAAAAATTCTTTATCTAAATAAAATGTGACCTTTAAATTCTTATCATTTAATAGACCCAATGAGGTTACGGAGCCTGGGATTAAATTTAGGATACTCATTAAATCTTCACTCGATGCAAAACTTAAACGTCTTGTATTATTATTGTTTGAAAATGTTTTTAAATCCACTTTTTTGTTTCCTTTAACTGTAATAAGATAATAATTTCTTTTTTTGTCATCTCGCACAAATAAGTTTTTAGCATCGTATTCTGGATAAGGAACTTCTATTTCTGATATCTCATTCATGTTAAACACAGCTTTATGTTCTGTTACTTCATACCAAATATTTTTACTTTTTAAAAATTCATATATTTCTTGTTTATTCATTATTTTTTCTCCTTACACATAGCTAATATTTTTCTCATAGTGTTGGCAGTTCTTATTGTAATTCTATCTTTTATATTTGTACTTGCTGTTTTTATCCACCAGTTTGATTTACGATAGCTTTTTAAATCAAATGACCAAAATATTGAATTTTTATAATTATTTATTTTATCAATACCATCACTTGGTAAACCTATTTCATCATAAACATCTTTATATTTAGTCGGAGGCATTATAAATATTAAATTATCGTAAATTTCTTTGTTATCTGTTTTCCACCAATCCGGAGCATTATTTAATATATCTTCTAACTCAGTTTCATTTAAAACAAAAACAGGTATATCTAAATTAAAATTATCTTTTATAATTTCAGAAATATTTTTAGCTATATTTTCTTTATTATCTAAACTTGTTTTTAATATTACATTTCCACTATTAAGATGGGTTGTAACGTTTTGATAGTTATTTTCTTCTAGTACTTTTTTTAACTCTTTCATTACAATTTTGTTTTTACCACTTATATTTACTCCCCAAAGCAAAGCAATATATTTCATATTTCATCACACTCGAAATAAGTATAACATATTTTTCTTTTTTTAAAAACATGATATACTAGTTAAAGATAAGGAGACGTTTATGAAGAAAATAATTTTAATAGTTTTAGTAAGTAGTATGATTTTGTTCGGAGCAACTGGATGTAATAAAGAAAAAGAAGAAAAAAATAAAACAGCAAATAATATAAATGCTAGTGAAATGCTTGATACAATTATTAATAATGGACCGGAGTTATCATCAATTCCATTTGATTATATTAAAGCTAGTCAAGGGATATATGATGAATTATTAGATAATCCTAAAGAGACATTTGAATATGCAATTAAAGATTTAATAGAAACAGATGCTAGTAATGGATTAAAAAGTTATTTAGAAGCATTGTTATGTTTAGAAATTAATAAGAATTTTGAATATGATTTTGAAAGTGCAAAAGATTTTTTTGATCATTATAAAGAATTCTTATTGGATAAAAACAATAATTTTAATGATTATGATAAATATGCTTTAAAATTAATAAAAGATAACTAATTTTAATACGCTTAGTTATCTTTATTTTTTTATAAAATTTCTTCTTTTTTATTAATATTAGCATTGTAATAATCTGTTGGTAAGTTTCCTGATAATCTATTAATTTCAAAATCTATAAAGTAGTTACTTGGATTATTTTCATCAATTAATAAATCTACTAAGCCATCTTCATCAGAAAGTTTTTTATCATGTCTAGCATCCCCTTCTAAAGTAATTACTGATCCAGATGGAAGCGTGTACTCTACTATAGGTTTAAATATTCTTACATTATTTACAACCATCCCAGTTTCTTCCATATGATATGGCAAATTTTTTACTAATTTGCCATTCATATTTAAATATTTAATTATTTTAAGCCTTTTATTTACTTTATGGATACTTAAACATCCGATTAAAATAAATATAATTGGTAAGAAAACTCCGATTAATAGAAATTTATTGCTATTCTTAGAATATTCAGTCATACATTTTAAAGGTTCTTTTGAATCATAATAAACTTTTTTATTATCAGTTCCCGGATAAATGCTTGATGAAGAATTTGATGAACATGAATATTCAATTCCGTTAACCTCATAATAGTAAATTGGAGAATACATAGTTGTACCATCGCTTATATGAGAGCTTATTTCCACTCTTGTTGAGGTTGTACTAGAATCCAAACTTTTAAGTTTTAAATAACTATTAATATATACACCTCCAAAGATTGACATAAAAACCAAACCAAATATTATAAAAATTAGGTAAAAGTTCCTACCTTTCTTTACATATTTTGTATTAATATCGTACATTACTCACACTTCCTTATCTTTAAATATATTCTATCATACATCTAATTGAAACTCTAGTTATATTTCCTGTTAATTTGTAAAGTAATAAAGTATAATTAAACATGAAAGAAGGAAATTTTATGAATCAAGAAAAAATTGGAAAATTTATTTTAGAATGTCGAAAAAATAAAAAATTAACCCAAACTGAACTTGCAGAAAAATTAGGAGTTACAGATAAATCCATAAGTAATTGGGAAAACGGTAGAAATATGCCAGACTTATCATTATTTAAACCTTTATGTGAAATATTAGGTATTTCTATTAATGATTTAATAAGTGGAGAAAAAATATCTAAAGACAAATATCAAGAAAAATTGGAAGAAAATATTATTACTACAATTGATTATACTAACAAAAAAGTAATAGTTAAAAATAATATTATTGGAATAATACTAATTGCTTTCGGAGTAATAATGGCAATAACTGCGATGTCTATTTTTCCAAGTGAAAGTTCATGGGGAAGTATTTATTCAATATTTGGGACTTTAGTATCTATGTTGGGAATTATTATTTTAATAAAGAAATTAAAACTTACTAAAAAGATTATAATTAGTGTAGGTTACCTTGTTTTATTTATTTCTATGTTATTTATGATAGATTATATAAGTGTTATAAATATTAAACAAGCACCGAGATTTTCAATAATAAAAATATCAAGTGATACTGCAATATATTACGATACATTATTTTATGATGTAATAAGATGCAATAAAAATAGTAAAGATGAATATTATAAGGTAATAAAAAATAATAATTATGATAAAGAAAATATTCGGAAATATTGCAAAAAGATTAGTTCAAAATAACCGAACTAATCTTTTTTTCTTACTAACTTCATTGGGTAAAATTTTATACCATATACATTGTTCTGTATCAGTATCTATAAAACCTAAATGTTTATAAATATCATGAGCAAATAAAGAAGAATTTACTGTCATATAATTTTCTTCATTTAAAGCATTTATTTTATCAAATAACATTCTACCTATTCCTTTATTATGGTTCTTGCCCTCTACAAAAAATAAAGCAATATGAGTTTTATCTTTGGTAGCAATAACTCCAGTTAAAGTATTGTCTATATAAGCTCCATAAAATTCTCTATCATTTATCCAATTCTTATTATCAATTGTTTTTTTAAATTCATTTATACCTTCTTCTGTATAATCTGGAGCTTCATACTCTAAAAATACACTCCATACTAGCCCAAGAGCTTTATTCATATCTGAATTTGGTATTCTTTTAATATCTATCATAATAAATCACCTCGAAATTTTATTTTTTAATTTATATCTATTCTACTTCCATCGAATTTGAAACTTAATGGATAAATAATTGTTTTTTCTATTATTAAATCACTTTGTTTAATATCAATTATTCTTTCTATTGTGGGACTAGCATTGACTGTGATAATTTTTGAATTAACTTCTCTCATAAATCTTGATGCACTATTTGCTGATTTTGTAAATATTGATGCACTATATTTACTTCCATTATAATTAATTTGACCTATTGCTTCATCAATATCACTTACTAAAATAGCATCTTTATTATCTAGCTTTAAATCATTATTTATATATAATTGAATATTTAAACCGGTGTCAACTATTCTTTTTAATAAATCAATATGAGAATCATCTTCAATATATAAATCGAAATTTTCATAACCACTTGTAATAGTTTTAATTTTGCTTTTATTTAATATTATATTTTGTAATTTACGATTACCTATACAAACTACAAGATTAATGTTAGCATAATTTGATAATATAGAATCAAATTCTTCAGTAACATGTAGTTGAATTAAATATTTTGAAACTTCAAATTTTTCTAAAACATTTTTTATAATATTAATTATTAAATTATTTGTTCCATACATGTAACCTTTATTTGCAAATATTATAGTATTACCAGCTAATATATTTCTTAAAGCCATTTCAATTATAACATAGGGAATACCATCATTTATAACTAATACATTGCCATAATCCATTATTTGTTTACCATAAATAATCTTCTTTTCTTCATCTTTTTCGGATAAAGTAACATTACCATAAATAATTGTTTCTTTTTCTAAATTTTTAAATATGTTATTTAAAATATTAAAATCCATTATAAAACCATTATTATTTTTTTGATCTATTTTGTTAGTTTCTAAAATTAAATCTTTATTTATAAATAATGCTTTTTCTACTTCTTTAATGATATTTTCTATATTATTATATAGATTTATCTTACCTACACTTAGAGCATTAGAAATTATTTTACTGGCATTATCTTCCACTGCCAACACCTCTTTCTTTATCTATTTCATCGCTTAAGGAAACTGCTTTGTTATACATTTCTTGTTGAATATTATTTAATTTAGAAATATCAACTTCTTTACCATCAGAAATTTGTTCTAATGCTAATCTAATTTGCATTGCCACTATATTTTCATCAATTAAAGTATTAAAATATAAATCTCCGATTGTTAATTTAGAATCATTTATGTCAAATATTATAGCAAAATTTGGAGATAAAATAATTCTTGTTGTTTTAGGGTTTAATTCACAATTATATGCTATTTCTGTAACTATGTGTTCTTCATCTTCAATTGATGTGTTTAAATTATATTTAGTTCCTTTTGTTATCGTTTCCAGTCTTTCCAAAGAATTCAACAATATTAAATTAAAATTAGTATCATCATAAAGAATATAAGTATCATTATGAACTGGTAAGGTTTTACCATCAAATGATTTTCTATCTTCTCTTTTTTCCAGTACATATTGTGTGCTAGAATCACTTGTATACAAATGACGTTTTAAAGCAACCGGAGCCTCAAAATGTAAAGGTCTTGCTAAACGGTCTTTATCTAAATAAGCATTCTTTTTTATAGATTCAGCAATATCATTATAACCTAATCCCACAGTTATTTTTCCAAGCCTTAATCCTTCATATTCTTCTTCAGTTATTTTTCCGCTTTCTAAAAGTTCTTTGTATACTTTTTCATCTTTTTTTATTAACTCATTGGCAGCTTCTTTATAAATTGCATAAATTTCATCAGTAAATTTTTCTCTACTTTTAGTACTTTTTTCTCTTGCAAATGCTTTATCTGGAATTTCAATATTATCAAAACATAACACATCTTTATTTCTCCATACCCAACTTTGAGATACTATATTTCCTAGTTCATCTCGAATTACAAATACCCGTCCATTCTTATCAACCATGCTATGTTCCATGCACGACTCGGCAGTATCGTTTAGTTCTTGGCAACAATCTGTCAAAGTACCAATTGCCATGGCAAGTGGGTCATCCAATCTTAACATTTCATATGAATATTTTCCTTTAGTTGCTTCAATTCGAGGAATACTACTGAAAGTTCTTCTTTTGCCATAATCATATATTTTTTGTAAAGTATCAAAATCTGATTGAGAATAACCGGCAATAGCAGATATTTCTGCAACTTTATCATTACCTAATTCTATCCCGAGAAATTTATTAGATTGAATGTAACTTACAGCTAATGATAATGTTAGATGACGATTACTATTTAAAACTTTTATTTCATTAAATTGTTTTTGAATACTCGCAATATATTTTATATATTCAGGATTTGTTAAAATTTCCGGCATATTTGCTAGTAAAAATTCTCTGAAATCTGGATCGTATATTAATTGAAATCCTCCGAAAAGTTTATGAGCTTTATCAGGATTTATAATAGGAATTTCATTGTGTTCTTCAAAAATATCCCTTAAGGCTTTGGCTACTTTTGGATATCTTTGGGGATTAAAATTCAAAGTATAAGAGCCATCATCGTTTTTCCTATAAAGTTGAGTAAACATGTTTTGACTTTTGTCTATATCAAATTTTTCTTCATCTATGGCATCACTTATAGGTGTAATTGATAATGGAAGAATTACTAATTCCATGAGAGCATTATCTTTTATGTCATTGAATAATTTTTCAATAGTTTTACCTTGTTCTAAAGCTAGCGTTCTAGGTATTCCTGTTAATAAATCAATAAGTTTTTTGAATCCTTTTTGATCGTTGTCAAAAGCTCCGAATGAATATGCAAGTTTTAACATAGCATCTCTTGCTTCTACTTTTTTAGAAAAATTTTCAATTTTCATTAAAGAACTCCAGTTTGATGCAGAAGTTAAAAATTTGTCAGCTTCTTCAAGGTCAAAATTTTGCATTACGACATAATCTGGAATAAATTTGCCTCCAGTTTTATCAAACCATTTTTTCATTAAATCTACTTTGTGTGATTTTAACATTTCATCAACTGTTTCAGGCTTATTTAAACCAAGTTTAACTGCGTTTTCACTTCCAAACATTTCAAAATATTTGAAAACATCTTTTTTTAATTCTTTGTTTCTTGCAAGAGCTACCAATAAATCTTTTCCTTCTAAATAAGGTAAAATTGTTTTATCCTGTTTTAGCAATGTAAAAGACATTGGATAAAAATTTTTATAATTATAAAAATATCTCTTTATATGTGCTGGAGTACTTTCATCTAGAAAAAATTCTGGGTGATTTTCTTTTAAAAATAACGGAGCGTCTTCTTCAAAATACTCAAGTTCTCCATGTCTAATTTTATCTATGATAATTTCGTCAATTGTTTTTATTAAGTCTTCAAACGATAAATCTTTGTCTAAATATTTTTCTAGAGAGTTTATCACTTTTCCCAAATATTTACCATATCCACTACATAATTGTAAAAACTTTTCATTTCCTATTAATTTTAATAATTCTACTGCATGATATTTGTTTACGCTATAGGTTTTAAAATCAAAAACAAGCTCTATATTTTTGTCTTTTAAAATTTCTTCCAATTGTGGATATTCTCTAATATCATCAAACGATAAATTATGTCTGTAGAATTTATCTGTTATTACTTTTTTATCTTCTTCAGATATATTTTCTAAATTACTAAGGTCAGTAAATATATCTGGATAAGCTGAAAGAAAATCTGGAACATTTTCTAAATATCGGTAGTCTTTAAATCCACCTAAAATTTTAGCATAAATGGCTTTTCTAATTTGTTTTTCAATCAAAGTTTCATCTTCAATTTCTCCATGCATGCTTTCAATTGTAATAGAAGAGGTTAACGATGTTAAAATTCTTCCATACTTTGCTAATAGTTTTAAGAATTTTTTGTTTCCATATCTAAAAATATATTCTTTTTTAAAATCTATTTCATCAAATACAACATAACCTTGTTCATCTTTCAAACTTGGAATTCTCAATTTCATTATACCATTTATTATGTTTAATAGATTTTTATTAACTAAATATGGAATATAATCTTTGTGATCAAATAATAGACTTGCACTAACATAATTTTTATAAAAAGCCTCTTTTAGTGATTCAGGAGCATTGCTATCAATGAATATTTCAGGATGTTTTTCACGAAATTCACCTTGAATCCAATCATAGCTTGGGAAGTTTCCAAAAAATTCTTTACTTCTCATAAAATCTAATAAATTAGCAAATTGATTTAAAAATTCTTCATAATCTAAAGTTCCTTTTTTAAAATCAATATTATTTTTGGTTAATAAGAAATAATGAGAATTGTAAAAATCAGCAAATTTGGTTAATGTGGTTAAATCATCTTTGTATGCGCATAGGTGTGAGAAAAATCCCATCTCGTTTTCTAATTTTTTGATATTTTCTAACCCTAAAGCTTCAACAAAAATCTTTTGACCTTTTTCCAGTGGAAATAATGATGGATCATATAGCATTAATTGCTCTTTACTTTTTAATTTGTTGCATACTGAAAAGAAAACTGCAAGATAGCATAACATTTCGTACTCTTCATCAATATTGTTTGAATTTTTTTCACTATTTGCATCATTATAAGCCGTAATAATTTTACAAAATTTTGTACCTTGGTCTGTTTTAATAATATAATTGAAATGTTTGGGAAAATTTTTTATATAATTTAGTAATGGAAAATCCCCAAAAAAGTTTGATAAAAATCTAACACTTTCTTTGTATGGAACAGATGAAGAAATAAAATTAGACCATTCTATTTTTTTAAATAAGGAAATGTTATTAATTATATCGTCAATAGTTAACTTTCTATTATAATAACGCTTTCTTAAATCTTCTGGAATATCTGCCCCGATTAATAAAATTTCTTTATTTTCCTCAACAAATGTTTCTGGTAATTTGCTTATATCTATTGGTCCAAAATTTCTATTAAAAATCATTTTTCTAAATATTCTATTATCTTTTTGTTGTGAAAATTCATAATACATTTCTATAACTTTAGGCAGACCAAGTTCTTCAACCATTTTTCTAGACTTACTTTCTAAATTGTAAAAAATATATTTACTACTTAATTCTTCTATTTGTTCAAAATCTAAAGAAAACACTTCTTTCAAAGTTAGTTTACATTCATATATGGTTTGTTTAAATTGTTCACTAAATAAGTCTGATAGAAAATTATTTGGATTACTTTTAACAATTTCATCATCAAAATGATTCGGATTAACAATTCTATTCAACTTATCAAAATTTCTAATATTACATCCTTTATAATTAATATATGGTGAATAACTTACGATATCAAAATCTATATTTGCCTTGGTTTTTGTAAGATCTGCAATAAAACCTTTGTCTGCTATAATTCTAAGATCTTTCCATTCATCAAATGGAATATCACTTAAGTCACAACTTAATAATTTATTTTGAAGATTATAATATTGATTAGCTAACTCTTCTTTAATTGTTATAGACAATTGGTAAGAATTCTTTATTTTGTTTATTATGGAATTTAACAGTGATTTAATTTGTCTAAATTCTACGACTGTTAACTTATCATTCATAATTGTCTCACCACCTAGTTTTGTTATTATTTACTGACATTAGTATAACAAAATTTTTTAAATTTTTAAAGTACTATTATAACAAGTAAAAAAAGATTAGTTCAAAATAACCGAACTAATCTTTTTTGTCACTGTAAATGTCACTGTAAAATTTTAAATACTTTTTTTATTTTTCCAAATCTCACACAAATTGAAGTTAACCCTTCTCTTCTTTTTTCTAATATTTTATCGGTTTCATCTGCAACACCAACAAAACTTGATTTCATAAAATGTGTAAATATTAATTCATGACTATTTATATCATTTTTATATTTATAACAAAAGTCTCTGATTGGAGCACATATATTAAAAACCCAGATTGGACTCACAATATATACTTTTTTATATTTTTTTAAATCAATTTTAATATTTTCAATATCCATTCTCCATTTGTGCATTCCAAATCTTCCACACCACCAAAAACCTAATGTTCCATCAGTTTTATCTTTGGTTTTTAACTCTATTAAAGTAGCACCAAGTTCATTAGCTTTTTCATAAGCAATCTTTTTGGTATACCCCATTCTAGAAAAATATACCACAACAATATTTTTGTTTTTATTTATGTTTTTATAGTCATTGATATCAAAAACAAATTCTGATTGTGTATAAAATATTACTGTTATTAAGCCTATTATAAATTGTAATAAACCTATTATAAAATAACTTATTGATAAAAAATTAGATGGTAAAATAATAAATTGAATAGTTATCCACACCATTAAAGTTATGCCAAATATAGTTCCAAGAATGAAACCTATTTTTTTATCTTTAATTATTAAGTAGGATGCAATTAAATTAGATATACCATTTACAATAAGTAAAGATATTCCTGAAAATATATAATTTTGAAAAAGAATATCACTAAATGGAAGTACACTAAAATAAGGAAGTAATGTATCCATATGTAGTAACTTTCCTGTTGGATCTATAAACATGCAAATACTTCCATATAATGCTCCGATTCCAACAAATAAGCACCAAAATAGCAATATTTTTTTAGTTCTTTTATATCTCATTTTTACCTCTTTATAAAATATTTAAGACATCTAAATTTACAATTTTTCCTGTTTTATAATTTTCTATGCACTTTAATATTAATTCCTGTGATCTTAATTTATTTTTCATTTTTATAATTTCATCATAAGAAAACCATTTTACGTCTAGTATTTCATTTAAATTATAATCTAGTTTTTCATCTATAAGTTTTGCCCCAAAAATAATACTTAAAAATATATCATTTTCTAATACTTTATTTCCTATCTCAAGTATTCCAGTTTGAAGAATATCGCATCCGGTTTCTTCTTTTATTTCTCTTTTTAAACAATCGATTACTTATTCATTTACTTCCAAGTGACCTGCTGAAATGTTCCATTTTCCTTTACATTTTTCTTTTGCTTCTTGTACTAATAAAAATTTATTTTCTTTTTCAATTAAGCCACCAATCACAATATTCGTCATTTAATCACGTCCTTCATGCTAGTATATCACAGTAAAATAGTTACAATCAATGTTTTTGTTGACGCATACAAAGTTTTAATATATAATAAAGCCAATTTAGGAGGTTTAATTATGAGCTTTAGAAAAAATTTATATTATGTTGCTTTAACTGAATTTTTATTAAATAAAAAAAATGAGATTGTAATAAATGATAATATTTCATTAACAATCAACGTTCGTAGAGGTAATTATTGTCAGTCACCTTCTAGTTGGCTAGATATTCCTTCTCTTGACTTTTTTGTAACTATTTTAAATCAAGGTAATCCAATATATAAAACTTTTTATCAAAAGATTGCTGAACCTGATTTAGATACATTGTTAAAAAGTAGTCCAGAGGTTATTAATGAATTTATTCAAAGAGATGACTTGTTTTTTCATGAATATGTCACTTATTCATATTTAGATTCATCTTTAATTCAATATGAAGGAACTTATATACAATTATTACAAGATGATTTAAGTTTTAAAAATCCATCTAAATTAGTTAGAACAAATATAAAACATAAATATAATAAAATTATGTCAAGTAAAACCAAGTAGCATTTACTTGGTTTTACTTTATCAAATTATTTTTTAAACAATATGGTACTACTTCATTTTTTAATGTATTTGATAATATATCTGTACCTATACTACTTTCATACCACATAAAATTTTCTATTTCTTCGGATAAACTTAAGGTTCCATTAAGTGATCCATTGTATTTGAATACATAAAAATGTATCGGAGTTTTTCCATCACTTGTTGCTATTTCGTCAAATTCCATTACTAACTCAAATAGTGATTCATCAAAGATAGCATTATTACCTAATTCTTCATGGCATTCTCTTTTAGCTGCTTCAAGTGGAGTTTCTCCATTTTCTACTCTTCCACCAATCATTTGATATGTTGGTCTCTTCCTTGGTTTATCAATTAATAATTTACTATCTTTAAAAAACATTGTACCTACGACATTCATATTCTCACCTTATTTCCATGTTTATTACATTGTGATTGCTATCACATGTAAAAATCATATTTACTTTTTCATCACGCATATATTTGATTAAATCATCATCTAGCAAATGAGTAGTTGCTAATCTTTTTTCTTCAGTAATTAGCTTTTTTATTGGTACCCAACAAGCATAATTTTCAGGAAACTCTTGAGGTGTACCATCTATCTTACTTGCAATATATGTTTTTATAGCATATTTTTTATCTTCAGCTGGATAAATAATTTCTATCTTTCCAATACATTTAAGTTCGTCAATTGTCATCCCAGTTTCTTCTTTAAATTCTCTTTGGCATGCTTGTACTTCCGATTCACCATCTTCAATTTTTCCACCAGGAATGTCAAAAAAATCTTTGTTGATTTCCTTATATCTTATACACATAATTTTATCATCTTTTATAGCAAATACTCTAACTGCATATCTAGTTGTCATGTTTTTCCTTTTCTTTTTTTCGCATTTCTAATTCTTTTATAAATACTTGAAATTTAGGGAATGCGCTTTTAATACGACGGTAAAGGACAGTATTATCTTGGAACCATTTTTCAATATATTGTTTTATTTTTTCTGTGTTATCTTTTCTTTCACTTTTAATTTTACCTTTTATCTTAAATAAAATATATGTTGATATAACATTATCAATTATATAAATAATAAATAGTGTAATTGCTACTACTAATAAAGCTGTTGGGGATAACTTATCAACAAGTTTTATAACTGCTGGATGTAAAACATAAATAATTAATGATGCAAGTAATCCAAATGGTATCATTGTTTCTAAACAAATTCTTCCATTAATGTTAAACTTTTTATTTGAATAATCCCACCATCTAACATTATATATTTTTTCCATAAAATAACTTGTAAAATATTCAAGTAAAGAACATATTAAAATGGCTTTTAAAAATACTCCGAGTATATCACTAGTATCTTTACCTACTACTAGAATAATTGCTAAACATCCCCATCCATATATTGGACAATATGGGCCAATTAAAAATCCACGGTTTATAAATTTGTGCTTATTCCATAGAGAAACACATACTTCCATAAACCAACCTAAAAAGGAATAAATAATAAAATATAAAAAATATTTACATACTATTTCCATACATATGACCTTCTTTCTTGAATTTATTTTATCACATTATAATTATAAATGCCATATTTAACCTTGCTTTTCAATTTTTTTTATTGTAAAATAAGCTTACAGGAGGTTAGAAAATGAAAAAAGATTTAGTTATTAAATTGCTACAAAAAATTCAAAAAAATAATTTAAGTATCGAAGATTCTAAAAGTTTATTTAATAGAAGTGAAAAACTTCTTGCAACCATATTGTCTGGCGAAGATTTCAAAAACAATGTAGACATAATTAATCGTTATAATAGTGATGAAGATGCTTTAAAAGCTGTGAAAATTTATTTAAGCGTGGACCCTACTAATTCAATGACACCTAGTAAAAAAAGATTAACATTAGAACTTTTAACAAACCAAACGTTAATAAATTCTGGAAAAGTTTTTGAATATGTTCAATGTTTTTTAGATATTCCAGATGAAAAATATGAGAATTGCTATATAGTTTTCTTTAATCTTTTATTAGATGATAATTTAATAACACAAGAACTTAATTTTACTTTTGCCAATTTTATAATTGAGCATGGATTTAAATCAAGTCCATATTATTTAGAAAAATTATTTTCAGATGAGAAAATAACAAAGCAAAATTCAAATATAATACTTAACAGAGCTTTAGTGATTACGCAAGCAGGATATCAAAAAGCTGAAAATTTATCTAGCATGCTACAATTTTTTTATCTTACAACAATAGATAATGAAGAAATAATTTTAAATGCTGCTAAAATTATTGGAAATTGTTTCCAAAATCCTAGAGAAGTATGTAAGTTATTTTTAGAAGACTTACCAAAACATTTGTCAAAATGCGATTATTATTTAAAAGCTGGTAAAATTATTGGAGCATTAAAATCTAATATTGGATATTGTGTAGCTAGAGACGCTATTGAAGCTGATAGTAACTTTGACGATAAAAATACAATTTTATTATTACGCATTTTAAAAGATTGTACCTTTGAATTTTTAGGTTATGGTAATTATGATGTTCATTATGGGAATGTAGTTATTCGTAGCAATAGTGATTCAATTATAAATGATATTAAATCTAAAATAATTGATACAAACTATGTATATTATTATATGTTAGAAAACTCTGTTTCAAAAGATAAGAATGATGATATTAATGTTAGTGATTTAACAAACAAACTGGTTAGAATAAAAGATAAAGCTAGTAAAGCATAAGAAAGCCGATTAGGCTTTTTTTGGTGTATTTTTGGCAACATTTTATTGACTTTTATAATTATTATGCTAGAATATAGCACAACAGGAGGTTAGAAAATGAAAAAAGATTTAGTTATTGAATTACTTCAGGAAATTCAATTTAGCGATTTAAGTATTGAGGATACTAAAAGTTTATTAAATAGAAGCGAAAAACTTCTTACAGTGTTAATGTCTAATGGAGATTTTGAAGACAATGTAGCTATAGTTAATTGTTATAAGAATGATGAAGCTGCGTTGAAAGCTTTACGAATTTACTTAAATATATCAAATGCATCTGATGAAGAAGTTAAAAAATTTGGATTTAGTAGTAAACAAAGTTCAATATTTAGAATTTTAACGAATCAAGCACTGATTGATTCGGAAAGTGTATTTCAATGTGTTGAATGCTTTTTAAGTATTCCAGATGAAAAGTATGTTAATTGTTATTATGATGTAGGAAAAGTTCTATTGGATAACGATTTAGTAAAAAACGGACTTAATTTAATATTTGCTAATTTTATAATTAAGAATGGAAATAATAAGTACATTGCACAATATTTAAGCAAATTTTTTACTGATAAAAATGTGCTTAAACAAAGTGATACAAATATAATTTTAAACAGAGCTTTAATTATGTGCAAAAAAAATAATAATCTATATAGTATTACACATTTTTTTAGTGTTACTACAATAGATAATGAAAAAATAAATTTAAAGGCTGCTGAAATTATTGGTGGTTGTCCTAAAAATTCTGATGATGTATGTAATTTATTTATAGAGCTGTTACCAAATAATTTAAAAAAATATAAATATTATTTTGAAGCTGGTAAAATTATTGGCACGTTAAGTGAAACTAATATTTATTTTGCTAAAGAGGTTATTAAAAAAGATTGTAACTTTGAGAATAAAAATACAATTTTATTACTACGCATTTTAAGAGATTGTACAATTAAACAAATGAGTTCTGGTTTCTACAGAATCAAATATGGTTCTAGCTATTTTGAAACTATACGAGAATCTGTTATAAGTGATATTATTTCTAGTATAATTGAGTCTAATTATGTATATTATTATATGTTAGAAAATTCTGTTTCAAAAGATAAGAATGATGATATTAATGTTAGTGATTTAACAAACAAACTGGTAAGAATTAAAGATAAAGCCAGCAAAGCATAAAAAGCCAATCGGCTTTTTTTATTGTATTTTTATTCAAAATTTTATTGACTTTTATAATTATTATGCTAGAATATAACGCAACAGGAGGTTATAAAAATGGATAAGGTTACAAAAAATGAACTACTTAATAAAATTGATTTTCCAGATGATTATTACGTTACTTTAGTAAATATAGATAGTGAACCTATCTTAAGGGCTGTTGTTGAATCTAAAACGAATTTAGAAAAAGTTTTATCATTGGTTAAGGCATATAAGAAAAATGAAAATGACTTTTTTAAAGCTCTAGATATTTTTTCAAAAGCTAGTTTTTCTGCTGATGCTGAAAAATTTATTTTATCACTTTTAACTGATAAGAAGTTAATTGATGCAGGACTTTCATTTCAATATGCAAATTATTTATTAACAATTCCTAAAGAAAAAGGTTTTGTTTACCAAGTTGTTAGTAAAATTTTATGTAGTAAATATTTACAAAATCCCAATTTAACATTTACTATTGCAGATTTTATTGTAAAATACTCTACAAATTCTGTAAATGCCGATTATTTATACAAATATATTATGTTTAATGATCTTTTTATTGATTTAAGTAAAGAAGAAGATTTAAATAAAAAGTTAAATCGAGGTAAAATTATAGTTCAAGCAAAAGATGATAATCATTTTGATTCAGTAGTAGCTTATTTAAATCATCATATGACTGATGATGAAGATTTAGTATTAAAGGCTGCAAAATCTATATGTGAAGCAAAATACAATCCTGATGCAATTAGTTGTTTATTAATGTATAATTTACATTATTATGCTAATCCAGAGCCAATTTTTAAAGCTGTTGAATTACTAGGAAACACTGAAAATGAAGAAGCAACTATGCACATGTATGCAATCGCTCACAAAGTAAAATTAAATGAATTTGCTTTAAATGTTATTCAAGTTTTTCATGATATCACTATTACAAAAAATGGTATTTATTCGCAGATTTCTTATGGAGATTTACAATTTTCTTGCATTGGTAGTATTTATGATGCAGTTATGGAAAATATAATTAAAACAAACTATTATAAAACTTTTAATTCTCAACGAGATGGTAATGATGGAGTTAAATTAGTACGAGACAAAAAATAAAAAAGCCGATTGGCTTTTTTTATTTTTTATAAATATGATTTCCAAGACTTAATTTGAAACTCTAATAATTCTAAAAGTTCTTCAGCTAATTTTTCAACTTTAGAATCAATATTATTATTTAATATTTCTTCTACTTTAATGATTCCTTTGTTTGTTCCTTCAGTTAACATTTTAGCTATTTTAGCATCATCACATTTAATTAGTTCTATTCCCGTATAAATCTCATTAAATGTTTTTATGATTATGTTTATTTCCGTAGGTTTTTCCCCTAGTTCATTAAGCATGTTTGTTATATCCATCTTATTAACTTGATATTTTTTCTTGGCATCACTCATTGTTTTAGCTAAAGCTTTATCTTCAATATGCCCTTTTACTTCATCAATGCCAATTATTCCCATTGTAACTATTTTATATAGTTCATTTAATGCCGTTATATCGTCCATTTAAAAATCACCCATTTATAGTATGTGTGATTTTTTATAAATTATACCTCTTGAACAACTGCAATGATCATTGGTTTACATTCAGTTAAATCATAAAGATATCTACTTAATTCTTCTCGGATTTCTACTTTTATTTGATTGAAATCTATGTATTTCGGAGTTATATTTCTATTAATTATTGCTTCACATATCACTTTTATTTCATTTATCATATCTTGTGAATCTTTAACATAGATAAATCCACGAGTTGTAACCTCAGGTCCCACTAATAAGACTTTATCTTTTTTATCCACTGTGGCACTTATTAATACGATACCATTTTCTGATAGCATTTCACGGTCTTTAATAACTAAATCACCGATATCATCATTACTTGTTCCATCAATTAAAACATCATCAACTTTAATTCTTGCAAAATTGTCTACAAGTTTACCATCTTCGAATGTTACAACATCACCATTTTGTTTAAGTAAAATGTTAGAATCAGGAATTCCTAAATGACTTGCTAAATTGGCATTATTAACCATATATCTATATTCACCTTTTACAGGCATATAGAATTTTGGATTAATTAATTTAATCATAAGCATTAAATCTTCACGTGATGCATGATGTAATATTTCTTTTTCTTTATCAATTGTTTCTATATCACATCCAAATTTTGCTAGTTCATTTTGTAATTTTACTAATACTTTTTCTGTGCTATCATAACGAGGTTCTGCGAAAACTATCGTATCTGTTGGTTTTAAAGTAACAAACTTATCATATCCATTTAATATCTTATTCATGTTTGCATATGGTGTTGTTCTATCATCCATTACTAAAAGGATAGCATTTTCATCATTTATATTTGATAAATCTCCGAGAATCTCCTCATTAAAAGTCATGTATCCTTCTTTATGAGCAAAGTTAACTACATTTTGTAATCTTTTACCCATTAGAATTATTTTTCGATGAGAATTTGCTGCAGCTTCAAATATTTCTGAAATTGTATATAAATGTGTTGGCAAAACAGAGAATATAATTCTTTTGTCATGATGTTTTATTACATCACCAAAAAAGTTTACTAATCTATGTTTGGGAGATGTATGCCCATTTTTTTCTGCAAATGATGATTCACATAATAAACAAAGAACCCCTTGCTTACCAATATAGGCAATTTTACCAATATCCATATCATATGCTCCTTGCATACTTGGATCTATTATAAAGTCTCCGGTATAACAAATTGCTCCATCTTTTGTATTAACTACATACATTACTGAATCTGGACATGAATGAGAAACAGCAATTGGAAATATAGAAACATTTCCAAAATTAATTTTCTTGTGAGGTTTAATTAATACTATATTATTTTCATTTACGCCATCTTCCATAAGCTCAAATTTAGTATATTTTGTAGCATATACTTTTAGTGTTGGAATATCTTTAATAAGGTCCCTTACTGCTCCCATATTTTCTGGATGACCATGGGTTATAAATAAGCCTTTGATTCTTTTTTTATTTTTAACTAGATAGCTAAAGTCTGGCATGATATAATCAATACCTAGCAAATTTCCACTTGCAAACTTTATTCCAGCATCAAAAACAAATATTTCATCATCTACTTCAATTACATAAGAGTTCTTTCCACTTTCAGAAAGTCCTCCCAAACCAAAAATCTTTATTTTACTCATATATTATCACCTTCATTTTAAAAAAAATAAGTTCTTCGGTAAAATAATTATACCAAAAAACTTATATTAAATCAATCTATTTCTTCACTTAACATTTTACTTAATGATATTATATCTAAATCTTTATATATTATACTATTTATTAATATTTTTATATTTTTGACATTAGTGTTTTTTTCAATAAAATATATATCACCAGAATTTACATTATTCTTTATATCTATGAATGTTTTATTATTTACTATTTTATTTGTTTTAACTAAATATTTATTATTTTTTCGACATAGTTTTTCATTTGTGTTATTTAAATAACATATATGAGTATTATTGCTATATTTGTTTATTAATGATTCTAAATCTTTATATTTACTGTCTTCATTATTAATTTGTTCTAAAGTTTCGTTTTTATTAAACGTTGATAAATTAACAAGAATACTTGCATCTAACTTATTTTCTTTAAAATAATCTATTATATCTTTATTATATTCTATTATAAATGCCACACTATTTTTATTTCCATTTCCTCTTTCTACGATTTTATCTTTGTTATTTTCTAGAGTTATCTCTGGGTATGATGTATCATATATTAAATAATAAGAATTAAAAGCATTTAAATCTTTCATATTATAAAAACTATTTTTTACATTAACATTTTTACCATTTAACCCTGGCACTATTTTATCATTTTCTATAAATGCATTTATATATTCTTCATTATAATTATTTGCTTCTTTTTTGATACTTTGATATAACTCATTTTTATCTAAAGTTAAGTTAGCTATTTTTTCCGTGTAAAAAAAACTAAATGCTGCAATCGCTAATACTCCGATATATCGAAAATATTTAATCTTGTTCATTTAAATCACCTAGTTAAATTATATGCTGTAGGTTAAAGAAGATGTTAGTAATATCTTCTTTATAAAATTAACCGCATTCTATGATATTTTCAAATTGTTCTTCTCCGGTTGATTCATCTTTTTTAGAATTGGTAGTTACAAATGATATTTTTTCAGCAATAATTTCGGTAATATATTTTGTGTTATTGTCTTTATCAACATAACTTCTATTTTGCATACGGCCTTTTACACCTATTATATCACCACGATGACAGTAATTTTTAGTACTAGATGCCATGCCATTCCATAGAACACATCTAAAGAAATCTGTTTCATATTTTCCTTCGACATTTTTAAAATTTCTTTGAACTGCTAAATTTATTATCGTTCTTTTTCTGCCATTTTCATAATCTTCTATTTCAGGATCTCCGACTAGTCTACCAACTAAAATTATTTGATTAATCATCTAATGTCCTCCTTTCTTTATAACTTTATCAATTATAAAAATGGAATGCAAACCAACAAAATTAATATATTTATGAATTTTTTTTGAAAATTTATTAAGTTTTAGAAACAAATTTTTAAAAAAACGGTTAAAAATCTTTAATTGATTAATCAATACATATTGTATTTTTATTAAAAATCTGGTAAACTTAACTTGATAATAGGAGTGAAAATACATGGAAAAAGTTATAAATTATAATCAAACGATATTAAACAACTATCAAAAATCATATCCGAATTTAGCAGAATTTAGCTATGATGCCGCAAATGATTCTTTAGTTTACGAAGGAAACTACATTAAGCTTAATGGTTATGCTTTAAGTAGAATTGATCCAGTATTTTTTAACATGATGCCTGAAGATATATTTATTTATATAAAAAATGGTTTTTATCAACAAGCAAATCATGCAGAATTAATAAATGATTATTTAAACCAATTTGTTATTACTGAAGAAGAAATAGATTTTATAAAAAAATATATATTTATGTATATTGAAAGACTTAATATATATGCAAGGAATAGAGATATTTTTGATAGATTTATTGATAATCAAAGTATTAAAAATTTCTTAGACGATATAAAAAAAGCTAAAGATATAGTGGATAAAGCTAAAAGTTTAGGAGTACCAAATAGTAATACCGTTTATGGATTTATTTTAGATGCTTATAACGGTGAGATGTCTAGTATGAATCAAAACAAAACACAAGAAAAAGAGCTTTCTTTAACTAGAACAAATCCAAAATTTGCAGGATTTCAAGAATTTGAAAAAAATGAAGAATATTTAAGGCAATTAAACGAATCTCAAAAAATGAATATGGCTGGATATACAAGTATTATTTTAATTGTAGCCACAGCTTTAACATTTGGAATGTATTTAGCATTAACATTTCTTAAATAATAATTTACAAAATTTATATTAGTTGCATTACCCTATGGTAATGTTTTTTGTTATTAGAGAATATAAAAAGATAATACTTTTTCAAATATTATCTTTAATAACTAATTAATTTTTAACTTGTTTATTTCAGAAATAGATAAGTTTGTTATTTCACTTATTTCTTTTGGCGAATACTTTTTCAAAAGCATATTTTTAGCTGTTTTTATTAATCCCTTTTCTTCACCGCGTTTTTCGCCACGCTCTTCGCCACGTTACATCTCTATATTTACTAATTCCCCATTTGATAATACAAGAACAATATCTAAATAATAGTTATGTAACTTAATATTATCGTTTTGAATGTATTTTTGTTTAGTAACTCGAACATTTGAAATAGTTAAATCTGATTTAATATATTTTAGATATGAATTAAAGAAATCTTTTATTATTTCTTTTTTACTAAATATGTGCTTAAATATTAAATCGTTAGTAAGCCATGTAAATTCTTTTGTTTCGGTCATACTTTCACCTTCTTTTTCAAAGAAACGTTTTCTATCTTAGCACACTAAAAAGGAAATATTTGTTACTTATTGTCGAACTAGTTTTATTTTTATCAAAAATTATAATTTTAAGTAATTTTTTGCATAAAAAAACAACATTGTTCTCTGTCATTTTTTTATTTTTCCAAATCTTCTGTCTCTTTTTTCATATTCTTTTATAGCTTCTTCTAAACACTCTGGTGTAAAATCAGGAAAATATGTTTTAGGAAAATAAAGCTCTGCGTATGATATTTGCCATAACATAAAATTGCTTATTCTGTTTTCACCACTTGTTCTTATCATAAAATCTATATCTGGTAAATCTTGATATAAATAATTATGATACATTTTTTCATCAATATCTCTCGCAGTAATATTACCACATTTTATATCTTCCACAATTTTTTTAGTCGCATCAATTATTTCTTGTCGTCCTCCATAACTTAGACAGAAATTAACTACTAATCCAGTATTGTCTTTTGTTGCTTCTTCTAATTCATTAATTGCAGCTACTATTTCTGGTTTTAAAAATGTTTTATTTGAAGAAAATAACACTTTAATATTTTCACTATTATATTTATCTTTTGCTTTTTTAAACCATTTCATGAAAAGATCCATTAAATAATTTACTTCTTCACTACTTCTATTAAAGTTTTCTGTTGAGAAAACGTATAGACTTAAATAATTCGCTAATTGTTTTTGATTGGTATAAAGAATTATCTTTTCTAATGTTTCTGCACCAGCTTTATGCCCTTCACTTCTTATTTTTCCTCGTTCTTGTGCCCATCTTCCGTTGCCATCCACTATTATACCAATATGATTTATTTTTTTCATTTATCTCCTTCTACGACGATGCTTTTTCTTTGTTAGTTTTTTTATAAATAAAAGAACTAATACTACTAATAAAATAATAACAAAGTAAACTATTGGATAATACTCGATATTATTTTCTAAAACTACATCTGAGGTTGCAAGTAATCTATCGCCGTCATATATTCTAACAACCCCAAGTTTTCTTCCTTTTTCTGTATTAAATGCTATTTCTTCTAATCCTTCATACTCATATCTTACTTTAGTATCATTTTTTAAATACTTATTTATCTCTTCGTTGCCTGTAATCTTATATTTATCTTCTTTACTTAATTTAACAGGTATTTCTTTGATAAATGTATCATCATTTAAAATATTTTGATATCCATAATTAGTATTATAATAATCATAAATTGTTAAAGTATCTTTTACAGCATTATAAGGATTTGTTGTACTAGAATTAATAACCACTAGTAAATAGTCAACACCATTAAGGGTTGTTATTGAAGCAAGACATCTTCCAGCATTTTTTGTAAATCCACTTTTTGCACCAATTATTTCATCTGTATTTAATATGTTTTTGTAACTATTCACTGTACTTTCTAGTTTTATTTTATTACTAGTTGTATATGTTTTAGTGGTAAATACATCTTTAAATGTTTTATTCATTAAGGCATATTTTAATAATTTTGATAAATCATTTGATGTTGAATAATTTTTTTCATCATCTTTTCCTACAGGGTTAGAAAATGATGTATTTTTCATATTCAGTTTCTTTGCAAGGGAATTCATACTTTTTATAAAGTCATCATATCCTAAAGTATTATTAACAACTGCATTAACAGCATCTGCTCCGCTTGGTAAAATTATGCCATAAAGTAAATCCATAAATGTTACTTTATCACCAACACTAAAACCTGCTTTTGAATATCCGTTTGTGCCTTCAAAATCAGTTTCTTTAATTGTTACTATATCATTTAAATTATCAATATTTTCGATAGCTACGATGGTAGTCATTATTTTTGTAAGACTAGCAATTGATGTTTTTTCATCAGCATTTTTACTATATATTTCTTCATCTTCATTCATATTAAATAAAGAAACATAATTACCACTTATAACAAAATCTTCAGCATAAACATTACTTAAAAAGAAAAAAAGACTAAGTAAGAAGAATACTACTTTCTTCATTAAATAGCCTCATAAGTTGTGCCTTCACGAGTATCTTTAAGAACTATTCCCATATTTAATAATTCTTCTCTTATCTTATCGGCTTTTTCATAATCTTTGTTTTTCTTTGCTTCGTTTCTTTCATTTATTTTAGCTAAAATTTCTTCTTCATTTTCTAAATGTTTAACTTCATTTTTTAATAAATCTAAACCTAATACTTGATCAAAGTCATTTACTAATTTATATTTTGTTCCCATGTTTACATCACTTTTTAGTAAGTCATGTAAAACTGTTATAGCATTTGCAGTATTTAAATCATCTTCAAGACAATTAGTAAATTTTTCTTTCCATTCTTTAAATACTTCTTCATCAATATTATTATCAAACTTTAAGCTTGTTGTTTTACTACGTAATTTCTTGTAAGCATTTTCTGCTCCATCTAATGAGTCATATGAAAATGTTAATTGCTTACGATAGTGACTCATTAAACACATATATCTAAAACTTAATGGATTATATCCTTTTTCTTTTAAAAGACTTACAGTTAAAATAGCTCCATTACTTTTACTCATTTTTCCTGATTCATCATTTAAATGTTCATTATGAAACCAATAATTACACCATTTATGTCCAAGGTAGGATTCACTTTGTGCTATTTCATTAGTATGATGTGGGAAAATATTATCTACTCCACCACCATGAATGTCTAAATATTCTCCGAGATACTTGATACTAATTCCTGTACATTCAATATGCCAGCCTGGATATCCTAGTCCCCATGGACTTTCCCATTTTAGTTCTTGATCGTCAAACTTTGATTTTGTAAACCATAATACAAAGTCATTTTGATTCTTCTTTGATGTATCTTCTTCAACACCAGCACGTGCTCCGACGACCATTTCATCTGCTTTATGATTTGTTAATTTGTAATAATCATCTAATTTTGTGGTGTCAAAATATATATTACCACCATTTTTATAAGCATATCCTTTTTCTAATAAAACTTCAATTATTTTAATATAATCATTTATATTAGCTGTTGCAGGACTTACTATATCGGGCATTCTATTATTAAGTAATTCAAAATCATGAAAGAATGCATCAGTATAAAATCTAGCAATGTCCATTACTGTTTTATGTTCTTTTTTGGCACTACTTACCATTTTATCATCACCAGAATCTGAATCACTAGTTAAATGACCTACATCTGTTATATTCATAACTCTAGTTACATTATATCCTAGATATCTTAAGGTTCTATCTAAAATATCATGTCCAATATAGTTTCTCATGTTACCAATATGGGCATAATGATATACTGTAGGACCACATGTATAAAAACCTACTTTATCTTTTTGCCATGGCACAAACTCTTCAATTTTTCTTGTAAGTGTATTATATAGTTTCATTTTTCCTCCTTTAAAATTTTTAATGTTAATTCATTGGTTTCTACATCAAAATTAATTAATTTAACTTTATAATCTGTTTTTTCTATTGGAATTTCATCATCATTTATACTACTTAATTCAATGTACTCAAAGTTAGGGTTATTTATGACTAATAATTTAGCCAATTTTTCTCCTTCTCTTTCGCAATCTTTTTCTTTACATCTATTATCTACGACTTTATTATATTTTATATATATGTCTTCATCTATACATACAATATCAGAAATATTCATTATAAATTCTTGATTGCTATGTGTATATAATTTCTCACCACCATTGAAAAATAAATATACATATACTCCGATTCCAATAAAAATTCCTAATATTACTAACCAACCTATTCTCTTTCTCATTTTTCCAACCTACTTAATATTTTTTCTTTTCCTAATAAATATAATGTATCTGCTAGTTCTGGCCCATGCATTATACCACTTGAGGCAATTCTAATTGGCATAAATAACAATTTACCTTTAACGCCAGCTTTTTCTTTTACATTGTTAATAACTTGTGATAAAGCTTCCACTGTCCAATCGTTAGTATTTTTAATTTCTTCTTTAAATGTATTAACTACTACAGGTATTGTTTCATCACTTTCCATAAATTCTTTAGCATCTGGTTCTATAATAAATTCATCACTAAAGAAAGATTCTGTTAAGTCATTGATTTCTTTACCATAATTAAGATGACTTTTATAAATCAATAATAAATGATTAATCCATTCTTCACTTTTATCTTGGCAATCTATAGTAAAATATTTTTTTATCCATTCTAAATATTTTTCATCATCCATATTGTTAATGTATTGATGATTAAACCATTTTAATTTTTTTACATCATATTGACTAGATGATTTACTTATTCTATGTTCGTTAAAGTTAGCAATAAGCTCGTCCATTGAAAATATCTCTTGGTTATTTTCAGGACTCCATCCTAGAAGTGATAAATAATTTACTATTGCTTCAGGTAAGTATCCTTCATTATAAAGATCCATAAATGATGCATCACCATTTCTTTTAGATAGTTTATTTCCATCTTCACCTAGAACCATTGCTACATGGATATATGTTGGTTTTTCCCATCCAAATGCTTCATATAATAAATTATATTTTGCTGTTTGATCTAAATATTCTTTACCACGAATAACATGAGTAATTTCCATTAAATGATCATCAATTACATTAGCAAAATTATATGTTGGAAATCCATCACTTTTTAATAATATTTGATCATCAAGGATGCTATTATCTATTTTTATTTTTCCATAGATTAAGTCTTCCACTATTGTTACGCCTTCTTTTGGCATCTTTTGTCTGATAACGTATGGCACATTATTTTTTAAATTTTCTTCAATAGCTTCTTTACTTAATCTTGAACATCTTCCATCATATACAAATGGCTTTTTACGCATTTCAGCTTTTTCTCTCATTTTTGCTAAATCTTCTTCACTACAAAAACAGTAATAAGCTTTACCCATTTCTACAAGTTTTAAAGCATATTCTTTATAAATGGCTTTTCTTTTACTTTGAATGTATGGTCCATATTCTTTTTCATTGTTTGGACCTTCATCTATTTTGAATCCACATAAATCAAGGGTATTGTAGATAAAATCTATTGCTCCTTCAACTTCACGTTCTTGATCTGTATCTTCAATTCTTAATATAAAATCTCCATTATATTTTTTGGCAAGCGAATATTCAAATATTGCTGTTCTTAAATTTCCTATATGCATAAATCCTGTTGGACTTGGTGCAAATCGTGTTCTTACTTTCATATATCCTCCATTATTCTTCTTTATCAAAGAAACTTTTTACTAAATCTAAAATGTCATCAAAGTCTTCTTGACTACACTTTTCTATAAATTCAACATTCCTCTCAACATAATCAACACTTCTTATGTGTTCACATAATACTGCCCCTTTAATTTTTTTAGTCTTTGTTAATTCATAATGAGTTGGAAAAGACTTAGTATTTAAGCTTACCGGGCACACTATTGCCATGTTGGTAAATTGATTAAATAATTTGCTACTTAATACTAAGGCAGGTCTTTTGCCATTTTGCTCATGCCCTTTTATTGGGCTAAAATTGATATATACAATATCTCTTTCTTTAGGTATATATTTTACCATATCTCTTTCCCCTTTGCTTCGTCCCAAGTAAATTTTTCGTTATCTACTTTTGAACCTTCATAATTTTTAATTCTTAGTTTTAATGACGCCTTTTCCCTTTCTACTTTTGTTATAATAATTTTGTTTTCATCGCGCACGATATTAATTGCATCCCCTGATTTTATATTCAAGGCATCTAAATAAACTTTTGGTATTCTAATTCCATTAGAATTACCCCATTTTTGTACTCTATATGCCATACTTATCCCTCCATATATAATATATACAATAGTTTATATAAAAGTCAAGAGCAAACTCATAACTTTTTAAAAAAAGATAAAGTTTTTACGCTTTATCTTAGTAATTACAATTATATATATTTTGTATATTCCTAATTTATGATTATGGGGTCTGTTTGGGTTCCGGATCCTGAAACATAAGTAACTGAAGACTCGAGATTGAAGGACGGCCGAACCGCACGGTCGCCGTTCACGAAGAGGTCGCCCACGCCACCACCGAAGCCCACAAGGAAAGCACCGTTCGAATTGTCCGCATAACGGGAAAATGTCCATTCAAAAACTCCCATGTACATCCAATTATTATTTACAACTTTATGATAATCACCCATTATTGTTGTCCATGATTCTGGACTTGCTGCAAATCCATAATCCGATACATACATTAATCCTATTTTGGCTTCATATTCTGTTTCTCCTGTTGTTGAATATTGGCCTGGAACCGGATTTACTATTTCATTTTGGTATGCTACTGATGGAACTACATTTCTTATTTTTGCATTTGTATTTCCTCCTACTTTCCATATCGTTGTTGCTATCTTATTTGACCATTCTGTTCCAATATTATTTATAAAGTTTGTATTTAAATTTGTTTTATTTAATAAACTTGTACTCCATGTATTTGTAGCTTTGTTTGTAGCCTTATAATTCCAATAATATACTCCGATGTCTGACATTTCTTTTGTTCCTTTATAATAATTTGTTGGCATTCCTGCTTCTTCGGCATTTTGTGAATAATCTCCATCTGTTCCAAGTAGTGTACTTGATGCATAATCATATTTTATTAATTTTACTTTATCATCTATTACTCCGATAATTCTATATAAATTATCTGTTGGACATGGACTTGCTGTTGATCCAAAACATACAAAATTTGATAAATCTTCTTGAGCTAAGGTTACCAATGTTTCTTCTCCTGCTCCCACTTCTTCTATTCCTAACAAGTATTTATTATCTGATGTACTTAAATATGCAAATCCTGTACAAGCGTCCTGTGTTACAGTTCCGCCATCAAAAGGATATACATCGTCTCCTGAAGATGTTACGCATTTACTATTTGTACTATCCCAACTTACTGTCTTTTTATTTGTAAATAAAGTACTTAATGAATTATCTCCATACATGACATCACTGCCATTTGTAACTTTATAAACATTTGAACAATCTCCCTTTAACGACATGTTAGTTTGAACGTTAATATTTGTTACATCATTTCCATCATATTTACATGAGTATAGATCTGGATGTGCATCTCCTCCTGAATATCTATATGAGTTGTCCCCTGCTCCATTTGTTAATTTGGTGTTATGAATATTTATTTTTGATGTGTCATAGCCTAAATTGCCATATTTTACGATACAATCTTTTAAGTTTTCTCCATCACTACAATAATCTGCTATTGTTGGATTGTATCCTCCTTTTTTAACTACAACTTTTGCTCCAAAATTCTTTCCAGCATTTTTTGATTGGTCTGCATTATAGTTTATCATTGTTATTGTAATATTCCATTGTTCTTCTTTTCTTGGGTTTGCTGTTATTTCCCTATTATCTAATATTGTTACTAATCCTGTTACTCCAGTTATATCATATCCTGATATTGATGCTCCACTTGCATCTGTTACTGTTTTATATGTTAAATTTGATAAATTTGTTATGGCATTTCCATCTGCATCTGTTATGCTTAGTATCAATTCTGGTGTGTCTGTATTTATTGAATAACCAAATGTATTTGTATATATACTTAGATACAAATAGTAATTTTGTGTTGCTGTATTTGTCTTACTATTTGCAGTCAATAATGCTTTGGCAAATGTTGAACCTGTTTGGTTACCAGTCCCTTGTGCAAAGTTTTCTTGATCTAACGTTAATGTGATTGGATCTCCGGTTTCAAATGTTAAGGTATCCACAGTATTTGCATTAATCCTGATATCTGTTTGTGAACCTTCTCCAGTCTGTGCTGCAAAATATGCATATGTTGCTCCGATGATTAATATTATTAATGCTAACAATGATACTATTGTTACTATTTTTGTTTTGTTCTTTTCCATATTTACTACCACCTTTTATTTTATTATGTTTATTTTTTTACAAAGTATTTATCCTACATTATTATTTTACAACAATAAATTAATTATGTAAATATCATATTGATATCATTAATATATCAATGAGATTATTCTATTTTTTTCTTATTTTTACATTGTCATTTTATCATGCTTAAATAGAGAAAAACACGACATAGCAAACCGTGATGTAATAATTAATTATATGTAATAATTAATCTTGGTGAGAGATATGATTAAAAAATATCGTAAAATGTATAATCTTACACAAGAAAAATTGGCTGAGCTTTTAGATATTTCTCCCCGTCAATTACAAAGAATTGAAACTGGAAAAACTGAAACAAGTTTAAAAACATTAAAGAAATTAATTAAAATTTTAAATATAAGTGATGAAGATATTTTAAAATATATAAAAAAATAAGGTTGGATTTTTTCCAATCTTATTTCATATTATAAATTACTCTAGCTCCATCTGAAGCTGCTGTTACTAATTGATATGTATCTTTTTTAATTATATCTCCGATAGCATATACTCCTTTTATAGATGTTTCTAACTTTCCATTTACGTTTACATAACCATTTTCATCTAATATTTCTTTTGGTATAAATTCAGTTGCTGGTCTATAACCTATATAAACAAACACTCCCTTTACATTAAGTGTTTGACCATTATCTAGGGTAATACTTGATAATTTATTTTTTTCTTCATTCATACTTTTTATATTAGCGTTATATATTATTTTTATTTTAGGATTATTTTTTATTTCTTCCACTAACATTTCTTCACCACGGAAACCATCACGACGATTAATTAAGTAAATATTATTAACAATGTTAGATAAATATAAAGCTTCTTGTAAAGCACTATTTCCGGTTCCAACGATTGCTATATCTTCATTTTTATAAAAGAATGCATCACACATAGCACAAGTGGATAAGCCATGACCTAATAAATCTTTTTCATTATCTAAGCCTAAATACTTTGGTTTTCTTCCCATTGCTAATATAATCTTCTTTGCTTCATAGGTATTATTAGTTGTAATAACTTTTTTTATTTCGTTAGAAAAATCTACTTCTTTTACCTCTTCTAGGATATATGGAATATCCATACTCTTTACTTGTTTTTCTAAAGAAGCTGCAAAATCAGGACCTGAAATATCTATTAACCCTGGATAATTACTAACTTTGTCTATATTATTTAAAAGTCCTCCGGGCATACCTTTATCAATAATTAATACTTTTTTATTACTTCTTTTAGCATAAATACCTGCAGTAATACCACTTATACCCATACCTATTATTATAATATCAAACATATTAATCCTCCTTAAAATCTAACTATTTCATTTTCATCTTGATCATAAAGATCTTCATATCTTCCTTTTCTTCCTGTTATCATTATTATTATTAGTCCTAGTAAAATCATAATTATAGAAACTATTTGAGCAACTTTGAATCCACCAAGCATTAATGAATCTGTTCTCATTGTTTCAATTACAAAACGACCTAATCCATACCACATTAAATATAATGCAAATGGTTGACCTACCTTCGTAAACTTTAATCTTCTTATTATTAGTATTATAAAAAATCCAAGTAGACACCAAATAGATTCATATAAGAATGTTGGTGTGTAATATATTCCATCTATTTTCATACCTTCGATTATGAATGATGGTATGTGTAAACTTTGTAAATGTTCGAGCGTTGTAGCAGCTCCATGGGCTTCACTATTAAAGAAATTTCCCCATCTTCCAATAGCTTGTGCTAGTAATAATGCTGGAACAATAAAGTCAAACATTCTTATTGAACTTACTTTATATTTCTTACAGTATATTAATATAACCAAAGCTCCGGCGATTATACCTCCATGTATTGCTAATCCACCTTCCCATATTTTACAAGCTTCCCAGAAACTATCATATAACTCTAGATTAAATAAAACATAGTAAACTCTAGCTCCGATGATTCCAAATATAATGGTCCAAAAAAGCATATTGAAAACAAAATCTGTTGAAAATTTATATCTTTTTGCTTCTTTTAGAATCATTGTTATACCTATCATGGCTCCGATGATTATTAGAACTGAATACCATTCTAGCTTAAAATTACCAATCGTAAAAATGTATCTATTCATAATTATTTCACACTCCTTTATTTATTATACCAATTTTTTTTATATTATTAAATAATATATACTTTATTGTGCAAATATTATGTAAATAAATACCACGTTTACAATTGTTTACATGTAACTTTTTGACATGTTTTGTCGAACTGCTTGCACTATGAAAAAAAGTTTGTATAATAGTTCACTGTTACCCACGAGGTGGTAGTGCCTGCCTTTATTTTGGTCGGACTTTTCCGGGTTTATATCAGGGGGAGAAAGGGCAAGGTGAAGGATATGAAGAAAGATTCTATTCTTTTAGTAATAATAATCTTATTAATTGTGGTTATTCTAAAATTAATATAGAAAAAAGACACTAACCTAACAGGGTATAGTGTCTAACAAAATCAATTTTGCAGGCATTATCCATCTTTGTGGGTAACACTTACATTTTAATTATACCCAATAATTGTAAAATTATCAATAGGTTTTGTAATTATTCTAAAATAAAGTTTAAAGCTAGGAAACAAGTTTCCTAGCTTACTTTTTTAACTCCCTACTATGGCAAGGGTATTCCGACTTTTTTGATTCCCACTACGGCCTGGGTCCTCCAACTTTTTAATACTTTAATAATGTATAAAATTCCTGCGTCTTTGTCAAGCTATTTTAGTATTTTAGCTAAAAACTCTCCGGTATATGAACCTTTAGTTTTAGCAACCTCTTCTGGGGTTCCTGTGGCCACTATTTCTCCACCATATTTACCACCATCTGGACCTAAATCTATGATGTGATCAGCCACTTTAATAACATCTAAGTTATGTTCAATTACTATTACTGTATCTCCATTATCAACAATTCTATTTAATATTACTAAAAGCTTTTTAATATCATCTGAATGAAGTCCTGTTGTTGGTTCATCTAGAATAAATACTGATTTTCCTGTAGCTTTTTTTTGAAGTTCTTTAGCAAGTTTTACACGTCCTGCTTCTCCCCCAGATAATGTCGGTGCTGGTTGACCTAGCTTAATATATGAAAGACCAACATCCATCATTACTTTTAGCTTGTTATAAATTTTTGGAACATTTTCAAAGAATTCTATGGCTTCGCTAACACGCATATCTAAAACTTCACTAATGTTTTTACCTTTGTATTTTATTTCTAATGTTTCTCTATTATATCTTTTTCCTTTACAAACATCACAAGGTACGTACACGTCTGCTAGAAAATGCATTTCGATTTTTTTAACCCCATCTCCCCAGCAGTTTTCACATCTTCCACCTTTAACATTAAATGAGAAACGACCTTTGTCATATCCACGCATTTTGGCTTCTTTTGTTTGAGCAAATAAATCTCTAATATCATCAAATACTCCGACGTATGTTGCTGGATTACTTCTTGGTGTTCTACCTATAGCATCTTGAGTTATTTGAATAACTTTATCAATATTTTCTAACCCTTTAATTTCTTTACATTCTCCAGGCACAACTTTACTTTTATAAATCTCTGATGCTAGTCTTTTATATAATACCTCATTTATAAGAGAAGATTTACCTGAACCTGATACCCCAGTTACAACTACCAATTTATTAAGTGGTATGTCAGCATTAACATTTTTCAAGTTATTTTCTTTGGCACCTTTGATTGTTATTTTTTTGCCATTACCTTTTCTTCTTTTCTCTGGTATTTCTATCCTTAATTCTCCACTTAAGTATTTTCCTGTTAAGCTATTTGGATTTTTCATAACATCTTTTGGAGTCCCTGCAGCCATAATTTGTCCACCATATTCTCCAGCTCCAGGACCAACATCAATTAAGTAATCTGATGCAAGCATAGTATCGGTATCATGTTCAACAACAATTAAAGAATTACCTAAATCACGCATTTCTTTTAAAGAATTAATTAGTCGTTCATTATCTTTTTGATGTAGCCCAATACTAGGTTCATCAAGGACATAAAGAACTCCGGATAATTTAGAGCCAATTTGAGTGGCCAGTCTTATTCTTTGTGCTTCTCCCCCGGATAATGTTCCTGCACTTCTGGTTAAAGTTAAGTAAGATAAACCAACATTATTTAAGAACTCTAATCTTGATATAATTTCTTTTAAGATAAGATTACTTATTTCTTTTTCTTCATTATTAAGTTTTAATTTTTTTACAAAATCAAGTAAATCACTAATAGACATATCACACATATCAAAGATATTTTTATTATTTATATATATTGATAATACTGATTTTTGTAATCTTTTTCCTTTACATACTGGACATTCGGTTTCAATCATGTAACCTTGTAACCATTCTCTAATCCATCCACTTTTAGTTTCTACATATCTTCTTTCTAATGACGGAATAACCCCTTCATATGTTCCTTTGGTATTTCTAGTATTTCCATTTTTAGAAACATAATTAAATTCTAATAATTCATTTGTACCATATAATATGTAATTTAATTTTTCTTCTGGGATGTTTTTTATTGGTTCGTACATATTTATATCGTAGTACTTACATACTGTTTCTATTTGAGTAAAATAGGTAGTAGAATCCATACTTAAAGCTGAAATTGCTCCTTCTACTAAAGATTTGTTTGGATCTGGAATTAATAAATCTTTACTTATATGTAGTTTTGTTCCTAACCCTTTACATTCTTCACATGCTCCATATGGGGCATTAAATGAAAATAGCCTTGGTTCTAGTTCCGGTATGGAATAATTACATATTTCACAAGCATATTTTTCACTCATGAATATTTCTTCATCATCTACTAAAATAACTACTTTTCCATCAGCCTTTTTTGTACTGGTTTCGATAGCTTCAAAAATTCTTCCGTATTCTTCATCATCAACTGTTATTTTATCTATTATTATATCTATATTATCTTTAATATTTTTTTCTAGTGTAATTTCTTCATTTAAACTCATGTTTTTACCATTTACACGAACACGAGTAAATCCTTCTTTACGTAGTTCATCAAATAATTCTTTATGTGTTCCTTTTTCTCCATGGACTACTGGAGCTAATATTGTAACTGTTTTATCTTTATATTCCATAACTTTATTAGTCATTTCTTCGATACTTTGACTTTTTATAGGTTTATGATGAGTTGGACAATAAGGAATACCAATTCTAGCAAATAAAAGACGCAGATAATCATAGATTTCTGTTATTGTACCTACAGTTGAACGAGGATTTTTATTCGTGGACTTTTGGTCAATTGATATTGATGGTGATAATCCTTCGATTGAATCTACATCTGGCTTATCATTAACTCCGATAAATTGACGAGCATAAGCTGATAAACTTTCTACATATCTTCTTTGTCCTTCAGCATAAATTGTATCAAATGCTAAGCTACTTTTTCCTGAACCGGATACTCCGGTCATAACTACTAATTTATTTTTAGGTATCTCAATATTAACATTTTTTAAGTTATTTTCTCTGGCACCTTTAATTATTATTTTATCATTATTCATACTTCGCACCTCTCTTTTGTATTGTAACACAAATTGCAAATTTAATGCACAAATAATATATCACAAACATTTATTTGTGTCAAGAGAACTTTGATTGGTTTTATTAGCTAATTAATAGAGTTTTAATTAGTGGCATATAATTGACAAGGAATATAATTTATGGTAAGATAATGGCACTTAAAGAAAATTATTTTTTCCATTTTGAAGGGGGTACGATTTATATGTACGAAGAAGGAAAAAAACATTTACACATCAACTGGGGTTCACTTATTATTAAGCTATTAATATTTGCATTTGTGGTATTCTTAGCTGGTTGGTTATTTATTAAATTAACTAACAATAAAAAGACAAATACAAAGAAACCAATGGCTAATACAGAAGAGGTTACTGAATCAAAGGATACTTTTAATGAAAACATTGAAAAAATGAAGGATGTAGCCCTTAACTACTTTGTAAAATCAAGATTACCAGAAAAATATGGTAGTACTGAAAAGCTTACTCTAGGAGAAATGATTGATAAAAAATTATTATTAGATTTCACAAATAATGGAGAAACTTGTGATTTAGATGAAAGTTATATTCAAGCTACTAGATCTGTTGAAGATAACTATGCAATTAAAGTTAACTTAACTTGTGGTAAAAAATCAGATTATATTCGTGCTACAATTGCTAAAGAAGATATATGTGCAAATATAACTTGTACTAAACCTGATAATAGTAAAAATAATAGTGTAGTTGCTGATAATAGTACAAAAAATAATTCTAGTAGTAGCTCAAGTAGTAGTAGTTCATCAAGTAGTTCAAGTAGTAGCAAGAAAAATACAAGCAGTAGTAGTTCAACAAAGAAATCTACAGTTACTACAACAACTACTACAACTGTAACTGTTAAAGTTAAATGTATAAATGGATGTTGTCCAGCAATATGTTGTTGTAATTCTTCTTGTAAAACTAGTTGCACTGTTAAATGTGATACTAATAAGACAACAAATAATAACAATAATAGTTCTAATAATACAACTAATACTACACCAAAGAAAGTTAGATACTATGAATATATGAAATGGTCTGAATGGAAAGATGGATATTCATATCATTCTAAAGCAGAAAATAAAAAAGTTGATTCAAAATGGCAATATAGAATTCCAGAATATGAATGGAGTAAAGAAACTAGTTTAGCAGGTTATACAAAAACTGGTAATTATGAAGATCGTGATGCTTAAAATGGATTGTTAAAATCCATTTTTTTGTACAAAGAAAAAAGACTATTTTTTCAATAGTCTTATGGACATTTATTACTATTTGTTGGATTAGAGATACAATTTGCACAAATATCAAATTGATCTTTAACTTCTCCGAATGAACCAACCATTTTAAAGATAATACTTACTAATAGTGGTACGAAGAAGATACATACACCTGCAATAACACGATTTAGTAAAGATTTTGCAGCTTTAGATACAGCTTTATCATCACTAGATATTACAGCTTTTCCTAAGTCTACCATTCCGAATACTATAAGTAATACTGGAATAACAATTTTAAATACTAATAAGAACATACCTATAGTATAGAAAATATCTCTTGCATCAGTACAAAAAGTCATATAATAACACTCCTCCCTTTGTATAACACTATTTTACCCTAAAATATGAGTAAAGTCAATTATTTTTAAATATTTCTCCTTGATAGCTTGTATCACAATTATTATATGGATCTGTTAGACAACTTACACAGTTTACATAATCATTTTTCATTTCTTCACTAAATGATCCAATCATACCAAATATAATATTTATTATAAGGGGTATAAAAAAGATTGCTATACCTATTAATATTTTATTTAATAATTTTTTACTTGAATTCATTATGGCTTTATCATCATTAGAAATAACAGATTTTCCAAAATCAATTGTTCCTAAAACTATTATTACAATTGGAATCAATATTTTTAAGATGAATAGAAATTTTCCAACCGTTTGCCATACTTTTGCAGTTCTATAACAAAATTCCATTATATACCTCCCTATCTAAATATGCTAAATATTCCAGTCGAACCATTTTCATCTATTCTACTGAAACCTAATGATGTTAAGAAGTTATTAATAATTGGTTGATCATCAAGCTTATCATCTAAGTATGGTATGTTGTAAAATACTTGACATCCACTTTCTTTTTCAAAATCTAAAACATCTTTTTCATTTAATACACTTCTATTTAAAACTATTTTTTGACCTGAAAGCCTTTCAAAAATAGTATTATCTTGACGTATTAATTTATTTAATTTAATTAACCCTGGTTCTATTAAATAAACCATATCTTGACAATATTCATTTAAATTTGCTTCATTTATATCAACAAGAATAATATCATAATTACTATTTTGACTTAAAAAATCTACAAAACCTAAGCTGGAAATACTTTCTAATTCTGAATCATTAAAATACATAAAATCATTTTTATCTATTTCTACAGCCTTTACTTTATAATATTTTTCTAAATGTAGCTTTAATAAATATATCAATGTTGTTGCTCCGGCATGTTCAGTTATATTTTTAATGCCAATAATTTTTTGACCAATTTTACCTCTAGTATTATCAACTGCTCTTTCATTTAATGTCGGCTTTTTAAAACCACTTATATTATGGTAATTGGCTACATCTTTATATTGATTGGGATTATTAATTAAATATTTAATTGTGTTTACGTCATTAGTAAAATTATATATTCCCATAGAAATTAATTGAGATATATACATCGGAGAATTTACTCTCTCTGAATCATCTAACAATAAAATAACTTTAGACATATCAAAATTAACAGATAAATTTTGCATAACATTGATATCTTCATATCCTTTTATGGCAGTTATATCTAAAATCATTTTATTATAGTAAAATGTTGAAAATTGTGCTAATAAATCATCTACTGTAAATTCACCATTTATACTCTTGATAACATCTATATTTAAACTTCCAAGTAATGATTGATACTTATTTGAAACTATTACATTCATTTTTCCACTTCCTAATCTTGATAAATTCTATTCTCTTTATCTGCTCCGACAAAGCTTTTTGATTCTCCTGAAATTCTGTATAATGCTATATTACCTATTACAGGTAAATTAAATCTATAGAATACTTGAACTTGATAATATATTAACCCTTTATTATTGTTTTCTTTTAATTCTCTAAAGCAATAATAATATTTTTTGTTTCCATTAGATTTTTCAGCATCTCCATCTAGGTTAATTGCACCATACCACCCTTCTTCACATTTTCCTGTAGTGTTATAACCTTTTTCATACATAAATCCATTTATTATATCGATTGATTCGTTAGTAACACCTTCATATTTTTCAATTATAGAAAGGGTTCTATTTTTTACAGCATACGCTTTATTATAACTTAGGATTAGAGTTAGAAAGCACGCAAAAATCAGCATGAAAAATATAATCATTTGAAAAGACCATGTTGATTCACTTACTGCTTTCATTATTCTTCACTCCCTATCTTATATACATAATTCTTGTTTCAGCTTTTGATTGGAAATTATATACTTGTTTTACAACTGGTAAATCTAATTGAAAAAATACTACAATTTGATAATACTTTCCAGGTATAAAATCATCTGTTGCTACAGCTCCTTGAAGTTCTCCGACTAGATAGTCATCTAAACCTCCAGTTGCGTCAATTTCTCTGATACATACTGATGCTTCTTGATTATATGACACTTGAGCTCCAGATCTATCAAATCCAATGAACTCTTCATCGCATTTTCCTGTTGTACGATATGATGTGCTTTCAATCAAATCTACAATTTCTTCATTTAGTGTACCATTACTCATGTAATTACCACCATTAGTCTCAAGAATATTTACTATTTGGTCTTTAACCCCGAAAGCATTTGAATTGTTAATTGTTAATGCCATGATAGCTGTAAATAAAAGTATAAATAATACTACTATTTGAAATATAGTGGTTATACTCATTGATTCTTTCATGTTTTCACCTAACCTTTAAATGGGCAATAAAATAATTCACTTTCATCCCCCGATTGTAGTTTTTCCTTTGTAGTTGCACATAGGCATCTATTTGTTTGACCATCCTCAGTTGCTATACTTTCTCTTTTTTCAATTGAACAGTCACATATTGCTTTATTACATTGTGATGTCTTTTGAAAGTTACCATTAATTAACGGCCATAAGAAACCGAAAAAAAAGGCCGCCAAGACACCTATTGATATGGCAACTATAACCGTCAAATTAAGTTCTCCTGTAGCCTCTTTCATCTTTCACCTCTTATATTCTACTCTTCTTCGCCAAATTCGATATTAGTTCCATCAGCGCAATAACATATTCCGTTTTCAACGTCTACTCCGCCACGTCCTTGATTTGCATCTAATTCTCCTCCTGGGCAAAGATTTAGACATGTATTTCTTGATAAACCAGCTTGAATACCAGGCCAGATAAAGAAATAGAAGAATGCACCAACGGCTGCAATAGCTACAACAGTAACTACAGTCATATTTAATTCTCCAGTAGCTTCTTTCATATTTTATATCCTCCTTTTTAATATATTTTTATTATAACTGAAAAAAGTGAAAATATCAATTGTATTTTCACTTTTTTTTAAAATTATATGTCCATAAGTTGTATAACAGCTAAAACAAGTAATATCATTAAGCCTACACCAGTAGTTATTAACATACTCATTGTTTTTCCTTCCATCTTTTCCAAACGGTTTTTATATCTTGTTTCACGAGCTTTTTGTTGTAAAGATGAAATAGATCTTGAGAATGTTAAAATTTGTTCTTGTTTTCTTTCTTGACGTCCTAAACTTAAACGATATAATAAACGCATCATACGCATTGAATCCCTAACTGGATATTTTCTTGCAAATTCCATATAAGGTTCTATTGTGTCATCCCCAGAGTTGATTGAGTCAATCATTTCTTGAAGACCATCCTTAAATATTTCTGGAGCAGATGCCATAGACTTACCAATTGCTACCGGTACTGTGTAGTGTTGAATTAATATTTCTAGATTCTTTAAATAATGTGGTAACATGGAATCTATATCTGCCATATGTCTTTGATAATATTTCTTGATATCATTATAAGATGTTTTAAAAATAAATATACCTAATACTATTATTAATAAAACTTTAACTGCATTTAAACTATTTAAGAAAAATGCAAATGTAATTGCCATAACTATTAAGGCATTTTTTATTCTTTTATTAAATAAAATGTCTGGATTAATATCATTTCCATATCTGGCACGAACTAGGAAATCCCAGTCTTTTTCTTTTAATTTTAAGAATAAAAGTTGATTATCACTTATTAATTGGTTTATACTTATTTGTCCAGTTACGGTCATTATACCAAAGACTATAACTGCGACGATTATTACCTCTATTTGCATTACTCTACCCCCACATCTTCATTATAGTACTTTTCTCCACTTAACATAAAGAAAGCATTTATTATAACTATGGCATGGAGTATTATTTGTACATACCAAATATCTAACAATTTAATATAATTATCTTCACCAAGCATAAATCTTAATACAATTACTAATAAATATAATATTAGACCGAATCTTAAGAATCTACCATGGAAATTATTTCTATCCATTTGGTCACGATATACACCTTCAACTAAGGCATCGATATCTAGTGACATATTTTCTAGAGCTTGTCCTGAATCTCTAGCCCCTTCTTTTGTAATTTGAAGGAATAATTGGTTCATATTCTTAACCATATAAAATGGGTATTTTTCATTAAAATATTCGATTGATTCATCTATCGTACCATTTTGATATGACATATCAATCATTTTCTTTACATCACCTAAAACTGGTTCTTCTAATATCCCTGAGTCTCTTACACCTTCTAAGGCTTTAACAAAACTTTGAGTTGTATTAAATTCCATTATTACGTTTGTGGTATAAGTTTGTATTTGTTCAAATATGTATTCACTATATACTCTTTGTAATCTTAAGTATGCAAGATATGGAATAAAAGCTATTGCAATTATAGCATATATTACAGCTACTATAACATTGTAAAAGTAAAAGTAACCTACTAAGGCAGCAAGACCTCCCAAAATAATAACTTGAGTTAAATATTGTCTTGGAGTAAATTCTTGACCTAGTTCTATAGCTTTTTCTCTAACCATTTTAAATGAATAAGGAGCATATTTTTCATAAACATCTGCAGCTTTACCTGTTACATATTTATAAACATTTTCACCTGGTTTACGACGTAATAATAAGGTAAGACCTGCAATTATTAATAAAAGTACTAACTCCGTTATATATTTCATATATATACTCCTTTCTTATTCTATAAACTTTCTATTGTTTCATTTTTAGTTGATTCAATTTCACTACCTTTAGATTTAACAAAATAATCTTCTTTTAAGGTTACACCTTGTACACCTAGATAATCTATTAAATATTTACTTGGATTATTAAAACTAAATTTTCCATCTAAACTTTTCTTAAAAATTATATTTGATTTTGCTTCATTGTTTTCATCTACATAAAATTCTACGACTTCAATGATTTCACGTTGGAATCTTCCTAGTTCTTTACTCATATAACCTTTTACGTGTACTCCGATTTGAACATATCTATGAATTGATTTTAAGAATTGATCAATATCTTGACTATTTTCTAGCAAACTGTATAAACGCATTGGGATATTTAAGGCTCTGTCTGAGTGAATTGTTGATATAATGTTGTGCCCAGATGATATTGAGTTACGAACTGCTGTAACAGCTTCGGCGGAACGAACTTCGGATAGTAAAATCCATCTTGGGTTCTGTCTCATACAGGTTACTAGAACATCAGAATATGAAGCAATATTATTAGTTTTCATTGCCACGATATCTCTATGAGGAAATATCTTATCTAAGTGAAGTTCCAAAGTATCTTCAATTGTTATTATTTTTTCATTTTCTTTAGTATGGGAAGCTAGATACTTAACAAGTTCTGTTTTACCTGAACCAGTTTCTCCGCTTACAATGATGTTGCAATGGCCTTCAACACAAGTCATCAAAAAGTCATGTAAATCTTCAGTTACATATTTTTCATTTATTAATTTATCTTTGTTCAGACGGATTTTGGCAGGCGTCTTTCTTATAACACAACAAATACCATTTGTTGCAATTGATTCATGAACAAAGTTAAGACGAAGCTCTGCAGATTCAGCATCCAAGAATGGATGAGCCATATTAAATGTTTTACCCATTACATTGGAACATTGAAAAGCAAGCTTTTCCATTAAAGCATTATTTATTTCTGGTCTTTCAACTCTATATACACCTTTATCAAGAGTTTTTAGCCAAACTTGACCACCGTTTGAATATGAAACGTCGGTAATGTTGTCTTCTTCTAAAAACTCTTTTAAAGGTCCAAAATCTATTTGTGAAAATATAGCATCATTCACAAAAAATCACCTCTTTTTACTCATTATTTTGTGTATCATCATTTTGTGTTTCTTGATAATCAGGATTTATTATAGTACGTCGACTGTCTATTAAGATTTTTAATTCTTCATTACTTATTTCTGTTTTGGCTTCTTTATCAGCGTTCTTTTTATTAATAGGTACTGGATATAATGTCATTCCAGATAAGTATTCGACCGCACTTAAATATTCAAACATATAATTAGGTACTGCAAAAGCTAATACTGATGGTGTTCTTCCATTGTTTACATCAAAAACATTTTGTCCTTTTGAATCTTTTACACTTAATACTTCAATATTTGTTATAAATTGTTCATATACATATTTATCATCTACTTTAGTAAGTAACCATAAATCTATTTTATCTCCAGGATATATTGAATTAGCATATGTTGTTGTATTATCAACACTTAACCAATATATTTTATAATTTTCTGGTATTAATTCCAAATCTCTATCAATTAACTTATCTTTTGTAACAACTTGTGAACTATAAAACATAGCTCCTTTAGATATCGCAGTATTATTATTTACGTAATAATTAATTATTTGACTTGAATTAGTTATTACTTTTGCCTTTTTTAAGGCATCTTTATTGATATCTATGTATTCAATATCATCTTTAGTTATTAATGTTCCTGCGGGTATATCTTTTGTAGCAATTGGCACTTTTTGTGGTTTTATAGCTTTGTCTAAAGTTATTGAATAAACAAACCAAAGAGCAATTACTCCTGCTAGTACGCCTAAAATCGTAACTGTGTTACGATTTAATAGCAATTGTCTTATCTTATTTACAATATTCATATTATGCACCCATCCTTTGTACTTGACTATCGATTAAGTCCTTTAATTCTTGACTAGAATATTCTGTTGATCCAATATCTGGATTAACTAAATTGTTCTTTGGAACTGGACTTATGGTCATACCAGATATATTTTCTGCAAGTTTTAAATATCTGTACATGTCCGTTTTAACAGCGAATAGTAACCATGCTGGTTGTCTTCCACTTGTTACATCAAATACATTTTGTCCGGATCTGTCTCTTACTGCTAAAACTTCGATGTTTGATATAAATTCACCAAAGATTAGCATTCCACTTTCAGTTGTTTTTAACCATAAATCTATTTTATCTCCAGGATATATTGAATTAGCGTATGTTGTTTTTTCATTAACACTTAATTGATAAATTGTATATCCTTCAGGTATTTCATCAAATATTGCATTTGGTAATTCCTTCTTTTCTACAACTTGTGTTTTGTAAAACATTCCACCTTTAGGAATAGATGTACCAGTTGTAACATATTTACCAATTAATCCAGTGGTTGTTTGATATACATCAGCACTCTTGAAGAATTTTTTTCTAACCTTAATATATTCAATATCGTCTTTAGTTATTTCTTCTGTAGCAGCGATATCTCTTTTTGCAACTGGTATTCGGGTAGGATCTACTTCTTTGGCAACTCTATAAATGTAGAAACCTACTAAAACTCCCAAACCTAGTATTATACCTACAAGAGTTACAGTTGTTTTATTAGTTAAAAACTTTTTAAAAGTATTTTTAATTCCACCCATTTTTATTCCTCCTTAATTACTCAGATAATTTATTTCCTTCTAGGATTGAGTCAATTCTTTCTACCATATCAAAATCTGTTGAGTCTCCTACTACGGTGAATGAATTTGATTTACTTTTTACTTCAACACTAGCTTTAGGAGGAGCCTCATAGACTCCGTAAAAGCTAATTGTATATGTAGTGTTCAAAGATGCAGTTTCGGCAAATCTACGAAAGAAACTTTCATAGAATTTTTCTTTATTAATTTTTAGTTCACCATATTTTCTATAATATGTGTAGTCTACAGCATCAATCATAGATGCTTCAGTTATTTCTTTTATTAGATAATAGTCTTGCGTACTTGAAGTTGTTAAATTTTGAACTAGTAACATTATAACAACTATTACAATACCAAGAAGTATTAACCAATATGCCCAGAAAGCATTCTTCATTTAGTCACCCCTATTTCCAAGATGGACCTCCTATAACATCTTCGTTATATACATAACCTTGCCATGTAGTCCAGTATTGATCCGTATGTCTATTTGGTGCAATTATTTTATCGCTATATTTTTCTGATAAGGTATCAATAAAATCACTATAACAATTGATATTTTTGTATGTTGTTCCATTAACGGTAACATCATTACATGTTAACGAGTCGTTTATGTATCCACCATCTTTTGTATGTGCTTTATTATATTCTTTAATTGTGTTTACTACCTCAGGTGTCATTTTTATACTGAATGCTAACGCTGAATCATCAGTAGTTTTATCATTATCGTAAATTGTTTCGTTTGCTTCTTCAATTTCTTCAATTGTTTTTTCAGCTTTTTCATTAAGTACCTTTAATGATGCTAAACTACTTGTTGTAATCCAGTTATATCCAAATTCTCTTCCAGCAGAATGGAAATTAGATGTTGAAATTGTTTTATGAATTATATTTAAATCGTCTAAGTTGATTACACAACCAATACAATCTACCTTACAACCTTCTCCAGTACAAGGTTCCCATTCACAATCGTCTCCGACACATTTGAAATCACAATCTGGACAGTCTTTTGGACGGCATGGAGATTCATAGTAACATTTATAATTTCCATCAAATGTTCCAGAACCTATATTGTAGGCAACACTATTTTCTTCTCTGTCACCATTAAAGTCTATTAAACGACCTACAGCTTCTTTTTCATCATAGAATTCACCAAGATCTTCAATCATTAATCTGAATACTCCACCACCATCAGTACTTGTTGATACTGGTAAGGCATTTTTTAATTCTTCAAGTTGAATTTTATCGCCAGTGTATCCATTTCCTACGATTGTTATTTTACCATTAGCAGCAATTTGATAGAATGCTGTTGGCGTTATATATTTTTGTTCTTTTTCTACGAATTTTTTAATAAATGCTGCTTGAGAAATTTGTCTAGTATCTTTTACGCAACCATTTTCTACCGAACATATTACGTAATCTTTATTAAAGAATACATCGCTTCCATATGAACCATTGTAATTATATTCATCACGCCCATTATTGTCTATTGTTCCATCTTTTTCTGGAAGGCTACCTTCAGAACATTCATATTCTTCTGTTGCTTGACCAGTACAAATTTTTATTGTTGTTTTCATCGATTCTTCTCCATCTTTTTCAAGATATTGAAGACTTTCATCACCAGAGCCAGCAATTAAATCATAATATGGTGTATAATTTTCACCATCTTTTCCACGATTTTCATCATAATAGTATCTTAATTGTTGTTTAAATGCAAATTCATTACTCCACGCTGTAGTACAAGCGTTGTAGTCCTGTATAATTTGTTTATATTGCTTCATATATTTGCCTAAATCTATTGTTGCATTTTCTAATTGTGTATCTACATTACTTTTCCAGCTTCCATAACTAGTTTCAGCATTAGTATCACAGCTTCCACATACGGATACAGGTGAACACGATCTATTTTCACCTTCTCCTGAACAATCGTCATATGAATCACATGCACAATTATCTGTCCAGCTATCATTTCCAGCTGGAACAGAACCATATTTGTATGTTGAACTTTCTTTAGTTGCATCCCAATTAAAGGTTACTTTACTATAAGATCCCCATGAAACTGTAATTTTATGTTTAGTTCCACAGTCAGAACCACCACAAGTAAATGAATCAGAGGTTTCTTCTTTCTTGTGTTCACTTTTTGCCTTGAATTCATAATATCTGTTCATTGCATCTACCAAATTTTCTTGAACTTTCTTTATATCAGCCAAATATTTATCTTTGTCAATACTCTTTTCACCATTTTTAGCTGTTGAATCAGTGTCTCCGCCAGTGTAACATGTCTTTGTTCCTTTAATAGAACTTGTTAGTTTGAAATATCCACCACATTTAACATCTTTAACAATTGGATTTAGTTTAATTTCAGCATAGTCTTCTTTACAATATATTTTACAATATGAGTTATCTACTCCACCTGCTGATGATGTAAATTGATATGTATTTCCAGCATCATCTACATTATCTATAATACATGATTTAATTTTAGATGGACCATCTATTTTAGCATTTGCTTCAGTATCAGCACAAACTGGTGTTGCTAATTCTGTTTTACATGCATTATTACATTTAATTGTTCCTTTAATTTCTCCTTTTAAACCTTCATCATCATTTTTTTGTAATACATAGAAATTTTGTGAATTAGTTTGAGATGTTGGAATTAAATGAGCTCCGATAAATTGTAAATTTGGATCATTGTAATCATATGTAATTGTAAAATTAGCTGATTTACAGTTTTCTTCATCTTTACTTACACTAAATGATAGTTTAATTGTTCCATCTTTGCTATTTAATTTACCATTTGCTCCAGAAACATTAAGTCTTCCAATAGATATTTTGTTTTGAGCACAATTATCACATTTTAATTGGAAATTTTTAATTTCACCTTTACCTGGTGTAAAGTTTTTATATTCTAAAGTTACTGTTACTTCTGTATCTGTTTGTGATACTTTTGAAGTAATTGTTGGTGTTGATGATTCTCCGTTTGCAGCTTCTAGCCCAATATTAAATAAACTTTCAGCAACACTCATAATTCTTTGTGCAGTTTCACTTTCAATAACAAATTTATAATCTTTATTATACCATGAGTTTGAAACGGAAAGGGCAGATAATTTACCTTTATATGATGAGGCATTTAGCCAATCAATTCCTGCAGTTACATGAGCTGATGCTATTGCAATAAGTTCTTGATTACTTGCAGAACCTTTTCCTTGTCCACCAACTCCCATAGCAAATGCTCTGATGGCAATACTAGTTGCTACATAAAATTCTTGATCACTTAAACCTGTTTGTAGTGTATCAGGCATGTCAGGTAATTCACTATATCCTCTTTTTAATATTTCAAGTACTCCAAGGTCGATAGCATTTTGCTTTTCATCATCTGAAGCACCTAGAATATAGTCTATTTTATATTCTGTTGCAGATTGTAAATGTGGGTCGATACAATAAGCTAATAATTTATCACCATTTCCTGATAATTCATATGGAATTACTGTTAATGTTGAACCATTAGATATTTTAAGACCCTCAAATCTTATTTTGTGATTTCTCTTTGAATCTTCATAATTTGTAAATCCTTGTTTCCAATTCTTTGTAAATTTTTGTCCTACTTCGAATGTTTTAGCTTCAACATTTCCAATAGAAATGAAAATAGCTACTAAAAATAAAATTATTAAATTTCTTATACTTTTCTTTTTCATATTATACTTCTCCTACGTTTCTTTATTATTATAATTGTTGCACCAGATGCAACTACAACCAATGTTACTCCCCCAATAATAAATGGAACTTTGTGTTCAACTATGAAGTTTGCCACTTTTTTATACCACTTATTATTTTGTCTGTTTTCTTCCTCTTCTTTATTCTTTTTATCAATTTGTTCCTGTACTCTTGTAAAAAATGTATCATATCCTACTGAATCATAGGTAACATATCTTTGACATAAGTAATAATCAGGAACTTGTTTACATATTTCATATGTTGAATAATCATTATATCTTGGTAATGAAACATATAATGTTTTCAATGGACTTCTTTCACAACTAGTTTTATCTGATGCATAAATCTTAATTGTGTAAGTTGCCATAGTATCTAGTTCACTCCAATTAAATGATATATTACCATTTTGCGTATCACTATAGTTGAATTTTTTAACGTCTCTATTTACATCATTTGTAGCTTCTGCATACATATTTTCTGTTAAATTTAAAATATTAACTTGAATGTAATCTGTTTTAGCAACGTAATCACCATCTTCTATTCCATCGGGAATATCATATTCTCCAGGTTCTAGAATTCTTTCTTTGATTTCATAATTTGCTTTAACATTTGCAGCTTCATTATTCAATTTTGCTTTTTCTTCATAACCACATGTTGCAGCTTTTAGATTTGTTGTAAGCATCATGAAAGATAACATAAATAACGACATTTTTCTAAATCTACCCATTTCGTCACCTACCTATGTCTTAGTTTACCATAAATAATGACAATTTTCAATTGTAAATTGATAATAAATGATAAATATGTTATTATTATAAATAATAAGGATTGTGATTTTTTTGAAAAAAGTTTTAATAATACTAATTTTTATTATTGGATTATTTATTTTAGATGGTTTTTTTATCAATTCAAAAGGCTTTAAAATAGACGAGATTGTAATAAATATTGATACTTTACCAGATGATTTTGAAGGATTTAAAATAATGCAAATATCTGATCTATTAATAAAAGATAGTAATGATTTAAAAAGAATAAGTGATATTGTTAAAGTTTCAAATGAAAGAAAACCGGATATAATAGTTTTTACTGGTGACTTATTAAATAGTAAAAATGAGTTATCTGATAGTGATATTGATAATTTTAAAAAAATATTAAAAGAAATGACTTGTACTTTATATAAATATGCAGTTTTCGGTGATAACGATTTAAAAAACATAGATTTATTTAATAATATAATGATGGATGCTAATTTTAAAATACTTGATAATGAATCTACTTATCTTTTTTACAAAAATATTAAACCTATAAAAATTACAGGATTAAAAGATACTAATAATTTAGAAAAGTCATTTAAAACTAACGAAGATTATGAAACCATTTTTAATTTAGTATTAACTCATTATCCAGATAATGTTGATAGTTTAAATAACTTTGATAATTTAGTAGTCTTAGCAGGTCATAGCCTTAAAGGTCAAGTAAGAATTCCATTTTATGGAGGAATTATACGTGTAGATGGTGCTAAAAAATATTATGATGAATTTTATCAACTTAATAATGCCATGTTATATGTTTCTGGTGGTATTGGAAATAACAAAATAGATTTTAGATTATTTAATAAACCTGAAATTAATCTATATAGATTAGAAAGAAAATAACTGCTTTTATAAGCAGCTATTTTTATAAGTATTTAGCTAATTTAAAATTAGCATCTAATTTTTCTATTAATTCTTTTTTATCATATTTGGCAAAACTTTCTTCAAAATTACTAGCATCCATTAAAAACATATCTGGAAAATTAATAAATATTTCTTTATATGTTTTAATTCCTAAGTCTTTAAGAAATTTTAAATTAGATATTACTAATTTTTCATGTTTTTCAATTACTTTTTTTATTTGTTCTGGAGTATTTTCTAAGAATTCATTAATATCCACTTCTTCAAACCCGTATTCTTTTAAAAAATTCATGCTACTCTCCCTTTTTCTATTTCTTTATAACTTGCTAGTATTTCATCAATATTGTTACTTAAATAATCTTGGTTAACACTAAATGACGAAAATACTTTCATCAAAGTTTCTTTTATTCCTAAATCTTCTTTTTCAACCTCTTTTAATTTTTTATAAATTTCGTTTTTTTTACTTTCCATAGCAAATGTTTCCATTACTCTATCTGCAAATTCTTTAAGTTCGATATCTGAAACTTCAGTATTATCTTTAATTACTCCAGCTTCATTTAGAACATATTCATAACCTCTTTTACTAAATAAAAATGATTGATATTTTCCTTTAGCACTTTTATATGGAATTCCTAAGTGTTCTAAATGGGACATTCTTTTAATAACTGCATCAACATCTTGTCTTAAAAAGCTTGGGCTTTGTTGATAAGCTTCAAGAAAACCTAATTCTTTTGCTCTTAGAATTGTTTTCTTTAAAATTTCATGATCTTTTGTTAGAACTATCCAATCACTTGGTTGTTTTAAAGTAATTCCATATTCTTTTAATAGAGCTATATTTTCAGGATTTGCTAGTGATAGAGAAACTAAAAACTTTTCCGGATGTTCTTTTTCTAAATCAATGCCCTTTTTTTCTTCTTCATAAATATCTTTTATTTCTTCAAAAGATTTCATATTTTGCTCCTTTCTAATAAGCCATTAATGGTACTTTCTTAGGATCTAATCCACTTATTTGTAATACATTTATTGTATTATTTAAACCTTTAAGGTCATATTTTACTAGTACACTTGGCATAAGACTAATATCTCTAGATTCTTTTCCAATTGATATTAATTTTTCTATTTTTTCATTTAATTCTTTATCATATACTAATTCAGTATTGTCAATTAATATTTCTAAATTTATATTGTGTGCTTTTAAACTTTCAATATTTTTGGTAATTAATTCTTCATCATAATTTTCCATTACTTTTTTTATTTTTTCTTCGGAAATTGAATTAATATTTATTCCCAACTTTGTTAATAGTGTCTTTACATCATTATTATTACTTTCGTTGTCTCTTTCTTCTTTTGATGGTGCTACCACTTTAGGTTCTTCGCTATCACTAAATAATGGTTTTACCTCTTCTTTAATGTCTGGTTCAACTGGAGTTTCTGTTTTTTCTTCAGTTTGTTCTGTTGTTTCTTTTGAAAAATCATTTTTTTCCATTACACTTTCAAAAATATTTTCTAGTGAAGGGGTATCTTCATTTATTTCTATATGTTCTTCCTTTTTATTTTCTTTAGTTTCAGCTTTTGATTCTTTTTTAGCTTCCATTAAAACTTCAGTTATTGTTTTACCACTGGTTTGGGCTCCACTTTTATATGAAGCATCATATTCATATAAAGCATCTTCAGGGAACATTAATATTTTAGCCGCTTCTCTTTGTTCATCTTCATTAAAATCAAATTTTTCTAGTAAACTAGTGATGGCATCTCTGGTAATATTAATATTTCCTTCAAGTGCTAAATCAAAATATTCATTTAATTTTGCTTGATTGCTTAGAGCTTCATCTTTTCTAATGCCTAATTCTTCTACTTTAGTAATAGCATTGTTCATTTCTGTTTCAACACTTTCTAGTTCTTCACTAGCTAATTTATTTTCTGATACCACTTTTTCTATTGTTTCTGGTAACATTTTAGAAATTTTATCATTTATTGAAGCTGGATCAAAATCTATTTGTAAGCGATCTAAAACATTAGAAAAATCATCTCTATTAATATTACTTAAAATAGAGGTTAATTTTTCTCCTTCTTCTTGAAGTGTTTTTTCTTCATTACTTAATTTTTCTAATTTATTTAAAAGAATTTCCTTTTCATTCTTTGTTCTTTCTCCGGTTTCAATAGCTTCTTGTCTTTCTTTATTCATTTTTGCTAGTATAACACTATCTTCACCACGTAAGTTATATAACTTATCTAATAACGCTTTAACATCACTTGATAACACTTTCATTTAATCACGCCCTTTATTATGAATTGATTATAGCAAAAATTTTGTGTGTTGTAAAGGGGATTTTATGATAGATTAAAAATTGTTACTTAACTGTTTCTAAATATATTTTTTGTTCAAAACTACCTCTTTTTTCAGTTTTCTTTTTAGCAATAGAAATTATGTCTTCTAAAGATTTATTTTCTAACTTAGCTAGAGATATCATTACTTCAAGCATATCTGCTAGTTCTTCAATTCTATCTTCATTGTTTGAAACTAATACTTCTTGATATTCTTCATATAATTTCTTTTCTAATTCTTCTTTAAATTCTTTATTATTTAGAATTCTGGTAACTGGATTTTCATTATTTGAACTTATTATTTCTGGAATTCTATCCCGTACTAACTTTTGATACTTTTTAGGATGATATCCTAAAAACATTTCTTCTTTCTTAGAAATGAAACCATGTTTCAAATAAAGATGTTTAGCCACGATATTATCTGACCAAACTGTAACATTAATATAAGTAATACTATTTTTTTGGCACCAAGTTTTAAACTCTTCTATTAATTTTGTAGCAACCTTTTTATTACGATATTCTTTTATTACATATAATGCATCAATTTTGGCAACTGGACTTATGCTAATATAATCATTAATTATATATCCAAATAAATAACCTATTATTTTATCATTATCAAAAGCATAATAAAGAAAATTATCTTCATTATTGTAAATCTCTTCATAATTTTTAGTAATAACAAAATCTTCTTTAATATTTTCAATATAACTTCTTTCTTCTTTAATTAAATTTGTTAACAATTCATTTGCTACTTTTACATTTTGTTCATTTGCTTCTTTTATTTCTATTTTCATATTTATCACAATTTAATTATATATTATTTCTCAAAAAAAAGAAAGATTACTCTTTCTAATTTGTTATTTTTTTAATAGTTTTATTGTAATAGCAATGCCAATTAATGATGCTGCTGCAAGTAAAAAATCATAGATTACTTTATCACTAGTTTCAGGATTTTTAATTTGTTCTTGTGTTGTTACTTTTTCTGTCAAAGTATAAATACTAAAATGATTTGTATTAAATACTGCATTACCATTTTCTATTGTTACTTGATATTCTTCTTTTTTACCATTATCAGTTATATAATAAACTATTAAATCTTTATTTTTCAATTCTTCTTTAATAGGAATTCTAACTTCAAATGAACCATCTTCTAATTTAGTAATGTATTTATTTATAGATTTAGCAAATAAAGATATATCAAATGTTTCACTATTTGTGGCACTTAATATTTTCATTATCTTATCATATTCTTCACCACTAGTTAGTTTTTTTATTTCAATCATTGTATCTAAGGGAATATTTCCTGAATTACTGGATACTGTAACATCTGTTAAAAAGTCACTTGTAACTAATTTTGGTGTTTGCATTTTACTTGTATTCTTATTTACTATAAAATAATGTTCTTTATTATCAATTTTAGCAACATAGATTTTTCCATCGCTTGACATATTTTTGTGATTTTCATCTACAAATTCAATTCTTTGGTTGCTATTAGTGTTATCAAATTCACTAATTATCATTTTATCTTTACCAAGATAAGAATCTATTCTTTCTTGTAAATAACTTAATATTTTTTCGTTTTCTAAATCGCTTGGAACATATAATACATGATATGATTCTGAACCAATATCACCGATTGCTCCATAAATTGTTTTATCCAGTCTATAAAGACCTATACCAAACATTACATCATATAAAGGTTGTTCATCTCCAGCTCTTATATCTAGATAAAAGTTTTTATAATCTAATGATTTTTTGTAAGCATCTGAATAATTAATCAAGCTTCCACCATTTACCCAATAATTAACTAATTCTAGATCTTCAATTTGAAATCTATAATAATTTTCATTTTCAACTTTACCGGCATTTTTAACTTTTTCTACAAGTTTATCAACACTTTTGGCCATTTCTTCATCATAAACATATTTAATATTCATTTCTTTATAAATTTGACTATTTGATGATAATCTTATTTTACATTTAGTAATTGTTTCATTACAATCAATCCCCCAGGCTTCATATCCATGGTAATAACCCATTACTGCTCCTTCTAAAATGGCATATATTGAATTATTATCATTTGGAATCGGAGGTATACTATAAAGTGTTAATGTATCACCATCTAATTCTTCTCTTTTAAAAAGATTGTAATTGAGTTCACTTACAGATACACCATAGGAACTTGCAAAATGATCTTTTAATTTTACACTATCAGATTCTGGATAGTTATCTGGTAGCATTTCCAATACTTGGTAATCAGCATCAATACCTACATCTTTTTCAATACTTTTTTTGAAATCATAAATAGTTTTATCATATTCACTTTCTTTGATTTCATATGTCTTTTTTGTTCCATCACTTAAATTAATATTGATGGTTGCTGCACTTACAGAAGAAATTCCTAGAAATAAAGTTGCTACTGTAAGTATTATGTTTTTCATTTGTTTTTTCATTTTTATCCGCTCCTTATTATAAGGATATCATATTTTATGAAAAATTAAAATAAAAAGTTTTATGATAACCAAAAAAATCTTAATTCATATACTACCCTAGAGGGAGGAATTATTTTTGAAAAAAAGAATTATTATTGGATTATCTTGTATAATTGTATTTTTTGGGGTTGTGTTTTTAGCATTTGGTTTTAAGAAAGATAATAAAAATGAATTAACAAAAGTTAAATTAGCTGATACTACACTAACATCAAGGACTTATATGAGTTGATTCAATCAATATATATGAAAACTAATACAAACGAAATATGCAATTTAGGAAAGACAACTAGCTTCAATATGGAAGAAATAAATGATGAAACATCTATAGGGAAACAAATTAAATATTTTAGAAAAATTAACAATATAAGAATCACCGATATGGCTGAAGAATTAGAAATTGGATATAATACTATTGTAAGATTAGAAGAACAAAGCGATAATCGAAACCTGAATCATAAAAGTATTCAAATAATTAATAAAATAATCGATTATTTAGATATTAGAGATAAATTGAATTTTAGTAATAATGAATACCTTGACTTTATATTAAATAAGCAATCATCTGCAATTAAAGAACTAAAAGATAAAATTGGAAGAATGGAAATAGCAAATGAATTAAATATAAATCCAGACTCAGTTAATAGATGGATAACATCAGATATTGTTATATCAAAAAAACATTATCACCAAATAAAAAAGATGCTTGAAACTAAATAACATCCTCTTTAGGTCTGCTACTTAAAATTTCAAGCACTTTTTCTAATACTTCGTCTTTTACTTTATCTTCAACATTTAAATTTTCAATACTTTTTAGCAAAAGTTTTGCTTTAAATGTGGCTAAGTTATCTAATAGTTGTTTAATTCCCTCATCAGTCGTAGGATAGTTGACAAAAACTTGCAAATCAATCCCCCTTACTCTTACATTTAATTCTATGCAAAAATAAGTTTTTAATTGCAAAATAAACTATTTATCTTCCTCCTTATATACTAGGTTTTTCTACAACATAATCAACGATATATTGGTAGTATTCTTCAGGCATATTTTTTAAAAGATAATCAGAAAAGTATTTCACCCAGTCATCATTGATACGATAATAATCTTTATCATTGTCATCGTAATGTTTTTCTCTTGTCTCAACATCTTCATAATAAAAGTCATCATAACCATTTAAACCATCAAGGCTCGATTTTATACATCTATAATTTTCAAACATTCTTTCAAAAACACCTTTTTTATCAAAATCACAAGTTTCTATAAACTCTTCTAAATCATCTATATCAGAATCATAATTATTGAATACCCACTGAGAAAAACCTCCGTTTTCAACTTGATAATTAAAATTACCAAATATAACTGCAAGTTTCTCATAAGGTGTAAGATCAGACAAGAACTCTTCACGAGAAGTATTTCCTTTCCAATTTTCATAGGCATTAGTCATTATAAACTGCCACAAATTATCATTAGTTTTTTCTTTTATTAATTCTTTATTAATTTCTATAAATAATCCTCCTTAAAAACTTTTCTCTAATTTAGATATCATTAAGTGATATCTATAATATTTTTTTATACTCATACTAGGGAACACTACCTTAAAATAGTGTACCCATAACTTTATAAACCTTAATATTTTCATATACTCACACTTTCTTGATTAATATTATATTCTAATTCCTTATCAGCCATTTTTTGATAATTATCAATTATTTTCTTACTATAATTAACAATAGTATTAAATGAATTATCAATTTCTTTGAAATCTCTATCTTTGCTCCAAGAATAGAGATACATCATTGAATAATCCTTTGTATCAAGTCCTAAATACTTTGATACAACATAGGCAATTGATTCAGCTTCACTTTCATATTGCTCTCTATGTTCTGTGTATTCTTTGTGATTATCTTTTAAATGTTTATGTGCTAGAGAATGGGCATACTCATGAACTATAACTTTTAGTCTCATTAAATTATTTAGATTTTTCTTAACAACAATAGTATTATTATCAAAATCACAATAACCTTTAGCACCAGATGTGATATCATCATATTTAACTTTAAATCCATCTTTATAAATTGCTTTTATAAAAATATCTGCAACACTATCAGCTCTAGGATCTTCAAGCATAGGATTTAAAGATTTGTTAATTTCTTCAAGTGGCATAGTAGTTTGACTAGCGTCAAAGACATTACCAACTTTGAAGTGAGTAGCTTTTTCTTTGTAAAAAGTTACCGAATCATCTTTTTTATCTTTTAGTCTTTTTAATTCATCCTCACTTAATAAATAAATGGGTTTTATATCAAATTGAGTGTCATTTATTTTAACTTTAATAAACTTTAAAAAAACAGGATATATTATTTTTATTCCTGTTTCACCCTCATTTATTTTATAACCCATTTTAGAAAAAGTATTAAAAGATGCTACATATTTTGAATCTGGTTTTTGTAGCCATATTAAGCATTGATTATTAAAAGAATAATTATTAAAATTAACAATGTTATCTAAAAATCTTTTTATATCTGATTCACTACTAAAACTATTAATAGCTTGTTTTTTTAAATCAGTTAATATATTTTTTACATCATTTTCTAATTTTTCTTTTTCTTTATCATCCTTTGTATTTTTTGCTTTAAAACTTAATTCTGCAATTGCTTTTACTTTATCTTGTATTATATTATCATCCCTCCCAATATTTAATTTATTTCTATCTAATCCTGATAAAAAGAAAAAATCATCTATATCAACATCATAGTTATTGATAAAAATATTACAAACATCTTTTGTATAATATTTATTAAATATTTTCATTGCTTTTTCATACTCTAGTGGGGCAGAGTCAATGATTTCACTTTGAAGTTTATTCATAGTTTCAAAATCAAAAAATTTAGAGTCATTAGCAAACTCTAAACAGTAAGAAAGATGATTAACTTTTTCTTTAGGTAAAAAATCAGGATGTACTCTTAATTCAACAACACCAAAATGCTTTTCAAAATAATCAAAGTATTCTTTCGAACTGTTGATGGGTTTATAAAAATATTTTATTTCACCAACAGGCTCTGTATCTTCATCATAAATGATATTTCCTTTTTCATCTATAACCTCAACAACACCGATAGGAATACCCAAGTCAAGCATTAACAACATTACATCATCAGAAATTAAATAAGCAATTCTCATATTTAGATTTTGAAAAATCTCATCGCCAACAATTTCTCGTTCATAATTATATTTGTTAATATTATCTTTGATATGTGGATTATTTCTTAATTGTTCTATTTTTTCAATCATAGTTATTCTCACTAATGACCATAGAATGATCGTTTTCATCAACAATTTCTATAATTAATTCTCTTAAATCTTCTTCGTTCATATTTAAAACTTCTTCATGATTTAAGTATGGATATGTATTATCATTAAAATCTAAATCATTTTTTAAATAATCTAATAATTCATTTTTATTCATTTCATAAAATGGAGCATACTCTAAATTACCGATATTTATGTTCATTGAAACCTCCTTATATATTTATATCTTTAATTTTTTCTATTTCTATATTTTTAATTTTGGTGTAATTAATTATTAATTCATTTTCATTTCTACATTTGAAACAAGCAAAAATATCTTCTTTATTTATAGTTGATTTAATAATTATATTACCATCAAATCTTTTAGCAAACCATTTGGCAATATCGTAATTATCAGTCCAAGACAATGCATTATAATTATCTTTACTATAAGTGCCACGATAAATAGTTATTTCATCTGGTAATTGTTGAAGATAAGTGAATTCATCTGAAGTCATTATCATTTTTTTATCACTTTTTTTAAATAGTCTTAAAGACATTGCAGGTGTTACATTTACATCAGCATTAGGAAATTCAGTATTCATCCAAATATCCTTTAAGTATTTATTAAAATCTTCTTTTGAAAGAAATGATGAAATTAGTTTTAAAAAAAGTAAGTGATATGGTTTATTCATTAGTAAAAATATTTTATCAAGATTGTCAGCTGACATAATATCATCTTCTTTTTGTTTGATGTATTTGTTAAAGTTTTCTCTGTTATTTATTACATCTATAAAAACAAACTTATCATTTTCTTTAAAAACAGTTGGATTGTTAGAAATAAAAGGATGATACACAATAAATGGATATTCATCATTAACACTAGGATCAAGCTTTAAATAATTTAAAGCAAGTTCTTTAATAGCATCTAAATTAGTTTTCATATCCTTATATCACCATCACCGATGCTTATGTTATAATCTAATTCTTCATCAACAAAGTTTTTCAATTTTTGCTTCATACCTAGCATTAAAGTGACATCACTTGTTAAATCAGGGGTATATTCCTCAAAGTGCATATTTTCAAATTCGGTATGTTCATTATCTAAAAATCTAGAATATCGAAGTCCAACTTTACCATCCATGATAATTAAATCACAAAAGAAGTTTCCATCTTCAAAAGTTGCTAAATCATAATAGTCCTCATAATCTAAATCTTCTGCACTAACAACTATTTTTTCTAAGTCAGCAAGATTTCTATTACAATTAAATTTACAATTATAATTAGCATCTAAATATCTAGGAAAATTCTTTTTAATTACATTTAAGGCATATTCAGTAGCTTTATCATAATCGCCATTATTAAAATATTTAGCAGAATGATATGCTTTACTATCAAACGAGTTATTGTTATCAGAGCAATTCCTATCAGCAATGACAACCATTATTTGATTTGAATTTCTACACATACAAGACCAAATACATAAATCATCCTCAACCTCATTGTCTGCATACATAATCAATTGTAGTCCTTGTTCTCTACAATTATTAAATACATTATAATAACCATTGAATGATGGATTTAATTTTGTTAATTTACTTTCTAAAACTTCAAAGAACTTTTTACTCAACTCAAAACTTTTGTTTTTTTCAAACAATACTTTATCCTCCTTATATACTTATACTATTTTTTTCTTCAATATCTTTATTTATGTCAACAACTTCAAATTTATCAACACCATAGATTAAAGCAAGATTTCTACCGTCATCCCACAATACTCCAATCTGTCCTTCATCATCTATGTAATTAATTGTACCAAGAGTACCACTTGGAACAGCATATGGATCGTCCATATAATCAAGTTTAACTCTTGTTCCTATTGGGTATTTACTTTTTATAAAATCTAATTTTTCTTTACTTATCATTTTAAATCCTCCTTATAATTTTCTTCTTCTCTAGAACACTTACTAGAGATTTTAATTGCACTATATAAAAAAAGTGATAGAGTTAGTTCTACCACAACAAATATTATAAATATTATCCATTTCCAAATTTCCAATATTTTATCCTCCTTAAAATTATTCATTAAAAAAGATTAGTTATATTGCAAACTAATCTACATTGTCCTATACTAGCGACAACTCTCTTTGATCTTATATCCACCATTTATTCAGAAAGGAGGTGTGATACCGATCGGTCGAGTTAAATGGTTTAATATCAAGTATTATTCACTTGATAAATCAAGTATAACATATATGTCGAACTTTGTCGATAGTTTTTCAACTAAACCTAATTATTCTAGTTCAATTTGTGTCTTTTTGTTTAAAGTTTTCTCTTTTCTAAACTCATCCAAGTTAAAACATACTATATCATATTTTTTAGATTTATTAGGAACATTGCACTTTTTAATCTTAATTGGATAGTTGCTGATAGGTACAATATGAGCTTTAATCGGATGCATCCTAGTTCTCATAAAGATTGACTCACCAAACTTGAATCTCATAAGTTCATCAGGCATCATTAACTCACGACCAATTAAAGATTTATCATTAGAAATGTTATAATCTAATTGTTCTAATCTCGAAGAAGTAGATACACGAGAAGATGAAATAGTGTATTTACCTAAACGAGTAGATATTTCTTTGGCAGTTTCATTGTCTGCTGTTAAAAGATAAACCCAATTAGTACAGTTAGATTTGATAGTACCTGTTTGTTCTTTATAAGTTTCTTTAAG
>CAKOLL010000005.1 GCA_934096295.1 uncultured Bacilli bacterium
TCAGTTATTATCATACCAACCTACCCCTTTTGGTTTCATACTTAAATATATTCCTAAAACTTAAATTTATATTACTTTTACATCTTATAAATCACTCCTCCTTAATAAGATTTTTTATATAAAATTGGGTACATAACTTATGACTTTAATTCTCTAATTTTCTAAATATTCTGCGTGTTTATTTTTAGCAGGATAAGGATGGCTGACAACCAACTTCCCAGTGGGGAGTTTAGCCCTATTTTAAAGGGATTGTGAAAGACTACTTTGTCATACATTAAAATAAATGTCATACTATTGGGGTAACTAAAAATAGCAAATTTTGCATCAAAAATAGCAGTTAGGCACACAAACGGTTATACAAATGACATACTTTTGGATTAACAAAATTTCTAATTATGAACCTCTTTTCACACATAAACCAACTTTTTTAGGTACCTTAATTATTTATTTTTTTATAATTTCTTGGTACATACTTTTTGTTTATATAATTTTAGATAACAATTCCTCCTTACAAAAAAATACTATGCTCATAAACTGAATACAGTATTTTAGTATCTAATAGTTCATATCCTAGAACTATCGCTATATTATAATCATTATATCGTAAATAAATTAAAAGTCAATGTAAAGAAAGAGAGTGTTATAATGTAAGCTAAAATGACTTTATAAAGTAAGTTATAATATAAATTATAATAACAAAAATATATAATTTTTTTACTCAACCATAATATATTCCGCTTGTTTTATTACATCATCAACAGCTTGTTTTCTATACTCTGGAGGATAATTGTATTTTTTTAGACACTCTTTAATATTTGTTCTCATTCTTGCCCTTGTTGACTCCTTGTTAGGCCAATCAGTTAGTGCATATTCCTCAACAACATCTTTTAATTCGTGAGCTATCAATTTTAATGTTTCATCGTTTAATAATTCTTTTGCCGATTTATCTCGTATTAAAGCATCATAAAATGCCCTTTCACGACCGAATATTCCAAGTTTATTTGCTTCGTTCTCATCTTTAACCATTTCACCTGCGAAATTAACTAAATCTACTATTGTTGATTCAGGTGCGAAAGTATTGTCTCTATCATTATATTTTTCAAGAATTTTTCTCAATCTTTTTGAATACTCTTGTGATTTAAAGAAATTGTTTTTTCTTGATTCAGAAATTGCTCTTTCTAATATTTTTTTTACTATTTCAACAAAAATTAATGGTGGATTTTTCTTTCTTAATTCTTCTATTTTTTCATTGCTTAACAAATCAACAACATTTACCGAATCATCCGTTCTTGTTAAGACTTTAACTTCATCACCTTTTATTGCATCTACTAATAAATTAGAAACATATTCATTCATTTCTTTAGTAGATACAATTCCTACTCTTGTTCTCAATTTTAAAATATAACTTCTTATTGCTAAATAATAATAAATATCATTTTTTTCTACACTTGTAGCAATACCACCACAAACTACAAAAGCCTGTTTTATAGTTAAAGACAGATCATTTATAAAAGCTGTTTCTCTTTTTTTATTTTCTAATACAAACTGTGTACCTTCTTGAATAGCTGTGAATCTTTCTAACGAATCATTACTAAAGAATTTTGACTTATTTATTTTATAAAACATCTCATTTAATATAGATAAATTTTCCTTTAAAATAGTATAAATTTCATCTTTAACATCTTGACAATTGTTTACTCTATCTCTTTCTGTATATTCAGTTAATGCCTCATCTAATGCCTTATCCAATCCGATATAATCAACAATCAATCCATAGCATTTACCAGGGTAAACTCTATTTACACGGGCGATAGCCTGCATCAAATTATATGATTTCATTCTTTTTATAAAGTACATAACATCCAAATCCGGTACATCAAATCCAGTTAACCACATATCGCAAACAATGGCAATCTTATATTTTGAATCTTCTTTTTTATATTCTTCTGCTAGTTCTTTTCTGTATTCTGAATTACCAAATAATTTTCTTTGTTCTTCATTATCTTTATTAGATTCAGTGACAACTAATATTGTTTTATCTTTATAACTAGGTCTTAATTCTATTATTCTTTTATATAATTTAGCAGCAGCTATTCTAGTTTGACATACAATCATTGCTTTTCCATGTAGGAATTCTTTTCGTTCATCATAATGTGATAAAATATCTTTTGCAAATAAATCAATCAAATTATCATCTTCTAAAATAACCTTTATCTTTGACATTTCAACCTTAGATCTTTCAATTGAATTACTATCTGCTTTCTGCTTATTTTCTATATCGTTATAATACTCATCTATTTGATGCAAAATATTATCATCTGTCCATACTTTTGCAAGTCTTGATTCATAATATAACTTTACAGTAGAGCCATCAATAACAGATTGTGTCATATCATATGTATCAATTATATCCCCAAATATATCTGTAGTTTGTTTATCTTTAGTTGATACTGGTGTACCTGTAAATCCTATAAAAGTAGCATTAGGTAAAGCATCTCTAATATATTTTTCAACACCATATTTAAAAACTGCTTCCATTTCTTCAGTTTCTTTATTTTTTTCATAGTGTATTGTTTCATATAGTCCATAGTGTCCTCTATGAGCTTCATCTGTCATGACTATAATATTATTTCTATCATTTTTTGGCAATTTTTCTTTGTCAAACTTACCAACAGTAGTAAGTATAATGCCACCTTGTTTTATTTTATTAAGTTTTTTTACTAAATCTTCTCTTGACTTGGCAACTACAGGCTCACATTTTAAATACATTCTAGCACTAAAAAATGTTTTATATAATTGATCATCCAAGTCTATTCTATCAGTTAATAATACAATTGTAGGAACTTTTAACTTATTTTCAATTAATAATTTGTGTGCTAACATTACCATTGAAAATGATTTGCCACTTCCTTGAGTATGCCATATAATTCCTGCTTTACCACTTCCTTCTGGTTTAATTGTCTTAAGTATTGAATCAAATGCTTTAATTACTCCAAAATATTGATGGTATTGTGCCATTATTTTAACTGGCTTATCATTTTTATCTTGTATAAAAAACAAATTATTTTTAACTAAATCTAATAATCTTTGATGGTTAAATAATCCTTCTATTAAAATATTTAATTGTGTAACGCAAGAACTATCATATCCTCTTTCTCCAGAAATGCTTTTCCATTCATTGAATCTATCTATCTTTGAAGTAAGAGTTCCGACTTTAGTTATTACTCCATCTGATATAACAAGAAAAGCATTATAGTTAAATAGTGTCGGAATATCATATCTGTATCCATTATGTTCACTATTTCCACCAAGTTGATCATAAGCATCTTCTAACTTCGCTTTTGTGGCATCTTCACTAAATGATTTTAATTCCATTATTATTAATGGTAAACCATTTATATAAATTAATACATCGGGTATTCTAGTATTTCCTCCTTCATTAAATTTAACTTGATGACAAACCTGAAAAGTATTGTTTTCTACATTATCAAAGTCAATTAGTTTTACTAACGGATTAATGTCGTAATTTTTGGATTCTACTGTTATACCATCAATAAGGTATTTATGAAAATTAAAATTTCTCTCAAATAATGATGGATTTTCTAATCTTAAAATGGTATTAATAGCATCATTAATTATTTCTTCATCAGTAATATTATTTATTTTTGAAATGCTTTCTTTTAACAATTCAACATTTACAAATTCATCTAACTTTCTATTATAAATCCATTCATAATTTTCATCAATATAATCATAATTTTGTTTTTCAAGTAATCCTATTATTGCTTCTTCAATATCACTTTCATACAACATATTCTCCACTCCTAATTCTATTATACCATATTTTCGTGCTTTCTTTAAGGTAAATTGCAAACTTGGATTATAACATAGTTAACACTATCGGAAGTATCGACGATTTAATAGAAAATTATGATAAACAAGTGGATATAATTTGTTTAATTTTAAAACAAAGTTTGTTGAAATATAATGATAAAATTACTATCGATAGTTATAAACCAACTATAATAAAATCCGGGATAAAACCATTTGACTTAACTAAAAATTACCTTGATACCTCTAGCGTTAATAATTTAAATAATATTGAAGGCAAAGAGGTGGTTTCATACAAGGAAAGGCCTTCAAGAGCAAATATGCAACCAATTGCAAACTCTATATGGTTTGCTAAAATGAAAGGTTCTAATAAAAAAATTTTGATCTCAAATTTAGACAAAGATTTAATAAATAATTATGTTTTATCAACTGGTTTTTTAGGAATTAAAGAAAGTGATAAACTTCCATTGTCATTTTTAACTGCAGTTATTATCTCGGATGAGTTTAATATTCAAAGAGACTTAAATTCGGTTGGGACAACAATGGCTGGTGTTAATAATGAAACATTTAGCAAAATTTTAGTACCAAAATTATCTCCAGAAGAAGTTAAAATATTTAATGAAGAAAATAAATATTTTATAGAGCAATTATCATATCTAAGAAAAAAAATTAATGCTTTAAACTCTATTAAAACATTGTTATTAAATAAATATTTTTAATTTCCTTTATAATAATCTCCTTGAAAGGGAGGTTTTTTATGGATAATTTTAAAAATTATTTGTTTCATCAGAATTTATCTAATAATACTATTAATTCATATTGCATAGCCGTTAGTAAATATTTTGATGATTTCGATGATGTATCTAAGCAAAATTTATTTGCGTTTAAGGCTGTTTTAGTGGATAAATATAAAGGGAAAACTGTTAATTTAAGAATACAGGGTATAAATAAGTATTTGGAATTTATAGGAAAAGAAAAATTAAAGTTAAAATATATAAAAATACAACAAAAAACGTATTTAGAAAATGTGATTAGTGATGCTGATTATGAATTTTTTAAAAATAAGCTTTGGAAAGATAAAAATTACGAATGGTACTACATAGTTAGATTTTTAGGAGCAACTGGAGCAAGAGTTTCTGAATTAATACAGTTTAAATATGAGCATTTAATTAGAGGTTATATAGATCTATATACAAAGTCTGGTAAAATCAGAAGAATATTTATTCCTAAAAAATTAAGAACCAAAGCAATAGAATATTACAATTCAATTGAAAGAACTGAAGGTTATTTATTTTTAAATAAAGATAAAAAGCAAATTACAACAAGAGGTATTGCTCACCAATTAAAAGTTTTAGCAAATAAATATAAGATGAATCTAAATGTTATTTATCCACATTCATTTAGACATAGATACGCAAAAAACTTCCTCGAAAAGAGGAAGGATATATCTTTGTTAGCGGATTTGATGGGACATGAATCTATCGAAATTACAAGAATATATTTAAGAAAAACTAGTGAAGAACAGCAGGAAATAGTTGATAATATTATTGATTGGTAAAGTATTTATTTAATAAAGTTTGTTTTAATTTTATCAGCAAACTTTTTTCTTTATTTATATGTTGCATTTTAACAATTAATATTTTAAAAATTTTTTCAGTAATTTTATTAAATTCAAATATATATAAGTTTCCTATCATTGGTTTTGTAATATAAGGAATTGCTGATCCACAGGCTTGATTTATAATCTGGTCAATGTTACATAACAAGCTAGCATATATAGAATATATTTTGTTAGACTGTATAACATAAGTTCTTTGGTATGCATTAAACTTACCATCATAAAAATTCAAATATCCCAATTGACTTCCATTTCCAGAAAGTAAAATTGAAGGGCCATCAAAAGCATAAACATTAATGTTTAATGGCTTTTCTGAGCAAGTAAAAAATGGATATATACCGTTTTGACAACAAGCATCTGCATTAAGTTTCCCTGTTTTTATTGTTGCAACATCACCCAGTTTTATTTTATTTAAGTTATCATAAGATTTATATTTATCTCTTAAAATTATTTTAATTTTTTCTAGTTGTTTATCATAATTTTCTATTAAATCGTCGATACTTCCGATAGTGTTAACTATGTGCTGTTGATAATCTACTGTATAATCTGGAATAATAATATTATCAAGTGCTATTTGTTGTACTCTTTCACGTCCAGAAGAGCCAGTCATTGATATTATTGCTTTATCTCGAATTTTCTTTGATACCATTAAATAGTACACAAAAAGAGGTAGACTAACACTTGGTTTAGAACGCACAATAATAAATTCAGTAGACCCAAAAGCAACTTCATTCTTTTCAAGACACGAAACAAAACTTGTCTTTCCATTTTCTAAACAAGGTGTTATTCGTGCAAAAATTGTATCACCATTTCGAAATTTGGAACCACCACTATATTTTAAAAATATATTTGATTCTATTTTTCTTGTAAATGGTTTAATTTGGTCCATTGAAATCTTTCTGTATTTTTTTGATTTGGAAAGAGTTTCTCTTGGATTAAAAATAACAAAATCTTTTAGTTTCATAATTTATGAACTATAAAATTAAAGAAATATCACAAATTGTCAACGGATCAACTCCATCAACATCAAATTCTGCTTTCTGGAATGGAAATATTATTTGGATAACTCCAAAAGATTTAACAAATTTTTCAGAAAGGTATATTTATAAAGGACATATTAATATAACGCAAGAAGGATATAAAAGTTGTTCAACTAAATTGGTTCCTAAGGGAACAATATTATTGTCTTCAAGAGCTCCTATAGGATATATAGCAATTGCTGGTAATGAATTATGTACAAATCAAGGCTTTAAATCAATTATTTGCAATGAAAAAGTCAATAATTTTTATTTGTATTACTGGTTATTAAAAAATGTTGACTATTTAAAATCTATCTCAAGTGGTGCAACTTTTAAAGAATTATCTAAAGATACACTTGAAAATGTTGAAATTAATTTGCCTTCATTAACAGAACAACAGCACATAGTTAACACTATCTCATTTCCTCTTCTAAAATTTCTTTAACTTTATCTTCTAGTTCCCTACCCTCCTTTATTAATTTAAATAATTCTGCAGATGTTTTTTTTAATTCTTCTTGTATTTCTTCTGGTGATAATTTATCTGTATCATCTGCTCCAACATATCTACCAGGATTTAAAGAAAAATCTTTAGATTTTATTTCTTCTAAGTCAGCACTCTTGCAAAAACCCGGAATATCTTCTAGTTTATCATCTCTAAAATCTTTATATGCTTTAACAATTTTATTAATATCTACCTCTTCAAGAATCCTTATTTTTCTACTAATAAGTTTGCCCATAGAATCGGCATTAACAAATAATATGTCAGTGTTAGTTTTAGCCTTATTTAAAACCCAACATTGAACTGAAATTGAAACATTTGAAAATAATTTATTTGGTAATGCCAAAATAGCTTCTACTTTTCCTGATTCTATCATTGCCTTTCTAATCTTATAATCATCAGTTGTATTACTCGTAGTTGCCCCATTAGGCATAAGAATTGCTGCTTTTCCTTTGGGAGCAAGTTTTGAATACATTAACGAAAGCCAAGCATAGTTTCCGTTCTTTGTATCAGGTTTTCCAAATACCCATCTTGGATCTCCTTCTAATGACGGCTTCCAAAACTCTTTAAAATTATATGGTGGATTTGCAATAATATAGTCTGCCCTTAAAGTTTTATGTAAATCCTCAGTAAAAGAGTCGGCGTTTTTTTCTCCCAAATTTCCTTCTAACCCCCTTATTGCTAAATTCATTTTAGCCATTTTCCAAGTTCCTGGGTTAGATTCTTGTCCAAATATAGCAATATTGTCAACATTTCCCCTATGTTCTTTAACAAATTTTGAACATTGAACGAACATACCACCAGATCCACAGCAAGGATCATATACTCTACCACTATATGGCTCTAAGATGTCTACCATTAATTCTACAACAGATTTAGGTGTAAAGAATTCTCCGCCTTTTGTTGGAATATACTTAGCAAATGCTCCAATATAGTATTCATAAACTTGTCCAAAAAAGTCACCATCAGCATCTTCCATATTCAAGTTATTGGAAAAGAAATCAACTAATTCTCCTAGTGCGGTTTTATCCAAATCACTCTTTGAATATGTTTTAGGTAGTATTCCTTTCAATTGATTATTATTCTTTTCAAGAAGAACAAATGCATTGTCAATTACTTGACCTAAATCTTCCTTCTTAGAATGCGAAGATATATTACTCCATAAAGAATCTTTCGGAACAATAAATACATGGTCTTGAATATAGTAATCTTCATCTTCTTCTCTTCCGTCGCCAACTTTTACAAGTTCATTGTATTTAGCAGTATATTTATCACTAACATATTTTAGAAAAACTAAACCTAATACAACGTTTTTATAATCGGCAGGATCACATTTATCTCTTAATTTTTCAGCGGCTTTCCAAAGCACATTTTCATCAATAATTTTTGACACTTTTTCTCCTCCTAACATTTTTATTTATTATTTTACTTTATCTACTTATTCAAATATATCATATAAATAGATATAATTCATTTTAAAACATTTTCAGTTATCTTTTAAGCAACCAATCAATTATATTTTTATGAATTATTCCATTTTGTGATAAATCAAATTTATCCATTGAAAGAACATATTTTGGATAATTATCTTCAATCTTTTTATAAGCATTAAATTCTCTATCAATTACTGTTTCATCACTTAAAATGTAAGCAACTTGAATATATATTTTTTCATTGAACCTTGTTGCTATAAAATCTATTTCACCATTTTCTAATGTACCAATATTAACACTATATCCTCTAGCAATAAGTTCATTATAAACAATATTTTCTAAATAAGCACCAATTTGCTCTTTCTTACCTTCACTTAAAATATTAGTAAAACCTAAATCAGTTAAATAATATTTATATTTACCTGTAAGAATTCTTTTACCTCTAACATCATATCTTTCTGCTTTTGAAATAAGGTTTGCACGAGTTATATAATCAAGATAATTATATAATGTTTCTAATGATACATTTCTAGAATCACTTTGCATATATTTTTTTAAACTATCAGGTGAAAATACTTGAGATGGAGTAGTTAAAATATAAGTAACTATTCTATTTAACAAATCAATATCTTTAATATTAAATCTTTTTACGATATCTTTTATTATTATTGAATCATAAATATCATTTAAATAAGTTTTTCTTGAAATATCATCTTTTTGCATAAATCTTTGTGGCATTCCACCCCATTTGATATAATCATTAAATGCATCTTCAATATCTCTATTATCTGTAATATTTAATAATTTACAAACTTCATCAAATGTAAATGGAGTAATTTTAAAACTTACATATCTTCCTGCTATGTGAGTTGCTAAATCACTAGATAATAAATCACTATTAGAACCAGTTATAAAAATAGATGTATTCTTTGTTGCTCTTAATGAATTAACAACTTTTTCCCATTTATCAACATTTTGAATTTCATCAAAGAATATATAATATTTTTTATCATCAATTATTCTTTCTTTAACATAATTGTTTAACTTTTTAGGATCAGTATATTCCTCATAATCGTAATCTTCAAAGTTAATATAGATAATATGATTATCATCAACATTATTTTCTTTTAGCTCATCTATTATTTGTTTTAAAATAACTGATTTTCCAGAACGTCTAATACCAATTAACACTTTAATTAACTCTTGATCATAAAATGGTCTTATTAATTTTAAATATCTTTCACGAATAACCATAATCCATCTTCCTTTCTTATATATACATTATAATACTATATTTAATTTTTGTCAAATTATTACGACACGGAGTAATTTTTTTATAAAAATGTCAAATTATTACGATTGTTTTTCATATATTAACTACAAAACAAACTTTTTAACATTATATACAAAAAAAGAATTTAAACATCAAGCCAAAATTCTTTTGTTTTAAAGCAAACAAGACACTATTACACTTTGCCTACATTTTTACCATTCGCACCCCCGGCATTTATGTGATTAGAAACAACTATTACATCACTTCCATTACCATAAAAACTTTGTACTTTCTTAGGTCTTTCACTTGGAGTTAAAGTAACATCGCTCGTTCTAGTCATAGCATTTGGTATACCCATCTCATCTAATCTTTTATGAATGTATTCACTAATTTTTAAATTATAGTCTTTTTCCACTATCCCATTAGCAACAGTTCCACCATCCGTACCACCATGTCCACTGTCCAAAACAACTTTTTTTAAAGCTCTTTCATCCATGTATATCACCTAAGATATATTATGAAATTATTATCATTTAGTGATAAAATAAATATCTTAAAAAATCATAATTATATATATCAACTAATATATTTTAAAAGGTGAACACACATGACTATAATTAATGATACATCCGTGGTAATATATACAAGTGATGAATTAAAAACTATCCTTGAGCAAAATAATAACTACACCCACATTTATTTCGGAGCTAACATAACTTTAACAGCAGGAATAAAAATAGCAAGTACTAAAATCAATGTAATTATTGATGGAACTTATCAAAATACAACATATACTCTGGAAGATATGAAAAGCTTAAGTGCCTCAAATACCATTAATGTATCATCAAATAATACTACCAAAGTAACAGTTCAAAATATGAATATAAAAGGTTGCAACTACTACGGAGTTATATATGTTCCTGAAAGCACTGCCTATGCAAACACAATTATTGAGTACAATAATGTAACTTATGAAGGACCACAAATGATTTTTCATCCCAATGGTTTAACAAGAATTATAGATTCAAAAATAACCATCGGCGATGCATCAATAACCACAGGTAATGAGGTTGCAGAATGTAACAAAATAGAAATCGGTGGAAATACCACTATTACTCACACCTCAAAAAGCAACTCATCTTTTTGGTTTAGAAACACAAATCCAACATTTACAGTTTTAGCAAATGCTAATGTAGCTTTCACTAGTGAATCGCGAGAATTTTTATATGGCACTAATGCTTTAACTTTCAATATATTAAATAATGCCTATTTTTCTATTACAACAAAAAATGGTTTTGCATACGGAAATTTTGGAACAGGAACCACTAAGCTTTATTCAAATTCAACTTTAATTATCAAACAAACAGCCAAAAATGGAAGCTACGCCACTTGGTATAGTTATGGTCCCCTTACTCTTGAAGAAAATTCCTCTTTAATTATTATAAATAATTTTGAAAGTATTGGCACATCAAATAATAACATTTTCTTTTCTTCTGCTAATGCTAGTTTCAATGTTTACAATCCCAAACAAGTTGTTTTATATAATACTACAGCAAACTGTATAAACACAAACGATACAACAAACTTTAATTTTGATTTTTCAAGAATAAATTTATTCACAAATTCGGTAAGTATATCAGATAATATATCAAATGATAATTTGCCAACCTACTCATGGTATAAAGATAGTGATTTATCCACAATAAATGGTCTTTTTACATCTACTTTGACATCTGTTACAAAAGACAACTTTACTACTAGTGAACTTGCAAATCTACCCGCATTAAGTAACTTTAACTTAATAGGCAAAAAAATAATATCATTCGGAGTTACTCCCCTTAGAATAAATGCATTAACAGACCAAGATACAATTATTAAAGGTTTTATAAATCCTAATGCTAGTGTCTTAATAGAATATAACAACAATACATATCCAGTAGTGGCAGATTCAACTGGTTTTTTCACACACACTATGGCATCAACTTTACCTATTGGAACTAAAATAAAATTTACGGCCAAAGACTACAACAATGTAATTTATACCACCAAAACAATTGAAATTGTATACCCCGGAGATCTAACTTTAGATAGTGCACCAACAACTATATCATTTGATTTAAATCCAATTAGTTTAAATCCCATAATATGTCCTAAAACAGAAAAAATAGAAATTCAAATAACAGATACCAGAGTAAATAATACTCCATGGAATCTTTATGCTCAAATTGACAATGATTTAACATCAGAAAATGATTATACTTTACCATTTGCTTTAATATTTATTGATAATAATAAAACTAAATATTACTTATCAACAGAAAAAACATTAATTTATTCTAATACAACATCAGAAACGCCAAAAATAACAACTGTTACCATGGAACAAACCGAAGGGCTTTTATTAGAACTAAGAACCTATTTAGTAAACAATAATACCTACAAAACAAATTTAATATGGTCTATCGAAGAAGAAAACGCCTAAAAATCTTAAGTGTTTTTCTTTTCAACCTCAAATGTAATCGTTGATTTTTGTGATGCTCCAACAGTTTCAATTGTAATAGATAATTTTCCACTACCTTCATCGTAAGTATATTTACTGCTATCCAACTCAACTCCATTAACCTTTACACTACCTGCAACAAATTTAATTAATGATATATCAAGTTCATCAGTAATAACTGGATCAGTATAATCTACATTTGTTTGATTATCAACCTCAATTGTGTAAGTAAGTTTTCCATCTCCCCACACCATTTTATCAGCAGTTTTCTTAACAGTAAGTCCACTAATCATTGAAACTACTAAAATCTCTGATGTTATCTGTGTTGGTATAGAATTATAATTACCTAACACCATAGCAATATTACTAAGATTTGTTTCCATCTTTCCCCCTTTAAATAATTTTATGATTTACAAAGAAAAGATATAATAATTATTTATTAAACAATTATTAACAAATAAAATTGTAAAATAACCTTCATTTTGACAAATATTAATTGAATTAAGACAAAATACTTTTTAAGAATTTAAAACAATAATGACAAAAGTGAAAAAAATAAATATACAAAAAACACTAATAAAAATATTAGTGTCCTAAAAGATGAAACATCTCTTTTTCATATACCACATTAACTATATCAAATATTTTACAATTAGATACCATTATAATTTATATTTTTACTCAAGATCTTTTTTTCATATAAATCATAAGCTTTATCCCAAAGATTATATTTAGCCTCACCCTTATGATTTGGTAAAATATTTAAATTATATAAATAATCACCCATATAATCAGTAACTTTTAAAGCTCCATAATAATTTAAATGGTCACCACCATCACGAGAATCAGTTTGCCAATCTATTTCCAAAGTTTCCACATGCATATTTAAATCTAAATATGAAATATTTTTATTACTTGCATAATTCATTACTTCTTCATGTCTTTTATTATTCCAATTTAATGTACTAGGTACTGTATATAAAATTATTTTTATGTTATTATCTAAGCACTTATCAACAATTTTATCTAAATAATATTTATTAACACTTGATATACCAGTTTTTTTCTTATTATTTTTCATATAATCTCCGACATATTTCGGAGGAATTACTGTATCATTATAATAAAACCCCTTCAACTCATCAGTCCATGTATAATTAACTCTATTTATAAAATCTCTTCCATTCATTTTCTTCCACCTATCATGATATTTTAAAATAGGTAACATATTTTGACTTTTCGTAGTAATAATATTATTAATTTTTATATTTCTATAAATAGCATTAGCTTCCAACAACACTACCTTTGGGCTTTGATATTCTAAAACTTTATTTAAATAATCATAAGTATCAACTAAATATTGTCTAGAAACACCCCCGTTATACATAGTAAAACCATATTTTTTCCATATAGGTAAAGGTGAAATACTTGTAAATGATTCACTATCTCCGATTACTAAAACATCAATGGTATTTTTTTCTTCTCCAAAAATTCCATTCGCTCGAGCTTCAATAATTCCATTACCTTTTACATTACTCTTAGGCACAAACCATTTTGACATTCCCAGTAAAATTAAAAACAATATAAAAACAAAAATAATTGGTTTAAATACATTCTTTAAATTTTCCATTATTCCTCCCTAAAAATTTGCATAGATTGGATCTACTGGTGCATATCCAAATCCATAAGCGCCAAAAACAATTATGATAAGAATTAAAATATAATATAACGTCCATCTAACAACTATATTTTCTTTTGAAACCATTTCTCTAATATTTATTCCCTTTTCTTTTAAACCGCTACTAACAAATATTATTAACAAAACAATTCCTATAATTAAGAAATCTGCTCTATCACAACCTAATTTAAATAATGAACCATTATGTATTGAATTCAGACTAAAATCTGTAAATATTTTTTTAAACATTGTAAATCCACCAGCCATTGTATTAGCTCTAAAAAATAGTTCCCCAAAAATAACTAGTACTGTAGTTTTAACAATTTGTATCATTACATATGGTTTACTCATTCTATTTACATGAATTTTATTACATATTTTTTGTATTAAAGGTGTAAATACATTACCTAATAATATTAAAACAAAATGATACATTCCAAAAAATACATAAGTCCAAGCAGCTCCATGCCACAAACCATTACTTATCCACACTAGAAACAAAGCAATACTACCAGCTAGAAGGGGACCATAATGATTACCTAAAACTTTTCTAGAAACAAGTGTTACCTTTTTCATTGGTTTACTTAAAGACACTGGATAAAATATATAGTCTCTAAACCAAGTCCCTAAAGTTATATGCCACCTAGTCCAAAAATCCGATATATTCTTACTAAAAAATGGTTGTCTAAAGTTTTCAGGTAAAGTTATTCCAAACATCTCTGTACTACCAATAACAACATCTATTGTTCCAGAAAAATCCATATAAAGTTGTATAGTATAAAATATTGCTCCGAATAAAATTACTCCACCATCTAAATTACTGTATTCACAAAATATTTTTTCAATAAAAGGATTTAATCTATCGGCAATAACAATTTTTTTCATCAATCCCCAAAGTATTCTTTGAGCCCCAAAACTTAAATTCTTGTATGTTAAACTTTTACCATCATATAATGCCTCTGCTGTATCACTATATCTACATATTGGTCCTTCCATAATACTTGGAAAAAATGCCATAAACAATGCTAATCTTCCAAGGTTATCATCAGCATTGATTTTTCCTTTATAAACATCAATAATATATGATAATCCTTGTAAAGTATAAAAACTTATCCCAATCGGAACAATTATCTTAGGTATTTTAAATCTAAATGAAACTCCTAAAGCCTCCAATAAGCTATTAATATTTTCTCCAAAAAATCCTGTATATTTTAATGCCACTAGTAGTCCAATATGAATTAACACCGCAAACAATACTATCTTATATGACTTTTTCTTATATTCTTCTCTTATATATTTTTTTTTATCCTTAGAACATAGTTCTAACTTTTCATCCCTAGTTTTATTAATTTTATCAAGCCATAATCCAAAATGATGAATTGACAAAGTTGAAAATAATAAATAAACAATTAATTTACCACTTAAAGATAAGAAGAAAATATAGCTTGCTATTAATAAAACAAGCCATTTTTTCTTCTTAGAAGTAAATGCATAAATAAGTAATGTTATTGGCAAAAAAACTGCCAAATATAATGCACTACAATATTGCATTTTAATCTTCTTCCTTTATTTTTTCTATTAAAGCCCATAAACTTTGAGCAGAATTAAAATTACTAGGAATTATTTCAACTGTAGGTATAACAACATCAAATTCTTCTTCAATTTCAGCGACTAGTGATAAAATTGCAAGTGAATCCAAATAATGTCCATCTATTAAATTAGTACAGGTATTATAATCAACTTCTGGATTTAAATCTTCTAATATCTCAATTAATCTTTCCATTATATTTCACCTCCTTCATTCGGCATATTAAATTTATACGTATTTATATTTTCTCTAACTATTTTCATTTCTCCCCCTTGAACAAACACCACTTTAGGTAAATCACGACTTAAGAATAAACTAATACCCTCAGTCATTGAATAAGCTCCCGTATTTTTAAAAACAAATATATCCCCAAGCTCTAAATTAGAAACAGGTAATTGTTTTACTATTAAATCGTTAATTGTACATAATGCCCCAACTAAATTCCAATTTTCTAAAATTTTATCTTCTCTTATTGGTATTATATCTAACATTGGTTTTTTCATTGCCATCATTTGACCGTAATAAACTAAATGATTCATCCCACCATCTAAAACAGCAAAATTTCCTTCTTTATTAGTTTTTTTATCAACAACTTTTGTGTAATAGCTTCCGCAAGATGCTACAATACTTCTACCAAGTTCCATTGTAATGTGTCCTTGATATTTCATATTCTTAATCTTATCTGCAATTTCCATTAAATAAGTTTGCTCATCAAAATCTTGTTCTGCCTCAAAATAAACTACTGGAAAACCAGGACCAAATTCTAATTCTTCAACCATAAATCCTAGATTATTTTTTAAATTAAGTACAAATTCATCTACATACTCTAATTCTTTTATAATTCTTTTAGATAATTTCTTTTGAGTACCAGAGAAATATTGAATTCCCATTATATTTAAATATTCATATTTAGCTCTATTTTCTAAAATTTCAATTATTTCTTCCTCACACATTCCAAATTGATTACCACTTGTAAGCCTTAAAATAATATTAATTACTTTTTTCTTTTCTTTTGTTAATTTATTTAAAAGTTCAAGTTGATTTAATGATTCAATAGTAAATACTTCTCCATTCTTATAATTATTAAGAATATCCTCCATGCTTATTTCATCCTTATAAACTCCAGAAATAACCATCTTACTATCATTTACACCCAATTTTTTTGCAATATTCCATTCTCCATAAGAACAAATTTCATATTTTTCTATCACTCCATCCATTTCTTTTACTACAAATGGATTAGCTTTCATTGCATAACATAAATGAACATTCTCAGGCATCATACTTTTTAAATAATCTATTCTTTCTATTAATACATCGATATCAAATACATAAAATGGTGTACCAACTTCACTTATTAACTTTTTTTCTAATGACTTTTCCATTATATCAATTCCTCTAACTTTTTACGATCAATTTTTCCATTCTTAGATAAAGGCATTTCTTCTACTTTAATAAATTTACTAGGTATCATAAATACTGGTAACTCTTTTGTTAACTTTTCATGTAATTCTTTTGGTTCCATATCCCCGATATAAAAAGCATATAATTTACTTTTTTCTTCTCTAAATATAGAACATACTCGTTCCACACCATCAAAAGAACCAATTGCTTTATCTATTTCTTCAAGTTCTATTCTATGTCCCATATATTTAATTTGAAAATCTTTTCTACCCCCAAAATACAATTCATTATTTTGATAATATCCTAAATCTCCAGTTCTATAAATATATTCAATATATTTATCATTTAATGGATTTCTAACAAAAGCTTTTTCAGTTTGTTCTTTATTTTTATAATATCCCAAAGCTAAAGCTGTTCCTCTAACACAAATTTCACCTTTTTCTGATTCTTTAGTTACTAATTCATTTTTATCATTTAATAAAAACACAGCTTCATTATTAAAAGGAATTCCCACTGGTATTTTTTCATATTCTCTATTTCTATCAATTATATGATAAGTACAATTACAAGTAATTTCTGTTGGTCCATATAAATTTACAAACATTGCCTTTGGTAGATGTTCCATCCATGATTTTAAATGTTTCATTGGCATAACCTCACCACTAAACATTACTCTTTTAACAGTTGTTGGAACTTTATAATCAAGGCCATGGAATGTAGAAATTAAACATAAAGCTGATACTGCCCATGTCATTGTTGTAACCTTATGGGCCACTAAAAAATCAATTAATAGAGCGGGTTTAGAAAATAATTCTTTTGGCACAATAACAAGGGTTGCACCAGTCTTTAAAGCCGGATAAATATCTTTTACAGATACATCAAAATCAAATGGAGCTTGATTAGCTATAACATCATCATCATTTATTCCAAAAGTATCAACAAAATTATCTACAAAATCAATTATTGAACGATTTCCAACAATAACTCCCTTAGGTACACCAGTTGAACCACTTGTAAAATTAGCATATACTGGATCTAAATCTACCTTTTTCTTTCTTATTTCGCTTAACAATTCCTCATTAATTTCTTCATTAATTAAATCTTCATATAATATAAGTTTTTTATCTGGAAAAAACACTTTAGCATCTTCTAAATGTTCACTATCTGTAACAATATAATCTACATCTAAAACACTAATAATTTGTTCAAGTCTCATCTTAGGTAAACCTACATTAAGTAAACTATAAAATCCTCCGGCATATAAAGCTCCCATAAAAACTTCCAAAGCACTAATACCTTTTTCCATATAAACTGGAACTGGATCATTATTCTTAACAAATTTACCTAATCCACTCCCTATTTTCTTACTTATCTTTAAAAGACATTGATAATTAATACTACCATTTTTATCAATCACTAAATTATTTGTTTTAACATTTTCTAAATATTCCAATACATTCTTCATAATCAACCTCATCATAATTATATAATACTTAAATAAATTAAATCTTAATCAAATCTTAATTTTTATTAAGAATTCTGTTTTCATTCCATTCTTAGATTTATCAACCAACTCAATTTCCCCATTATGCATTTCCACTAAATTTTTAACAATAGAAAGTCCCAAACCAGTTCCATTACCACTAGTTCTAGCACTATTACTTGTAACAAAAGCTTCAAAAATATTATCTTTAATACTTTTATCTATTCCAATCCCATTATCACCAACAGAAATAAATAAATCTTTATCTTTCCACATTTTAAAGAATATTTTTGTCCCTTTTTTATTATATTTAATAGAATTATTTATTAAATTTTCATATATTCTTCTAAAAGCTTTCGTATCTATATTAACATTTAATTTATCAATTTTTATATCAATATCTAATTGCATTTTATTATTTTCTATTTCACTATATTTCTCTGCTAAATAATTTTTAGTAAATTCAACAATATCTACATTTTCCATATTAAGACTATATTCAGGATGATTAAATTTTGCATACATAAATAATGAATCAATAGCATCAGTTGCTACAATAGATTTCTTATAAATAGTTTCTAAATATTGTTTTTCCTTAAGTTTAGGAACAACGCCATCCAAAAATGCTTTCGAATACCCACCAATAACAGTTAAAGGGGTCTTTAAATCATGGGATAAATTAGCAACAACCTTTTGCTTATCCTCATATATCTTTAATTTTTCTTTTTCTACATTTTTAAGTTTTTTCATTAAACTCTCAAAACTATCCACAACACTTTCAAATTCTTTTGGTAAATGATAATCATTTTTTAAACCATTTTCTCCATATGAATTAATAACTTTATTTAACTCATTTAAACTACTTTTAATTTTCTTATTAAAAAAATATGTTTCTATTAAAATTAAAATAAGTAAAAATGGAATGGCAATAAACCAAATTCGTTGAGCATCCACTACAGCTTTATCATAAGCTTCAGAATTAAACATCGGTGACATAAATAACAACGTTCTATTACTACCATCAGGAATATCATAATCATAAACTGTATTAAATGAATATTTTTCAACCATTTGTTCATCATTATAATAACCATTTAACAAATCTATTTCTTTTTCAGTCAAATTCTTAGCTCCAGAAAACAAATCTCCTTCTAAGACATTTAAATCTTCATCAAGTTTCGTACTTCCAACAACAACCTCATCATATTCATCATCATAAGTAGTTTTATATATTTTAATAACTTTATTTTTATTTTTTTCTTTATAATTAAATATATTATAATAATAAGTATCACTATAATCATTAATAAATACTAAATCATCACCACTAATATCTATATTTATATCAGTTGAATATATTAGTTCATTATTATTATCATAAACAGCAAAATCACATCCAGGAAACTTCGCCATTGGAATACCTCCATAATCTTCATATTTTAATTTGTCCTCATACTTCAAAAAATCATCAAGCACTAAAAAACTATTGTTAAGTCGCCAATTAACAAATATATTTATAAGGATAGATCCTCCAAGAACAATAAAAGTATAAATTGCAAATTGTATAATTATTACTTTACTAAAACTATATTTCTTCTTTGTTTTCAAATTTATAACCTAACCCCCTAACTGTTTTAATATACTTAGGTTTAGATGGATTATCTTCAATCTTACCTCTTATATTTGAAATGTGTACCATCATCGTATTATCATCACATTCATAAAATTCTCCACTAATACATTCATAGATTTGTTGTTTAGTAAAAACCTTTCCCGGAGCTTTTAACATCATCGCTATAATTTTAATTTCAGTTGATGTCAAAGGGACAACTTTATTATTTTTCTTTAAAATACACTTACTTAAATCTAAAGATAAATCACCAACATTTATTATATCGTTATTTTTACTATCATTACTAAATTCATTATATCTTCTAAGAAGAGCCTTAACATAAGCAACAACCTCTAAAGGGTTAAATGGTTTAGTTACATATGCATCAGCCCCAATATCTAAGCCTAATATTTTATCACTATCCATATTTTTAGCAGATGTTATTATGATTGGAATATTACTATTTACTCGAACACTCTTAATTAATTCATAACCATTCATCCTTGGCATCATTATATCAGCAATTAACACATCAATTTTTACATTTTTTAACTTTTCTAACGCCTCAACTCCATCATGAGCAACAAACACCAAAAAACCATTAGCCTCAAGGTATAATTTTAAAAGTTCCAATATATCATTGTCATCTTCTACAACAAGCACATGTTTTTGCATGGTATCACCCCAAACTTAAACCATATTATACCACAAAAATCAAAATACTTGACAAAAATTAAAAAAAAGATTTTGCAAAATTCTGCAAAAACTTTTATAAATTATAACTTAAATTGTGAATTATATAGTTCTGCATAGAACCCATTTTGCTTCATCAATTCATCATGAGTTCCTTGCTCGATAATATTACCCTCATTCATAACAAGTATTAAATCAGCATTTTTTATTGTGGATAATCTGTGAGCAATTATAAATGATGTTTTGCCTTCAGTTAATTTATCCATTGCTTTTTGAACTAATTCTTCAGTTCTTGTATCAACATTACTAGTAGCTTCATCTAAAATCAAGAATGGTGCATTTTGTATCATACCACGAGCTATTGTAAGTAATTGTCTTTGCCCAGCAGACACAGAATCATTATCACTAAGAATAGTATCATAACCATTAGGTAATGTCTTAATAAAATGATCTAGTCCCACAGTCTTACATACAGATTCTACCATTTCCATTGAAACATCTGAAGTATTATAAATAATATTATCTTTTATTGAACCATTAAATACCCAAGTATCTTGAAGAACCATTGTGAATAAATCATGAATATTACTACGTGTTAAATCCTTCGTAGAAACTCCATCAATTAATATTTCTCCATTATTAATATCATAAAATTTCATAAGCAAATTAACCATCGTAGTCTTACCAGCACCAGTTGGTCCAACAATTGCTACTTTTTCACCAGCTTTTGCTTTAGCACTAAAATTCTTAATTGTTGGTTTATCATTACCATCATATTTAAATTCAACATTCTTAAATTCAATATTACCTTTTACTTTTTCTTTATCTAATGTAGTTTTAATACTACTTTCATCAGCCATTTCTTTTTCATCTAAAAATTCAAATACTCTTTCACTAGCTGCAGCAGTTGATTGAAGACTAGTCATAGCTTGAGCAATTTGAGAAAGTGGTGAAACAAATAATCTAACATAAACAATAAATGCTACGATTACACCGAAACTAATATGACCATTTAAAGCAAGTAAAGCCCCTACAACACAAACCGCAACATAACCAAAGTTACCAATAAAACTCATCATTGGCATCATTAAACCTGATAAGAATTCACTCTTCCAATTTGCTTTATATAATTTTTCATTTAATTCATCAAATTTTTCATTTGATATTTTTTCACCATTATAAGTTTTAACAACATTTAATCCTGAATAAACCTCTTCAATATGACCGTTTAAAGCCCCAAGTTCATTTTGTTTAGCAACGAAATACTTTTGAGATTTAGCAAGTACTAATGCCATAAAGAAAAATCCAAATAAACTTGCAAGTATCGCCGTAATAGCCATAACACCATTTGTTACAAACATCATAATAGTAGTTCCCACAAATAATGTAATAGCACTAACTAAAGTAGATAATGATTGGTTCATTGATTGAGCAATTGTATCAACATCATTTGTAACTCTAGATAAGATATCCCCAATTGCATGTTTATCAAAATATTTTAATGGTAGTTTATTAATTTTGCTTGATATATTACCTCTTAATTTTCTTGCAAAATTATTTGATACATCAGTCATCAATATTGCTTCAAAATATTCAAATATTGCACTTATTAAATAAATGCATATTAATAAAATAGCTATATTCTTAATTTTATCAATATTCATATGTGGTTCTACAACCACCTTCACAGAACTAGGCATCTCATCTACAAGACTATATATTTCTGTGGCACTTACATCTTCATCTATATTGCTTGCAATCTCTAAAAATTTTCCTTGATCACCAGCACTTATAACATGACCATCAGTTTCAATATCACTAAATAATTTACTTGCAATACTATTAGATATTACCAAATTACTATTTAAACTTCTTATAAATTCTTTAGCATCTTCATCATTGTTAACCAAAATATCTAAAATACTATCTGGAATTTCACTTATAGCTTTAAATGAGCCTTCACTAGTCTTATCATTTAACTTTGTCATTATTTCTTGGAACTTCATCAAATCTTCTTTAGGAATGTTTGAACTCATCATTACTTTTCCAATATTTTTTTCACTAAAATCAATTACTTTACTTAAATTTTCCTCATTTAAGCTACCAGTTACTTCTTTAGTTAATTCTTCAAAGTTATCTTTATTTAAAACTAAACCTTTAGATATTTCATCTGTTAAATCAGATAATATATTCGGAGTTACAATCGTAAGAATAGCACCTAAAGCAGCTAAAACTAAAGATATAATAACTAATTTTTTAAAACCGGATAACTCTTTTAATAATCTTTTAATTGCCCCTTTAAAATCTTTTGCTTTAGTTGTATCTCTATTTGGTCTTGGCATTATCTAATTCCTCCTTTGAAAGTTGTGATAAAGCAATTTGTTTATATACCTCACAACTTTTTAATAGTTCTTTATGTGTACCAACTCCAACAGACTCTCCGTTATCAAGAACAATTATTTTATCAGCATTCATTATTGTACCAATTCTTTGTGCAACAATTAAACTCGTAGCATCCTTTGTATATTTTTTTAGCTCACTTCTAAGCACGGCATCTGTTTTATAGTCAAGTGCAGAAAATGAATCATCAAAAATATATATTTCTGGATTTTTTGCAATAGCTCTTGAAATGGCAATTCTTTGTTTTTGTCCTCCAGAAACATTAGTCCCCCCTTGAGCAATGTGAGATTCATATCCGTCATCCATTTTAGAAATAAATTCATCAGCTTGAGCAACTTTAGCTGCTTCCACTATTTTTTTATCACTAATTTCTTCCATTGCTTTACCATAGCTAATATTACTATTTACTGTTCCATTAAACATAACAGCCCTTTGAGGTACATATCCAATTAATTTATATAAATATTCTAATTTATAATCTTTAATATTAACTCCATCAATTAATATTTCTCCTTCCGTTACATCATAAAATCTAACAATTAAATTTACTAATGTAGATTTACCTGATCCAGTTGATCCAATAAATGCAACAGTATCCCCTTTATTTGCTTTAAACGAAATATTTTTTAATACATATTCTTCAGCATCTGGATATTTAAATGATACATTCTTAAATTCAACAGTACCAATTTCATCCTTATTTGTTACCTTACCATCAATTACACTAACACTAGTATCTAACACTTCATTTATTCTTGATGCAGACACTTGAGCTCTAGGTAATATCATAAATATCATTGCAAGCATTAAAAATGCCATAATAATTTGCATTGCATAAGATGAAAATACTACCATATCTCCAAATAAACTAATTTTATCAGCCATTAAAGCATCTTTAATTAAATAAGCACCAATAAAATAAATAACCAACGTCAACATATACATAACTAAATACATAACAGGTGCCATAATAGACATTGTTTTTTGGTTAAACAATTGTAAATTTGTTAAACTATTATTTACATCTTGGAACTTTTCTTGTTGATATTCTTCAGCATTAAAAGCTCTTACTACTCTAATACCCGTTAAATTTTCTCTAGTAACCTCATTTAATTTATCAGTTAATTTTTGAACTATTTTAAACTTAGGCATTACAACAATAGTTAGGATTCCAATTACTATTAACAAAACAACCACAGCAACAGCTGTTACCATACTCCATTCCCAACTTTTATTTAAAATTTTAGTAATAGCCCACACTGCAGTAACCGGAGCTTTAATAAGGAGTTGAAGCCCAAAGCCAATAAACATTTCTACTTGTGTAATATCATTGGTAGTTCTAGTTATTAAACTATTCGTTGAAAATTCTTTAATTTCACTCATAGACATATCTTCAACTTTTCTAAATAATTTAGAACGAAGATTTCTAGAAAATCCTGATGCGAGTAATGCAATCAAATAACCAACAATTACTGCACCAACTAAAGAGCCAAAAGCACATAAAAGCATATATCCTCCATTTTTAAGGATTTCACTCATTTTACTTCCTTCTGTTTGCACAAGTACAGTTACTTTAGACATATAATCCGGCATTTTTAATTCAAGCCATACCTGCATAACTATTAACACAATACTGACTAGCACTATCAACCAATCTTTCTTTTTAAAATTCTTAATTAACTTAAACATGACTATCCTTTCTTTTTACATATTCATTTATATTATTTTGCATACTTTCTATTATATGACAAAATATTTTAATTTCTTCTTCACTTAATCCTTTTTTTACAACTTTTTCAAGTTTATAAAATTCACTCTTCTTTGCTTCAAACAATTTCTTTGCTTCAGCATTCAATATAATCTTTTTGCATCTAACATCTTTTTCACATACAACTCTTCTTACTAAACCATGTTTTTCCATAGTTTGTAACACACCAGATACAGTGGCACGCCTTAAATTTAAAATATTCTCTAAATCTTTTTGATAAATGTCCTCACTTTGATGATTTAAGATATAATCCATAATTATCATTTGACTTGGACTTAGCTCGTTACTAAATAATTCTCTATTATTTTTAATAAATTCCCTACATATTAACTTATTTAATAAATTAATATTATATAACAACTTATCTTCCACTTATATCACCGCCATATAATACTAAACCAAATAAAAATATTTGTCAAGTGCCTTACAATTAAAAACTTGACAAAATTATAAAAATAAGTATAATAATATTACTTTCAACAAAAGGGGGAAATATAATGAGAGATTATTGTGGAAATTGTGCCTATTTTGATTTAAAACAAAAAGAATACTGGGGAGATAGATATTATTGTACTGAAACTTGCAAATATAAAGAAAAAAGTGATTCAGCATGCTCTAGATATATCAAAAAACCAGAAGATGGTTACAGAAGATCAGGTTGTTTCATAACTACCGTAATATGCTATAAACTTGGATTCAGAGATAACTGCGAATACCTAACAAATTTAAGGTTATTAAGGGAAGCATATTTAAAACTTACACCATCTGGAATAAAATTACTACAAGAATATGACCAAATAGGTCCAATTATAAGTACTGAACTTTTAGCTTGTCCAGTTGTAGATGCTATCATGCTTATGAATAGATTCATAAAACCATGTAATGACGCTATTAAAATAAACAAATTTGAAGAAGCAACAATAATATATTTAAATATGGTTGAAGAACTAAAAGAAAGATTCAGTTATTCCCTACAAGATACTAAAGTAGATTACACAGAATCTTTTGAAGAACAAGATTTAGGTAAAGGAAGAGGAAGGAAAAAGTCAGCAAATTCATAAATGATATGAACCCCCAAAATTTAAAACCAGCAATATTTCTTTGCTGGTTTTATTCATATAAATTATTTAGTTACATCAATCCATTCGCTAAATTGTGATAATTCTTCAATTTCACTAATTGTAAGTTTTATTGCACTATTAGAGCTTCCACATGCTGGATAAACAAATTCATGTTCCTTTAATGATTCATCAAGATAAATAGTAACTCCTTCATTAACACCGAAAGGGCAAACTCCTCCAGCTTCATGACCAACAAGTTCTACCAAATTTTCTCTAGGAATCATGTGAGCTTTTTCATGGAAAAATTCTTTATATTTATGGTTATCACATCTTTTATCTCCAGCCATAACTATTAAAATAGGCTTTCCGTCAACTATAAATGATAATGTTTTAGCTATATCAGCTTCACCACATCCAATTGCTTGAGCAGCCTCTGCAACAGTTGCACTTGATTCATCAAATTCTACTATTTCTCCATCTTTTCCATATTTTTTTAAATATTCTCTTACTTTAATTAATGACATCTTTTACCTCCACTACTTCTGTACCACTTATTAAATCATGTAATCCTCTTCCATCTTTTCTAAATAGAATCATTCCATAACCACAATAAGTAATAACATAACCAATTATACTAACAACCATAGATAATGTAAAGAATAATTTAGTATTTAAACATAATGCTAAACAAACATTTAAACTACTAAAAAACAAATTATAAACAATTAACGTTCTAACTACATATTGCCATACCTTTACATTATTTTTTTTATTTTTATCAACAACTTTTAAATTCATTAACTTTTTACCAACAGTTTGATTCTTATTCCATTTTTGAAAACCTACAAAATACAGCATATAACAAACTAAACTAATACCAGTTGAATAACTACTATATTTTAATGTATTTTGATATTGAGTAACAAACTCATCACTAGTAAATAAATCCATAGCATTATCTTCATTTAATGTCTTCAATGTTTCATTAAACTTTTCATATGAATCTAAATAATAATCTAAATATGGATTTAATATATCAATATTAGCAAGAGCAGATGCCACAAAGCCAACTATTAAAATATCAATAATATATGCTAATAATCTTTTTAATTTCATAGACCCTCCAACTTAAATAAGCAAACTATGTTGTTTGCTTACTTGATGCTAAAGTAACATTAAGTTCTTTAGTTTTACCATCTCTTATTACTGTAATCTTAATTGTATCACCAACTTTACATTGATATAAATAATATCTTAAATATGCAATATTTTTAACTTCTTTACCATCAATTTTAGTAATAATATCATTAGCTTCAATTTTACCTTTAGCTGCTGGACTACCTTTTTCAACACTATTTACAATAACACCACTTGTTACACCAGAAGATTGAATTAAAGCTCCATATTGATAAGAATTATAATATTTATTTACATCATACATTGATACTCCAATATATGGATATTCTGTAGATTCACCTTTAATAATTTGTTCTGCTTTAGATGTAGCATCTTCAATTGGAATTGCAAAACCCATTCCTTCAACACCACTACTTACAAGTTTAAGGGATGTAATACCTATTACTTCTCCATTACTATTACATAAAGGTCCACCACTATTACCAGAGTTAATCGCCGCATCGGTTTGTAAAACCTTCATTATATAATCATTATTTCTTGAATTATTTAAAGAAACTTCTACTAATCTATCCTTACCAGATAAAATTCCTCTCGTAACTGTCCATGAATAAGCACTATCTAAAGGTGCTCCAACAGCAAATGTAGTATCACCTACTCTAGAATTATCATTTTTACCTAAAGATGCTACAGTTAAATCATCTTTTGATTCAATTGATAATACTGCAATATCAGCATATTGATCAGAACCGACAACTGTAGTTTCTAGAACTTTTTCATCAGTAAATGTAACTGTAACTTTATTACCACCATCAATAACATGATGATTTGTTAAAATATAATACTTGTTTCCATCTTTTTTATAGACAAAACCAGTTCCAGACGCAATATAAGTTTGATCTTTATATGTTGATACAATAACAACTGCATTATAAACTTTATCAACTGCATCAGCAATACCAGTATCTGTAACAGTTACATCCTTTTCTAACTTAGTTACTGATTCTGTAATACTTGTTGGAAAGAAATATACAACTGCATACATTGCTAAACATCCTATAAAAAATACTATTAAATAATTTACCCAACTTTTTCTTTGTTTAATTTGTTCTTCATTCATTTTTCTAGCCTCACTATTTCTTTATAATTATTTGGGAATCCCATTTCATGTAATACTTTTTCTATTTTAATTACCTTAAGTTTGCCCGCTAATCTATCTAATTCATAACTTATTTCACTAATAAATAAATTAAAATTATCTTCATCCAGTAATTGTTTTAAAATAATTATTAATGCAAACAAATCATTCTTTCCATATATATATTCCTCACTTATCTTAGGAATATACAATAATCTATGATATTTTGTATCATCAATAGCTTTTTGAGTCCGATTAATATAACAAATATCTTCATGAGCACACAAATTTCTATAATTAGCAACAATCGGTAAATAATCAACCATACTATCAATACTAACTTCAAAAACATCAGCAATTTCTTTTTGATCTTGGTACTGAAGAATCGTATAAAGTTCACCAACTATTCCAAATGATAAAACCTTCACAACAACCCAAAGAGGAATATAACCATAATTTATGATGTAATGTGCTGTTGCAGTATGTTGTTTACCATTAACACTTATCTGTCTTTTCATCTTTCTAATTAAATCATTAATTTGTCTATTTCTTCTTGAATCTTTAACAAAGTTATTTGGATTTAAATAATTATTTTCTTTAAATCCATGATTCTTACTCATTACATAAGCTAATATACTTTTTAAGTTATTTTCTACAATTAAAATATTTTTAAAAAGTATATTTCTTATTTGTCTATCAAAAAGAAACATCGAATATAATTCATTAAAAGTAGTACCTTCAAGATAAGTCTTATTATCGTCTGGTCTCATAAATAAATGACGGTAACCACTTAAGAAAAAGTAGTTTTCACGTAACAAAACAGTTTTAGCAATTTCAATATCTTCAACTACTAAACCTTTTTTTGTAAGTATGTCAATTTGTTCATCTAATGTTTTAAATGTTTTTGCTTTCACACTATACCGCCTTTACTTTAAACATTATATCACAACTGACTTAATAAATATATAGCAAAATAATGGTTTTAATGTAAAAATATTGTGAAAAAAAAGTGAAATATTTTATATTATTTATTATCCTCCCACCAAATTATATTTTTCTTCTAATAATCTAAAATCTTTTTCAGTTATTCGTCCATTCATCAAAGCGACTTTTGCATTAGTTAAAAGCGCATCACACATCGCATCATATAAAACCCATTCGTCAGTTTCATAATACAATCTATCAAGTTCTGCAATTGTATTTTTTACCATATCAGGAAATTTACTACTATCAATTTTTATATCATAATTTAAATACATATAACCTTTAAAATATTTTTTATATTCATTATTCATAAAACTCATTCCCTTTAATTATAATGATGACTAATTGCTTCAGCTAACACTTTAGCAAATTCACTTTGATATCCTTTTGTAACTAATTTGCTTCTTTCCATTGCATTAGACAAAAAACCACATTCTACTAAAACCCCTTTAGTAGTTAATTTACCATACATGTAAGTAGAGGTGGGAATCTTTTTTATATTTCTATCAGTATTAGTATTTTTATTTAAATATTCCTGAATATCCCTAGCTAAATTTTCATTACCTTTATTATAAAATACTTGAGCACCATAATATTTAGTGTCTGTTAAGTAGTTCAAATGAATTGATACATACATATCAACAATATTTTGATTAATTATTTTAATTCTTTCATCAAAATCTGCCTTCTTACGATGATTCTTAACACCATTACTTAAATCACTATCACTAGTTCTTGTCATAATAACTGTTGCACCCATTTCACTTAAATATTTTTCTAAATATTTACCAATTGAAAGAGTAATATCTTTTTCATAAATATCATTATATAAGGAACCAGGATCCAAACCACCATGACCACTATCAATTGCTATAACCTTCCCTTGCAAAGGCAAATCAGCTCTAACCGGATAACTATACATGATTAAAAATAAAAATAAAAAAACAAAAATAACACTAATATAATATCTTTTCATATTAAATACTATGCATTATATTTGTTTTAATTTCAAACAACATTATTTAGTTGTCTTATCATATTCATCCATAAAACTTTTATAAACCCCATTCTTTTTAGTACCTAACACACAATTTAGATTAATGTTATCTAAAGATTTAAATATATTATAATCAATATCAGGATTTAATTCCCGCAAATGTTTTATCAACTCTTTCATTTCTTTTCTTTTACTTACAGATTCATCACTATTACTTACTTTTTCAGTAAACTTACATGCACAATTAATAAATTCTAAATTATTATACTTTGCCCAAGAGATGATACTATATTCTTTTACTAAATAAAGTGGTCTAATAAGTTCTAGATTTTCAAAATTTTCACTATGAAGCTTTGGCAACATTGTTTTAACCTCACTACCATAAAACATAGAAAGTAATGTTGTTTCTATTACATCATCAAAATGATGTCCCAAAGCTATTTTATTACATCCTAACTCTTTAGCTTTATTATATAAATGTCCCCTTCTCATGCGAGCACACATATAACATGGGCTCTTCTCATTTAAACTATTAGCAACATCAAATATATCACTATCAAACATTTCTAAGTTAATGTTTAAAATTTCAGCATTCTCTAGTATCTTTTCTTTATTAACTTCATTATAACCAGGATTCATACATACATAATATGCCTCAAATGGAATACCACCATGTTTTTGTAATTCTTGGATACACTTAGCTAATAAAAAAGAATCTTTACCTCCAGAAATACAAACCATAACCTTATCATTTTCGTTAATAAGTCTATAATCTTTAACAGCCTTAACAAACTTAGCCCATATTTCTTTTCTATACTTTTTTATGATACTTCTTTCTATTTCCTTATATCTTTCCATTTCTTACCTCACCCAAATACTTTTTTACATACTTATAATAACACTCTATCTTATCTTTAAACATTAATTTGTTATATATCTCATCAACTATATTCTCTTTTTCTATATATTCTAAAGTCCATTTATAATTCATATCAAATACAAATGCTAACTTTAATAATATCTTATCCGAAAACGTCTTCACTTTTGTATGATCTATACTTTCATCTCTTAAAAATTCATTTTTTACATCAAGAGTTATTTCACTATCATCTTCATCTAAAACAATATCTCCATTTTTTACCATATACATTATATCTGCTTTATCAGCATCTCGTAGAATATTAGACATTATTAAATCAACATCTTTCGTATCATTAGAAATTTTATATTGATTATGATTTTTTATAGCAATATAAATTGTATCATTCCACTTATGATTAATATTAAAATCATTAATTTTTTTATCTTCAAATAAAATTTTTAAGCCTAATAAAGCATGGTCTTCACCTTTTAAATCATCAAATGTATGATATTTTTGCCATTGTATAAAACGCCCTATATCATGCACTAATCCTATAAATTCTGCTAAGTCAATTAATTCATCAGAAAGATCTAAGCTTTCAGCAATAGACTTACATAAACAACTAACTCTGATTGAATGACTTATTTTTCTTTTAATTTCTTTTTCTTCTGTATTAAATAAACTTGCATATTCTAAAAATATTTTTTCATTATTCAACAATATCACTTCCAAAAAGATTCCATGGATATTCATCCCAATATGGATCACATTTAAAAAGCAATTTATCTTTTGTAACAGGATGTAAAAATTCTAAACTATAAGCCCACAATGCTATTTGTTCACCAACTTTTGCATTTTTATTATATTTTTGATCTCCCCATAAAGGATAACCACGTGATGAAAATTGTACACGGATTTGATGAGATCTTCCTGTTAACAAATTAATTTTAACTAAACTTAAACCATCCATATACTTAATTAATGTATATTCTAATTTTGAAAATTTACCATTTTTATCAACAATAGTTTTATTTTCTTTTTCAAGTTTCAATAAATAATCTTCAAAAACACCTTCATTAGGAACTTTACCTTCCACAACAGCTAAATATGTTTTTTGAAAACTATGAGTTCTAACCATATCACTCAATCTACTTGCTGCTTTACTAGTTTTAGCAAAAGCCATTACTCCACCAACAGGCCTATCAAGTCTATGTACTAGCCCTAAATAAACATTGCCAGGTTTGTTATATTTATCTTTAATATAAGCTTTTAATTGTGTTAATAAATCGATATCATTCGTAGAATCCCCTTGAACCAAAACATTTCGAGGTTTTTGTACAACTAACAAATGGTTATCTTCATAAATAATTTTATTCATCTTGCCATCTTCCATATATACCACATGGTAAAACTAAATCATTTTTACTAATTGGAAGACCAATTTCTCCAGCATCAATAATACCACCATAAGTTTTACCTACTGTAAGTTTTAATATATTATATAAAACTGTACTAGAAACACCTGTAGTATAAGCATTAATCAAGAAAAACAAAGGATTATCACTTAATAACAATGTACATCTACTTACTAATTCTTCTAAATTCTTTTCAAGTTTCCAAACCTCACCACTTGGTCCTCTTCCATAACTTGGTGGATCCATAACAATTGCATCATATTTATTTCCACGTCTTATTTCTCTTTCAACAAACTTTAAACAATCATCGACTAAAAATCTTATATAATTATCTTGAACATTAGAAAGTTTAGCATTTTCTTTAGCCCATTCAACCATTCCTCGGGCAGCATCAACATGAACAACAAGCTCAGCACCTGCCTTACTACAAGCAACCGTAGCACCGCCAGTATATCCAAAAAGATTTAAAACTTTAATTGGTCTATTAGCATTTCTAATTTTATTCATCATAAAATCCCAATTCGTAGCTTGTTCAGGAAATAATCCAGTATGTTTAAAATTTGTTGGACTTACCTTAAACTTTAAATCCTTATACTCAATAGTCCAAAAATCAGGTAATTTTTTATTAAATTCCCAGTGACCTCCGCCATCTACGAACCGATAATAAACTCCATCAACATTTTTCCAAGTTTTATCTATTTCTATTGGCCACATTGCTAACGGTTCTGGTCTTCTTAAAACAATATTTCCCCAACGCTCCAATTTTTCACCATTACCAGCATCTATACATTCATAATCTTTCCATTCATTACTTATTCTCATGTTTTTACCTCGCTAGAAATATTTTACTAAATATTTAATCATATTTCAATTAAAATACAGAAAAATCCAAGACATTTATCTTGAATTTTATTTATAACAATATCTATTATTATATTTAGAAAATCCCCGTGGACACGAATATGTTGTTGAGCAATCATTATAACACCCACCACCAGTAGTAACACATCTTGATGCCGTTTTATCTATATTTGGAAAACGAGAAGGACAAGTTTTATAATAATAATCATAACAAGTTTTCCAAGTAGGTTCATAAACGCCGTATTTACAGCTTTTACTTGCTATTTCCGATGAAGAAGCATTATAATAACACACTAAATCACATGTTTCTGTTGCTGGAGTACATACCTCTTGACAACTTTCATCCTCATCAGTTGTTGTTATTGTTATTTTACAACTGCCAGTATTCCCTGCCGCATCTTTAACATATCCATAATATGTTCCAGTACTTATTGATAATGTTTGATTTGTATAACTTTCTGTGGTACTTGATGATATGCCAGAATTTGATACATCACTATCTTTACTACCAAAAACAATCTTGGACCCACTTAAGGATAAACTACATTTTGGTACAGTTTTATCAATTTTTAATGTTTTGCCCACGGACGAACCACTACATTTTGATTCATAACAAGCTCTTACATATATAATATTATTTATATCTTTTTCATATACAAAATTTACACTATTTCCATTTATTATTTGAGCTGATAATACAATCCAGCTTCCATTACCAATTTTATATTGGAATTGTGTTACTAAATCATTTGCTGAACCAGGGGTTATTTCAATATATATAGATTTATTTGTCCACACCCCATTATATATTTCTCCATTACTATTTTCATATTTAGTTTCAATTAATGGTGTTGATGGCACTCTAGGAACAACCTTTAATTTAGTTGATGCATTTGCTGTTTTACCATTGCCTCCGACTGCTGTACATGTTAAAGTATATTCACCAACAGTTAAATCTCCAGTTTTCTCATAATTACAAGATAATGTTCCCCCGCTTTTTGAATACTTAACATCAAAATATGATGACACAACATAATTTTCATTAACAAAGATTTGATTTTCAGCATTTTTTGCCTTAATCCTTGGACCATCTTCATCTATTTTATCAACTTTTATAATTTTCTCTTCACTAATATTTCCTACAACATCTTTTACACAAACTTTGTATGTTCCAGTTTTATTAACAACCACATTTTTACTACTATCAAATTTATCACAAGAAAGATTAGACTCCACTACAGAATAACCATTTATACCAGATCCCATTCCATCACTTGCTATTATTTCAATATTTTTTTCATAAGACCAATTAGTATCAACTTTTATTTCATTTATAACAGGGGCTTCCATATCAATTTGAATATTTCTTGATGCAATTCCGTTTGTATTATCTTTAGTTATTTCACATTTATAATTTACATTTCCCACAAGTTCAATATTAGTTTTTACAACATTTTCATTACTTGAAAATCCCGTATTTGTTGACCAATTATATTTTATATCTTCACCAGTTAACAATTGACCTTCATATGATATACCTAAAGTAATATTTTCATTTATCCATTTATTTTCAAGCGCAACACATTTATTATCAACAACTTTACATATATCATAAAGTGTTTTTCTCTCATATTTTTTACATACCCCATTTTCTCTTCCAAGATTTTCACCCAATTCTGATGTATAAACTCCATCTTTATATTCCGATTTTATTAAATAACAATTCATACTCGTTTTATCTCTCGGATTATATATATCAGTTTCATCATCGGGCTTTACATAACCTTCTTTTATTAAATCCTCAACACTTATCGTGGTAACACCTGTTTTTTCAGCATATTCACTAGCTTTTGTTTCTAAATAAAAAACTAAATTATTATATTCTTTTTCTAAAACACTTTTTCTAACATTTATAAAAATAACTACAGACAAGGTTACTAAAATAGAAAGAATAACAACTACAGCAATCAATTCTGTTAATGAAAAAGCTTTCTTTCCTAATTTAAAAATTGTTTTTTTATTTTTAGTGATTAATTTTTTCATAACATCACCTATATTAATAATAAATTAAATATTAGATTTAGTCAAATAAAATTCAAAACGCTTTACGTTTTGAATTAACTTAATTTATAACAATAACTATTGTTAAGTTTTGTATATCCACCTGAGCAATAATAAACTGTTTCGTATCCCGTATCATAACATGTTTTAGACACATAAGAACTACCTGAACAATCAGTACCTGAAGTATCTAAATAAGGGAAGTCCGAGGTACAACTTGAAGAATTTTTCCATTTCCAACATGTATCATAAGCACCTTCTGTTGCGGCTCCACTACATTTACCATTCTTTTTTTCAGTTGATGTCATATACCTATAGCATACATATCTACAAGATTCTTCATAACTACCACAATCATATGAATACGAATAAGGTTCCTCATATGAACTTGTATATTCTATTGAAGCACTACAACGACCAGTATTTCCAGCCGCATCCACAACATGACCATAAAATGTTCCTGTACTCATAGAAGCAGTTGAACTTCCATAACTAGCAGTTGTCGTCTTGGAAATACCATAACTAGATACATCACTTGATTTATTGCTAAAAGACACTTGTGAACGAGTTACAGATAATTTACAAGTTGGTGCAGTTTTATCTATTTTCAAAGTTTTTCCAGCTGATGCCTCACCACAATTATTATCATTACAAGCTCTTACATATATAGTATTATTAATTTCACTGGTATATATAAAGCTTCCATTATTTTCAGACATTGTAAGTGAAGAAATATTTGTCCAAGCACCATTTCCAATTTTATATTGATATTTCGATACTACGTCTTTTGTTGTTCCTGCTGTTATTCCTATATAGATAGATTTATTAGTCCAAGTACCATTATAATCATTACCATTTGCATTTTCATATTTTGTAATAATTGTTGGAGCGGAAGGTATTTGTGGAACTATTTTTAATGTTGTCGATGCACTTGCTGTTAATCCATTTCCTCCAGTTGCTATACAACTAACAGTATAAGTACCTAATGCAAGACCAGAAGTATCTGCTGGGTTACAACTAACACTACCGCCACTTTTTGAATATGTTACTGTAAAGAATGATGATGTATCTTGTAATATTTCTATTTGAACATTATTTGAACTATTTTTAGCTTTAATTACTGGACTTATTTTATCTATCCTTAAAGTTTTTCCAGCTGATGCTTCTCCACAGCCTTTTTCATTACATCCTCTTACATATATGATTCCATCTATTTCTGAACTATAAACAAAGTTTCCTTGATTACCATTTAAGCTTAAATTATTAGGTTTAGTCCACGTTTTATTATCTAAACTATATTCATAACGTTCTATTAAATCTACACTTCTTCCAGGTGTTATACTTATATAAATAGATTTTGATGTCCAGGTACCATTATAATCAGCACCGTTTGCATTTTCAAGTTTAGTTGTGAGAACAGGTGCAGCTGGAATATCAGGAATTACACTTAACTTAGTTGAAGCTGTTGCTGTTAATCCATTTCCTCCGACTACAGTACACTCTAATGTATAATCACCAATTGCTAAATTTCCTGTTCTTTTATAATTACAAGTTACTGTACCACCACTTTTAGCAGGATATGTAACAGTAAAATATGTAGAAGCAACTTCATTATCAGTACCTACAATTATTTCATTTTCAGCATTTTTAGCTACAATTGACGGTGCTTCCTTATCAATCTTATCTACTTCTATTGTTTTTTCTACACTAACATTTCCAACTTTATCTTTTACACAAACTTTATATGTACCATTTTCATTTACTTTTAAATTCTTATCTCCAGCATAATTTGTACATTCACTATTTACTTTAGCAATTGCATAACCACCAATACCTGACCCCATTCCATCACTTGCTAAAACATCAATATTTTTACTTACACTCCAGTTTGTATCCATTTTTAATTCATTTATAACTGGAGATTCTTTATCAATTTGAATGTTTTTTGTTGCAACTCCATTTGCATCTTTACCATCTGCATCTTTTCTAGAAACCTCACATTTATAATTAATATTTCCAACCAACTCAACATTTGTAGTAACCATATTTTCATTACTTGTAAATCCTGTATTAGTTGACCAATTATATTCTATATTATCTCCAACTAATAATTCATTATTATATGCTACACCTAAAGTAATATTATCATTTATCCAATTACTATTAATACTTACACATTTATTATTAATAACTTTACAAATATCATAAAGTGTAGTTCTATTATATTTATTACATTTTCCTTCGGTTTGTCCTAAATTACTACTTAATTTAGCAATATATTCTCCATTTTTATATTCCATCTTTAGTATATAACAATTCATACTTGAGTTATCTCTCGGATCATATATATCAGTTTCATCATCAGGTTTTATAAAACCCTCTTCAATTAAATCTTCTACACTTATTGTTGTTACACTAGTTTTATTGGCAAATTCAACAGCTCTGGTTTCTAAATAAACAACCAAATTATCATATTCTTTTTTTAATACATTCTTTCTTACATTGACAAATATAGCTACAGTAGCAGTAATTACTAAAGATAAAACAACAATCACAGCTATTAACTCTGTTAAAGTAAACGCTCTATTATTTAATACTTTAACTTTATTATTAGATTTCATTTACTATTCACCTATCATAATAATAATTTAAAAATAAATTAATGTCAATAAAAAGAAGCGAGTTACCTCGCTAACATTTTATTTATAACAATATGAACTTCCAACTCTTGAATATCCAAATGGACAACTATAACCACCAACAGCACAAGTTACATTAGTTTTATTTTTCTGATTTGTTTGTGAATTTTTATAGCTTCCCGAACAACTTGAGTACTCTGAACTTGGTGTACAACTCGCTAATCCCGATTTCGTAGAACTTGATGGACTATACTCATAATAGTAATCTGGAACTGTACTAGATACTGAACAACTAACTTTTGTTTCTTGATAATTAGAACTAGTACACTCAAACGGATTATCTATACAACTAGTTTGATTATATTCATTACTTCCAGAGTCAAAAGAATAAGAATAAGTTGGGGTCTTTATAACTTTACCTGTTGATTTTTTACACTTACTTTGATTACACCAAGAACAAGTTGACCAACCCGAAGCACAAGTATCAGCAGATCGAGAACATGTATATTTTGCATCAGATGTTTTGGTTGAAGACCAACCTGATGAACAACTAGTCTGATTTGTTAAAGTACATTTTCCACCGCTTAACGAACCAGATGCACAATAATTATATTTACCCAAACAAGCACTAGATACTTGAGACCATGAACAACCACTGGTCCGTGTACATTTTGAATAAGAATTAGAAAATTCTGTACACATTTTTTGTGTAGGATTTTTAGTACATTTATATCTAGCATACGATGTTCGGGTTGAACTCCACCCACTTGAACATGATGTTTGATTATTTATATAACAACTTCCATTACTATATGTTCCTGATGAACAACCATTATAGCTACTACCTGAAGTATAGATATAACAATAATCTCCAGTATTTGGATATGTTCCTGATGAACAACTTATAGATGTTCCTGATTCAGTTCTATCACAATAATATGATGTTTTTGTATAATATTTTATCGGATGATTAACATAACTTTCAGAACATGTTGTAGTAGTTTGATTATAATATAATGTTCCATTTAATACCTCAGAACTACACATTCCAGTATTTCCTGCTCTATCATAAACATGACCATAAAAGGTTCCAACACTCAAACTTTTACTTGAATTTGTATATTCTGGATTAGCACTATTATTAACTCCAGATTTTGAAACATCACTAGATTTAGATCCTATAGAAATTCCACTGGCTGTCACTGATAAAGAACAAACTGGTGAAGTTGTATCTATTTTTATAACTTTTCCATTTGATGCAGAACTGCACTTATCACCATTACATGCTCTAACATATATTGTGTTTTCAACTTCTTTTGTATATATAAAGCTTCCATTTGCACCATCTCTTTTTAGATTATCAGGAGTTTGCCAACTTCCAGTTCCTATTTTAAATTGATATGTTCCTACAAAATCATTTTCTTTAGTTGGTGTTATACTAACATATACTGATTTATTAGTCCATGTTCCACTATATAAATCTCCATCAGCATTTTCATATCTTGTTTCTATTACTGGTGTAGATGGTGTATATGCTAAAACATTTAAATTAGTTGATGCACTCGCAGTTAATCCATTTCCTCCGGTTGCTGTACATGTTAGAACATAATCACCCGGAGTTAATCCATTCGTAGTTTCATAATTACACTTTGTTGTTCCACCACTTGTTGAATATTTAACTATAAAATATTCATCTTTAACAACTTTATTTATACCCATATAAATTTGATTTTGTTCATTCATGGCTCTAATTTCTGGAGGATTTTTATCAATTGTATCCACCTTTGTTTCAAATTTTTGACTTACATTTCCAGCTTTATCTATTACACAAACATTATAAGTCCCATTAGAGTCAACTTTAACTTTTTTATTATTTTCAAACTCAGCATCCATACAATCAGTTTTAGAATCTACTACAGCATAACCACCTATTCCTGAGCCCATTCCATCATTGGCTATGATTTCTAATTCTTTACTAGTGCTCCAATTAGTATCCATCTTAACTTCAGTTATAACCGGAGCCTCCATATCTATTTTAATAATTTTGGTAGCAACCCCATTTTTATCATTACCATCTTCATCTTTTCTAAATACTTCACATTTATAATTAATATTTCCAACTAACTTTACATCAGTTTCAACAGTTTCTTCATTACTTGTAAATCCTGTATTTGTTGACCAATTATATTCAACATCTCCAGTAATTAAGTTATCATCAAAAGAAACTCCTAAAGTAATGTTTTTGTTTAGCCACTCATCTCCAATAGCTTCACATTTTCCATTAACTATTTTACAAATATTGTATCTTGTGTTTCTATCATATTTACTACATTTTCCATCTGCATCTTTCAAATTTTCACTTAACTTTGCAATATATTCTCCATCCTTATATTCTAATTTTATCAAATAACAATTCATACTTGAATTATCTCTCGGGTCATATATATCTGACTCATCATCTGGCTTTATATATCCTTCTTTTATTAAGTCTTCTACGCTTATCGTAGTTACTCCAGTTTTATTGGCAAATTCAACTGCTCTAGTTTCTAAGTAAACCACAAGATTATTATATTCTTTTTCCAATACATTTTTCTTTATATTTATAAATACTGCTACAGTAGCTGTTATTAACAATGACAAAACAACTATAACAGCTATTAACTCTGTTAATGTAAAAGCTCTATTATTTAATTTTCTTTTTTTATTTTTAGACTTTATCATAATATCACCTATCATAATAATATTAAAAATTTCGTAACTAGTCAATAAAATTTATCATTAATGTAAAAGAAAAACCACGGTTTTTCCGTGGTAATAAAAATATCTACTAACGTTTACTAAATTGTGGTGCTCTTCTTGCTTTCTTAAGACCATATTTCTTACGTTCTTTAACTCTTGGATCTCTAGTAATAAATCCAGCATTTTTAAGAATATGTCTATAGCTATCTTCTCTTGTTTGATCAGTATTAGCATCAAATGCTAAAAGTGCTCTAGTAATACCTAAACGAATTGCTCCAGTTTGTCCAGAAAATCCGCCACCTTTAACATTAATATCAATATCAAATCTGTTTTCATTTCCAGTAGCAACTAAAGGTTGTTTTAAATCCATTACTAATGTTGCATAAGGCATATAATCATTAACATCAACACCATTAACAGTAATATTACCAGTACCTCCAACAAGTCTAACTCTTGCTACACTTCTTTTTCTTCTACCAGTTGCTGTCCATTCTTGTTTCTTAGCCATAATTCCTCCTAATTAATTTCTAAAGCCTTAGGCTTTTGAGCTTCATGCTTATGATTTGCATCACGATAAACAAATAATTTTTTACCCATAGCTCTTCCAAGTCTGTTGTGAGGAAGCATTCCTTTAACAGCTCTTTCAACCATTTCTTCTGGATATTTTTCAATCATTTCTTTAGCACTACGTTCTCTTAATCCGCCTGGGAATCCACTATGATTATAATATTTCTTATCTTCTAGTTTGTTTCCAGTTAAAACTACTTTGTCAGCATTTACAATAATTACATAATCTCCGCAATCAACATATGGAGTATAAGTAACTTTGTGTTTTCCACGTAATACATGAGCAGCTTTAGTTGCAACACGACCTAAAGTTTTACCTTCAGCATCAATTACATACCAATTTCTTTCGATATTTTCTTTTTTTTGCATAAATGTTTTCATAAAACTAATTCCTTTCACTATGTTCCTTGTTTAATTTTCCCACGACTAAACAAATCACATAAATAAAATGTACCGATTAAAATTATATGAAAAAAATAGCCAAAAGTCAAACCTTTTTAGCTATTTTCTTGAAATTTTACTTATTTTTTTACATTTTTCTTCTTTTTAAAGAAAAATCATCACTACATATTAACTCATCATCATCTATTTTGCAACTTTTAGCATAATATATAAGATTTATTAATTCTTGAAATATAGCTTTTTTACCAGCAAATGATTTATACCAAGAATCAATATCTGTAATTCCATCTTTTGCACCAAAATACTGAACTATTGAATCATTATCTAATAAACTTAAATAATGCATTAATAACATTGTACATCTTCTTGTATGAAAATCAGATGTTACTACTGTAAATGTTGTATTTTTAGAATCTTTTAACATTTTCAATGTATTAGTAACGTTTTCTACAGTATTTCTTGATTGGTCTTCTAATAAAACATCTTTAATACTTCATCTACTCTTTTGTACATTGAAACGCCAACAAAGACTAAACCAATATTTCTTTGAACAATAGTTTCGGGTTGTTTTGCAAAAATTATTTTTTCTTTAGTATCTTTATCAAATCTAATTGCTTCTAGATACTTTGTTTCAGTTAGTTTTTCCATAATCTCCTCATTATAATATTATTGTTTTCTAGTTCTTTGAAACTCAAATAATTCTTGTTTTTCTTCAACCTGATTTATCCTTGCATTAATTTCTTTCATTTCATAAAATTTTTCAACAAATCCTAGGAAACCATACGCTCCGGTTAAAGTTAACAAATTTGGTACCAAATCCACATTTAAATATGATAAATAACATGCCGATATAATTGACATAACTCCTATAGCACAATTAACAATAAATCTACTATTATTTTCTTTGTTCAACTTGGACAATTCTTGCTTTTTATTTTCAAGAATTCTTATAAATTCACTTTCTGCTACCTCATCCAATTTCAATTCAGTTTCTAGCCTATCAATTTCCATTAAGCCTCGATGCTTACTGATAATTGTTCTTATAAAACATGCTACTCCTGTGATTGGCAATATCGAAAAAAGTGGATGCATATTAGTCTTAGCTGATTCATTTAAAATTACTGCTAAATAGCATATACTCTTATATGTAGCTTCATCCCAAAAACCAGGCAAATTATCTTTTAATTCTTCTATTTTTTTAATCCTATATTCTTTTGGTGTTTTAACATTATTCATATTTTCCATTTTCATTTCCCCCTAAACTATTTAATTACATATCTTTAATAATCCCTGCAACCTTTTTTAATGCTTGTAATTTTACTTTTTCCAATTTTATTTCATCAAGAACTTCTCTTAAAACCAGTTCTCCATCTCTAGTAAAATTCTCAAGAAGTTTAAAATTACTTGGATTATCTACTTCAACTAATGAAACGTAATCTGTATTATCAACATTAATTACATCTAAAACTATATATCTTTTATCGTCATCCAAAGTAACAATATTAGATATATCTAATCTTTTTGCATCCATAATCTCCCCCCATTTGTTAAAATAATTATACACTAATTTATACTTTTTGTCAAATCAGTGGCTTTTAATACTCAATTTTTTCTAAATATAACCCTTCCGTTGGAACAACACTTAAAGTTTTATTAATATCTTTATCTAGCATATTTTCTATAACATGAATATCTACTTTACCTTTACCAACATCAAGTAAAGCTCCCACTAAATGCCTAACCATATATCTATAAAAACCTATTCCCACAAACTTAAATGTTAAAATATCACCATATTTTTTAATTTTTATCTTATAAATTGTAGATGTATAATCATCTCTATAACCACTAACAAAATTATGATAATCATGAGTACCCACTAATAACTTACTTGCTTTTTTCATACTTCTAATATCAAAATCATATTTTATTTGATAATAATAACCATTATACTTACTTTTATATTTACCAGTATTTATTTTATAAACATAAGTCTTCTTCTTAACATCATATCTAGCATGAAATTCACTATTAACAATCATACACTTATTAATTACTATTTCTTCTTTTAATAACTCATTTATTTTATCAATATCTTTATGACCAATAATTTTATCTGTATCAAAATGAGCACATTGCATTTTAGCATGTACCCCAGCATCAGTTCTGCCACTTCCCTTTATAGTAATTGATTCATCTAACACTTTACTTAAAACTACTTCTAATGTTCCTTGCACATTTTTAACATCATTTTGTCTTTGAAAGCCATGAAATTTTGTTCCATCATAACTAAACTTAATTAAATATCTCATGATTTAATCCTATAAATAGCTTTCAATAAATCATCTAATTCATTATAATGATTTATATTAACACCATAATCTAATGTTTTATTAGTAAATTCCACTATCTTTGGTACTTCAATATATTCCTCTAAATCTTTATCATATATATCACTTACTTCAAGAACTATTTTTTTATTGTTAATAACATACATCTTATCAACACAATTTATAAACATATTACTATTTCTATCTACTAAAACTATCTTTCTTCCATAACTAATTATCTTTTTAAACAATTTCTTAAAAAACTCTATATCTTTATTAGTTAAACCTCTACTAAAGTTAATTAACATAATTTCTTTATCTTGTAACTTACTAGCAAGTATTATTTTATTTTTATCTCTCAAAGATAACTCACTTATATCTTTATCTAAATATGTATCATCTAAACCAACCATTTTTAAAGCATCACTACTCTTTTTTACTACTATATCTCTTACTTTACCAATAACATTATCTTCTTTAAAATCATTACTTACAACACCTATAATATTACCATTTAATTTTAATTCCATAATGCCTCCGTTAGTTTATCCATATCATAATAAACTGTATCAAATATATCATAATAATTAAGTTGTATTGATAAATCCACTACAAAAGGTACTCCATATCCTAATCTTTTTAATAGTTTTTCATTTCTTAAAACCATCTCTTTATTACCTTCTAATATTTTCTTATCATCATCATAAACTATTACATAATCACTATATATAACATCTTCTACATTACTAGTTATATTAACAAAACTTACATTTCTTCTTTTTAATATTTCTAATAATTCACTCTTTTCTTCCTTACTTAAATAATACCATATTTCATTAAACACAATTCTCTTACTTAAAAACACCTCAACCTGACTCTTAATTGCATCAAAACCATCCATAGTATCCAAAACCTTGTAACTTTCGAAGTTCTCAAAAAAAGCCTTATTTGCATTATTAACGAGTATTGTATAATTAACACCTTCACTAAATTCCATATAAAATAACACTCCCGCTTTCTAAACTTTTCCTAACATCAATTAATCTTTGATTAGTACTTCCTCGAAACTTACAATTTAAACTTTTTTTATCTAGCATAAATTTACCATCTACTAAAACATCAACATACTCTAACAAATCTCTTCTTTTTTTATCTCCATTAAGCAATGCTTCAAAAGTAAATCCTGTATAAGCCCAGACATTTAAACCAATACTCTTAGCAAATTTTGCTATTTCTAAGGCAGCCTCAGGTTGAAAAAAAGGATCTCCACCAGATAAAGTAATACCACTTTGATATTTCAAATTCTTAAGTTTCATTTTTATATCATCAATATCAACAACCATGCCACTATTCATATCATGAGTTTCAGGATTTTGGCACCCTTCACAATTATGTAGACACCCTTGAAACCAAATTACAGTTCTAATACCAGAACCATCTAAAATACTATCTGGTTGTATATCTGCAGCAAGTCTAACTACCATTTTCTTCACTTCTTTCTTTATGTCTTTTAACTAAATTATTTATTTTAATAAAATGATGATTAACACCAGATTTACCTATTTTATAATTATTTTCTAAAGTAACTATATCTGCAAGTTCTTGCATTGATACCTCGGGATACTTTACTCTAGCATCTGCCACTATCCTAGTATTTTCCTCAAGTAGCCCAAATAAATCATGCTCTTTTAAATAATTTATATTTTCTAGTTGAATCTGTCCAGTTCTAAATGTCTTTTCTTGATTAGCAATTTCACAATTATTTAATCTATTAACCATATTTTTATGATCTCGATAAATTCTTATATCTTCAAAATAAAAGAGTGAATTCGTCGCATGAAATCTTTTAATTAAATCACTAATACATTCACTAGCTTTAATATATACAATATTTTTATAACCCCTTTTAATTAATTTTGCTTTAAGATTAAAATAATTTAACAAATTAAGTACTTGTTTTGCTAATCTTTCCTTCGTAAAAATAAATTCTAAGTGATATCCACTAGTACTGGGATTAGAAACATTACCTACAGCTAAAAACGCTCCTTCTAAAAATGCCATCTTTTCTTCATCACTTACTAAATCATCAACTTCTATTTTTATTCCTACACTAATATCTTTCTTTATAAAATCTACTTTTTCTTTAATACTAAGAATATAAATTTGTTTTACTTTAAATCTTTTTTGAACCCTAATTATTATTTTAGGATTAACTCCATATATTTCTTTTATTTCTCTATATATTCTTCTGACAATACTAGCATTTTCCACAGTTATATTTATTTCTTCTTTACTAAATTTAGCAACACAATTCAAAAATGCCACAAGTTCATATCTTGCCTCTAAAACATTAATATCATTCTTAGCTATTTCCTCTTTTAAACTTGTTGTAAATGTCATTTTTTACCATCCATTAAATAAGAAAACAATAAATAACCAGTTTTCAATGCATCATGTCTATACCAACCATCCTCTATTGTAAACAACTTATCTTGAATAACATAAACATTTTTATTATCTAATTCATGCATATCTAAAATGACTGGATCTTTTTGTTCTTCAGTTCTATATTTTTTAGCTAAATCACTACTTATTAATTCATTATTAGCAATAACAATATCAATACTTCCTTTACCTAAATACTTTTCTAAATAATCTATATGATCTTTAACTGTAAATCCATCGGTTTCACCGGGTTGTGTAAACAAATTACATATATATACTTTATCTCCTTTAGCTTTATTTATTACATTAACTAATCCTTTATCAATTAAATGTGGAACTATACTTGTTAGCAAACTCCCAGAAGAAAATATAATTAAATCTGCTTCTTTAACAGCCTTAATTACTTTGGGATTTACGGTTATGTCTTTATCGTATTTTACCTCTACAATCTTACTTGCACATTTAGTTAATTGATGTTCTCCGACAACTTTTTTACCACTACTTGTAATACCTACTAAATTAACATTATCTTCTGTCAAAGGCAAAATATTTCCTTTTACATCAAGTAGCTTTTCCATCACAGGCATTGCACTAGCAAAATTACCTTTCAAATCCATCAAGGCAATTAATAACAAATTTTTAACAGAATGAATTCCTAAACTCTTTGATTTTGTAAATCTATAATTCATTAAATCAATTATATCTTGATTAGTATCTGCCATACTAAGCATTACCTTAGTTATATCACCAACCGCAGGTATCTTTAACTCACGACGAAGAAGCCCAGTGCTCCCTCCATTATCAGCAACAGACACCACTGCTGTAATTTCCACCGGAAATAATTTTATTCCTTTTAAAAGTTGAGAAAGTCCACTTCCTCCACCAAATATTACAATTTTTTTCATAAGCAATCACATTACTAGTGTATCACATATCTTATAAAAATGGAATATTACTTCTTTTAACTCCACCATTTACTTCATAGCATTTATCGATAATCATAAATGCACTCGGATCTATTTCTAAAATTCTCTTTTTTAAATTATAATAATCATTATTTGATACAGCACACATAATCATAACCCCATTTTTATGTGAATATCCACCAGTGCCAGGGATAGTTGTAAATCCTGTTTCAAACTCTTCAAGAATTACCTTCTTAATTTTTCTTGTTTTTCTAGTATAAATATAAAATAATTTACTATCAGAAATACCAAACATAATTTTATCCACAAAGAATGTTGAACAATAAAGAATAATAAATGAATAAACACCTTTAGTAAATCCAAACACTAACATTCCAGATAAAATAATAAAACCATTAGCAAATAACATAGCTTTTGATTCACTAACCTTACAATACTTATTTATTATTTGCATAATTATATCAGATCCACCCGCAGTAAACCCACTTCTATATATAAAACCACTACTTATTCCATACAAACATATAGCAAACAATAATGTTAAATAAAAATCTTCAGTTATTAAGTATGATGATAAAAAATTAGCAACAGGCATAGATAATGTAACCATTAATGGATATAGTAATGAACCCACAATGTTTTTTTTAGTCGTTTTCCAACCTAAGAAAATAAAACATATTATTAACAATATAATATTTGAAACAAGTAAAAATATTGAGGGAGTCCAACCAAATAATCGTTGCATAACTATAGAAATACCACTAAAACCAGAAACAACTAAATCATTCGGAGTTAAAAATAAATTAAAACACATCGCATAAAAAAATAAGCCAAAAACTAATGAACACCCATCAAAAATTATTTCTTTATAATTAATTTTTTCCATATCTTCAACCACTTTTCTATATTAATTATAAACTAATATTTATTTTTTAGCAATTATTATTAATAAAAAACATATATTGTTTTAGAGGTGAATAAAAAATGAATGGTAATTTTTATCAAAATCCAACATTTCCAAGTTCTAATTTTGGAACTCCACCAGGAAATATGTCAGTATCTGAGGTAAATAACAACAACAGTAACAGTTTACCAACAGAACAAAGTTACATTGAAAACATCTTAAGATTAAACAAAGGAAGAAAAATCAAGGCATATGTCTCATATCCAGACAGTAGTGCATGGCAAAACAAAGTATACGAAGGTATTATTGAAGAAGCAGGCAGAGATCATTTAATAGTGAGAGATAACACAAATAACCTTTGGTACTTAATCAGAATAATTTATTTAAATTATGTTGAATTCATGGAACCAATTATTTACTCACATAGTTTCTCAGAAAAGACATATTAAAAAAATAGCTGATAGCACAACCTATCAGTTTTAATTTGCAAATTTCACGAAAATGCCAGTTATCGACATATTTTCAGCACTTTAACTCACATTTTATGTCGATAACTGGCATTTTCAGATATTTCAAAAATAGTATTTAAAATTATTCTTTTCTCTACCCAATGTACTTTTAGGTCCATGACCTGGATAAATAATTATATCATCGGGATATTCACTAATTTTTTCTAAACTTTTAATCATATCTATATCATTACCTGTATCTAAATCAGTTCTTCCAATAGAACGATAAAACAAAAAATCTCCAGTAAACATAATTTTTTCATTTTTAAAATAAATACTTTTGCTATCACTTGTATGACCCGGAGTTTCAATTACTTCATAATCAAAAACCTCACTTTTCACATTTTCTTCAAGTCCATAATATTTCTTTAATTCATCTAAAGCACCAATATGATCAAAATGATGATGAGTAACAATTATCTCAACAACATTTTTACCCATACATGCATCAATTATTCTATCAGCCTCATCACCCGGGTCAACAATAAAAGCATTATTTCCAATACTACAAACATAACAATTTTCTTGCAAAGCACCAACTACTAATACTTTAATATCCATTAATATCACCAATTAAATATTACACTATTTTTCTTAAAAATAAAAGAGCAAAAGCTCTAATTTTGCACCTCGTTTGCCTAGCTCGAGGACGTGTTAGACAAACAATGACCTAAAGTACTAATTTATCAAAACGGGGTTGCTCATACTTCCGCTCCCAGATTTACGGGTTATGAAAGGCTCAAGACTAAAAACCTACTTTTTCAAGCAACTTTTCATATTTTTTTAAAACCATTGTGTTCTTGAATAGAACCAACCACCTGCTGCGGGATAACCTTCGGGTTTCACAGCATTTGCCATCCAATTACTGATGAAGTACTTATTGTTAGCAATTTTACCTTTAGCAATACCAAAATGTAAGTGTGTACCAGTTGAACAACTTTCCCATTTTCTAGTACCAGCACCTCCACCTTGAAGACCAATAACAGTGTCCTTAGTTACAACATCTCCAGCTTTAACATAAACTTTCAACAAGTGAGCATATTGAACAGTATAATATTTACCAGCAACTTGCATCCAAATATATACTTGATTACCACCACAAGTTTTTGTTTTCTTTGTATTATAAGTATTTTCAGCATTAATAACCATTGCAACAGAACCAGAACCAACCGCATAAACTTTAGTACCTTCACCATTACCACCGATATCTACCGCTTGATGAACCTTATAAGTACCAGGTTTTAATGGATTATTTCTAACCCCAAAATTACTATTTACTCTTCCTTTAATTAATGGTTTTAACCACATAGCATTTCCCATTACTCTAGAGCATTCATCTAAATCTTGATCTTCCTTACAACCCATTTGTTCATAAACTTTAATCAACTCTTTTTGAGAATTTATCTGAGAGTTAATATCTAAAGCAATATCATTTAAATCTGCCAAATTATCTTGAAGACTATAAACCGCATCTTGATAAGCAATAATATTTTTTTCTAAAGTTGTTTGATATTTTTTCATATCAACTTGTAATTGTTCATTTTCTTTTATTAAATCTTCTAATTCTTTTAATTTTTCTTGTTGATAATTTGTTAATTCTTTAATTGCATCACTTCTCATTATTAATTCTGTCATATTTGATGATTCAGTAATAAATTCCATATAAACATTATTACTTAACATAACCTGATAATAAGCAATTAATTCTTTATTTTTCTCTTCTAACTCAGTTATCTTTTTATCAGTTTCTTCAATTAAAACTTTTGCATTTTCTATTTTTTCTTTACTATTAGTAATCTCTTGATTAGCATTATTTATTTCATTTTTCTTTGTATTTATTTGACTTTGTGTTAAATTCTTTTTACTATCATTTGCTCTTTTTTGAGCTTCCAAGTCTTTTAAATCAGCCCTTAATCCTGCCAAAGTATTCGCAGACTTTGCATAAGCTTCAGATGGTTTAAATATAAAACATGAAACAAATATAAATATTGCTAAAATATATCTTACAAAGTAACTACTTAATTTTTTTATACTCATAGTTACACCTTCAAATACTTTCTTACAGCTTTAATACTACCATACATACCTACTAAAGCACCAATAGCTACAACTATTAAAGATACCCAAAATACAAATGGATACGGTTTAATTAACATAATCATATTTGAAAATAATTTACCATGCATTCTGGAATAAAGAATTACATATCCATAAATAGTAATACAAACTGGAATAATTGACCCAATTAAACCAATTATGAACCCTTCAAATAAGAAAGGTAATTTAATTGTAATATTACTTGCCCCAACTAATCTCATAATTTCAATTTCATTTCTTCTACTAAATATAGTTAGTTTGATTGTATTACTTATTAAGAAACTTGTTACTACTACTAAAGCAATTACTACAACTACTACTATTTTTTGTACTATATCAAATACAGATATTACTTGTTCAACCATACCTTCTCCATATTTAACAGTATCAACCCCATTTATTGCTTTAATATATTCACTTGTTTCACTTAATTTTTTAACATCATTTACTTTTAATACAAATGAGTCCATTAATGGATTTTCATCTAAATAATTTAATACAGTTTTAAATGAATCATCATATTCACTCATTTCTAATTTCCATTCATCTTTACTTTTAAATGTTACTTCTTCAACATTCTTATAACTTGATATTTCGCTTTTAATATTTTCAATTTGTTCTTCGGTTACATCTTTTTTTAAATAAGTAACAATTGTTAATTCATCTTCAATTAATTTTGTAGCATTATTAACATTTGCTGCAGCAACTACAGCCACTGCCACAAGAATTAAAGTAATTGTGGTACACATAATTGATGCAAAACTCAAAGAAAAGTTTCTAACAACACTCTTGAACGCATCTCTTATACTTCTAAAAAATATTCTAAACGCTCTCATTTGTCTTATAACTTCCTTTCGCATAATCACCAACAAGTACTCCATGATTAATTACTAGAACTCTTTTTTTCATTCTATTTACTATATCTTTATCATGAGTTGCCATAATAATTGTTGTGCCTAATTCTTTATTAATTTTTTCAATTACATTCATAATTTCTTCACTAGTTTTAGGGTCCAAATTACCAGTTGGTTCATCACATATTAAAAGCTTGGGTTCATTAACAATAGCTCTAGCTATACAAACTCTTTGTTGTTCTCCACCAGAAAGTTCTCCAGGAAAAGACCTTACCTTTTCTTTTAAACCTACTCTTTCCAGAGCATTCATGACTTTAGGTCTAATTTCAGAACCTTTCATACCAATACATTCCAAAGCAAAAGCTACGTTTTCATAAACCGTAAGTCTAGGTAATAACTTAAAATCTTGGAAAACAATTCCTTCTTTTCTTCTTAATTTATATACTTTTCTATTTCTAAGTTTTCCCACATTTAAACCACCTACAAAAACCGTTCCCTTCGTAGGTTTTTCTTCTCTATAAAGCATTTTAATAAATGTTGATTTCCCACTTGCAGTAAGACCTATAACAAATACAAACTCACCCTTACTAACCTCCACTGACATATCAGCAACAGCAGTTATACCATTTTTATAAGTTTTATTAACATTTTTTAATTCTATAAACTTCATAGGATCCTCCACCATAATTATATCATTAAATAAATATTTTATAAATGGCAAATTTATGTAATTTACACTTATTTGTTTAACTTTTCTTGCTTACATACCATAATTCTAATATAATAATTACATACGGAGATGATATTTTTGAAAAAAAACGAATTTATCGAAGGTGCTTTAATAGCAACAATTGCTATAATTTTATCTAAAATACTCGGAGTACTTTATGTAATTCCTTTTTATAATATAATCGGTGAAAACGGTGGTTCTCTTTATGGATATGCCTACAACATATATAACTTCTTTCTAATTATATCTTCTGCAGGTATACCTTTAGCTATAAGCAAGATTACTAGTGAATACAATACTTTAGGAAAATTAAAAGAAAAAACATACATGTTTAAGTATTCAAAAAAAATTATTAGAATATTTTCTATTGTATCATTTTGTATATGCTTTTTCGGAGCAAACTTAATAGCTAATACAATCGTCGGAGATTTAACTGGTGGAAATACTGTATCAGATGTTGCTTTTGTAATTAGAAGCGTATCATTTGCCATATTAGTTGTACCTCTTTTAAGTATTTTTAGAGGTTACTTACAAGGTCATCATTATATAGCAGCCCCATCAATTGGTCAAGTAATTGAACAATTTGTCAGAGTTCTAGTTATAATTGTTGGTTCCTACTTAGCACTTAAAGTATTCCACTTAACAACTGCAGAGGCCGTAGGTATCGCCGTATTCGGAGCTTGTGCCGGGGCTTTAGTTTCATATCTATACCTTCTTATTAAAACAAACAAAGTAAAAAAAGAATTATTTGTACCCTACGAAGAAGTATCTGCAACTGAAAAGAAAACAATCTTAAAAAAATTAATTGGATACTGTATTCCATTTATAATTATAAATGTTGCTAATAGTATTTATAACACTGTTGATATGATTCTAGTAATCAAAGGATTAAATTGGATAGGTTATCCAGCCCAAGATATTGAAACAATTTCATCAGTATTTACCACCTGGGGAAGTAAACTAGTGAGTGTAGTAACAGCAATTGCAACTGGACTTGTAATAAGTTTAATACCTACAATCGTAGAATCATATACAAAAAAAGATATGAAAGAAGTAAACTCTCAATTTAATAAAACGTTGCAAGTTTTGCTTTATGTAATCCTCCCTTTATCAATATTCTTAAGTATATTTTCAAAACAAGTATGGACAATATTTTATGGTGAAAGTTTCTATGGACCATTAATATTTAAATATACCATCCTTCTTGCCATATTAGATTCTGCTTACATAATGATATGTAGTGCCCTTCAAGGACTATCTAAAACAAAACTAATTTACATCTCTTGTGCAACTGGTCTAATTACCAAAACAATATTAGATATACCATTAATATTCTTATTTAATAAATTAGGCATTTATCCATTCTATGGTGCAATACTTGCAACAACAATTGGTTATTTACTATCACTTGCTATTCCGCTTTACACTTTACATCACAAATATAACTTTAGTTACAAAGAAACACTAAAATCAATACCAAAACTAATAGTAACTATTGTTATCTTAGTAATAATATGCTTAATACTTAAACCACTAATATTTAATCATATAACAAGAAAGCTACCAATGTTACTTGCCCTAGCAGGTATTGGGCTTGCCTCTTTAATACTTTATTACATAATGAATAAAGATTTATTAAATGAACTCGTTGGTAACAGACTAATAAATAAATTTAAAAGAAAGAAATAATTTATGAATATATCAAGATTAAAAGAAATTAGAGAAGATAAGGATTTAAATCAAAGTGATATTGCAAAAGCTTTAGGAATAAAACAACAACAATATAGTGAATATGAAATTGGCAAAAGATTAATACCAATCAACTATCTATCAGATTTAGCAGATTATTATGATACTTCAATAGATTACTTATTAAGTAAAACAGATGAAAGAAAACCTTATCCTAAATCAATTCTAAAATAAATAATTTTAAAACATTAAATTTTCGATATACCATTTTTAAGATATTGTTGACCCATTTTTAAAAAACAAAAAAACTCTCGAAATTTATTGAGAGTTTAATTTATTATTGAAACATTTTCTTTGCAGTTCTAAGCATTTGTGCAGTATAACCATATTCATTATCATACCAAGCAAGTACTTTAACTAATTGTGCACCTTCAGCTTCAACAATACTTGTTGAAAGTCCATCAACTATAGCACCAACTTTTTTACCTAAACAATCACTTGAAACAATTGGGTCCATAGTAAACTTAATTGTTTCATTTTGATTATCTTGAAATAATTTGTTTATTTCTTCAACACTTGTATTTCTATTAAGTTCTAGTGTTAAATCCACAACAGAACCATCTGCAGTTGGAACTCTTAGGGCATTACCATCAAGTTTTCCAAGAAGTTCAGGAATAACTAAACCAATGGCTTTCGCAGCTCCAGTACTTGATGGAACAATATTTTGAGCACACGCTCTTCCACGTCTAGATTTAATACCTTTTTTATGGGCAATATCCAAAGTTGCTTGATCATTTGTATAAGCATGAACAGTTGTCATAAATCCTTTTTTAATACCAATATTTTTATGTATTATATTAAGTACAGGTGCTAAACAGTTTGTTGTACAACTTGCAGCACTAACAATAACATCATCATTAGTTAAAACATTATCGTTTACACCATATACAACAGTTTTCATTTCTCCTTTACCTGGAGCACTAATTAAAACCTTTTTAGCTCCCGCAGTAATATGTTTCATTGCATCTTCCTTTTGAGTAAACTTACCAGTACATTCAAGCACTAAATCAATTCCAAGTTCCCCCCATGGAAGGTTAGCAGGATCTGTTTCACTAAAAACTTTAATTCTTTTTACACCAGCAACAACTATTTCATTGCCTTCAGCTTTAATTTCATCTTCATGAAAGCTTCCATGAACAGTATCATATTTAACTAAATAAGCTAAATCTTCTGCACTTGTCAAGTCATTAATAGCTACAATATCAAAATCAGTTTGTGTAACTATTTGTCTAAATGCTAATCTACCTATTCTACCAAAACCATTAATTGCTACTTTAATCATTATATCTTCCTCCTATAAATTCTCGCAATATTGATTCATCATTAACATATTCTCCCGGTATTGGGAAAAATTGTTTTAAGAAATCCACTAATCTTCTTGCTTCTTCATAATAAATGCTATTAACACTTACTGATAAAAGCAATGGCTCAACATAAACCTTCAAAACCCCAACTTCATAAGCTAATGCTGTATTAATAATAACATTTGCTTGATGTATATACGGAAAAATATATTTTTCTTCTCCATTTCTTACATTTTGCCAATTATCTATTGTCTTAATTACATCATAGCCTCTCGTTCTATTATCCCTAACTATTCTTCTAAGTAATCTTAAATCAATTGTTGATACATAATTATATTTATCTATACTTAAAGGAATAAAAGGACTTAAATAAATTTTAAACTTATATTTTTCTTCAATTTCTTTTGTTAGATTTTCATTTAATGCATGTAATCCTTCAATTAAGAAAATACTTTTATCAGTCATTTTAACTTCTTCTTTATAATATTCTCTTAATCCTGTCATAAAATTATATTTTGGAAATTTAACGCTTTTCCCTTTTAACAAATCATTCAAATTTTCATTAAACAACTTAACATCTAAAGCTTCTAAACATTCAAAATCATAATTACCAAACTCATCTTTTGGATTATCGTCTCTATTAACAAAGTAATCATCTAAACTTATTTTAATTGGATTATAACCCAGAGCTTCAAAATAAGATGCTAATCTACTTGTGGTAGTAGTCTTTCCACTTGAAGAAGGACCTGCTATTAAAATAAATTTAATATCTTTCCTATCTTCAATAATTCTAGCAACATCTGCTATATTTAAATTAAACATTAATTCACAAGATTTAATAAAATTAATAATTTTACCATTACCAACATCTTTATTTAAATCAGTAATATATGGCATATTTAAGTTATTCAACCAACTTTTTCCATCCATAAAACTTTCAATTATTTTATCATAATGAACATACTCAGGAACTTTACCATTGCTTCTAGTTGTTGGAAATAATAATATTATTCTGTTATTACCTAAATAAACCAATTCAAACTTTTCTAAAGCTCCTGTACTATAAGGCATTAATGAATAAAAATAATTTAAATTATTTTTTAACTTATATAAATTAACTACCTTATCACTTATATTTTGGATATTATTAGCTTTTTCATACTCCTTTTTATCATTAAAATATTTTATTGCATCTTTCGGAGAAACATTTAATCTTGTAATTATCTCATTATCACTAATTAATTTACACATTCTAGCCTTAATTTTTGATATATCTTCATGGCTTAAAATTCTAGGCCCTTTTAAAACTCCCAGCATTCCACGTGGAACACTATGTTCATAAACAACATCAAAGTCATTAAAAACCTCTTGCAAAGAAACTAAAAATAAAAACTTTAACCCTGCTTTATATATTTTATTTCCAATTAAATCATTAGTATTTATAAAATCAACTTTAACATCTTCAAGAATTTTATTATCCAAAGAAAATACCTCATTATTTATCTTATAACCCACGATATTTTCCATATTAAAATCTTTACTTGCATCATAAAACAAAGTACCTTTTTTGTACTCATGAACAGTATTATCATTAAATGTTACTTTAACTATATCCATCTAACCAACCTCTATTCTTTATAATTATATCAATATTTTCCAAATTTGTGAATAAAAATTAACATTATTTACTATTATTTACTTAGGTGATCAATTTTGAATATTATTCCAACAGTCATTACAAAGACTAACAATAAAGAATATGCATATGATTTATATTCTAGACTTTTACAAGACAGAATTATTTTCTTAACCGGTGAAATAGATGATACAATGTCAAATATTATTATCAGTGAACTACTTTATTTAGATAACATAAATCATGAAAACATTTATATTTATATTAATTCTCCTGGTGGAGCTATAACATCTGGAATGGGTATATATGATACAATGAGATTTATTGAAAGTAAAGTTATAACTATCGGAGTTGGTATGTGTGCCAGTATGGCAGCATTTCTACTTTCCAGTGGTGATGAAAGATATGCCCTTCCAAATGCTGAAGTTATGATACATCAACCACTCGGTGGAGCTCAAGGTCAAGCAACAGACATTAAGATTGCTGCAGAACGCATTATTAAATTAAAAGAAAAATTAAATAGAATATTATCAGATAATACACAGCAACCATTAGAAAAAATATATGAAGATACTGAACGTGACAATTTTCTAAGTGCCAAAGAAGCTAAAGAATATGGTTTAATTGATGATATCATAAAAAAGAATGAATTTTAGTTCATCCTTATAATTAATTCCCCATTTTCAGAATACAAAAATTTTTCCTTTGCATATCTAAGTATATAATCATCATCTTGTAATTTAGTTACTTCACTTTCTAACTTTTCTTCTTCTCCGAGTAAATCATTATATTTTTTATTCAATTCTTGTATTTTACTTTTATTTTCCATTATTTTAGTCCAATCTCCAGCAACAGAACTAACTAAAGACACAATAAGAAGAATTATAACGACAGAAATTACAAAAAGTCGTTTTTTTTCTTTTTTTGTTTTTTTCATACCGACATCCTCCCCATTCTTACTTGAAGTATAATGAATTCTTTTATGCTTGTAAATACTTATAATTATTATTTCATAAATCTTTACATTTATTTTACTAGTGTGCTATAATAATTAACCAAAGAAAGGAAATAAATAATGAAAGAAATAAATAAAACTAAATTAAATATTTTTAAAACTAACATGAAAACATTTATAAATGATTATATATTAACATTAACTTTATCAGAACTACCGGCAGTTTTTATTTTATTAATAATTAGTTTAATCATAGGGTTTCCCCCAATAATTTTATTATTTGGTTTATCGTTAGTTTTAACAGCAGATGTTATTGCCTTATTAATCGGAACAGCAATAAGCTTAGTAAAATCAAACAATATAAATTTAAAAGAAAACTCTAAAGACATAACAAAACAATTTTCTTTAGAAAAAGAAAATGTTAAACAAGAAATCTTAGAACATATTAAAACAATTAAAAACTTATTAAACCAATTACAAGAAGATGAAAAAAATAAATACATTGAAGACATCCAAAATAATAAAAATCAATTATTAGAAAATTTAGGATTTAAGTCATTAAATGATTTAAATATAGACCAAATAAATAGCGATTCACTAATCATGGAATTTAATACATATTTAGAAAACATTAAAAAGGAAATTTCAGATAAAATATATAGTTCAGAAATGCAAACAAATGCAATAGATAAGAATAAATCAATGGTAAGAACACGAAAGAAAAAAGGCTTATAAAGGTCTTTTTATCTTTTTAATTAATTTTTTTAATAAACTAACACATTTATCATACATAAACATCATAACAATATATCCCAAAAATACCACTGCAACAAAATACGGATGAATCATTCCATAATTAATCTCATACATAATATAAATATATAAAATTACCATATCTATAACAAAAACTAATGATACGAAGAACTTAATAACATTATTTTTATTGCTTAACATAAATTTATTAAATCTTGTAAACAAGTAAAAACATATTCCATATATAAAAGATATCAAGAAAGATAAAACTTGAACATAACTACTCATTTAAATAACTTAGTTATTATACTTTCTTCTTTATTTTTAGTTTTTCCTTCAATATACATAAATGAATTAATCTTTCCTTTAATCTTTACATTACCATCAACCGTATCAAGTTTTAATAACTCAAGTCCATTTCCTAAAATTCTTAAGTTTCCCATTACTGTTTCCATTAAAAACTCTTCATCATCAAAACTAACAATCTTATTAACCCCTGTTATACTAATATTACTTCTATCAACCATTTTTACTTCTTGTGTTCCAAAGTTAACTTCACCCATTATTATCACCAATAAATAATATGAAAAAAATAGACAGAATATTCTATCTATTTGATATACGTCTATTTAAAGATAAGCCATTTAACTCTACTAAAGGATTTTCAGCTCCTAAACGATTAACATAAGAAGCAATTTTTTCTTCTACTACTTTTTCTGTCGCTGATTTTTTATATGGTTGTAAAACTGTTTCTAATGAATCTAGTACACTATCATGACTAATCCAAGGGATTACAATGTCTCCTTCTTCTAAGAATTCATATTTATCAACCTCTGGAAAATATATAACTCCAGATGCACCAAGTTTTTCAAACTTACTTTTAAATATTTCTAAGTTCTTAACACCTATAACTCGTGCATTTACAGGATTATTTAAAATATCTTCTAAAGAAAATTCTAATCCAACATAAACCTCTTGAATCAATGTATTTCTACCATCAAATGATATTATTTTTGCTCCTTCAAGAATACTTTTTTCATTCTTATCTTTATCATAAACATATTGAATACTATATAACATAAAATTCTCTCCTTTTTTAGCGACAGGCTTAATTATATAACACTTATACATTATATGTCAAGGACAAAATTTTATGAATCGTAAAGAAAAAAATTAGCTATTCGCTAACTTCTTCATCAACAAGTTTTTTATATTCACCTAATATAACATTTTCAAATTTTTCTCTAGTTTCTTTATTAGTTGGAAAAACTATATTATCTTCTTTACCATCTTTATTCTTTTTACTAGGCATAGAAAGAAATATTCTTGAGTTTCCTTCGATTATTTTAGCTCCTTTAATAGCTAAACAATCATCAAGGGTAAAATCAACAAATGCTTTTAATCTTGAATTATCGCTTTCTCTTCTGTGAATTTCTAATTTTGTAATTTCCATAATTTGACCTCCTTATGTTGTATTACTAATTTAATTTTAAAACATAATTTATATTTTTGCAACAAATTTATTAAAATTTTATAAATATTTTATTTTTACATCCCCAGTTATAACATCTCTATAACAAAAACTTTTTTCTTCCCCATCTACCAAAACAGTAAATAAATTTGGATAAGTTTTATATAATATTCCTTCCAACCTATTTACTCGATTACGCATCCCATAAACAGATACTAAAACTCTACTATTTAACTTATTATTTATTTCATTTTTAATTATATTAATATTCATAAACTCTCCTTATCTGGGATATCCAACATACATAAGACCATTACAAATAAGGCCTCCCATACCATCTTCTTTATATTTAGTTTTCTCAAGCAACTTTTTTAAATCAATTTCTTTATTTCTTTCTGTTAAAGCCACTGTACTTGCAATAATTGCTGGATCTAAGGCATGTATATTAACTCTTTTAGGACTTGATGCAAAATTAGCGCCTGCTTTAATTAATTCTTCATAATCACTTTGACAAGCTCCAGCAATAATAACTAATTTTTCATGACTTTTTTCATAATTTCTAGCAGCTTTAACAGCTTTAACAAAATAAAGAGAATTTTTATAATTTTTTATATCTTTAGCATCGCCTTTTTTTCTGTAATATGCATCATGTCCAGTAATTACAACAATATCAGGTTTAAATTCTTTTAAAAGCATTGGTAATTGCTCATAAACATTTTTCTCATTTATTTTTTTACCTACTGCCATAATACCATTTCTTTTATAAAATTTTAAACATCTAGATAAATATTCTTCATCTGAATCTATATGTAATGCTTTCGCAGGCAAATAAAAAAACTCTCCTCGATCAAGATTATCCTCCAACAAATCAATATCATCTATTACATCTTCTTCTGTAATATTTTCCTCTTTTCTTAAATCTGTTATATCAGCATCAGCAACTAATCTTACCTCAACACCTTTTAAATAATAAACTCCATTTTTAATATTAATAACTTTAAAAACAGTATCATTATCATAACTATTTCTAGTTACATAATCTCCTTTTTCTATATTCAAAATATATATCACCATTAAATTATATGCCACAACAAAAAAAGAATTCCCATTAAGAATCCTTATTTAAATTTTCCCATAACTCAAAAAATATTTCTTCAGATAATTCTTCAGCTCTAACACTCAAATCTAATCCATATTTTTCTAATGTTTCTTGAACATTTTCTAAATCATATATACCACTCAAATTATTTTTTAAATTTTTTCTTTTTAACCTAAAAGAATTTTTCAAAAACCTAAAATAACTTTCAACATTAACATCTAATTTCTTTTTTCTAGGAATAAAACTTATTACACTACTTTCTACTTTAGGAACTGGATTAAATGCAAATTTTGAAACGTCGCACACTTTCTTTATTTCAAAATAATATTTAAGTACTAAAGTTATATATCCATAATCCTTAGTTTTTTCATGAGCCATAAACCTATCCGCAACCTCTTTTTGAATCATTATAGTAAACTTGCTAAAAGTAATATCCTCTTTTATAACATGTTCAATAATCGGAGTTGTTATATAATAAGGAAGGTTACCAACTAAATATAAATTATTATATTTTATATCTTTAATATCTTCTTTTATATTGCTATTTAAAAAATCTTTATAAATTACATGTAATTTATTATCCTCTAACTTACTTAATATATTACTTAAATCTGTATCTAATTCATAAGCAATTATATTACATTCTTTTTTCTTAAGTTCTTTTGTTAAGGCCCCTCTTCCAGGTCCTATTTCAATTATTAAATCTTCATTACATGCTGAAACATCATCAACTATTTTATTTATTACATTACTATCTATCAAAAAATTTTGACCCAAACTCTTTTTTGCTTTCATAAAAAAATTCGAGTGGGGTTTATTCCCACCCGCTCCTTAAAACATCATATGTTATTTTACTTCTACCTATATTTCTAGAAGCATATTCTTCACTTGGTGTAAGTAAATCAAGTGCATATCCTCCAACACCACGGTCAAGAACTATAGCAAATTGGTCACCTTCACCAACTCTATCACTTTTAAATCTAACAATAGATCCACAAGCTATATTTTTACTTGAAGCAACTATTTTTACTTCACCGTATTCATAATCTTTATATGTTGTTGTACCATCTTTAATATTATATTTTGGCATACATCCAAGAGTTCCATTACATAATGGACAATTATAGGCATAACCAGTTAAGTCACCAGTATATGTTGCTATCGGAGTATACTTTATTGTATCTTCAACTTCAATAATTTTCATAGCCATAGTTGTTAAATTAACAGTCTTATTTAAATTATCATTTTCAACAACAGCCATTTTTGTATCTGAACTGCTTTTAGCAATTATAAGCATAAATATAACAATTGACATTCTTACAAAATAATTTACTACTTTCATTTAATATCCACCTTTCACTGGATATCTAAATTATAACATTAATATAGTAATAAAGCAATTGACAATATTTTACAAAAAACCATAATCTATTTTGCAACATTTATCACTGAAGAAATAGGAATAATATAATTTTTTTCATCTAATTTTAATAAATTATCATATAAACAAATAATTCCTCCCGTTGAAACTTCTTTTTTGCTATTTTCTAGATACTTAAAACTTGAAACCATAGCACGATTAGGAGATGCTGTTTTTTTAATTTCAAATGGATATAATTTATTATTTTTATATATAACTAAATCTATTTCATGTTTTTCTTTATCTCTATAGTAAGAAAGATTAGGCTTTAATCCTCTAGCATTATAAGATTTTATTATTTCTGAAATAACAAAATTTTCTAAATAATGTCCTGAATTAGAGCTTAGTTGTAAATCTCTTTCTGTTTCCCATCCAGCCAAATATGCAGCAAGTCCAGTATCCATAAAATAAATTTTAGGAATATGAGTCATACGTTTTAACTGTGATGACATATAAGGTTCAAGTAAATAAACTATTCCTGAAGAAACTAAAACCGATAACCATGCTATTACTGTTGGTACACTTACTCCACAATCTTTAGATAAATCAGAATAATTTAACTGCTCTCCTACTCTAGATGCAATACTAACCATAAACTTTTTAAATTCTTCAATTTTTCCAACTTCTATTAATTGTCTAACATCCCTATTAATATAAGTATCAATATAACTTTGAAAATAAAGATTTCTATCAATTTTTGGATTATCATAAAATTCAGGCATACCACCTTTAAATATTATTTCGAATAAAGCATTTACTTCAATTTTAGGAGCTTCACATAATTTTTCGGGATTAAATAATTCTTTTTTTTCATTTCTTACAATTTCAGAATATGTAAAACTATTCAAATTTACTATACCAACTCGACCAGCTAAAGACTCAGATGCCTTTTCCATTAAATTAAATTGTTGTGAACCAGTTATCCAATATTGGCCTTTTTCTTTTGTATTATCAACATTAATTTTGATATATGAAAAAAGATCTGGTGCATATTGGGCTTCATCAATAAATAAAGGTGCTGGATGTTCTTCTAAAAATAACTTTGGGTCATTTTGTGCTTGTTCCCTCAAAACCTTATCGTCTAAAGTTATATAATTCATATTTTCAGGTTTTAAACTTTTTAATAAAGTAGTTTTACCTGTTTGTCTAGGACCAGTAACTAACAAAACTCTAAACGTTTCACTTACATGTTTAATCATCTCAGTGGCTTCTCTGTTATACATACTATTCCCCTCTTTTCTAAATAGATTATAACATTACACTTTAAATTAGTCAAGGGATACACTTTAAATTAGTCAAGAGGTGAACTTTAAATTAGTCAAAGGGTACACTTTAAATTAGTCAAAAGAAGATAAAGTAAAAATTAATCCAACTTTATCTTCTTATACATATTAACAATGTTTTTATTTGTTTGTTCTGCTAACTTCTCTAATGATATATTAGATAACTCAGCTACAAACTTAGCGACCTCAAGTACATGTCCTGGATTATTTTGTTTACCTCTAAAAGGCTCTGGAGTAAGATATGGACTATCAGTTTCTAAAATAATATTTTCAAGTCCAACCTCTTTAATCACTTCTTTTATTTTAGCATTTTTAAATGTAATAACACCATTTACACCTAATAAATAACCCATTTTAATATAGATTCTTGCAGTTTCCAAGCTACCAGAAAAAGAATGAATTACCCCTTTACAATTAAATTTCTTTAAAGAATTAATTGTATCTTCAGTGGCATCTCTAGAATGAACAATCACAGGCAAATTATATTTTTCTGCTAAATCTAATTGAGATTCAAATAATTTAATTTGTTCTTCTTTATTATCTTTAGTATAGTAATAGTCCAAACCAATTTCTCCGATGGCAACAATTTTTTCATTACTTAAATTATCTTCTATAAACTTAATGTCCTCTTGCATTACTCCATCAACATCTTCTGGATGAATACCAATTGCCCCATACATATTCGGATATTTTTTAATCAAATCTAATACCTCTTTATTAGTTTCATCATTACTACCATTATTAATAACATATTTTATATGATTATTACTTGCAGTTTCTAATACTTCGTCTATATTTTCATAATCAGATTTAAATACATGACAATGTGTATCAACAAAATAATTATTCATTAATCTCAATCCTATTAAATAAAATTTCTGGTTTATTTAAGGTAATTCCACATTCTAAATTACCAAATCCATTTATACTTTCAATGTTTCTTTCATTTGTATTAAGTTCATTTAATATTTTTTCACTTGTTACATTAATAAATGGTTCAAGAAGTATTGCACATACTCTAATACTTTCTAAGATATTATATAAAACAGTTTTTAATCTATCATGTTTAGCTTCATCTTTAGCAAGTATCCATGGTGTAGTTTCATCAATATACTTATTACATCTTTTTAATACTTCAAATATTTCTTCTAAAGCTTCATTAACTTTTAAACCATCCATTTTTTCATCAACTTTTGTCTTTAAACTTGTAACAGCACTAATTAAATCATTATCAATTTCTTCATTTACTTTTGGATTTTCTACCACTCCATCAAAGTATTTATGACTCATACTTATAGTTCTATTAACCAAATTTCCTAAATTATTTACTAAATCAGTATTTGTTCTATTAATTAATGCTTCTTCAGAGAAATTACCATCACTACCAAAAGAAACTTCTCTTAGAGCAAAATATCTAACAGCATCAACACCATATGCATCAATATATTCTCTAGGGTCTTTATAGTTACCTAATGATTTAGAAATTTTACCACCATTAATAATTAGCCATCCATGTCCAAACACTTGGTGAGGTATTTCAATTCCTAAAGCCATAAGTAATGCAGGCCAAATAATTGCATGGAATCTTGTAATTTCTTTACCAACTAAATGTAAATCTGCTGGCCAATATTTTTTAAATAATGGCGCATTTTCATCTGGATAACCTAAAGATGTAATATAGTTTGATAAAGCATCAATCCATACATAAATTACATGTTTTGGATCAAAATCTACAGGAATTCCCCATTTAACTGAAGTTCTTGATACACACAAGTCTTCAAGTCCTGGTTTAATGAAATTATTTACTAGTTCATTTTTTCTTGAAACTGGCAAAATAAATTCCGGATTCTTATCATATAATTCAACTAATTTGTCTTGATATTTGGATAATCTAAAAAAGTAAGCTTCTTCAGTAACATTTTTAACCTCACGACCACAATCTGGACATTTTCCATCTACAAGTTGAGTTTCTGTCCAAAATGATTCACAAGGAACACAATATAGTCCCTCATAAGAACCTTTATAAATATCCCCTTGATCATATAATTTTCTAAATATTTTTTGAACAGCTTTAACATGTGATTCGTCAGTAGTTCTAATAAAATAATCATATGAAATGTTTAAACTTTTCCATAAATTTTTAGCATTTTCGATTATAACATCAACATATTCTTTTGGCGTTACACCAGCATCCTTAGCTTTTTGTTCAATTTTAGCTCCATGTTCATCAGTTCCAGTTTGGAAAAACACATCATAACCATTTAATCTTTTATATCTTGCAATAGCATCTGCAATAATAGTTGTATAACAATGTCCAATATGAAAATCCGCACTTGGATAATATATTGGTGTAGTAATATAATATTTTTTATTCATTTTCATTTCCTTCTTTCTTTTTATTTGTACTGCCTAGCCCACCAACTCTTGTTTTATTAACACAATCATCATCTGTTGTTAAAAATTTAACAAATATCCCTTGAGCATAAGCATCTCCTTTATTAATTATATATTCCTTATCTCCATGATTTTGAAGACAAATCCACATATGTCCTTCATTATCAGGGTTATTATAATAATCACTTTCAATAATACCCACTTGGTTTGTAAGTCTAACATTATATTTAAAACCCATACTACTTCTAACTACAAGCATTAACATTTCATCACTTTCAAATGTAGCTTTATAACCAGTTGGTATTTTTAAAATTTCATTTGGTTTAATAACATAATCTTTTATGGCAAAAAAATCATAACCTGCACTATACTTTGTCCCTCTTAAAGGGAGCATATAATCATCATACAAAGTTTTATTATCCCCAAAAACTTTAGTAAATTCTGGATAACTAATTTTTTCAAATTTTCTCATATTTACCTCCAATAAAAAAATCACAAACTAAGGACGAGTATAACCCGCGGTACCACCTTAATTCATGATTTATCATGCAACTTAAAATTTATAACGTAATTACCCGATTTTAACTCCAGAGCCATGTTCGCATATCTTCGTTTTTTCTTTTCCACCAACCAAGAAATCTCTATGAAACTAGGATATCTACTCTTTCCTTCTTCGTTAAACTAAACATAGTTTACCATACATTTTATGTAAATGCAATTTTTTTAATAATTAGTGTTTAAATTTTATTTATTCACTTTCTATTTCTTTAATCAAAAGTAAATTATCTAATATATCTTTTTTTTCATTTACTCTTTGGCTTAATATATCAATATCAATTTTTACTAAATCAATTAAGCTTTCAATGTCTAACTTATTTTCATCTTCCATTTTTTTCCTCTTTTTCTAAACTTTTTATATCACTTTGAGCTTGAGCAATTTTAGCATCTAATTCAGCATTTTCAATTATCAATTCATTTTTTCTTTGTTCTAGGTCTGAAAGTTCTTCAAAAGCTGCATCATCTTCAACAATAATTATATCTCGTGGATTTTTTAAATTAGCAATAGCCATTTGAACTTCAGCAGCACCGGCTCTTCCTAAATTTCTTATTCTTGTTAAATCTTCACTAGTCAACGCCAACAAATCATCTTTAGTGTTTATTCCCGCACTTTTTAAACAAAAATAAGTTCTTGCAGAAATTCCTAAATTAATAATAGAATTTATATCCTTTCTTTCTTCTTCTAACCTTTCAAATTTTATTTCGTACGCAAAATAATTTCTAATTTTAGCATATAATCTACTTAGTTTCAGCTGAAGATCCCTACCTATATGATACATTTTAGCGATTTCTTTTGAAGTAAGCCTTTCTTCCTCAGGAATTAACCCCCAAAAACGTATAATTATCGTTTTATCAACATCTGATAATCCAACTTTATCCAAATCATCTATACTTTTGATATAAAATTTGAAATCTTTCATATCTTCACGTATTGTGATTAAGGGTGTACTTTCAAAATACTCCTCAACATGCCAAAATTCCCTTTCCTTATATTGGTTAAAAATATATGCATTAAGTCTAAATAATCCTAAATTTCCACCAACCAAATTTAAAAATTCTTTTTTCTTTTTTTCAAAATTGATATTATCTAAATATTTTTCTAATTGTTTATTTAACCTAATAAAATATTTGTGTTTCAAAACTGCAACAGCAACCCCTAATTCATTTTGCAATTGCAATCCCACTGAACATTTTCCATTATCTAAAACACCATATAATTTTCTAATTATAAACGTATCTCTTTCTGATAAATATGATATTTTTGATTCATTGGTATCATATAATTCTTGAATTATTTTTTTTATAAAATCGTTAATAGCTAACTTTTTCTGTTCTTCAGTTAACATTTCAAAAGTTTTATCACATTTAACTTTTTCAACATATTCTTTTAATACGTCATTCATTGTCATATACTTATCCATAATTTACCTCCGTATAAACTTTGAGCATTTCCCTCACGCCCACATTATATCCTAAATATATGTTTATGTCAAATTTTTGAAAATTGTAATTAAAATAATCGTAAAAAAGTGTAAATTTAAAAATAATCTGCGTTATATTCAAAAAAAATGAGAACCAATATAGGCTCTCATTAAAATATATCTATTTTATCAGCAATAATTTTAGCTATAAACTTGCCTAAAGAACTATAATCTATAGCATTTTCACTAATTAAAATAACAAGTCCCAATGAATCACTTGATGCAATAATTGGTATAATAGTAAAATAACCACTTACATCTATTCCAAAATTTATTGTGGATAACTCTTTACTTATTAACATTTCTCTATTATCAATAAGTTCTAAAAATCTGTTATTAAGTTTAGTATTTTCCACAATTTCTTTATTTGATGACGTAATAACTTTTTCTCTATCAGTTATGACTAAATCAATATTATAAATATTCTTAATAAGTTCACATAACTTACCACTTAAATCCTCATACTTTCTAACCTCAAAATATTTTTTTAATATAATACTATCTTCATTAGTAAAAATCTCTAAAGTTTCACCATCTCTAATACCTAAATTTTTTCTAATTTCCTTAGGAATTACTATTCTTCCAAGTTCATCAATCTTTCTTGTTACACCAGTTTGTTTCAAAAAAATTCACTCCACTTCATTACTTATTGTGGAGCAAATTAATTTTTTTATGTATTAAAGTATTTTTTCTAACAAAGTAACTATATAAAATATAAAATGTTTAGGTAAATCTTTAGTATAAAGTAAAATACTAATTTTCTTATTAACATATTTTATATTAAAAGATCTCGATAAATTCATCGCTTCAATTAAAAGTTTATCTCCTTTAATATTGCTTGATATTTCTTCTGGTAAAGTAATTTCAATACTTCTATCAGTTTGAACAACTTGTTTAATATTATATTTTTTAGCTAATTTTTCAAACCATTCTTCATACATATAAACAAGCATATCATCAGTTACTTTACCAAATCTATCTTCCAGTTCATTCTTTATTTCTAACATCTTTTCATAAGAATCAATTTCATTAATCTTTCGATGTATTTCAATCTTAATATCTTCATCTGTTACATATGTATCACTTATGTGAGTACTTACATTAATTAAAGCTTGTGTATCAGTATCTTCTTCTTCAACATATTCTCCTTGTTGACGTTTAATTTCATCTTCAATCATTTTCATGTATAAAGAAATACCAACACTATCTACAAATCCTGCTTGAGATGCTCCGAATATATCACCGGCACCTCTTAGACTTAAATCTCGCATCGCAATTTTATATCCACTACCAAGTTCCGTAAATTCTTTAATAGTATTAAGTCTTTTAATTGCAATATCATTTAACATTTTATTTTTTTCATACATTAAATAAGCATAAGCAATTTTATCACTACGACCAACACGACCTCGAATTTGGTAAAGTTGACTTAAACCAAAATTTTCAGCATCATGAATAATTAAAGTATTTACATTGGGAATATCTATTCCACTTTCAATTATTGTTGTGCATATTAATATATCATAATCATTATTAATAAATGATGTCATTATATTATCAAGTTCATCTTTTTCCATTTTACCATGTGCAAACGTAATCCTTGCATCAGGAACTAACTCATGAATATGATTCATATATTTTTCAATAGTTTCCACTCTATTATAAAGGATAAATACTTGTCCTCTTCGAGCAAGCTCTTTATAAATAGCATCTTTAATTAAAAAGTCATCTTCTACAGCTACATAAGTTTGAACTGGATATCTATTAACTGGTGGTGTATCAATAATTGATAAATCTCTAAGACCAGACATTGCCATCTTTAAAGTTCTAGGTATTGGTGTTGCGCTAAGAGTCAAAACATTAACATCACTTTTCATAGTTTTTATTTTTTCTTTGTGTGTAACTCCGAACCTTTGCTCTTCATCTACTACAAGCAATCCTAAATTCTTACAAACAATATCATCACTAAGTATTCTGTGTGTACCAAATAATATATCAATTCTACCTTTTTTTAAATCATCAAGAATTTTATGAGTTTCTCGAGCACTTACATGTCGATTTAATAAAGCAATTTCTATTGGCCAGTTTTTAAATCTCTCTTTGGCTACATTATATTGTTGTTTAGAAAGAATCGTCGTAGGACATAAATAAAGAACTTGTTCATTATTTAAGACTGCCTTAAACATTGCTCGCATTGCTACCTCTGTTTTACCAAACCCTACGTCCCCACATAATAATCTATCCATTGGATTAGCTTTTCTTAAATCATTATTTATTTCTACGACAGCTTTTGCTTGATCTGTTGTTAAATTATATTTAAATTCACTTGCAAATACTTCTTCTTCTGGATAATCTTTATAAGGTTTCTTTTTTAATTCTAATCTTTTTTTATAGAGTAATATTAATTCTCTTGAAATATCTTTAACTTTCTCAGAAATATATTTCTTAGTTTTTTCCCAATTTGCACTTCCAAGTTTATTAAGTTTTGGTTTTACCCCATCTTTACCAGTATATTTATATATTAAATCTATTTTTTCAACTGGCACATATATCTTATCCGTTCCTTCATAATAAATTGTTAAAAAATCTTTTTGAACTCCACGAACTGTTAAAGTTGTTATCCCTTGATAAATACCAATACCATGTGATATATGAACTACATAATCACCTTTTTCTAATTGATTAAAATCTCGAATTTTTTTACCAACATGAAAATTATTTTTATAAACACCTTTTGTTAACTTTACATCTTCAATATCATTTTCAGAAATAACCACATACTTATCAAGTATAAATCCATGTGATAATTCTTTCATAACTATATTTGCACTAGGAATTATCTTTAATAATTTCTTCTTTTCATTATTATTACTTAAGTAAAAATAAACTATCTTTCCTTCTTTAATCCAATTATTATAATCACTTACTAATTTATCAAAATTTTCTTTATAATTTATTATACTTTGAGCTTTTAAATCAAGGCCTCCGGTTGAAAACAAATTAACAAATATTTTATCATTATCTTTAATATCATCAAAAGAATACATAAGCTCTTCACAAATATTATTTGATTCTTTATATTCAACTATGTCATCATATAAATGTGTGTATGAAGCATCAATTTGTGATTTATCTACATAAACCACCAAAGGATTATTAGCATAATCAAATAAAGAACTTTTATCACTTGATGCAATTTCATCAATTGCTTTTATTTTTATAGATAAAATATCTTCCATTGACATTTGCGTATTTTCATTAAAATATTTAATATTATCTATTACATTACCATCAAATTCAATTCTAATCGGATGTTCAAAATCTATCGGATACAAATCTAATATAAAACCCCGAACAGCATATTCACCAGACATAGTAACTAAAGATTCTCGGTGATACCCAAGTTCATCAATTCTACTTACTAATTCATCTCTTTTTATTACATCATTTTTCTTTACCTCAAAATAATTCTTAATATCTTTACTAGGTAAATATTTTAAATATCCCATTAAATTAGTTACAATTATATATTTTTTATTATCTTTTATTCTATCTAATGTTTCTAATCTCTTATACTTTAATTCTGGACTACTTGCTATAATCATTGATGATAAAAAATCATCCATTGGAAAAAGTAGTGTATTTTCATGTATTTTAACTAACTCATCATATATTTTATTAGCTTCAAATAAAGAACTAGTTAATACAATAATAATTCTATCATATTTTTGACTCAATTTTTCCACGAAAAAAATGTTTAACTCATTTGTTAAACCAGATATTTCTGTTCCAATTTCGTATTTAAAATATTCATCTAAAAAATTCATATTACCTCTTTATTTAGTATTATAAACATTCATTGTTTTATCTATTCCCACATTTATAAACGATTCTATTATTTTACCAAAAGTAATAAATTCATTATTTAATGTTTCCAATTCTGATTTACTAAATTTACCTAACACATAATCTATTACTTGATCCTTTTTAACACTTCCAATTCCTACCTTCAATCTTGGAAAATCTTGATTACCTAAAGAACTAATAATAGATTTTATACCATTATGACCACCACTTGATGAATGACATTTTAATATATAATCACCTACATTTAAATCTAAATCATCTTGTATAACTAAAATATCCTTCATATCTATGTTAAAATATCTAACAAATTCTCCGACTGCATTACCAGAATTATTCATATAAGTTAAAGGTTTTACAAATAAAACTTTTTCTTGATTTATAACACATTCATAATACAATGCATTAAATTTAGTTGACCATTTTACATTCCCTAAGTAATCGTCTAAAACCATAAAGCCAATATTATGTCTTGTCTTATCATATTCCTTACCAGGGTTTCCTAATCCCACCACTAATTTCATTTAAATAACCTCACTTTCAAATAAATGTTGATAAGTATCTAAGTTATCAACACAAATTTCTTTTCTCAATTTAATTCCGGGTTTGCCATTTTTAACACACTTAACCAAAATTGTGTTCGCAGCCTTTTCTTTTTTAGTTGAAATAAATTGTAATTCTTTAACATTCATTTTATTTTCTCGTGCTAAAACTATTATGTCATCTAATCTTTCAACACGATGAACTAAATAAAATGCTTTATTATCCTTAAGATATTTACTAGCAATTTTAAAAATAGTCTCTAAATCAATGGCAATTTCATGACGAGCTAATGTTAAAAAATCATTTTTATTTCTATATCCATCTTCTTTGGTCTTAAAGTACGGTGGATTACATGTTATTACATCAAATGTATTACTTTCAAAATAATTATCTATATTTTTAATATCATCATTAATTATTCTAATATTTTTTTCTAAACAATTAAATTTTACTGATTCCAAGGCTAATTCACTAATTTCTTTTTGTATTTCAAAACCTACAATTTCTGCATCAGTTTTTAAACTTAAAACCAAAGGTACCGGAGCATTTCCTGTACACATATCCAATATTTTTTTATCATCCTTTTTTATTTTAACAAACTCTGCTAGTAAAAGAGAATCAAGTGAAAACTTAAATCCATCTTTCATTTGCATAATATATCTATTTTTATAATCAAATAAATCATTTTTCACTTTCGAAATCATAATCTATTTTTTCTCCATTTAATAAGATTTTTCCACGATGATTTATTATATCCACACTTAATACTTGTGCTTCTCCGGCAGATGTAGTTATTTTATCTCCAACTTTAGGTAATTTATTAGCAGCTTCAATATACGCTTCATCTTCATAAGCTAAACAACACAAAAGTCTTCCACAAGCTCCATTAATTTTTGAAGGATTAAGTGCTAAATTTTGATTCTTAGCCATGTTCATACTTATAGTATCCATTTTTCTTAAAAATCTAAGACAACAAAGTTCTCCGCCACAAACACCAATACCACCAATTTCTTTAGCTTTATCACGGGCTCCAATTTGTCTTAACTCAATTCTAGTGTGATAAATACTTGCAAGTTTCTTAGCTAATTCTCTAAAATCTATTCTTCCATCTGCAGTAAAATTAAATAATAATTGACTCCGATCCAAATTAAATTGAGCACTTACAACATTCATTTCTAGTTCTAAGTCTTTAACATATTCCATACATTTTTTTAAAGCTTTATCTGCATCTTTTAAATTAGTCAAATATGTCTCATATTCTTCTTTAGTGGCTAATCTTTCAATCTTTTCCATTTCTTCTTGAATTTCATTTTTTTCAAGTACTTGTACTACTTTTACTAATTGTAACCCTCTTTCAGTATTTACTAAAACCAAAGAACCAATCTCATAATCTTCTTCACTTAAATAATAATACTTCTTATCAATATTATTAAAAATAACGCCATAAACTCTATTCAATGTAATCACCCAATTCTATCACAAATTTATCTAATAACAATTCTATATTAACATTACTATCTATATCTTCAATATATCCAATTGCTAGTTTAATCCTTTTTATTAACACATCACTAGTTAAAAAATCAAGTTTGCTTAACACCTCTAAATCTAAATTGCATTCTAAACCTAATTTTTTATTTAGTAATTCCTCATATATAATAAGGATAATTTTAAATATAGTTTTTATATCATTTCTCTCACTAAACTTAGATAAAACTATATCTCTATTATACATGATTCCATCTTTTTTTTCTACCTCAATTTTTTCTAAATAATTAATAGCTACCTCAAAATAATTTTTATAATCGTCACTCATTATATTTTTAGAATCTAATTCATGAGTTCCATAAATGACTTTTATAACCTCACATCTACTTCTTATTGTTGATATTACATTATTAGCATTATCAGTAATAAAAAATCCTATAATATTTGGTTCTGGTTCTTCTAAGAATTTAAGCATAGTATTCGCCGAAGCACCATTTAACTTTTCAGCATTTTTTATAATATAAATATTTTCTTTTGTATAGATTGGAACAGTACTAAATTGTTTTTTTAATTCTATTATCTGTTCTTTTTTTATATTCATTCCATCCGGACTAACTACAATTAATGAAGGTAAATAGTTTTGTTCAATCAAATTACAAATATTACACTTATTACATTTATCATTATAAACATTTTGGCAAAAAATTTGTTTAACTACAGTTAATAAATCATTAAAACAATTCTCTAGATTATTTGTTTCAATTAAATAAGCATGAGATAGTTTATTCTCATGGTAATATTTTACTAAATTTTCTAAAACTTTTACTTCCACAAATCCTCCTATAACAAGACAAAATAAATTGCTACCAATGCCAAAAGTCCACTCATTCCTAATGATGCCACAACACTTACAGTTATCACATTTATAGGAATAAATATTTTTAAACCACTTACTAATAAATTAAATGCATACACTAAAAAAACAGCTAAAATTATTTTTTTAATTACTATAAAAATTATTTTCTTCATAAGTTTCTCCATTTAACTATATGAAAAAAACAACTATTTAATCACTTATTTTCTTTCTATCTTCTAATGCTTTATCTAATGTTATTATATCTAAATAATCAATTTCAGCTCCCATCGGAATACCATATGAAAGTCTTGATATTAATACATTCTTTTTTTCAAATATTTTTTTTATATATAATGTGGTTGTTTCTCCTTCAATTGTTGACTTTAACGCTAATATCAATTCTGGTTTTTCAGCCTCTTCAACTCTTCTTACTAAACTAGCTAAATTAATATTATCAGGCCCAATATTATCTGCTGGACTAATAAGACCATTTAATACATGATAAACACCACGATAATTACCAGCCTTTTCAAAAGAAAAAACACTTTTATAATCTTCAATTACACAAATTAAATTCTTATTTCGAGATGAATCACTACATATATTGCAAATATCATTTTCAGTTAAATGTCCACAAATACTACATTTATGTATTTTTTTTATATTTTTAAGTGAATCAGAAAACTTATCCAAATCATCTTCTTTAAAATTTAACGTTGCAAGTGCTAATCTTTCAGCATTTTTCTCTCCAATTCCTGGTAATTTTTTATAATAATTTATTAATTTTTCTAATGATTCAGGATATATCATTTTAAAAAAGTCCACTCATAGATGCATAACTACCTAATTTACTTTCAGTCTCTTTATCAATTTTACTAAATGCATCTTTAATTGCTATCATAATCATATCTTCTAGCATTTCTTTGTCATCAGCATCAAATTCATCCTTTAAAATTTTAAAAGATTTTATTTCTCTTTTTCCATTAAACACTATTTCAACCCATTCTGATTTTCCAAGAAATTCCATTGCATCAATTTCTTCCTTTTTCTTTGTAATATCCCTTTGCATTCTTTGTGCTTGTTGCATTATTTGTTGCATATTCATTTTATTTTACCTTCTTTCTTTATTCTACCTCAATTTTATTTATATCAAATATATCAGCAACATCAGATATATCAATATCTTTATTATCTTCTTTCGATAATTCACTTTCTTCTTGTTTTATATATTTATAACCATTTTTTAAATTATTTATATATTCTTTTTTTTCACTTTGCCATTTTTCTTCATCTATAAATACAAATTTATAATTCAACTCATACTTTCTACTAAACAAATCCTCTATTAAATTAACTTTTTCATTTAACTCAATATCTACATGAGGAATAGTGACATCAATTATTGCAAATTCTTTAGATGCCGTTACCACAATTGTATCACTTATTATACCTTTAATTGTTGAGTCATCTAAACTATTAATAAATTCATTCCATTTAATCTTCATTTCGTTTAGATCATTTTTAGAAGCCTCAGCAAAACAATTATTAATTCTAATATCTACATTTTTATTATCTGTTTTTTTTATCAAACTTTTTTCAACACTTACATCTGCTTTTTCCAGATTTTTAGGAATCTCAACAACTATTTTTTTTTCTATTTTTTTATTATTTTCCTCATTACTTTTTTTCTCAATTTTATCATTTAATTTAGGTTTATCGATATAGCCTAACACAATCATTTTAATAAGTAAATATGGATTTACACTAATATTAATTTTCATTAATATATTATTTAGTTCTATAACTAAATTTTTATAATCATCAAATGATAATCGTGATATCTCTGGGTTACTTAATATTTTCACTCCTTTTTCACTCAAAATCATAATTAATTTCTTAATAAAAACTTTATAATTCAAATTTGCATTTTGTAAATCATTAAACACATTTTCTATATTTGTGACATCATTATTATCAATATATACTAATAAATCCTCTATTTTTTTGTTTGAAATATTCCCAATTTCTTTAGAAACCAAGGAACTTGTTATTATCTCTTCATTTTTAGATAACTGATCTAGAATACTTAAGGCATCTCTAAGCCCTCCATCAGCTAAAGTTGCTATTTCTTGTAATCCATCCATTTCATATTTTATTTTTTCTTCATCACAAACATACTTTAATCTATCTATTATATCTTGTTCTGTTATTCTATGAAATTCAAATCTTTGACATCTTGATACAATCGTAATTGGAACACTTTCCAAATTAGTTGTAGCTAATATAAATATTACGTGCTCCGGAGGCTCTTCTAATGTAAGAAGTAACGCATTAAAAGCACTTTGGCTAAGCATATGAACCTCATCTATAATATATACTTTATATTTTAAACTTGTGGGCATTATTTTAACATTGTTTATTAATTCTCTTATTTCATCAACACCATTATTTGATGCTGCATCTATTTCAATAATATCGGGATTTCCATTAAAAGAAATACAATTTTCACATTGACCACAAGCAATTCCTGTTTTATTATCTAAACAATTAATTGATTTAGCCAAAATTCTCGCCGTAGATGTCTTTCCTGTCCCTCTTGGACCAGAAAATAAATAAGCATGTGCTAATTTCTGCTCTTTGATTGAATTTTTTAATATTTCTACAACATGTTTTTGTCCAATCAATGAATCAAATCCATCAGGTCTATATTTTCGATATAAAACTTTGTAATTCATATATAAAACCTCCTGTTTCTATTATAACACAACTATTGTTTTTTTTCTCTTAATTCTTTAAAAAAAATACTTAAAATACTTAAATATTCTTGTTCTTTTAAATGATTATTTATTTTATTAAAATTTGTTTTATAAAACTCTTTTTTTTCTTCTGATTTATCTACTAAATAATATACATTACTTATTCTAGATTGTTTAATAATTTCTGAACACATTGAACAAGGCTTCAAGGATACATAAAGATCACAACCATTTAAATTCCAATTATTTAATTTTTTTTGTGCATCTATAATAGCATTTATTTCAGCATGGCCCAAAACATTTTGGTCCTTTTCCCTCGTATTATAACCAGATGAAATTATTTTCCCATCTTTTACTATAATTGCTCCAATTGGAACATCCTTATATACTAATGATTGTAATGATTCTTTTATAATAAGATCTATATTATTGTGCATATTTTTTCCTCCAAAAAAAATGTGCACACAAACATAGGCTGATGTGGCTGCTATTTTCCAATCCTGACCAAGTTACAGCATATTTGTTGCACGGTTAAATCGTATCAAATAAACTAATACATGTCAATACTTTTCATAACATTTCATGATTTAAATTTCTTGTTGATAACTAATATTTTTATTTTTAACACACTCAATTTTTTAGCATATATTAGCCAAATTTTGTAACTAGTTAAAAATATAAAATTACTTTATTTAGCAATTTTTGATATTTTTCAAAATATTTCCCGGGAAATATTTTGTTAATAATTATAGTTTTCAAACTGTTGTTAATAATAAAGATCAAACAACCATTTACCCCTTTATTTAATTAATAAAAATCATTTTATCATTTTACAAAAAAACAAATAAAAATATTATGTTAACTAATTATTTCCCGGGAAATAATTTTCATAAAAAGAAACCATGTTTTAATAAAAAAATATTTATCACAATCGTATGTTCGCGTCAAAAAAATATTTTATTATTATATTAATGTTTCACGTGAAACAATATATATTTATCTTTACCAACATTCTATTAATTAATCAATCATAATTTCTATTACGTAATATAATAATAAAGAAACATATTATCAACACACGTTTCACGTGAAACATACTAGAAAATACAAAAATTAATACATGATCACATCATAATAATACAAATTCCCAATAATTTTACTACACAAATAAAAAATATCTATTAAATTAACAAATAATAATAAATTATTAACAATGTTTCACGTGAAACATAAAAAAATTATCAATATTAGTAAAATAAAAAAAAAGAAATTATCAAAAATCAAAGTAACAATAGATATATAGAATAAGTAAAATATAAACAAATTATCAACGCACGTTTCACGTGAAACATCGCATAAAATAACAATATAACACAAGAAATAATTAAATAATCAATAAAAAATAATATTCTATAAAAAAAGAAAGATCCAAATACTTATTTAAATGCTTATTAAATAACAAGTTATCAACATATGTTTCACGTGAAACATTAAACTAATAATCAAATTAACCATAATTAGTACAATAAATAATATATATTTAATAAAATTAAACGTTAATTCAAATAAATATAATTTTAAAAAATATATAATTATAAACAAGTTATCAACAACGTTTCACGTGAAACATATACTCTATTTCATTAGAATCACTGATAATTAATAATTAGTATTATTAAACATAAAATTATTAATAACAATAATATTAAATAATTAAAAATTTATCAACACATGTTTCACGTGAAACGTACATAAAATAATTCAAATAATTATAATTATTAAAAAAATATTTACTAAATTGTTTGTTGATAACTATTAGATCTTATAAAAAAATAATTAATTGCTAAAATTAATATGTGTTATTAATTCATACCTATTATACATTGTATATACCTGATATGTAATAAAAAAGAGACCTATTCAGTCCCTTCATTTGTAACATTTACAGCTGTTTTCTCAGCCACATTATCTTCCATTTGTGATTGATTAGTTTCTTCTAAAGAATCATTGTTTTGTTCTTCTTTTTCAACTAAACTTATGGTTGAAACTTTTTGATTATCCTTTAAGTTAATAAGTCTTAACCCTTGAGTGACACGACCTAATAAGGAAATTTGATCAAGTGGCATTCTCATTGTCATACCCGAATTAGTCATAATAACAAGTTCTTGATTTTCTTGAACTATTTTTACACTAACTAAATTACCATTTTTATCAGTAATATTCATAGCTTTAACACCTTTTGATCCTCTTCTTGTTTGACGATATTCGCTTACTTTAGTTTGTTTACCATAACCTTTTTCAGTTACAAGCAATATAGTATCTTCTTCTTTAACAATTTCAGAACAAATACATTTGCTTCCATCTAAGGTAATACCCTTAACACCAGAAGCAGTACGTCCCATAACTCTAATTTCCCCTTCATTAAATTTAACCATTCTACCACTATCGCTACCTAAAAGTACTAAGTCATTACCAGTTGTTTTCTTAACATCTATTAATTTATCATTTTCTCTTAAAGAAATACAAATCTTTCCACTATTTCTAATGTTAGCAAATTCACTAATTAATGTTTTCTTAACAACTCCGCCTTCCGTAGCAAATAATAAGTATTTAGATTCTTCTTCACGATTAATTTGAATAACAGCATTAATTCTTTCATCTTTTTCAACTTGAAGCAAATTAACAATTGGAATTCCTTTAGATTGACGTGAAAATTCAGGAATTTCATAACCTTTTAATCTATAAACTTTACCTTTATCTGTGAAGAATAAAATATAATCATGTGTTGATAAGTTAATCATGTGTTCAACAAAATCTTCATCATTAGTAGTCATTCCCTTGATTCCAACGCCACCACGGTTTTGTGACTTAAATGTATCAGATGTAGTTCTCTTTATATAACCTTTGTTAGTAAGTACTACCAAGATATTTTCTTCTGGAATTAAAGATTCATCTTCAATATAATCAACCGCAGTCATATCAATTTTTGTACGTCTTTCATCACCATATTTATTTTTAATTTCAGTCATTTCATCTTTAATAATACCTAATACCTTATTATTATCAGCTAAAATGCCACGTAAGCGTTCTATTTCGATTCTTAATGCATTTAGTTCTTCTTCAATCTTTTCACGTTCTAGACCCGTTAAACGACGTAATTTCATTTCTAGAATATTATCAGTTTGAGCTTCAGTTAATCCAAAACGTTCCATTAACTTAAGCTTTGCTTCACCATCAGCCTTAGACTCTTTAATAATTTTAATAACCTCATCGATATTATCAAATACAATTTGGTAACCTTCTAAGATATGTACTCTCTTTTCAGCTTTATCTAATTCAAATTGAGTTCTTCTAATAATAACTTCTTGTTGATAATCTACATATTTACTTATTATATCTTTTAGACCTAAAGTTCTAGGTACACCTTTATCAAGCATCAAGAAGATAATACCAAAAGTCGTTTGAAAAGCCGTATGTTTATATAAATTATTTAAAACTACTTGAGGATTAGCATCCTTCTTAAGTGTTATAGTTATCTTAATACCATCTTTTAAATCAGTATGATAATCAGTAATACCTTCAAGAACTTTATTATGTACTAAATCGGCAACTTTTTGTTTTAAATCTAGAGTATTTACACCATAAGGAACTTCTTCAATTACAATATAATGTCTTCCATTTTTTTCTTCAATTGTTGCTTTACTTCTAATAGTTATTGATCCTCTACCTGTTTCATACGCTTTCTTTATTCCAGAATTACCTAGAATAATACCACCAGTTGGAAAATCTGGCCCTTTAATATGTTGCATTAATTCTTCCGTAGTAATTTCAGGATTATCAATATAAGCAATACAACCATCAATAACTTCACCTAAATTATGTGGTGGAATATTTGTTGCCATACCAACAGCAATCCCCATTGTTCCATTAACTAAAATATTTGGAAATCTTGAAGGTAAAACTTCAGGTTCTTCAGTTGAATCATCATAATTTGGTAAAAAATTAACCGTATTTTTGTTAATATCTCTAACTAATTCCATTGATATCTTTGCTAACTTACTTTCAGTATAACGATAAGCTGCAGCTCTAGGATATTCAATATTACCAAAGTTACCATGGCCATCAACAAGTAAATAACGATAGTTAAAATCTTGGGCCATTCTTACCATAGCATCATATATTGATGAGTCTCCATGAGGGTGATATTTCCCCATAACGTCCCCAACTATCGTCGCACTCTTACGATGTTTTTTATCTGGTGTTAATCCATTTTCCAACATATCATAAATAATTCTTCTATGAACTGGCTTTAAACCATCTCTTAAGTCCGGTAAAGCTCTGGAAATAATTACACTCATTGAATATTCAATAAAAGAAGATTCAATTTCACTTACTATATTATTTTCTTCTAATCTATCTCTACTATGATCCATACTAACCTCCTAAAAATCCAAATTCTTTGCATATGGTGCATTTTCTTCAATAAATTTACGTCTAGGTTCAACTTCTTCACCCATTAATTTACTAAATGCTGCATCAGCACTAATAGCATCATCAACAGTAATCTTACGAAGAATTCTATGGTCTATATCCATTGTTGTTTCATTTAATTCTTCAGCATCCATTTCCCCTAAACCTTTCATTCTTGCTATATCATATCTAACATTTTTTTCATTTAATGTTTTGATATATTCATCTCTTTCTTCATCATTTAAAACATATTTAATAGTTTGTCCATGTTTTATACAATATAAAGGTGGTTGCGCAGCATAAACATATCCAGCTTCCACAATAGGTTTAAAGAAACGATAAAATAATGTTAATAACAATACTCTAATGTGAGATCCATCTACATCGGCATCGCTCATGATAATAACTTTATGATATCTCATTTTACTTAAATCAAATTCTTGCCCAATACCAGTACCAAAAGCCGTAATAATTGTTTTAATTTCATCATTACTTAAAGCTCTATCCAGTCTTGCCTTTTCAACATTTAAAACCTTACCTTTCAAAGGAAGTATAGCCTGTGTCATACTATTTCTACCTTTAATTGCAGAACCACCTGCACTATCCCCTTCGACTAGGAATATTTCACAAACACTTGGATCTTTTTCTTTACAATCAACAAGTTTTCCACCAAAATTAACTATATCTAAGTCACTTTTTCTTCTTGTTGCTTCTCTTGCCTTTTTTGCTGCAATTCTACCACGTGATGCACTAATACATTTTTCCACAATAGTTCTAGCTTCATTAGGATTTTCCATTAAGAATCTTTCAAAACCTTGTGAAAATACATCACTTGCAATCTTTCTTACTTCACTATTACCTAACTTAGTCTTAGTTTGTCCTTCAAATTGAGGATCTGGATGTTTACAAGAAATAATCATTGTTAAACCTTCACGACAATCTTCCCCAATTAAAGCAGCATCATTTTCCTTTAAAATCTTTGCATTTTTAGCATAATTATTAATAACTTTAGTTAAAGCAGTCTTAACTCCATCTTCATGAGTACCGCCTTCATAAGTATTAATATTGTTAGTAAATGAATAAATACTTGGTGAATAAGTTTCATTATATTGACAAGCAACTTCAATTTCAATCCCATTTTCAGATCCATCCATATAAATTATATCATCATGAATTGGTGTTTTACTCTTATTAAGCATTTCAACATATTCAATAATACCTCCATTATAAAGGAAAGTATCATGTTTTTCAGGTGTTTCTCTTAAATCATATAAATTAATTCTAAGACCTTTATTTAAGAAAGCAATTTCTTGTAATCTTTTATATAAAGTATCATAGTTATATACGGTTGTTTCCGTAAATATTTCTTCATCTGGTTTAAAAATTACCGTACTACCTGTTCTTTCTACATCACAACTATCAATGATTTTTAATGGTTCAACTGGATGCCCACCATTTTCAAATCTTTGATAATATACATTACCATCACGATAAATTTTAACCTCAAGCCATTTAGACAAAGCGTTTACAACACTAGCCCCAACGCCATGAAGACCTCCTGAAACCTTATAACCTTCACCACCAAATTTACCACCAGCATGTAGTACCGTAAATATTGTTTCTACTGTTGATAACCCTGTTTTAGCATTTATACCTGTTGGTATACCTCTACCATCATCTCTTATTTCAATGATATCGCCTTTATTAATCATAACCTCAATATCATCACAAAAACCAGCTAATGCTTCATCAACTGCGTTATCCACAATTTCCCAAACTAAGTGATGAAGACCTCTCTCACCAGTTGATCCAATATACATACCAGGTCTTTTTCTAACTGCTTCAAGCCCTTCCAAAACCTGTATATCACTATCAGTATAATGTGTTTCTTTCATATTTTACTCCTCCTCTAATATACCATCTGTTACTTTAAATTTTTTCGCATCTTTTATTACTTTTTTACTAATATTTTTTAAATCTGTCGTAGTTATAAATGTCTGAACATTTCTATCAAGCATTCCCAACATATTAGTAATTTTAACTTTATCTAATTCACTAAACAAATCATCTAAAATAAGTATTGGATAATATCCTTTTATTTCATTAATAACATTAATCTCTGCTAATTTAAAGGAAATAATAGCATTTTTTCTTTGCCCTTCACTTCCCCATTCTTTCAAATTATTATTATCTAAAATAAATACAATATCATCATGATGAATTCCTTCTAAAGTCTTACCAACACTAAGTTCTTTTTGATAATTATCTTTATATTTTTTAAACAACATTTCTTCATCTTTTTTCTTAAATGTTGAAACATATCTTACTTTTAACGTCCCACTACCAAATATTTTCTCATAATTACTTGTAATATACTTATTTATATTTTCAATAAACTTTTCTCTATACTTACAAATAATGCTTCCATATTCTATTAATTTTTTAGTTAAAATATCTAAATATGTACTTGTATAATTACCATTAACATACATTCCTCTTAAATAAAAGTTTCTTTGTTTTAAAATTTTTTGATAATTAGCTAAAATAATTAAATACTCTTTATATATTTGACTAATTTCAATATTTAACATCTTTCTTCTTTCACTCGGAGCATCATCAATCAATCTTGTATCATTTGGATTAAATAAAATAACATTTATTTTAGAAACATAATCACTTATTTTATCTTGTTTCTCTCCATTTATTGTAACAATCTTTCCATCATTACTTATTTCTACTCCAAACTCATTTTCATCATTTTTTTTTAAAACACAACCTTTAATCTTAGCTTTTATTTTTCCTTTCTTAATCATCACTTTATCATTATTTATTCTAAATGATTTAGTTAGTGCTAACGTATATATAGCCTCAATAATATTAGTTTTACCACTACCATTCAAACCATATATAATATTTAAGTCACCAAAAGAGATATTTAATGATTCATAATTTCGAAAATTCATTAAAGATAAATTATCTATTTTCATTAAATTACCCCCTTTAGTGCCCTACATTAAAAATTTAAGGCATTTTGGTATACCTATACACATAATAATTATATCACAAAAATTACCCCAATAAAAGAAAAATCGAACTTTTTAACAAATTATTCACGAGTTAAATAAACTAACCACAATCTACTACATTTTAATAACTGATTATTAAACACCGTAGAACTAATTTTTAAATACTTTTTATAGCCATTTTTAAAAATTATTAACATTCCATTTTTCTTTTTTTCATAACCACCAATATTGTTAAAATTAATCCACAAAACATTCTTATCATTTTTAACAGGAAAAAATATAATTCTATTTTTTTCACTTATTATAATAGGTAATTTATAATAACTACCTAAAATACTTCTACTTCCCTTTATTCTTCCATTCAAAGAACTACCATAATAAATACAACTGATATTTAAAATAGAATTTGTTAAATCGCCATTAAAAACTAAATCAGCATCATCTTCTTTTACCAATGTTTTTTCCCCATTAAACTCTATAAAAAGGGTATTATTACTAATCTTAAACATAATATCCTCCTTTCTTAATGGGCTATAATAACACATCAATTTTAAAAAATTTGTCGAAAAAAAAAGAACAACGTTCAATTTGTTCAATTTTTCTTAAATTAGTAAGTTTTTATAGGTAAAATTAACTCAGTTAATGTTTCATCAACAACTGGTTTTATTAAAATTGGTTTATCATCTGTATTTAATAATAACAAGATATTTTCTTCTTTAATAACTTTTAAAGCATCCATCATAAACTTACTTGAAAAAGATATTTCAATTTTTTCTTTATTATTACAATCTATATGTAACTTTTCTTCAGCATTACCAAGTTCATTACTTGTAGATGTTATAACCATATCTTTATCTTGAATATGCATTTTTATTATATTTTTATCCTTATTTTGAGCAAGTAATGAAGCTCTATCAACAGCATCATAAAACTCTTTCATATTTAAGTTAATAATATATGCAAAATCATTAGGTATAAAATGACTTGTTTCTGGATAACTTCCACTTAATAAATTACTTTGAACAAAAATATTTTTATAAACAAATAATATTTTGTTAGTAAATACATAGATTTCCACATTATCATCATCAACAATAATTTTTTCAAGTTCTGTAATACTTCTACCTGGAATAACAATATTAACTTGTTTAGCACTTGGTACATCTAACTTAATATTTTTCTTTGATAATCTATAAGAATCTGTACAAATACATTCTAAAATATCTCCGTTTATTTTAAAGTTAATACCTGTTAATAATGGTCTTACTTCTTGTGTTGATAATGCATAAGATGTTTGATTTATTAATTCTCTTAATTTTTCTGAACTAACATTTATTACATCTCCACTTTTATCTATTTGAATATTTGGATAATCATTTGGATTATAACAATTTAATCTATATTGATTATTTGGTGTACTAATCTTTATTTTAAGATTATCCTCAACCTCAAAATCAATTACATCACTAGGCATTTTTCTTATCATATCAACAAAATACTTACTTTGAATAATAATTCTGCCCTTTCCTTCAATCATTTTAATATTTTCATGTGGAATTAATACTTTAATAGTAAGTTCTGAATCACTTGCAACTAATTCCATTCCATTTTCACTAATATCAAATACTATCCCATTTAATACTGGAATTGTAGTCCTTTGACTTAAAGCTTTTGTTACATTATTTAAAGCTTCCAAAATAACATTTTTTTCAATTGTCCATTTCATATTTTTTCTCCTTCTTTCTTTATTAAGTTTTTTTATTATTATTTATTAATAGCGTTAATAATGTTGATAACTAATGAATTTGCCTAACTTTAGCTTTTTTTCATTAATTTTTATACCCAACTTATTAACATTATTGTAACTTCATTTTTATTTCTTTCAACACATTATTCAAATTAGGATTTGTTTCTAACTCTTCTTTAATTTTATCACATGCTGTAGATACTGTAGAATGGTCACGACCCCCGAATTCTAGCCCAATTTTCTGTAAATTTTCATCTGTTTCAACCCTACATAAGTACATTGCAATATGCCTTGGTTTAACTACTGTATTCGTTCTTCGCTTACTTTTTAAATCATCCACTGATATTTTAAAGTATTCCGCAACGGCACTTTGAATCGAAGCTATTGAATTGTTGATAAATATGTTAGTATTAACATAATCATTGAGGGCTTCATTAGCAAAATCCAAAGTAATTTTATCAGGAACCATCATTGCCGTGTAAGCTAGCAACCTGTTTATAGTTCCTTCAATGTGTCTAACATCATTAACACATGAATTAGCAATATATTCTATAACATCTTCATTTAATTTATTTTCAATACTAGTATTTTTAATCTTTGATCGTATTATTTCACATCTTAAGTTGAAATCTGGTGGATAAATATCAACAGGTAATCCCCACATAAACCTACTACGAAGACGCTCCTCTATTTTTTTTAAGTCATCTGGACTCTTATCACTACTTATAATTATCTGTTTATTTGCTTGATGTAATGCATTAAACGTATGGAAAAACTCTTGTTGAGTTTTCTCTGCTTCTACTAAAAACTGAATATCATCAATTATTAATACATCAACACTCCGATACTTATCTTTAAAATCATTTGCATATCCCATCTTATTATTACTTGTAGCAATACCTGTAAATTCATCCCTAAACTCATTACTTGTAGTATATAATACTTTCAACTTAGAATGATCTTTAATATAATTACCTATTGCTTGCATTAAATGTGTCTTCCCTATTCCACTTCTTCCATAAATAAATAATGGATTGTGAATAGTACCAGGAGCTTCTGCAACTGCTCTAGCAGATACAAATGCTAACCTATTTGAATTTCCAACCACATAGTTATCAAAAGTAAATTTAGGATTTAAATTAGTATTCCATTCTACTTCTTTTCCTACAGATTCTTCTGGAACAACAGGTTCTACAAAGTTTTCTACCTCATCATCAGTTATAAACTTAAATGTATAATAAATCCCTGTCATGGCAAAGAACGAATTAGATATAATATCTTTATATGTTCCACTAAGCATTTGCTTATGAACCTCCATTGGAACTTTTATTGTTACTACATTGTTGACAATAGACAAAAGCTCTAGTTTTGAAAACCATATATTATATGTTGTATCACTAACTTGAGTTTGAATATCATTTAAAAAACGTAAAAAAAGCTCATCAGTTTTCAAAACCTCACCCCGCTAACTAAATTTCCTAACTAAATTTTAACCCATTTTGAACAAAAATAAAAGACTAAATTTACAATTTTGATAACTTTTTTATAATCCCCAAAATTATCAACATTAAAAACCTAGAATTTATGCATATTCTAACAAGTTATCAACACTATCAACAAAATTTTGTTCACAACCCACTTATCCACAAACTATCAACAACGCATATTTTGATAAAATGTTGTTAATTCTGTGGATAAATTTTACTAGTTATCAACATTTTATCAACAATCCACAAAAATGGCTAGTTATTAACAAAAAAACATGTTATAATAAAAAAGATGTAAAATGGAAAAAGTAGCAATATTAAATGATACACATGGCAATTTATTTTTATTAAATAAAGCCCTAGATTACTTAAAGGATAAAAACATATCCAAATATTTAGTATGTGGTGATTTTTTAACTGATGGACCAGATGATAACCAAGTACTAGATACACTAAAAAAATTAAATGCAGAAATAATTTTAGGAAATAGAGAAGAATCATTATTAAATCTTACCCCAAATGCTGGTGATGTAACTGAAAAATATTATTCATTCTACTATACATATAACCAATTATCAGAAGAAAACATCGAATACTTAAAAACATTACCAACAACAAAGGTAATTAACATTGGTAACAAAAAGATATGTATGTCACACGGAAGTCCATATAAAAGTAGGGATATAATAACTAATACATCATATGAAATGTTTGATAAGTTAATTAAAGATTACAATGCAGATATTTATCTTTTTGCCCATACTCATCGCAACTTTGAAAAAGTATACAAAAATAAACTATTTGTTAATTCTGGTGCAGTAAATTTAGCTATGGGAAAATCACAAGTATCAACTTTTGGAATACTTTCTATTTCTGATGATTTAATCATTTATGATCAAGTAGTATTACCATATAATTTCAAAGAAGTAAAAGAATACTACACAAAGAGTGAATACTATAAAGAACATCCTGAATGGTGCAACATTATATTATATATGCTTAAAGATGGTATTGAATACAATGCTAAATTTTCTAAAATGTATGACTATAACAAAAGCTTAAAAACAAATTATTACAAATTTACTTTTATCTATAATCTTCCTAAAATAGTTGAATAATTACAAAAATGTGATAGAATAATTTTTAACTTGAAGGGAGATTTTTCATATGGCTAATATTTTAGAATCAAAAGAAAAAATAAAACAGCTTTTACTAACAAACAAAGCTAAATTTTCTAAAGAAGTATTTGATTATTTAAATTCATTAATTGAGTTAGAGTTTGCGGTAACAAAAGATTATATAAGCAAGCAAGATAGGGAAGAACTATCTAAAAATAATATCTATTATCAAATTGCATTATATAACATTTATCATATAATAGATGAGATACTATCTAAGTTAGACACTATTAAATTTGTAAGTTATGAAGATTATCCAACATATAGTGCATATGAAATGCAAGGTATGTATAAATCATTATCTGAGACAAATTCTACACTTTTTAGATTAATAAGGATTCTTTACGATACAAATAATCAAGAAAATATATCTATTATAAACGATTATTATCTTTCATGTGATGGTGTTACATCCCATGAAAAAGATTTAGATTTTCAACAAAAAAATGTTATATCAAGCAAGTTACATCAAAAATTACTTGAAGCATTTGATCTTACATCGATTCCTTTTTGTTCATATCAACCAGAATATACTAAAGATAGTGAAAACAAAAAATTAAATATAATAACCAAAGACACAAAATTAGTACGAACTCTTCCTAAAATAACATTTACACATGAATTACATCAAGGATATTATACAAAAAAGTAGATAATTTGACATTAAAACAGCTATAAATAGCAATTTTTCTTGACTTATTCCCATCTTTAATATTATAATAATAACGCTATTAAAGAAAAGGAGAAATTATATTATGAAAAGAACATATCAACCAAATAAAAGAAAAGCAGCTAAAAAACATGGTTTTTTTGCTCGCAAAGAAACTGATATTTTAAAGAATCGTCGTAGAAAAGGACGTAAAGTTTTATGTAAATAAAAAACCACTTTAATGTGGTTTTTTTTCCTAAACGCAAATATGAAAAGATATGAAATGGTAAAATCTCATGAAGAATTTAATGAGATTATAAATAAAGGAAATAAAATAAAAGGAAAATATGTTTTTATATTTTCAAAAGAAAAAGAATATCCAAAACCTAACTTTGGTATTGCCGTAGGTAAAAAATTAGGCAATGCTGTAGTTAGAAATAAATTTAAACGACAATTTCGAAATATTGTAGATAATAATAGATTTCTCTTTAAAAATAATCACAATTATATTATAATGATTAAAAAGGAAGCAAATCATGCTTCATTTAGTGATTTAGAAAATGATTTAATAAATACACTGAAGAAAGGAAATTCATGAAAAATAAAGTAATGGCAATTATACTTGTTTGTGTTTTATTACTTACAAGTGGATGTGGTGACAATAAATATATAAAAGATAAAGATAATAAAATAGTAACATATGAAGCAACAGGGCAAATGCTTGAAAAAGATATTGTATGTTTACCAGAAAAAGATGGAGAACTATATAACTTATATAAAGAGTATAAAGACCAATTAAATATTGATTTTGAAGATTTACCAGCATGTACAGATTTTAAAGTTACATCAAATGAATCTTCAGGATTATGGGAATTCTTTTTTGTAAAACCTTTGGCATTCTTAATCCTTGCTTTAGGTAAATTAGTTGGTAACTTTGGTATTTCTTTAATACTTATTGGGCTAGCTATAAGACTTATACTTTTACCATTTACAATAAAAAGTACTAAGCAAACAATGAATATGAAAAAAGCTCAACCTGAAATTGAAAAGATTGAAAGAAAATATCGTAATAGAACAGATAATGAATCATTAATGGCTAAAAGTCAAGAAACGATGTTAGTATACAAAAAATATAAAGTAAATCCAATGATTGGTTGCTTAATGGCTTTCATTCAATTACCATTATTCTTTGCTTTCTTACAAGCAATTTATAGAACACCAGCAATATATGAAGAAACATTATTAACATTTAATTTAGGTATGACTCCACTAGTGGGAATTAAAACTGGTAATTATCTATATTTACTACTTTTAGTTTTAATCGCTGTATCAACATATTTCTCATTTAAACAAACAATGTCTCAGACAGGTAATGCAGCTCCAGAAGCAGCTAAACAAATGAAAACAATGTTATATGTAATGCTTGTAGTTATAACTTATGCATCATTAACATTACCAACAGCATTAGCTTTCTACTGGATTGTAACATATGCATTTATCGCAGTACAAAATATAATTATTAATAAAGTTAATAACAAAGACTTAACTAATAATAAGAAAGATAATAATAAAAAAGATAAAATAAAAGATAAATTAGTTAAGAAAGAAGGTATGAAGTATGGAAAAGATAATTAAAGAGGGAAAAAGTGTTGAAGCAGCATTAAGTGCTTTAATGGAAGAAAATAATATTTCCAAAGAAGAATTCTTATACACAAGCACAGTTAAAAAAGGTAAGTTATTTCAAGGAACTATTTATGAAGTAACAGCTTATTTAAAAACTGATATTAATAATGAAATAAAAGAATTTTTAAGACAAGCCGTAGAAAACATGGGCCTTGAGGTAACAATGGAACTTACCAATAAAGATGATAGAGTTACAATAAGAATGTTTTCTAATAAAGACTATATCTTAATTGGTAAAGAAGGAGCCACTCTAAAAGCTTTAGAAACATTAGCAAAACAATATATTCAAAATACAACAGGAATATATTATAAATTTAATTTAGATGTTTCTAATTACAAAGAAAAAAATATTAAAAGACTAGAATGGTTAGCTAAGAAAACTGCTAAAGAGGTAGTTTCTACGAACGTACCGGTTGCACTAGATAATATGACATCATATGAAAGAAGAATTATTCATAGTGCTTTAACAGATTTTAAAGGTGTAAAAACCGAAAGTGAAGGCGAAGAACCAAATAGACATATCGTTATCAAACCACTTTAATAGTGGTTTTTTAATGTCTAAATTTAGGAAAAATGTGTAAATTAAGCCAAAAATAGTTGGAATTTTGTGTAAAAGATGGTTAAAATAACTGGAAAAATGTGTAAAAACAGGTTGAAATGGTTGGAATTTTGTGATAAAATTATAATGAGGTGAGGTAAAATGCTAAGATTAAAACGAAAAATAGATCAATTTTTGATAGATTGGAAAAATTCAGAATATAAGATGCCATTAATAGTAAAAGGTGCAAGACAGATAGGTAAAACTGATGCAATAGAAAATTTTGCAAAAAATAACTATAAAAATTTTGTTGAAATTAATTTTGCATTACAAAAGGAATATAAATCTATTTTTGATAATGGCTTTGATGTTGACAATATAATAAATAACATATCAATGATAAACAACGATTTTGTTTTTGAACCGAGAGACACGTTAATATTTTTCGATGAAATTCAAGATTGCATTAACTGTGCAACGTCACTAAAATCATTTAATATTGATAAAAGATTTGATGTAATATGTTCAGGATCAATGTTAGGAATAAATTATAGCGAAATTGAATCTAATAGCGTAGGGAATAAACAAGACTATGTAATGTATTCTATGGATTTTGAAGAATTTTTATGGGCCAAAGGTTACAAAGAAAATCAAATAGAAGAATTATATCTATGTATGAAAAATTGTACACCTTTATCAAGTACAGCAATGGATGTAATGATGAAGGTATTTAAAGAATATATGTTAATAGGTGGAATGCCAGCAATTGTAGAAAGATACATTGAAAATAATAATTTTAGTGGTATTCTAGAAATGCAAAAACAAATATTACTTGATTATGAAGAAGATATTTCAAAGTATGCTCAAGGTTTTGATAAAGCAAGAGTTTTAAATGCATATAGAAAAATTTCAACATTTTTAGGAAATGAAAATAAAAAATTTCAAATTTCAAAACTATCCCCTGGAGCTAGAAATCGTGAATATTGTGGAGTTTCAGATTGGTTGTCTGATGCAGGAATAGTAAATATATCTTATTGCATGGAGGTTTGTGAATTACCCTTAAAAGGAAATTATAATCCAGATAATTATAGACTATATTTTTCTGATACAGGATTATTAATTGCATCACTGGATGATGAAGCTCAAGAAGATTTAAGAAAAAATAAAAACTTTAATACTTATAAAGGAGCAATTTATGAAAATATAATTAGTGAAATTCTAGTAAAAGAAGGATATCAATTATATTTTTATAAAAATGAAAAAGGCACAATAGAAATGGATTTCTTTATTAGAGATACGAATTCATTAATACCAGTTGAAGTTAAAGCAAATGATAATGCAACAGTTTCACTAAATAATTTAATTGATAGTAATAAATATAAAGATATAAAATATGGTATTAAGTTATGCAATAAAAATATTGGTTTTAATGGCAAGTTTTACACATTCCCATATTTTATGGCATTCCTTCTTAAAAGATATTTAAAAGAAAAAAACACTTAATAAAGTCAAATTATTATCTGTATAAATTAAAATTATAATAGATATAGTATATACTTATTTTTAATATAAATTAATATTATAAAATTAATTTATGAAAGGAATAAGTGTAGTATGGAAAATCTAAGAATAATCAGAGAAAAAAGACATAAAAGTCAATTAAATGTAGCTTTAGCAGTGGGTGTAACTCAAGAATCAATAAGTATGTATGAATCTGGAGTAAGTTATCCAAGTGCCATAGTATTAATTAAATTAGCAAAATATTTAGAAACTAGCACAGACTATTTACTAGGATTAACAGATGATGATACTCCAATAAAATATATGAATAGAAACTTAAGTAACAAAGAAAAAGAATTATTGGATAAATTTATATATTTAGCAACTGAAGATCAATTAAAGTTAATTGGATATGCTGATTCATTAAATATCAAAGTTACAAATTAAAACAAGTTCTTATTAATTATTTTGAACTTGTTTTTTCTATATCAACAATGGATTTAGGATAAGGTTTTCTTTCATCAGTAAGGTACAATAAATAATCAATTGAAGTATTATAAAATTTAGCTAATTTTTTAAGTACATCGGTAGGTATATCATTAGTTTCTACTTCATATTTAGAATAACCTGTTTGAGTAATACCTAAAACTTTAGCTATATCATTTTGTATTATATCTTTATCTTCACGGAGTTCTTTTAATCTATTCACATTTTTTACCTCACAAAAAAGATATCATATTCCAAAATGGCTTATTGACTTTTAAGATAAAATGGCTTAAAATACAGTTATAAAATAATTAGGAGAAAGAACATGGAAAATAGAAAGACAAAAGTGATTAGTGTGGTATCAATTATTGCACTTGCATTAACCCTTGTTACTGCAACATATGCATATTTTGCTGCCCAAACAGGTGAAGGCGCCCAAACTGATATTAAGATAAATGCTAGTACTGTAGATACTTTAACATTTGAAACAGGTTCAGCATTAAATTTATCACTTGACCAAGATAATTTTGCAAGTGGCAAAGGAAATCAAACGGGTTCAACATTTGCAAAAGCAATGCTTTCTGCAAATAGTAAAACAAATACCGCAACAAAGTATTATTATTTGTATTTAAATATATCAAAAAACACATTTAATTATACACAAGATACAAATACGCCAGAAATACTTTTAACAGTAACAGATGGTAGTAATAATGAAATAACTAGCGTTTCAGGTTTAACTTATAAAACAGTAACAGATGGTAGTGGAGCAACAATAAAAGGATTTGATATCACAACAGGTATTGGATTAATAACTCTATTTAATAATAAAGAAATAACAGCAAGTCCTCAAAAAACAGATACTTGGAATGTAACAGTAACATTTATAAATTATGATAAAGATCAAAGTAAGAATGCAGGGAAAAGTTTTAATGCAAAATTAATTGCTCAACAAAAAGAAATATCAGATTCTGTTTCTGATTATTGTAAGAATGGAGATAACTTAGCAAATTGTATTATTTCATTGGGAGCACCAGATATTTTTGGAGCAACAAAAGTATATCATCATGATGAAAATTTAGTAAATGGAGCAAATGATAACTCATATAGATATGCAGGTGGAGATAATACTTGTACATTTAATGGTAAAAATGTTCAAGGTGCATATAGTAATGCAACATTTGGTGCATCAAATGAAAATGATTGTAAAAAAGTATACTCTATTACAAGTACTGATGTAAATTTACTAGTAGATGATTCATTGACAAGATTATTATCAGATGAAAAACCAGTGACATGGAGTGAAGGTGCCTGTAAAACCACAGATGGTGAAAGTGTTAATGTTGGTTTTGCCAGTGGAAAATTTAATCCAGTTACAGAAGCAACATGTAAAGGAAAATCTTATATAGTAAAAACTGATGATTTAACTGCTCGTGTAGCAAATTTAAATATGGAATATGCAGGTGGTGGAAAATGGAATGGAGTTAATAACTTTGTATGTTTTGGCTCATCAGAAACACCATGCCCAACAGATAATTTATATAGAATAATCGGAGTAATAGATGGCAAAGTAAAATTAATAAAATATGATTATGCCACAAGTACATTGCTAGGAACAGACGGAGATTATGGGGAGTCAAGTAATCCGGATTCAACATATTACAAAGGAAGTTTAACATCAATAGATCAATATTATTGGAATTATAAAAATGATACAAGTATAAATAATGGTTACGGTTCAAATATATGGAGTACAAGTTTGCTAAATAAAATAAATCTAAATACAAACTTTATAAATAACATAGGTAGTACATGGGCAAATAAAATAGCCACAACAACATGGAAAGTCGGAGGAAATACTAATATCCTTTCTTCAGTTCCATCAGTGGCATATCAAAATGAAATAGTAGCTCCAGCAGAAAATACAACATATGAAGCAAAAATAGGATTAATGTATGCATCAGATTATTATTATGCTGCAAGCCCAAGGGCGTGGACATTAGTAGGATGTGATTTAGATGAAGGAAAAGATTATAGTACTGCATCACCTAATAATTGGATATATATGGGACATAATGAGTGGATAGTTTCCCGTAAATCTGAAAGTTCGATCAAAGCGTTTCTTGTGTATAGCGATGGTTTCGTGTTCGTTGGCGATGCTAGCAACGACTTTGGGGTGCGTCCGTCCTTTAATCTTTCATCTTCCGTAACCTATGTATCGGGGAGCGGAAGTATGAGCAACCCAATTCGCATAAACTAAAATGTGGCTAAATAAAAATCTTTAAAACAATATAAAAATGTGTTATAATACTTCCGATGAAAGGAAGTATTTTTTATGGAAGATACAATTTGTGCAATATCAACATCTATGGGCATCGGGGCAATCTCCATTGTCCGTGTAACTGGACCAAATACTATAGACATTGTGGATAGTATTTTTGATTATGACCTAAAAAGTGCTTCAAGTCACACAATTCACTATGGACATATCAAATATAAAGAAGAAAAAATAGATGAAGTATTGGTAATGTTAATGCGTGGACCAAAGACATATACAACTGAAGACACAATTGAAATTAATTGCCATGGCGGGGTAAGTACCACTAAAAAAATAATGGAAGTATTACTTGCAAATGGATGTAGACTAGCAGAACCTGGAGAATTTACAAAAAGAGCTTACTTAAATGGAAGAATTAATCTTCTTGAAGCAGAAAGTGTTAATGATTTAATTATTGCTAAAACTGATGCTGCAAGAACACTTGCTATAAATAATGTTGATGGAAAATTAACAAAACAAATAAGTAATTTACGAGAAAAAATAGCAAAAATACTTGCTAATATCGAGGTAAATATTGATTATCCTGAATATACTGATGAACTAGAGGTTACCGAAGATTTAATGCATAGTTATTTAGATGACATTAATAAAGAATTATTAAAGTTAGTAAATGGTTCTAAAAATGGACGTATAATTAAAAATGGGGTAAATATTGCCATAATAGGTAAGCCCAATGTAGGTAAAAGTAGTATTCTAAATAGTTTATTAGATGAAGAAAAAGCCATTGTTACAAATATCCCTGGAACAACTCGTGATATCGTTGAAGGTTCAATCACTTTAAATGGTGTAGCAATAAACTTTATAGATACCGCAGGAATCAGAGAAACTGAAGACATCGTAGAAAAAATCGGGGTAGATAAAAGTAAAAAAACCGCTGAAAATGCTGATATAATTTTATTTGTTTTAAATAACAATGATATTATTAGCGAAGAAGAAAAATTAATGTTAGAAAAATATAATAATGAAAAATTAATTGTTTTTGTCAATAAAATGGATCTTGAACAAAGATTAATATTACCAAATAACATAAAAGATGTTATATATGGTAATACCATTGAAATTAGTGGATTAGACAAATTAAAAGAAAGAATAATTGAAAAATTAAATTTAAGTAATATAGTAAATAAAGATATGAGTTATTTATGTAATCTTAGAGAAATAGATTTAGTAAATAAAGCATATGAAGCATTAAAAAATGCTCAAAGTAATTTAGATGCTGGTTTTTCAGTAGATATGATTGAAATAGATTTAAAAAGTGCCTGGGATTATCTCGGAGAAATTATGGGAGATAGTTATGAAGGTGAATTAGTAGACAAAATATTTAGTAATTTTTGTTTAGGAAAGTAGATGATAATATGTATGATGTTATAGTAGTAGGTGGAGGACATGCAGGAATTGAAGCAAGTCATATTGCTGCCAAAATGGGTAAAAATACCTTATTAATAACAGGAAATATAAAAAATATCGGGGATATGCCATGTAATCCTTCAATCGGAGGAACAGCCAAAGGGATAATAGTTCGTGAAGTTGATGCACTTGGAGGTCTAATGGGAAGAATCGCCGATATTTCCCACATTCAAATTAAAATGCTTAATAATTCAAAAGGACCTGCAGTAAGAAGCCTTCGTGCTCAAGCAGACAAAGTAACATATCCTAAAAATATGCAAGAATATTTAATGAAGATGCCAAATTTAACTATTAAAGAAAGTTTGGTTGAAGATTTAATTATAGAAAACAACATAGTTAAAGGAATTATCACTGAAAATAATGAAAAGGTCGAAGGAAAAACCGTAGTTCTAACAACAGGTACATATTTATGTGGAAATATACTCGTAGGTAGTAAGAATACTCCTGGTGGACCACATGGAGAAAGAAGAAGTAACTATTTATCAACAAAACTAAAAGAATATGGGTTAAAGATAATTAGATTAAAAACTGGAACTCCCCAAAGAATAAAAAAAGATTCTATTGATTTTTCTGTAATGAGTGAAGAACATGGTGATAACACTTACTGGACATTTTCAAATGACTTTGGACCTTCTTACAAAATCGAAGATCAAAAATCATGTTATTTATTATATACAAATGAATTAACACATCAAATAATCAGAGATAATTTATCAAAATCCGCTATGTACGGAGGATATGCCACTGGCATTGGCCCTAGATATTGTCCATCAATCGAAGATAAAATTGTAAGATTTGCAGATAAAGAAAGACATCAATTATTCTTAGAACCAGAAAGCTTATATTATGATGATTGGTATTTACAAGGATTTTCTACAAGTATGCCAGAAGATGTTCAAGAACAAATGGTTCATAGTTTACATGGATTAGAAAATGCCGTTATAACAAAATATGCATATGCCATAGAATACGATGCTATTGATCCATTACAAATAAAACCATCACTAGAAAATAAAGTGTTAGAGAATTTATTTACAGCAGGTCAAATAAATGGTACAAGTGGTTATGAAGAAGCTGCAGGGCAAGGAATAATCGCTGGAATAAATGCTGTTTTAAAAGTTGATAATAAAGAACCTTTGATATTAAAAAGAAGTGATGCCTATATTGGTGTTTTAATTGATGACTTAGTAACCAAAGGGACAATTGAACCATATCGTATGCTTACATCTAGGGCAGAATTTCGCTTAATATTAAGACATGACAACGCTGACTTAAGGTTACGCCATTATGCTCATGATATAGGTACAATAAATGAAGAACAATACAACAGATTAATTGAAAAAGAAACAAAAATAAAAGAATTAACAAAGTTTTTACAAGATAACACCTTGCATCTAACTGAAGATATAATAAAGGTATTTGAAAATAATAATATAAATGTTCCTTTAACAGGAATAAATTATTATGATTTACTAAAAAGACCTGAAATAACATTAAAATTTATTGAAAATTTTATAGAAATAAATTATTCTAATGATGTTAAAGAACAAGTCGAAATAAATGCTAAGTATGATGGTTATATTAAAAAGGCTTATAAAGAGGTTGAAAAGTTATCTCGTCTTGAAGAAAAACAAATACCAGATGATATTGATTATCAAAAAGTTACTAACCTAGCTAGTGAAGCAAGACAAAAACTAGAAAAAATTAGACCTAAAACAATAGCTCAAGCATCTCGTATAAGTGGAGTAAATCCTGTAGATATATCAGTTTTAACAATTTATTTAAAGAAAGAGTACGGTAAAAATGAAGATTGATGAATTTATAAAAAAATGTGAGAATTTAGGCTTAGAAATAACAGATAAAAAATTAGATCAATTAGAAACATATGCAAAATTTTTACAAGAATACAATGAACATACAAATCTTACAGCTATTACAAATTTAGAAGATATATACTTAAAACATTTTTATGATAGTTTGACCATTACAAAAGTAATTGATTTAAAAAAATGTACAACCTTACTTGATTTTGGTACAGGGGCAGGATTTCCAGGAATGGTTTTAAAAATATTTTTCCCTGATTTAAAGGTAACTTTACTTGATAGTAATAATAAAAAGATAAAGTTCTTAACAGAGTTACAAGAAAAAATTAATGTTGATAACTTAGAACTTATCAACACAAGGGTAGAAAACATAAGGAATGAAAGATTAAATCATTATGATATTGTAACAGCTAGAGCAGTAACAAATATGCCAGTTTTAACAGAACTTGCAATGCCTCTAGTAAAAGTAAATGGTTATTTTATTGCAATGAAAGGAAGCAATAAAGAAGAAATAGAAGATGGAAAGTTTGCTATAACAAAGATGCATGGAATAGTGGAAGAAATAAATACATTTATATTATCAGATGTGGCAGGGGTGAGAAATATAGTTAAGGTTAAAAAAGTAAGTGCAACACTTGACAATGAACTAAGGCCTTATGAAAAAATCATTAAAAAGCCCCTTGCAAAAAATTGATAAATAATGTATCATTATAGATGATAAGGGTTGATTAAAGTGAATAATGCTGAAATAGAAAAAACAATATTACAAGTCCCTATTGAGGATATAATTCCAAACCGTTTTCAACCACGGTTAGCTTTTGATGACGCTTCATTAAGTGATTTAGCACTTTCCATAAAACAACATGGAATCATACAACCACTTGTATTAAGAAGAAAAAATGATAAATATGAAATTATCGCTGGTGAAAGAAGATATAAAGCTGCCAAACTAGCAGGTTTAGCATCAGTTCCTGCCGTAATATCTAATCTTGATGATAACGCATCTGCAGAGGTAGCAATCGTCGAAAATATTCAAAGAAAAGATTTAACAGCTATCGAAGAAGCAAAATCATATCAATCTCTTTTAGATAAAGGATACATGACTCAGGATGAATTAGCAAGAAAGATGGGTTTATCTCAATCTGCGATATCAAATAAATTAAGGTTATTAACATTAGATGAATCTGTTCAAGAAGCCATTTTAGCAGAAAAAATTTCTGAAAGACATGCAAGAACTTTATTAAAAGTTCCATCACATGAAAAACAAAAAGAATTATTAAATAAAATAATTAATGAAAGATTAACAGTTAAACAACTTGAAGATGCCATAAAAAATATGGAAGAACCTGAAGTAACAAATACACCAATGCCGACACAAGTTGAAAGTCTTGACGTTTTAACACCAGAACCAAAGGAAGAAAAAATAGATAGTATTGAAGATGTGTATACAGAACCAATGGATATTAAAGACATAATTCCAAAAGAAGTTCCAGAAGAATTAACACCTGCACGATCTATAACTCCAGATGCATTTTTCTCTAACCCTGAAAAAATGCCTAACAAATTCTTTAATTTTCTTGAAGATACCGCAGCAAATATGGACATTCAAGAAACTATTCCAACATTTGAAATTCCAAAACCACAAACAGAAAATACCTCAAGTTTAATTAATCAAACAGATAATATTGAAATGTTAGATGATTTTATAATTCCATCAACAAATCAAGTTAACACTAAAGATGAATATTTAAACTATGTAATTAAAACAATTCGTGAATTAAATTTAGATAGTGATAAAGTAAAATTAGAAGAGATGAATTTACCTAACGAATATCATATTAATATAATAATAAAAAAGGATGACAGTAATTCAAACTAGTCATCTTTTTCAATAAAGTCTTTTAAATTAAAGTTATATAAAGTAACATTATTATTATCTATATTTATAATAGTATCCTCATCTACAATATTATAATCCATATTACCTAAATCTATTTTGAATAATACTTCAAACTGAGGCATAATTTGTGTTCCACCAGCTTTCATGGCATTATCTCTTTCAGTATCATAAAAAACTAAAACATTTTTATTTGTTAACAAAATATTAACTAACATATTTCTATTTGTAAACTTAATATTTACATCGGCAGCTTCATTTAAAACATGTTCATCATTTTCTTTAAAAGTATAATTATACATCCATATCACCTATAATAATTATATTATATTACATAAAAAATATCTAGTCTTCTTTATTATTTTCTTCTTTTATTACATATTGTTCTTGACTTACTCCAGGCTCTGTTCCTTTTACATAATAATATAATGCTACTTTATTTTGATTATTCGTAGTTTTTCCTGTTACAGCATCCAAAGGAATCGCTACCACATTTTTAGGAGTTTCATACCATGTGGTATTAATATTTTGTAATGATTCTTCAATGGTTGATGCCCAAATTTTTTTAGCATTATTTCTAACATTATTAGTGACTTCTTTATTATCATCATAACCCATCCACATCATCATAAGTCTATTAGGATTATAACCAACAATCCAGTAATCAGTATTAGTAGAACCAGTTTTTAAAGCATATTTATGTGTTAATGTTGATGCAATATTTAAAGCCGTCGGTGTTGTATAATCAACAAATGCATCATTCGTCGTAGAATTCATCATTTCATTTAAAATATAAGTATAATTAGGATTAATAACTAATCTATTTTCATCTTCATGTTCATATAAAACATTACCATCAATATCTTCAATTTTTTCTATAAAATATAAGTCTTTTTGGTATCCTCCGGATGCAAAAGTTGTATATCCCGTAGCATAATCTAAAATATTTATTTCACTAGTACCCAAAGGAAGAGACGCCACCTCATCTAAATGGGCATTTATACCTGTTCTTTTAGCAACATCTATCATTTTATCAACACCTAAAAACAAATTAGTTTTAACTGCATAAATGTTATCTGATAAAGCTAGAGCTGCCGCCATAGTTATCTCCTTACTAGCATAAATGTTACCAGCATTCTGTGGAGCATAAGTTTTTCCATTAGCTAAATTAAATGTTGTTTCTTCACTCCTAAAACTACTTGACATAGTCATATTATTTTCTAATGCTGCATAATAAAGAAAAGGCTTCATCGTAGATCCAACTTGTCTTTTACTTTTTAAAGCTCTATTATATTGGCTTTTTGCATAATTCATACCACCTGTTAAGGCTTTAACTGCCCCAGTTTTAGGGTCAACAATTACACTTGCTACCTGTAGTTCATCATCAACTTTATTATTTAAAATATTATTTTCTAAACTAGTTTGCTCTTCTAAATCTAAAGTTGTAAATATTTTTAAGCCACCAGCATTTACTAATGATGCTGGGACTTCTTTAATATTTGCTAATTCATTTAAAACAGCCTCTTGATAATACATAATCATTTGTAAATTATTATTTTTAGTTTGACCAAAAATTTCTAATTTTTCCTTATATAAATTATTATAAGTATCTTCATCAATATACCCATTATTAAGCATAGATTTAGCAACTACCCAAGCTCTTTTAACAGATGCTTCATAGTTACTAACAGGATTATATCCAGCGGGATTTTTGGGAATACCTGCAAGCATTATAGCTTCTTCCAAAGTTAATTCATTAGGTTTCTTGTTAAAATAATAGCTAGCAGCATTAACAATACCCATATTACCTTGTCCATAATTTATTGTATTTAAATATCCTTCTAAAATATCATCTTTATCATAATGAACTTCAAGTTCTAGTGTTAACAATGCTTCTTCAGCTTTTCTTTTCCAAGTTTTATCAAAATCTAAATATAAATTTTTTATATATTGTTGGGATATCGTGGAAGCTCCTTGCACAATAGATTTCTTCTTAATATTTGTAAGCATAGCCTTAGCAATTCGTAAATAATCAAACCCATGATGATTATAAAAATTTTTATCTTCAACAGCAATGACAGCCTTTTTTAAATTATCAGATATATCTTCCAAATTAGCCCATTCATTACTCCTAGACCCTTGATATATTAAATCATTCTTATTATCGTATAAATATAGACTTCCACTAGTTTTTAAATCCAGTTTAGGACTTAAATAAGCATAAGTGTAAAGACCAATTAAAAGGACAACAAATGAAATAAATAAGAATATAAATGATTTTACAAAAAATCTCATTGCTTTCAAAAGGCATCACCTAAAAGTAGTATGAGTTAAGTTTTGAAAAAATATGCAATTTTACTATACAATTATTATAAAGTCTGTTATAATATGTGAGAAAAAAAGAGGTGGCTAAATGAAAATAGATTGGAAGCTATTTGATGATGAAGAAACCATAATTGATGAAAAAGATAAATTAGTAAAATTTAAAGATAATGTTATATATTATAAAGATGAATATGGTACACATAAAGTGGACTTAATTAATAAAATTTATGAAAGAATAAATGAAAGTGATATATTTAAGGTAGATTTTACAAACGAAATATTAACAGTTAAATTTGCTAATGCAGATTTAAAATATAATATAAATGCCAATTTTGAAGAGATAGATAATATAATAAGGTTAACTTATTCTCTCGGAGAAGAAAAGAAAGTAATAGAAATTACTAGGAAAGAGGACTTATGAAAGAAATATTAAAAAATGTAATTAAAAAAGCTTTAGAAAAGTTAAATATTAGTGATGTTGAAATTGAAATAAGCAAACCAACATTACAAGAAAACGGGGATTATTCAAGTAATATAGCTATGAAATTAGCTAGAGTACTTAAGAAAAATCCTTTAGAAATAGCAAATGATATTGCAAATAATATAAGTGATGAAAATATAATTAAAGTTGAAGTAAAAGCTCCGGGTTTTATTAACTTTTTTGTAAGTAAAAATTATTTATTTGAAAATATCAACAAAGTTTTAGAAGAAAAAGAAAGATATGGTAGTTCAAATATAGGAAATGGTAAAAAAATTAATATTGAATTTGTAAGTGCTAATCCAACTGGAATTCTTCACCTTGGAAATGCCCGTGGTGGTGCTTATGGAGATTCTTTGGCACGTATCATGAGATTCAGTGGTTTTGATGTAACAACAGAATATTATATTAATGACTTAGGAAATCAAATAACTAATTTAGGTTTATCAATTCTTGCTCGTTATAAAGAAGTATGTGGTATAGAATCAAGTATGCCTGAAAATGGATATTATGGAAAAGAAATAATAGCTATAGCACAAAGACTATATGAAGAACATCAAGATACTTTATTAAATAATGATTTAGATTACTTTAAAAAGTTAGGTACAAATGAAATGGTTGGACATATATTTGATGACTTAAAAGAATATAGAATAGAATATGATGTTAAAACAAGTGAAAAAGCTTTATCAGAAAAATATGATTTAATGAGTGTTGTGGATATTTTAACTAAAAACGGATATACTTACAATTTAGATGGTGCCACTTGGTTTAAATGTAGTGCTCTATTTGATGATAAAGATCATGTCTTAATTAAAGAAGATGGCATACCTACATACTTTTTACCAGATATAGCATATCATATGGATAAATTTAATCGTGGATATGACAAAATGATTGATATATTTGGTGCAGACCATCATGGATACGTAGCACGTTTAAAAAGTAGTGTTAAAGCCCTAGGAAATGATCCAGAAAAATTAGAAGTAAAATTATTACAACTTGTAAGACTTGTGGAAAATGGTGAAGTTGTAAAAATGAGTAAAAGAACTGGTAAATCAGTAACATTAAAAGAATTAATTGATGAAGTCGGAGTAAATGCTGCCAGATACTATTTTTCTAAATATAGCCTAGATACTCAAATGGATTTTGACCTTAATTTAGCTAAAAGTAAATCAAATGAAAACCCAGTATTTTATGTATGCTATGCTTATGCAAGAATTTGTTCAATTTTAAAAGGACAAGAAAATGTCAAAAACTGTGAAAAATATATTGCAATTAATGATGATACATCATATAATGTTTTAGAAAAAGTTTATGAGTTCCCAGAAGTAGTAAAAAATGCGGCTTTAAAAGAATTACCTCATTTAATTACTAACTATGTATACGAACTTGCTAGTTTATTCCATTTATACTATGCAAAAAATCGTGTATTAACTGATAATGAACAAGAAACTTTAGAAAATTTAAATTTAATTAAATGCGTTAAACAAACAATATTTAATGCACTTAATCTAATCGGGGTTATCCCACCAGAACAAATGTAAGGAGAAATGAATTTATGAAATTAAAGCAAATACCAAAAGAAGAATTAGAACTAATGGGCTATGATGATATTGCTTTACTAATACTTCAAGAAAGTGGCAAAAAAATGAAACTTCGTGATATTTTTGCTAAAGTAATTAATGTATTAGGATTACCAGAAGAAAGAATTGATGAAGAACTAATGGAATTCTTTGAGCTAATGTCTACGAATAAGAAATTTGTTATGTTAGATAAAGGTTATTGGGATCTTCAATCAAGACATAAACTAGATATAGTTTTTGATATGGAAGAAGACGAAGAAGAATTAGAAAATGATGATGAAGATAACGTTGAAGAAGAAAACGATGAAGAAAATGATATTTTCTATGATAAAGATGATGAAACAGATGATGTAACTGAAGATGATTTAGCAGATTTAGTGGTAGTTGATGATATTGATGAAAGTAATTTATAGCGTCTAATTTTAAATATTTAAGTCAAAGAAAGGAAGATAAAAATGTTTAATAGATTAGATGCTATCGAAGAAAAATACAATGAATTAACAAAGGATTTGGCTAATCCTGAAATACTAAACGATTTTAATAAAGTAAAAGAATTATCTAAAGAACAAAGTGATTTAGAAGAAACAGTTAAAACATATCAAAGTTATAAACAAGCAAAAAATAACTTAGAAGAAGCAAAAATGATGGAAAATGATCCAGAACTAAGAGAAATTGCTTTAGAAGAAATAGATAATTTAACTCGAGAAATTGACAGACTTTATCATGAGTTAGAGGTATTGCTAGTACCTAAAGATGAAAATGATGGAAAGAATGTTATCATGGAAATCAGAGGAGCAGCAGGTGGAGATGAAGCAAATATATTCGCCGGAGACTTATTTAGAATGTATTCTTATTATGCTGAGGCAAATGGATGGAAAATTGAGGTCATCCATGCTCTTGAAGGTACGAGTGGTGGATATTCTCAAATAGAATTCATGGTTAAAGGTTCAAATGTTTATAGTAAGTTAAAATATGAAAGTGGATCACATAGAGTTCAAAGAGTTCCCGTAACTGAAACTCAAGGAAGAGTACATACATCAACATCAACAGTACTTGTTATGCCTGAGGTTGATAATGTTAATATTGACATTAAAGAAAGTGATTTAAAGATAGATGTATATCACTCAAGTGGAGCAGGTGGACAATCAGTAAATACCGCCAATTCAGCAGTTCGTATTACCCATGTTCCAACCGGAGCAGTAGTAACTTGCCAAACAGAAAGAAGCCAACTACGTAACAAAGAAAGAGCAATGCAACTTTTAAAAATTAAAATTAATGATGAATTAATGCATAAACAAGAAAGTGCTATCGGTGCTGAAAGAAAAACAAAAATAGGTACCGGAGATCGTTCAGAAAAAATAAGAACATATAATTATCCACAAAATCGTGTCACTGACCATAGAATCAATTTTTCAACTATGACTCTAGATCGCGTAATGGATGGAGAACTTGAACCAGTTATTGAAGCCTTAATAACTGAAGATTTAAAATTAAAATTAGCTGGTATGTCTTTAGAATAGACCCAGCTTACTTTTTTATATACTAGGAAAGTTATTCAATTTTTTGTAAATAAAAGCATTGATATATGGCCAAACGTATGATATAATCAGATTATCCAAGGGGGTTGGTCATATGAATACTTATAAAGCATATAAATTAAGAATTTATCCTACAGATTCACAAAGAGAATTAATCGAAAAGACTTTCGGAAGTACTAGGTATATTTATAATGATTTTCTTGCAGAAAGAAAAAGTAAATATGAAGAAAGTAAAACAAAGATAAGTGTATATGAACAATTAAAAGAATTAACAGACTTAAAAAAAGAAAAAGAATGGTTAAGAGAAATAGATTCATGTGCCCTACAAGCATGCGTTTATAATTTAGATGATGCATTCCAAAGGTTTTTTAAAGGAAATGGTTATCCAAGATTTAGAGTAAAAGGTGTACATGAAAGTTTTAGAACAAATAATACATTAAATACTTACAAAAATAAGAAATATGAAAGTATAAGAATAGATTTTAATAAAAGAATAATAACTTTGCCAAAATTAAAAGAAGTAAAGTTTCGTGGATATAGAACAACAAAAGAAATAATAGGTAAAATAAAATCAGCAACAATTAGTAAAGATGCTAACAAATACTTTGTAAGCGTCCTTGTTGAAGTGCCATTTATTAACATAACATTAAAACCAACATCAATCGTGGGATTAGATCTAGGAATTAAAGATTTTATAGTAACATCAAATGGAGAAAAAATAAAAAATGAAGTAAAGATAAAAGAAAAAAGATTAAAAGGATTACAAAGATGGTTATCAAGATGTAAACCTGGAAGTAAGAATAGATATAAAGTAAAATTAAAAATACAAAGATTGTATTTAAAAATTAGGAATGCCAGAAAACATATGATATATAAACTTGCAAATAAAATATTAAAAGATAATGACATCGTATCAATTGAAACGTTAGATGTTAAAAGTATGTATCAAGTTCATAAAATAGCGAAACACTTAAAAAACTTACCAATCAGAGAATTCATACGAGTCTTAAAATATAAATCAAATTGGTTAGGTAAAAAAGTAATTGAGATAAATAAATATTATCCAAGTAGTCAAAGTTGTAATAGATGTGGATTTAAGAATGAAGAAGTAAAGAATTTAAGTATAAGAAAATGGACATGTCCAGAATGTGGTTTGATACATGATAGAGATATAAATGCAAGTATAAATATAATGTTTGAAGGGTTGAAAATATATATGAAAGATTGTATAATATAAATAAGAACAAAAAAATAAAAAAACAAGTAGGGTGGCGACCATCCAAAATTGGTCTGTGGAGAAACCAAAGGTTTCAGTGAAGCAGAAAAGTGTTATCGTGAGGTAACACAGATACTTGAATTTCGTTAGAAATTAAGTTTTGTTCTGGAGGCGTATGAAACCAGATTATATAAGTATTCCCGATTGGGAATTATTAACCCAAAAATATCCAGATACCAATAAGCTTTTAGAGATATTATCAACAGGTTATCCACCTCAATACTTAATTGGTAATGTGGAGTTTTACGGAAATGTTATAAATGTTGATGAAAGAGTTTTGATTCCAAGATTTGAAACTGAAACTCTCGTGGATAAAACAATCAATTATGCTAAAAAAATGTTTAATAAAAAAATAAGTATCATAGATTTAGGTACAGGAAGTGGATGTATAGCAATTTCTTTAAAGAAAAATTTAGATAGTTTTGTTACAGCATTAGATATTTCTAGCGATGCCCTAAAGGTAGCAGAATCTAATGCAGTACTTAATAACACAGAAATAAACTTTATAAATAAAAGTATGACTGATTCTTTAAATAATAATTATGATATTATTATTTCTAATCCTCCGTATATTCCATATGATGGGTATGTTCAAGATAAAGTAAAAAATAACGAACCAAACTTAGCTTTGTTTGCAAGTGATAATGGATTATATTTTTATAAAGAAATATTTAATAAACATTTAAATAATTTAAATAGTCCGGGTCTACTAGCTTTAGAAATCGGAGATAATCAAAAAGAATTATTAGAAAAAATTGTAAAAAGTACGAATTTAAAATATAGTTTTGAAAATGATTTACAAGGATTACCACGATATTTATTTATTTTCAAATAAAAAGCTGGCTTGCAATTTCAATTAAAACATGATAATATAGGTATATATGAAAGGAAATTTCATATAATAAAAAAAGAAACATTTGATTTTAGAATGTCGGATGCTTACTTTTTGTTAATGGTTATGTTTACTTGAACATTGATAATGACAAGTAAACATTTTTTTAATATAATGAATAAACATTTTCATTTATCCCCATTACTATTTTAGGTGAACAATATGAAAAAAGTAATAATAAGTTTATTTATAGTAACTATAATTGTGTTACTAAACAAAAATGATACTAAAGTATTAATACCAGATAATGCTATAAGATTTAGAATTATAGCTAATAGTAATTCCATCGAAGATCAAAAAGAAAAAATAGAAATTAGAAATGAACTAGAACCAATCATTGCAGATATATTAACAAATTCCAATTCTAAAGAAGAAACTAAAAATGAAATAGACTTAAATATAAATAAAATAAATAATGTTATTAATAAATATAATTCTAATTATAATATAAATTATGGTATTAATTATTTTCCAGAGAAAAATTATAAAGGTGTTACATACAAAGAAGGAAATTATGAATCATTAGTGGTAACCCTTGGTGACGGTCTTGGTGATAACTGGTGGTGTGTATTATTTCCTCCCTTATGTTTACTTGAGGCAAATGAAAGTGACTTTGATGATATAACTTATACCTCATACTTACAAGAATTAATAAATAAGTACTAGCATATATTTAATTGGTGATAAAAATGCAAGAATTAGTATCCATCTTTTTAATCGGAGTATCCTTATCCATGGATACTTTTTCTTTATCATTAAGTATGGGTGCTTTAATAAAAAATAATAAATTTTTAACAATATTTCCTTTTGTAGTAGCATTATTTCATTTTATAATGCCATTGATTGGAAATAAAATAGGCATTACTATCATGAGTTATTTTAATATAGCAAGTAACATTGTATTAGGATTAATACTTATAATACTCGGAGTAAACTTAGCTATTCAATATTTTAAAAAAGAAGAAATAAATATTAATATTAGTTTAATAAGTTTAATATTATTAGCTTTTAGTGTAAGTATTGATTCATTTACCATCGGATTAGGAATTAGTGAAATAACTAACAAATTTATATTAGCAAGTTTTATTTTTGCAGTGTGTAGTTTTTCATTTACGTCTATGGGCCTTTTAATTGGTAAGTATTCTAACAAATTTATAGGTAAATACGCAAGTATTTTAGGAATAATATTACTTATATTACTAGGTTTATATCATATTCTTTAAAATACATTTAACATAGTTTTAAGTTTTTTCTTTATTATGAATTGACTTTTAAAGATTGTATAGATAAAATATAAATAAGAAAGAAGGATTTTAATGGATATCTTATTTTATATTGTACCAATATTTATTGGATTAGTTTTTGTTTTCGTGATTGCTTTAATGGTAAGCCCAAAGTTAAGAGGAAAATTGATGAGTAAGCAAATAAAAGCTGCAAAACATATGATGGACTATAGTAAAGAGGATTTAAAAGATTTATTATCAACATCTGCAGATATAGGTATTAATGCTGAAAAAGAAATATTAGATAATAACGAAGAAACAATGAGGGATAATGTTACAAGAAAGGCAAATATAAATAAAAAAGGAATTGAAATAACAGCAAATGCTATAAAAGAAGGATTAACAGGAAATAAATTTTATTGTAAGCATTGTGGCAAATTAATAGATGAAGATTCAAAATTTTGCAAGTCATGTGGAAAAGAACAATAATATTTCTTTTTTACATGCCATAAATATTATTAAGAGGTGATTATTTTGAAAAGAATAATAATTGAAGGTAATAAACCTTTAAGTGGAAAGATTAAAATCGGGGGAGCAAAAAATAGTGTAGTTGCATTAATACCCGCTGCTATTATGGCAAATGGAAATGTTCATATAACAAATGTCCCAAATATATCTGATAGAGATGCATTAATAGAAATATTAAAATTATTAAATGTAAAAGTTATTAACAATAAAGATACAATGGATATTGATGCTAGTAATATGGAAAATGTAGTCATACCAGAGAATTTAAGTAATAAATTACGAGCATCATATTATTTCATGGGGGCTTTACTTGCAAGATTTAAGCATGTTGAAATGTATTTCCCTGGAGGATGTAATATCGGATCAAGACCAATTGACTTGCACTTAAAAGGATTTGAATCTCTTGGTGCTACCATCACAAAAGAAGATACAAAATACATTATTGATGCTAAAGAATTACATGGTGCAAATATATTTTTAGATTTTGCATCTGTCGGAGCTACAATTAATTTAATGATTGCTGCAACTCTAGCAAGTGGAACGACCAAAATTAATAACGCTGCCAGAGAAGCCGAAATAGTTAACATTGCAGAACTATTAAATAACATGGGAGCCAAAATAACTGGGGCAGGTACTGAAGAAATAACTATCGAAGGTGTAAAAAACTTACATAGTGCAGAAATAAAAGTTATTCCTGATAGAATAGAAGCTGGAACATACATTATAATGGGAGCTTTATTAGGAAATAATCTTGAAATTGATGGTATGGTTCCAGAACATAACATAGTGCTTTTAAATAAGCTTCAAGAAATGGGCGTAGACTTTAAACTTAACAATCATAAAATGATTTTAAACAGAAGCGCAAATTTAAAACCTACGAATGTAAGAACTGTTGTTTATCCAGGGTTTCCAACTGATTTAGGTCAACCTATGTCTGTTTTATTAACACAAGCAAATGGCATATCATTATTTGAAGAAACAATCTGGGAAAATAGAATGGGCCATGTAAAATATTTAAATATGATGGGAGCTAATATTGAAGCTGAAAGACAACATGCAAAAATAACTGGACCAACAAAACTTCATGGAAAAGAAATAACTGCAACAGATCTTCGTGCCGGAGCTGCATTAGTAACAGCTGGCTTAATAGCAGATGGCACAACTATAATAAATGATGCTGAGCATATTCTGAGAGGTTATGAACGAATTATTAACAAATTATCTCATGTTGGTGCTATTATTAAAATTGAAGAAATATAATGTAAAGAGAAATCTTTACATTTTTTATGGGGGTATTTATGAAAAGAAGGTATAAGCTATTATTAATAATTTTAATCGGAGCTATTTTAACTTTTATAATAAATAGTTTACGTATAACTACAAAAACAAATTTTGTAGCACTCGGAGATGGAGTAAGTATTGGAATGACTCCCTATAATGTCGCAGGTAAAAGTTTCAATGATTATTTTAAAGAAAAATTAGAACTTAAAAATGATTTAGCATCTTATAATTATGATTTTTCATATCAATATTTAACAATTAATGATTTAAATGACATTCTAGACAACAATAACTTAGGTAAAAGAACTAAAACTCCGATAAAACAAATTATAGCTAAAGCTAACATAATTACAATAGCTATAGGTATGGATGAATTTGCTTATATTTCTCCTTCAGATGATATATCTAATGAAATGATAGATAAGTATATAAAAGATATTGACAATTTACTTTTTAAAATTAGAGAGTTTTATAAAAAAGATATAATCCTAATTGGATTATATCCTACTGAGAAGTTATTAAAAAAAGATGCTATAGAAATAAATACAAAGTTAAAAACAATATGTGGTAAATATAATGCTAACTTTATAGATATTTTAGCTATATCATTAAATGAAAAATATTACTTACAAAAAGATAGTTTTTATTTAAACTATTTAGCACATCAAGAAATATCTAAAATAATATATGCTATTTATAAAAGATAACTATTTATCAATCATCTGATCAGTTTTCGGAGTACTTTCAATAGTTATTTCAAAGTGATAATGTTTAGCAATTTTAACTAAAGTTTCAAAGGTGTAATTTACAGTGCCATATTCATAATTTTGGATACTTCTTCTATTTAAATTGCAATCATCAGCAAATTCAAATTGAGTTCGATCAACATACTCTCTCATTATCTTGATTATCTCATTTGTTGAATAATCACTTACCTTAATTCTCATTACACGCTCACCTTGTCAAGCGTATCATAATATCGTTAATATCTAAAATATAATGCGAAAGATATATCGCACAATGTAGTTATAAAAAAAGACACTAATTATTTTGAGTTTGGGCTTCCTTATTAGTGTCTTCTTCCATATTCTGAAGAGCATAATCGATGCACTCATTTACTAATCTATTAAATGTTATATTATTATCAACTGCCAATTGTTCCAATCTGTTGGCGGTATTTCGTCTTATCCTAATAGTTTTAGTAATAGTATTTTCCTCTTCAATATTGGGTATAATAAATTTATGCATTGCATTTAAACCTCTCAATGTAATAATAGCAAACAAATTTGTATTATAAAAGTGACACAATAATGATTACAATTTGTGTTTTTTGTGATATAATTAAAAAAATAGTATATAGAATTTTTAAAAGGTGGTAGAAAATATGGAAAAAAACAAAACAAAAATAATAGCAATTGCATCTATAATAGCATTAACAATTTTAATCATCGGAGCAACATATGCTTACTTTCAAGCACAAACCGGAGAAGGTTCACAAACAGATATTAGAATTAATGCAAATACAGTGGATACCTTAACATTTGAAACCGGAGATCCAATAACACTTACTTTGGATCAAGAAAACTTTGCACAAGGGACTGGTAACCAAACAGGTTCAACATTTGCCAAAGCATTATTGACAGCGAATAGTAAGACAAATACAGCAACCCAAAATTACTATTTGTATCTAAGTATATATACAAATACATTTGGTTATTCAATAAATACAGACACACCAGAATTGAT
>CAKOLL010000006.1 GCA_934096295.1 uncultured Bacilli bacterium
TGATAATTTCGTGTCTTTTTAGTGTGTCTATAATATCATAAAAATTTATAGTTGACAAATCTTAGAATGTCAAAAATTTGCAAAAATGGCTTGACAAAATGCACTTTTTCGATTAAGATAGTAATCACCAATTCACTTAAAGAAGGCGAATTGGTGCTAGTATCACACTAGTCAACCCCTTTTTATTCTTTTAGGAGATTCCTTCGGGAGTCTCCGCTTTTTTATATAAAAAAATAAGTGAACTACTCACTTATTTTCTTGTAATATTCGTATCTATTAATTGCGTTTTCTTTTTGTTCTTCAAGCAATTTAGATGCTAGTTCTTTATCTTTAATTTTTAAAGCATTAAATCTAACTTCATTATCTAAGAATGTTCCATATTTATTAAAATCAGGTTCTTTAGAGTCAATATGATATTTTCCATCGTATCTCATAAGAATTGTGTATCCACATTCTACAGCTAGTTTTTGTTCTTCACTTGATGTGGTCATACCAGTTTTAATACCGTGTTCAATACATGGAGAATAAGCAATTATGATTGCTGGACCATTATGTGCTTCGGCTTCATTGAAGGCTTTTATTGCTTGCATCATGTTTGCTCCGAGAGATATAGATGCTACATAGCAATTTGGTATGCATGATGCTATCTTAAATAAATCTTTTTTCATAGTTCTCTTACCAAAGTTAGCAAATTCTGCGACTGCTCCGAGTTTAGTAGATTTACTTGATTGACCACCAGTATTTGAATAAACTTCCGTATCTAATACTAATATTTTAATATTTTCATTGGAATGAAGAACATGATCAAGGCCACCATAGCCAATGTCATATGCCCAGCCATCTCCACCGATTGCCCAGATAGTTCTAGCAGGAATATAATCAATTAAATCTTTTAATTCTTTTGGTATTAATTTATCTTGTAATTTCTCTTTAACATCTTTAGTTATTTCAAAATCATTTTCATTTCCTAACCATCTTGTGAATAATTTTTTTATTTCTTCATCAACAGAATTAATGGTTTCTTCCATTATGTGTTTTATTCTATCTCTTTTTTGTTTGTAAGAAATATGGATACCTAAAGCAAATTCGGCATTATCTTCGAATAGTGAGTTTGCCCATGGGATGCTGTAAGGTGTTGATGGAGCTGAGCCACCATAAATACTTGAACAACCTGTAGCATTGGCAATTACTAATTTTTCTCCGAGAATTTGTGTTAACATTTTAATATATGGCGTTTCTCCGCATCCTGCACAAGCACCAGAATAGGCAAATAATGGTCGTTCTAAAGCAACACCTTTAATTGTTGTTTTAGGTAATGGATTTACTCTTTTTATAGCATCAAAGTCAATACCAGCTTTATTTGTTTTTTCTATCATTTCTAATGCTTTTTTACCCATTTTACCAGGACAAACACTTACACATACGCCGCATCCAGTACAATCTTTTTCACTTATTTTAATTGAGTATTTTAATCCATCTTTACCTATAAATGGAATGCCATCTGAATCATTTTCATTTGCTATGGCTCTGATTACAGCATGTGGGCAAGCTAAAGCACACATTCCACATTCAATACAATTTTCTTTAATCCATTTTGGAACAATGTTTGAAATATTTCTTTTTTCATTGTTAGTTGTTGCTCCAGGGAAACGACCATAGGCAAAATCCATTAGCTTACTAACAGGAATCTCATTCCCTCTTCGTTCATTAATCATATTTATTACACTATCATCAACGATACTTATTGTTTCATCATATTCATGGGTAATCTTTAGTTCTTTTAAGTTTGATAAAGCTTCATGCATTGCTAAAATATTGTTATTAACTATATCTTCACCTTTTGTGGCAAATGATTTTTTAATTGATTCTTCAAGCATTGAAGTGGCATCTTCAACATGGAGTAAGTTTAGAATTAAAACTTCCATTATTTTACTTATCTTACCTTTTAGATTATTTTTGCTAGCTATATTTTCAGCATCAATATAATATACTTTAATATTTTTCTTAAAAATTATGTTCCTAACTTTAGTTGGTAACAATTTTAATAATTCTTCTTCATTTTTAATAGTGTTGATAAGTAATATTCCATTTTCTTTTAAATTATTTATAATATCAAACATTCTAAAGTAAATGTCTTTGGTAACTACTGTTATCTCTGGATGAGTTACATAATATGGTTCATTTATTTTTTCATTACCATATCTTAAATGGGATATTGTTACTCCCCCACTTTTTTTGGAATCATATTCAAAGTACCCTTGAACATATAAATCTTTTTTAGCATGTAGGATTTTTAGTAAATCCTTGCTAGCACTAACCATTCCATCACTACCAAAACCTACGACTTTTATTTCTTTATTATTATTTTCAATTTCTATATGTTCTTCTTTTAAACTTAAATTGGTTACATCATCATTTATACCTATAGTAAAGTTATTTCTTGGATTTTCTTCTAGCATTTTGTAAACGCTAAAAATATCACTCGGAGTGGTATTTTTACTAGATAAGCCAAATCTTCCCCCGTAAATATTGATATCTTTGTCCTTTAAAATGCTACATATATCTAAGTATAAAGGTTCACCACTGGAACCCGCTTCTTTTGTTCTATCTAAAACTGCAATATTTTTAACAGATTCAGGTAAAACATTCAAAAAATATTCTTTACTAAATGGACGATATAAATGAACCTCGATTAAACCAACATTACCTAACTTTTTTACCACTTCTTTGATAGTGTCTGTTATGCTACCCATGGCTACGATTATATTTTTAGCATCATTTGCCCCATAATAATTAAATGGTTTATAATCGGTATGCATTATATCATTAATTTTTTGCATATACCCATTTACAATATCAGGCATAGCATCATAATATTTATTTCTAGCTTCCATGCATTGAAAATAAATATCTTCATTCTGAGCCATTCCATATTGGTACTTTTTATCAATATTTAAACATCTATCTTTAAATTTATTGATTGCATCGTGGTCAACTAATGCTAAAAGTTTATCCTCAGGGATTTCTTCGATTGTATTTAGTTCATGACTAGTTCTAAAACCATCAAAAAAATGCACAAACGGAAGACTTCCCTTTATAGCAGAAAGATGAGCCACCGCTGCTAAATTTTGGGCATCAAAAACACTAGATGATGCTAGCATACAAAAACCTGTGGCACGAGTGGCATAAATATCTTGATGGTCTCCGAATATTGATAATGCATGTGTTGCAAGGCTTCGTGCTGCAACATGAATTACTGCTGGTAACATTTCTCCGGCTATTTTATACATGTTTGGTATCATCAAAAGTAACCCTTGACTAGCTGTAAATGTTGATGCTAAAGAACCCGATAAAAGGGCACCATGTAAGGCTCCGGAGGCTCCAGCTTCTGATTCCATTTCTAAGACTCTAGGTTTATCATTAAATATATTAAGCAAATTAGTGCTTGTTAATAAATCAATATTTGATGCCATCGGACTTGATGGTGTTATTGGATAAATACTGCATACTTCACTAAAATAATATGCAACTTTACTACAAGCATTATTACCATCTACTATTTTTTTCATATTATCACCAATTATATTATAAAATAAAAAAGACCAAATAACTAGTCTCTTTTTAATTTTTCTTCAATTCTCATTAAACGATTGTATTTAGCAATTCGCTCTCCACGACACATTGAACCTGTTTTAATAAATGGAATGGCAAGACCTACCGCTAAATCAGCAATAAATGTATCTTCTGTTTCTCCACTTCGATGAGATATAATTGTTTTATAATTATTTTTCTTTGCAAGCATTATGGTTTTAATCATTTCACTAACTGTGCCAATTTGGTTAGCTTTAAGTAAGATAGCATTACCAGCATGCATTTCTATTCCTTTTTCTAAATATTTTTCATTAGTTACAAAGTAGTCATCTCCAACAATCATGATGCGATTTCCAACTAAAGAAGTGAATTTTGCAAGAGTTTCAAAATCATCCTCAAAGAATGGATCTTCAATACTTAAGATTGGATATGTATTTATTAATTTTACATAATAGTTCATTAACTCATCGCTTGTTAATTCTTTTCCATCTAATTTGTATGTGTTTGTTTCTTTATTATAAAGTTCACTAGCTGCTATATCTAAGGCAATAAAAATATCTTCTCCAGGTGTATAGCCTGCTTTTTTGATAGCTTCTACAATAAAATCTAAGGCCATGGAATTACTATTTAAGTTTGGTGCAAATCCACCTTCATCCCCTACACCAACTGCAAAACCATTGACACTTAATAATTTTTTTAAAGCATGAAAGACTTCAGATGCAGCTCTTACTCTTTCTTTAATACTTTTCATGGCTGGCATTATCATAAACTCTTGAATATCTATATTATTTACAGCATGTGCTCCACCATTTATAATATTAATCATTGGAATAGGCATGGAAACAGTTCGATTAGATACATATTCATATAATTCTTTATTATTAGATTTAGCTAAACATTTTAGACAAGTAAGAGAAACCGCAAGTATTGCATTAGCTCCGAGTTTACTTTTATTTTCTGTTCCATCTAATTCTATTAAAAGGTTATCAATACTAAGTTGATCAGCTTTTTTACCTAATAGAGCTGGCTTTATTATATTATTAACATTATCTACTGCAGTTAAAACTCCTTTTCCCTCATATCTATTTGGGTCTTTATCGCGTAATTCTAATGCTTCTCTGGATCCAGTTGATGCTCCACTCGGAATAGATGCTGTTGCACTTACTCCATTATCTAATGTCATATCAACTTCAATAGTTGGATTTCCTCGGCTATCTAATATTTCTCTAGCATGAATGTCTTTTATAAACATTTTATCCCCTTCTTCCTTACTTATAGTATATCAAAATTTTAACAAAGAAAAAAGTAAAACGATTAATTTTACTTTAGATTTTACTTATCTTTACCAAAATATTTCCATTATTTCTTTACTTCTATTTTTGAATAAAATTGTATCCATAAAATCTAGAATTCCCGTAATAATTAAGAATGCTCCGGCTAGTTTAGTTAGTGTTAGACTTGCGAATGGATTAAATATTACAAGTACACCAACGATAGCTACCAAAATACCTGTTGCTAATGTAATTAACCATGAATCTTCATTTCCTCTTTTTAGCCAAAGTGCATAATTAACTTTACTAGCTCCATTAATTATCATAAATATTCCAAGACATACAGTTACAAATTCTACTACTGTAAATGGATAAATAATAATTACTACCCCAAGGACTGAATAAAGGACACCAAATACTAAGCTTAAATTATATAATTTCGCACCTTCTCTATGAAAATATTTATAAATTGAATTAATTCCTTCAATTAAAAATATAATTCCGGCTATAATGCCTACAACTTTATTTGTAAGTTCAGGTACTAGTAAAAGTACAACACCTGCTGCTACTGTAAGTATTGATGTTAAAATAGAATAAGTAATCATTCTTTTATACATGTTTTCAATACTATTTTTAAAACTACTTGCCATTTTTATATCACCTAGCTATATTATACACAATAAAATATGTTTAAGCAACATTTTTATGGATTTTGACATCATTTTGTGGTATAATGTTGTCTTACTTTAGTTAAAGGAGGTTTTTTAAATGTTTATTAGAGAATTATCTATTGATGAATTTATGAAGTTTGCAAGTAAGCACTTTATTGGAAATTTTCATGAGTCTATTAACTATGCCTTACTTAAAGCAGAAGAAGGATTTGAATACGAATTCATTTCTTATGGTGCTGATGAGATAGTAGCTGCTGCTTTAATACTTTATAAAAAAATTGGTAATGTTTACTTTGGATATTCACCACGTGGTTTCTTAATAGATTATTCAAATGAATATTTATTAAATGACTTTACAAAGAAAATTAAAGATTATTATAAAAAGAGAAATTTTGCTTTTATAAAAATTAATCCAGAGATTGCTATTGCTAAATTAAATAGATTAACCATGAACTTTGATTATAATGAAAATTATAAATTAATTGATATTTTGACAAAATGTGGATATAAAAAGTTAAAAAACAATATGAATTTTGAATCTTTATTACCTCGAGTAAATGCTATCATTAAACTAAAAGGGTTTGATTATAATAATTTATCTAAAAACACTAGAAATAAAGTTAAAAAAGGATTAAGAAAAGGTTTAATTTTGGAAAAGGCTACACCTGATAAATTAAATATTTTTTATAGATTTATAAAAAACAAAATTAATAAAGATGCATATTATTATAATGACTTTTATAATGTTTTTAGCAAAACATCAGATGTTGATTTAATGTTGGTAAAGGTTGATTATAAAGCATTTTTAATTAATGCTCAAAATGCATACAATATAGAACTTAAAAAGAATTCTGAACTTAATGATAAGTTAGTAAATAATAGTAATGCAAACATTATAAATGCTAAAATGAATTCTGATAAGGCACTTTTATCATATAAAAATGATATAACTGAAGCTTCCAAAAACTTAAATACTGGTTTAGAAAATTATGTCGCTGGGGCTCTTGTTATTAAATATCAAAATAGAGTAATAATTCAAATTAGTGGGTTTAATAAAGCAATGTCTAGATTTAGCGCAAATTATTTTCTATATTATGCATTAATAAAATATTATCAACAAGATTTTGACTATTTAGATTTAAATGGAATAACAGCAGATTTAAGTAAAGATAATCGTTACTATGGTTTAAATAGATTTAAAATAGGATTTAATCCTGATGTTTATGAATATATTGGAGAATTTGATTTAATTATAAATGAAAAACAATATGAAAAATTGTTAAAATCCGGATTACTTGCAAAAGAATTTAACAAATAGTATTTATTTTAATATGAAAAAACGGTAGTTAGATAATTCTAATTACTGTTTTATTAAGAACATAACTTAAATTTTTAACGAGATTTAAGTATCTGTGTTACCTCACGGTAACGTTTTTCTGTTTCACTGAAACCCTTAGATTTTTCCACAGACCAATTTTTAATGGTTGCCACTCTACTTGTTTTATTTTTTGTTCCTATATTTTTACTTGCTTTTTTATCTCTATTATGTATTAATTCATAATTTAGACATATCCATTTTCTTACACTTAAATTCTTTACTTCTTCATACGTTTAGCCATATATCAATGCTTCTGTTTGCAAAAAATGGATGGATTTACTAGTAAAAAAAATCTTAGGACCAAAGTCTTAAGATTTTTTATATTATTGTTATATTCTTTAATTATTTTATAATTTCAGATACAACTCCGGCACCAACAGTTCTTCCACCTTCACGGATAGAGAATTTAGTTCCGTTTTCTAGAGCAACTGGAGCAATTAATTCAACAGTCATGTCAACATTATCTCCAGGCATTACCATTTCTACTCCTTCAGGTAATTCAATAACACCTGTTACGTCTGTAGTTCTGAAATAGAATTGTGGACGGTAATTTGAGAAGAATGGTGTATGACGTCCTCCTTCTTCTTTAGATAGAACGTATACGCTTGCTTTAAATTTTGTATGAGGTGTAACGCTTCCTGGTTTAGCTAAAACTTGTCCACGTTCAACGCCATCACGAGCAACGCCACGAAGTAAGCATCCAGCATTGTCACCAGCTTGAGCAAAGTCTAGAGATTTTCTAAACATTTCAATACCAGTAACAACCGTTTTAGTTGTAGGTCTTAGACCAACGATTTCAACTTCGTCGTTAAGTTTTAATTGTCCACGTTCAACACGTCCAGTAACAACTGTTCCACGTCCTGAAATTGTGAAAACGTCTTCAATACTCATTAAGAATGGTTTATCAGTATCACGAACTGGAGCATCGATATAAGAATCAACAGCAGCCATTAAGTCACGGATACTTTGAGCAGCAGCTTCATCACCTTCTAGAGCTTTTAAAGCACTACCACGGATAATAGGACATTCAGAATCAAATCCATATTCTCCTAATAATTCTCTGATTTCCATTTCTACTAAGTCTAGTAATTCTGGATCATCAACTTGGTCACATTTATTCATGTAAACCACGATCTTAGGCACACCAACTTGACGAGATAACAAAATGTGTTCTCTTGTTTGTGGCATAGGACCATCTGCAGCAGATACAACTAGGATAGCACCATCCATTTGTGCAGCACCAGTGATCATGTTTTTAACGTAGTCAGCATGGCCTGGACAGTCAACGTGTGCATAGTGACGTTTTTCAGTTTCGTATTCAACATGCGCAGTGTTGATAGTTATACCTCTTTCTCTTTCTTCTGGAGCTTTGTCGATATCAGCATAATCAACAAATTTTCCAAAGTATTTTGTGATCGCAGCAGTTAATGTTGTTTTACCATGGTCAACGTGTCCAATGGTACCAATATTAACGTGTTCTTTTGAACGATCGAATTTTTCTCTTGCCATATAATAATTTCCTCCTTTTCTTATATTACTATTATATTTTATCTAATGCTTGAAGATTTTTCAAGTATTATTCTTAATTTATGCTGTTTTTCTTTATAATTTCTTCAGCAATATTTTTTGGAACTTCTTCATAATGGTCTAAAGTCATTGTGAAGTTACCACGTCCTTGAGAGTTTGAACGTAGGCTTGTAGCATAACCAAACATTTCTGCTAGTGGAACCATTGCATTAATTGATAAAGCATTTCCACGAGATTCGTTTCCTAATGGTTTACCACGTCTACTAGTTAAATCTCCCATAACATTACCCATATATTCTTCTGGAACAACTACTTCAACTTTCATAATTGGTTCTAGAAGTACAGGTTTACACTTATTCTTAGCTTCTTTTAAAGCCATAGATGCAGCAATTTTGAAGGCCATTTCTGATGAGTCTACATCATGGTATGATCCATCAAATAATGTTGCTTTAACATCAACCATTGGATAACCAGCAAGGATACCACCAGCCATAGCTTCTTGTAATCCTTTATCTGTTACAGGTATATATTCACGAGGAACTACACCACCAACGATAGCATCAACGAATTCATATCCTTTTTCAGGATTTGGTTCAAACTTAACCCAAACATGTCCGTATTGTCCACGTCCACCTGATTGTTTGATATATTTACCTTCACATTCAGCAGCTTGAGTAAGTGTTTCACGATAAGCAACTTGTGGTTTACCTTTATTACATTCAACATTAAATTCACGACGCATACGGTCAACAATGATGTCTAAGTGTAATTCACCCATTCCTGATAGAACTGTTTGACCAGTTTCTGTATCTGTTTTAACTCTTAAAGTTGGATCTTCTTCAACTAGTTTTTGAATAGCAATAGCCATTTTATCTTGGTCATTTTTACTCTTTGGTTCGATAGCTATATCAATAACTGGAGCTGGGAATTCCATACCTTTCATGATACATGGATTTTTTTCATCACATAATGTATCTGCAGTTGTAGTATTTTTTAAACCAACTGCTGCAGCAATTTCTCCTGCATATACTTCTGTAATTTCTTTTCTTTGGTTTGCATGCATTTGTAGAATACGACCAATTCTTTCTTTTTCTCCTTTAGTAGAGTTTAAAACATATGAACCTGCTTTTAAAACACCTGAATAAACACGGAAGAATGAAAGTCTACCAACATATGGGTCTGTCATAATCTTAAATGCTAGTGCTGTAAATGGTTCAGAATCACTTGGATGTCTTAATACATCGTTTCCTTTTGCATCAGTACATTCAATAGCTTCAATGTCTGTTGGTGCTGGTAAATAATCAATAACAGCATCAAGTAAAGCACGTGTTCCTTTATCTCCTAGAGCATCAGCACATAAAACTGGGAAGAATCCTACAGATAATGTTGCTTTTCTAATAGCTGCTTTTAATTCATCAACAGTTATTTCTCCACCATCTAGGTATTTCATCATTAGATCTTCATCAAAATCAGCTACTGCTTCAATTAATTTAGTTCTATATTCTTCAGTCTTTTGTGCCATATCTGCTGGAATTTCCATTTCAGATATTTCTTGTTTTTCAGTTCCATCATATTTGTATGCTTTTTTAGTAACTAAATCGATGTAACCTTCATAAAATTGTTCAGCACCGATTGGTAACATAATAGGAGCAGCATTAGCACCTAATCTACTTTTAATTGTATCTAATGAATAGTAGAAATCAGCACCCATCTTTTCCATTTTGTTAGCACAAATCATTCTTGGTACTTTATATTCATTTGCTTGTCTCCAAACAGTTTCAGTTTGAGGTTCTACACCTGCTTGAGCATCGATTAGAGCTATAGCACCATCTAGAACTCTTAAACTTCTTTGAACTTCGATAGTAAAATCTACGTGACCTGGGGTATCGATAATATTTAATCTATATCCTTTCCAGTGACAAGTAGTAGCGGCAGAAGTAATTGTAATACCTCTTTCCTTTTCTTGTTCCATCCAGTCCATTTGAGATTCACCTTCGTGAGTTTCTCCGATTTTGTGTGTAATACCAGTTAAGAATAAAATTCTTTCTGTTGTAGTTGTTTTACCAGCATCAATGTGAGCCATGATACCGATATTTCTTAATTTGTCAATTGAAACGTCTCTAGCCATAGTGCTTACCATCTATAATGAGCAAATGCTTTATTTGCTTCTGCCATTCTATGAGTGTCTTCACGTTTTTTGCAAGCTCCACCAGTACCATTTGAGGCATCTATGATTTCGTTTGCAAGATTAATGGCCATTCCCTTTCCATTTCTTAATTTTGCATAATTAACTAACCATCTTAAAGCTAGTGTTTGAGCTCTTTCATCATTAACTTCCATTGGAACTTGATAATTTGAGCCCCCAACTCTACGAGATTTAACTTCTAGAGCTGGTTTGATATTTTCTAATGCAGCATTGTAAACTTCTAAAGCTGGTTTTCCAGTTTTTTCAGCAACTATATCAAATGCTTCATATAATATCTTTTGAGCTGTACCTTTTTTACCATCTAACATAATTTGATTTACTAATTTAGTAACTACTTTTGAATTATATATAGGATCTGGTAATACATCTCTTTTAACTGCACGTCTTTTACGCATTTAATTTTCCTCCTATTCTATTATTTTTTGTCTTTTTTAGTTCCGTATTTACTACGTCCTTGTTTACGGTCTTGAACTCCGTGAGTATCAAGTGTACCTCTTACGATATGATAACGAACACCGATTAAATCCTTAACACGGCCACCTCTTACTAAAACAACACTGTGTTCTTGTAAGTTATGTCCTTCTCCTGGAATATAAGCATCGATTTCTTTACCATTAGAAAGTCTAACACGAGCATATTTTCTTAATGCTGAGTTCGGTTTTTTAGGTGTTCTTGTACCAACTTTAGTACAAACTCCTCTTTTTTGTGGACTCTTTGCATCAGTTTGCTTCTTTTCTAGAGTGTTAAATCCAACATTTAATACTGGACTTTTACTCTTTCTTGTTTTTTTGCTTCGATTTTTCTTTACTAATTGATTGATCGTAGGCATTTATTTTCGCTCCTTTCCATTAACACACATCCTGGTGTATCGAACATTGTTTTAAACTAGGTTCTACCTAAGCAGAACCCGTCTTTTCAAAATGCAAATATACTATATCATTATTAGCTTATGTTTGTCAAGAAAAAATAATGAATTTTGTGTTAATTTGTTGTTTTGTTATTATCATACACCTTTATTAAATCTATAGAGTTTTTTTACAATTGGATTATAATCTACACCTGATAAATCCTTTTCCTTTTGGGTGGCAATATATTTTGTTAGATACATGCACTTTACTAATAAGTTATACTCCGATAAAAGCGTTGGCTTGCTATCTAATGCAATTACTTCTTTATAGTATTTAGTTAATTCACTTAATAATAGTTTATCTAAGTCTGTGCCTAAATTAAAATATATTGCTATATTATTGTAAGTTGTTGATAATGTACTTCTACCATGACAATATGAATACTTATCATGAATTACAGGAATACCAATACCAGCTTCAACCATCGTAGATTCTAAATATTTGCTTGCTATGGATGTTTCAAATCCTGTAAAGATTTCAAAAGCATCACAATTTACATCAAAATTATAATCATATTCTTTCGTACTATCAATTATTCTTTGATAATCATTATCCAAATAATAATTTAATAATATTGCACATGGTATTAATGTTGCTGCTAAAGATATAAAACTTTTTTCAGGATCTTTACAAATATAATTTAAACTAATTATACCGTTTTCATTATTTTCCTTACTTGATAACAAGTAATGTCTTAGATTGTTATCGAAAGCTAATTCAACGCCAAAGTTTGCTCCAGAGTAACTACACGCTAAAACATTTTTATAACCGTTCATAAACTCTTTAAAATATTTTAAATCCCTTGGTTCTACACATTTTGTTATAATCATATTCTTCATAAGTAATATTTTTGATGCAAACGAAGCAACAATACTTGAACCACCTACCCCCGATACTAATGTTGGGTCTTCAATTTTACTTAGTAAATAATTAAATTTTTCTAAGTCAGTATCATTTAAACTATCAACAACCCTATTATTCAATTTTTTGAAATTTTCATTCATATTTTTTTCCATAAAAAATCCTCCTTAAGTAATTTATATCACTTAAAGAGGAAGTATTTGGTCTACTTAAAAAGTTTCATCTAAAAGTTCCATTTTATTTATTCTTTTAAGTTCAAAATGTCTTAAATCTTGACGAAGTTCGCAAAAGGCCGCACATCCCCATCCAGAATTATATAAAAATAAATCATATGGCCTTATAATTCTATTTAAATTTCCATCGGTAAATGAATAATAATTTATTTTTACTTTTCTTTGTTCTTTTATAGCCTTATTTAATATATTATAATAATTTTTAATATCATCTTTTAATTCAATATTTTCGTTTTGAGATTCAAAATAGATTCCGTGAACTTTATCAGCTATTATTTGTAACTCTTCCTTATCTTCTTCATTAACTTCTAGACTTTTTAAAAATTCATAATCTTCTTTAGAAAATTTGCGCAAAGGAATTTTAATATTTTGATTTAAAACATAACCTCCATAAGGTCCCATGATGGTATCTATAAATATTCCTGTTTTTTCAAGTTCTTCCTTGTAACTTCTAACCATTCTTTCGGATACTTCAAGTTTTTCTGCTAGTTCCTTTATATTGTATTTTCTACCATTTTCTAAATATTCAAGCATTAATAAACAATTTGATATTTTTGACATAATTAGCCCCCATTATAAGTCCAAAGCTGATTTAAAAGCTACTATATAATTTGTAAATTAAATAGGCTGCAAAAAGTAATGCTAACAAAAGTATTCCACTAAGAATTAACATTTCGGCTAGCCCCCATCCTTTATTATCTTTTAGTTTATTATTTATATTTTTAAACATTTGTATCACCTGTAATGTATTATATTTGAAACATTTGTAATTGTCAATTTCATTTGAAAAAATTTAAATATTAATTATATTGTGAAATTTTTTAGTAACTACTTGATTATATAAAAATTATATGTTATATTTTATTTGTACTAGTACACATAGTACAATGGAGGATAATAATGATTGAACTTAAAAATTTAAGCAAAGCATTTGGTAAAGATAAACAAGTTATTGAAAATTTAAATTGTACAATTCCTGATAATGCAATTTATGGTTTAGTTGGTGCCAATGGTGCTGGTAAATCAACTCTTTTACGGTTAATATGTAGTATTTATGAAGCTGATAAAGGGGAAATATTAATTGATAATGAGAATTCATTTGATAACGAGAATATTAAAGAAAATATTGTTTTTATTCCAGATGATTTATTCTTTTTTAATAATTATAATTTGCTTGACACTGCTAAATTTTATCAAAGTTTCTATAAAAATTTTGATTTAGAGTTTGTTAAAAATGAAGCTAAGTTATTAAAGCTTGATATTTCAAAACCCATTTCTAGTTTTTCAAAAGGAATGAAAAGACAATGTGCCCTACTTTGTGCTATTGCCTGCAACACAAAATATTTATTTTTCGATGAAACTTTTGATGGACTAGATCCAGTTGTTAGAAAACATTTTAAAGATTTATTAATTAAGCAAATGACTAAGCAAGATACTACCATTATTATGACTAGCCATAACTTAAGAGAACTTGAAGATATTTGTGATAATCTTGGATTGTTATATAAAGGTTCTATTCTTTTTGAAGGTGATATTGACAATTTAAAAACAAATATGATAAAGGTTCAAATTTCATTAAAGAATGATTTTAATAAAAATACTTTTAAAGATTTTGAAATACTTTCATATAAGAAAATTGGTAATATAGCTACGATTATAATGGAAGATAATAAGAATGTTAGAAATAAATTATCTAAAATGAAACCAATTATACTTGATTATTTACCCCTTACTTTAGAAGAAATATTTATTTATAAAATGGAGGTTCTAGGATATGAATTTAACGAAATTATTTAATTTTAACTTTATTAAAGAAAACATAAAAAAGTCAATTGAAATATTATTATTTTTATTCTTTATTATTCCAATCGTTAATATACTTTATCTATTTAATATGTTAAATCAACAAATATACGTAATAAATTTAATTGATCTATCTAAAATGACTTATTTTGCTTCTTTTATTTTTCCTGTAGTGGTGGCATATATTTTAAATAGTTATTTATTTAAACAAAATAGTTTAGATTTTTACTTATCAAAACCAATAAATAAAAGAAAATTGTTTTTTTCAAATATTTTTACTGGGTTATTTATAATAATAGTTTTATTAATAATTAATGTCATTATATTTTCATTATTTAATTTAACTAATCTATCTATTCCCTTTTCTTTATTATTTGATTATTTTATATATACTTTTATTTTATATACATTTATTTATATAGTTATAAGTCTTGCGATATCTTTATGTGGCAACTTTATCACAGCTTTAATTGTTTCTATTATTTTAATTTGGTCATTTTCCACAACGCTTTATGTTGATAAATTGTTATCAGAAACTTATACAGAAACTTATATAAAATTTAAAGGTGATAGTAACGAATACTATATGCAACATATAAAAAATATAGAACATCCTTTGACTTTACCAAGTGGTTTTATTTTGAAAAGGGAATTTAATTCAGGCGACATTATTAAAACTATTCTTCTTTCTATTACTTATGTGTTTGTTGGTTATGTTTTATTTAAAAAGAGAAAAATGGAAAATATTGCAGCGGGTTTAAAAAATGAATCTTTACATTATACCGTTAAAACAATTTTATTTTTACCATTTGCATTACTAAATGCTTTATTTCTTAAAGAAAAAACTATTTTTACAGGCCTTATTATTACTTTTGCAGCAATATTCTATTATCTAATTTATGATTTATTAACACAAAAGAAATTGTATAAGCCTTTAAAATCAACAATAATCTTTACTTGGACTTATATTATCCTATCTTTATGCTTTTATGGAATTATTACTACTTATAATAAAAAACAAGTAATAAACTGTAATGAACTAACAACAACTAATGCTTATTCAGAATATTTAAATACTAAAGTTACAAATTTTGATTTAATAAAAAATAGTTTAAATAATCATAATGATACTTCAGAATTATTTAATATTGTTAATACTCCTTATCAAATAATCGTTCCATTATCAAGTAATGCGTTTACAGGTATTCATAAAGATGATTTAACAGATTATATTAAATATTTAAATACTGCTAGCTATAAAGATACTTCAGCTGCATATTATGGAAATTACAAATTAAATGTTAATAAGTTAGATTTAAATAATATAAAGATAGATAAAAACAATTATGGAATTGGGATAAAACTATATATCTATAAAAATCATAAGTATCAAATATTAACTATTCCAGGTAATGTTAATAAAAAAACTATGAATTATATAACAACATTTCTTAATGAAAATTTCTTAAGTTATAATGACTCTTTTCGAGAAATATCAATGCTAGATGGCGATAAGAATCTTACTACTTTACTGGAATACGTTTCACAAAAGGATGCTAATGGTTTAAAAAATTACTTGGAAAAACACTATGATGATGAATATAACAATGACTATATCGAATTAATTTATGGTACACAAGATAATTATATTATTCCATATAAATATACAATTAAAGATATTGAAGCATTTGAAAAATTTTTAAACACTTATAAAGATTTATGTTATAATGATGGTAAATGTCAAAAGGAATGATGTTATGTGAATATAAGTATCGATTACCAGTCTAGAGTACCTATTTATGAGCAAATTGTTAAGGGTGTTGAAAAGTTAGTAGTTTTAAACATTTTAAAACCTAATGAACAAATTCCTTCAATAAGAGAATTAGCATGTACTTTAGGAATAAATCCTAATACCGTAAAAAAAGCCTATGACATTTTAGATAGTAAAGGAATTATAATTACAAAATCTACGAAAGGAACTTTTATAACTGATGATATTATAAATGCCAAAAATGATAGAATTAAGGAATTACTTGATAACTTAAATAATAACATCTTGGAACTTAAAAATTATGGATTTACTATCGAAGAAATTATCAAAAAAATAAAAAAATAGTCAAAGTAATATGGCTATTTTAATTTTTTATGGAATGTTCGTTTCTCGGGTGTCTACCTCTTTTCAGGGGCTTTGGCTTATGAAAGGAGGAATGCATATGAAGAAAAGAGTTTATGTAATTAAGCTACTTAACCGATTATGTATTATTCTGTTAATAACAGCTTTATTGTTGTTAATAATAAAATTAGACATCTGCCGTTAGGCAAATGTCAAACCAAAATTAATTTTTAGGTAGGCATTCGCGTTGCGAATGTTCCTTTTTATATTTTATGAAGAATGTTCTTCATGTATACATTATACTAAATCAAAAAATTAAAATCAAGTAAAAAACCACATGAATGTGGTCTTTAATTTTAGAATTAAACTAATTCTACTTCAGCACCAGCTTCAGTTAATTGAGTTTTAATAGCTTCAGCTTCTTCAGCAGGAATATTTTCTTTAATATTTCCACCGTTGTCAGCTACAGCTTTAGCTTCAACTAATCCTAAACCAGTAATTTCTTTAATGATTTTAATAACTGCAATTTTGTTTCCACCAGCTGATTTTAATACAACTGTTCTAGTTTTTGGTCCTTCTTCAGCAGCAGCAGCTGGAGCAGCAGCTACAGCAACAGCCATTGGATCAACACCAAATTCTTCTTTCATTGCGTCAACTAATTCTTTAACTTCAAGAATTGTCATTTCTTTTAATGCACTTATAAAATCTTCTTTGTTTAATTTTGCCATATTCTATTCCTTCCCTTCTAATTGTTCGGCATAAAGATTTAATCCTATTGCTAAATCTTTAACATATTGCATCATACCACCAGCAAGCATTGTAAGTAATCCTTCTCTTGATGGAATGGTAGCATATTCTTTGATTACAGCTAAATCTGCAACATTTCCACTGATAACACCAACACGGATGTCTAATTTATCATGTTTCTTAGCAAATTCTGATACAATCTTGATTGGTTCTAATAATTCTTTACCAAATAGAATTGCATTTGGGCCTTCTAAGAATTCATCTAAATTAAGATTTAATTCATCAGCAGCTCTTTTAAGCAATGTGTTTTTATAAACCTTTACTTCTGAATCAACATTTTTAAGTTCTTTTCTTAAATCAGAAAGTTCTTCAACTGTTAATCCTTGGTATTGGAATATTATAACACTTTCACTTGACTTTAGTTTGTTAACTATTTCGTCAACAACAAGTTTCTTTTGTTCAAGAATTTTTGTGCTTGCCATATTCTCCTCCTTATTATATTAGAAAAGCTTCCCAAGGGAAGCTTAAAATTAACTTGTAGTTTTAAGTATCCCCTCGGTAGGACTTATTTTTTTGCCTACTGTCTTTGGTTCTCGCTTTTTCTAATACGTATTATATTACATTTTTAATTAAATGTCAAAACTATTTTTATCTAACTTGATTCCAGGACCCATAGTTGTTGAAATAGCAATGTTTTCAATAAATGTTCCTTTTACTGTTTGTGGTTTAGCTTTAGAAATAGTTGTAACAACATAACTTAAGTTTTCAGCTAATTTCTTTTCATCAAATGAAACTTTACCAATTACAGTGTGGATATTACCAAATTTATCATTCTTGTATGTAACCATACCTTTTTTAAGATCTTCAACAATAGCACCAACTTTAGTTGTTACTGTTCCAGTCTTAGGGTTAGGCATTAAGTTACGTGGTCCAAGGATATTACCAATTTTTCCAACTTCTGGCATCATATCTGGAGTAGCAACTACAACGTCAAAATCAAACCAGTTTTCATTTTTGATTTTATCAAGCATATCCTTTTCTCCAACAAAGTCTGCTCCAGCATTTTTAGCTTCTTCAGCAAAAGCTCCTTTAGCTATAACTAAAACTTTTTTAGATTTACCAGTTCCATTTGGAAGTGATAAAGCTCCTTTTAGTTGTTGGTCAGCTTTTTTTGGATCGATGTTTAATTTAATAGCAACATCAATTGTACTATCAAATTTAGTAACAGATGTTTCTTTAACTAATTTGATTGCATCTTCTAAAGTGTATGCTTTGTTTTTATCAACATTTTTAGATGCTTCCACATATTTTTTTCCATATTTTTTCATTTTTTACCTCCTAACTGTGGTTCATTAAGCGGACAATTATTTATTTTTAAATTATTTTTATTCTGCTTCTTCTTCAGATTTTTCTAAATCATCATGAGTTGGAACTTCAACGCTTGCATCAGCCATTTCTTTAGCTTCTTCTTCAAGTCTTTCAAGTTCTGCTTCACGTTTAGCTTGTTCTTTTTCTTCTTCTTTTGCTTCAGCTGCTTGTTCTTCAAGTTCAGCATCGTTGAAACCTTTTACTGCAATACCCATGTTACGAGCAGTACCAGCAATTTGTTTCATAGCAGATTCAACATCATATGCATTTAAATCTGGCATTTTTGTTTCAGCAATTTCTCTTAGTTCTTTTTCAGTTATAGTAGCTACAATTTCATTAGCACCTTTTTTACTTCCACTCTTTATTTTAGCAACTTTCTTTAGTAAGAATGCTGCAGGAGCAGTTTTAAGAACAAAATCAAAAGAACGGTCATCATAGATGGAAATTTCACATGGAACTACATCACCCATTTTGTCTCTAGTTGCTTCATTAAACTTAGTACAGAATTCTCCTAAGTTAATTCCAGCAGGTCCTAGAACTGTACCAACTGGTGGTGCAGGTGTAGCTTTTCCAGCTTCGATTTGTAATTTAATTTTCTTTACGACTTCTTTAGCCACGAAAACACCTCCTATAAAAATTTTTTCGCGTAAGTGGTTATAGGGCAAGTCCGCAAGTTATCCCCTCCACTTAACAAATTATATTAAAAATATAAACTTGCAATTACGATAATACCACACTTTTACACATTTTACAAGAAAATTTAGTTATTTTTATGATTTTTATTGGAAGAATTAAAAAAATATGGTAATATTATTAAAGATAGGGATGATTTAAATGGCAAGATTTTTTAATCAGAAAGTAAAAAGAGGACGTAATAGTTCGGCGTCTACTTCAAAAACTGTAGTAATGGTTATTGTTGGTATAATATTGGTTATTTTTGTTGGTGTGCTTATTAGTGTATTTGCTAAAAGTGGAGGACAAAAATCTACTGTAATTGTAAAAGATAAGATAGTTATTGAAATTAATGATAAAGATATTGATCAAAACTCATTCTTTGAACAATTACAAAATGTCAATGACAATGAAATAATTATTGATTATGATGATGTTATTTTTGATGAAGTTGGAACTTATAATGTTACAATTACTGTAAAAAATCAAAAGTATTATTCTAAAGTTGAAGTTGTTGATACCGAAAGTCCTGATTTAATAATTAAAAATCATTCAATAAAAGTTGGAGAATCATATAAAGCAAGTGATTTCGTTGATAGTTGTGAAGACAATAGTGGAAAAGATTGCATTATCGATTTTTATAGTAATGGTGTTGATCAAGATGGAAATAGAATTGATTATAGTAAGTTTACAGAAGAAGGAAAATATACTTTAGAAATTGTTGCTAGTGATAATGCTGGAAACGAAACAAGTCCGAAGAAAGTAACATTAACAATTGGAAATAAAACAAATACCAATCCAATAAGTTGTACATATGGAAATAGTGATTATGATACAACAAAAATATTAGCAGTAAATATTACAAATAATGGATGTGCAGTAGACTTAAACTTACATGATAATGAAAAAACACTAGCTCCAGTTTATAAAATTAGAGATGCAGAAAAAGAAAAAATAATCAAAGAACTTAGTAAAATTGATTTAGGTGTTAAAAATATTTATATTGAAGGATATATTGAGGCAATACTTAATAATTCTAGTAAGGGTGTTGTGGGCTATACATTAAAGATTACTGTTTCAATAAAGAAAGATGATGTTGAAGAAGTAATTGAAGAATACTATGTAAACTTAGATGGTGGTAGAGAATTTAGTATAAATAAATATCTAAAATCTGATAAATAACAACAAGTAAATTTTTAACAAGTTTCATCTTTGTGTTACCTTATGGTAACACTTTTTTTAATTTTATTAAGTTAAATTTACAAATGACTCTGGATAATATTTTATATTAATTTTGCAAAATAAAAGACAAACAAGTAAATATTACTTATTTGCCAATAATCTGAAAATTATTTTTTTCTAGATAATATTATTATTCCTGCAAAGCCTACAACTAAAATTCCAATAACTATTGCTATTACAATGCCATTACTTTCACTTGTAAGTGAGCCACCTTTACAACTAATGTCACTAATTTCACAAGCACCAGTAAATGTTTTTTCTATAGCTTCTAATTTGTCATCATTTATTTTCTTTGCTACAATATCTGTATAATTTTCATCTTGATATGCTTTTAGAGCTTCATCAATTATTGTTTCTCCAACGCTTTCATCCCATCCTAGAACATGATATGTATTACCGATAATAACTAATGGCACATATCCTGGATCTTCCCCAACTTGTTCAGCTATATCATTTGACAATTTTGAATTAACTTCACTATTATTTACTTGATATGTAACTATTTCAAAATAATCTTCATAAATATTATATTTGTTAGAAAAATATTTAATTAAATTGTGACAATTCTTACATGTACTACTCCAGAACAAATATACTTTTACTTTTTCATGGTCTGTTTTTTCTGGTAAACTGGTTTTAGCATCCACTGTTGGAGTAAAAACTAAACTTAATGCTATTAATAATGCTATTAATACTTTTTTCATATTAGCTACCTACTTTCTAGATAAGAAGACTAAGCCACCAAAGCCTAAAATAATTACACCAAAAACTATTGCAATTATAACACCATCAGATTTTTTTTCTTCTTTTGAATTATTACTATTATTATAAGTGGTATTGATATCAGTTGTAGTATATTCTTCTTTTACAGAAATACCTTCATCATTTGCAGCTTGAGCAATTGTTTCTGCAGTTGGTTTTAAATTATTATCTTCAATAGCTTTCTTTACTATATCTGTATATTTTTCATCTTGATACGCTTTTAAAGCAGCTTTAATTATTTCTTCTCCAGAATTTGCTCCGAATCCCATTAAATTATAATCATCACCAATTACAATGAATGGAACACTTGCATTTTCTTCTTCACCAACTATTTTTTTTACTGCTAACATTAATTCTTGGTTTGTAGAATCATTCCAAGATTCATATGCAGCAATTTGGAAATAGTCTTCGTAGTCTTTAAACTTATCAGAAAAATAAGTTAAAAAATCATAACAATGTGAACATCCAGCACCACGGAATAAATAAACTTTTACTATTTCATGGTCTGTTTTTTCTGGCAATTCTATTTTTTCTGCTTTAACATTTGACATAAATAGAACTCCAACTATACTTATTAATAATACTATATACTTCTTCATTTTTCCCTCCGTTATTTATTATACTTTGTTTGTTTCGTTTTGTATAGTCTTTTTTTCAATATAACTTGTATGAAGAGAAATTTCTTCTTTACTTATATATGAAATATAGGCATCTTGTATCTTAGGATTCATGTATGCTTCACGAATAGACTCTTCACTATCTTTTTTGAACAAGCTGTTTGTTCTACTTTCTCTAGTACTTTTTAAATTCTTAATTGCTCCGAGTGGTTGACCAGCTCCACCAATACAACCCCCGGGACATGCCATAACCTCTACAAAATCAAATTTTTTTAATTCATCATATTTTTCTGTTACTGTTGATACTTTGTTAACAACTGCAACCTTCAAATAATATTTTCCTAAATCTACTACTGTAGTTTTAAAACCTTTTTCACTACGAATTTCATCTAAGTGATAAAATTTTAAAGGAGCTTTTTTTCCGTTTATCATGTAATATGCAGTTCTTAAAACAGCTTCTGTCACACCACCTGATGCCCCAAAGATTAGTCCACTTGATGATGATTTTCCCATTATTGAATCAAATTCGTCATCTTTTAAACTACCAAAATCAATATTTGATTCTCTAATTAACATTGCAAGTTCGCGTGTAGTTATAACAATATCAGTCTCTGGATGATAAATTTTTTCCGTTTTTTTAGCAACACACGGAGCAATTGCAACAGTTATTATTTTTTCTTTTGGTATCTCATACATATCAGCAAAATATGTTTTTATCATTGTGGCTTCCATTGAAATTGGACTTTTACAAGTACTTAAATATTTTAAGTCATCTTGGTGATACTTTTGCATATACAATACCCAAGATGGACAACAACTTGTAAATAAAGGTGTAGTTTTATGTTTTAAACGATCAACTAATTCGTTTGCCTCTTCCATAATGGTTAAGTCTGCTCCGAATGTTGTATCAAAAACATAATTGAATCCAATTTTCTTTAAGGCACTAACCATTTTTCCCTCTAAAAATGATCCTTCTGGAAATCCGAATTCATCACCGATAGCAACTCTGACTGCTGGTGCTGTAAATGCTACTACTGTATAGTCAGTATCTTTTATATAATTTAATACTTTTTTATACTCAAATTTTGGAATTAATGCTCCAGATGGGCAAGTCATTATACATTGACCACAACTTATGCAATCATTGGGAATATTATTTAAACTTTCACACGTTTTTTTGCACATACCACAATTTAAGCACTTTTCTTCAATTCGATCAATACTCATATTGCTTGGCTTTATTTCTATTCTGTTCATTATTCACCTTTTACTAATATTTTATAAAATTTAACTAATTTAACTAATATTTCTTGTTCATCAATTTTCATATCGTTAGTGGCAATTAATGTTGCAAGTCCATTTGCATATAACCACATGTTCATAAATAGGTTTTTAGCTTCTTCAAAACTATATCCATGTTTATTAACTAAATTTATTATTGTTCCTTGATTCCATTTTTCATCTAAAACATTTTCAATAGATTTCCATTTTAAATTATTACTTAAAAATAAACTAATAAACAAATTTTTATATTCTTGGGCAAATTCTACATAAGCAATACATAAAGTTATTAAAGCTTTTTTGGAATCAATTCTACTTGTGAGGAAATCGTCATATTGATGAGAAATTTCTTTATAGATATCTTCTTTTATTTCTTCCATATTATTGTAGATACGATATAATGGTTTTGTTGATACTCCTAAAGCTGATGCTAAACTTCTAGCATTTACGCTTTCCCATCCATTTTCATTAACCATTTTAACGGCAACTTTTACAATTCTGTCTTTAGATAGTTCCACAACTGCTGGCATAATATCCACCTCACTTTATTTAAATTACGCTATGGTAACTTATGTTTCTATTATAACACATTCAAGTACTTAAAAAAAAGTATTTTTATATAAAATTTGTAATTTTATATAAATTCGTATTTGTCTGTATTTTTGATTTTAAAAAAAGTTGCAACTTTAATTGCAAACTTTTAAACTTACTATTTTTTATCAATCCAATTTTTTCCTTCGACAACTCTGGTTACTAACATAGCCGATGCTGAATCTCCGACGACATTTAATAACGTTGCTGGAGCATCTATAATAGTAGCAATAATTGTTAGAATTGGTAAGGCTGCTACGTTATAGTTCATCATTGTTAAGATTAACATTTCACTTATTGTTCCCCCACCGATTGGAACGGCTGTTACTAAAAGAGTCGCAAGTAAAGAAACACCAAACACTTTAGAAATTTCACCAAATGTTGATAGCGAAGAACCAAATAAACTTACAAGAAACATAATTTTGAATACGCTACCTATGCATGAGCCATCTTTATGAAAACTTGTTCCTAGAGACACCGTAGTTTCTGCGATATCCTTTGGTACTCCCATTTTTTTAGTACAAGTAATATTAACTGGGACGCTTGCTGCAGATGAACATGTTCCTAAACTTGTTAAAGCTGATGGTAAAATATTTTTCCAGAATGCTTTAACTCCTTTAGTTTTACCAGCTATAAATGCATATAAAGTATAAAATACAAACATAAATAAAAGTGAAACAAGGGTATAGACTACAAATGTTTTTAAGAAACCTAAAGCAATTGTTCCTCCTAAAGTACCTATTAAACTAGCAAAATAACATCCTAGTCCTATCGGAGCATAATACATAATTATCTCAATTAGTTTATATATTATTTCACTAAATGAATCAAATAATTCTGCAACTTTCTTTCCCTTTTCTCCAGATTTATTAATAGCTAAACCGAATAAAACTGACACAACTATTAAAGCAATAAGGTTATTGGTAGATAAAAGGTTTGTAAAAGAATCTGTTGATAAAACATTTACTGTTCTTTCTAAAAGATTTAACTCTGGTATGGATTCTGTATTGTTATCAAATATTTCTTTTATTGCTCCGGTATCATTTGGATTTACTAAATTAATAAATGATGTTGTCAAAAAACCAAATATTACTGCAATCACAGATGTTATTAAAAATATAATGATTGTACTAATTAGAATTTTACTAAGTCTTTTTTTCTCATTCATTTTTGAGATTGATGATGTAATAGTAAAGAATATTAAAGGAACAATAATTACTAGTAAAAGATTTAAAAATAAATCTCCAAGTGGCTTTACAATATTCGCTTTTTCTTTGAAAATAATACCACAAATTGCACCAATTATTACACTACCTAAGAGAATTAATGTTCCTCTGTAATTTTTAATAATTTTTCTCATTTTTCCTCCTTATAAAATTATTAAAAGTTTAGACATATTTCCTAGGCATTCCTCCCTCAATTAAATTAATCTTATCATATTATATTAATTTTTCAAAACAAATATAACAAAAAACGTCTTACTTGACGTTTATTTTAAAGATGGAAGATTAAAGTTATCATCATCGTCATCATCATAGAATTGAAAAAATGAGTTAGTTTTTGGCTTTTCTACTTCTTTTTTTATTTCTTTTGGTGGTGTATATGTTAATAACTTTTTCTTTTTAAATGAGATTAATGGTCTATTTAAAAATTTACTAAACTTACCATTACTTGTTTCTGTTTTTAATTTAAGTATTTTTATAATATCCTTTACAATTACATAAAGAGCTGGTATTAAAACGCAGATAATCCATCCAGTTTTTGTTGCTAAGAGACTTTGAACTCTTCCAAGTTGGGGAATTCTTATGGCAACCTTACCAACAATATTACTAAAATCAACATCAACTCCATCATCTACCAAATTAAAATCTCCTTTGGTTCTATAATGATATTTACCGTCCGCATCCTTACTTACGGCAATAACACGGTGAGTTATGGTTCCCCCATGAACTCCTGGGATACTCGAATTAAATGTTATGACATCATTTATTTTAATGTCTTCAGGTTTATCAACTTTTACATCAATTACTACATCGTAGACATTAATATTTGGCGTCATACTTGGAGTAATAATTGTATATAATGAAAATTTTGGTTCGTATCCACTACCTTTGGCAGCATATATTCTTACAGCAACAAAATAGTAAATTAATGCTCCCATTATAAGAATAAGCAAAGTAAAAATTGTCCAACTTACTATAGTTGAAAGAAATTTTAAAGTTTCCCGAAAATTAGACGTCTTTTTTACTTCGGAGTTCATACCACACTTCCCTTATTCTTTTTTATTATAACCAAATATTTAATAAATAGCAATAAACATTACAAAATTTAACGTCAAAAAAAGACAATTTTTGGCATTATTTTTTTTCACTTTTTTGTATGGTATAATAAAAATATGTAAAGAAGAAATTGTCATGTATAAATATGATTATGTAAAAATTAAATGTCAACTTACTGGATGGGGATTTGGTAGAGCTCATATTATGTTACCGAAAATTATAAAAAAAATATCGAAGATAAAGCTAAAGAGGGATGGAAATATATTGGATTTATTCCTACTAAACAACGTGGATCTGGCTATATTCAAGAATTAGATTTAATATTTTAAAAAGAAATAAAGACGTCTTAACTTCCTTAAAATTAATTATTTTTAAGAAATATGAATATTTTTTTCAAAAAATGGATAAAATTAAATATAATTTGCAATATATACTTTACAAAAATGCAAATTTATATTAAAATTATCTTACGTGGAACCGTAGCCAAGTGGCTAAGGCGTGGGTCTGCAACACCCTGATCACCAGTTCGAATCTGGTCGGTTCCTCCAATTAGTAAATGAAGCCTTTATTCTAGGGCTTTTTTTAATACATTTTCTGTTTTAGGTACAATAAAAAATAGTGACTATTAAAACTGTTCATTTGAGATTCAGTTTATAGCCACTTTTTCATTATATAAATTATAATTACACTTTAATTTATTTTTTATCTATTCTAATACTTAAACTTTCTTCGGTATCGTTAAACCACACGGTTACCTCATAGCCATTTTCATCTTTTCCTTCAAAGTGAGATGTATAACTTTCATCTTGAACAAATCCTTTTGATTTCAAGCTGTCAATATATTCTTCATATATATTTTCGGTTATTCCATACGAATATATTTTAAATTCATCTTTTTCATCTGTTATTATTACATGATGTTTTTCATTTGGTTTACTAATTTTTTTAGCAATTTCTGAATCTGGCCATGTGTCAGCGTCAGTAGTATTTTGGTCTAATTTCCATGATTTAGTTGTAAAATTATAGTATGCAATATATAATTTATTACCACTTATAATTCCTAATTGTAATTCTTTTGGGTCCATTAAGTTGAATTGTTCATCAGTTGGATAATCATACCAAGCTGAATCTTCATAACCTACGGTAAATCTTAAATCAGTTAATTGTTCACCTTTTTGAACTAACTTATTCTTTTCTCCGATTAAAGTTACATTTTTTGGTGAGTCATTTTCTTCAATATATCCATCATGATTTTTCATAAATTCATCATAAACTGATAGTTCACTATCTGATACACCATTTTTTACTTTATATGAAAAATTTACCCCGATAATATCATATTTAGAATTGTTTGTTAATGATAAAACATAACAATCATAACCATCACATTTACCTGATACCGTCTCCCATTTAAAATCTTCTATTGATAAATCACTTGCTTTTAAAGATTTATTTCCCAAAATACCATTAGAATTTTCTTTTCCTCCACAACCTGTCACACTAAATACCATAAGTAGACTAAGCAAAATAGTAAATATTTTTTTCTTCACAAATTTCCTCCTTTTAAAAAAAAATATTATTTTCAATATTCTATAACTTTCATTAGGTTTATCTTATTAGCACCTCCTCTATTATTTTAATTATATCATATTTTTGTCGCTATAAATAGCAAAATGTCGAAATTAAAAATATAAGAGAAGAATTGGAAATAACACAAGAAGAAATATCAAAAGTTTTAGGATGTACTAGAACAGCATATTCCTTGTGGGAAATAAATAAAAATACAATACCGTTACTAAAATATCGAATGTGTATAATATAAATATTGACTATTTGGTAGATCTATCAGATGAGAAACATACAAAATTTAAAAAAGCAGAAATTGATAGAATTAAGTTAGGAAGAAAAATTAAAGAAGCTAGAAAATCAGCTAATTATACACAGGAAAAACTTTCTTCAAAATTAAATACGACACATTCTGTTATTAGTGCTTATGAATCAGGTAAATCAACAGTATCTACATTATTTATAATAGAAATTGCAAAACTAACTAATAAATCATTAAATTGGTTATTAGATAAAGTTCAATAAATATATTTTAGTTATAAACAAAATAAAAACTGCCAGAAAATTAAGTAATTAATTTGTGACAGTCTTTTTTAATATTTATTTTAATCTTACTGCATATTCTCTATTTCTAATGGTTATAAGCAAATTAATTTTATCGGCTTCATTTATTTCTCCATCTGTTTCTAATATAAGTTTATTTATTTCTCGAGCTGGATTTGCATATCTTACTTTCATTGTTTTTTTATTTCCAGCATATGTGTATTCAATTTTCATGAAATTAGATGCAAAGGCATTTAAGTCATTAATGCTTTGATATGATGGAGCCGTATTATCTAACGTTAAATCATAATCCATTACTATTAAAGATAATTTATTTTGATATGATGAATCTGCTACGACAACATCGGTACAATTATAACGATTTGTTTTATATCCACATTCATATTGATATTCATATCTATTTGTTATAAGCATAGTCTTTATATTTATTGAAGAATCTTTTAAAGCTGTTCCTGAAAGAGATATTTTCTCATTTAATTTGGCTGTTCTTACTCTTTCAACACTTGTATATTTTGTTGGTTTTAATTTAATCGTGGCAGTTTTAGCTAAAAATGAATTACTTTTAGTTGATGTTCCAAGATACAAAACTATTTTGAAACTTCTATTAACATACCTTTTATCTATTTCATATGCCATTACATATGTTTTTTTATCTTTTACTTTAATTATATCATTCATATATGGATCTCCATAATCTAGAAAATTATTTCCTAAATTTAAAGATGGATAAACATATTTGCTTCCGTAATAAAGTTTAAAATTATCATAATCAATTTGTGAATCTCTATTTGAGTTATTTGTTACTTCAAATCTTATAACAACATAATATTTATCTTTATCTATTATATTTCCTTTTAAATCTATATCAGTTATCATGCTGTCAATTATTTTATAAGTCATTCCAGCATTAGAAAAAGTTTTATTTTCTTTATAAGTATATCTTACTTTTTCAACATTCTTATATATTAGAAAACCAAATACTACCACTAAAACGGCCCCGATTAAATAAAATATTTTTTTATTTTCTAAATAATAATATTTAAGTTCTCGGATAAATCTTCGAACTCCTCTTTTAGCTTTGTAGGTTTGAAAATTTAAATTTAATTCTATTTCTTCACTATCTGCTGCAGTTATTTCTAGTTCTTTTAAGTCATTTTTAAAATTAAATTGTTTAACATTAAAACCTAATGCTCTGATTGATATAAATATCAAAAAGAAATAACTTGGATAATAAATTAAATTAGCAAAATCTCGATATGTTCTAGCACTTGCTGCTGGCCATAAACCTTTACTTAATGAATTAATTAAAAATGCTGCAGTTATAATTCCTGCTAGTAAGATTATGTAATATACTATGGTAAAGAAATATAACTTTGTAGGTTTCTTTTTCATTTTTAAAAGAACATATATTGCTATTAAAGTTATTATCATGGCTAAAATCGCAACATATAACCAGTTACTTATTGTGGTTGCTACTAAGTCATCAGTAACTGTTACACTATAGTTGTTGGCAGCATATTCTTTAAAAAATCCTACAACATTGTTTGTTTTAACAATTATAAACACACTTAAAACAGCTAGAATAAAATGAATTTTTCTAAAGTTTTTTATTAAGAACGCGTATGGCTTTTTTAAGATCATTTTAACCAACCCTTTTCTTAAATAATTTTATCAAAAAAAACAACCCTTTGTAAAGTTGTTTCTATCTTTTTGTTACTAATACTTGGTCTTTTAGTAAATATATTGTTTCATTTTGATTAAGTAAGTCAAGTTTTGATATTTTAAACACTTTACTTACCGTATCTAATGTATCTCCTTCGGCAGTTATATAATAACTATAATTATTTTTAGGAATTAATAGCTCTTGCCCCGGATAAATGTAATCTTCCATTTCAAGGCCATTTAAACTTGCAAGTAATGTTGGATTAATATTATATTTTTCTGCTATTTTATATAATGAATCTCCACTTTCTATTACATATGTATTAAAATACTTTTCTTCATTTTTAGGTACTATTATTTCCATTCCAGCCCTTAAATCACTATCAAAATATAGATTATTTAAACTCATTAAATCTTGCGGAGATATATTAAATTTACTTGCTAGAGTCCTAATATTTTCTCCATCTTTTACTAAATAATTATTAAACATGTTATCACTCCTAGTATAAGATATGTTTAATTATTATTTTGGTTAGTCAATAAAAATCATATTAGTGTTATTAAATTCCCATTCACTATATTTAAGTAAAGGCTTTTCTCCATATAATGGATTAAAATAATATAATGTATCTTTCGATATATAATATATATCTAAATTATCTACCTTGACTATTTTACTTACATCTTTATTTGTTACTAAGAAGTCTTTTTTAAATGTTCCATAGAGTTTGTTATCTTTTAAATTGTAATTATAATATTTAGTATGTTCAAAATTTAGTTTATTGTTTTTTAATTTTTGATTGGTAACATTTTCCCATTTACCATCATTATTTATTTTATAATCTGTTTTATAAATATCTTTTTTCTTTAAATCTATATAATATTCAAGTTCATTTTTATTATCATATATATATACTTTGTTTTTATAATCTCCGAGAAAATAACTATCAAAATATAATTCATATCTTAATTTTATATCACTTACTTTAGCATTTTTAAATGTTATTAAGTTTATTTTAGAAAATTGATAATCGTTGTTATAATCAGGAACTAATAAATAATCTTTAGTTTGATATATTAGATTTAATTTATATATATCTTTGTTAAATAAACTAATCGTTGTATTTTTCTTTGGACTTAAATATACAAATTCGTGATAATTCCATAACAAAAATGTATGATTTTCTAATGAATCTATTTGAATGTTTTTATATGTATCATTCTTTTTAAATTCATTAGAATTATTTGGATAATAATATCCTTCTTCATTTGAACATACATCATATAAATTTATATTTTTAGTTTTAAATGATAAGCATGTATCATCATTATTTTTAGTGATTGTAATGTCTTCCACTAACTTTCTTTTATTGGTATACTTATCAAATGATATAATATCATATTCTTTATTATCATATGTAAATATAAAACTATAGTATTTTTCTTTTTTGTGATAGTTTTCATTTACTTTTACATCATTTATGTTGTATTCGAGATTATAATTGTGAGATGCATTTAAAAAGTAAATAAATACTAAAAAAATTACAACTAAAAATATAATTAGGTTTATTAATTTTCTTTTATTTGTTTTCTTCTGCATGACCATATTTTTGTTTTTCTTCCATCATCATTTCTGTTATGTTAGTTTCTATTTCATCAAGTCCACTTTTTGGAAGATTTGATATTGTTACTTCTTCTTTTACTGTATCAATTTTAATTTGTCCCCAGATTAAGCCTTGATATACTAATAAGTCATTGTATAAATCTGGTGTAATTGAACTTAAGAAATAGCCCCAGACAACACGTTTTTGACCAATTAAGATTCTTTTATTTGTTAAAACAACTACACATGTTTGGAATAGTTCATAAAATTTATCATTTTTTTGACCTGCGAAAGCAAATGTTACATATTCTCCGGGATTAAGATGTTTTTCTACTACCTCACAATGGTCTTTTAAATTCCAGATTACTCCGCCTGGATGTCTGCGTTTAAATTCCAATGCTTTATCATAAACTTGTCCCATAATATCACCTAATTATATTTTATAATAAATTTTATAATTTAGCAATTGTTAGTTTAAATATTTACTGTATACCCAACGGTTATTATAAATTTGTGTCCAATTATTTTCTGTTTTTATAACACTTACTGTAGTATTGTTAGGTATTTTATATAAAATAACATTACCATTTGGTTTATTTCTAACATTTAATAAGGCTGCAGTTGTACTTTTTGATTCATAATATTTTTTAGGTTTTGTCTTAGTAAGATAGTTACTCGCTACATATTCTTTATCATTTAATTTAGCCCAACCATTATTAATACTTTTTACTTTAATCTTTGTATCTTTATGTAAGAGATTTACAAATTTATAATTAGTTCCAGGACCATATCTTATATTTAAGTTAGCTGTTGTATAATAAACATCGTCTTCTTTTCTTTCTTCATCCTTTATTTTTACGAAACTAATATTTTTAGTATTTTTTATCGTTGTAAAGTTAGGATCTATAAACATACCATGTTCTGGTTTAATATTATATTCTGTAGTTTTTAAAATCCATAAACCAAGATTATTTTTGGCCCAGCCTGAACCAGACATTTTTCCTCGACCTAAAGTTATATGAAAATGTGGTCCAGTTGCAAATCCATCTGCTCCCTTAGGAAATACTCTTTCATTTCTTTGATACTTTCTACCTACATAAACATTTTTTAAATCTTTATCTTCAGGATGAACAACCATTATAGTAATGTAATCCGTAAATGTTGGCGTTATTACAGGAGTTGTACTTTCTAACCATATTGTATTTGAAGCTCTCAGCCCAACACCATAAACTTTTTTTACTACTAGCTCATCACATGGGCAATAAAAGTAACTGTTGTTACCAGAACCACAGGCATCATCAATTGGATAATCTTTCAAATTACCTTCCGAATGTCTTTTATGCGTATAATTATCGTCATACCCTTGAGTTATATTCATTATTTTTAGTGGATAAGTTAAATAATTCATGTTCTCACCTCACTATATTATATGAACTAGTCCATATTTTTAAAGTGCGTTTGTCTATATCATAAATGCATGGTATAATTATGACGAGGTTGTTTATGAAAAAAATATATTATTATGATGATTTTGATAGTGATGTTGTTAAATCTAAAAATCAAGAGTATGTTTTAAAAGATAACTATAAATGGATACATAAAAATATATTTTATGTAGTCTTGTCTTATATAATTTATTGGATATTTTTAATTATTAGTTTTGTTTATATAAAATTATTTTTACACGTAAGTATTAAAAATAGAAAATGTTTAAAAAATAAGAAAAATTATTATTTATATATAAATCATACACAAGAAGTTGGGGATGCTTTTATACCTCCGTTTATAACTAGATATAAAAGACCATATTATGTAGTTAATAAAGCTAATTTGGGAATACCTGTGTTAGGTAAATTGTTACCCGCCCTTGGGGCTTTAGTTATTCCTGATAAAATTCATGATATGTTAAAGTTTAGAGAAGCATTAAAATATTATGGCAAAAAACATCCGATTGTTATTTATCCGGAAGCTCATGTATGGCCATATTATACAAAAATTAGGACATTTAAAAACAGTGCTTTTCAGCTAGCTGTTGAAGATGAAAAAGAAATATACTCTGCTACAACGACATATCAAAAAAGTAAAATATTTAAGAAGCCTAAAATTGTTATATATGTAGATGGTCCATTTTGTGTTGATAACTCACTTACTAAAAAAGAAAAGAGTAAAGCATTAGCTGAAATTGTAAGGAATAAAATGATTGAGAGAAGTAAAATGTCTAATATTGAATATATAATATATAAAAAGAAAGATAATTAAATATCTTTCCAACCTATGATATCATTAATAATCAAATAAAATTTATTATTTCATGTTTAAAATTATAGCAATAAGTAATCCAATAACTATGATTAAAACAGTTATATAAATGGCCATTGAAGCAGAACCTACTTTATCAATATTAGGGTTTGTTCTTATTAGTTTGGCAACTTTTTCAGGAACGTTTTCTAATACTACATTTTCACTTCTTGCTAGCATATCCTCATATCTTTTAATTGTATCACTTATATTTTGGGTCGGATCTTTTATTTCATATAATTGATTAGTTAAATTACAAAACATAGTATAATATTCGTAAATCTCAGGAATTAAATAATCCTTATATACTATAACATCAAATATATAATTTTCAAATACTTTAATCTTATCTTCTTCCTCTTTTGTATAGGGAGATTGTTTAAAAATTAGTTTATAGTATTCATCAAATTTTATTAAAGGAATTTTTTCTTTTTCTTCTACTTTTTCTTCTTGAATTTTACTTTCTGTAGAAACCTCTTTATCTTCATTGGACATTTCATGACTTTCTTTAATGTACTCATTATGCTTATTTAAATTAAAAGTTATTACTACCCCATTACTTATATATATTTTTTCTTCATCATTACCAAGTGGTGTGTCTAAAGTATTGCCTATTGCATGATTTCTTTCGTTCATAAGCTTTAAATTATTTAAATGTTCTTCAGTGGCATCATTTCTCATTAATGCTTCATTTAAACATTCCAACTTAATATTTTTTTTACCATTATTTAAAAATGCAAATAAGTCATCTTCAGTAATTGTATTTCCACGACTTGTTACTAGAGTTTCATATGCTTTTAAAACATCTTCTCCATTTACATCACATAGTAAATAGTTTTTTCCTGTTTTATCTTGATAACGTATGTAATCTTTAACTATTCCTTCAACTTTTTTATTATTATGTATTAGTTGAAACTTTTGCAAAATTTCATTATTTTTTGTTATTTTATTAAAATCTTCTGATGTCATTTCTTGTTTCTTATTCTTTTCATCATAAAATCTTGCATGAATTTCTAATATTTTAAAAATAGACTCTGCATTTAAATTTGAAACATTATTTTTAAAATTTATGTTTTTAGAATAAAAATCGTAAAAATCAAAATAGGAAAAATCTATATATTCTCCATTATATCCAATTTTGTTATTTTTAATATCAAATTTTTTAAATTCTGGGCATTGTTTTATTTGATCAATAAAAATATAAAAGTTATTCATAAATATCACTGCCTTCTATTAAAAATTATATCATATAATTTTTGCTAGAGCATAAAAAAATTACTTGATTATAAAAACTATTAATTATATAATTAAATTAAAAGTTAACGTGGTGATTTAAATGAAACAAAAATACTTAGATGATTTAAATTATTTTCTAGATTATGCAACTCAAAAAAGAGGAAAAAAACTTGACAAGAAATTTCCAAATGAAACAATTCATTTAGATTTTTATTTTCTTCATAGTAAAGGCGAATTAGATAATTTTATTAAAAAATATGAAAATGAACATAAAATAAATAGCGATTACGATTTTTACTATTTTATGAAATGCATTATAAAATTTATGTGTGGAAATTTAGATGCTCACACGAATATCACGATGAAAAATGATAATAATCATTACCCAATCTCTTTTTTAACTATTGATAATAAAATTTATGTTTATAAATGTAGTGATAGTAAATATAACTTTAGTGAATTAAAAGAAATTAATGGAATAAAGATTAAGAAAATTGTTGATGAATTTGAAAAGTGTACTAATTTTGGATCTTATTCTTGGTTTTTAGTAAAACTAGATTATGGTCTAAGTACCAAAAATACTTTATTATCTTTGCCTAGTATAAGTTATAATACTAAAACTATAGAATATAAAACATCAATGGGAATTATTAAATATGAAATAAATAAAGATTACTCAAATGAATTTTCCACTTTTAATAATGAAGAAATTAAGCAAATAATAGTTAAAGATAACTTTTTAATAATTAAGTATCCTTGTTGTAATTCTGAATATGTTCCTAATATCAAAAATATAAAAAGAGCTCTTCGTAAAAATAATATAGATAACATTATATTAGATATACGAGGAAATACTGGTGGTAATTCAACTTTAATTAACCCCCTTATAAAATTTCTGGAAAGATCAAAGTTAAATCTAATCACTTTGGTGGATAAGTATGTATTTTCAAGTGGGCGATTTGCTGCTATCGACATGAAAAGAATTAAAAGCAAAATAGTTGGAGAAGAAATTGGTACACCTATTAATTGTTTTGGATATATATCAGGAGATGGCATCACACCTAATACTAAACTAAACTTTAATTTTGCAAAGGTTTATTGGTATTTAGATGAAAAAACAATGTCTATGAAAGGAATCTACACTAAAAAAGCATTACATGAAAAAAGAAAAGAACTTTTCTCCCCATTATATTTGAAATTGGATTACACGATTAAGTTGACATTAGAAGACTATAGAAATGAAGGCAATGATATAATGCTTGATAAATGCATTGAATGGCTAAAAAAGAAAGATAATTAAATATCTTTCCAACCTGCGATATCTTTAATATCAAATTCATATTTTAATTTTTTGTTATAAGCGTTCTCATATGCTTTTTTTCTTGCTTCATAATCTACCTCAGCCATCTTAATTGAATCACTTTTAATAGATTCATTTGCTTCTGGATAAATGACTTTATTAATTATTACATTATACTTTACAACATTAAATTCGTTATTATCTGTAATATCTGTATCAATCATTTTAACAAAACATGAAATAACGGGAACATCAAGTTCATGAGCAAATTGATATGCTCCACGCTTGCATGGTCTTGGAAGTTTATAGTTAAACCACATTTCTTCTTCCGGATAAATTAATACAATATTTCCTTTTGAAAGGATTTTTTTTAATTCTGGAACAAACTTTTTAATTATATAATTTGGACTTTTTGATAAAGGAATTACTTCAATATTATTAAAAAGAAAACCTAAAAATCCCGGCATAGCTAAATTTGTATCTTGCACAACAATATATAGTTTTTTATGTAACTTTTCTTCCACAATTTTTCTAATATTATAGCTATCTAACGGATTAAAGTGATTACTAGTTATTATAGCACCTTTTGATAAATCTGCGTATTCTAATTTTTCTAAACCTATTATATCTATATTCGGATATATTTCTTTAGCTATTTTTTTTACTGTCTTATTGGCAATCTTATTTTTAATAAAATATATTGGACTTTTTTTACTTTGATAGAATTTATTAATACAATTATTTATTTCTTCTTCACTGAGATTGGGATCTCCGAGTTCAACTTTTTTATTAAGTTCATTATTTTCAATATTTGTTTTTATATTGTTGATAACTTCTTTTTTACTACCTCCGATTATCATAAGCGAGTTTCTTTCCCACTTTCAAAAACATTTTTTAAAGTGTTTGTTTCATTTACTAATAATGATGCTCTTTTAACCATTAAATCCATCCATTCAGAATCTTTTTTCTTATCTTCATCGGTATAACTATTTTTGATACTTAACAATTCTTCATAATATGGTGTAAGTTTGGCATATTTCCAAAAATAATCTTTATATTGAACTTCATCATATTGCCATGGTTTTAAAAATAAATTGTAGTGAATTATAATGGGATTATCTAATTCTTTATTGTTGGGATTTGGCATAGCATCATATTCATCTTTTAAATATTTAATATGTCCATAACATAAAGCATTTATATAATCTTGATCTGGTGCCACAACATCAAATCCATATTTTGTATATAAATTTAAGAACTTTTCATCTATTTTTAATTCACGTAATTTTTTGGAATTCATAAGTAATACACCTGAATTAATATATTTATCTCTAGGTATACCAACGACTTGTTCAAAATAATTTGCTAAAACTTCATTATCTATAGTTGACTTATCTATGATGCACCCTAAATAATTATTTTCAAGAGGCTCATTGAAAAGCTCTGAGATATCACCTGAAATAACTGTATCTGAATCGATATAAATACATTTATCATATTCTGGAAACATAACTGGAATAAAAATACGGAAGTATATTGTTAAGGTAAAAGTATACTCTCTAAGTCTATTTCCTAACTTATCTGTTATCATACTTAGATTTTTATTCATCTCTGTTAAAATTATTTTACAATTTTCTGTTTCTAAGTTCATTAATTTTTCAGCGTTTTCTCTGCTTAAATTTTCATAGATAATATTTATATCGTAATTGTAATCTTTATTTGCATTCATTATTAAAGATTTTATGGAAACTGCTACAAACTTGGCATATCCATCATCTATGGCATAAAATATAGGGATTGTTTTTTTCACTTAATCTCCTCCTTCAATTGTTGATAACTTGTTAAGATATCATCAAATTCATGGCACTTTAAGATTTCATGTAATCTATCTATGTTCCATGGTTTTACTTTTTGAGTTCTAAAGTACGGAAAGAACTTAAAAGTTGTAGTAAAATGACGAAATACAGTGTCATTTTTTAATGTATGTTGTTCATTATATTTTCTTTTTACAATTAATTTTGGCTTGCAATACTTGTTAATTGCTGCTTGATCTGGAAGTAACATTTTTCTTGTTTGACACATATTTCTAGCTTTTTTAAAGCTGCCACTTTTTCTTATTAAATCTAAATTTAAAATTAATACCCCCGAATTTAAATAATCTTTCTTTATTTTATTTTTACTATAAAAATATTGGCCATAGAAATCTCTAACTCCGACGATTTCATATTTGGAATTATCTAAGTCATAAAAACTTTTAAATGAATTATATGCCACGACATCATTATCTAAATACATTATTTTACTTGGCATAACAGGTACTAAATCAGCATAAAGTCTAAGCATACAATATGGAGTAAACATTGTATCAATATTACTTGATGGTATTTCATCTAAAAAATACTCTTTAACATCGATTAATTTAACGAAACTGTCTTTATTAACTTTTTTTACTAATTCATCTAATTGTTTTATTGATTTTTCACTTACACTCTTTTTATCTTCATAATCCATACTAAAAACATATATATGTAAATTTCCATTTTCATGTTTTATTAATGATAATATGGATATTATTAACCCATCAACAATATTAGAATCTCCACAATAAAGTATGTTCATTTCTACTCCTCACTTTTACATATTGCTATTATATACTTTTCATTTTCTATTAATTCTATTTTTTCTTTTATCTTAGTTGTATCTACATTCATTAAACCATACGATATTCCAATACCCTTCATTTTAACAAATGCTTCTTTCATAACCCAAATTCTAGTAAAATCATATTCCTTATTAGCTGAATTTAGTATTTCGTTTTGTTCATTAGTTGTAAAAAATTTTCTTACAACATTTTCTTTAAAGGTAAAATATTCTATATCTACACCAATTTCATTATCACTTATAACCAATACTGTAGTGCCTTTATCATGACTTATATTAAAATATATTTCTTCATTTTTTAAATACGGCTTATTATAATCGTTAAATATTATCTCATAGTTTGATATATTAAAGTCTTTTTTTAAGCACTCTTTTAATAGTTCTTTGGAGTTTGTATTTTCTTTTATATATAACTTATACATGGCTACTTAAGAAATTAACTATATCTTCAACTGTTTGAATTTTTTTAATCTCTTTATCAGGAATCTCAAGTTGATATTTAGTTTCTATTTCTGAAATTAATGTTACTAGGTCTAATGACTCTAGGTCTAAATCTGCGATTAGATTAGTTTTTAAATTTATGCTTTCTTCAGGTACTTCTGCTACTCCTGCAATTATTTTAATTATTTCTTCTTTCATTTTTCTTCCTCCATTATTTTATTTCTCAAAATTTTTCTATTATTGTTCTTTGGGAATTCATCATTTCTTAATGTTACACTTGATATTTGATGATTTTTGGGAACCTTACTATTGTACTTGTAAATTAAGCCATTAAAGTAACTCGTGTTTCCAAAATATTCTTCATTTGGATAAATCATTGCTATTAATTTATTATCTTTAGCATACACTATTACCTCACATACCCCTTTATCTTTTGACAATTTTTCTTCGATAACCTCCGGTGATATGTTTTCTCCATTACTTAATATGATTAGATTTTTCTTTCTACCTGTAATATAAAGAAAACCATTTTCATCTAAATATCCAAAATCTCTGGTATTAAAGTATCCATTTTTAATTACACTTTTTGTTGCTTGTTCATCTTTATAATAACCAAGCATTACAATGTCTCCTTTAACTAATATTTCATTGTTTTCAATTTTTATGCTAGCTCCACGCACCACTTGACCAACAGATCCATCTTTATAATACTCATTTCTGTTAACCGCTAAAACCGGAGAACATTCAGTAATTCCATATCCATTTAATATTTCGATACCAATCGATCTAAACCATTTAACATATTTTGCATCTAAGAATGCTCCGCCACAAATAATGTATTTTAAATTGCCACCAAAATTAGCTAATATTGACTTAAATAGTATGTGTCTTAAATCTATGCCGATTTTTAATAAACTATTACTCATTTTTATCGTAGCTTTTAAAATATTAGCCTTTTTAGTTTGACGAGCTGTTTTCCATATTTGTTTATAAAAATTTTCAATAAATACAGGCACCACGAACAACGTATTTGGTTGTGATTCTTTAATTTCATTTAATAAATATTTTAAGCTGTGATTTAAAAATACGGGAACTCCATAATAAAATGGTTTTAAAACACTTGTGATAAGCCCGAAAGCATGGTGAAATGGCAAACAAGAAAATACTAAACCATCTGGCTTAAATAAGCAGCTTGCTCCGTAGATATCACTTAAAATATTTTTTTCACTTAACATTACACCTTTGTTGGCCCCGGTTGTTCCTGATGTAAAAAATATTACGCGACATTCATCTTTTACTTTATTTTCTTTGTAAATCAAATCTTTACTATTCTTAATTGTTATATCAATGTCATCTATAAAGTATGATTTATATTTTTTCTCTAATCCTTCCAAGTCACAATAATTTTTGGAATAATATATTACTTTACAATCACTTTTTTTTAAAAGTTCATTAATTTTTTCTGTTGATAAGTCCTTATCTATCAACACTGCCACATTTTTGCTGATTATAATACTAAAAAATAATACTAGATAATTATAAGAATTTTCTCCGATTAATGCAATATGTTTATGTTTGAAATTATTACTTAAATAATTGCTCATTAAAGTTACATCTTTATAAAAATCATTGTATGTTTTTTTTATTTGTTCTTTTTGGGCATTGTTAAAAATAAAAGATACGTCGTCTTTTTTATCTTTTAAATTTAGTGTTAATAATTCGTTGAAATCTTTTAAATTTTTATGTTCATAATATGCATATGGTTTATTCATAATTCCACCCCATGTTTTTTAAGTAACGACCCTATATATAATAATATCATGATTTTTTAGTTTTGAAAACCAATTTTGTTTTATAATAAACAAAAAGAGCTAATTTGTATTTGTTTTTAGCTCAGTTTCTATCCATGTTATCAAAAGATTTAAAATATACTCTTTTTCTTTATCAGTTAATTCTTTATTTTTAGGTATATGATGCCATTTATAAAGACAAGATCTACAACAACAAGCACAAGCATGCATTGCTATAAATACGGGATGATTTTTCATTGGAGTTTGCTTACCATCATTTAAAGGATTGGCTGGTGCTAATTTAGTATTTATGAAATCTATTGCATGCCTTTTAACTGTTTCCATGCCCTTTTCTTTAATATATTCTATTTCTTTTTCTTTCAAATGAAAACTATTTCTAAATTTTGATGTTTTTAATTTTTTTATTATTTCATGGTTTGTCATTACATCTAATCCTTCTTTTTATGTATTTATTTTAAATTAAAAATTCCTTATCAAAGGAATTTACTTTCAATTTGGTGGAGTAGAGGAGAGTTGAACTCCTGTCCAATATACCCTATATCACAACGTCTACAAGTTTAGGTAGATTTAAATGTCCTAATTAAAATGGCTCTACACTAACCTATTAATTAGTAAGTTTAGTTAAATTCGATATACTAACCTAAACAATTAATATATTATATCTTATATTTATTAACCCCTAGTTCAACCTATAAGAGAAATTGAATAGAAGTGCTCCCTTAACCTTTAATTAGGCAAAAGCAGGAGCGAAACTATAATTAGCTTCGTCATTTAATTTTAATTTTGCACTTAAGGTATGCCGACCACTTGCAGTCATGCCTAGTAATACATGTCGAAACCAGTACTACCCCATGTGTAAATTATAGCAAAAATTTAGTGATTTGTCTATAATTTAGCAACACTTTTACTACCTTTTTTCTATATTTTCTGATGAGTTTGGATTGTTAAATACTTTCATAAATTTTTCTCCCGTATGTGTTAATGTCCATTCATACATTAAACCACCTTTTACAAACATTTCATTATCCGTTGGTATTTTCTTTATAAAATCGTTTATGTAATGGGCTAAATCAGCAGTTTTTACTACAATCATACCTTTAGCTGTTGGAAAATAAGTCCCTTCTTCAATTTTTCGAATACCTGGTAAACTGTTAACCATTAAATAATTACAAACTTTTGGTATAAAATAATCAATCCAAGTATTTTCTTTATCTATGTTAATATCTAATGTCGTAGCATGTCCAAAATCTCTTAACATGATAATTATATGATTATCAGAAATAGATAATATTGTTTTTTCAGAATCTGCCATAAAATTATCTAGACCGTCAAAAATACTGGTAGCTATTGGAGTCTTCTCCCCATATAATCTAGTTCTTCCTTTTTCTAACTTCATCATGCTACTTTGTAATATATTTTCATTATTAACTACATATATATGGAAAACATGCAATATTTCATTTATTGATGTTGATTGTGATAATATATCTTCTAAATCTATAAAGCAGCTATAACCAATAATTTCTTCATTTACTTTTTTAACAAGTTCTGGTGACATACTAGTAAACATTTTTATAAAAGTTTGTTCTAATCTATAATAATTGTATCCACATTCTAAAACTTGTTGCTGATATTTTTTAAATGTATTTTCAATATATTCTTCAATATTTGATCCGAATTCAAAACTTCTAACTATTCTTAGAAATAGCAATTCTATTCTATCAATAGTGTCATTTAACTTTTGTACATAGGAAATTATTTCACTTGGATTATTTCTGTCAGCATTATTTGGAAATGTATTATTTATAAGATTTTTTATTATTAAATCAATTTTAAAAAAATTTTCTATTTTTTTAAAGTTTTTTATTTCTTTTTCATTTCCATCCATAATTTACCTCTTTAACATACATCAGCTTGTGACTCACCATTTAAAGAAAAGTCAGCAAATTCTTTTTTTAAATATAATGGATATGCTGCTGCCCCAATCATGGCGGCGTTATCTGTACAATAAATAAATTCTGGTATACTTAATTTGGCTCCATTTTTATCAGCAATTTTTTTAATTTCTCCTCTTAAATATTTGTTAGCTGATACTCCACCAGCTACGATAACGTGTTTTATTCCTGTATTTTTTAAAGCTAAATCAGTTTTGCGAGCTAGTTCGTCAATTGCAACATATTGAAAACTAGCTGCCAAATCTGCTTCTCTTATAACGTTACCTTTTTGTTTTTCATTATGCACTACATTTATTATTCTACTTTTTAATCCACTATAGCTAAAATTGTAAGTATTATCCAAAACGGGTCTAGGAAAATTATATGTTACTTTTCCCTCTAAAGCTTTTTTTTCTATTCCAGGTCCTCCGGGATAAGGAATACCTAAAATTCTTGCTACTTTATCATATGCTTCTCCGATAGCATCATCAAGTGTTCCACCTAAAAATTCAAAGTCATAGTCATCTTTCATGATTACAAGTTCTGTATGTCCACCACTAACTACTAATGCTAATAGTGGAAATTCTAATTTCTTATTTATGGCATTTGCATATATATGTCCAATTAAATGATTTACCGCTATTAATGGTTTGTTGTATACATAACTTAACACTTTGGCAAATTCAATCCCCACTAGTAATGAACCTAATAGTCCAGGTTTTTGTGTTACAGCGATAGCATCTACATCTGAAACACTCATATTTGCTTTTTTTAGAGTTTCTTCAAGAACTTTTGTAATATTTTCTGTATGCATTCTTGATGCAATTTCGGGAACTACTCCTCCGAAATTAGCATGCGTATACATTTGAGTAAGTATTGTTATAGCTGTTACTTCGCATCCATTTTTTACTATTGCTATACTTGTTTCATCACAAGATGTTTCTATTGCTAATATATACGTATCCTTCATTTTAATTCCCCCATTTCATTATAATGGCATCACTATTTTTATAGTAATTCTTTCTTATTCCCACTTCTTTAAAATCAGACTTTTTATATAAAGATATTGCTGCGGTATTTGTACTTGATACTTCTAAAATTATGGTCTTATCTTTGTTTAAACTTTTTAGTTTATCAATTAAATCTGTTCCTATATGTTGGTAACGACTGTTTTTATCCACAAAAATACTAAGTAAATCAATATTGTCTCCAAGATCAATTGCATATAAATATCCTACAATACCTTTATTTTCTGCTACTAAAACAATTGCCATTTTATTATCAATTTCTGTTTCAATATGGTATGTTTTTACAAAATTGTGATGTAATTGTTCTCCGAGAATGTTTATTTGTTCAATATCTTTGTTAGTTGCTTTTCTTATCAATTTCAACACCTATTTTCTTTATATATATAGGATTAACATCGTGGGCATTTGTTGGTCTTCTATTTAATAGAAAATCATATACTTTTTCTGCATCAATTTTATAGTCTAAATTATAATCATCTTTATTTTCCATGTTGATAAATTCAGAGTTATTAACATAAGTATAATCTTTGATAGTGTTGTAATTTTCATCAAACTCTCCTAAGTAACATCCGTTTCCGTCACTTATACCTACTTTACTTTTATTATTACTTATTGCCGTTACCTCAAGGGAAGTAATAGTTTTAATAGGAATATTAAGGGTATATGCTAATGTTTTAGCAATTGTAATTCCTAATCTAACACTAGTAAATGAGCCTGGTCCATTTACCACTATTACATCAGTGATATTTTTTCCATCAATTACTTCTTTTATCGTAGGAAACAATACTTCACTATTATTTTTTTTGTTGATAACTTCTTTTTTATCCACAATCGCCCCATCTTTTAATAAAAATATTAAGATATCATTTAAATGTGTGTCTATTAATAAAGTCGTCATTATAATACCGCACTACATATTTCTTCGTATTCTTCACCATGTGGCACGAATACAAGTATTCTAGTATCTTCATCAATTAATTTAAACTTAATGTCTAATCTTTTTTCAGGTAATTTGTCTTTAATTATGTCTGCCCATTCTATTATTGTTACTCCACCTTTATTAAAGTAATCGTTAAAGCCAATAGATTCGTCAGTTTCTTCAAGACGATAAACATCCATATGATATAATGGAAGCTCACCAGAAGTGTATTCTTTAATAATATTAAATGTAGGACTTGTTATTGTTTCTTCTATTTCCATAGCGCTCGCAAATCCTTTGGTAAATACAGTTTTTCCACTGCCTAGCTCTCCATATAAGCAAATTACCATATTAGGAAATTTTTCGCTTTCAATATCTTGAGCAATTCTAATTGTATCATCAACTGATCTTGATGTGTATTTATAATCCATTTCTAATCACCTATTCCTATTATAAGATATAATTTATATTTAATACAAGTCTTAAAACACTATTTTACATTTTATTTTGTATTTATTTTAACGCAAAAAAAATTGGCGACTACCTATCTTAGCATAACACTATTTTCGGCGTATTAGGTCTTAACTTCTCTGTTCGGGATGGGAAGAGGTGTATCACCTAAGCTATCGTCACCAATAAAGGATTTTGTCCTTTAAAAAACCCGATAATGCAATGATATAATTCATCTAATTTTAGAATAATTGTTTAAGTTAAATCCTCGATCTATTAGTACTAGTCAGCTCAACGTATCACTACGCTTCCACCTCTAGCCTATCAACCTCGTAGTCTACAAGGAATCTTACTTCACGAAGAATGGGAAAATTCATCTTGGAGGAGGCTTCCCGCTTAGATGCTTTCAGCGGTTATCCCGTCCATACATAGCTACTCTGCACTGCAACTGGCGTTACAACAGATACACCAGAGGTATGTCCATTCCGGTCCTCTCGTACTAGGAACAGCTCTCCTCAATTTTCCTACGCCCACGACGGATAGGGACCGAACTGTCTCACGACGTTCTGAACCCAGCTCGCGTGCCACTTTAATGGGCGAACAGCCCAACCCTTGGAAGCGAATCCACCTCCAGGATGTGACGAGCCGACATCGAGGTGCCAATCACCACCGTCTATGTGAACTATTGGGTGGTATCAGCCTGTTATCCCCAGGGTAACTTTTATCCGTTAAGCGACGGCAATTCCATTCTCTACCGCCTGATCACTATGCCCTACTTTCGTACCTGCTCGACTTGTTGGTCTCACAGTCAAGCTCCCTTCTACCATTACACTCTTCGAACGATTTCCATCCATTCTGAGGGAACCTTTGGGCGCCTCCGTTACTCTTTGGGAGGCGACCGCCCCAGTCAAACTGCCCACCAGACACTGT
>CAKOLL010000007.1 GCA_934096295.1 uncultured Bacilli bacterium
ATCAATTGAAACGTTAGATGTTAAAAGTATGTATCAAGTACATAAAATAGCAAAACACTTAAAAAACTTACCAATCAAAGAATTCATACGAGTCTTAAAATACAAATCTAATTGGTTAGGTAAAAAAGTAATTGAAATAAATAAATACTATCCAAGTAGTCAAAGTTGTAATAGATGTGGATTTAAGAATGAAGAAGTAAAGAATTTAAGTATAAGAAAATGGATATGTCCAGAATGTGGTTTGATACATGATAGAGATATAAATGCAAGTATAAATATAATGTTTGAAGGATTGAAAATATATATGAAAGAATGTATGTAATAAATAGGAACGAAAAAAATAAAAGTAAATAGGGTGGCGACCATCCGAAATTGGTCTGTGGAGAAATCTGAGGTTTCAATGAAACAGAAAAGTGTTACCGTGAGGTAACACAGATACTTGAATTTCGTTAGAAATTTAAGTTATGTTCTAATAAGAAATTAAAATGAAATCGAAAAAAATTTAAAATACTAATAGGGCTAATAAATACATTACCATTTAAACTATTTTGATAATACTTATTTCAATTACTATTTTACCTAAGTAATTTTATTTATTTAATATATTGGTTTTTATTTTGTTTAATCTTTGTTCTTACACATTATAATTGTTTTATCATAAACTAAAATATATATTTAAAAATAAGAAATGGGGATGATAGAATTGCTTGGTAACTGTAATTGTAATGATGATTACAAAAAAATTAGAAAAAAAATAAATGAAGAACAAAAAAAGTATAAATTTTGTTATGTACAAGGTCCAACAGGACCTAAAGGAGAAAGGGGAATCCCAGGACCGGTTAGTGTTGATGTGGGGGTTACAGAAACTGTAGAGCCGTATGAAAATGCTAAAGTTGAAAATGAGGGAACAAATGAAGATGTGATTTTACATTTTAAAATCCCTAGGGGCAAACAAGGAATTGAGGGAAAAATTGGCCCACAAGGAATACCGGGACCCAAAGGAGATAAAGGAGATATTGGTCCGCAAGGAATAAAAGGTGACAAAGGAGATCCGGGACCAGCAACTATTCAAATTGGAAATATAGAAACTGTGGACTCAAAAAAAGAGGCTGAAGTAATAAATGCTGGAACGCCGGTAGATGTAGTTTTAGATTTTAAAATACCAAAAGGAGAAAAAGGTGATAAAGGTGATGAAGGTCCTAGAGGTTTGCCGGGAGAAATAGGAAGAACTGAACATATTGCTATAGATGAAACGGAAACTTTAGAACCGGGTGAACCTGCTACTGTTATGGACACATTTGAAAATTGGGTACATCATCTTGCTTTTTCTATTCCAAAAGGAGAAAAAGGAGATGTCGGAGAAAAAGGTCCACAAGGTCCTGCTGGCCCTCCCGGAAAAGAATTTATTTCTTCTTATGGAATTAGATATTCAATGTCCGATACTCAAATAAATTTGCCACAAGCAACAGATACAGTAATCCCATTGCCAGAAAAAGGAGTGGCTTTTCTTACAGAATATCCTGATGATAATTCAATTAAAATTAAAGAGAATGGAGTTTATTTAGTATCATATTTACTATGTGGAGCAACGAATGAAGAATGTTCCCTAACTATGTCTGTTAGAGCAAATAATATATTACAACCCGCAACAAGTGCAACAAGTGAATTTAGTGCACAAATAATAAATAGTATTAGTGGGACAACTATTTTATCATTACAGACAAATGATCTTATAACACTGAATATTAAACCATCTAAGACAGTTGCTATGAGGTTTAATGGTAGTACTAATGCCATGTTAAGTGTAACAAAAATACATTAAGAATAGGAAATCTATTCTTTTTTTTTAAAATGATAATGATAATTATTTAATATTGATAATTTGTTAACGTGAGGTAATACAGATGACTGGCTTTTGTTAAAAATTTAAAATTTTTTTAGGTCTGTATGATTTAATTATTTCGATTTGATTTTTTATCATAATTTATTATAAAGGAAGGTGATAGTATTCAAATATTGGATAATAATAAAGTTGTTGTAATGACAAACGATGAATTAAAACAAGTAATAAGCGAAGATAATAATTATGATTATATTTATTTAGGAAACGATATTATTGCAACAGAAGGTTTTATAATAAATAGTAATAAAAGTAAGTTAACAATCGATGGGACTTATAATGATAAAAAATATACATATACAAATAATTTAAGTTTAGAAGAAAATGTTATAAAAGCAAGTACAACTAATAAAAAAATTGTATTAAAAAACATGAATATAGTTTGTTCAAATGGATATGGGGTTATATATGTTGTGTCTCATCCAAATTATTCTAATGTGCTTGTGGAATACAATAATGTAAACTTTAGTGGGATAGAGCTTTCACAAAATTATTATGGAACAACTAAAATTGTTGATTCAATCATCGAGATAAAAGATGTTAATAACGTTCCAGCCCAAAGAGCTTGTAATTCTAATAGGATTCTAATAGATGGAAATACCACAATATCAAACACTTCAAGCACTAATACAATATTCTTTTTCAATGATGTTATTCCATCTTTAGTTAAAATTATGCCTAATAGTAGAGTGAATATTTCTACCCCAAAAGAATTTATGAATGGAACTAATAGACTTGATTTAACAATAGGGCATGGGGCAGAATTTCTACTTACTACTGGTAATGGATTTTCTAAAACAACCACTCATGGTGCGAGAAATGTATTAGTTGAAGAAATGTCTGATTTTACATTTATTGAAAATAGTCATCAAAGAGTCCCAATGTGGAGTGTTTTTGGAGACTTTATAGTTAAAGAAGGGGCTAGTGTTTCAATATTAAATACATATATGACAACTCCAACAGATAACTATAATATATATTTTAAAGGAACAAATCAAAGGTTTATATTAGATAATCCACGAAATGTTAATATTTATACTAAAAATGCAAATATTGTGTATACAAACAATCCAGTTAATTTTATATTTAAATTTACAAGAATTAATATGTGGATATATGCTCTTGATTATACTTCTGCTTGCACACTTGATGATACTCCAGCATTTTATTGGTATAAAGAAAACAATTTGGCTAAAATAGTTGGTGTACTAAATAAGGATAATACTACTATTACATCCCATAATTTTACAGATACAGAATTAAATTCACTATCGGATATAAATAGTTTTTCGTTCCAAGATAGAAAAATATTAACTATAGGATTACTTAAAGTAAATGTTCATCCAATTACAAATTCTACTAATACTATTTCAGGACATACTGTGCCATACGCAAATGTTAAAATAGAATTTGATAATGAAAGTTTAGTAGTATCAGCAGATGAAAATGGGTTATTTGAGGCAAGTATAAATTCTACTATTTCGGATAACACAAGAGTTAAAATAATATCTTGTTTAAATAAATCTTTTGCTGAAAGAAATGTAACAATTCCATTTCTAGGAGAGTTAACTTTATTAAAAGCAACAGAAAATATTCCTTTTAGTATGTCATCATCATCCACTAAGCCAATTATTTTACCTAAGAAAAATAAAACGGTGGTAACAGTTGTTGATAGTAGAATTAATAGTACTAATTGGAAGTTATATATTAATTATACCAATCCAATGATGGAAGTATCTGGAAAGGTATTAATAGATTCATTAATTTTTAAAAAATTTAATAATGAAGAAATTGATTTGAAAACAAATAAAAAATTAATATTTGAATCAAGTGATAGTGGTGGAAATGTAAATGTAAGTAATGTTACATTTTCCATTGATAAAGGATTATTTCTAAAACCTAGTAAGGATTTACTTGAAGGTGAAGATTATTCTACCCAAATTATTTGGAGTGTTGAGGAATAATGAATTTTGGAGATAATAAAAAGATATATAAAATAAATTGTAATGAGGTGAAATATGATAAATGATTGTATTTATATAAAATTTTTTAGTAATTGGAATATGAACCCAAATAATTTAAAAGTTAAGTTAATAAATGAATATGATAAGAGTGTTTATGATGGAAAACCTGATTTTTTGGGAAAAATAAAAATACCAATATGCAACAATAGAGTGTATAAGTTGCTTGTATATTCTAATTTTTTAATATTAAAAATACCTTTAATAGCTAAAAAAAATGAAACTTATTGTATTAATATTAGTGATAATAAGATAAATCCTAAAAAACATTTTGTTACAATTATGTTGGTGGATAAATATAATCCAAGTATTAAAATTAAAGGAGGAGAAATAATATTATGGCAAGACATACAATCCCAATAACTAATGGTAAAGGAAGTATTGAATTAGTTAATGGAGTATACAATGCTACGGCTGTAGTAGGAGGTTATGATGCTTCCACTTTAGATCCAAAGCAAATTACCATAATTGAGGGAACAAATGATTATGCTTTTACTATAAGTGCAAAAGGGGTTTTGACACTTCATGTAACTGATAGTGGAGATAAAGTTACTGGTGTTCAAATTATCGGAGCAAAATTTGTAAGAACTGATAGTACTGGTACTATAAATGGGGTAGAAGCTGTAACAGATTCTGATGGAAATGCAATATTTAGAAATGTTCCGTTTGCACCGTCTGGAAGTACTGAAATATATTATAAACAGATTACAAGTGATGGTGGACATACTTTTGATGATACTGTAAAATCTATTATTATGACCACATCAACTGAAACTGTTGAGATAGCAAATCCTGCAGCACCAGTTAGAAATATAATGCTTACTGATGTAAGTTTCCCTAATATACCAATAAAAGATGGTCAAATAATATTAGAAGATAACCAATAAAGAAGCAAATTTATATTTGTTTCTTTTTAATATACTAAGAAAGTCATGCTTTTATATGTATTCATTTAAAAAAAGTTTCCACCAAAAACAATGCATTTAAAGACAAGTTTATTGCTATGCTTGTTTTTTTGTTTATAATAAATAAAGAAAGGGAGTTTGATTTTATGAAGATTGGAAAGGTAAATATTTCTAAAAAAAGCCTTGTTATAATTTGTGTCGTTGTAATTGTTGTTATTGGAGGAACTATTTTACTTACTAAGGGTGGTAGTAAGGGTAAAGGAATACTATATAATCCAGATAAAAATATTAAAATAGTTAAATCAGAGGCAAGCCAAATAGAATTTGAAGATTTTAGTAATGGTGATATTACTCTTAAGAAACCAAAGGGATGGAAAGTCATTACAGCCGGAAGTAAAGACCAATATTCAATTAGAGTATATGATCCTAATAATTCTATTTATCAGGTATTTTTAAATTTAAAGACATCAGGATATACAAAATCTGCAGATAGTAAGAAATATTGGCAAAATTCTATGCCAAACAGTCCTATGGCTCAACTACCTTATATAGAAGAAAAAACAACTGAAGGATTTTTCAAAATGTATACCGAAATGTGTGAACCTGAAACTACAGATACAGTCGTTTTACCAATGATAAAGAATTTTCAAATAAGTGAAAATTTAGGAAAAAGTGTTTTTGGTGGAGACATACTAAGAGCAACATTTAAAGATGTAAATGGTAAAGAAGGGGAAGGAATATTTACGGCTTATGTATTTGATCCAGGACCTTATTATATTTATGAACATGTTTATTATGGTAAACAAATAGATATGTACTATTTAAATGTATATGATACAATTTTTATTACTACACCAAAAGATAAGTTTATTGATTGGGAAGAAACATTAACTACTATTTTTGGCTCACTTACATTTACAGATTCTTTTATTAATGAATTTAATAAAGTACAAACTGAAGGAATGAAAAACTTTAATAAAATTAGAGAAATCGGTAACGAGATAAGTGATGGAATAATGGATTCTTGGAATAAGAGAAACGCATCCTTTGATATAATGAGTCAAAAACAAAGCGATGCAACACTTGGATATGAAAGAGTATATGATACTGAAACTAATGAAGTATATAAAGCATACAATGGATTTACTGATGATTATGATGGAGAAAGATATAAGCCTATAACTGATGATATGTATTCAAAAAAAACAAGTGGATATATAGAAAAGTAGATGTTATATGAAAAATAAAAAAATGTTTATGCTATTATTGGAATTGTTATACTAATAGTTGTTATAGCTATAATTTTATTAGTTATTAAAAGTAATAAACCAGAATTAATAAATCATACACCACCAGAGGCTGAATCTATAACTCAAGCACTAAAAAAGAAATATCCTGATAAAGAGTATAATAAGTTAAAAGGTGGAGAGTTTTTAAACGAAGATACTCCTTTTAGTAAATATTCATTCATAAATAATAATTCCATATATATTTTCAATCCTAGTAAATTAGATGATGAGAGTTTGAATATAAAAAGGTATACGATATAGATAAGCGTATTAAGGTTATGAATATTAATCCTAATCTTGATAAAGTAAGTGGTAATTATGAGGGAGAAAAAGTAATTAGAATATATAATGAAAGAATTCTTAAAACTGATAAAAGATTTTATGAATTAATGAGTTACTTTGATAAAAACTTAAATAAAAGATTTGTTACAACTGTTAAAATTAATGATACTAAAATGAAAATAAGAATTGCTTTACCAGAAGATTTAAAAGGTTATAAAAAATATGAAATAGTTTATATTTTGGATGGTGAAATAAAAGAAACTATAGAAGCAAAAGTAGAAAATGGATATATTGTTTTTGAAACGTCACACTTAAGTCATTATGGAATAGTTGCTATCGAAGAGAATAATAATATAGTTAATCCTAAAACTAATGATGATATTGTAATGTATTTTATTTCTAGTATTATATCACTAGTTGGTGTTACAGGTGTTTTAATTTATTATAGAAAAAAACAAAATTAACTAATTTAATTATATTTTTATATAAATTAGTGATGAATAAATTTCTGGTATGAATTTAAAGATAATCAAAATCCTCATTTTAAAATAGAGGATTTTTGTTGTGTATAATTTTACAAATATAGATGTTTATTTTATTACATTTATTTTCTTTTTGTTAGTAAAATTCTTTTATTAAAATTATTATGTTTTTCTTGACAATTATATCATTTTGTATTATTATCTATTGGTATTTACGTGAAAAAGGGTGAAGTTTTATGGATAAGATAATAAATATTGCCGTAGTTGCACATGTTGATGCTGGCAAATCTACTTTAGTTGATGGTTTGCTAAGACAAAGTGGTGTTTTTAGAGCAAATGAAGAATTAGTTGATTGTGTTATGGATAGTGGAGACCTTGAAAAAGAAAGAGGTATTACTATAACAGCTAAAAACTGTGCTATTAAATATAAGGATTATAAAATTAATATAGTTGATACTCCCGGTCATGCTGATTTTTCTAGTGAAATTGAAAGAGTTATTAAAACTGTTGATACAGTTATTTTACTTGTGGATTCTGCAGAAGGACCAATGCCTCAAACTAGATTTGTGTTAAAAGAAGCATTACAGAATAATTTAAGACCAATTTTATTTATTAATAAAATTGATAAAAAAGATGAGAGAGCTGAAGAAGTTGTTGATATGACATTTAATTTGTTTATGGAATTAGGTGCAACAGATGAACAATTAGATTTTCCGATTCTTTATGGTAGTGCTAGAAGTGGTTATGCAATTTATAATATGGGTGATGAAGGTAAGGATTTAACTCCATTATTTGAAACTATTGTAAATAATACTAAAGTGTTTGAAGGTAATGATACTGATCCATTACAATTACAAGTATGTCAACTTGCTTATGATGATTATATTGGTAGACTTGGTATTGGTAGAATTAATAAAGGTAAAATAAAGAGTGGTGAAACTGTTTCTTTAGCAACAAATGATGGAAAAGTTGAATCTTTCCGTGTTACTAAATTGTTTGTTAATGAAGGAATTAAGAGAGTAGAGGTCCCTGTTGCTTACTTTGGTGATATTGTAACAGTTGCAGGATGCTCAGATGTTTCTATTGGAGATACAATTTGTGAAAAAGATAAAATTAATCCACTTCCTAAAATTGTTATTGAAGAACCAACATTATCAATGAATTTCTTAGTTAATAATTCTCCATTTGCTGGTCAAAGTGGTAAATTTTTAACAAGTAGACATTTAAAAGAAAGATTAGAAAAAGAACTTGAAACTAATGTAGGATTAAAAGTTGAACAATTAGAAGGTGCAGATGGTTTTAAGGTAAGTGGTCGTGGTGAACTTCATTTATCTATTTTACTTGAAAATATGAGAAGAGAAGGATATGAATTATCTGTTTCTAAGCCTGAAGTTATTTTTAAAGAAATAGATGGTGAAAAATGTGAGCCATATGAAAAAGTTATTGTTAATGTACCAAATGAATATTCTGGAACTGTAATTAATTCTTTAAATGAAAGAAAAGGAATTATGCAAAGCGTTACACCAGGTGAAGTTGGATATACAAAATGTGAATATTTAGTTCCCACTAGAGGATTAATTGGTTATCGTGGTTCATTTATTACTGAAACTAAGGGTGAAGGTATTATGGTTCGTTCATTTGATTCTTATGGACCATATGCTGGAGTAATTTCTGGCCGTAAAAATGGTGTTTTAGTTTCAATGGTTAATGGTACAACTTTTGGTTACTCATTATTTAACTTAAGTAGTAGAGGTACGATGATAGTAGACCCATCAACTGATGTATATATTGGTATGATTGTAGGTATTGCTAATAAAGAAGGAGATTTAGATGTTAATCCTTGTAAAAATAAGGAACTTACCAACACTAGAAGTGCTCATGCTGATGAAGCAATAGTGTTAAATAAAGCTAAGAAATTCACTTTGGAAGAAGCATTAGAGTTTATTGAAGATGATGAATATATTGAAATAACACCAACAGAAATAAGACTTAGAAAAAAATATTTAGATCCAAAAGAAAGATATCGAAGAGCTCGTTAATATGCGACTCTTTTTTTTCGATTTTTTCCATGAAAATTACATATTTTACTTTTATTTTAGAAAAAGTTGTGTTATAATTTGTTTATCAGTTTTAAGTGGGCAGAATATCCCACTTTTATTATTAGTTATGGAGGTGTTTATGAAACTAGTTTTGGAGAAACTTAAAATTGATTTACAAGAAAGATTGGATAGTGAAGAAATTATAGTGGATGATATTACTTTTGAAGAAAAAGGAAAGTATCATTTCTTGACAGTTACCTTAGATAAAATCGGAGGAATTGATTTAGAAACTATTGTTGATGCTACAAAAATTGTAAATGAGGTAGTAGATAAAGCTGATATAACTGATGATAGTTATATACTAGATGTAGTAAGCAAAGAAAGAGGAGAGTAAAATGAATGGTAAAGAATTAATTAAAGCGTTAAATACTATTGTAGAAGAAAAAAATATAAGTGCTGATATAATATTTGAAGCATTGGAATTAGCACTTCAAACAGCATATAAGAAAAATTTTAATTCAAAAACTAATGTTAGAGTAGATATTAATCGTGAAACTGGAGATATTAAAGTTTATTCTTATTATGTGGTTGTACCTGAAATTGATGAAGGTAGTGTAGTGGAAGATGAAGAAGGTAATATTACTAGAGTAGAACCTGAAATAAATAGAGATGCTCAAATATTACTTGAAGATGCTATTAAAAAGGTACCAACTATAAAAGTAGGAGAAACTATTGAAGAAGAAGTAACACCAAAAGATTTTGGAAGAGTGGCAGCTGGTACTGCGAAACAAGTTGTAATGCAAAAGATAAGAGAAGCAGAAAAGAATAGTGTTATTGAAGAATTTGCTGATAAACAAGATGAATTAATGGTGGGTATGGTTGCTATGGAAGATCAAAATAACTATTATATTGATTTAGGTAGAACAAGAGGAATACTTCCTAAAAAAGAAACAATCCCTGGTGAACAAATAGTAATGGGTTCAAGTATTAAAGTTTATGTAAGTAAAGTTGAAAGTGGACCAAAAGGACCTATCATTAAATTATCTAGAAAAAATTATGGATTTGTTAAAAGATTATTTGAACATGAAATACCTGAGGTTGCAAATGGCACAATAATTATTACTCAAGTAGTTAGAGAAGCAGGTATTCGTACAAAAGTAGCTTTATATTCAACGAATGATAGAATTGATGCAATTGGTTCTTGTATTGGAGAAAGAGGTTCAAGAATTGCAGGTATCTTAAAAGAATTAAAGGGTGAAAAAGTAGATTTAGTTTTATATAGTGAAGACCCTGCAGAATTTATTAAAAATGCAATGACACCAGCTAAAGATGTAATAGTATCAATTCCAGATGCAGAAGAAAGAAATGCTTTAGTAATAGTTAATAATGATAATTTATCACAAGCAATTGGTAAAAAGGGAAGTAATATTAAATTAGCTAGTAAGTTAACCAAATATCATTTAGAAATTAAAACAATGGAAGAAATTCAAAAAGCAGGTAATAATTAATGAAGAAAATTCCAATGCGTTCATGTGTTATAACTAAAGAAAAATTACCTAAAAAAGAACTTATTAGGGTAGTTAGAACGCCAGAAGGTGAAGTAATTATTGATACAGTTGGTAAAGCAAATGGACGTGGAGCTTATTTAAAAAAAGATATTGAGGTTATAAAAAAAGCTAAAAGTAATAAATTATTAAATAGGGTATTAGAAGTGGAAATACCAGATAAAATATATGAAGAGTTAGAAGAAATAATAAACAAATAAAGAAAGGTTGTGATTAAATGAAAGTTTCAGAATATGCAAATGATGTAAATTTATCAGTGGCTGAAATATTAAAGAAATGTCATGAGTTAGCAATTAATGTTAATAATAAAGATGATTATTTAACAGATGATGATATTATTATGCTAGATAATACTATTAATTTAATTTCTACGGATGATGAAATTACTTTTGAAGAAGAAGAGGATATTGAAGATAAAGTAGATGAAATAATGACTTCTTCAAGGGTAGATAAAAGTATGAAAGATAGTATTGCTAAAGAAAAATTGAAGAAGAAAGATGCAAGTAAGCAAGATTTCAATTTAAAGAAGAAAGAAATGTATAAGCATAAGAATAAACTTATGAAAAATGAAACAGATGAAAATATTGTTTTATATAAAAATGGTATGAGTGTATCAGAATTTGCAAATGTTTTAAATGTTGGTGGAGCTGAAATAATTAAGAAATTAATGGAAAATGGTTTAATGTTAAGTTTAAATCAACCAATTGATTTTGAAAATGCAGAAATAATAGCACTTGATTATAAAAAGACTTTAAAAAGAGAAGAAACTCAAGATGTTACTAATTTTGAATCTTATGAAATAATTGATAAAGAAGAAGATTTAGTTAAAAGACCTCCGATAGTAACTATAATGGGACATGTTGACCATGGTAAAACTACATTACTTGATTATATTAGAAATACTCATGTGGTTGATAAAGAATTTGGAGGAATTACTCAACATATCGGGGCTTATCAAACTAAATATAAGGATGAACTTATAACATTTATTGATACTCCAGGACATGCTGCTTTTACAGAAATGCGTGCAAGAGGTGCATCAGTTACGGATATAGTTATTATAATTGTTGCTGCAGATGATGGTGTTAAACCTCAAACTAAAGAAGCTGTTGATCATGCTTTAAGTGCAAATGTTCCAATTATTGTAGCTGTTAATAAGATAGATAAACCAGATGCAAATATTGATAGAGTTCTAACAGAGATGGCTGAGATTGGTATTACACCGGAAAGCTGGGGTGGAGATATTCCATTTATTAATATATCTGCTCATACTGGTGAGGGTGTTGAATTATTACTAGAAACAATTCTTACAATTGCTGAGGTAAATGAACTTAAGGCTAATCCAAATCGTTATGCAGTTGGAGCTGTTATTGAATCTCGCCTTGATAAAAATGTCGGAGGTATTGCTTCGTTCTTAATTCAAAATGGTACACTTAGACTTGGAGACCCAATTGTTGTTGGTACAAGTTATGCAAAGGTAAGAACAATGAAAAATGATCGTGGAGAATCTATAGTTGAAGCTGGCCCATCAACTCCGGTTGAAATTACTGGTTTAACAGAAAATCCATCTGCGGGGGATAAATTCATGGCTTTTGAAACGGAAGCTGAAGCTAAAAATGTTGCCGAAAAACGTCGTGATGCTGCGAAAATGAATGCTGGTAAAGATAAGAAAGTTTCTTTAGATGATTTATTTGCATCAGTTGATGCTGGTAATAAAGAAATAAATGTTGTTTTAAAAGCAGATGTTCGTGGTTCTGAAGAAGCTGTTAAAAATGCTTTAGAAAAAATTAAAGAAAAAGATGTATCTGTTAAAGTAATAAGAAGTGGTATTGGTGCTATTACAGAATCTGATGTAGTGCTTGCTAGTGCATCAAATGCTATTATTATTGGATTTAATGTTGTTGCATCAAATAATGCTAAGGATATTGCTAAAGATAATAATATAGATATTAGATTATATACAATTATTTATAAATTAGTTGAAGATATTGAAGCTGCTATTAATGGTATGTTAGATCCTGAATATGAAGAAAAAGTCCTTGGAGCTGCTGAGGTTAGAAAAATATTTAAATTCTCTAAGATTGGTAATATAGCTGGTTCTTATATAACAAGTGGTATTGTTAAAAATGGTGCTATGGCTCGTGTTATTCGTGATGGAGTTGTTATAGCAAGTGATGAAGTTATCGCATCTTTACAAAGAGAAAAAGATACAGTTAAAGAGGTTAAAAAAGGCTTTGAATGTGGTATTACTTTAGAAAAATTTAATGATTTTAAAGAAGGAGATACTATTGAAGCATATGAAATGGTTGAGGTAAAACATGCCTAAGTATAAGATTGCACGAATTGCTAGTGATATTCAAAGGTATCTTGGTGATATATTAATTAATGAAGTTAATGATGAAATACTTAAAAGTATAACCATAACTGGTTGTGATGTAACTAATGATTTAAGTTACTGCAAAATATATTTTACCTCTATCATGGATATGGATGAAAAAACTTTGGAAAAAGAGGTTAACGAAGCTGCACCATTTATTCGTGGTAAGTTAAGTGAAAGACTAGAAATTAGACATACACCAGAACTTAAATTTGTTTTTGATAAATCTATTGCTTATGGTGAAAAAATAGAAAAAATTATTGATAAAATCGAAAAGGATAATAAATAATGATAGAAATAACTAGAGATATACCTAAAATTTATGAAAGAGTAGCAGTTGAAGAATTTTATAAACATTGTCAAAATATAACAAAAGATAAAAGATTATTTAATTATGATATTCATTTTACAACTGATGAATCTAAGTTAAGTAATAAAGATTTAAATAATAGTTCATTAATGCAAGCAATTAAGTTAGTTAAAAATGACGAAAGAAATGTAATGTTTTTAATGTGCTTAAATGAACAAAATGTTTTAGTGGGAATTGCTAGAGTAGTATTAAGAAAAGATTCTTTAGATGTAAGTCATATTTTGTTAACTAATTATCCAGATGTTTTAGAAAAAATGGAAATATTAAATGAAATAATAAATAGATTAGAAGAATTAACTGATAATTTTAAACAAAAAATAATTAATATTGCTGTAGTAGATGATGATGTAACAGTTAAGTTTGTTAAAGCTTTAGGTTATGAAGAATTAGATTGTTTATTTACTAAAGATTTAGGAAAGAGAGAAATTGATGGACCAACTCTTAGTCGTAAATAAACCTGAAGGTGTTACAAGTAGAGATGTTGTTAATAAATTAAGTAAAATATTAAATACTAAAAAAATAGGACATACGGGAACTCTAGATCCAATTGCAACTGGAGTTCTTGTTTGTTTAACTGGTAAATATACTAAACTAGTTGATTTATTAACTGCTTTAGAAAAAGAATATGTTGCAGAAATAAAATTAGGTATTAAAACTGATACTGGTGATATAACAGGAAATGTTATAGATACAAGTAATAAAGTTATTTTAAAAAATGATATTCTAGATGTAATAGAAAAATTTCCAAAGAAATATTTACAAACTGTTCCTAAATATTCTGCGGTTAAAATTAATGGTAAAAAGTTATATGAATATGCAAGAGAAAATATAGAAATTGAATTACCTAAAAGAGAGGTATATATATATAATTTAGAATTAATTAGTTTTAATGAAGATATTATAAAGATTAAAACTAAAGTATCTAAAGGAACATATATTAGAAGCTTAATTGAAGATATATGTGAAATATTAGGTACAGTTGGATGTATGAAAAGTTTAGTTAGAACTCATCAAGGGGTTTTTGGAATTGATGAAGCATTTACACTAGAAGATATTAAAAATAATAATTATAAGGGTAAAAATATACATGAGTTTTTAGATTATCCTTGTATAAATGTTGAGGAATGTAATTTAAAAACAGTATTAAATGGTGGTAAAATAAGTAATATATATGATATTAAAAATAAAGTTATTTTGATGTATGATAATAAAGATTTAGCTATATATGAAGTTGATGGAGAAACTCTAAAACCTTATGTGATGTTTTAGAGTTTTTTTTGATGTCAAGTAATGTAAATAAATATATATAAAAGTGATTTGAAGTGGTATAATATTTAATAGGAGATAGTTCTATGAAGAGATTTAAATTAAGAACATTTTATTTAAGTGTTATAATGTTTGTTGTTTTATTATATTTAGAATTGATATTTAGATTGTTATGTAATATTGAAATATTTAATATTAGTATTTTATATGTAATAATATTTGATTTATTTATGACATTACTAATATGTATTATAGGAAAGTTATTTAATCGAAAAGTTAATAAAATAATGTTTTTAAGTGGATTATTTTTATTAGGGCTTTTGTATAGTATTCAACTATGTGTATTTAAAATGTTTGGTTTTTATTTTGATTGGACATTAATTGGGGCAAGTGGACAAATTGCATCTTTTGCAGGTGATGGTCTAGATTTAGTTATTGCCAATATTATTGGGCTTATTTTAAATTTTATGCCATTTATATTATTTTTAATTTATAATAAAGTTATTGTGATAGAAAAAGATGATGTAAAAACTAATATTGTTAAAATCGTGTTATGTGTTTTAACGGGATTATCGTTTTATGGCATTTTAAATATAAATAAGAATGAAGTTAATTCACCATATAAGTTATATACAAGTCTTAATAATATTGATTTAAATGTAAGAACTTTTGGGGTAGTAAATGCATTTTTTATAGATACTTATAGAAATGCTTTTGGATTTGAAGAAATAATTGATTTACCAAATAAACCAGCGGATGATATAAATAATAATGATAATAATGATGATACAAAAGAATATAAATATAATAATTTAGATATTGATTTTGATAAATTAATAAGTAGTGAAAGTAATAAAACTATTAAAGCGATGCATGAATATTTTAAAAGCGAAAGTGGTACGAAAGAAAATATGTATACTGGATATTTTAAAGGTAAAAATTTAATTCTATTTATGGCTGAGAGTTTTAATGAAATAGCTGTTAGAGAAGATTTAACTCCGACTTTATATAAACTTGTTAATAGTGGATTTGTTTTTGAAAACTTTTATACTCCGACGATTAGTAGTACAATTGGGGGAGAATTTCAGGAACTTACAGGTTTAGTTGCAGCATCAGGTTTCTTAAGTCCTTGGAAACAGGGAACAAATTATTATCCTTTTGGTATTGGTACAATATTTAAAAATATGGATTATAATACGTTTGCTTATCATGATCATAGTATTTATTTTCAAAATAGATATATTTATTTAAAATCTTTAGGTTTTGATAATTTTAAAGGTTGTTTTAATGGATTAGAAAAAAGTATTAATTGTCATACTTGGCCAGAATCAGATGTAGAAATGATTAATGCTACGATAGATGATTATATTAATAGTGATAAACCTTTCTTTACATATTATGTAACTGTTAGTGGTCATGGTGGTTATACATTTTCATCTAGTGCAACAGCTAAAAAACATTATAATGAGGTTAAAGATTTAGATTATAGTGAAAAGCCTAAGGCTTATTTAGCAGCACAGATTGAACTTGATAGAGCACTCGAGGCATTAATAAAAAAATTAGATGAAGCTGGGATTTTAGATGATACAGTTATAGCCCTAGTAGGAGATCATTATCCATATTACTTAAGTTTAGATGAGGTAAATGAAATATCATCTTATAAAAAAGATGGTGTAATTGAAGTAAATAAAAGTAATTTTATATTATGGAATAATAAAATGGAAACTGTTAAAATAGATAAAGTAGGTAGTGAAATAGATGTTTTACCAACCTTATATAATTTGTTTGGAGTTAAATATGATTCAAGACTTATTATTGGAAAAGATATTTTGAGTACAGAACCAGGTCTTGCAATATTTGGTAATAGAAGCTGGGTTAGTGATAAAGGTAAATATTTTTCTCAAAGTAAAAAGTTTGTTCCAAATGAAGGAGTAGATGTAAGTAATGATTATATAACTTATATGAATAGTGTTGTTAATAATAGAATGTCAATGAGTAAAAATATAATGGTAAATAATTATTATAAGAAAGTATTAGGTGATTAAAGATGTGTGGAATGTGCGGAATAGTTAGAAAAGGCGATAATAAAGATATTATTAAAAAAATGAATGATAGAATTGTGCATCGTGGACCAGATGGCGAAGGTTATTACATTGATGGTGATGTTGCTTTTGGCCATCGTAGATTATCAATTATTGACCTTTCAACTGGGGACCAACCAATTTATAACGAAGATAGCAGTGTTGTAACAGTTTATAATGGAGAAATTTATAATTATGTTGATTTACGAAGCAAACTAGAATCTTTAGGTCATGAGTTTAAAACAAAAAGTGATACCGAGGTATTAGTTCATGGTTATGAAGAGTGGCATACGGATTTACCTAAACACTTAAGGGGAATGTTTGCTTTTGCTATTCATGATAAAAATCGTAATGAAATATTTTTAGCACGAGATAATTTTGGTATTAAACCACTTTATTATGCAAAGATGAATGATAGTTTTATGTTTGCATCAGAAATTAAATCTTTCTTAGATGTCCCAGATTTTAAGAAAGAATTTAATGAAGAAATATTAGAAACTTACTTAGAATTTAGTTTTGTACCTACGAATGAAACATTTTTTAAAGGTGTTTATAGATTAGATGCGGGTTGTAGTTTATTATATAAAGATGAAGATATAAAGATAAATAAATATTTTAAATTGGATTTTAAAGAAGATACAATGAGTTTTACAGATGCTGTTAAAAATATTGGTGATGTTATGGAAGATAGTGTAAAAAGACATTTAATAGCAGATGTTGAAGTTGGTTCTTTTCTATCTAGTGGAATTGATTCATCATATATTGTATCTTTAGCTAAACCTCATAAAACATATACAGTTGGTTATGAAAATAAAAAATATGATGAAATAAATTATGCTAAAGATTTAGCAAATAAATTAGGTATAAAAAATGAAAGTAAAATAATTAAAAAAGATGAATATCTAGAAGCTATACCTAAGATTATGTATCATCTAGATGAACCTACGAGTGACCCCGCTGCAATATCACTATATTTTGTTGCTAAACTTGCAAGTCGTGACTTAAAAGTAGTATTATCTGGTGAAGGTGCTGATGAGTTCTTCGGAGGATACAATTATTATAGAGAAGAAGTTGATTATAAATTTTATAATAAAATTCCTTATTGTATTAGACATATAATTGGGAAAGTTGCTAGTTTGTTCCCAGAGGTCAGAGGTTTTAACTTTTTAGTAAGACGTGGGGAAAAGTTAGAAAATAGTTATATCGGTGTTAATAGAAATTTTTCAGAAAAAATGGCTAGAAAAGTATTAAAGAAAAATTATGAATTAAAAGCAATTGATGTAACAAAAGATGTTTATAATGAATTTAAAGATTATAGTAATATTGATAAGATGCAAGCAATTGATATTAATTTTTGGTTAATGAAAGATATTTTACTTAAAGCTGATAGAATGACAATGGCATCATCTATTGAAGGAAGAGTTCCATTTATTGATAAAGAAGTATTTAAAGTAGCATCAAAGTTACCATTTGACTATAAAGTAACAAAGGAAAACACTAAAGTAGCTTTAAGAGAAGCAGCAAAAGAAGTTATACCAACTGAAGCTTATAAAAAGAAAAAATTAGGTTTCCCAGTACCTATTAGAGAATGGATAAAAGATGGAGCATTTAAAGAAGAAATAGAAAAAACAATAAATAGTGATGTTGCTAATAAGTATTTTAATGTGAATTTTTTAAATAAATTATTTAATGAACATATAAGTGGTAAAAAAGATAATTATAGAAAGATTTGGACTGTTTATACTTTTATAAAATGGTATCAAGTATTTTTTGAAGGAGAGTAATGGTTATGGAGAGATTAGGTATTAAAAGAATAGATGGGGAATATCCAAAAATATTGTTATATAATAATGATAAAGTTAGTTTAGAAATATCTTTTGCTGGTAATTTAGATTTATATTTTGTTTTAAAAGGAGCAGATATCGATAATAAAGTAATTATTAATGAAAGTAATTTAAGAGTTTACGATATATTTAATGAATTATATGAAAGTCTGATTAAGTGCTCTTTACCTTATGAAGTACGCGATAAAAATATGTTACGTAGAACATCAAATTACGATATGCTAGTACAAGATAAAGTTATTAAATGGTCTTGTGATGATTATTCAGTAGATGTAGGTCCCTCTTTTAAAATAACAAAAGTTAATGATGAATTTGTAATATCTTTTGATAGAGGAAATATAGAAAAACAATTTTTAGCAAGTAAGTATAGTATTAGTGTAAGGCTTAGAAATAGTGGTTCGCTATATTATCCATTTAACGCTAATTTTATGAGACTTTATCATGAATTAAGTGATTTAGATTTAGATCAAATATATATAGATGAAATAGGAAAATTAAAAAGAATAAAAGTTTAAGGAGAATGTATGGAATATGTAATTGTTGGGCTACTTGGAGTAGTTATAGTGCTTTTATTGGTACTAGTTTTAAGAAAAAATAATAATAACAATAATGAAATGACTGAAAGACTAGGTCATTTTGAAGCAAATATTAATAAAGAAATCGGAGAGTTTAAGTTTGGTTTTTCAAAAGTTTTAACTCAAGATTTTGAACTTTTAAATGAAAGGATTGAAAAAAAATTAACTTTAATTAATGATAGAGTTAATGAAAGACTTGATCAAAATTTTGAAAAAAGTAATAAAACATTTATGAATGTCTTAGAAAGATTAAATAAAATAGATGAAGCTCAAAAGAAGATTGATAGCTTAAATGGAGAAATTGTTTCACTTCAGGGAGTTCTTACTGATAAGAAAACTCGTGGTACATTCGGAGAAGTAAATTTAGAATATATTTTAAATAATGCTTTTGGAAGTAATAAAAATGGCATTTATAAAACTCAGGTTAAGCTTTCTACCGGTGTTATTGCAGATGCTATTCTTTATGCCCCAGCTCCTTTAGGTACAATTGCAATTGACTCTAAGTTTCCATTAGAAAACTATCAAAGAATGACGGATAGAACTAAATCTAAAGAAGAAAGAGATTATTATGAAAAAATGTTTGTTCAGGATGTAAAAAAACATATTAATGATATTAGTGAAAAGTATATAATACCTGGAGAAACAACTGATGAAGCTATAATGTTTTTACCAGCAGAAGCTTTGTTTGCAGAAATCAATGCTTATCATGCTGAGCTATTAAATTATGCATATAGTAAAAAGGTATGGATTGCTGGTCCAACTACATTAATTAGTACTGTTTCTATTATTAGTATGATACTTAAAAATATGGAAAGAGATAAATATGCAAAAGTTATTCATGAAGAATTAAATAAATTGAGTGTAGAATTTGGAAGATATAAAGACCGTTGGGATAAACTTGCTAGAAGTGTTAAAACTGTCAATCAAAGTATTGATGAACTTCATACTACGAGTGAAAAAATCACTAAGAGATTTGATAGCATTAATAGTGTTGATTTAGATAAGTTAGGTAATAAAGAAGAAAAAATAGAAATGATTGAAATTAATTGAATATCAAAAAAAGACTTTTTAGTCTTTTTTCGTGAAAGTGTTTGCTCTTTAGATAAATGATTTGAATTTCCATTAAAATAAATTACTCTAAATTCCTCATCTAATTGTTTTGGAGTTAACAATAATTTTGTCCCAATCATAATCTTCTTATTACTGTTTTTATGTTCTAACCATTTACAGTCTTTATTATATGTGTAAAGGCCATCATCTAAATCTTCAAAGAAAATGATACCTTCAATTAAATCTGTTGTTTTTACAATTAACCCTTGGGGTGTAACATCTTGAATGAAGCCTTCGAATGTTTCATTAATATGTTCTTTAACATATTTAACCATATATAGTTTATCAGATTCATAACTAGCTTTATCTGCACATCTTTCCATAATTGATGCTCTTTTAGCATGTTCTTCAAGTTCACTCTTAAAATTTTCTATATCAAATGATGGGTCTAGCATGGCTTCAACATTGTCTAAAATATATTCAATAACAAGATCCATAAACCTTCTTATCGGTGATGTTACTTGAGAATAAGCATCTGAAGCAAGGCCATAATGACCAACATTATTAGTGCTGTAATATGCTTTTGGCATACTTCTTAAAAGTAAGGATGATAGAATGAAAAATTCTTCTTTTGTACTTAAGGAACTAATAATTTTTTGTAGAACATGAGGATCAGTAGTGTCTTTTAAAGTTTCTAATTTATATCCTACAGATTTTATGAGATTTAATGTAGTTTTTAACTTTTCTTCCATTGGTATTTCATGATTTCTATAGATGGAAATAAGACATAAGTTTAAAGTATAATTTGCGATAGCTTCATTAGTAATAATCATACAATTTTCTATTATTTTTTCAGCTTCTTTTTGAACTTTGGCTGATAAATTAATACTATCTTCAGTTTCTAAAAACTCTATTTCTTTAGAATCAAATTCTAGTGAACCGTTTTTTATTCTTTTGTTTTCAATAATATGTGATAATTCTTGTAATAAAGATAAATCTTTTAAAAATGGTTCATAGCCATTAGGTACTATATTTTCATAAAATATTTGATTGACATCTTCATATGTCATTTTCTTTTTTGATTTAATAACACTATCAAATATTTCTAAGTCTTCAACATCACCAGATTCATTTATAACCATTCTATAAGTTTTGGCAAGTCTTTCAACATTAGGATTTAGGGAACAGATACCATTTGAAATAATAGGGTGTAACATGTGAAGAACATGATTAGCAAGATAAAGACTTGTAGTATTTTTGGAAGCTCTGATCCATAATGGTGAATTATAAGGTATATAGTGTGAAACATGAGCAATAGATACTGTTAAAATATATTTGTTGTCTTTAGTTTTCTTTATACCAACAGCATCATCCATATCTTTGGTATTGGCACCATCAATAGTAAATATTGTTTCATCAGTTAAATCAACTCTTCCAATTTTATCTGTTTCTGAAACTTCTTTAGGTATAGAATTTACTTGTTCTAATTCTTCTTTTGTATATCTTGTAATAAAACCATTATTGCACGCTATTGCTTCAAGTTCACTAGTTAAATCATTTTTATGTCCAGTTACTTCAATAAATGATACATCATAAACTTTATTTGTTTCTTTAGTGCCAATCTTAGTAAGTATTCTAGTGCCAATTGGTAGTTTTAAATCTTTAAATTCTTTTTCATTACATCTAACTTTTATATTGTTATTTCCAACAACTCTGATACCTTTTTCTGTAACTTCACAAATAATGTTAGTGTTATTTCTTTTTAAAACTTTTTTAATAGAAAATCCGTCTTGATTTTTTTCTACTATAACTTTATCAAATGGTAAGATTCCTTCGGTTTCTTCATCTTTAAGTAAATATAAGTTATCTTTAACTCTTATGTAATAGGTTCCTTTTTTACTAGTTTCAATAGTAACAACTTTAAATTTTTTAGGAAATGGTTGATATTTGTTTTCATCTTCATTAAAATATATTTTTCCTTGTTCTTCCAAAGCTATTAATGTATTCTGGAGTGTTGTTAAATCATTTGTTTTAAGCATTTTAGCTAGGGTGTTTAATGAATAACTTTTATTATAAATATCGAATAAATCTAAAATGTCCTCATAATCTTTACTTTTTTCTAATTGATTATTTGGTAATACTTTTACTAATTTAAATCTATTGCGATTTCTTTCTATGATGATAGTGTCTTTCTTTTTTAGATTAGTTTTATTTGGTAAAGAGTATTCTTTATTATTGATTTTAAAACGAAATTCTTTTTCTTTTATGGATGTAACTTTTGTAATAAAAAAATTAGAAGGAAATGTTTTGTATGTGTTATTTCTAGCATCATAAAATATTTTCCCTTCTAATTCTAATAGTTTTAAATCATTTAAAATATTTTCTTTAGTCTTCCCCGCGATTATTCTTCCATATAATTTCTTTTCAATTTCTTCTGGTGTGAGTTCGATTGGTGTTGGTTTAAAAATTTCAATTAACATATTTTTCATAAATTTATCCTCATATTTTAAATATAGTTCAATTTGTAGATATTGTCAACTCTAAATTAATTTGATAAAATTATTATGGTGAGATACAATGACATTATATTTAGTTAGTAATAATTTAGTAATTGATAATATATTATATGAAACTGATGAAGGTTTAGAAGAGAAAAGAGTTAATAGACCTCTTTCAATTGATGGAGAAAAGGCAAGTGTAAAACTTGTAAAAAAAGTTGATGCAAGTGTTGTATATTCTTCTAGTTATGCATCAAGTATTGGGACAGCTAAATATTATGCAAGTTATAAAAATGTAGATGTGAATATTAATTCTTTTTTGAATGATTTAAGAATCGGAGATTTAGGTAGAAGAAATATTAAGATGCTTAGATTTATGCAAGAAAGAGATTTTGATTTTAAGTTTAATCATGGGGAAAGTTTGAATGAAGTTAATAAAAGAATGAATATAGCCATTGATAGAATAATTAAGAAGAATGGTAATAAAAATATGGTTATTTTTACACAAAAGAGTGCTATAACTGGTTATTTACTTGATAAATTAGAACATGGTTATAATTTAGATGATAGATTGGTTTTAAGTTTTAATGAAAGAGTTATAATTGATGATAATTTAAGTGACGTTGATATTATAAAAGTAGAATTAGAAAAAGGAAAAGTTGTTAATTGCGAGGTAATTGATTATGAAATTTGATTTAGAAGAAAAAGTTAACATTATGATAAGTGGAAGACATGTTCATTTAACTAAGGAATCAATAGATAAATTGTTTGGTCATGAATTACATGTTAGAAATAATTTAAATCAAGTTGGTCAATTTGCATCTATCGAGACTGTAACAATAGAAACTAATGAAGGCGTAATAAAAAATGTTAGGGTTATTGGCCCAGAAAGAAAATATAATCAAGTAGAGATTTCCGCTAGTGATGCAAGGAGACTTGGGTTAAGGTTGCCAGTTAGAAAAAGTGGTAATTTAGATGGAGCTGGTTTAATTAAAATTAAAACTGATAAGGGGGAAATATCTGGAAATTTTGCAATAATAGCAGATAGACATGTTCATTTTAGTCCGGATGATGCAAAAAAATATAAAGTTTTAGATGGAGAAGATTTATATTTAGAAATAGGTGGAGTAAAAAAGGGAGCAATTTTAGTTAAAGCAAAGGTGAGTGAAGATGGGTATTTTGAGGCTCATTTAGATACTGATGATGCTAATGCTTTTTTACTTAACTCTGGTGAAATTGGAGTTTTACGAAAATAATTTATGGGGGATTTATGTGGAAAATAGGAAATGTAGAAATTAATGGAAAAATAGTAGTTGCTCCGATGGCTGGAATAAGTAATATGACTTTTAGAAGAATATGTAAGTCTATGGGAGCGTCGCTGGTAGTTGCTGAAATGGTTAGTGATAAAGCTATTACTTATGGGAATGAAAAGACTTTTGAACTTTTAAGAATGAATGATGATGAAAGACCAATTAGTCAACAAATATTTGGGAGTGATGTAAAATCATTTGTGGAAGCAGCTAAAATTGTGGAAAGTAGGATGGCTCCAGATATCCTGGATATAAATATGGGGTGCCCTGTTCCAAAAGTTGCTGTTAAAAATCAAGCTGGTAGTGCTTTACTTAAAAATCCTGAAAAGGTCGGAGAAATAATCAAAGCTGTGGTAGATGCTGTAAATGTTCCAGTTACAGTTAAAATTAGAAGTGGTTGGGATCAAAACTTTATAAATGCGGTAGAAATAGCTAAAATAGCTGAAGCAAATGGAGCAAGTGCAATTACTGTGCATGCTCGAACTAGAGCACAAGGGTACTCTGGGAAAGCTGATTGGAATATTATTAAAGAAGTTGTTAATGCTGTAGATATACCTGTTATTGGTAATGGTGATGTAGTATCTTGTTATGATGCTAAAAAAATGCTTGATGAAACTGGATGTAGTGCTGTGATGATTGGACGAGGTCTTCTTGGTAACCCTTGGTTAATAAAAGAATGCGTTGAGTATTTGGATAATGGTAAGTTACCTTGTGAAATTGGCTATGATGAAAAAATTGATATGATGGAATATCATTTAAATAAATTATGTGAAGATAAAACTGAGAAACAAGCTGTATTAGAAATAAGAAATCATTTACTTAATTATTTAAAAGGATTACCTGAGAATAAAGAAGTAAAAAATTTAGTTTGTAGATGTAAAACTAGATTAGAAATAATTGATGTTTTAGAAAATTATAGAAATGAATTAAAAAACTTATAGATTTATTTTTCTATAAGTTTTTTTGTTACATTAGCATTTATTGGGCCAGCTCCGATAGATATTACTAAATCATTTGGCTTTATGTTTTCATCTAAGTATTCTATTATTTTATTAAAGTCTTCGATATAACAAACATTAGGATTTTGTTCTTTAATTTTGTTAACTAACATATCTTCACTAATATTGTAAATGTTTATTTCTCGAGCTGGAAATATTTTAGCTATTATTACATGATCAAATTTACTTAAAATATCAGCGAATGCATCTAGGTGTTCGGCAGTTCTTGAATATGTGTGGGATTGAAATATTGCCCATGATTCATTATGTTTAACACCTTTAACACTATCTAGAGTTGTTTTTATTTCAGATGGATGATGAGCATAATCATCATAGATTAAAGCATCTTTGTATGTACCAAGGAATTCAAATCTTCTTCCAACTCCATGATATTTTTCTAAAGCATTTTTAATAACGTTTATATCTTTTATATATTGGTATGCAAGTGCAAATGCAGCAAGGGAATTATAAATATTGTGTTTGCCATTTATATTTAAATTAATAGATGTTAGTAGTTCATCGTTTAAGTAAATGTCGTATGAATAGTGTCCTAGAGAATTGCATGTGATGTTTTTAGCCATAAACTTTGCATTATTATTAATACCATATGTGATAACTGTTGCATTTGTGTGTTTATCTAGTTCATTTGAGTTTTCATCATCATTGTTTTTTACTAGATATCCATCTTCTGGTAATAGACTAACATATTTATAAAATGATTTTTTTATGTTATCTAAATTTTTAAAATAATCTAGGTGGTCATTATCAATATTAGTAATAATAGCACTAGTTGGATGAAAATGAAGAAATGAATCAACATATTCACAAGCTTCCATAATAAAATAATCATGGTTACCTAAGTGGGTATTTCCATTTATTTCTGGTAAGATTGCTCCGACTTGAATTGTGGGATTAAGGTTTGCCTCAAGGAAAATTAAACTAAGCATGCCAGTTGTTGTGCTTTTTCCATGAGTTCCTGATACACATAAAGAATGTTTAAATTCTTTCATCATCATACCTAAAAATTCAGCGCGTTCATAGTTTTCTTTGTTTTCTTCTTTGATGGCGATTCTTTCGGGATCATCTTCATGAATGGCAGCGGTATAAACTACGATATCAGCATCATGAACCATTTCTGGATGATGGCCATATTTTATTTTAATACCTTTTTCTTCTAGATTTTTAGTTAGATTTGATTCTTGAATGTCGCTTCCTGAAACTTGGGCATTCATATTTAAAAGCATTAAGGCGATACTACTCATACTAATGCCTCCGATACCTATTAAATGGATTTTTTTGTTGTTAAACATAGTTATCTCTCCTTGTATAATCTTATTATAACAAAGTTCGAAAAATGTGCAATAGATATTAAGAAATTTTAATGAAAATTAAGCAACGTTCTTTGAGGTTTTTTGAGTGAAAAAGTTTAAAATGTCAATTATGTGAAAATGAAAAATGTTAAAAAGTAAAGAAATGTAAAAATTTTAGTAAAAGTTCAAAAAGTGGGTTTTTACTAGTATTTATGTAGGGTAGTGCGAAGTTGTTAAAAAATACGAACAACGTAAAATAAGGGTAAAAATACAAAAATGGATTTTTTTAAAAAAATAAAAAGTTAAATTTTTGTAGACAATTATTTTAACGTAAGCTATAATGAGGATATGGAAGGAAGGTAGTAGTAGAATGCCAAATAATAAAGAAGAATTTTTTGAAACAATTAAAGTAGTAAAAAGAAATGGTTCTAAAGTAGGTTTTAATGGAACTAAAATTGCTATGGCAATTAAAAAGGGATTTGACAGTATTAAAGTCACAAATGAAGACGATGAAGAAATATTAAAATATTCCTCTAGTGATATACAAAAAGTGTATGGTCATGTAATTAAAAGAATTGAAAAGGATTATAGTGATAAAGCTAGTATTAAAATCGAAGATATTCAAGATATAATTGAAGATACATTAAAAAAAGATAAATATGAAGATGTATTTGAAAATTTTGCTAATTATAGAGAAAATAGAAGTAAAGCAAGAGAAATGTTTACTGATGATAAAAGAAGTCATAAGTTTTTAAAAACTTTAGAAGGTTTAGCATTAAAGAGTGCAGCTGAAGATGATGCAAAAAGAGAAAATGGTAATATTGATGGAAACTCAGCGATGGGAACAATGTTACAATTTGGTTCTAATGTATCTAGAGAATTTTCTAAAGCTTATTTAATGAAGAAAAAATTTGCTGATGCTCATGATGAAGGATATATTCATATTCATGATATGGACTTTGAAGCAATGGGTACAACAACATGTATGCAAATTGATTTAGATAAATTATTTAAAAATGGATTTTCAACTGGTCATGGACATTTAAGAGAGCCAAATGATATTATGAGTTATTCAGCTTTAGCAGCTATAGCTATTCAATCAAATCAAAATGATCAACATGGAGGACAAAGTATTCCGGCATTCGATTATTACTTAGCTCCGGGGGTTTTAAAAACATTTAGAAAAATGTTGAAAACAGCTATTAAAGATTATATTGATTTAGAAGATTTAAATGATTTTGTTAATGTGGCAAGTATTGAAAAAGAAATTGCTAAAATCAATACTATAGATGTAACGGTAGAATATTTTGAAAAATTTTATAAGAATTCAGATTTAATGAAAAGATTATTTGATATGTCAATAAAGAAATCTTTAGAAAAAACTGATAAAAGAACTTATCAAGCAATGGAAGCTTTTGTACATAATTTAAATACGATGCATTCTAGAGCTGGTGCACAAGTACCATTTTCATCAATAAATTTTGGTACAGATATATCTAGTGAAGGTAGAATGGTTACTAAAAATTATATGCTTGCTAGTGATGCAGGACTTGGTCATGGAGAAACACCAATATTCCCAATTTCAATATTTAAAGTAAAAGAAGGGGTTAACTATAATCCTAAAGATCCTAATTATGATTTATTTAAATTAAGTTTAAAAGTATCTGCAAAAAGACTATTTCCAAATTGGTCTTTCTTAGATAGTTCATTTAATAAACCATATTATAAAGCTGGAGATTATCGTACTGAGGTTGGTTATATGGGATGCCGTACAAGAGTTATTGGAAATGTCGTAGATCCTGATAAACAAATTACACCAGGAAGAGGTAACTTGTCATTTACATCAATTAATTTACCAAGGATTGGGATAAAACATGGTGTTGTAGGTAAAAATGCTTTAGAAAAAGCTGATATGAAAGGTTTTTACGAAGAACTTGATGAATTAATGGAACTTGTTAAAGATCAATTACTTGAAAGATATGATATTCAATGTAATAAAAGAGTTTATAATTTTCCATTCTTGATGGGTCAAGGGGTATGGCTTGATAGTGATAAATTAAAACCAAATGATAAATTAAAGAAAGTATTAAAACATGGTACGCTTTCAATTGGGTTTATTGGTCTTGCTGAATGTTTAAAAGCTTTAACTCATAAACATCATGGTGAAAGTGAAGATGCTCAAAAGCTTGGAGTTAAAATTATTAGTCATATGAGAGAAAAATGTGATGAATATAGTAAAAAGTATAATTTGAACTTTACACTTTTAGCTACACCTGCGGAAGGCTTATCTGGAAGATTTGTTAATATTGATAGAGATATTTATGGAAAAATCCCTGGAGTAACGGATAGAGCTTATTATACAAATTCATTCCATGTTCCAGTTTATTATAATATTTCAATAGCTGATAAACTAAGAATTGAAGGAAAATATCATAAACTTACAAATGCTGGTCATATAAGTTATATTGAACTTGATGGAGATCCATCTGATAACTTAGAAGCATTTGAAAGTGTTGTTAGAATAATGAAAGAAAGTGATATTGGGTATGGTGCAATTAACCATCCAGTTGATAGAGATCCAGTTTGTGGATATGTGGGAATAATTAAAGACGTATGTCCAAGATGTGGTCGTAAAACTGGAGAACCAGTTAGTGTTGATTTACTTAAAAGATTAGAAGGAAAGGAATAGGTAGAGTAGTATGGAAAAAATTGAAGAAGAAGTAAAATCAAAAAAAGTAACAGGTGAAGGAGTAGAATTCGAAAGAATTAGAAGAATTACAGGCTATTTAGTAGGTACAGTAGAACGTTTTAACAATGGTAAAAAAGCAGAAGAACATGATAGAGTAAAACATACTTTTAAAACTTGCTCTTGTAGTAAATAAAGTTAGCTAAAAAGCTAGCTTTTTAAATGATTTTAAGGTAAAATAATGATGGGTGGTAAGATTGTTAAATAAAGACTTAGTTAATTATATTGAAAAAAATATATTTATAAAATATGAAAAATTCTATGCTCATGGTATGCTTCATATTAATAACGTTATTAAAAATATGCTTATGCTAGCAGATTATTATAACTTAGATAAGAATATGGCATATGTTGTTGCAGTTTATCATGATTCTGGTTTAAGCGTTGATAGAGAAAATCATGAACGTGAAGCAGGAAAGATTTTAGCAAATGATATTGAATTAAAAAAATATTTTAATGAAGATGAAATTAAAATAATGAAAGAAGCGGTGGAAGACCATCGTGGAAGTAGAAAAACAAGACCTAGAAACTTTTATGGGGAATGTGTTTCTGATTCTGATCGTGACTTTGATATAAATATTTTGGCCAAAAGACAAATTGGTATGTCTATTAAAAATTATCCGGAGTTAATTACTTTTGATGAGCATTTCGAAAGATGTTATAAATATATTTGTGAAAGAATAAATAGTGATGGAAAATTTAACTTATGGACTAATAATCCAATATTAGTTTCAGAAAGAGATAAATTTCAAAAAGAATATTTAGATAAAGATTATGCTAAAAGTGTTTATAAAACTGCTTGGGATAAAATGTTAGAAGAAGAAGGTATTGATAAAATTAGAAATTATTATGAAGATTATTAATTGTATTGATTTTGATATGTTAAAAATATAAAGTTAATGTTATAATTAATTTATGAGTAAAAAGTAAGGAGTAGAAAATGGCAATAATAAAGTGTAGTGAATGTGGTAAAGATGTAAGTGATACAGTAAAAAGATGTATTCATTGTGGAGCTAATATTAAGAAAGAAAAACAAAATAAGGAAAAAAAGCCAAATAGTAAAATGGTAATTATCTTAGCTATAATTGGAGTGGTTTTGATTGCGGGAGGAATTTCATATTGGTATTTTTCAAATAAAGAAAGTGAAGAACAAACAAATATAAGAGACAATTCTAAAAATCAAATTGAAATAATTAGTGAGTATATTAATATTCGTAGTAGTAAAAGTGTTAAAAGTGAAATTCTAGGAAAAGTTTATAGAGGAGAAATTTATACAATTCTAGAGGAAGATGCAAAAAGTGAATATAAGTGGATAGAAATTGAAACTGCAAATGGTATCAGAGGTTTTATATCTGGTATAGATAGTTATGTTAAAAGATTAAATGTAAGTGATAATGAAAATAAGAAGGATGATGAACCTATTATTGATAATAAAGACAATAGTAAAGACAATAGTAAAAATACAAATGATGGTAGTAATGTAAAAGAAAATACAAATAATAATATAAAAAATAATAATACAAATAATAATGATAGTAGTACATCAAATAAAAATGAAGATGTTAAAAAGTGCTTGAAAACTTGTGAAGATGGTTATGAATTGAAAAATAGTAATAGTGAAGATTGTTATTGTGAAAAGAAAGAAGAACTTTATGTTGTAAAAAATCAAGTTATTTATGATAATGATGGTGTTAAAATAACTGCTAAGGGTATAGATTATAGTGATAAGAATTTTATTACTTTGGATTTACTTACAGAAAATAATTCTGATATTCCAAAAGTAGTACAAAGAAATCATTTTTCGTATGTTAATGGTTACGATATGGCAACTGGATATTCTGTGAGATTACAACCAGGTACGAAATCTTCTTATGGAGTTTCATATTTAAGAAAATCATTATTAAAAAATGGAATAACTAAAATTGATACAATAAAAATTGATTTCATTATTATAGATTGGGATGGTGATGGCTCTTCGATAGGCAAGAGAAGAGTTGAATCTGATTGGATAAATTTAAGCTTTTAATAAACGGTGCCGAAAAAGTTTCAAAATGTATAATAATATGGGTAATATATTATACTTTATAATAATTTTGCATTAAACTTTATATTAACAAAAAAACCAAGAAATAAACGTATTTCTTGGTTTTTGGTGTTCATTTAATGGTGCCCTAAGGGAAGAAGTAGAACAACTTTTAGGACAAAAGAAATAGTTAGTAATAACTATTAACTAATATAAGTATAACACAAATTTTCAAAAAAACATTAAATAATGTTCATATTTAAGCAAAATATGTTATAATATCAATCACTAGGAAAGGAGTTTTTTATGAATTGTTATGTAAAAAGTGGAATTGCTATATTAAATGATACCACTAAAGATTTAAAAAATTTAAATGAACTTGGAATATATTTAGCAAAACAAACTGATATTGATGCACTAAAATCATTAAAACTTTTAATTTTAGCTTCTGAAAATTCTATGCTAGATAAGGATTTTGATATTAATAGTGTTAAATCTTATACTGAAACATTTATACGTGATACTTACAAAAGAAACGAATCGGTAGTTGGTAACCTTTCTATGAATCCACAAAATATTGGATTGGAATTAATGGATTACATTTTAAAGAATTATAAAATTGATTTAACTGTTCAACCTTATGATAGCGGTTATACAATATTTGATTTTTGGGCTCGTTCATTTGCTAGAATAGAAGATGACCAAGATACTTTTTATAAAAGATATGATATGATTGATAAAAAATTAGAAATTGCTTCATATATGATTCAAAACGGATTGTTGGATGTTAATCAAATTGATTTCTTATTAACTTCATTTGATAGATGTATTCAAAGAAAACATTCCTATACAAGAGAACAATTGTTAAGAATGCAAGAAATATTTGATAGCGTAAAGTTAAAAGAACAATTAGAACTTAATGTTGCAAACTTAATTACTCAAAATAAAATTGAACTTAATTGTTCTAAAGATGAACTTGTTAAAAAATTATTATCAATTGAAAGCCAAGTAGAATCATCTTCTAATAGGAGAGATTCTTGGGATGAATTATCAAATTATCAAATGCTAAATGATCAATGTGTATATATGTTGCAAACTATACCTACTTTAGTTAAGAAAAAAGTAATAAAATAATTAATACACACGCTAATTGATATGTCAATTTGCAAGTGTGTTTCTAAATTATCAAAAATTTAGTATAAACAAAGAATACGACTAATCGAAGTAGTCGTATTCTTTTTCTAATGTTTCTTCTTTAATAAAATCATTTACTTCTATTTCTTTATCTGTATCTTTAGAAATATCTATTAAATCATAAGAATTATAAAAATCTTTTTCATAACATTCTTTTAAAATGTTTATAGTTTTATTTTTATCAACTTCATTTTTAGAAAGTAGAACTCTTCTAAAAAAGTCTTTTAACATTTCTAGTATATTCTTGATAAAGTCAATTAAGTTATTATTATTTTGTTCTAACTTTTCACATTCTTCTTCTAAATTTTCTATTACTTTTTGTGAATGATTATATTCTTTTTCTAACTCTTTATAATTAAAAATATAGTCATCTAAATCATTAAAAAAGTTTTGATATATTACTTGATTTTGGATTTCTTTAGTATATAAATCTAGATATTTTAGTAAGATGTGATATGATTCACCATCAAGAATAATTGAATCTGAAAAAGCTTTCTTTTTTGAAAATTTTAACATATTTATAATTTTTAAATGTTCGCTTTCAATATTCTTTTTACTCTTATTAGCAAGTCTTTCATATTGTCTAGTTATACCTTTTAATTGTCCTAAAGAAAAATTTTTGATTTTAGTTCCTTTTTCTCCACGTTCCAATTTAAAACCTAGATTATTTAATCTAAAACAATATTTATCTTGTAATATACTTAAATAATTTTGGTCTTTAATATAATCTCTTTTAGAAATAGAATATCTTTCTTTATTAACTCTTTTATCAAACTTTTTAACAAGAGGAACTACTACACAATGAATGTGTGGTGTTTTTTCATCTAAGTGTAATACTGATTGTATTACTTGTTCTTTGGTATAACCTAAATCTTTATAAACAAACTCCATACATCCATTAGCCCATTTTAATATTTCTTCTTTTGACATATCTTTAAAAAATTCTGGACCACTTGTAAATATCATTTCATCTGCTACACAACTTTTAGAATCATCTACCATCTGATCAAAAGTTTTATATCTATCTTGTCTAATGGTTTTCATTTTTTCTTCGTGTTCTTTTTTATATTCTTTAGTTATTTCATAAAACTTTTCTCTATACTTGTTATTACATTTAACTAATTGTATATTGTTTTTACTATCTTCTTTTCTTATATCTGGATTAGATTTATAAGATTCTTTTTCTCGTTTATTATGACTACCAATATGGGATAAATCTTCTAATGTATTAATGCTTTGACATCTAAATATTGCATAACTCATTTAGTTGTTCTTTTCTATTTAAACGAGAATATAATGCACTTTCTAAATCTAAAGTAATAACTCCTAGTCTTAAGGTTTTATCATTATAGTTTTTAGTGTCTGATAAAACTATTAATCTTAATATTTGTTCATAATCTCCATTAGGTTCAAAACTAATATCTTCTAATTTACTATCTGCTTCAGTTTCATAATAATTTAGTTTTAAACTATTTTTTGAAACAACATCTTGTAGTTTATTAAAATATTCTTTTGCTTCAAAACTTGTTTTACCTTCGTGATTCATTGGTATTTTAAAACCTTTTTCATCACTAAATATATTAAAGTTATATGGTACACCATAATTATTGTGATAATTTACTAAATCAGTTAAAAAACTTTTTCTATATTCAATATTTAAAAGTTCTATTTTATCTCCAACTTTATTTACTTCAATATTATCAATATAAGTACCAATTATTCTTTTCATTTCTTCTCTTGAAGCATTAGTTAAATTTAAAATATTAGTTAAAAATATATCAGGATTAACAAAAGTATCAATTGTTTCTGTATCTTCTAAAATTAATAAATCATTAGTAGTAAAGTTAAAGTTTTCACATTGTTTTATTTCTTTAATCTTTTTATTAATATTATCAATTTTATATCTAATACTTTTTAATTCGTTATCAAACTCATTCATTTTAACAACCCCATTTAAATAAGCACATTTAATTCTTTCTTCTTGTTTTTCTAGTCCTTTTAATTCAGTTTTATAATCTTTTGTAATATCTTCTTGTTTGTGTTTTATAAATGGTGTGTAATATTTATTTATTAAATTATCTTTTCTTATTAGGTCATATAATTGAAGTAGTAAACCATCTCTTATAATATCTTCTTTGTAGTTAGTTCTACATTTTTCGCATTTATAGTAATAATATTTCTTACCACTTTTTCTTTTAGTAGTAGCTTTACCACCTAAGAAATTACCACATACAGAACACTTTAATTTATTAGTAAAAAGGTAAGTGGCAGTTCTTTCATAGTGTCTTGCATTTCTTTGTGTTTGATACTGACAAGCATTCCATTTTTCTTTTGATACTATTGGTTCTACAACATCTTCATAATACTGAGGATGTTTTGTTCTTTTCCCATGAACAAAATCTCCTTTATAAAGTTCATTAGTCATAATCTTTTGAATAGTAGAATCTAACCAATTAGTTCTTCCTAATACTTCTTCTTGATTATAAATATTAGCAATTCCTTGATAACTTTTTCCTTCTAAATATAAATCATACATTCTAATTACAATATCTTTTGTTAATTCATCTGGCACTAATTTTTTATCAATTCTTTTAAATCCTATTGGAGTTCTATTTGGAATGTGTCCTGCCTTAATAGCACCAACCATACCAAACTTTGTTCTTTCTGAACATCTTTCAATTTCATTTTGACTAAATGCAGTCGTTAGTCTTATACACATTCTACCTGTTGAAGTTAATGTATTAGAATCATCATCTTTACAATCTAAATCACAACCATATTTTTCTAACAACTTCATTAGTTTTTCTACATCATAAACACTTCTAGTTAATCTATCTAGCTTTAAAGCTACTATGACATTAACTGTACCGTTTTTAATATCATTAATCATTTGTTGATATGCTGGTCTTTTATCATCTTTAGCGCTTATTCCTTCATCAGCATATATTGCGTGAATTTCATATCCTTTGGATTTACAAAATTCAATTAGTTTTTCTTTTTGCTCAGGTAAACTAAAACCTTCTCTTGCTTGGTCGAGTGTACTAACTCTAATATAAACATCTGCAATTTTCTTTTCATCGTTCATAATTTCATCTCTCTTTCTATTATTTTTTTGAAAGAGATTAAAAGCACAAAAAGTCCATACTTTTAACCTCAAGTATTTCGCTTCCTTTTTGTACGCCTAGTTTAAAAACATTTAATTGTTTTTAATATGAACTCCCATATCTTTTAATTTAATACATTTAGAATAATCATTTATAAAAACTTTATCACTTCCATTAAATATTAAATAATTATTCTCCTTGATTGTTATAATATGTGGACTTACATAAGCAATATTACTTCCTTTAATATTAATAATACTTCCTTGTTTAATAATGTATTTTTGGCAAGCAAATCTACATATCATATCAATTCTTTTTAAAACTTCCTTTTCAACTTCTAATATTTTTACTTCCTTCATTAAAACTCCTCACTTTCCTTATAATAATAAAAAAACTAGACGGTACTTCTAGTTAATATTTATTACTACTCGAAAAGTTCGAGTTTCCTATCAATCTGGTGTCCTGGGCGAGATTCGAACTCACGACCGATCGCTTAGAAGGCGATTGCTCTATCCAGCTGAGCTACCAGGACATTTTTTTCGAATACAAATTAATTATAGTATAAAAAAAAGGTTAATGCAACCCTTTTTAATTAAATTCATAGTTTTAAATGCTAATTTTTATGTTTTCTTCATCGGGAATATTGAATATTACCTCATTAACTCCGTAAGTATCACGAAGAGATAGGGCTATTGAGTATTTTACTTCTTCTAAAATTTCTTCTTCTTTCATATTTGCTATCAAGTAATTATTAAATGATAAACTAATAGCATTTTCTAATAATTCATAATTTGTTATATTAGTTGATGCTGCAAGATAACTTATAAGATTTGTGTGATAGATTGGTGTACTTTTTAATTCTTTAATTATTATTTCAACTCTTTCTAATTTTTCGTTACTTACTTTAGTTACAGGAACGTAGTAATAGTAGTCATTAATTTTACTTAAATAGTAAATAGTAGTCTTTGATGTTTCTTTAATGGAATCTAAGTTGTAAATTTTATTTATCCCATAAGTTTTATCTAAAAATTCCGGAATCTTTTTGTTTGAATTTGGTAATTTTGTTAAAGGATTATTTTCTACGAGTATTTTTATTTTTTTTATTTCTTTTAATTCAGTTAAAGAATAAATGATGGCTTCAAGCATTTTTTCTTCATTTTCTTTAGAAATGGTTAAAAATTCTTTACTAAAATTAATAGTAAGTATTTCGTTTTCAAGAGCTAGATTAAGTATCTTAGTATTTTCTGGTATTATTGGACTAAATCCTTCACGGATGTATGTTGATTTCTTTGAATTAATTGTTAATGTTTCTATTATTTCTTTTATTTGATCATTTATGTTTTGACTTGTTTTGGCAATACTTGTTCTTGCTACATAATTGGAATTGTCCACGAGAAAGATTGGCATTTCATCTTTTTTTATATAATCTAAATGTTCTTTAATGGTAACATCACTATTTGGAAATAAATAAATTATTAATAATAAGAATAGTGCAAGTGTTGCCACACAAATACGTCTGATTGAAGATTTTTTTATCATTATTTAAACACCTAATTAATTATATTTTTAAAAATAAAAAAAAGACCGAAGTCTTAATCTATTTTAAGTTCTCTGAGCTTTATTAATTCTATGATAGCTTGTGCCCGACCTTTTACTCCGAGTTTTTGAATTGCATTTGAGACATGATTTCTAACTGTCTTTTCACTAATGTTTAATTTTTTTGCTATTTCCGTAGTTGTTTTATTTTTAATAAGTAATTCAAATACTTCTTGTTCGCGGTCAGTTAATATCTTTTTTTTCATAAACGTCTCCTTATTAAAATACTTCATAATATTATATGAAGCATTTTAAATAATGTATAGGATTATTATTCAAATTTAACAGTTATATATTTTTGTTTATCGTACATGTTTTGTACTTCACGAATAATTTTATTAGCTATTTCTTTGTTGTGTTCTTTAGCAGCGATTGTAATGCTTATGGTATCTTCGTTGATTTTTACAAAATTATCATATTTAAATTTTTCTGTGATTACTTTTTTGATTTTTTCACATTCACTTTTGGAATTGCTTAATGCTTGTAGAGCGTTATATGCATCATTTTTTTCTTCAATGGTTGCTGCATCATCTAATAATATACTTTGATACTCATTCATTTCTTTTAATACAGATTCATCAGATGCTACTTGTAAAGCTACGATTACATCTGATTCTTTTACTTCTACGGGACTGCTTACATTATTTTCTCCGGCGAGAACACTCAGAGTTTCATCTCCCATTGTTACATAGTATATTCCTAATACTAATATTAAAGAAAATAGTGTAACGAACCATAAATTTTGTTTGTTTATCATAATTTTTCCTCCATCTAAAGCTACTTAACTATATGAAAGAAAATATATGATTATTACATTTTTGTAAAATGTAGTTTTCATTACGAAAAAAGGTCCAAAACGAAAAAAATTCGTAATAGAATTCTTGTGACAATAAAAACTATATATTATTTTTTATTATGACTGAAATATTTTAGAATTATAAAAAAGTTAGATAAGCCCCTTGCATGAATAGGGTTTTTTAGGTATAATTATCTATAAGGTAATAGGAGATGTGTGCATGCGAAAGATTATAGCTAGTTTAGATATCGGTAGTCATACAATTAAACTTGTTGTTGGTGAAATTGTGCGTAATAAACTAAATATACTTGCATGTGTTGATACACCATCTAGAGGAATAAAAAAAGGATTTATTGTTAATCCTGAGAGTGCAATAGAAGCTTTAGATGATGTATTTAAAAAAGGTGAAGAACAAGTTGGATTAAAAATTAGTAAAGTAATTGTTAGTGTGCCAACTAATGGAATGGAATGTTTTTTAAGTGAGGGATATGCTTCTATTACAAATGAAAATGGAGTTGTTACTGGTAATGACATTATTAAGTCATTACAAAGTGCAGTTCAAGGTAAAATTGTTGATAATAGAGAGATAGTGGCTATTTTACCAACAAAGTTTTTATTAGATGATAGTATTGTTTCTGATGCTCCGTTAGGAATGCAAGCTGAAAAATTAAGAGTTAAAACTGTAGTTGCAACTGTTCCTAAGAAAAATGTAACACCAATTGTTAAAATACTAGAAAAATTGAATGTTACGGTAGTTGATATTACTGTTGGACCAATTGGAGATTATTATGAATTTAAAAATTCTAAGAATAGTGGTGAAGTAGGAGCTGTAATAAATATAGGTGCTTCTAAAACAACTGTAGCAATATTTAATAAAGGAATTATTACTGGTTGTGAGGCAATTGATATGGGGGGAGAGACTATTGATTATGATTTAGGTTATGTATATAAAATAAGTAGAAAAGATGCATTGTATTTAAAAGAATCAATTGCTTTAGCTGATAAAACTAATGCACAACCTAATGAATCAGTTATTTTAGATAATAGAAATGGTGAAAAAATAAAGATAAATCAGTTTGATGCTAGTGAAATTGTTATGGGAAGATTGGAAGAATTATTAAATTTAACAAAAAAACAAATAAATCTCTTAACAAAAAAGGAAATTAGTTATATAATTGTTACAGGGGGAGTTACAGAAATAGCAGATTTTAAAAATGTAATGAATTATATTTTTGATGATGCTTTGGTAGGTACAGTAGGAGAAATTGGTGCTAGACATAATAAATATGTAACTGGTGTAGGTTTAATTAAGTATTATGATAGTAGATTGAGATTAAGAAATAGAGATTTTTCGATATTCAGTATAAATGAACAAGAAGAATTAAGTGGAATACATAAAAAGGTAAATATATCAGATGATTCCTTATTAGGAAAACTGTTTGGTTACTTTTTTGATAACTAGAGGGAGAATGAATTATGAATGGATTACAGATGGATCAAATTGCCAAGATTAAAGTAGTTGGTGTAGGTGGCGGCGGATGTAACGCCGTAAATCGAATGATTGAAGCAGGAGTTAAAAGTGTTGAATTTTATGTAGTAAATACAGATTTGCAAGTTTTAAATGCTTCTTTATGTCAAAATAAAATACAAATAGGTAAGAATATTACTGGTGGAAGAGGTGCAGGTGCTAATCCTGAAGTTGGAAGAAGTGCAGCATTAGAAAGTAAAAATGAATTAGAAGAATCTTTACAAGGTGCTGATATGATATTTATTGCTTGTGGTCTTGGAGGAGGAACTGGTACCGGAGCAGCTCCGATAATTGCTGAGATTGCACAAGATATGGGAGCTTTAACTGTTGGTATTGTTACTAAACCATTTAGATTTGAAGGCAAAAAAAGAATGGAAAATGCTTTGGTAGGGCTTGAAGAATTAAGAAATCATGTTGATAGTTTAATTATTATACCAAATGATAGATTAAGAGATATAATTGATAAAACTACTGGATTTGAAGATGCATTCAAAGAAGTAGATAATGTTTTACATAGAGGTGTTCAATCTATATCAGACTTAATTGCTGTAACTGGAGTTATTAACCTAGACTTTGCTGATGTAAAGACAGTTATGGAAAAGAGTGGTACTGCTATTATTGGTATCGGATGTAATGCTGGTGAAAATAGAGCTATTGAAGCAGCTAGACAAGCGGTATCTAATTCACTTTTGGAAGCAACTATTGAAGGAGCAACAAATGCAATTGTTAATGTAACTGGTGGAAAGAATCTTACATTGTTTGAAATTGAAGATGCTGTTGAAACTGTAAGAGAAGCAGCTAATTCAGATATTAATATAATCTTCGGTGCTATAAAAAATGATAATTTAACTGATGAAGTAATAGTTACTGTTATAGCAACTGGATTTGATGAAGAAGTTGGAGAAGAAGCTTTATTTAATGATGATGTTCATGTTACAAAAAGAAGAACAACACCTGAAGTGGATGATGAATATGAAATTCCTCCATTCTTAAGAAGTGACAATTATTAAAATTAAATGTATTTGACAAAAAGTAACAAATTATTGTTACTTTTTTTTATATAATGTTTTTGGTGATTTAATGAAAATATATTTAGATTTAATATTTCTACTTAATTTTTGTTATGATTTATTATTGTTAATGACAATTGATATTACTTTAAAAAGACATATGAATATAAAAAGATTGATTTTTTCGGCCTTTTTTGGCGGTTTGTCTTTGGGAGTATTGTTTCTTCCATTTAATAAAATTATATTATTTGTTATTAAAATATTAGTTAGTGTAATAATGGTATTAATAGCTTTTAAATATAAAAATATTAAATATACTTTTACAAACCTTTTATATCTATATATGTGTAGTGTTATTCTAGGTGGTTTTTTATATATGTTAGATGTAGAGTTTAGTTATAAAAGAGAAGGAATGGTATTTTATTTTGATGGTTTAAGTATAAATTATATCTTGTTGTTATTAATTGGGCCATGTATATTAGCTTTGTATATTTATGAACATAAAAAGTTTAAAAGTACATATAATTTTAATTGTAAGATTGAAATAGTTTTTAATAATGGGAAGGTTTTAGTATGTAATGGTTTTATTGATTCAGGTAATAAACTTAGAGATCCGATTAGTAAAAAATATGTAATAATTACATCTAAAAAATTACTTTCTAGTTATATTAATATAAGGAGTCCAATGTATGTTCCATATAAGGCTCTCAATAAATATGGACTAATTGAATGTTTTAAAATTAAATATTTAAAAATTAATAAGCAAATATTTACTAATTATTTAATTGGTATTAGTAATGATGAATTTAATATTAATGGTAGTGATGTATTACTTAATTATAAATTAATGGAGGATATATGTTTAGAAAAATAATTGATTGGTTATTAAGTAAGTATAATGAAGTATTTTTTGTGGGAGCAACAGATAAGTTACCACCACCATTATCTAAAGAAGATGAATTAAAATATTTAGTTAGGGCTAAAGCTGGTGATGAAGAAGCTAGAAATATTTTAATAGAACATAATTTAAGATTAGTAGTTTTTTTAGCTAAAAAGTATGAAAATACTACTTATGATATTGAAGATTTAGTAAGTATTGGTTCAATTGGGTTAATTAAAGGAATTAATACTTATAAAATAGATAAAAATATAAAACTAGCTACTTATGCATCAAGATGTATTTCTAATGAAATATTAATGTTTTTGAGAAAAAATAAACGAAAAAAAGCTGAGGTTTCGTTGGAGGATGCTCTAAATTATGATGCTGAGGGAAATGAGCTTCATCTTGAGGATATCCTAGGTACTGATGCTGATTTAGTTCCAAATGAATATGAAAAGCAAGTAGATAAGGAAATACTTTCTAAGGAAATTGAAGATTTACCAGATAGAGATAAAGAAATAATGACTTTAAGATATGGCCTTAATAATACAAAGGAATATACTCAAAAAGAAGTTGCGGAAATGCTTGGTATTAGTCAATCATATATTTCAAGAATTGAAAAAAAAGTTATTAGAAAATTGAAACAAGTGATGATAAGATAATGTAAATATGATGTAAAATATATTGTAAAATTTGTTGCAAACAAAAAGTAAAGAGGTTATAATTTAATTAAGCTAGCAGGGGAAGCTAGAATAAAAGGGATAGTGTGAACTGGTTAACCAATTCACTATAAAAATAGAACTCGGTTTTGAGTTCTATTTTTAGTATTCCGTAACATATAAATCAATGTATTCTTCCAAAGTTAAATTGTTTTCATAGATTGTTTTGGCAGCTTCTTTGCCAACATAACGAATATGCCAATTTTCAAATTGATATAAAGTAATATTTTCTTTATCTTTTGGAAATCTTATAATAAATCCATATTTATAAGCATTATTATGTAACCATTCATAATTTTCATCTGTTAATCTAATATTTGATAATGCGGTATTTTTTAAATCAATTGATAATCCTGTTTGGTGTTCTGAATAACTTGGACGAGCAGAATAAGTATCTGCTTTTTCAACACCTTCTTTATTAACATAATTTGTATAAAGAGTTCTTTGAAATGATTCATCTCGGAATGCTGTTGTAGGCATTAAGTTTATGTTAATTTCTTTTTTAGCAGCAGCTTGAAGTTCTAAGAATGGTTCTTTTATAATGCTTCGCATTGGAACTTGATTGCCATATGCTCCATCTAAATATGCTAAATCACTTGGTTTATAATTCTTTGGTAAAGGGTTATATTTATTTACAAGTACTAATAAATCATTAGCATCTTTAACCTCTTTGGTATCTGTGTAAACTGGTAAATCTAATTTTAAATTTACTCTAGTTACAACATCTTTGTAGTTAATATCATCTTTTTCATATTTAATATATCTATCAATATTACTTGCATTAAAATTTTTAATTATATAATAATTAGATATGTCTTTATAGTCTAGTTCTTTTAATATGTTTATATTTTTTTTGCTTAACTTAAATATATAGTTTATTTCTTTTCCTGAGTATCCTTTTGGTAAGAATGTTGTTAAGATATTTTCAAAATCATCTCTATTATTAAATTTAATATCTTTGTATTCTTTTAAATATTTTTCATCATAAATATTGTTTAATAAAACATATTCTAAAGTCTCAGAGTAATTTGATTCATTAATATTATTTTTATTCATTAGTTCTTTTATTTCGGTATTTGCTTTTTTTGTATCTGGTTTTTTATTATCCATAAAGTATTTTGAGGTACCAATTATTAATCCACATATTATAAGTAATAAAATTATTTTTGTGGCACTTTTTTTCATTTTTCTTTTTTTCTTCATTTATTTTCACCTTGATTTAATTATATATTATTAATTTATAAAATACAACAATTGTTATAAAAGAATTGATTTTATTGGGAATTTATAGTAATATTTTTGTATACATCAAAGGAGTAGATAATTATGTTTGAATACATGGGAGATAGAATTAGTAATGCCTTAAAAAATATTAAAGGTATGGGAAAAATTACTGAAGATAATATTGGGGAAGCTACGAGAGAGATTAGAATTGCATTACTTGAAGCAGATGTTAATTATCAAGTAGTTAAAGAATTTGTAGCTGATGTTAAAGCTAAAGCACTAGATGCTGAGGTTGGAAAAAGTTTAAAACCTGATGAAGTTTTCTTAAAAATTGTAAAAGATGAATTAGTTTCATTACTTGGAGGAGATTATGTTCCTTTAGAGGTAAATAAAAAGCCCACTATTTTAATGCTTGTAGGGCTTCAAGGTAGTGGTAAAACTACAACTGCTGGTAAACTTGCAAATTTTTTGAGAAAAAAACATAGTAAGAAACCATTATTAGTTGCTGCGGATATATATAGACCTGCCGCAATAGATCAATTAAAAACATTAGGTAAAGAATTAAATATAGATGTTTTTAGTGAAGAAGGCAATGTTACTAAAATAGTTAGTGATGCCATAGAATTTGCTAAAGAAAATAATAATGATTATATAATTATAGATACAGCGGGAAGACTACAAATTGATGAGGCTTTAATGCAAGAGTTAAAAGATGTTGATGAACTTGTACATCCACATGAAAAAATCTTAGTTATTGATGGTTCTATGGGCCAAGATGCTATAAATGTTATTACAGGGTTTAATAGTGCTTTAGACTTAACAGGTTGTATTTTAACTAAGTTAGATGGAAATACCAAAGGTGGAGTGGCTTTATCAGTTAGACATTTAACACATATTCCAATTAAGTTTGTTGGTACAAGTGAAAAAATGGATGGTTTAAGTGAATTTTATCCAGATAGAATGGCAGAAAGAATCCTTGATATGGGGGATATTCTAGAAATAGTTAGTAAAGTTGAAGATGTCATTGATGAAGATGAAGCAAAAGAACAAGCTAAGAAAATGAAAAAAGGTACTTATGATTTAAATGACTTTTTAAATAATTTAAAACAAATTAAAAAGCTTGGACCTTTAGAAAATATTTTGAAAATGTTACCTCAAGCTAGAAAAATGGGACTTAATAATGTATCAATTGATCCGAAAGACCTAGCTCATGTTGAAGCAATACTTCAATCTATGACTCCGGAAGAAAGAAGAAAACCAGAAATTTTAAAAGCAACTCGTAAACAAAGAATAGCAAAGGGAAGTGGTAGAAGTGTTGAGGAAGTTAATAGACTTTTAAAACAATTTGAAATGATGAAAGACATGATGAAAAAAATGTCTAGTGGAAATATGCCCTTTTAGATTATCAAAAAACCAACAATTAGTTGGCTTTTTTTAGTCTTGCAAGTAATAAATTATTATAGTCACTCGTTCTTTTTATATCAGTAACTCCTAGATTTTGTAATATTTGGTTGTATTCTTCTTTATTAATGTTTAAATCTATATTAATTATTTTAAATACTAAATATAATGCATAGTCTGGATCTTTTTTATAAATCATAAATAGATTAGTGGCAATATTAAAAGCTATGACATAAATATAATTTGTGGCTGGTCTTAGCATCATCATACTTTCTATGTCTTCTTTACTTAATGTATCTATTAATTCATCAATGTTTTGTCTTAATTTTGTTATTTTTTCATTTTGTATTATTCTTAAAAGAGTTAATTCACTATTTAATGTTATTGAAGAATTAAGGTGCTTATTTAAAGTATTATAACCAGTTATAATTGATTCTTTTTTATTTATATTTTGGAAATATTCATTACAAATAAGTTCAAAAAAGATACTTATAATTTCAATATATATATTAAGTTCTTTATATAAACTAGAATTAAAGTTGCAAAAAAATTGAGTGGCATGGCCAAATTCATGAGCAAAAGTCATTATATCTTCAAGTTCATTTTGCTTGCATGCCATTATATAGAATTTGTGAAAGTACTCAAGGTATATTAATTCTCCGGTATAGTCAGGATTATTAGCATTTATAAATCTAATAGATTTTTTATTTTCATTATATATCTTTTGAAATATTTCATATGTTTCTTTGTTTGTAGCTTTTTTAAAAAAGTCATGTAATATATCTATGATATCTTTTAAATTAAATTGCATATTTTGAGGTGTTAAGTTAAATTGTTTTTCTTCAATTTCTTGAGCTCTAGTTTTTATTTTCGATATTTTTTCTATTTGATTCCATAGGAATTTTGATTGTATTAGTTCTTGATAATCTTGTTCTAATAATATATCAATACTTCCTGGTATTCTTTCTTTGCATAAATTAATTGCTATTTCATCTAAAGTTTCTAAAATAATCTTTTTATCACTTTTACTTGCAGTGGGTAGTAATCTTTCTAATTCTTTTTGTTTGTCTTTTAATTCATTTTTAAAACAGTTTTCCATATTGTCCCCCTTTGTAAGATGTTATTCTAACATATTTTTGTATACTAGTAAAGTCATTCAATTTTTTGTAAATAAAAGTATTGATATATGGCCAAACATATGATATAATTAAATTATCCAAGGGGGTTGGTCGTATGAATACTTATAAAGCTTATAAATTAAGAATTTATCCTACGGATTCACAAAGAAAGTTGATTGAAAAGACTTTCGGAAGTACTAGATATATTTATAATAATTTTCTGACAGTAAGAAAAAGTAAATATGAAGAAAGTAAAACAAAGATAAGTGTATATGAACAATTAAAAGAATTAACTGACTTAAGAA
>CAKOLL010000008.1 GCA_934096295.1 uncultured Bacilli bacterium
GCAACCTTACATATTTATTATACAACATTTTTCTTAAAATTAAAAGACTATTAACAAAGTTGTTTGTCAACAGTCTGTAATGAGACTAAATCTCATTTTTTTCTTTTATAATATAAAAATTCGTGATAAAATATTTGTAACGGTGATAATATGGAAAATGAAAAGGGTAATAAATTCTTATTTACAATTGCAGTAACATTACTAGCAGTATTAATAATTATGGTTTTAATAAAAACATTTTTGTTTGATAAAAATAAAAAAGAAAATATTGAAGTACCAGAATCTTTAATAAATGAATTATATTCTTATATTGACATAAAAAAGTATGAAAATGATCAATCATTTTATGCCCCATATTATTTAGATGGACAAAATATAAGTCCTTTAACAGTGGCAAGAATGACATATAATTACATAAATAAATATGATAATTTTAAATTTGAAGCAGTAACTGATGAAGAGAAAAAAGGTTTTGAAGATGGAAATATTATATCTAAAATAAAGATTAAAACTTTTGAAGAAGAATCAACTAATATAATTAATAAAACAAATTTTACATTAAACTATTATAAAAATACTAAATTTGATATTGATGATGAAACAAGTGCTTTTATTAATAATGATTACTTATATATTTATAAAAGAAATGATAAGTTAGAAAATAATATGGTTTATTATCATGGCCTTGTTAGTTATACCTTAATGGATGAAGGAAACACCATTGTTTTAACAGAATATTTTCTATTATGTGATAAAAATACTAATATTTGCTATGATGATGATAATAAAGCTAAAAACAATAGCATAACATATAGTAATAATCTTGATGCATCAACTATGACAGATAAATTAAAAAAATATTCACACACATTTAAAAAAGTTGATGAAGAATATAAATGGTTTAATGTAGAACCAGCATAACAAATACCGGGGGGATTTTAAATGAATGATATTTACGCTTATGCATACGATGTATTTCTAATTTGGGTAGACTCAATGAATACCTTTTTTCAAGGTGATAAAGATAAAGTAATTAATGCAGTTTTAGATTTTTTAAATAATAAATCACCACATTATGATGAAGAATTTAAGAAAATATCAGAAAGTCAATTTAAGGATTTAAATTATGTTAAGAAATTAATTATGCTTATAATTGCCAGTAAATCGTATATGGCTAATAATTATGATTATCATCATGATATAAATAAAAAACTAAGTAGAAAGATGATGGATGAACTAGAAACTATGAATCCAGAAACCATAATAAAAAATTTCTATCAAAGAAGTGAGTTTGCAGAAGCCATAATAGATGATTATTTTTCTTTTATTAATAGTTCATACATTTATCAAAGTCAATGTAAATCCTTAATAATTAAGAATAATAAAAGAGATATCATTCTAAAATTAAATCCATTTGAAATATTAGATTTATATGATTATATTGAAGATGATAAATACACAGAATCTGAGATATGTATCCAAACATTTTTAAATATCTATGAACAAAGTTTACTAGAAAGCTTAAATGATGAATATGGCGAAGAAGAAAACTATTCATGTCTAGAAGAATTTATAGTTAGTTGCATGATTGCAAGAATTAAAGATGTTTTCCCCGAAGAAAGCCAAGTTAAAATATTTATAAAATATTTACTTTCAAATGTTTATGAAACCGTAGTAACAGAACTAAAAGGCCATAATGAAGATTATAAAAAATATGCTGATATAGTATATTTCATTGAAAATACAGAAATAGAAAAAATAATAAGTAGATTTTTTAGTGATTATAGATTTGCCTTACACACTACAGATGCATTTTTAGAAGGTAATGATTATCTAGTCGAGGGAGATTTAATTGGAAAAAGAGATCAATTTAAACGTGTTGGAAATGTAAAATTACTTAGAAAGTTAAATCCATTCTATCAAAATGAAGAAATTGTTTATAAAAAAATAAAAGAAACTAGCCAAAACTAGTTTCTTTCTTCAGTTAATAAGACTGCATGAACAACATATTTATTATATTCATCTGCACAAGTAGATAGGGTAAGTATTTTATCATTTTCATTTAACTCAATACCAAAATTATAAATACTACGATTTTTAATCATATTAAACATTTTCATTTTTGTTTCGTTATCTGGAAATATTACTTGTAAATAATCTGTCGTAGTTTCTATTTTATACATTGAAAATATTTGATAATGAAGTTCTTCATATAAAGTCTTAATAGTTATAATATGATTTTCTTCTTTACTATACCAATTATATCTCATCATATTTTGTAAGTTACCAAACATAATTCCATTATAATATCTATTGTGAGCATAAAGAATTAAATTATCACTTAAGTTAATTACATCATTTCGATAATCCATAAAAACCCAACCATTTTTATCATCTTTACGATATATATTATGATTTAAATAATATTGATTATCAACTCCTTGCACAACAGGGTAGTCGATATTTGTATTTGGAACATTTACCCATCCAACAGTTTCTGGATTAATCAAATAAACTCCCGCAACATCTTCATTTTTAACTAATTTATCATCATTACCTTTATTTTCATTCATTTTATTAATAATAGTTTCTGTTTCATTTAAAGAAATAGATTCTTTTAATTCTTTTTGAATATCACTATTATTTTTCATTGAAGTATAATTATCATAAAAAATATAAGCAAATGTAAAAGCTATTATTAAAATAATGATATATCCACAAGTTTTTAAAATACTATTGTTAGTTTGTTTTAAAATATTATCTTTTAAATACTTGTTACTATATTGCAATCTAAAATATATTCTATATCTTTTACTTTTTCTTTTATTAAATTCTCTAAGATAGTTAATTGTTTCTTCATTATCAATATTATCATGAATAATTATTTTAACATTTTTCTTATTATTTTTTCTTAATATACTAACAATATATTCCAAGTCATTTTTATTAACATAATCAACATTTATTGTTTTTAAATATTTATTAATTGAACAAAACGCTTCAAAATCTTCTTCGTCTTGCAAAGAAAGAGGTAAATCCATTTGTAAAGTCATTTTATAAAACATACTAGAAAAAACATTTAAATTATTTTGTAACATAAAATTTGATATATATAATATTTCATTCCTTGATTCTACCATAACCTTATGTTTATCTAAATATTCTATCATAAACGGTTGAATATTATAACAATTTACATTTTTTATATTTGTTTTTGCTATTGCTTCACACATCTTAAATGTAATTTGAGTATCTTCTTTTAATATAAGATTAATTATATTATTATTAATAAGGTTAAGAATAATTAATGCAAACTCATTTTTTTCTATTAATAAAGTATCAATAGAGTAGGTATTTACTAGTTCACAAATAAAATTTGCCACAATTTTACTATTCATAGTTAAATATTCATCAGAAAACAATAACTCATCAGAGCTTATTACGTTTGTATTAAGTAAATTCTTATAATTACTGGAAAGTTTGACCTTTTCTTTTACTATAAGAGTGTTATTTTTAATTTTAAATAATAATTTTTTCATATACTCAAATCCTTATATTACTTTATTATAATAACACAAATTTACACTTTTTAGTATATTTTTGTAAAAAATATGTTGTTTTTTGTATTTTTATGATATAATTTAGACATAATAAAGATAGGAGAGATGATAGTGGTGAAAAAATTTATAGGATTAGTTGCTTTATTGTTAGCAGTAGTAGTTATGCCAATTAGTGTAAATGCTGCCAGCTTACAAACAAAATGTGATAAAAGTTGTCCAACAGAAGATGGAAAATGTACAGCAACTTGTACAATTACAGTAGAAGGAAACACTGCATCAATGACTACTTTTTCTGGAACACTAGAAATTGTGGGAGATGGAGTTACTGTTAAAACATTTGTACCAGGTGAAGGATGGACAAAAGTATCACCAACAGATGCTGAATTAGCAAGTAAGTCAATTCCAATTAGTTTTATGTCAACATCTGGAGTTACTACTGCAAACTTCACACTAGCAACAATTACTTTGGAACTTGAAAGTAAGGCAACAGATTGTAGTTTACGTTTAAGAAATCCATCAGTTGGTAGTGAAGTAACTGTTGAAATCAAAACAACTACTGAAACAAAAACTGGAGCATCATTACCAATTGCAATAATTGCTGTAGGTGCTGTAGGTGCTGTAGTTATTTATGCAACAACTAAGAAAAATAAAAAAATATACAAAATATAACAAATTTTTTAACAATCTTGTTTGCAAGATTGTTTTTTTATGGTAAAATAAGGCCAGGTGATTATTTATGAACGAATTTAGTGAACAAGAATTAGTTAGAAGAGAGAAATTAAATGAAATTAAAAAGGTATGTAATCCATATCCTGAAAATTTTGAACGTACACATACATTAAAAGAAGTAAGAACTCTAGAAGATGGTACAGAAAATGTTAAAATAGCAGGTCGTATTGTATTTATGCGTAAAATGGGAAAATTAAGTTTTGCCCGTATTCGTGATTTAGAAGCAAGTATGCAACTTGAAGTCAAAATAGATGCTATTGGTGAAGAAAACTATAATTTCTTTAAAAAGTTAATCGATATTGGTGACTTTATCGGAGCAGAAGGAGAAATATTTACAACACAAACTGGAGAAAAAACTTTGCGAGTACATGAGCTTACATTCTTAGGAAAAGCTTTAAGACCACTACCTGAAAAGTTCCATGGCCTAACTGATATTGATCAAAAGTATCGTCAAAGATATGTTGATTTAATTATGAATGAAGATTCAAGAAAAGTATTCTTAGGAAGAAGTAAATTATATGCATTTTTACACAGATATCTAGGAGAAAATGGATTCTTAGAAGTTGAAACTCCGATAGTTCAAACAGCTGTAGGAGGAGCAAGTGCTAGACCTTTCTTTACTCATCATAATGCTTTAGATATTGATTGTAATTTAAGGATAGCCCCAGAACTTTATTTAAAGGAATGTATTGTAGCAGGATTCGATAGAGTTTATGAACTGGCAAAATGCTTTAGAAATGAAGGAATGGATACTCAACATTTACAAGAATTTACACAAGTTGAATGGTACGTTGCTTACTGGAGATATGAAGATAACATTAAATTCTTTACAAACTTTATTAAGAATTTATTAACTGAGCTTCTAGGAACTCAAGTTATAACTTATCAAGGGCATGAGCTTGATTTTAGTAAAGATAATTGGGATAGAATAGATTATTGTAAAGAACTTGAAAAAGTTTTAGGATTTAATGCCTTAGAAATAGAAGATCCTCAAGAATTAAAGAAAAAAATTGTGGAAGCTAATCTTTTTACATATGGTGATTTAGATGAATATAAATCATTAAGTCAAATAATTGACTTTGTTTATAAAAAGAAAATTAGAGAAGGTATCATCCAACCAACAATTATATTCAACTATCCAGCAGTTTTAAAACCTTTAGCTAGAAGATGTGATAATGATCCAAAACGTGTAGATGTATTCCAAATTGTTGTATGTGGAACAGAAATATGTAATGCATATTCTGAACTTGTTAATCCACTTGAACAAAGAGCAGCCTTTGAAGATCAATTAAAAGCTAAAGATCAAGGTGATGAAGAAACTATGGATATGGACGAAGATTACTTATCAGCTATGGAACAAGGAATGCCTCCGATTTCAGGTTTAGGATTTGGTATTGATAGAATTTTAATGCTAATATACGATGCTCCATCAATCAGAGATGTTGTATTATTCCCAATGATGAAACCAGAAAATAAACAAACTAAAGAATCAAAATAGAGAATTTGACATTTCTCTATTTTTTTGTTAGAATATTTTTTACTTTTAAGGGGGATTTATGGAATTAGAAAATAAAGAGATATGTGCTAAATGCGGAGGTAAATGTTGTAAGAAAAGTGGATGCGATTATTTTGTTAGTGATTTTGATGAGATTAATAAAAATAAGTTGTTGGAAATACTTGCAACCGGAAATGTTTCGATAACCTCAGCTTTAAGATTTAAAATGTTACCAAGTGGCCAAAAATATATCGTACCATTTTTATATTTGCGTGCTAGAAATAAAGGTAGAGATATAATAGATTTATTTTCATTAAAAAGAGAATGTATAATGCTTACACCAACTGGCTGTAGTTATTCATTTGAAAATCGTCCTAGCGGTGGTGCTAATCTTATCCCTGGTAAAAATGGTAGTTGTCGTCCTTACAAAGATCCATATGAAGAAATGGCAAAGTGGACTCCATATCAAAGTATTCTTTCAAAACTAGTAAAACGATATACAGGAAAAAGTGTTGATATTGTTTTAAAAGAAAATATTGAACAAGTGTGCTTTGATGTATTAACAAAAAATTTTGACGGTGTATCTTCATTAGAGGTTGAAGATATAACATCATGTATAAATGAATTAGCAGAAGTTTATCCAGATTGTTATAAGAATGCTTTAGAAAAAGCAAGGAAAGTTATGGTATTGAAAAGAGGTAGAAAATGAAAGATAAATTTTTAGAATTACTTAAAATGCTTGAAGATGTATCAGAAGATATATCAAATCTTTATGATAAGTTATATGAAATAGAAATAACACATGGAAAAGATAATGAAAATTATAAAAAAGCCATGGACATTTTAAATAAAAATATTCATCTTGAAAATGACATTATAAATACAATATTTAATCTAAATTTAAGTGACGTTGCAATAAAATATTTCAGTGAAAAATACAAAATGGATTCATCATTTATTATAAATGCCAATCCAGAAAAAGTTAATGTTTCTAAAACTAGAATTATTAATAACTTATTTGCTAAGTCATGGAGTAAAAGTGAAGAATTAAAGGGATGTTTTATGAGTTCATCAGAATATCAATTATCTTTAATAGTAGACTATATATTATTAGCACTAAGTATTGTGGAAGAAAATCAAAATGAAGAACTATCCCTTACTAAAACTAAAATGAAATATAATTTATCAGCAACAATTCCAAGACTAGAAACAATATTATTAAAAAATAAATTTGATATTTCAATGCATCCATATATGACATTTAATATGATGGCTATAAATCCAAATGAAATGGAAGAAGAATCTTTAATGGTTAATAATAATATGTTAACTATGATTATTAATCAAATTGAAATTGTCTTAATGCAAAAACCAGGATTTAGAAATGATTTAAGGCTCTATGCTGATTTTCTTTTTTGCTCATCAGCTCTAAGGGCAGCCTTTGTTTTAATGGAAGAAAAAACTGCTGAAGATATAAAATTTACAATATTATCCTTCATAGATGCCATATTAAATGAAAAAAGATGCAAAGTTGATTTTTCAAAAGATTTTAATGCAAGTATGATGCTTATTAAACCTTTAGTAAACACTTTAATAAGATCATTAAAAGCTAGCCCAAATAAAGATTATAACATCATGGTTTTAAAAAGATTACTAAATGAAGTTGAAAAAGATAGAAGAATACCCCAATATATTAATTTTGGTAGATAATTATGTGAAAATAGCATGAAAATGCTTTTTTTTCTTGAAATAGAGTGTTATAATTTTATTTAAGGAGGTAGAGATGAAAAAAATATTTGAAAAGCATGGTGTAGTAAAATGCGTTGGTGCTTTAATGGATGTTCTTGCATTTATACTTTTCATAGTTGCAGCTTTTGTTGATGGTGCTACTGCTGATGCAATTTTAAAAGTAGTAGGATTAGTATTATTCACTGTTGGTGGATTAATGATGTCTATTAAAAGTGAAGAACATAGCTTAGCAAAAAGTATATTTGTATTAGTTCTTGTGGGTATTCTAATTTCATGGATGTTCCCTGGAGGACAATTCCAAGGTGCAGATTTTGCTGAAGGAAAATTTAATCGTGTAGGACTTGCTGATTTTGGATTTATGTTCTATTATGCAGTATATTTCTTACTAGATAAGATTCCATTCTTAGTTGTATTAACTGGATTTTATGGTGTATTATCAAGAATCAGTGGATATCAAAAACTAGTTGAAAAATCAGCTGAAAAATTTAGCAAACATCCAATAGTTACTGCTGTAATAATGAGTGTAGTATTATTTATTCTAACATCATTATTTACTCAAACTTTCGTAGTTTTAGTTTTTGTACCATTCTTAATTTCAATTCTAATTAAAATGGGAATGGATAAACTAACAGCATTTGCAATAACATTTGGTTCAGTTCTTGTTGGAATTTTAGGATGTACTTATGGAACAGATACATTAGCAATATTTAATTCAACATTAAATCAAGAACTTAAAACAGGTTTAAATTATCGTTTTATAATTGCCGCTGTTTCACTAGTTCTATATAATTTCTTTATCGTTATGCGTATTCGTAAGATTGATAAAGACATGAAGAAGAATGTTAAGAGTAATAATATTGATGATGATCCATTTAAAGTAGAAAAATTAGGAAAAACTAAAACTAAAATGTTACCAACAATTATCGTTTTAGTACTTGCAGCTTTAATAATCATTCTAGGATACATAAGTTGGAATTCAATTTTTGGAATCAAAATATTTGATGAATTCCATGAATGGTTAATTGGATTAGAAGCTGGCGAAGACTTTACATTAATTAGTTACATTTTAGGAGCAAATGCTAACGCCCTTGGAAACTTTAAATATGTATTTACATTTATTATTTTATTAGTACTTGTAAGTGCATTACTTGCATTCTTATACAAGATGAGTTTTAATGAATATATTGAATCATTCTATGAAGGAACGAAGAAAATGTTTAAACCATTATTATGCTTACTTGGAGTTAATTTAGTATTTACAACAAGTTACATAACTGGTACACCAATTGCTTCAATTTATAATTGGCTTTTAAATCTTGTCGAAGGATTTAATCCATTTATAACATCAATCGTAGCATTCATAGCTTCATTATTCCAAGTTGATTTAGGATATGTAGCATACACAGTTGGAAGTTTTGCAACAACAGTATTTACTGACAACTTTGCTATAGCACATACAGTATTTACATCAATGTATGGTTTAGTTCAAATATTCATGCCAACAAGTATGATTCTTGTAACTGGTCTTGCTTTAACTAAAGTTAGTTACAAAGAATGGTTCAAATACATTTGGCTATTTGTTGTAGGCATGATCATTATACTACTAGTATTATTTACAGTAGTTACTTATATCTAAGAGAGTTCAAAAAAGAACTCTTTTTTTTCTCGTTAATTTATTGTATAATTAGAGATATGAAAGATATAAATAAGATAAAAAATACTATAGCTAAATTAAATCGCAAATGTGAAAAAGATCACATTTCTTTATTAAGTGTTCTTGAAAGTATGGATATTTCTATCTTAAAATTTCTTACTGCCCTTGGACTTAACACTAATTTACTAAACGAAGAACTTAACAATTATTTAATTATCCTATTTAATAATTTAGATACTAGAATAAGTATAAATCCTAATATGGAAGATGTTGGCCAAGAAAACATTGAAATATATTCTAATAATATAAATACAACATTTCATTTTACTAAAAATAGATTAACATATAATCAATCAAAAAAAAGGGAAGATGATTTATTTATCTACCTAGAAGAAGAGTCTATTATAAATGATGGAACAAACCAAATTAGATATTATTTAGAAACTACTACTGAAAAAGAAAAAACTAAAACAAGAATTTTAACTCAAAAATATCCTCTTAAACATATGAAAATAAAAGTAGACTATCAAACTCTAGAAAAGGCCGGAGCATATGAATTTACTATAAATGATGATATGTTACATAGCGATTTAGTATACATTTTAAAATGTTTAAACAATAGTAATTTTATTCAAGCCTTTTCTATATTAGATCGATATCCATGTGGTATTAAAATAATTGATGAAGCAAAACAAATTGAATAATTTTATTAAAAAAAGTCCATTACATACATAGAATTAAAAGGGAGGATATTCTATGTATAACGAATATAACATTGAGGTTAGTAAAATTTTTAAAGGTGCAGAAAAAATAATGATTGATTTAAATCATTCATATGTTGGAACAGAGCATTTATTATTAAGTATGATGCAAAATAATAAAGAAATAAATGATTTATTAAATAGATTTGATTTAACATATGAAGATTTTTTAGATGAATTACTTTTGGTAGTAACGAAAGAGCCAAATAAAAAAACAGCTTGTATATATACACCACTTTTAAAAAGAGTAATTAAAAATGCCGAAAATATTGCCAAAAATAATAAAGTAAAGCCCATGATGTTACTTGAATCTCTTCTTGAAGAAGGCGAAGGAATAGCAATTAGAATAATGATAAGTATGGGTATAGATATTGACAAACTATATGATGAAATAAAAGTAAAACATACTAAAAATAGTCCTAAATTGGAAATTTATAATATAGGAAAAGACATGTGTGACTCTTTATCAGATGATGTTTTAGTGGGACGTGAAAAAGAAATAAATTTAATAATAGAAACTTTATTACGTAAAAACAAAAATAATCCTCTTTTAATCGGAGATGCTGGGGTAGGTAAAAGTGCTATAATCGAAGAAATAGCAAGACGCATAAAAATGGGAAATGTTCCAAGTAAGTTAAGAGGTAAAAAGATAATTTCAATTGAAATGTCATCTTTGGTAGCAGGTACAAAATATCGCGGAGAGTTTGAAGAAAAATTAAATAAAATCATAAAAGAAGTAGAAAACAATCCAGAAATAATATTATTTGTTGATGAAATGCATACTTTATCAAATGCCGGTGGAGCAGAAGGAGCCATCAATGCCAGTGATATTTTAAAACCATATTTAGCACGTGGAAAAATCAAATTAATCGGAGCTACCACAGTAAATGAGTATAATAAATTTATAGCAAAAGATAAAGCCTTAGCAAGAAGATTTGAAATAATAAAAATAAATGAGCCAACATGTGCAGAAACAATAGAAATTTTATCTAAAATTAGACCATCATTCGAAAAACATTATAATATAAAAATTACTGAAGAAAATATTAAAGAAATTGTATCTTTAACAAATAAGTATATTCTCGATCGTTTTAATCCTGATAAATCATTAGACTTATTAGATAGCATATGTGCTATGAAAGAAGTTGAAAGTACAAAAGAAAAAAATATAAGTATCTTAAAAAATAAATTATTAAAAGTAATTGAACAAAAAGAGATAATGGTTAAAAAAAATAATTTTAATGAAGCGTTAAATTTAAGAAAGATAGAAATTGAATTAAATGATAAAATAAAAAATGAAGAAACGACTCCGGAAAAGATAACTAATAAAGATATAAAAGAGGTAATGTTAAGAAAAAATAATATTCCAATTATTAAAAACGATTGGAAAAAGCTTCTTAATTACTTAAAAGATAAAATTATTGGTCAAGATAAATGTCTTGAAAAAATAGTAAATAATATGAAATGTAACGAAGAAGACATGCCAATATCATTTTTACTAACAGGTCAAACTGGGGTAGGTAAAACTAAGACTGTAAAAGAAATAGCTCATTATCTAAATTTACCTTTAATAAGATTAGATTTAAGTGAATACAATGAACCAATATCAATCAATAGACTAATTGGTTCTTCCGCAGGATATATTGGTTATGATGATGAAAATATATTTGATAAAGTAAAAACGTGCCCTAATTGTATTATTCTTTTAGATGAATTAGAAAAAGCTCATCTAAGTGTTATAAATTTATTTTTACAAATTTTAGATGAAGGTTTTGTTACAAACTCTAAAGGAGAAAAAATCAATTTTAAGAATGCATATGTTTTTATGACTAGTAATGCCCATGGAGAAAATAAAATTGGTTTTATGAAAGGAAAATTAAATTATCGAAATACATTCAGTAAAGAATTCTTAGCAAGAATTACCTGTACCATTAACTTTAATAATATAACCAAAGAAATGATAAAAAAATATTTAGTAAAAAAAGAGATAAAGGATTTTAGTTTAATAGATGAATTTGATTATGAAAATCAAGGTTTCAGAGGACTAGACAAATTCTTAAAACAAAAGAACAAAGTAAGGTAACAATTACTTTGTTCTTCTTCTAACTTGTTCAAGTAAACAAATATTTAGATCAACATCTAATTCTTCTTTAGTTTGTTTAACAAGTTCTTGATAACTTTTCCCATCAATTAATAAATTCGGTTCTCCTAAAAACTTAAACCATATTTTTAGAGGTACCATTATATCTTGGGCAAAGTCTAAAACTAGATTTTTATTTAAATCTATAATAACTGAGTGTTCCATATAACCTTTAAATTCTAATGGAACATAATAATAACCGCCATATAAATTTTTATTAGCTTCTAATACACATGACGTTATATTATGACAAAATCCTTGTCTTTGTTCTTCAGAAATAGGTGTAATTCCTAATGTCTCACAAAGTGGATTCATTTTTATAATTCCTCGCATTGTTTTAATTTGAATTTCTTTTTTTCTAATATTCATAATCCCAGTTGTATTTGTTAGACCATTTATAGCTCTCTTGTAGTCATCTTCATCAATTTTGTGTTGAAATAATAAATCAGACATTTGCATAGCTCTGATTATTTCACTATCTGGATTATACCCATATTTTTTTAATATTTCTGTAATTATTCTTTGTGCTCTTAAGTTCCCACTATTTAAATAAAGCATCAATAAAGCATTTAATTTACCAATATTATCAAGCCCTTTAGGTAAATATATTAGTTCATTCGGAAAGAACACCAACACATCTTTAGCTTTAATAGCATTATCTATTCTATTGTTTTCTTGTCTTTTTGTGTAATCTTTTTCTAATTTTGTAACATCAGTTGAAGCTAAAACAGTTTTAATATCATCAAAAGTTACCATAAAATCCCCCTTAAACTTAGACACATTATAACACAATTGTTAAACAAAGTCAAATTTGGGCATATATTATCACTAGGGAGGGCCTATGAAATTCGGTGATGAATTTTTTAAGAAAGTAGAAAAAAAGACTAATGTTTCTAAAGACACTATTTTAAGTCTTGCAGAAAAATTACAAAAAGGAAACATGAAAGATGAAAAGACACTTAGTGAGGTAATAGATACATTAAGTAAAATGACAGGTAAAAAAGTAAGTGATGAACAAAAATCTAAAATCATAAAAAAAGTGGTGGAAGATAAAGTTCCAAATAATGTTGAAAAAATGTTTTAGCTCAATCAAATGATTGAGTTTTATTGAGATTTGTTATATAATAACCCCCTGGAAGTGATAATATGCAAAAAAGAAATTATGTTGAACTACCTAAAGAAAATGGGCCAAGGTTTTATTATAGAGAAGAATCTTTAGAAAAAATAAAAGAAGAGTTACAAAGTTTTTTGGAATGGGATAAAAGCATGGATAATGTAATATTTGCAAGAAAGATGATGTATTCCCATGAATTAAAGTCTAATAATCAAGTCGAAGGTTATCAAGATGATTTAGAGTTAATCGAAGATATTATAAAAAGAAAAACAGAAATAATTAAAGATGAAGAAAGAAAACAAAGAATATTAAATCTTTATCATGGTTATTATTATATTTTACATCATAAGAAAATGGATGAACATCATTTACATGAATTATATCAAATATTAAGTGAAGGTCTTTTAAGTGAATATGATTTGAAAAACATGGGGCCACTTTATCGTGAAAAACCAGTTTACATTCTTCAAAATGGTAGGTTAGATATGGAACTTGCTGAAGGCATCTATCATGAAAACATAGATAAGTTAATAAAACTATATTTTGAATATGTTAATGGCAATGCTAAAAATAGCCAAATTGAAGAATATATTAAATCTCAAATAATGCATTTTTATTTTGTTTATATTCACCCATATTTTGATGTAAATGGAAGAACAAGTAGAACAATGTCTATGTGGTACTTATTAAAAAAAGAAGCTTATCCATTTATAATATTTAATCGAGGTATTAGCTTTAAAGGTTCAAAATACGATAGAGTAATAAAGGAAGCTAAAGAATCAAATGACATGACATACTTTTTATCAATGATGTTAGAAACTTTAAAAATAGAATTAGAAAAAGAACATGTTATGGAAACTATTGCAAGCAATACCAAATATAAGTTAAATGGCTTAGATTATCAAACAATTCTTTATTTTTTAACTATGAACGGCAATAAAACTTTACGTGATTTTAGTATCATGTATAATAGATTTAATGACAAAAAAAATGTCAAAGAAATATATAATGAAATGATAAAACATTTAATTGAACTAGAAATATTCATAGTAACAAGATATACAAAAAGAAGTATAGATGAGAGTATTCCAAATATGGAACTAATACTTAATGATAAAAAAGTTGAAATAGATTCTCCACATTTATCTAGAATAAAATTAAAATAGGTTTGTAAATTAAACCTATTTTTCAATATAGTAAGCATAATATTCTTCAAAAGTAATATTATTTTCATAAACATATTTTGCTATTTCTTTACCAACATACCTAAAATGCCAAGCTTCATAACTATAACCAGTTACTTTCACTTTATCTTCTGGATATCTTAAAATAAAACCAAATCTATATGCATTATTTTCTAACCATTTTGCAGTTTCAGTATCTTTAAAAGTATTTTTATTATTATTAAGTTTACTAAATATATCTAGTGTTAAACCTGTTTGATGTTCAGAAGAACCAGGTCTTGCAGCAATACTATCAGCATATTTTTGGCCACGCGTCTTTTTATAATTATTATAAACAATTTCTTGTTCTTGATAAGATCTGTATGAAGAACTAACCATTAAATAATATCCTTGTTCTTCTTGTGCAGCATTCCACATTTCCAAAAATGCATCATAAGTAACTTTTCTAGTTTTTTGACTTCCGGCATCTCCCCATGAATAAGTCTGAGAAATTGTAACTAAATCCGAAGGAGCATAATCACTACCGAGAAGATAATATTTATTAACTAACATACTTGTATCTTTACTTATATCAGTATTAAATTCTTCTTCATAAAAATTTTTCTCTAAATGAATATTTATATTTCTAACAACACTTGTTAAATCCAACTTTTTATTATTATTCATATATTCAATATACTTATAAAAATTCTTTTTTAAAAAATATTTTTCATCTAACAACTTAATATAATCTTCATTAACATCATTATTTAAAAAATAGTTATAATCTTTTTCATTAAAATTATTTAGTATTTTAGTTACATCTTCATTCTTATATCCATGATTAAGTAATTTATATTCATATGTTTGATGATATTTATATTCTTTATACTTATAATTACCAAATATAGAAAGTCCAATTACGAGAACAATTCCAATTAAAATGTAATATACTTGTTTTTTTATTTTTATCCTTTTAGTCATTTAAACACCATCCTTATCTAAAATTATTATAACATTTCTTTTAGGTATTTACAAATATTAATAAATGTAGTAAACTTAATTTAACAGTAGAAGGTGATTTTATGTATACAAATAAGCAAATAATTGGCCTTTGTCCAAATTTTTATAAAATAATAGAATTTTCTCCTTATGAAGATGATATTATATCTAAAAAATTAATTAAATTGTATCAACAATATATTTTTAGAATTGATATAAATAATCCCGAAGATGTAGAAAGTGTTATTAATTTAGATAAAGTTGTTAGTAAATATATTGATGACTATTTATTTAGACGTGAAATGCAAAAACAAATACTACAAATAAGAGTAAAAAAAGATACTAAAGATATTTTAAAAGAAATAATTCATTCAATTATCAAAATATTTGATAATTATGAAGAATATACAACTAGAGTAATTTATATTTCAAAATGGATTTAAGGAAGTAAATCACTTCTTTTTTTTCTCTACATTTTAATCTTTATTTATTGTTTCTAATATTGTATAATATTTATAGCGGAGGTAGTTTATGGCAAAACAAATAGTATATCATGGTAGTTATTGTAAGATAGAAAATCCAGAAATTAAAAATGGAAGATATACAAAAGATTTTGGAGAAGGTTTCTATTGTACTATTTTAGAAGAGCAAGCAGTTAAATGGGCAAAAAAATTTGAAACTCCCATATTAAACATTTACGAATATAATGAAGATTTAAATCTAAACATCAAGGAATTTAATATATTGAGTGAAGAATGGCTAGATTTTATAATTAATTCTAGAAAGGGTCAAAAACACAAATACGATATTGTAATTGGAGCAATGGCCGATGACCAAATATATAATTATATAACAGATTTGATGGATGGTATAATAACTAGAGAAGCGTTCTGGGAACTAGCTAAATTTAGATACCCAACACATCAAATAGCATTTTGTACAAATAAAGCATTAAAATGCTTGAAATATTTAGAATGTAGAGAGTGTAACAATGAAGAAATGTGACAATGATTTATTTTATCTTTGCAGTTTAATAGAGTATATCGCCAGAAAAACATTTAATACTAAAGAATATGTAGTAAATATAATTGATAAAAAAGAGTTAGAAAAAATCTACTCTCTTGCAGAAGTATATCACTCTGAAAACATAGATAAAGTAAGTGATGAGATAATAAAAAAATACAGTATAAAAGAAGGAAATTACAGATTTGATAATTATAAAAACAGAATTCCATCATATTTTGAAATCGGAGCTGTATATGAAAGACTAATAAAACAAATAAGTACGAATGAACTAGAATATATTGATAATTTAATCAAAGTATTAACATCGTGGATTATTCCCAAAATAGATAACTACGATAGTAGTATGTATTATGAAAATCCATCATATATTTATGAATGTTATAAAGAAGGTAAAGTTTTATAAGGGCTGTTGGAAAACTAAACAATAAAGTTTCCCAACAGTTTTTTTTACAAAAAAGTGTCAAATTTTGTAAAATTTTCAGAAAAAGTGCAAAAATTTAAACTCTTTAGGAAATATTATATATGAAAGAAAAATTGTATTTATTTCTAAAAGGAGGTAAAAAATGAATTATTATGATGAAGTAAATAGTTATGTTAAAAAAGTAGAAATAGGAAAAGCTATCAGAGAAACAAATGCTAATATGGAATTAGTAGAGTGTTATTGGAATGTGGGAAGATTAATAGTGGAAGCCCAGGGAGGAAAAGATAAATCTAAGTATGGAAATGAGTTGTTAAAGAAATGGTCAGCAAAATTAACAAAAGAATATGGTAAAGGATATGACTACACCAATTTATCTAGATTTAGGCAGTTATATCTATACTTTCCAATCATTGGGCCAGTGGCCCAACAATTAACATGGACAAATATTTGTAAAATACTTCCCATAAAAGATGAGAATAAAAGAAACTATTATATAAATTTATGTTTAGAAAATAACTTATCAAAAAGAGAGTTAGAAAAAGAAATAAAAAGTAATTCATATGAAAGATTAGAACATAAACCAGATAAAATTGATATTGTTGTTCCTGCAAAAGTACCGGCAATAGTCAACAATTTTAAAAATCCAATATTACTTAAATTAAAAGATAAAGAAATAAAAACAGAAAGTGATTTAGAAAAATTAATTTATTCACAATTAAGTTGTGTGTTTTTACAATTAGGTAAAGGATTTACTTGGGTAGGAAATCAATATAAAGTTAGTGATGGAAATAAAAACTACTTTATAGACATGTTACTTTATAATGTTAAATATAACTGTTATGTAGTAGTAGAAATAAAATGTAGAAAACTTAAAAAAGAAGATAAAGGACAAGTGGAATTCTATATGAATTTAGTTGATAACTATGTTAAAGAACCAAGCAATAACCCAACGATAGGAATAATTATCACAAAAGACCAAAATAAGTTTGTGGCAAACTTTGTTAGAAGTGAAAAACTAGTCCCACTTACATATGAATTAGTAAAATAAAGGAGGAAACAAATGAATTATTATGATGAAGTAAATAGTTATGTTAAAAAAGTAGAGATAGGAAAAGCAATTAGAGAAACAAATGCTAATAGGGAATTAGTAGAATGTTATTGGAATGAAGGTAGATTAATAGTTGAAGCTCAAGGCGGAAAAGAGAAAGCTAAATATGGTAATGAACTATTAAAAATATGGGCAGAAAAGCTAACTGAGGAATATGGAAAAGGCTACACATATGCAAATTTAGCACGATTTCGCCAATTTTATTTGTGTTTTCCAATATTCGCTCCAGTGGAGCGAATATTGAATTGGACAATAATAAAGGTGATTTTACCAATAAAAAATGAAAATAAAAGAAATTATTATATTAATTTATGTTTAGAAAACAATTTGTCAAGAAGGGAATTAGAAAAAAACTAACAGAGGAATATGGCAAAGGTTAATTATATGAACTTAGCTAGATTAGATTTAGGAAATTTTTTTAATTCGATTATATTTTGTCACTTACATATTAACTAGATTATATTTGTTGCTTCCAATATTGGGCCCAGTGGGCCAAATATTGACATGAATAATAAATAATTTTAAATCTTTGATAAAAAATAAGAAGTCTTTGTTGATAACTTCTTATCTTTTGTTATTTAATATAGATTTAGGATAAGGTTTACGTTCATCTGTTACATAAAGTATGTAATCAATTGAAGTATTATAATAATCCGCAAGTTTTATTAATTGTCCATAAGCCATTTCATTTTCTTCAAGTTCATATCTTGCATATTGTTGTTGTGAAATATTTAATATTTTAGCAACATCTTTTTGTTTTAAATCATGGTCTTCTCTAAGTTCTTTAATTCTATTCAATTTTTTTCACCCAGTATAATTTTATCTTACTCAGTTTATTTGTATTGATTTTTACTCAGAAAATGAGTATAATTAATATAGTTACTCATAAAACGAGTAAAAGATGGAGATGCTATGAAGAAAAAAATAATTATACTAGGGGTTTTAATGGGGACTGTTTTAACATTATTTTTAAATTCAAATAATAAATCTGAAGAAATAAGTAAAACAAATCAAAAAAACAAGTTGTTAACAATGAATTTAGAACAAACAGCAGGGGCTGGAGACTACAAAACTGTAACACAGAGTGAGTGGCCAACAGATGGATATAAATTTAATACAGAATTATCAAGATGTGAAAATGGTTCAACATTAAATTGGGATGATACTAAGAAAGCAGTAATAATGCAAGGAAATATATCAGATAAATGTTATGTTTATTTTGATATTGCTTCAACAATGACCATTGCAGAATATGTTATTTCACAATACACGGGAGTACAAGGAGAGAACAATATTTATTATCATGACAGCAGTTTAGAAAATGGTGCTAGTGATAATTCGTATCGTTATGCGGGTTCAAGGGATGCCACAAATAACTTCGTATGCTTTGGAACGAATGAAAGACCATGCCCAGAAGATAATTTGTATAGAATAATAGGCGTGTTTGATGAAAATAATCATGGTAATGCTGGAAAACACCTTGTAAAGTTAATAAAATACACAAAAGCCAACAATGAATTATTAGGTACAGATGGAGCATACTATAGTTCAGATTATAAATGGACTAATTTAGAAACTTGTCCTAACCAACTTGCTTATTCAAGTAATTCAATAATTCAACTAGCAAATAAAAATATAATTGCTGCACCTAACCCAAACAATGGAACATGTACTGATTGGCAATACTCAGATTTAAATACTATAAACTTAAATAATAATTTTATAAATAATATTGGAGAAACTTGGACAAAATTTATTATAAATAATAATTGGTATACAAGTAACATTTCAAGTAGAAGTTTAACAGTTAAGGAAATCCATCAAGAAGAAATAAAAGATGGCTCAAAAAAATATAGTTCGAAAATAGGATTAATATATGTGAGTGATTATGGATTTGCAGCAACCCCTGATATATGGACAACAAATATGGTTTCATATCCTTGTGATACTGAAAAATGTTGGTTAAATACAGGTAAGTATACAGAATGGACAATAACAGTTCTCGATAGTGATGTTTTAACAATATACATGAGTAGTGGATTGTCAAACGTAAGTGGAGTTACTAATTATTATTCCGTTAGACCTACATTTTACCTTAACTCAGATGTAGCTTACAAATCAGGAACAGGTACTTCTTCTGACCCAATAATTATCGGAGATTAAATTTCCTCGACAATCATATAATTAATAAGGTGATACTCTATGCATATTAAAGATACCCTTGTTAATTTTTTATATGATAAAGAATATTTTATATCAATTTATGATAATTTTATTCATGTATTTAATTATAAAGAGTTAATAAGTCTGACAAGTAAACTAGTTATTTTAAAATTAGATAAATTTAAATTAGAAATTAAAGGTGAAGATTTATTTATAACTAAAATGATGCCAAATGAAATATTAATCCGTGGAGTTATCAAGAATGTAGGTATCAATTATGAATAAGAATATTGTATGGATAGAAAGTAATTGTGATAACTATTACAGGTTAATAAGTAAAGTGGAAAGCTTATCTATAAAAATATATGAGGTAAAATATATAGATAAAAAGTTGTATTTAAAAGTAACTAAAACTGACTATGAAAAAATAAATAAATATATTATAAGTTATAAATTTAAAATTATAAAAAATACCGGTATAAATAAGGTATTAGATTATATTAAGAAAGAAAAAATATTTTTAATATCTCTTTTTGTAGGCTTAATTTTCTTTGTTTGTCTAAAAAATATGATATTTAAAATTAATATTATTCATGAAAATAGTAGCATTCGTGAACTTATTAAGGATGAACTAGATGAAAATGGTATAAAAGTTTTAAGATTTAAGAAAAGTTATAAAAAGTTAGATGAAATAAGACAAAAAATATTAGATAAACATCCCGATAAACTAGATTGGATGGAGTTTGAAGTAAAAGGCATGGTTATAAATGTCAAAATTGAAGAAAGAATTATAACTGATATTAAAAAAGACGATAGAGTTTGTGATATCGTAGCTAAAAAAAGTGGTGTGATAAATGAAATAAAAATCGAGCAAGGTGAAGGGCTAGTAAACATAAATGACTATGTTAAAGAAGGCGATGTTTTAATTCGTGGTTCCGTAAAATACAATGAAGAAGATAAAAGATATACCTGTGCATCCGGAGAAATATACGCCACTACTTGGTATACGGGAAGTATAAGTATTCCTTTTAAGTATTATGAATACGAAAAACAAAATGATAAAAGATACAATTTAGTCTGGGAATATAATGATAATAAACATGAAATATTTAGAAATAGATTAGAAAATTATGAAAGTAATTATAAAACATTACTTAAGATATTTGATTTTAATCTTTATATAGATAAGCAAGTAAGTGTCAAAAAAATAGAAAAAGAATATAGCGAAGAAGAAGCATTAGAAGTAGGAATAAATAAAGTTATTGAAGCAACAGAAAAAAAACTAACTAAAAAAGACACTATAATTGATAAAAAAGTTTTGAAAAAAGTTAAAAATAATAGTACAATGGATATAGATGTATTTGTGGTAGTAAAAGAACTAATAAGTACACAAAAAGAAATAGAAATAGAAAAGGATTGATTAGGATGTTTTTAAATACAATTAGAGCGGTATTAAATGATAATTGGCCAGTACTAGTAATATTCATTGTAACTCTTGTTAGTATGAGATTCTTTTATCTTAGAGCTCATCGTGAAAAAGTATATTTTTACAAAGAATTTTTTGGAATAATATCAATAGTTTATTTATTTTTATTATTTCAACTTCTTACTAAAGTAGAGTTAAATGATGGTAGTGGTTATAACTTAGTACCATTTACAGAAATATTTAGATATAAAATAGGTAGTAATCTTTTTATATATAATGTTGTTGGAAATATATTAGCTTTTGTTGTATTTGGATTAATTGTTTCTTATTATATTAAACCTAAAACTGTCATGGCACCATTTTTGATATCTTTAGTAGTATCAGCAACCGTAGAGTTTGTGCAACTTAATATAGGTAGAAGTTTTGATGTTGATGATATTATTTTAAATGTTTTAGGTTGTATAATTGGTTATTTATTATATATTGGTCTTACAGCCATACATAATCATTTACCAAAATCATTACAAAAAGAAGGAATAATTAACATTATATGTTTCATTCTTTTAATAATTATGGTATTATATATACTTAAAGTGATGGGGGTGATTTTCTTTTGAATCACTATGAAATAATAAATGAATATAATGGAGAAATAAAATATGATTTTCTACCCAAAATAATTGATAAATGTTTAGAAATGGAACATGTAGAAAATGCAGTATTTTCAATAATATTTATTGATGATGAAAAGATGCATGAATTAAATAAAACATATCGAGATATTGATAGAACAACAGATGTTTTATCATTTGCTTATGAAGATAATGAAACAATTGAGTGTGATTATCGCATGCTTGGAGAAATATTTGTAAGTATTCCCAAGATGAAAGGACAAGCTATAGAATATGGACATAGCGAAACCAGAGAATTATCATTTTTGGTAGTTCATGGAATATTACATCTTTTAGGTTATGATCACACTTTAGGAAAAAAAGAAGAAAAAGAAATGTTTAGTCGTCAGGAGTTGGTATTAAATGAGTTTGAAGAAACAAGAAAAGCATAAGAAAATGGGATTTCAAAGATTTTTAAATAGTATTAAGTTTTCAATTGATGGATTAGTTAATGCTTATCAAAATGAACAAAGTTTATGGTTACATGCAATATGCACTATAGGTATTATAATATTAGGATTTTTATTACAAATAAGCTTCATTCAATGGGCTATTATAGTTATTGCCCTAGTAATAGTTTTAGCGGTGGAACTTCTTAATACCGCAATTGAAGCAACCGTAGATTTAGTTACGAAAGAAATTCATCCTCTAGCTAAAGTTGCTAAAGATTGTGGAAGTGCAGCAGCTTTTGTAAGTAGTATTATGGTATTTATCATTTGTTGTTTTATTTTCATTCCTAAAATTATAGCATTATTTTAAAGAGGTAAGTTATGAAGAGTGGATTTGTAAGTATAATCGGAAGACCTAATGTTGGCAAAAGTACATTAATAAATACTATAATTAATAGAAAAGTTGCCATAACTAGTAATGTTTCAGGAACAACTAGAAACATTATCCAAGGGATATACAATGATTCAGATACCCAAATAGTTTTTGTGGATACTCCAGGAATACATAAACCTATAAATAGATTAGGTAAAGTATTAAATAAAGAGGCTTTAGCTCTAACTAAAGATGTTGATTTAATTTTATTTGTGGTTGATGTTGCATCAGGTATAGGTAAAGGAGACATGTTTATTTTAGAAAGCTTAAAAAATAATGATGTTCCTGTTATCCTTGTTCTTAACAAAATTGATGAAATAACAACTGAAAAACTATTTAAAACAATTGATGAATTTAAAGATATATATCCTTTCGTAGAAGTAGTCCCTACATCAGGACTTAAAAATGATAATGTAGATCACTTAATAAGTGTCATTAAAAAATATTTACATGATGAAGTAAAATATTTTCCTGATGAATACTATACCTCAAGTAGTATGAAATTTATGGCCAGTGAAATAGTAAGAGAAAAATTACTTCAAGTAACAGAAGATGAAATACCCCACAGTATTACATGTATAACAACTCTTTTTGAAGAAAAGAAAGACATTGTAAATATTAGTGTAGATATCATCGTAGATAGAGATAATATAAAAAGAATAATAATAGGAAAAAATGGCAGTAGATTAAAAACTGTAGGTACACTAGCAAGAGCAGAAATTGAAAGTGAACTAGTTGGAAAAAAAGTTTATTTAGAGTTATTTGTAAAAACAATTAAGAACTGGAAAGATAAAGAAAAGTATTTAGTTGAATTAGGTTTTATAGATAATGAATAAAATAAAAATAAATCACCCAATATATATTTAGGTGATAAAAATGAATAAAGAAGAAGCATGGAAAAAGTTTCAAGAATCAGGAAAAGTAGAAGATTATCTTAAGTACAAAGAAGTAGAAAAGAAGGATTAGAAGTGAACACAGAAGTAGATGGATTTGTTTTAAGTGAAACACCATATGGAGAAACAAGTAAAATTATAAACGTTTTTACTCGTGAGTATGGGGTAATAGGTATAATGTGTAAAGGTGCTAAATCTTTAAAAAATAGATATCGTGTACCAACTATGAAATTTAGTTTCAGTCATTTTAACATTATATATAAAGAAAACAAATTATCTACCTTAGTAAGTGCAGATGTTATAAATCCTTTAAAAACTATCAAGAGTGATATTCTTTTGGTAAGTTTTTTGGCGTACATAACAGAACTAACTAGTCAAGTAGTTAAGCAAAGTAGCGATATAGAAAACATCTATGATGATTTTATTAAGGTAGTATTAAAGTTAGAAAATGGCTTAGATCCAGTAGTTTTAACTAATATTTTAGAAATTAAGTATCTTGAATATCTGGGTGTTTTATTTAATTTAGATGAATGTGTACTATGTGGAAACAAGAATAATATTGCCACATTTGACCCAGACAAGGGTGGTTATATCTGTATAAATTGTTTAACTAATGAAATAATTGTGGATAAAAAAATAATAAAAATGATAAGAATGTATTATTTTGTAAATATTGATTCTATTAAAGAAATAAAAGTTGATGACGAAACAAAAAATACAATTAATAAATATTTAGATTTATATTATGATAGATATACAGGACTATATTTAAATAGTAAAGATTTTTTAAAAAAAATTATGTAGGGTGGTAGTATGGCAAATTTAACATTTTATTATGGAACAATGGCAGTTGGAAAGACAACAAAGTTATTACAAGATCATTACAATTATTCAAAGTATTTAATTAATATCGTAGTTATGAAACCTAAAATTGATACTAAAGGAAGTAATACCGTAGTAAATAGAATTGGTGAAAATATAAAAGTTGATGTTTTAATACCTAAAAGTGCCAATTTACTTAGTAAAAAATATATGCATAAATATATGTATGCGGAATTCATTCTAGTGGATGAAGCCCAGTTCTTAAGTAGAGAACAAATTAATCAACTTTGGTTTATAGCTCACAAATATAATATTTCTGTTGTTTGTTATGGTCTTAAAAGTAACTTTAAAGGAGATTTGTTCGAAGGCTCAAAACAGTTATTTGCTAGAAGTGATGAAAAACATGAGTTAACAGTAAATTGTGTATGTGGAAGTCCAGCAATGTTTAATGCTAGACGTGTAAATGGTAAATATAGTTCAAGTGGAAAAGAAGTTGTAATTGATGGGGCCGATGATGAAATAGAATATATTCCTCTTTGTGCAGATCATTATTTAGAATTTGTTATGAATGGAAAGTATAAATAAAGCTATCAGTTTACACTAGACAAATGTGTGAATTTGTGATATATTAATGTTGCAACTGAAATAGTTGAAAAATTTTAAAAAAAGTGGGTGAAGCCAGCCCTATAAGTGGCAACGAACAAAGCGGGTGAAGCCAGCCCTATATATGGCAACGAACAAAGCGGGTGAAGCCAGCCCTATATATGGCAACTAAAAAAGCAGACTAGAATTAAAATTCTAGTCTTTTCTTTTGCGTGAAAATGTTGTATAATATTTCTCGAGGTGAAATGTATGTATAATAAATTTAAAATAGTAACAGTTGATTCTAAATATTGCGATTATTTAAGAGAGTTTGATAACAAAGTTCCTTACAATGCTTTTGATAAAAAACTTAGACCATTCTTAGGTATATTATTTATGGTTAATGATATTGAGTATTTTGCACCATTATCTAGTCCGAAAGAAAAACACAAAACATTAAAAAATACATTAGATTTATTAAAAATAGATAATGGAAATTTAGGTGTTATTAATTTTAACAACATGATACCTGTAAAAAAAGTTAATTATACTGATTATGATTTATCTATAGAGAATAAAAACAAATCTGAGTTACAACGAAATATTTTGTTAAAAAAACAACTTAGATGGATAACTAAACAACATAAATCAGTTATGGATAAATCTTATATATTATATAAACTCTATAAAGAAAATAAATTACATGAAAATATTAAAAATAGATGTTGTAATTTTCCTTTATTAGAAAAGAAATGTAGTGAATATAACGAAAATGTGTTACAAAAGACTGCAGTTTTGACGTAATTAATTTAAAATATGGCTTTTAATTCTTGTAATTATTCCCACATTTATGTATAATTGTATTTATCAAGGAAGTGATTTATTATGAAAGTAACTATGGAAGAATTAGTTAACTATTGTAAACAATATGGTTTTATTTTTCAAGGAAGTGAAATATATAATGGGCTTGCTAACTCTTGGGATTACGGTCCAGTTGGTACAAATTTAAAAGAAAACATCAGAAAAGCATGGAAGAAGAAATTTATTCAAGAAAATCCTTATAATGTTGGACTAGATGCTGCGATTATTATGAATCCAAAAGTTTGGGTTGCATCAGGTCATGTAGCATCTTTTGCAGATCCATTAATTGACTGTAAGAAATGTAAAGCTAGACACAGAGCAGATAAATTAATCGAAGACTTTACTCATGGCGAAGTTACAGGTGATGGCTGGGATAATGAAAAATTAGAAAATTTCATCAAAGAAAATAACATTAAATGTCCAGTATGTGGTAAAAGTGATTTTACTCCGATAAGAAAGTTTAATTTATTATTTGAAACATCAATTGGTGTAACAGATGATACAAAAAACACTGTTTATTTGCGTGGTGAAACTGCCCAAGGGATTTTTGTTAATTTTAAAAATATAGAAAGAAGCATGAGATTAAAAGTACCATTCGGTATTTGTCAAACAGGTAAAGCTTTTAGAAATGAAATTACACCAGGTAACTTTATTTTTAGAACTCGTGAATTTGAACAAATGGAACTTGAATTTTTCTGTAAGCCAAATACTGACTTAGAATGGTTTGGATATTGGAAAAATTATTGTATGGACTTTTTAAAAACTTTAGGCTTAGATAGTGATAACCTTAGATTCAGAGATCATGAAAAAGAAGAATTATCATTTTATAGTAAAGCAACAACAGATATAGAATTTATGTTCCCAATGGGATGGGGAGAATTATGGGGAATTGCTGATAGAACAGATTATGACTTAACTGTTCATCAAAATGCTTCAGGCACAGATCTTCGTTACATGGATCCAGAAACAAATGAAAAATATTTACCATTTGTTGTAGAACCATCTGTGGGGCTAGATAGATTGCTTTTAGCGATTTTAACAAATGCCTATACAAAAGAAATGGTGGAAGGTGAAGAAAGAATTGTTTTAAAAATTCATCCAGCTTTAGCTCCATATAAAGTAACCATTTTACCCCTTATTAAAAAGATTCATGCTGGAAAAGCGAATGATATTTATGCAACACTTTGCAAATATTTTGAATGTCAATATGATGAATCCGGTTCAATAGGTAAAAGATACAGAAGAAGCGATGCCATTGGTACACCATTTGCTATAACAATTGATGATAATACAATTGAAAATGATACTGTAACTCTAAGAGATAGAGATACAATGGAACAAATTACATTAAAAGTTGATGAATTGGTTTCGTTTATTAATAAAAAAATAGAATTATAATTTCAAAGCTAGAGAAAAAATCTCTGGCTTTATTCTTTTTTCTGTAGTATAATTTAATTAACAAGAAAAATGTTATGTAAAACTCTTGTAAAAATTTTAAAAGTTTGATAAAATGGGATAGTAGACTAGGGAGGAATCAATTATGGGATTTAGCTTAAAAAATATATTTAAAGATGACGATGACATGGAAAATCTAAATGGCACAGAAGATGGATACTACAATATTTCTGAAGAAGATGCTATAAAGGAAGCAGACAAAACTGGAAATAAAATGATTTTGCTTGAACCTCGTGCATACTCTGAATCACAACAAATTGCGGATCACTTAAAAAATAGAAATAGCGTTGTTGTTAATTTAAAAAGAGTAACATCTGATCAAGCTAAAAGAATTATTGATTTTTTAAGCGGAGTTATCTATGCAATTGGTGGATCAATGCAAAAAATAGGTGTTGGTATTTATTTAGTGGCACCTAAAAATGTTAATGTTCAAGGAAAAATAACAGATGACTCAGAAAAAACTAGTAAAAACAATGATGAAGAACTAGACTGGTAATTAGGTGGTGGCCTTATGGTAAATAAATTTAGTACAAGTATTCAAGGCTATAAAAAAGAAGAAGTTAATGATTTTGTTAAGGAAGTAACAGTGGAATATGAAAACATGTTACGAAAACTTAAAAATAGTTGTGAGATAATTGAGACATTAAAGGGAGAACTAAAGCATTATAAAGATATTGAAGCAACTTTAAATCGTGCCATTCTTGTAGCGGAAGAATCAACAAGTAATATTAAAAAAGCAGCTTATGATGAATCGAAAGTAATATTAGAAGATGCCAAAAGAAATGCAACTAAAGTAATAAATAATGCATTACAAAAAGCAGAGAGAATAGAATCTGAAGCTGAAAGCTTAAGAAGAAAAGTTGCAGTATATAAAAGAAGATTTAGAACTCTAGTTGAAGATCAATTAGATGAAATGGAACAATTTGATGATAGAATAAATTAAAAACACTACTTTTTCTTCGTAGTGTTTTTTGGTTTCGTAATAAATTCATTTACTTTTTTCATCATTACATATCCCCTTGATACTAAAAAAGCTATACCAAATAAAATGATTACAGAGCCATATACATATTGTGCATAAGAATCTTTTTTTACATAAGCTTCAATAAGTAAATAGATACCAAATAAAATTAAAATAATACTATAAATTAATATTCTATTAAATCTTTTCTTTAATTCTATACCTTGTTCAGTTTGGTAAAAATCATTTTTAGCTTGTTTTTTTTCATTATTTGAAAGCCTTTGATACTTGTATTTTTTCATAAATAAATCACCAACTAGATTATATCACAAAATAAAGTACTAGTAAAATAAAAAAAATTTGATATAATTAGATATAGGAAGTGATAGTGTGAAAAAATTAAAAATTATATTTACAATTCTTATTTTAATCGTCGTAGGATTCTTTGCAGTAAAATTTATTCTAGGTTTTATGGAAGAGGCAAGAATTAAAAAGATTAAAGAAGGATGGTATATTGAGGTTAAAATTGAAAAAATCAATATAAGAGCAGAAGCCGATAGAAATAGTGCAATCCTAAAAGAAGCTAAAAAAGGTGATGTATTTAAAGTAGATGATTATGAAAATCATAATGGGAACTATTGGTATCATATAGAATATGAAAAAGAAAAATGGGGATGGATAGCAAATCCGCTCGGAGATGAATATTTAAATGATGAAAATAATCCAGAAGATATAAAAGCACCGACGATTAAATTCTTTGATACCATATATTATGTTGATTCTATTGATGATATAAATTATGATCACCTTGAGGTAAAAGATGATAAACCTGGGGTTAAAGTAACTCACAAAGTTTATCATGAGGTAGATGAGACTGAAGGTAAAGACCAATACTGGATACTTTATATTGCCACAGATGCTGTAGGTAAAACAACTAAAAAAGTTCAAAAAATAGAATTTAATAAAAGACCAGATGAATCAAAAGTACTTGATTTTAGCAAACTTGAAGAAGATCGTAAATAAAAAATTTCCCAACAAAGTGGGAGATTTTTTTTACATCTTTTATTGTTATCATTTATTTACTTATTTATTTTAGATAGTGTTTTATAAAAGGTGCCGTAAATTTTATAAAAGTAAATTTTGTAGCTATTTTAAAGAACATATTTGATTAAGTATAAAAATAAAATATCTAGCAATAAAAGTTACTGCTAGATATTGTTTTATCAATAAATGGTGGGTTGTTAGGGATTCGAACCCTAGACCCATTGATTAAGAGTCAATTGCTCTACCAACTGAGCTAACAACCCATGTTCTTCAAGAACAAATAAATTATATCAAATAGAAACAAATAATGCAAGTGTATTTGCGAATTTACTTATTTATAATTGCTAGATTATTTTAAAAATGTTATACTTATTACAAGATAGGGTTGATTATATGTTTGGAAAAATTAAAAGAATTAATAACAACGAAGTAACAATTGAAAATATAACTGGCAAAGCCATCTCTAATATTATAAATTGCCATGTCGTATTTTTAGAAGAAAATAGAAAAATTATTGGTGAGGTAACATACATTGATGAAATGGAAGCAAAAATTTTACTTATCGGTGAAATAATAAATGACTCATTTCATTCTGGTTTAATAAGAAAACCAAGCGGAGCATCTCAAGTACGTATAATTAATATAAGTGAACTAGAGTTAATGTATGGTGAAAATGAACTAAACAAAGAAAATTTATATTTAGGAACATCTGCAGTATATCAAAATTTTAATATTTCTGTACCATTAAATAGCTTTTTCTCAATGCATAGTGCCATAATAGGTAATACTGGTTCAGGTAAATCTTGTGGAGTAGCTAGAATTTTACAAAATCTATTTTTATTAAACAAAAGTAAACCCATTAATTCTCACATTGTTTTATTTGATGCCTATGGAGAATACGCTAATGTATTTAATAAATTAAATGAAGAAGGTTTAAAGTTTAAAAAATATACCACTAAAATAATTGATGAAGATGAAGAGCAGTTAAAACTACCAATTCAATTCTTAGATGTAGATGACTTAGCTTTATTATTACAAGCAACAAGCAGCGATCAAATACCTGTTTTAAACAAGGCATTAAAACTAGTTAAAATATTTAAAAGTCAAAGTCCAGAGATAAAAAAATATAAAAATGATATAATTGCAAAATGCTTAATGGATATTTTAACAAGTGGAAAATCATCAAATAATATTAGAGATCAAATAATAGCAGTTTTAACTCATTATAATACCAATGAATTAAATCTAGAATCGATAATTCATCAGCCAGGATATGATAGAACATTTAGACAATGTTTATTAATTGATGACAGTGGAAAAATGAATGCTATTTTCGAGGTAATGAAATTTTTACAACAATTTGAATCTGTGAATCTTGAAGATATAAAGATAGATGAAACTATAAACTACACTTTAAATGATTTATACGAATCTCTAGAATTTGCTTTAATTAGTGAAGGAACTATTAATAATGATATTGCCTATAAAGAAATGAATATTTTAAAAACTCGTCTTCAAGGAATAATCAATAGTGATGACAAAAATATATTTGATGTAAAAGATTTTATAAGTAAAGAACAATTTATAAAAGATACATTTATTGATAGCAACTTAGTAAATATTAATTTAAGTTTTATAGATGATAGATTTGCCAAGGTTCTTACTAAAATATATAGTAAAATATTATTTAATTATACAACAAGATATATTCCTCGTGGACATATTTCGTTTAATATAATTTTAGAAGAAGCACACAGATATGTTCAAAATGATAACGACATAAATATTATTGGTTATAACATTTTTGATAGAATAACCAAAGAAGGAAGAAAGTATGGAACACTTTTAACTTTTATAACCCAAAGACCAAATGAACTTTCTAAAACAGCTTTAAGTCAATGTGCTAATTTCATAGTGTTCAGAGTGTTTCATCCCAGTGATTTAGAAATTGTAAAAAACATGAGTACGAATGTATCTTCCGAAACATTAGAACAAATTAAATCTTTAAATCCAGGATGTGCTTTTGCTTTTGGAACATCTTTCAAAGTACCAGTGCTAATTAATTTTAAATTACCAAATCCTATGCCAATAAGCACAAGCGTAGATATTAAAAACATTTGGTATGAAAAAAGTGATTATAATAATTTAGCATCTATCGAAGAAATTTTATAAAATATTTAGACTTTATATTGAAATAGATTTCATTTTGTGATAATATAATCATGAAATCGATGCGAAAAGACACGATTAATAATTTAGTTTTTATAGAGAATTAGCGGTAGGTGGAAGCTAATAAAACACTTATTAATTACTACTTTTCAAGAGGGTTAATAAACCACGGATAAGTCCGTTATCAATAATTAAGTAAAATAAAGGGATGGTACCGTCTTTAAAAAGACTCCTTGGTATCATTCTTTTTTTGTTGAAGGGAGGAATGCGTATGGACTATGACACCGAAATGAAAAATTTAAGAAATAGTATGCTTGAATTAAAAACAAAAATATTAATGATGAAAAGTAAAAAAAACGTTCCAGATTTTGCAGAACAAATTGAAAATTATACTAAAGAGTATAACGAGTTAAAAAGAAAATATGCAATTCTCACTATGGAACAAAGACAAGAAAAGAAAGAAGGAAGATAATATGATAAATATTAAAGAAGATGCAAAATTAAGTGTAATGAATCACTCATGTGCCCATTTAATGGCTCAAGCTGTTAAACACTTATATCCAGATGCTTTATTCTGGGTTGGACCAGTTATTGAAGAAGGTTTTTATTATGATATAGACCTTAATGGTAAAACTTTAAATGAAGAAGATTTACCAGCTATTGAAAAAGAAATGAAAAAATTAGCTAAAGATGGCAAAAGAATAGTTAGACATGAAATAAGTAAAGAAGAAGCTTTAGAAATGTTTAAAAATGACCCTTATAAAATCGATTTAATTTCTAGAATGGATGATAATGCTCAAGTAATTTCATGCTATACTCAAGGAGATTTCACAGACCTATGTCGTGGACCACACGTAGATACAGTTAAAGAATTAAAAAACTTTAAACTTCTTAAAGTAAGTGGTGCCTACTGGAAAAATGATGCTAAAAATCATATGTTACAAAGAATATATGGAATTTGCTTTGATACACCGGAAAGATTAGAAGCCCATTTAAAAGAACTTGAAGAAGCTAAAGAAAGAGACCATCGTAAAATTGGTAAAGACTTAAAAATATTTATGACTTCAGAATTAGTTGGTCGTGGACTTCCATTATGGTTACCAAATGGTTATACTTTATGGAGAACACTTCAAAATTACATCACTGATAAAGAAATAAAATATGGATATAGTCATGTTCATACTCCAGATTTAGGTAGCGTAGAACTTTATAAAACAAGTGGACATTGGGACCACTATAAAGACGATATGTTCCCAGCAATGGAAATGGACAATGAAGCATATGTTTTAAGACCAATGAATTGTCCACATCATATGGTAATGTATAAAAATTTCTTACATTCGTATAAAGATTTGCCAATTCGTATTGCGGAAATAGCTAATGACTTTAGATATGAAGCAGCTGGTGCAGTAAAAGGTATTGAAAGAGCTAGATCGTTTACTCAAAATGACTCACATATTTTCTGTACTCCAGAACAAATCGAAACAGAATTTAAGGACGTTCTTGATTTAATTATGGATGTCTACAAAGATTTTGGATTTAAAAACTATAAATGCCGTTTATCTTTAAGAGATCCAGAAGATAAAGAAAAATATTTCCAAGATGATGAAATGTGGAATAATGCTGAAAATGATTTAAGAAAAGTTTTAAATGATATTGGTATTGATTATATTGAAGCAAAAGGTGAAGCAGCATTCTATGGACCAAAACTTGATATATTAATTAAACCCGCTATAGGTAATGAAGTAGCTTTATCAACAATTCAACTTGATTTTCTACTACCAAGAAGATTTGAATTATATTATATCGATACAAATGGGGAAAAGAAAACTCCAGTGGTAATTCATAGAGCAATATTAGGTTCTTTAGATAGATTTATAGCACTTTTACTTGAAGAAACAAAAGGAGCACTACCTCTATGGCTTGCTCCAGTAGGTATAAATATTATACCAGTAAATAAAGAATATCATTTAGAATATGCTACATCTATTTATGAAATGTTAAAAGATGCAAATTATCGTGTTGAACTAGATGATAGTGATGAAAAATTATCTTATAAAATGCGTGAAAGTCAAATAAGAAAAATTCCAATAACTTTAATTCTAGGCCAAAAAGAAGTAGATGAAAAAACAATTAGTTTTAGATTATTTGGTAGTACAGAAACAACTACGATGAGTATAGAAGATTTTCAAAAATACATTGAAGATTTAATGATTAACAAAAAGTAATATGGTAAAACGTATTGCTTTTTTTGTTTTTTTATACTAAAATAATTTTTACAAATTTGTATCATAGATAAATTAATAAAATATGTGATATCCAGGAGGTAAAATTATGAAATCAATGGATGTACTAAAAGGATTGACATTAGTTTATAATGAAGAAGAAGCAGCTGAAATAAATAAAATAATAAGCTTTATTAATAAATACAGTTTTCTTTTTGTAGAATTCAATAAACAAGATAATAAAATTCAATTAGATGTTGAAGACTTTTATGAATTCTTGAAAAAACTTACAGATGCATTTGCAGATAATGAAAAAGTAAAAACTTTAATTGAAGAAAGTGATTTTTTACCATCTTCTTATATTACTTACATGAATTTAAAGAAAAATAGTACAGAAAAAGATAAAAATTCAGAAAATATGTCATTAGAAATGATACAATTTTTGGTATCTATAAAATATTATAATTATGATGTTAATAAAATATACGAAACTTTAATAGCAAATGACGATTCTAAATATAATGAGATTTTTGAGAAAATAAAAGAAAGCAAAAGAATGGATATATATAATTGTTTTTTAAAAGACATAGCAACTTTTTTAGATGAATTTGATTCATCGATGTTAAATAATTTGGAAGAAATTATAAATGTACTAATTAAAAAAAGTATTGATTATATTAATATTGCAAAAACATCAAAGAATTCGACCGGGGATTTAAAAAAGTTGACAAAAAGTGAATTTGAACAACTTTTCAAAGAATTTTTAACATATATTAATGCTCCAAAAGAATGGTTTCTTACATATCGCAAACTAATTGAACAAAATTTAATAACTTTTAATTACAGTAAAATTATAGAGAATGGAGAATGTTATTTAGATGGAAACGATAATATTTGGAAAATAATATTAATATCAGATGGAACTATCAGAACACTGGTAACCTTTATTCATGAATTTATACATTATATTTCTAAAAATGAAAATAATGTTATGTCTCTTTTAGAGTTTCCATCAATATATTATGAATTTGTGGCAATTGAATTTTTAAAAAGTAAAGGGTATTCAGATGAGGTTTTAAATGAAATAATAAATATTAGAAATTTGAATAGCTCAAGCCTATTTGGTGATCAAATTATGATATTTAATGACGTCTTAAGATATAAGAGAAGTGGTCCAATTTTTTTGGAAGATAAAATACAATTTTATGAGAAATGGATTGAATCCATGAATAATTTTAAAATTAAAGCCAGACAAACATTAGAATTATCCGGAGCAAAAAATATACCTGACTTCTTAATAAATTTAGAAACTAGAGATGCCGAAGAATTAGTGAAAATAGATATTGATAATAAAATTGAAGCTTTCACTAGTTTAAGTTTATTAATATTGGATGGTTATCAATATTTTATAGGCAGTTTATTAGCTTCTAATATTGTAGGAATTGAAAATAAAGGCTTTAGAAATATTAATATGATAAACGTAACAAACCATCTTAATGAGTACACTATTACAAGCTTATTAAAATTATTTAATATTAGTTTATCAAGTGAAAAAGCCGATTTGACCTTATCTTTAAAGAAAGTGAAATGATAAACTTGCATTTCGTTTAAGTTTGTGGTAGAATAGTTGCCAATTTAAGGGGGATTTTTTATGGAGTTTAGAAATTTAGATCAAGAAAAATCTTTTATGAAAAAAGAGGCTAAAAGATTAGGTATAACTCCCATGGCAACATATACAACATATTATGCACGTAAATTATTAGAAAAATTAGCTTTAATAAACAATGGAGATTTAGTAGTAAAGGGAAGTTTTAGTCAATACGTTCATTTAAAAGAATTAACTAGACCGGTTTTAGATATAGATTTATCATCAACTTTATCGCATCATATACCAATAAATATTTTGTTTGCAGCAATATATGATACGTTTTCTAATGAATTAACTTTTGATTTATCAACAACACCAAGGCAAACCAAAAATGGAGTCTATAAAATCCCCGTTGTGGCAAAAGTAAAATATGAAGGTTCTAAAGAAATGGTTATTCCTGTGCCTATAGATTTTAAAGATAATAATAAAGTAATATTTGAAACTCAATTTAAAGCAGTTGAACCATTATTTGAAGGTGACCAAAAGTTTTATATAAATACACCATCTTTTGAAGAACATATTGCTGAAAAACTTTATATAATAGCACATAATACAAGAGAGGATATTCCAAATACTAGAGTAAAAGATTTTTATGATATATATAAATTGTTTGGTAAAAATTATGATGAAGATAAATTTAGTTTATATTTTGAAGCAATGGTTATGATGTATGGAATGAATCTTGATGATATAAATGCTGATTTTCTAGATAAAGAATTTGTAAAAAGGCACTTAGAATTATGGGAAATGATAAAAGAAAAATATCAATTTGTTGATAAAGAAGTAGAATTAAGTGAGGCAGTATTTTTTACTAAAGCAGTTTTAAGTGAACAAATTCAAAAAATAAGAACTGGCGAATTTAAAAATCAAGCATATTCATTAGTTAGAAAAAAGGGATTGCAAAAATAATAAAAGATTAGTTTATTAAGTTAAACTAATTTTTTTCTATAATGAACAGTAAAAAAGAGTAAATTTAATTAATAAAGTAAAAATAGATAATAATTGATTAATTTGCTAATTGTTTATTTTTTCTTCTCAAAAAAGGAAAATTGCGGCATACAAAAAAATTTAATAAAAAAATGCTGATTTTTTGAAAAAAATGTGGTAAGTTTTAATCATCAAATCTTAATTGAAAAATTTTTTTCTAAATTATTAAGATTGGGGTTGGTTGAAGTTTTAAAGACTTAACCAATAAATTACCTTTTTCTAATAATTGCCTAAAAGTATGAGCAAACTGAATAAAGAAATAATGGCATTTCATGGCATTACCATTTCTACTGCTTAAATGTGAAATGTTAAAAGTTCTATGTTTTTGCGTATAAAAACCATTATTTTCAATATTCCATCTTTGTCTTCCAATTTTAACGATATCAACAATATTGTCATCAGAAACATCAAGATTACTAATATATCTAAAAATAGTGAATTTTTCTTTTATTTTTTATTCATACTTAAAAATATTTAAAGTATTGCCCTTAAATTTGATACAAGTAGAAAGATAATATCATTTTAATATAATCCCAGTAAGGATTAAATTCTGGTATTTCTTCTTCTTGTTCTATTATTTCTGTATTTTCTGTATCAACTACTTCAGTAACTTTAATTTCTTCTTGTATATCTTCAATTTGTTTATTAGTTTTATTAGAATCGTTTTTCCAAATAACAATATTTACAATAGAATAAATTAATAGTAATAAAGAAATGATTATAATTATTGATAGTATAATTTTATTTTTTTTATTCACTATTTATCACCAAATATATTCTAACAAAATTATAGTTAAAAGTCATTATTTTACCTAAAAACTGATAACATTATTTAAATATTTTGTAAAATATATTATAATAATATTAGCTATTACTTATTTTTTTAAGAAAAGAGGTGGATAATACTATGAATAAGTTTATTACATTTTTATTTGCTATATTGTTCACTATTTGGACAATAAGACTTTATTATAAACTGTATGATAAGAAGACAAGAAGATATATTTTGCTTATTGGATTACTTATTGTATTTTGGATGTTAATAAGAATTATAAAAGGAATTGCAGTTTCTCCACTAACAGAAAGAATGTGTTGGTATCTGTATTATTTGCCACTAATCTTTATTCCAACACTATATTATATTAGTTCATTATCATTATTAGGTAAAATGAATAAAACAAAGAAAAAAATTATATATTCAATTTCGTGCTTTTTATTACTCCTTGTTTTAACTAATGATTTTCACGAATTAGTATTTAAATTTGTTAAAGGAATAGTTTTATTTGATGATTATAAACATTTTATAGGATATTATTTAATATCTATTTGGATATTTTATTTATTTAGCAAAAGTTTAATAGATTTAGCAATTTATAGAATGAAAATAAAAAAAGATATAAAAGGATTTTTACCGTTTATAGTAATATTACTAGGTCTTACATACACAATTCTTTATGTGTTAAATGTTCCTTATGTAAGAGGTATAAATATGTCCATTGTTAATAGTGCATTAATTTGTGTAGGCATTGAACTTGCTTTTTATCTAAATCTAATTCCTAATAATAGTAAATACAAAAGTAGATTTTCTAATTCTAATTTAAATATGGCTATTATTTCATTGGATGGTAAAACTAAATATACTACGAATGTGTTTGATAATATTCCTAAAAAAATATTAGATGATATAAATAATAATAGTGTGAAAGAAACATATAAAAATAAAAATATTATTTATGATATAAAAAAGAACAAAGATAGTTATGTTATCTTAAAAAAAGATTTATCTAGTATTCTTGAACTTGAAAAAGAAATAAATGAACAAAAGAAAGAATTACTTGAACAACAAGAAAGTATAAGATTAGAAGAAAAAACTAAAAAAGAATTATATGAAATGCAGATAAGAAAAGATGTTATAGATAAAGTTGAATTAAAACTAACTGAAAAAAGAAATGAGATTAAAAAGATATTAAAAAAGAAAGATGTATCCACAAAAGATTTTGAAAAAGTTAAAAGAATAATTATATATAGTAAAAAGAAAAGTATGTTAATAATATCTGAAATTAATGGAGATTCTTATAATGAAAATGGAATTAAAGCATTATTAGATGAATTATTAAATAGTATGAAGAGTGCTAATATAAAGAGTTTTATTAGTATTAATAATAAGATGACTATAAACGGTAATGAAATGTCTTTATTGTATGATATTGTATATGAACTTATAGAAAGTAGTAATGATAAATCTATTGTATTATTTATTTCTAAAGAAAATAAGAATGTTAAACTAAAAGCCATTGTAGATACTGATAAGTCTTTAAAGAATAAAATAAAAATAGATTCTAGTGTTTTGATAAAAGAAAAAATATATGATACAGATACAGAACTAGAATTTGTTATAAAAGGTGGTGTTATAAAATGAAATTATTACTTATAATTACCATTATAATTACATTAATACAAGTTATTAGAGTATCTACTTGCTTTTTAAGAAAAGATGCATCAAGTATTAAAAAAATATTTGAATTATTAATATTAATAGTTATGGTTATATTAGAGTATTTTAATTTACTTGATATTTCTAAAATAACTATGTATTTATCTTTGGTATTATCAATTTATATTTTGATTAGTTTTATATATGAAAAATTATGTAAAAATGAATATATATCAGTTTTATCTGTTAAAAAAGGTATTGATGCATCTGATACTGGAATAATGTTTTTAGATGATAATAATATTATTTTAATAAATAATTTATTTTCTGATATTTTAAAAGGACTAAATATTACTGAAGACTTTATAAACAATCTAATAAAGAGTAGTTTTAAGAAAGTAAATAATAATTATCTACTAAAGCATAATGATAAAGTATATATGTTAAATATATATGATAATAAAGAAGTATCTTTAATAGATATAACAGAGTTATATTCTTTACAAGAAGAAGAAAAGAAACAAAATAAGCAAATTAAAGAAAATAATGATAAATTATTACTTGCTATTAAAAATGTTGAAGAATTAGAAAAAGAAAAGAACTTATTAAAACTTAAAAATGAATATCACGATATAATAGGATATAGACTTGCTTTGTTTGATAAATATTTAGAACAAGAAAATAAGGATATAAATAACATATTAAAATTATTAGATAGTATTTATGAAGATTTTAATTCAAAATTAGATAGCAATGAAAAATTAAAAAACTTGATAAATATGTATAGTATTATAGGAATAAATGTTAAAGTTTTTGGTGCTTTACCTATAGATGAAGAAAAAGGTATAGTATTTTTTGAAATAATAAGAGAAGCTATTACTAATGCTATTATTCACGCTAATAGTAAAAATATTAAAGTAGTTATAACTGCTCGTGATAATTATATAGAAATGGTTATAACAAATGATGGTAATAAACCAAAAAGTGTTATATTTGAAAATGAGGGAATTAAAGGAATGCGTAAGAAATTATCTAATATAAATGGTAGTTTAAAAGTTATAACTGATGATAATTTTAAATTAATAATAAAAGCATAAAAAAGAAGAGATAAATTTTACAAAATATTTCTTCTTTATTTTTGATTAGGAACAATATATCCGTTACTTAAACAAAATATAGTAAGTTTAGTTATGTTATCAAACTCTAGTTTAGTAAGAATATTTGAAATATAATTTCTTAAAGTACCTGAGGTTATATTTAATTCTTCGGCAATTTCATCTCTATCTTTAGCTTCACATATACATCTTATTATTTTAATTTCTTTATCTGAAAGATCTTTAAATTTTTCACTTTCTTCACTATACATACAATTATCTGGAAATAGAGTATATCCTTTTAGAACTTGACTGATACTAAAAAGTAATGATTCACTATCTGTGTCTTTATATATTAGTCCATCCAAATTATATTCTTTAGCAGTATTTAAAAAAGTAATTTCTGGTACACCAGTAATAGCAAGTATTTTTACTTTGTTATGATATTTATCTTTTACTTCTTTGGCATATTCTATACCATTAGCACCTTCTTTAGTAACTACATCAGTTAATATTAAATCAGGTTTATATTTTTTATATAAATTCATCATATCTTTAGCACTAGTACAAGTACAGACAATATCATAATCATTTGATAAAGTATTCTTTAACATATTGTTAAGCAGTGCTTGATCTTCAATAATCATTATTTTCTTCTTATTTACCATAATATTCACCTCAAGAATATATAAATATTATATCATCAAAGTTGATTTTTTCATATATAAAACAATGAGTTTAATAGAAAAACTATTACTTTTGTCATATTTTTTCTTAAATTTGTATTATCTTTTTCATCTATTTTAAAATACGAAAATTATATATAATATTATTATGATGAAATGGTATGCTTGCTAAAAGTAAAGAAAAAGAAGAAAGAAACACCTAAACAAGAAAAGAAAGAAGAAAGTATTAGTTTATCATTAAGTAATACTTATATTCACAAAACTGGAACAAAAACAAGTAAAGCAACTGCTAAAGTAGAAAATGCAAGTGGTAATGTTACTTATTCAGTATCTAATGATAGATGTATAAGTATTGATTTTAGTACAGGTGCAATAAGCACTAAATCTGTTCAAAAACAAGAACTTTCATATTGTGCTGGTGGAGAAAAAATTACTGTAACTGCTACACTTCCAAGTGGTAAGAGTGCATCTCAAACATTAAACCTAGAAAAAGACTTAATGTTAACTGCAGGTAATAATGAATATACTTATGTGGATAAAAATAGATATTTTAATACTGGCTCTAATGATTTTACTGTTAAATCAAATCAAAGTATAAAATGGTCTACAAGTGGAACTATTTCAGGAAGTGTTACAACAAATGATACTACTTGTATTGGAAAAGTAAATGCTACAACCAACTCATCTGCTACAATTACTGCAACTACTGTTGGAGGACAAAAATTAGAAGTGTATTGTGTAGCCGTAGTAAATTAAGGTATTAAATATTTAAAATGTGTCAAAAGTCATATTTTTTGCAAGAATAATATGACTTTTTTCATCTATTAAAGAAAGTGAAAAAATAGTATAATTATATAGGAAGGAGGAAGATTTGATGAGCAAATCTAAAAATGTAGTTAAAAAATTAACTACAATACTATTTACATTAGTAGCAGT
>CAKOLL010000009.1 GCA_934096295.1 uncultured Bacilli bacterium
TATATAGTAAATGAAGAAATAATCAAATTTCTTAAATATATTTCATTTACTAATCAGTATTATACGTGATATAATTAAAATTAAAGAGAGGGAACAAATTTATGAAAAACACTATATACACAATACTATCTTGTTTAAAATACTTATTAATATTATGGATTCCAATTCTATTAGTTGAAGAAACATTTATATTTGATTTTGTTGGAGCCTTTGGTTCTATAATAATCTCTCTAATTCTTAGTATTTTCACTTTAATTATCTATATGAAAAATTACATGAAAATGAATAAAGAAAAAATAAACTGCTACATATATAACATAGTTAATGCAATACTATTAGCAGTTTCAAATATAATTCTAGGATACTTGTTTATTTATTTAATTGACCTAAATATTCTTCACCAATGCAACGGAGATGGATGGAGCTGCTTTCTATTTGGAATAGAATATTGGTTAATAGGATTAGAATATGCTATTATATCAATACTTGCATTAATAATATGGTTAATTTTTAGATTAATCAAACATTCAAAAAATAAACAATAAAAAGACTACCACAACTTTTATTGCAGCTTTAAAAGACTATTATAATTTTGGTCCACTTGTTTTTAACCCTCTTATTTGCATAAGTTGTGCATTTTCCTGTTTTTTCTCCTCTAATATTTGTTTATTCTCTGGAGAGATATCACCATAAGCAGTTGCTTCCCAAAATTCAGGGCCTTTACTTGAAAATGTAAAGAGTATATTTCTTACTATTGAAGCAGACATACCAGAATGTCCTTGTTTATCAAGCATTTGTTTTGCTTCTACAATACTATCACCATTTTCAAGAGCAGTCATAATTTCTAAAGCACTTTCTAATACTTTACTAAGATATAAATCCGAAGCACAAGCCACTACATATTTTTCCCATTCACCATATCTTTCCGGAAATGTTAATGCTTGACCTTTTTCAATCCAATTTGAAATATTTTCTTTTGCCTTTTGTTCTCTAATCATAGAAATCTCCTTAATACATATTATTATAGCATTATAATTACTTTTTTAAAACATAAACTAACCATTTATTGTTACTACTTCCACCTTCATAAAAGAATTTATCAATTTTAAAATTTGTTTTACTAATTAAATCATCTAACTTTTCTTTTCTAAAATAATTATAAAATCTTTTTTCACCCATGTGATACTCACCTTCAAAATCAACCCACTCAGAATCAACATCATGTGTTTCCCTATTCATAGCATTAAATATAAAAATACCATTATCTTCTAAGCTTTCATACACTTTTTCTAATAAGTTCATTACATCATCACAAGAAAAATGCACAAAAACTCTCCAACAAAAAATTCCATTATATTTTTCTTTAAACTCATCTTCTAAGCAATCAAACTTAATTGTTCTTAATCCTTGATTTTTTATTTTTTCTAAAAAAATATCTGAAACATCGCTCGCAGTTACATCATAACCTAAACTTTTAAGATATAAAGCATTACCACCATCAGCAGAACCTATTTCTAAAATTTTTGAACCAATTGGTAATGAACTAAAACTATCTTTTATAAATCTTTCAAGTTTTTCCTTCTTCTTTTTTGCCTTAACCATATCCAAATTATCATGTTTATTAGCATTATCTAAATATATAGCTGCACATCTTTCATAAACCTCCAAAGTTTTTTTATTTTCGTAACTCATAATTAACCTCCATTTTCTTAAGTATATCATTAAATTTTCTTTTTTTCAAACTACCCCTTGCATATTTTTTCAAATATGTTACACTTAAATCGGAGGGTACTATGAAAAATATTAATCAAGAACTTAAAACTTATATTGAAAAAAATGTATTACCACAATACGATACAAATATCGGAGGTCATGGAATTGACCATATAAATTATGTAATAGAAAGAAGCTTTGAACTGATGAAAAGTTTCAATTTAGATGCTAATCCAGACATGGTTTACACAATCGCGGCATTCCATGATATAGGTTACAAAACCAATCCAGACGAACATGAAGAGGTATCAAGCCAAATGTTTTTAGCGAATAAAGAAATTCATAAATTCTTTACCGAAGAAGAAATCAAAACAATTGCTGAGGCAATCGTAGACCATCGTGCTAGCTTAGAGTATGAAGCTAGAAGCATTTATGGAAAACTTGTTTCTTCTGCAGACCGTGAGATTTCAGTTGAAAACATGCTAGAACGTTCTATTTTATTCCAAAGTGATAAACATAAAGATGAAAATCCATGTACAATGCAAGTAATAAATTATTCATTCAAAAAATTATCAAGTAAATATGGATCTGGTGGTTATGCCAAAATGTATTATCAAGATCAAAAATACTTAGACTTCATAAAAACAATGCAAGAACTTTTAAGTAATAAAGATAAATTTGTTGAAAAAGAGTTAGAAATAATAAAAAAACTAACATTTGATGCAAATGCTCAAAAATTAGTAAAGGTTATGAAATAGTAATGTGAGGTACGGTATGGAAAATATTGATAAAATTAGAAATTTAAAAAAGCTAACTGCAAAGAAAGAAAAATTACAAAGAGAAATTGCTACCATTGAGAAAAATATAGAAGATTTAAAAAAATCTTGTCTACATATTGGTGTAAATCTCGGAGGTCATCCGCAACAAAATTGTTGTATTTTCTGCGGCAAAGGCAAAAATGATGATGAATATTTTTATGAATCTAATTTTATAATCCATGCTGAAAAATTTTTACCACATCTTGATATTAAAGATAAATTTCAAAAAGAACGAAAATACTTAATTATTCAAAAATTAGTTCAACAACTCATGGAAATAATGCCTGAATTAACACATGAAGAACTAACTAATAAAATAAATGAATTCATTGAATCTAAACTATTAAATGAAGAAGATTTAATTTTAAAAAGACAAAAAGAATGTTAATTGCAACATTCTTTTCTTATGCTTTTGTTCTAAGTAATTCCTTAGGATAATCAATTCCATTAACTTCACAAAATCTCTTTTTAAATAATTCTTTATCACTTGTTAATGCTTGAATATCTTCTAAAAACTTTTTATAATCCAAATCTTCAAAATACATTTTTTCATTAGCATAACCATCTATTCCAAATTTTTCTTGTAAATGTAATCTTGATTCTTCAATTATTTCATCAATATTATAATTCTCATTATGTGCAACACGATAACTATAAGTACGTTTCAAAGGAATTTCAAGAATTGTATTTCTATCTGCAGAAGAAACAATTTTACCATATATACTCCTTGGTTCGCCTTCTAAACTTGCCCTATGGTCGTATACTGCATCAGCCATAATTTTAATTTCATCTTCAGTAAAAAAGTCTCTTAATTTCTTATCATCAAGTAACATTTCTGCAGAAACTTTTTCATGATTTTTAGCATCAATATAATGTCCAATATCATGATATGCAGCTATTACATAAACCATATCATAATTAATTCCATCAACTAATTTTGCAAATTTAAAACTTCTTCCAATTACAGAATTTATATGGGCAATTCCATGACCTACCTCATTTTTTTGATAACTAGGAAGAATATTTTCTTCAATATACTTTTTTAATTTTTCATTAATTTGCATTTTATCACCTCATCTAAATTGTATCATAATATTTTACTTTTTTCAAAAAAATAATGAAATTAGCAAGATAAAAAGAAAATTAACAATTTTTTATTTTTTTTCATACAATAAATTGGTGATTATATGTATACTTTAAAACCTTTACCATTTGAAATGTTTTCTTTAGAACCATTTATTGATACTCACACAATCGGACTTCATCATTATAGACATGAATTATCTTATTTAAATAACTTAAATAAAATATTAGCAAAATATAACCTAAATAATAAATATCGTATCGAAGAATTATATAATCATTTAAATGAATTTAAAGATGAAGATAAAAATGATTTAATATTTTATCTCGGTGGAGTAACTAATCATGAATTATATTGGCAATCAATAAATCCTCACAATAAAGAAAATCCCAAAGGTAAATTGCTTGATGCTATAAAAGAAAAATTTGGTTCTTTTGATAATATGTGGAATGAGTTTAAGAATTTAGTTACAGATCTAAAAGGATCCGGCTATATTTTTTTAGCCCAAAACAAAGATAATCAACTAGAATTAATATCCACATCTAAACAAGATAGTCCATATCTATTTAATTTATGTCCCTTATTCTGTATTGATCTTTGGGAACATGCTTATTATATTAATTATGAAAATGATAAACTAAATTATTTTGAAAACTTTAAAATATTAGCAAACTTTAATTATGCTAACAAAAATTTCAACTAAAAAGGAAACCAAGTAGTTTCCTATTTTTTATACATTTCTTTAAATTTTTCTTTGTTTTCCTTAGAATATCCCACCAAAACATTAGGTACTTTATTAATTATATCTTGATATAATTCTTCATAAGATGCTTTATTTTTCTTACCCCATGTATTTACAACAGCAATTATATTACTTTTACCATTATTAGTTATAACATATATACTTTTACTAGTTGTTATACCATTTTGTTTAGTTATAAATGGATATATCCAAACAATATCATTTAATTCAATTAATTTAACACCATTTCCATAACTAAGTAAATATTTATCAGTTAAATAAACTTTACACTCTTTATTATGAATTCCTCTACTATTATTTATATCTTCTTCTATTTTTTCAAGTTCTCTTCCATATTCTTCTAATAACTCTTTACTTTTTTTATTTCTAACAAAGTAAAATATTATTAAAGTTAATCCACTTAGTGAAAAAACACCAAATAAGATAAATGCAAATATTCCTTCTTCTTTATTATCCCATGTTGTATCTAGATAATTTTCACCTAAAACACGTTTTAATTCATCAATTGTATAAGTATTACCATCTTCATCCTTCAAAAACTCTTGTAAATATTTAAATACCTCTGTATCACTTTTTGATACATTTCCATAAACCATAACTGGATCAGGTTTATCCATTTCTGTTTCACTTAAAGTATATTCTTGTATTTTACGTAAATCTTCTAACCCACCTTTATCAAGTACAATTACAAAAGGATTCCCGTCTTCATCAAATGCTATATAGTAATCTTTTTCCTTACCATCTAAAGTTTCAGTTGCAAAAGCACTATCAAGTAAACTTACATTTAATTTAGCATAAACATTTTCACTAGTATTTTTAGTTAAAAATTCATATTCAGTATTAACTTCACCAGAATATATAAGTAAACCCAAACCCATAAATACTACAAATAAAATGATACCTATAACAAGCAAACTTTTCCTTCCTTTAATACTTTTATAAATATTCATAATTCAACCACTCACTTTCATAACAACATTATATATTTTTTTTACATCTAAGTAAACAATTATTTATAATATCTAATACTAAATTTAGTGCCATTATTACTACTTACTCTAATTGTTCCATTATCTTTTTCAATTATTTCTTTAGCTAAAGAAAGGCCTATTCCAAAATTATTACTATTATTATTTTTCTTATAAAATCTTTCAAATATATGCCTCATATCTTCTTTACTTATACCATCTCCATTATCAATTATATCAATACTTACATACATTCCATTATCTTTATAATTTACATAAATATCCCCATTATCTTTACTATACTCAATTCCATTTTTTAATATATTAGTTATTGCTTCACATTCCCATTTATAATCTCCATCAAAAGCTACATCATTTTTGCCACTTACATGAATATTTATATTTTTAAGTTCTCTTAATATATCAACATTTTTTAAAACATCAAATAATAAATCTTTAACAACAATATCTTTCTTATCAAAAACTACTACATTAGCATCAAATCTTGATAATTTAAGCATAGCAACAATTAAAAAATTAATATTTTCAATCTGGATTCTTATATCACTTAAATATTCTATTTGTTTTTCTTTACTAACATTTTCTTCAAGCAATGTATCAATCATTAATAAAATAGATGTAAGGGGTGTTTTTAATTGATGAGATATATTAGCTAAATTATCCTTTATTTTAATTCTTTCTTCATTTTCTTTAGCATATAAACTTTTTAAACTTACTGTTGTGGTATATACTTCATTTTTTAATATAGATAAATCACCTTCAATATTATCTAATATTTCTAAATCATATATTCCATCATTAATTCTTTTTAAATAATTTGTAATATTATCAATCTCTTTACATCTTTTTTTCTTATTGATTACATATACACTAATACATAATCCTCCGAAAACACTAAACACTATTACATTAATAACAATATTTTTATAAAAAGAATCATTCATCTTACTTAAATAATTTATATCACTATTAGTAAATCCATACTTTTTTAATATATCACTTTTCCCATTATTACTTCCATTAACTATTTTTATTAAATCTTCACTATTTACATCTGGATATTTATTACTTACTTCACTAAAAACACTACCCACAAAATCATTTATTACTTTACTATATCTATAATAATCAATAAAACTTATTAATATTATTAAACATAAACTAATTAAAAACCACAAACTTACTTTTTTCATATATCCATCCTATATCCTACACCTTTAATTGTTTTAATTACATCTTCACACCCTATTTTTTCTCTAATTCTTTTTATATAAACACTCAACGTATTATCATTAACAAACTTTCCAGACTCATCCCAAATTCTATTAATTATCATTTCTCTAGTTACTAAAATCCCACTATTTTCTAACAAATAAAATAATATTTTTAATTCTAAACCTGTTAAATCAATTTCATTCTTATCAACATAAACTCTATATGCATCTAAATCAAATGTTATATTTTTATACATTTTAATATTATTTTTCTTATTTCTTTTAATAATATTATTTATTCTTGACAATAGCTCTTTTGACCTAAAAGGTTTTATAATATAATCTTCTACCCCAAGATCTAATGATGTAACAACATCTTCTTCCTCATCTTTAGCACTTAAGACAAGTGTTGGAACATTAACATAATTTTTAAAAAAATCTAATCCATTTCCATCTGGCAACATTACATCTAAGATTATTAAATCATAATTCTTACTTATCATTTCTTTTGCTTCTTTAATTGTACTTGCAACACTTACATCATAATTATGCTCTTGAAGTAAAAATTTAATGGCTTTTACAATCATTTCACTATCTTCTACCAAAAGTATCTTCATACATACACCTCACATTCTAACAACAAAAAGGTATCACTTCTAAATAAATGATACCATTATTTTTAGGTTAAATCAAATCTATTTATTAGCACAAATCATATATTTTCATCTTTAATAACATCAATTATATTTTCATTTCTTGTTTTTCTTAAAGCAAAATGCATAATTAAACTAACTAAAATATAAACAACTAATATTGCAATTATAATTGCTTGCCATGGAAATAAATATCCATAATCATTACCATTTGCAAATGCCTTATAAATAGCAAATGAACCTAATATACCTAAAGGAATACCAATAATTAATGCTTTCGTAGAATACATAATTGATTCTAAATTAATCATTTTATTAAATTCATTTTTAGTCATACCAATAGACTTAAGCATAGCCATTTCTCTTCTTCTTAAATTCATATTAGTACTTATTGTATTAATAATATTAGTAACACCAATTAAACTAATGACAATAATAAAACCATACAAGAAAATTGCTACTAAAATAATTAAACTTCTTTGAGCCTTAGCTTCTGTTTCAATATTAAACAAATTATAATTAGTAATATCATTATCAAGTAAATATTCTTTAATTAAACTTTCTAGTTTTTCTGCATCTGTTGATTTAATATACAGGCTTTTTGAATCAGTAGCCGTTATATTATAATTAAATACAATATAATCATAAAATTCATCACTTACTATAATCATTGGAGTTTCACTATATACATTTTGAAGTCCCATTGGTAAGATATCAATTCTTTTTATAATTCCAATACTTAAATCTTTATTATTAATAGAACCAGTTACAGTTTTAAATTTATTTAAATCAAACAAATTTACTTCCTTATAATTTTTACTACCTTCTTGATAAAAAATATTTTTATCAATTAATAAACCTTTATAATTAAAATTACTTTCATCAACTTTATTTTCTTTAAGTATTCTTTTAAACTCAGTTTCTCCAACAGACATAATTCTAAGGGACAAATCATTTACATCATCAAAAAATTTTAATACATCATCATTATAATATTTTTTATAATCAAATGTCATACTTACACTTTTATTTATACTATACCTAGTAATTGTATCTAATTTTTCTATATCAGCAAATATTCTAGATGTTTTATCTTCATCGGCATCTCTTATATATAATTGAATATCGTAATTAATATCTTTATAATATTGATTAGATAACTTAAAACCATAACTCAAAAATGTTGATAAAGAAATAAATACAGCAACACTTATTACAATTGATATAATCGTAGTTTTATTTCTTTTTTTATTTCTCTTTAAATTCTTATAGGCAATATCTCCACCGACGCCAAATAATTTATCAACTAACTTAGATGACTTAATCTTTTTACTATTAATTTTTATTTCATTATTATTTCTAATAGCTTCAATCGGTGAAATTTTACTACTTTTTTTAGCAGCTCTAAGTACTGACAAATATATTGTAACTGCTCCAAGTATAATGCTTAAAATTACTGGCCAAATTGATATACTAAATACAAATTTAAAATCATCAGAAGTATACTTAGCAAAATAATTTATTATAATAACAAGTATATAATCAGCAAGTATACCTGATAATATACCTAACGGAATACCAATTAGACCAAGAATAAAACCTTCATGTAAAACATTTTTCTTTATTTGTTTACTTGTTGCTCCAACACTAGAAAGCATACCATACATCTTTTTCTTCTCTTGATTAGCAATATCAAAACTATTTTTTATAACAAATACACTAGTAAGTATTATAATACCTATTACTACACCCGCAACAGCATATAACATATTCATTGTTCTATCACTTAAACTAACGCCACTCCATCTTAAAAGTTCATCATTTAAAGTAATATTATATTTATTTAAATCTTTATCATTTGCTATATTATTTATATATTCTTTATAATATCCAGCATCTTTAAATAATAATGAGACATTTATATTATCACTTACATTATCTATTTTAGTAATTACTGTATAACCTGGAGCACTATATCCTTCAATATTATAATTTAATCTCTCCGTAATACCTACAATTTTATATTCATGTTTACGTGTATCAGTTATATATTCTTGACATTCGTTAATTTCTCCTTCTTCAACGTAATATGGATTACTTTGATTTAAAATAGTTCCATCCGTACATACTCTTTTACCAATATCTAAACTAATTGTATCACCTAGTTTTACCTTAGCATTATTTTTAAAAGTTACACTTACTATTATTTCTTTATCGTTTTCAGGAAGTCTACCTGAAACTATTTTTAATGTTGTATTTTCAAAAGCCTCTTTTGTATATCCCAAAATATAAGCATAAGGCTTATATTCATTCATATTATCATATTTTGCATAACCTAAAGTCTCTGTTAAATAAATACTTTTAACATGACTATTATTTGTAAAATATTTCAAGTCTTTTTTACTTACATTTTCAATTGTTAAATGTCTATTTCCTCCATCTGTAATAGCTATATTTACTAAAGTTGCTTGAAATGATGTAACCATTCCTGCCACTGCACATATTAAAGCAACAGAAAGCATAATACCTATTATTGTTACTATTGTTCTTTTTTTATTTAATTTTAAATTTTTAATAGTTAAATTATTTAATACATTCATAATTAATTCCTTACATCACTAACTATTTTTCCATCTTCAATAGTAATAACTCTATTTGCAACACTTGCAATATCAGGATCATGTGTAATAACAATAATAGTTTGGTTATATTTTTTATTTGATTCTTTTAATAAAGCAACGATTTCATCACTAGCTTTAGAATCTAAGTTTCCAGTTGGTTCATCCGCTAAAACTAATGCTGGATTATTAATAATAGCTCTTCCAATTGAAACTCTTTGTTGCTGACCTCCCGATAACTCATTTGGCAAATGTTTTCTTCTGGCACTTAAACCTAAAGTATCAATAATTTCATTAAGTCTATCCTTACTTACATTTTTACCATCTAACTTACAAGGAAGAACAATATTTTCTTCAACATTTAAAATTGGTATTAAATTATAAAATTGATAAATTAATCCCACTTGTCTTCTTCTAAATATAGCTAAAGCATCATTATTCATACCATAAATATCTACATTATCAATAAATACTTTACCACTTGTTGGTCTATCAACACCACCAAGTAAATGCAAAAGGGTAGATTTTCCACTACCACTAGCTCCAACAATAGCTACAAAATCTCCTTTTTCCACACTAAAACTTACATTATCTACAGCATTAATCATAGAATTACCATTTTTATAAGTTTTAACTAAATTTTCAACTCTTAATATATCCATTTTCATCACCCATTAAAATCATATTATTTTATTATGACTCTAAAGTGACTAATTCATCACTTTTAAAATTTATTTTAACATTTATACCAATTATTAACAATATATTTTAAAAGATACATGCCATATTAATAATGAAAGGTGGTATATATGACTGAAAAAGATTTATTATATTTAAATGATGCATTCAATTGGAACTTAATTGCTTTAAAGAAATATAAAGTATATGAAGAATTCACCAACAATGATACAAGTAAATTAATTCAAAAATTAATAAAATTACATGAAGATAATTGTCAAGATATATTATCCATATTAAAGGAGAATAACAATGAATGATAAAGATTATTTATTAGAAATGTTAACAACTGAAAAAAACATATCAGTAAATTTGGTATATGCTTTAAATGAAGCAAGTAATAAAAATATTTATGACTTATATTTTAAAATGTTTAAGAGCATTAACAAAACAACCAAAGATATTTATGAAGAATGCGTAAATAAAGGATATTATCAAAAAAATAGTATTACAGAAAAAAAGATAACTGATGCCTATAATCAATTATCTCAAGAATTAAATTAGAAGAACAAGCTTACTGTTCTTCTTTTAATTTCATTACATTATCATAAGTAAGATTAGTTACTTTTGCAATTAATTTTATATCACAATTTTCACTTAACATGGCTTTTGCAATATTTAACTTACTTTGTTCGCGGCCTTCATTTAAACCTAGCTCACGGCCTTCAATCAATGCTTCTTTTCTGGCTTCTTCTTTTGCTTCTTCTATTGCGTATTTATCATCCAATATTTCTCTGTTATAAAAAAGCAATTTATCAAATTCATCTGTCTGTGCATTTACTTCTCGAATTATCTTAGCCATAAAATCATCTCCATCATATACTTTATTCATCTTTTCTTTATCATTACATATAAGTAAATAAAGTAATTTTTCTAAAGACTCTTTGTCTTCTTTAACTATAGTATAATCTTTATCTAAGATTTTTGCAAGATTTATATCGTATATTTCAAACATTGGATGTATTTCTTCATGATTTTCTACATCTAATATCTTACTTATTACTACGAATCTCTTATCTTTGGTTACACCATAAGTATTTAAGTTTATTTGGTAAACTTTCTTATACTTACTTGTATAGTCTGAAGATGTTTTTGTTTGCCTTAATATTAATTGACAGATATAATTATTATTTTTTCTTTCTATTCTACTTCCCTTTGAACTATTTATTTCAATGTTAACTATTACATCATTATTTTGTATTGCTAAATCTAGTTCACTATTAACAACGTTTTCATTAACACTTACATCAGGATGAATCAAAGAAAAAGTAAAATCTTCATATGAAAACCCTAAAACCTTACAAACTATCATTGCTAAATAATTAAGGCCAGCATCCGTAGATGTCAAAATATTTTTTATAATTGAATCTCTCGAAGGCATTTCTTTTATGTTAATCATCTGATTTCCTCCTTTCCTTGGTTGTCTATTATACAAAGAAAATTTATTCCCGCAATAGATTCGACAAAACAAGTCAAAAGGTTACACAAGTAAATTACCAACTTTACAGAATTAAACACAGTAAGTGATACGATGTATACATAATTTTACATATCTAATTAAAGTAAACTCTAGCCTTAGATAAATTCTTAAGTCTTTTAATCTTTACATAGCTTCGAGTAGATGAAAAAACCAAACCATAAACTGAACTACATATTGCAAGCCATCCAAACATCAAAACAACATCTTTTAAAATGCTTACAAAACCCGTATAATATACAATTATTAGAGCAATACCAACCACTAACAATATTGCTTTTTTATCTTGCTCTCTTTCATAAGTATATAACAAATCTTTTACTTGAATCCCATAGTTTCTTCTAATTATATCTATCATATTCTGTTTTTCTTCATCAGTTATTTTTTCCCTACAAGAAATATTAATTATAACTTTATTTTTATAATCACCTTCCAAAGATTCATTATAAATATATTCACTTAACTTCTCATTAATCTTTACATTCGAAAATTTATTATAAAAATCTCTTTTCTTATTTAAATTAACTAATATCTCCGTATTCATATTTTATCAACCTCTTTTTAGTACAAAATCATCTATTATAATTAAATTATCTTCAAGCATTATTGAATCAAAAGATTCTTCTAACATATTATTATGTGCTAACCACCATACAATATCTTCTAAAGCAACATTCTCTAATTTAAAAGTTTTTTCATTTATTAATACTATATCTCCAATTATTAATGGTCCTCTTTTAACATGAACTCCTTTTTCTAATAAAATTTTCATTATTTCATACATATATAAATAAGTTTCTGCAAACCCTAAACTAGAACTTAATGTTAAAACTATATCTCTATTATCCAATTTATATATATTTTGAAGAGAACTAACAATGTCTTCTATATTATCTCTATTAATTGTTTTTACTACCCACATAACTACTACCCTCTTAATAAGTATACTATTAATTTATTAGTTTTTAAAGCCATATTTACAAAAATGTCTTATTATAGTATAATTTCCATGTGGTGATTAGTTTGAAAAAAACACAAAAGAAGAAAAAACAAGCAAAAAAATTTGATATAAAAAACATATTTAATAAAGTAATTATTTTTATAAAAAAATATTATTACATATTATTATTAGCATTACCTTTTATTTTAATAGATTTATTTACAAGATACAAAGTAAAATTTTATGGGTTATTAAAACCAGTCCCTAATCTATTTACAATTATCTGGATTACTCTATTATTAGGAATATCCTTATACCCAAAGAAAAAGCCAGGAAAGATAATTTATTCTATAATTTTCATTTTATCTTTAGCATTATATTTAGTAAATAACGTATATTTTTCTATGACTGGTGTATTTTTTGATTTCAGCATGATTTTCTTAGCAGGTGAAGGATCTGAATATTTACTAGATTCAATCAAAAATTGCGATATATCAGTTTATTTATTTTTAATTCCTATATTTATAACATTTATATTAGCATTAAAAGTATATCCCAACAATGAAAAAAGAAATTACAAAAGATTTTTATTTCCATTTATTATATTCATAGTATTACATACCATTACACCAGTTTTCTTAGGAAAAGCTAACGAAGAACTAACATGGAGTACATGGAGAAATCCAAGAAATATTTATAATAGTTTTAATGATAATAATAAATCAATGACAGTTACAGGTATTTATGAATATACTGTAAGAAACTTTTATATAACATTTTTAAAAAACAAAAATACAACTAATGAAGAAGATATTGCCTTTTTAAAAGAAGAATATTCTAAAGAAATAAATAAAACTAAAAACAAATATACGGGAAAATATAAAGATAACAACTTAATAATGATCCAACTTGAAGGTTTAGATTCATGGTTAATTAATAAAAACGATACACCAACAATCTACAATTTAATGAAAAATAGTATTAATTTTACAAATCATTATTCATATTATAACGGTGGTGGTTCAACATTTAATTCAGAATTTGCAGTAAATACAGGATTTATTACTCCACTTTCATATACACAAAATGCTTACACATTTAACAAAAACTCATTTCCATATAGTTTAGCACATTTATTTAAAGAACAAGGATATACTGTAAATGCCTTTCACATGAATACAAAAGAATATTATTCCAGAGGCACAAATTACAAAAACTGGGGTTATAATAATTACTATGGACTTGCAGATTTAGGAACATATAAAGATAACTCTTATTATTTAGATAGAGAACTTATTTTAAACGAAGATTTTAAAGATAAATTATTTGCTAGTGAAAAGTTTGTTGATTATATAATAACTTATACAAATCATATGCCTTTTAGTACGGAAAAAGGAAATTGTAAAATGTTACTTGATCTAGATAGTAAGGAACAAGAAAATACAAGTTATGATTTAACGGAAGAAGATTGTGCAAGAAGACAAGCAAAAGAAACTGATTATATGATTGAACTTTTAATAAAAGAATTAAAAGAACGTGAAATATTTGATAAAACAACAATCGTAGTATTCACTGACCATTATCTTTATACTTTATCAGATAAAACAATCCTAGATAAATATAAAAACACAAGTAATAATTTAATAAACCATACACCATTCTTTATTTACACTAATAATAAAGATAAGAAAACAATTAAAACAGTTACATCACAATTAAATATTTTACCAACAGTTCTAAATCTTTTTGGAATAGATTATAATCCAAACTATTATATCGGAGAAGATGCTTTAAATAATAATTATCAAAAATTAGTATTCTTTAGTGATTATTCATGGTATGATGGTAACGTTTATGTAGATGGTGGTTTAGTTACTAACAATAGATATATCAAACCAGACTTATTAGAAGAAAAGAACTATTATGTAAATTATTTAATAAAGAAAAATGATTTAACTCTAAAATATAATTATTTTAAAGAAATTGAAAAAGGCTCGCAATGAGTCTTTTTAATTTATCAAAATTGGGTCGGATTGACTCCCGGATCCATGGACATAAGCTACTGAAGAGTTAAGATTAAAAACAGGCCTAACTTCAAGACAATCACCAGCATGATCGATACCTACACTTCCATCGTCGGTCACAAGTATTACAAGGCTTGCGAAATTACTAATTCGAGTAATTGTCCATTCAAGAAGTCCCATGTATATCCAATTATTATTTATGGCATTATTATAATTACTCATTGTTTTTATCCAATCACTTGGCATTGCTGCAAATCCATAATCTGACACATACATCAATCCTACTTTGGCTCCATATTCTGTGGCATTATCTGTACTATTTGTTGCATTTGAATTTACTATTTCATTTTGATATGTTACAGCAGGATTTACACTTGTCATATTTGCTTCCGTATTTCCTCCTACTTTCCATTTTGTGATTGATATCTTACTTGCCCAATCACTGCCAATATTGTTAATAAAATTTGTATTTAAATTTATTTTATTTAACAGACTTGTGTCCCATATATTTGAACCCACATCAATTGTTGTGTCAATTTTATAACTCCAATAATAGGTGTCTACTGATGTAAAATTACCTTGATAATTTTTAATGGGGTGTTCATTAGGACCGTAGTAATCGCCATCTGTTCCTAGTAAATTACTATTTGCATAATCATATTTGATTAATTTTTCTTTATTATCTACTACTCCAATGATTCGATATAAATTATCTGTTGGACATGGACTTTCATTTGTTCCAAAACATACAAAATTATTTACATCTTCACTTGGTCCCGCAAATCTATAGCTATTGTCACCTGCTCCATTTATTAGGCTTGAATCATGGTAATAAATACTATTTTCGCCCTGTGTTCCTGTATATAGAGCAATTACATAATCCCTAAGTAATATTAATTTACTTTTTTGTATCATTATACTTGCACTAAAATTTTTTCCAACATTCGCTGATTGATCTGCATTGTAGTTTACATATGTTACTGTGACATTCAATTCTTCTGTTATACTTGAGGTTGTTGTTATTTCTCTATTTTCAAATATTGTTATTAAATCATTTTGTGTTGTTATATCAAAGCCTTTTAAAGTTGTTCCATAACCATCTGTTACTGTTTTATATGTTAGTCCATTTATACTTGTTATTTCATTATTATTTGTATCTGTTATGGTAAGTAATATTTCTGGTGTATTTTCATCTTGGGTATACATAAATGTATTATTTTTAATATTCAAATACATATAATAATGTTCTGTTGCTGAATTTGTTTTATTATTTGCTGTTAACATTGCTTTAGCAAATGTTGAACCTGTTTGATTACCTTTTCCTTCTGCAAAGTTTTCTTGATCAAGTGTTAATGTAATTTGATTACCGGTTTCAAATGTTAAAGTATCCACAGTATTTGCATTAATTCTGATGTCTGTTTGTGAACCTTCTCCGGTTTGTGCTACAAAATATGCATATGTTGCTCCGATGATTAATATTACTAATGCTAACAATGATGTAATTGTTATTATTTTTGTTTTATTATTTTCCATATTTACTACCATCCTTTTATTTTAACTATGTATGGTTATATATTACCATATTTGTTTTCAAAAATCAACCATATATGGTTAGCTGACTTCAAACAAAAAAACAGATTTTTTCTGTTTTCTTAATCTTCCCTATCAACTTCTAAAAATATATCATCGTTAAAAAAGTCTGCCAAAGTAATATTTAATCCGTCACAGATTCTTACAATTGTTAGTAACTTAGGATTTTTAGAATAACAATTTACTAGATTTTCAACAGTACTTTGTGTTAAACAACTAATTGATGCGAGTTTATTAACTGATATATTTCTTTCTTTGCATATTTTTAATAGTTTAGTTGAAATAGCTTTATTAATTTTCATACAACTAACCTCCTATGGCTAATTGTATCAAGTAAAATGTTCTGCTGATTAACCATATAAAGTTAATTATTAAAAACAAAAAAGGATAAAAAATATCTATCCTTAATTTTTATTTAAATCATCAATAGTAACTTTACTTTCATGTGGTATTGGTTTCCATTCAACATGCATGAATAATGCTGCATATGTTGCATATCTACCAATAATATCAAATGTAGGCCATGTAAATGTATAAAGCATTTTTTTCCATATAGACATTTTTTTAATATTTTTATGTTCTACAATAAATAGATATATTGCTACCCACATATTTTCAATATACATACCTATTCTAAATAATATTCTCAACCAAATAGATAAGCCAATTCCTGCGAATAAGGCATTAACTCCAGCACTCATACTAACCTTTATGGTAAAGAAGTGTCTAAGTCCTTGGGCTAAATAAGTTCCACCACCAAAAACATTTACATCTAATACTCCAACATTATAACAGTAACATCCATACATAACTACAATAACAATTAACCACCTAGCAATATTAAATACTGAAAATGGTGTAAGTTGCATTAATGTATCATATGATGCAAATCTATGCCTAATATTTTCAACAATATTTAATAAAAATCCTTTAAATGATTTAGATTTTTCTTTTTTATTTACAGAATTTTCTCCCCATTTAGTTCTAACATACCATTTACCTAAAAATATATTAATAAACAAATACGGACCAGATTCCACAAAAGCTTGCAAATGTCCCTTTGCCCATCTTGTTCTTTGTCTTAACGCAACTTTTAAACTAACAGGTTGTTCATCATAAAACATTGCTTCATTTTGATAACTAATTTGATACCCTTGAGCAACAGCATCTGCAGTTAATGCCCTATCTTCAGTAAGTGATGTATAATGCCAACCATTTTTAACTATTTCACTTGTAAACAAAAAACCAGTTCCTTGAATATTCGTTGCTAAATGTAAAACACTTCTCGCTCTATGATTATATCTAATTGATCTAATCCAATGAAGTGCATAAGTTGATGCAATCCAATTTTCATCAAAATTCTTTGTATTTCTATATGATGTTATAATTTTTTCTCCCGAATCAAAAGCATCATTCATTTTTGTTACAAAATCTTTTTTAAGTAAGTTATCAGCATCAAAAACAAAATATCCTTCAAAACTCATTCTACCATAATCTTCTTCAATTCTATCAAATAAAAACTCTAATGCATAACCTTTAGTTCTATGTTCATTATCAAATCTTTCATAACATATTGCCCCATGTTCTCTTGCAACCTTCGCAGTACTATCAGTACAATTATCTGCAACAACAAATACTGTTAACAAATCCTTTGGATAATCTTGCTTATTAATACTATCAAGTAGATTTCCAATAACCTTTTCTTCATTTCTAGCGGCTATCACTATCCCATATTTATGTTTTTTCTTTGCAGGCTTAAATTTTCTAGTAAAGAAGAATCCAATAATCCAATACAATGTTTTATAAGCTAGCATCGCACTTAAAACACTACTTATAATATAATAAACATTTTTCCAATCTATATAAGCATCTCCGATAACACTAATAATATTACATAAACTCATAAATAAATACCTCTTTAATTAATAAATAAATTATATCTTACTAATAATTTTTAGTCAATATATCTTATATCTATATCTACATCCCCATTTATTCCATCAACTCTTCCATTACTACAAAGTTGCCAATAAGAATAATCACCAGTATAATTTGTATTCTTCGTATAATGAGCAAGCCAAACCGGATAATCAACACTCATCCATATATTTTCTAAATATGTTTTACTACTATAAAGCATTGCATCATAACCAACATTTTTTACAGTATCCATAAACTTTTTAGCCATATTAGTTAACCCAAAGAAACTAAGTTCATATTTATTAAAACTTCCCCAATTTTCCCAGTCAAAAGCAATAGGCAACTCTACTTTATAGTCTTTAATTTGATCTATAATCCATTTAGCATCACTAACAGCTCTATCAACACTATTGGCATATGAATAAAAATAAATACCAACAGGAATACCAACACTATTAGCATTCTTTATATTTTGAACAAATTTGCTATCAACAAAATTTTCTCCATTAATTCCATTTGATGAACCAACTCTAATAATAACAAATTCAACTCCGGCATTCTTTAATTTACTAAAATCAATATCTCCTTGCCATTTAGAAACATCTATACCAATTTGGGTATTATCATTTTTATAATTTTTTATTACATCACTAAACTCAGTAACAGTTTTAACTCCATTTCTTCCTTTATTATCACTAGGTTCATTTACATTTAACGTAAATTTCTTTTCAGATATATTTCCATTACTATCAGTGGCTTTAAAAACTAATTTATAAGAGCCAACACTATTTAAATCATAATCTCCTTCAATAACACAAACTGGATTTTTATCATAATTATCTCCGCACATTATTTTTTCTAACAAATTATCTTCACTACCCTTAGTTACATTATAACTTTTACCAAGCCATATCAACGGAGCTTCTTTATCAACCACATTAATTTCATAACTATATTTTAACTTTATTCCATCATCATTTACATATTGAAAATTAACTTTTTTCTTTCCTAAACTATCTGTATCAATATAATAATCATCAATAATTTTTCCATTAATACTTTCTATAAATGATGAAACCCTTAATGTATCAGCAAAATCTGCATCTAAATTTTCAACCAACTTAATTTCAATTTTAGCAGTTTTAACTCTAATATATCTATATAAAAAATATCCACCAATACTTAATAACAATATTCCAAATATAACACTAATTATAATAATTATTCTTTTTTTATTCATTTATAATTCACCCCACATCAAGTATACGAATTATTTTTTAATAAATCAAGTCAAAAAGAAAAATAAAAACTGACAAAATTCATTATCAATTTTTATTTTATTTGTTTATAATATATATTAGTTTATTCGTATTGGGTCTGATTGGGTACCTATTCCTGATTTATAAGTTACTGATGACTCAAGAGAAAAAACAGGACGCACTCCATAGTAACCGAAGGCTTCACCATAATTATAGTCTATATCACCTCTAGCAAACACATAGAATGCGCGAATCGAATCGTCAGACCTGCGAGTAATTGTCCATTCACTTTCTCCCATATACATCCAATTATTGCTTGCTACATAATTATAATTACTTAAAGAATTAGTCCAATCACTTGGACTGGCTGCAAATCCATAATCATTTACATATATCAAACCTATTTTGGCATTATATTCTATAGCTTTATCTGTACTATTTGTGGCATCTGGATTTATTATTTCATTTTGATATGCTGTTGCTGGTTTTGCAGATGTTATGTTTGTATATGTATTTCCTCCAACTTTCCATGTTGTTATGGCTATCTTATTTGCCCAATCACTACCAATATTATTTATGAAATTTATATTTAAGTTTGTTTTATTTAATAAGCTTGTACGCCATGTGTTCGTTCCAGTTTTTGTTGCATTGTAATTCCAATAATAAATACCTATCGATGATAAATTGCCATTATAATACTTTTCTGATGGAGTTCCGGAGGTTTTATAATCCCCATCTATTCCCAGTAAATCACTTGTTGCATAATCATATTTTATTAATTTTACTTTTCCATCTATTACTCCAATAATTCGATATAAATTATCGATTGGACATGGACTTTCATTTGTTCCAAAACACACAAAGTTATTTAACTCATTTTTCCATGTACCAGTACCAAGATATTTAACATTTACATTGGCGATTCGCATTGTAACATCCCCATTGGAAAATAAATATGATTTATCTTTACAAGTTTCTTGACTTACACCCCCAATATCATCATTTGTATATGCATATGTAATACTTTCTCCATCAGTTGTTTTACATGCATTATTTTCCCAAACAATACTCTTTTCTTCTGTTAATAATCTTGTTATAGAATTATCTAAATACATTTCATTTGAACCACTACTACTAAATAAATAAACTTTATTGCAATCCTTTTTATTTGATGTTTCTGCTGATGCACTATCATTTAATCCATATACCTCATTTCCATTATAAGAACAAGAACCATCTCTTCCTGAATATCTATATGAGTTATCTCCCGCCCCATTTTCTAAACTTGCATTATGTATTGTTATTTTTGATGTGTCATAGCCCAGATTTCCATATTTTATTATACAGTCTTTTAAGTTTTCTCCATCACTACAATAATCTGCTATTGTTGGATTGTATCCTCCTTTTTTAACTACAACTTTTGCTCCAAAATTCTTTCCAGCATTTTTTGATTGGTCTGCATTATAGTTTATCATTGTTATTGTAATATTCCATTGTTCTTCTTTTCTTGGGTTTGCTGTTATTTCCCTATTATCTAATATTGTTACTAATCCTGTTACTCCAGTTATATCATATCCTGATATTGATGCTCCACTTGCATCTGTTACTGTTTTATATGTTAAATTTGATAAATTTGTTATGGCATTTCCATCTGCATCTGTTATGCTTAGTATCAATTCTGGTGTGTCTGTATTTATTGAATAACCAAATGTATTTGTATATATACTTAGATACAAATAGTAATTTTGTGTTGCTGTATTTGTTTTACTATTCGCTGTCAATAATGCTTTGGCAAATGTTGAACCTGTTTGATTACCATTACCTTCTGCAAAGTTTTCTTGATTAAGTGTTAATGTTATTGAATCACCTGTTTCAAATGTTAAGGTATCCACAGTATTTGCATTAATCCTAATATCCGTTTGAGAACCTTCTCCGGTTTGTGCTGCAAAATACGCATATGTTGCTCCGATCATTATAATTACTAATGCAATAATTGATATAATTGATATTATTTTTGTTTTTTTATTTTCCATATTGTACTCCTTTTCTTTATATTCTTTACATTCAAATTATACTCAAAATAAATTTGTTAGTTAATACCTCACATATAGATATTTGGTAAAATATTACAATATATATAGGTGAAAACTATGAAAAATAAAGAAATAGATTTTGATACAGACATTTATAATACTATAAGAAAGAATATTAGAAAATATAGATTAGAAAAAGGTATAACATCTGCTGAACTTGCAGAAATGGTAGATTTATCTCATGATTTTATAAGACAAATTCAAAGTGAAAAAGTTGCATATAACTTTTCAGTTGAAACATTATACAGAATATCAAAAGCCTTAGATGTCCCAATAGATATTTTAGTTGCAAAAGAAAAAAAGAAAAAATAGTTTCGTTTTGAAAAACTATTTTTTCTTTACGCCCAATTTCTTTCCTTGAATATGATAACAATAAATAAGTTGTAATTTATAAGGAATCAATCTTAATAAAAATATACCTAACTTAATTCTTAAAGTTGGAATAATAATCATTTTTTTGTTAAACATTTTATCTATAGCATATTCTGCTACATATTTTGGACTAGCTTCTTTAATATTAAACTCACCATGCGCTACTTTATTAAAATTAGTATTAACTGGACCAGGACATAAAGCAGAAACTACCACATTGCTTCCACTTTGTCTTAATTCTTCATTAATAGCCATCGTAAGTTTAAGCACATAGTTTTTGGTAGCATAATAAGTACTAAGTCTAGGCCCTGCCATAAAACCAGCACTTGATGCAACATTTAAAATATAACCACTATCTTTTTCCACAAAATCTTTTAAGAATAATTTAGTTAAAATATGGTATGCTTTAATATTTAGATCAATCATTTCAAGTTCACGTGTTAAATCTGTTTCAGTAAATATTCCAAATAAACCAAAACCTGCATTATTAATTAATATATCAATATTTTCATCTTTGCATATATCATATAACTTAAAAACATTCTTTTCTTTAAGTAAATCAAGTTCTATCACTAAAACATTTACTTTAACATTCTCTTTAATTTTTAACATCTCTTCTTTATTTCTAGCAACAAGTACTAAATCAATACCTTTACTTGCTAAAACATATGCCATATTTTTTCCAATTCCACTTGAAGCTCCGGTTATAAGTGCTTTCATTTTTTAATCCTCCCTATTATTTATCTATGAATCATTCCATCGTATAGTATCTATAATTATCTTATCCTTAGGATAGTTATCATTTATATTTTTATACGCTCCAACATCTTTTTCACAAAATTTATCACTTAAATTTAACAAAACAAAAAGCCAAATTTGTACTTTGTAAAATACAAAATTGGCTTTTTATACTATTTTGCACTCCACGGTATACAAAATATTTTATTTCTTATCTTCCATAACACTTAAAATACTTGGTAAGATTTGTTTTTTTCTTGAAACCATCTTAGGTAAAAATACACCTTCATGAGTATCTTTAAGCCCAAAAGCTTCTTCAATCACTTCACTTGCATTAGTATTATAAATTACATATGAACCATTCTTTATTATATCAGTTATGAAAATAACTACAACACTATAATTAGTATTAGCCATTTCATTTAAAACATCCACATATTCATCCATATTTTCTTTTATTCTATCAAAATCTAATGTCATTACTTGACCAATTCCTAAATTTTTAGAACCTACCACATAATTTTTGAAATCGCTCTTTATTAGATCTCTAACACTCATTCCTTCTATAGAAGAAGCAGCTTTTATCATTTCAAGACCATATTTATCCATATCAACTTTGGCAATACTAGCAAGTTTAACAGCTGCAAATCTATCATCATCCGTAGTGGTTGGACTAGTTAAAAGAAGTGTATCAGAAAGAATAGCTGATAACATAAGTCCACCAATTTCCTTTGGAATATTAATTTTATTTTCAATATACATATCATAAATCATTGTAGATGTACAACCAACTGGTCTACTTCTAAAATTAATTGGCACATTTGTACCTATTGCTCCTAAATTATGATGATCGATAATTTCCAAAATATTAGCTTCTTCAATTCCATCAACTGATTGAGCCAAATTGTTATGATCCACCAATATAACTTTTTGTTTATCATAATCATTTGGTCCTGTAAGTCTAATTAATCCCAAACATTCCCTTTTATTATTAATAACTGGATAATTAGTATGATTAACCTTATGAGTCATTGTTTTAAAATCACTAAAAGAGTCATCATTATAAACAGTAACAGGATTCTTATTTACATTAATATTTTTTATAAAGTTACTTAACGTAATTCTTGTTGCAATTTGAAAACTATCAAGTTCAGATGCAATAATATTAACTCCGTTTTCTTGAGCTTTTTTAATTATTTTCTTTTCCAAATTTATATTTAAAGGAAGAATAACCAATTTAACTTTACTCTTCATAGCATAATCAAGTACTTTATATCTATCTCCAACAATTAATATGTCATCACTATTTAACTCAAAAGCTTGTTCTAATGCTTTAAAACTTAAGCCCGCAATTAAAGTAGTTCCTTTTATTATATCATCACATTTAACAATTACTTTAGCATTTAATGTCTCAATAATATTATCTAAAGTTGTATAAACTTGTTCTCTATTACCATTTATTAAGTATCTAGCTAGTTCCTTTAAAGTTACATAACCAGTCAAAACTTTTTTATCATCTACCAAAGGTATTGCAGTAACATTATGTTTTTCCATCAATTTAAAAGCTTCATCTATACTTCTATTTTCATCAATATACGCCTTTTTATCATACTTAACATTTTTAATTCTAACCCTTACATCATTTAAATAACTTGGAACAGGCACATTAAAATAGTTTAAAACAAATCTTGTTTCATTATTAATATTTCCAAGCACTTTTGGCACAGTTTTATCCCCAAGTTCATTCTTTAAATAAGATAATGCAATACTTGAACAAACTGTATCAGTATCAGGACTCTTATGTCCAAAAATAAATGTTGTCATATAATCACCCTCATTTATAGAAAGATTTTACCACAAATCAAAACAATTTACAAGAAAAAACATTGACGAACAATCGTTTAGTTAGTATAATATACATGTTGTTGGAAAACATTATATAATGAACACTATAATAAGGAGGAAAAACATGTTTGAATTAATAAGTAAATATAAACCAAGCGGAGATCAACCACAAGCTATAAAAGAATTAGTGGATGGTATAAACGAAGGAAAAAAAGAACAAGTTTTATTGGGGGCAACAGGAACAGGTAAAACCTTCACTATTGCAAATGTTATTAAAGAAACTAACAAACCTACCCTAGTTTTAGCTCACAACAAAACTTTAGCTGGGCAACTTTATGCTGAATTAAAAGAATTTTTTCCAAACAATCACGTTGAATACTTTGTATCATACTATGATTATTATCAACCGGAAGCTTATGTTCCAAGTAGTGACACCTATATTGAAAAAGATTCTAGCATCAATGATGAGATTGATGAACTACGTCATGCTGCCACTAGTGCTTTAATCAATTATAAAGATGTCATTGTTGTAGCATCAGTTTCTTGTATTTATGGTATCGGCGAAAAAGAAGAATATGAAAAAAACATGTTAATCTTAACCATCGGAGACAAAATAAGTAGAAATAAAATATTAAATAGATTAATAGATATGACATATGAAAGAAATGATTTAGATTTTCATCGTGGAACATTCCGCGTTCGTGGAAATAATATTGACATTATACCAGTAAACGAAAAAGTAAGTGGTATAAGAATTATTCTAGAAGACGATATAGTTTCAGAAATATGTGTATTTGATCCATTAACGGGTGTTGTGACTCAAAACAAAAAATCTGTAACAATATCACCGGCATCACATTTTGTAACAAGTAAAGAAAAATTAGAAGAAGCCTGTAACAGAATTGAAAAAGAACTAAAAGAACGTTTACAAGAATTAAAAGATGAAAACAAACTAATCGAAGAACAAAGACTTCGTGAAAGAACTAATTATGACCTTGAAATGCTTCGTGAAACAGGATTTTGTAATGGCGTTGAAAACTACTCAAGGCACCTAGCTCTAAGAGATGCCGGAGAAACGCCTTCATGTTTAATTGATTTCTTTCCGAAAGATTTTTTACTCGTAGTTGATGAATCCCATGTAACACTACCCCAAGTTCGAGGTATGTATAACGGAGACAGAATGCGTAAACAAACACTCGTAGATTATGGCTTTAGACTTCCAAGCGCCTTAGATAACAGACCACTTAGATTTGAAGAATTTGAAGCAAAAATCAACCAAGCAATTTATGTATCAGCAACACCCGGAGACTATGAACTTGAAAAAACAAATAATAAATATGTTGAACAAATCATTAGACCAACCGGTTTACTTGATCCAATCATTGAAGTTCGTAAAACTGAAGGCCAAATTGATGACATCATCAGTGAAATAAATGAAAGAATAAAAAGAAACGAACGAGTTCTAATTACCACCTTAACTATAAGAATGAGTGAAGAACTAACTAATTATTTAAAAGAAATGAACATCAAAGTTGCTTATTTACATAGTGAAATTAAAACCTTAGAAAGATTAAAAATAATTCATGATCTTCGAAGTGGCATCTATGACTGTATCGTAGGTATTAACCTTCTTCGTGAAGGATTAGACATTCCTGAAGTTAGTTTAATATGTATATTAGATGCTGACAAACAAGGTTTCTTAAGAAGTAACAGAAGTTTAATTCAAACTATCGGACGTGCTGCTAGAAATGAATTTGGTAAAGTTATTATGTATGCTGATACATATAGCGATGCCATGAATGAAGCTATTAAAGAAACTAAAAGAAGACGAGAAATTCAAGAAGAATATAATAAAGTTCATGGAATTACTCCGAAAACTATTATTAAAGACATAAAAGAAGTTGTCACAAATGAAGTAACAGAGAAAAAGAAGAAAATTAGTAAGAAAGAAAGAGTTGAAATGCTTGAAACTCTTGAAAAAGAAATGCGTGAAGCAGCTGCAGCTATGGACTTTGAAAAAGCAATGGAACTCAGAGATATTTACTTTGAATTAAAAGGTATAAAATAAGTTTTAACTGAATAAAGAAGAAATTTTTTATTCAGTTTTTTTAAAAAAAATGAAAACATTTTCTGCTTTCACTTAATTAGAATTAATCAATACGAATATTATGTTTTTTCATATACATTTCTGGTTTTCCCATATTCAATTCTTTTGATACATTTAATTTTAAACTATCAATAAAACTTTGAATTTCTTTTTTAATCAATTTAACATCAACATCATCGTTGGTGCAATACTCTACTTCCATAAATATTCCTAAATCTTTAACATTTTCTATTACTATTTCATAATTGTTATAAATATATGATTCCTTATTATTATCTATTTCAATAAATTTCACTAACCCCAACTTATTAAATATTTCTTTTATCATTTCAATTGATTCTATTTTAGTTTCATATTCATTTGAATATAACCATTTGCCATCTTCAAAGACATCATCTTTATATGTTATAAAATATTCATCATTTTTACTTCTCAATCTCAAACAATGACTAAGTTGATTATATTTGTCAGGCTTTAATAAATCACTTTTAGAATCATAATAATATTCATCTATTGTCTTTTGTAATCCATTATATTTAAAATTTTTAAACTTATCTTTTATGCTTAAAACATCATCATACACTTCTACTAAAACTTCTATTTCTTTCATTTTATCTCCTTAATTTTAAAATAGAGCTATTAATTTAGGTATAAATATAATACAACCAACTACGGCGGCAAAAAACGCATTAACTAAAACAGCGCCCGCAGCAATATCTTTAGCATATTTGGCATGAACCCTAATCTCCGGAGATAATAAATTTACTACCTCTTCAATAGATGTATTAAATAATTCTGCCCCAATAACTAAAGCAAATAAGACTATACACACTACCCATTCCCAAACCGCAAGTTTAAGAATAAATCCTAGAATTACAACGAGTATCATAGCTAAGGTATGAACTTTTAAATTCCTTTCAGCCTTACAAGCCTTTTTTATGCCTTCAATTGCATATTTAAAACTACTTATTAAACTATCACTTTTCATTTTTACCTACCTTTTTATTATAAATATTTATATAAATTATTAAATATGCAAGTCCAAGTAAGAAACCACCTGCTACATCAGTAAAATAATGAACTCCAACATAAATTCTACTAAAACCAATAGATAATATTAATAATGATAATAATGTAATTAATAACCATTTTAAATATTTATTAGAAACATTTTTATAAACTAAATAAATTATTATTCCATAAAACGCCATACTTACCATAGAATGTCCAGATGGAAAACTATATCCACTTTCTTCAACTAATCTTAAGATGTTTGGCCTTGGTCTTCTAACAATATGTTTAATTGCTTGATTTAATACAGTTACTCCAACTAAATCAAATGTTACAAACCATCTAATTTTTTTACAAAACATAAAGATTAACACTCCAGCAAGTACTGTAAAAGCAACTCCACCGAATTCAGTAATTACTTTAAGTATTGGAGTTAATCCATCATTCATTATATTACTTGCTATAAAACTATAAACTTTTGTATCAATTGCTAAACTATCATAGCTTAACACACCATAACAAATTACACTAAATAAAATTAAACATAAAACAACAACAAAAATACTAAACTTCTTCATAACTACCCTTCAATATGTTTCTTTTCTAAAATAATTTTAATTCTATCTAAACCAATTATAACTAATCCCCCAATTAAGAAATAAACAATGCTAAATGTATCAAAACTCAATGCATCCTTAGGTACCTCTAATGTTGTTGGTCCCATTACAATTGCATATAAAGATCCAATCATTAACCCAATTATTAAATAAACTGTGGCACTCCTATATTTATCTAGAGCTATTTTAATTAATTTTATTATTAAAGCAATACCAAGTAAAACCCCAATACCAAAGACAAACAATGCTGGAAAATATGTAAAATTCATATGTAAAAATTCTTTTATCCCATTAATTATTGGCATATATAAACCGAATATCAAAAGAAGAGTTGACCCTGAAATTCCCGGTAATACCATTGCACATATCGCTACCATCCCTGCTAATAATATATACATAGCTAAACCAAAATTTAAATTAGCAATATTAACACTATCTCCCCCACTTAATGGATTAAAATACGTAATTAATGATACAATCAAAATTCCAATTAAAGCAAAAACAATATTTTTATATTTACCTTTAATATTATCTTTTTCTTCTTTCATTATTAAAGGTATCGAAAATACAATAAATCCTAAAAATAACGAACTAACACTATATATTTTTGATTCAAATAAACTAGTTAAAACTAAAGTTGCCAAACTCATACCAATAATCCAACCAGTTCCCAATTTAAATAAGAACCATAAAGCACTTTTCTTCTTTTTAAAATCTCCATAAAAAACATCATTTAAAGCATTTATAAATTTATCATAAAAGCCAAGAATAAAAGCAATTGTTCCACCACTAACTCCGGGTACACTATCAGCTAACGCCATACAAAATCCCCAAAATGCATTAATCAAATATTTCATTTTTATCACCATTTAAATTATACCAAATAACATTATTATATACAATTATTTTTAATCATTCGTAACATTACCGTCGCCAAAAACTGGAATAGTATCACCTAAATATGTAGGATCTGGCATAAAAATTGTCTTTACAAAATCTTTATCTCTAGCAAGAATTTCTCTAAGTTCAAATTTTACACTACCACTATAATTTCTCAAAGTAGCAGAAACTCCAACAGCATCTAATTCTAACTTTTTAGCTATGTACAAACTTCTATATAAATGAAATTGTTGTGTTACAATAATTATTTTGTTTGCTAAAAATATTTTTTTAGCTCTATAAACGCTATCATATGTCGAAAAACCAGCATGATCCATAAAAATATTATTACTTTCTACTCCTTTATCAAGTAGATAATTTTTCATAACATTTACCTCATCATAATACTTTTTCCCATGATCTCCACTTACAATTATTTTTTTTGAATAACCATCTTCATAAAGTTTATAAGCTGTATCAAGTCTATCCTTTAAAACAGGACTAGGCTTTCCATTTCTTAAGCCAGCCCCTAAAACCAAAATAGCATCATATCCTTTATCTAAATTACTTTCATCAACTATATCCTCTTTTACACTACATTTTACATACACATTTATTCCTAAAATTATAATGATTCCCATTACCCCTAAAAAACTTATTATAATTATTATTTTTTTCAATACTTTATTCATATTTATTTTAACTTTTCTATCTCTTCCTTTGTAAGCCCCGTTACATCCACTATTCCATCTATGGGATAATTTGCTTTTAATAAATTTTTTGTCATTTCACGTTGAGCTTCTATTTTACCAGACCTAAGACCTTCAGCTAATCCCTTTTCAAGTCCTTCCTCTAATCCTTCTCTTCTGGCAATATTTCTTACGGTATTTTTAATGTACTTTTCTTCTTCCTCCGGAGTAATATCATATATGAATACATCTTCTTTATTTAATCTTTTCAACTTATCAACACTCTCCTTAACACTAGAGTTATTTACTTCACTACAATACTTTTCAAAATCTTCCTTATTCTTTATTCCCAGCATTGTTAAAAGTGGTTTTTCTCTAGCACTTTTCATGTCTTTATCATACCAAAGTTTAGCAAACTTTTCAACATTGATTTCATAATATTTGAATCGATTATCTAATTCTTTTTTATAGTTCTTATCATAAAATGTATAACATGTTATTAATGGATCACTCAGGCTTACTTTATAGTTTAATGAGATATGAATAAACTCTGAAACAGTATCATATGCTTCACTCACTAATGTCTTTTGACTACAGAATGAAAAATAAAAATTCATATTTCTTACCTTTGTAATCCCACTATATGATGAATTAAGATCTAGATTTATTTTTCTTCCTTCAGCTTCTACGAGCAAATCAAGTCTTTTACTCCGTTCATTTTTTTGTCTTACATTTAATTCAACGGGAATAAATTTAATTATTCTATCAATTTTGATATCTAAACATTCACTCAAAAGTTCACAAAGTAAGTGTGTTCTATCTTCATTAAATCCCACGAATATTGCTTTAAACATCTTATCATAATTAAATCCATAAAAGACTTCTTTTGTTTTATTTTTTTCTATTAATTTATTTGGCATAAAAATCCTCCTTTGATAAGTTTATATCTTAAGGCGCAAATACCAAAAAAAGCAAGAAAAATCGTCCGCCAAAACTCGACATAAATCGGGATATTCATGCTATTTTGTCCCATTTTAAAAGAAATAATTTAACAACAAAAAACTTACACTTTTAAAAATTTGTATACAAAACATACAAAATATATTATACTTATTATATAGAAAAACGAGGTTAAAAATGAAAATAGGAATTTTTACAGATGCATATGAGCCACACATCTCTGGGGTAACAACTAGTATTAAAATGTTAAAAACAGCATTAGAAAAAATGCATCATGAAGTATATATAGTAACAGCAAACTTAGACAATAACAAATTTATTTATGATGAAAAAAACAAAATAATTTACTTACCAGGTATTAAAACAGGTATTTATGAAACTAAGCTAACCGGTATATATTCTAAAAAGGCTATGAGAATAATAAAAACTTGGAATTTAGATATTATTCATTCCCAAACCGAATTCGGAGTTGGTTATTTTTCCCGAATAGTAGCAAAAAAACTTAATATACCTGTAGTGCATACATATCATACTTTATATGAAGATTATGTTCATTATGTTACTCATGGACATTTTAATAACTTTGCTAAAAAACTAGCTATCAAAGTAACAAAATATTATTGTGAAAAAAAATGCGACGAATTAATTGTTCCTACAGATAAAATAAAAGATTTATTTATAAACAAATATGATATAAAAAAGGCAATTAATGTTATACCAACTGGAATAGACATTGATAAATTCAAATTAACTCCCACAATGAAAAAAGAAATTATTAAAATCAAGAAAAAATATGATATCAAAGAAACCAATTTTATAATAGGGTCCGTAGGTAGAATAGCCCCAGAAAAGAGTTTTGATAAATTACTTTATAATATAAAGGATATAATAAAATATAATGATAATATAAAAGTTATGCTCGTTGGTGGTGGTCCGGATTTAGACAATTTAAAAGAATTAACAAAAAAACTTAATCTAGAAAAAGTAGTAATTTTTACTGATAAAGTTGATTATAATCTAGTTCCAACATATTTCAATACGTTTGATGTAATTACATCATTTTCTAAAACGGAAACTCAAGGACTAACTATAATCGAAGGACTAGCAGCAACAAAACCAACAATATGTATTAATGATGATTCCTTTAAATCTATGATTGAACCAAACTACAATGGATATTTATTTGATAACGATAATGAATTTAAAGAATATATACTTAAACTAATGACAAATCAAAACCTTTATAAAACGATGTCAACCAATGCTAGAAATAGTACATATAAATATTCAAAAGAAGTATTTGCATCAGACATATTAAAAGTTTATCACAAAGCTATAGAAAAGCACAAAAATTCATGAGAACAAACTCATGAATTTTATTTTTGTTAGATTTCATCAACGCTTAATTTGATTAGTTAATCAATATTCACTAATTGGCAAATATTATAATTCTACCATACTATGAAGTATGGTGGAACTACGAATGGATTATCTCTAGATCCATCTCCATCAACGAAATAAACACCTTGATTAAGATAAAAGACAGGCCTTACATTAAGTTCATCAATGCACACATTAGAAATATTCGTCGCATAGATTCTTCCTCCGCCAGTTATATAGTATATATATGATTCTCCAAAAATTGTCCATTCCCAACCTTTTCCATATAACCAACTTTTACCTGAACAATTCGAAGTATTATATGCATCAATAGTAGTTGTTCGCGGACAATTCTCAGCTAATACACTATATGCATAATCGCTTGGATACATTAATCCACCATAACCATTGCGTTTATACGTTGCTCCACGCTCATAATTATAAAATTCATCCACCGTCAATCCACTTTTATTACCAGCATCATCACCTAAATACCAATTTGCTTTTACAATGACGCTTTGATAATTATCGTTTAAACCGAGCCCTTTAAAATTACATATTTTATTACCATCACACAAAGTGTCTAAAGAAGTATTTAAAGAACCATAATAATGATAAATAACTTCACTTGCTAATCCGAGTTCAAAACCATGACTGACACACCTTCCATTTTTATACGCTCCAAATGTTGGTGCAGCTATTGGATCGTCTTTTATAATTTTCACAAGGTCTTCATCTTCTCCACCATGAGTACTTTGATCAAACACGCCAATTATTCTGTACAATTCATTATTAAATAAAACATAATTATTCGGATTTTTCCCTTCATATCTATATCCATTTTCACTTACTATTTTTCCATCACCTTGATTAGTACCTACCAACCCTTTTATAAATGAAGTTAAGCGGTTATTTAGTACTACATTATAATATTCACTCCCTTGATTTAGAAAATCTATATTACATGTAATTTTACTACTTACAATATTATCAATAGACAATTTCCAATCATCATAAAGCCATTTTCCATCTGCACCATCACAATTTACTTTAACATAATAACTTGATATCGAAGGAAAAGAAGATATTTTTTTGCCATTTTTAGTTATAGCATAAATTACGCCATTTTGTTTAAAATGATCTTTTTCTTTATAGTTATCAACATTAAAATTATATAAATAGACAACAAAAATTATAGCAACAAAACATAAAATAACTAATATAAATTTTTTTCTCATTATTTATCACACCTTCATTAATAAGATATTATATATGGTGAATCAAATGATCCATCTCCACCAAATTTATTTATATTCGAATTTAAATAGACAACAGGCCTTGATACAAACCCAGCTGCAGAAGAATCAACTCTTCCAATTGCATTTACATATTCTGCACTTGTAGAAACATGCATCAAAGTCCATTCTTTTCCAAAGCCATATAACCAATTATTTTTAAAGCAAGTTCTTATGTTAGATCTGGTACAATCAGAAGTAACCAAATAACCATATCCATAATCACTCATATACATTAGTCCAATATACGCATTTGTTTTTATAGCTCTTCCACTATATACAGTTGAACTTCTTTCATTATTATAATAATTTTCCACTGTTGAGGTTGAACTACTACTTCCACCTAAATACCAAGTTACATTTGCTATCATATTCCTATATTCCGATTGGATCCCTATTTTAGTATAATCACAAACAGAATCTATAATAGTACTATATCCATAACAATTACCTGAATTGGTTCCATCTTGAGCATTATAATATGCTCCGTTTAACAATGCTTTTAAACTAGAATTTGACCAATCATTTACACTATTTTTATCCCATGCTATACCACCAATAGGTATTTCTCTAATCATTTTGACTAAATTTTTTCCACTTTGACCATGAGAACTTGAATCAAATACACCTATTATTCTCCAATACTCATTATTAAACCATATATAGTTGTTTGGATTTGCCCCTTCATATCTATATCCTTTTTCATTAACTACTTGTCCGTCGCCTTGAGTTGTACCAGTTAAACCTATAATATACGATGCTAAATTAGTTTTTGATGAATTAGTAACAAAATCTAAATTACAAGTTACATACTTATTGATCGATGAAACTTCAATTCTATTATATTGTTGATTAAAAGTTGATGTGCCATTAGAACAATTAATGTTAGCAGTTTTACCCTCCGTTACGCTTGTCGGAATATTTGAAACATTAATAGTTATATCCGGAGGTGAAACATCAAAATAAGCATAACATTTATCACTAATTTTAGTTTTTAAAATAAGTTTATAAGTATTCTCATTCCAACTCAAAATGCCTCCATTTTCACAACCTGATTTTTCAGCATTGAAATCATATCTACCTGTAGGATATTCTTTACTATTAGATACTTCATATTGATTAGAATTATATTCAGTTTCTAACATCAAACTTACCATGCCAGGTATTTTATTTGATTCTTTTTGCATTTCTTTTTTTTCTTTTTTTTCAAAAACTTCTTGTTTGCTATTATTATAATATAAACTAACTACAAATAAACCTATAGCTAATAATAAAATAAATAACAAAATATATTTAAGTCTCTTCTTCATACTGACCACTCTCTATTATCATTTTATTACACAAATTGATAACTGTCAATTATCGATTTTAACTTTAAGCAAATAACTTATGATAATCTAAAATTCGAGGTGAAAAGTATGAAAATCAGTGCAAATACGAAGCAAACGAAATAATGAAAATTATCAGAGAATGGACTAACTTAAGTCAAGAAAAATTTGCTAAAGAACTTGGAAGAAGTAGGAACGGAATTAACAATATTGAACACAATAGAAATCGCATATACCTAAATGACTTTCTAGATATATGCGAAAAATTTAACATTTCTGTTACAATTGAAAAAAAATAGAAGATTAAATCATTTCCTCTTCTATTTTTTCTTTATTTTTTAATAGCTCTACAAACTCATCAATTTCTTTTTCCGTATTATAGAAAAATAAACTAACTCTTAAAGTATTTGTAACACCTGTTGCATTTTTAAGTATCTTAGCACAATGATTACCTGCTCTTACACAAACATTATATTTATTTAAGTAATAAGCAACATCTTGACTAAAAATACCTTCAACATTAAATGCTAAAATTCCACTATCAGCTTCTAAATTAATTATATCAACATGACTTAAAGGCATTAATTTTTCAATCAAATAATCTCTTAAATGTAATTCTCTTTCATGAATTTTATCCATACCAATTTTATTAATATATCTAACAGCTTCACCTAAACCAATAACACCTGCAATATTCGGAGTACCAGCTTCAAGTCTAGTTGGAAGATCTTTTAAATAAACTGTATCAACGGTATCAAAAGATTCATTCATTCCTCCCCCTAAATTGATAGGTTCTAATTCTTCAAGCAATTCCTTTTTACCATATAAAACTCCAACTCCAGTTGGTCCAAGCATTTTATGCCCAGAAAAAGCTAAAAAGTCAATATCTAAATCTTGAACATCAGTTTTTAAATGAGGAACCATCTGAGCTCCATCTACAACTACAAAAATATCATGTTCATGAGCAAGTTTAGTAATTTCTTTAATTGGTCTAATATCACCAACAACATTAGTAATACCAGCAAGTGCAATAACCTTAGTATTTGGTGTAATACTCTTTCTAACATTATCTATAGTTACATGAAATGACTCATCTAAAGGAATAAAATTAACAACACAACCTAAATCTTTACTTAATCTAAACCAAGGAAGGACATTTGATGCATGTTCACTCGTAGTAATTAAAATTTCATCTCCAGGGTCTAAAAAATTAGAAAAAAAACCACTAGCAATCATATTCAAAGAATCAGTTGTTCCACTTGTAAATACAACCTCTTCTTTAGATTTAGCATTAATAAAGTTTTTAATCTCTTCACGAGCATTTTCATATTCAATATCAACTTTAAAAGAAATATCATAATCTCCTCGATGAGCATTAGCACTATATTTTTCATAATACTCAGTCATTTTATTTATAACACATTGGGGCTTTAAACTTGTAGCACCATTATCAAAGTATATAATATCTTGTTTTAACATAGGGAAATCTTCTCTATACATATATTTACCTCTTTTCTTATTTATACTATAACTTATTCCATTTAGAATAACCTAATTATAACAAAAGCCTTGTCCAGCTTTTATTTATTATTTTTCTTCTTTGAAAAATACAAATATATTATATAACAAATATTTAAATAAAACTAGTATAATAATTTGACATAATGCTTATTATAAAATATAATTAATTTGTGAGAAACATCTCTTTTTCATATTTTTTACCAAAAGAATAACCACAGATGTTTCTTCACAGAAAAACACAAGGTTTCATTTCCTTGTGTTTTTCTTATTTAATTTTAAATTTACATCTGTTTTTAGAATACTATAAAGTATTGATGCTAATGGAACACTTAATAACATTCCTAAAACTCCATTAATACTAGCCCCAACAGTTACAGCCACTAAAACCCAAATACCGGGAAGCCCAACAGACTTACCAACAACATGAGGATATATTAAATTTCCTTCAAGTTGTTGAAGAACAATAATAAATATAACAAATATAACGGCTTGCAATGGATTTATCATAAATATCAAAAAAGCCCCAATAATTGTTCCAATAAAAGCTCCAAAAACTGGAATAAGTGCTGTAAATCCCACCAAAACAGAAATTGCACCAGCATATGGAAGTCTTAAAATAATCATTCCAAAGAAACATAAAACTCCAATAATTATAGCTTCTAAACACTGTCCACTTACAAAATTAGCAAATACTTTATTTGATAACTCTAGAATTTTTTTAATTTTTATACAACTTTTACTAGGTAAATAAGCATTCATAATATTATTAAATTGTCTACTTATTTTTTCTTTATCCACTAAGAAATATATTGCAAAAACTAAACCTATAAAAACATTTACAAATGCATTTAAAACATTACTAGCAATACCAAATGTAGCTTCAATTACTTTTCCACTATTATTAAGTACATAATCTTTAGCATTATCTCCTAAATTATTTAATGTTTCCATAATATCACTAATAACACTATCAGATACATTTAATTTCATCATTACATCTTTTAAATTACTTAAATAATCTGGTATATTATTAGCAAATATTGCAATAGTATCTTGTAAATTAGGTATAATTAATAACATTAATATTATAAAGAATCCAATAACTAATAAAAGAGATAATGTTAAACTAACACCTCTTTTACTATTATTATTCCAATTTAAATTCTTAAACCATTTATTTTCAATTACATGCATTAAAACATTCAAAACAAAAGCTATCATTACTCCAATTATAAAAGGCATAAATATTTTAACAACATATCCCAATATATTAAATATATCTTTTATATAAATAAAACTAAAAACTAAAACAATCGTATATAATATTAATAGTCTTATATCTTTTTTATTTAATTTCATTTAACCCTCTCAAATATGTTTTTACATTTTCTATTTCATAAACAGCAAACTTAGTATTACCATTCATTTCTTTTTTTACAAGTAATTCATTTTCACTAAAATCTTCAAAAATTAATGAATACTTATCTCCATTTTCATCACAATTAACTTTTAAACTATATTCATTTTTATAATCAGTCATTACAGGTTCAACATTTTTACTATTATAAACTTTATCTATTAAATTAACCATTGCTTTTTCACTTATATCTCCATTTATATAAGCACTTAAATTATTATATTCATAAACCCACATATCACTTAATTTATAATCACTACTACAATAATTATCAGTAACATACTTAAATGTAACCATTCTATAATACTTTTCATCTGTTATTTTATATTCAGTAACAGTTATATTATTATCTTTATCATAATAATATTTACCATAACATAATTCTAAACCTTTTAAATAACTATTTTTCATCTCTTCTAAACTATTACTTGGCCAAAATGTATAAAAAGAAACATCAGTATTCTCATCAGCATCTATTACATACATAAATCTTTTAATAGGTATTCCATCATTCATTACTTCACTTTTATAAACCTCATACATAAATGTCTTATTTATTAAAAGAAAGAACAAACCCCCTATTATTAAAAATATTATAGCTATTTTAATCAATCTAAATATTAATCTCATATTACTCCTCAAACAAAGATAAATTAACTCTACCTTTTTCTTTATCTACACCACAAACATACACTGTTATTATATCTCCAACTTTAAGTATTTCACTAGGATGTTTTACAAACGACTTACTCATCTTAGAGATATGCACAAGTCCATCATCATGAAGCCCAATATCCACAAAAGCTCCAAACGCAGTTACATTTCTAACTGTACCCTCTAAACTCATACCTAATTCTAAGTCATCAATAGTTAAAACATCGCTTCTTAATGTCATTTGTTTTATTTCGTCCCTTGGATCTATTACACCATTAACTAAGTTATTTTTAATCATATCCCATAATTCATTAGAAATATCATATTTACTAACAACATCTTTAATATTATTTAAACTATCTTCCATTTCTTTAGTACCCACTAAATTTACATCAATATTATTATCATTAAGTATCTTATTAACGATTTCATAATCTTCTGGATGTATATTAGTTTTATCTAAAGGATTATCTCCAAATATTCTTAAGAATCCTGCTGATTGTTCAAACACTTTGTCATCAATACCAGCCACTTTCTTTAATTCTTCTCGAGATTTAAATCCTCCATTTTTCTTCTTATATTCTTGCATCTTACCAATTACTTTTTTATTTAAACCAGACACATGACTAAGTATACTATCACTAGCATTATTTAAGTTAACTCCAACCTCATTAACAACTTTACTAACTACAAAGCTTAATTCTTCATCTAACTCTTTTTGTTTCAAATCATGTTGATATAAACCTACACCAATACTTTTAGGATCTATCTTAACAAGTTCTGATAAAGCATCTTGCAATCTTCTTCCAATTGAAACAGCACTTCTTTGTTCAACTGAATAATCAGGAAATTCTTTTTTAGCAAGTGGACTAGCAGAATAAACACTAGCACCTGCTTCACTAACAATAACATATTTAACATCTAAATTATATTTCTTAATTAAATTAGCTACAAACATCTCACTTTCTCGAGAAGCTGTACCATTACCAATAGCAATAATCTTAACATTATGTTTTTGTATTAAAGCTAAGATTATTTTTTCAGCCATATCCACTTCTTTTTTAGGTTCATGTGGATAAATTACTCCAATTTCTAATACATCACCATTTTCATTTAAAACTGCAAGCTTACATCCTGTTCTAAATGCTGGGTCAAATCCAAGTACTACACTTCCTTTAATCGGCGGAGTAAGCAATAAATTTTCCAAGTTATTTCCAAACTCATCTATCCCAAACTCACTAGCTTTATCATAAAGTTCTGCCTTAATATCTCTTTCTAAAGATGGTTCAAGTAGTCTCTTCCAAGCATCTTCAATAAATATTTTCATATCATCCACAAGCGGAGACTTTTTATTACCAATAACTTGTTCTTCTAAATATTTAATAACACCACTTTTATCTAAACTAAGTGAATATGTTACAACTTTTCCTTTATCAGCACGAGCTAAAGCAAGAACTTGATGTGGTTTAATATTAGTTATCTTACACTCAAAATCATAATAAATTTCATATGTTTTAGCCTCATCTTTAGCATCCTTTTTAAGCTTACCTTTAACTATTCCATTATACCAATAATAATTTCTAATAGATTTACGATACTTAGGTTTATCACTAATCCAATCAGCAATTATATATCCCGCATTAGTTATTGCTTCATCTACACTTTTAACTTTTTCATTAATAAAATCTTTAGCAATTTCATCTCTATTTTTATTTGGTAAACTCATAATTATTTTAGCTAAAGGCTCTAACCCTAACTTAATTGCTTCCGTACCTTTAGTTTTTCTCTTTTCTTTAAATGGAGCATATATATCTTCTACTTCACTTAACTTAGTTGCTTCATTTATTGCTTTAACTAATTCTTCCGTGAGCATACCTTTTTCATCAATTAATCTTTTTACATCTTCTTTTCTATTTTCTAAATTAACCATATAGTTATATTCAGTTTCAATTAATCTTAATTCATCTTCATTTAAATTACCAGTTACTTCTTTTCTATAACGAGCCATAAATGGAATAGTTGCTCCTTCACTAAGCATAGTAATAACATTCTTAATTTGATAATCTTTTAAATTAATTTTACTACTTACTTTCTTTATTACATCTTCATTCATTTCTATTTATACCTCAATTCTTACCTAATTATACCAAAAAAACATGGACAATGCCATGCTTTTACATACTTTTGTTAATAACTTTTTTGTTGCCAGCTGCCCCGCCTCACACAATCCGCGAACCACGGCAGACATTTTTCTACCATAGTCTACTGCTATCCTTCTTGCATCAGCATAATTTTTTACCCCGTTTGCCTAGCACCTTCGTCGCTAGACAAACAATATGTCCAAATTTATTTTATCCTCACTTAGCTACGGACAGTTTTTATAAATTAAAAATTTGATATAACTCTCATGTTATACCAAATCCTCTTAAAAACTC
>CAKOLL010000010.1 GCA_934096295.1 uncultured Bacilli bacterium
AACCTTACATATTTATTATACAACATTTTTCTTAAAATTAAAAGACTATTAACAAAGTTGTTTGTCAACAGTCTGAAGGTTCGTAGTTACGAACTTTTTTTGTTGTTAAAAAATCTTTACATTATACCCCCCTAGGGTGTATAATACTTCTGGGTGGAAGAAATATGCATGAAGTATGTAAAATGTGTAAGAAAAATAAACATAGAAGTTGTGAAGAAAAGAAAAATATTATAAAAAGATTAAATGTTATTGAAGGACAGATTCGAGGAATAAAGCAAATGGTGGAAGATGATAGATATTGTAGTGAGGTAATAATGCAACTATCGGCATCAATGCATTCTTTAAAAAGTCTAGGTAATAATATTTTAACAAGTCATATGAAAAGTTGTATGGTTGATAATATAAAAAATAATAATTTAGAAATAATTGATGAAGTAATAACATTAGTTGAAAAAATAAATAAGTAAGGTGGTAAAAATGTTAAGTATAAAAAATTTAGTTGTTAGTTTAAAAAATGAAGATAAAAAAATTTTAGATGGATTGAATTTAGAAATTAATGATGGAGAAATACATGCAATAATGGGACCGAATGGTACTGGAAAATCTACACTTTCTAAAGCTATAATGGGACATTTTCTTTTTAATGTTGAAGCTGGAGATATCATATTTAATGATGTAAGATTAAATGATTTAAGTGTGGATGAAAGAGCTAAAGTTGGAATATTTTTAGCAATGCAAGATCCAACAGTTGTTGATGGCGTAACAAATAGTGAATTTTTAAAAAATGCTTATGAAGAACAAACTGGTAATCATATTGATTATTTTAAGTTTATTAGTGAAGTAAATAAATCTTTAGATAATTTAAAGTTTTCTCGAGATATGATTCATAGAGGCGTAAATGCTGGTTTTTCTGGTGGTGAAAAAAAGAAGAATGAAGTATTACAAATAAAAATGTTAAAACCAAAACTTATTATTTTAGATGAAATTGACTCTGGGTTAGATGTTGATTCTTTAAAAATAGTTTGTGAAAATATAAATGATTATAAAAATGAGTTTCCTGATACATCAATTCTTATTATTACTCATTATCCAAGGATTCTTGAAGCTATTAAACCAGATTATGTTCATATTATGAAAAATGGTAAAATTGTTAAAACTGGTGATATGTCTTTGGCTTTAGAAACTGAACAAGTAGGTTATAATGAATAAAGTTATATATATTAATGATGATAATGTTAATTTTGATATAAAAGAAAATGAAGCATTAGAAATATATCATTATGTTGTGGACAAAGATGTATCTATTAATATAAATTTAAATGGAGAGTTTGCTAAAGTAATATATCACTTAGGCATATTGGGATATGGAAGTAATAAGTGTATGGTTAAGGTGGAACATAAATTTAGTAATACAAGTAGTGAAGTAATATGTCATGGTGTTAATGTGTTGGATGGTGTGTTAGAGTTTGATGTAACAGGGATTGTACCAAAAGAAGCATATAAGGTAAGTTGTTTAGAAGAAAATCAAATAGTTAATTTAAGTAATGGAGTTGGGATAATAAAACCTAATTTGCTTATTAGAAATTATGATACATATTCTAAACATGCAGCATATATTGGAGAATTTAATAAAGATAAAATGTTTTATTTAATGAGTAGAGGTATAAGTAAGATAGATGCTACTAGATTAATGATGGAAGCATTATTAATTGGAAATGGTAATAAAGAAGAAGTTATAGTTAAAGAATTTATGAAGAAAATAATGGAGGTATCAAATGGATAAAGAAACTAAAAGAGAAATTATACTTGATAATTATCAAAATCCCACGAATAGAGGTTTAAAAGAAGATGAATCTTATGTTAAAGCTAATACAAAAAGTGATTCATGTATTGATAATATAGATTTAATGATGAAAATGGAAGATGGTAAAGTTGTTGATGCTTGTTTTGATGGTGAAGCATGTGCAATATGTACAAGTGCAACAAGTATAATTGTTAAAAGTTTGATTGGTAAAAGTGTAGATGAAGCTAAAGAAATAATAAGTAATTATCAAAATATGATTAATGAAGAAAAATATAATCCTGAAATCCTTGGTGAACTAAATGCTTTTGATGAAATATATATGCAACCAGCTAGAAAAAATTGTGCACTTTTATCAAGCAAGAGCGCTGTTAAAATACTTGATGGAGTAGATAAGTAAGATGGAAATTGTTGGTTTAAGTGAAGAAAAAGTAAGAAAAATATCTGAAATAAAAAATGAAGATGATTGGGTTTTAGATTATAGATTAAAGGGGTATAAATCTTTTGTGGAACAAGGTATGCCTCTGTTTGGTCCAGAAATTAATTTGAATTTTGATGATGTTATTTATTATAAAAATAATGAGGCTGATAAAAAGCTTGAAAATAACTGGAATAATATTTTAAAACCTGTTGTGGATGAACTTGATAGTGTTGGGGTTTTAGAAAGTGAAAAGCATTTTGATGGTATGGGTGTTCAATATGAAAGTGAAGTAATATATCATAATATGATAGAAGAGTTGGAAAAGAAAAATGTCATATTTACCTCAATTGAAGATGCTATTAAAAGATATCCATATTTAGTAAAAAAATATTTTGGTAAGATCGTAGCTTTTACTGAAAATAAATTTGCTGCTTTAAATGCGGCGGTGTTTAGTGGAGGCTCATTTATTTATGTTCCTAAAAATACAGTATTAGATAGACCATTACAAAGTTATTTTAGAATAAATAGTAAAAATATGGGACAATTTGAAAGAACATTAATTATTGTAGATGATAATTCTAGTTTACATTATGTGGAAGGATGTACTGCACCATCATATAGTGAGTCAAGTTTGCATGCAGCGATAGTGGAAATTTATGTTGGTAAAAATTCTAAATGTAGATATTCTACGGTTCAAAATTGGGCAACTAATGTGTATAATTTAGTTACGAAAAGAGCTTTAGTGGATGAATCTGGAATTATGGAATGGATTGATGGAAATATTGGTTCTAAAGTAACAATGAAATATCCTTGTTGTGTTTTAAAAGGGGATAATTCCAAAGGAACATGTATAACAATTAGTGTTGCCAAGAGTGGACAAGAACAAGATAGTGGGGCCAGAATGATTCATATTGGAAAGAATACTAAAAGTAATATAGTATCTAAAAGTATTGCAGGAAATGGTGGAAATGCTACATATCGTGGTAAGGTTGAAATAAAGAAAAATGCTTTAAATAGTGATGCTATGGTAAAATGTGATAGTTTAATTTTAGATGATAAATCTATGTCTGATACAATACCTACGAATATAGTTGGAAATATAACGAGTAATATTGAACATGAAGCAACAGTATCAAAAATTAGTGATGATGTATTATTTTATTTAATGAGTAGGGGGATTCCAGAAGAAAGAGCAACCGAGTTAATTGTTTTAGGTTTTATTGATGAATTTAAGAGTGAACTTCCAATGGAATATGCTGTTGAGTTGAATCAATTGATAAAGAGAAATTTATAATGCATTTGTTAGTTGTTTGTGATACAATGTAGGTGGAGGATTTATGAAAAAGAAACAAATTGTTGATTTAATTACATCGGTGTTTTTAATAATATGTGGAAGTGTCATGTTGTTATTTCCCTTATTTCATTTTGTAAAAGTAAAAGGTATATTCTTAGGAGTATTGGGTGTTTATGCAGTATTAAACTTGATTAAATTTTTATTAACAAGTAAGAGTAAAGATTATGAAGGATTATTTACAAGTATTGCATCTATCATTGTATTTATTGTAGCCCTTAAATTAAATATCAGTGAAGTCCCTTGGTATTTAGCTTTATGTTTGCTTATTTGGATTATTCTTTTATCCCTTATTAAACTTAAAAAAGGGGACTATTATAATGATAGAAAGAACAATATGTGGATTATTGAAGTTATTAGTTTAGTGCTATTTATCTTGGCAGGACTTTTAACAACAATGAATTTATATTATGAAAATGATATACAAGTATTAGTGTTGGGATATTTTTTCTTGATACACGGAATACTAGAATTATTTGATCCATTAATTATATCTTTAAAAATAAAATAACGGATGATTTGTCCGTTATTTGTTTGTAATAATAAGTTTGATAGCTGTTTTTTGTTCACCATTTATTATTATGTCATTAAATGCTGGTATTACAACTAAGTTATCTCCGGTAGGAGCTACAAAACCACGGCATATAGCGATGGCTTTGATTGCTTGATTTAAAGAGCCCGCTCCGACAGTTTGAATTTCCACTTCTTTGTTTTCTCTATAAATGTTTGCTATAGCACCAGCAACTTTACTAGGGTTAGATTTTGATGAAACCTTTAGAATTTCCATTATTACCATTCCTTTCATTAAAATATATGGAAAATTTATATTTTTATGCTTGATTTTTTTGGAGTTGTGTTGTATACTTAAATAGTAATCATTACTATTTAGGAGGTGTGTGTGAAAAATACTAAACAGAAGAAAGTTATTTTAGATGTAATTAATAATAGTAATAATCATTTGGATGCTTATCAAGTATATGATGAGGCTAGAAAACAAATTTCTAATATTAGTTTAGGTACTGTATATAGAAATTTGGGAGGATTAGAAAACTATAATTTAATTATAAGTTTAATGGTTAATGGCGTTAAACATTATGATAAAGTTATTCCACATTATCATTTTATATGTAAAAAGTGTTCTAAGATTATTGATGTATTTGATGTAATCTTTCCTAATATAGAGTGGATAGAAAACAATATAGTAACTGATTATGAAATAGTTTTTAAAGGCATTTGTGAAGAATGTCAGAAGGAGGAAGTAAAAAATGGAATTAAAGGGAAGTAAAACAGAAGCAAATTTAATGGCTGCTTTTGCCGGAGAAAGTCAAGCAAGAAATAAGTATACTTATTATGCATCAAAAGCTAAAAAGGATGGTTATGAACAAATCGCAGCAATATTTGAAGAAACTGCAAATAATGAAAAAGAACATGCAAAAATGTGGTTTAAAGAATTACACGGAGGAAGTATTCCAAGTACTGAAGAAAACTTGTTAGATGCTGCCAATGGAGAAAATTTTGAATGGACAGATATGTATGTAGAATTTGCTAAGGTAGCTCGTGAAGAAGGCTTCGATAGAATTGCTAATTTATTTGAATCTGTTGCTGATATTGAAAAAGCACATGAAGAAAGATATCGTAAATTGCTGAAAAATATTGATGATAAGTTAGTATTTAGTAAAGATGGAGAATGTGTTTGGATTTGCCGTAATTGCGGACATATTGTTATTGGCAAAGAAGCTCCAGCTGTTTGTCCGGTATGTAATCATCCACAAAGTTATTTTGAATTAAAAGCTGAAAATTATTAAAAAGACTAGCAATTTAGAATAAATTGTGTTATATTAGTTTCATAAAAACGAAGAAAAAGAATAAGTAATTATGGAAACTACATAGAGATTCCTTGGTTGGTGGAAAAGGAAATGTGGAAATAATGAAATCTAGCTTTTGAGTTGGGCATTTGCCTCGGGTTAAACCGTTATATTAATTAAGTTAAATAAAGGATGGTACCGTGCATAAGCACTCCTTGGGTATCATTCTTTTTATTTTTGGGAGGATTATATGATAGATATTAAGTTAATAAGAGAAAACAGAGAATTAGTAAAGGAAAACATTAAGAAAAAGTTTCAAGATGAAAAACTAGGATTAGTTGATGAGGTTTGTGAATATGATAAAAGTTATCGTGAATGTAAGATGAAAGTTGATGAACTTAGAGCCAAAAGAAATAGTTTGAGTGCAACAATTGGGGTTTTAATGCGTGATAAAAAGTTAGATGAAGTTGAAAAAATAAAAAATGAAGTAAGTAAAATCAATGAAGAAATTGTTGAAGTAGAAGCAAAAGAAGAAAGATTAGAAAAAGAAATTAAAGATAGAATGTTAGTTATACCAAATATAATTGATGAAAGTGTACCAATTGGTAAAGATGATAGTGAAAATGTGGAAATTGAAAAGTTTGGGGAACCTTTTGTGCCTGATTATGAAATACCTTATCATGCTGATATTTGTGAGTCTTTTGGAGGATTAGATAAGGTGAGTTCTGGTAAAACTAGTGGTAATGGATTTTATTATTTAGTTGGGGATATTGCAAGACTTCATGAGGCAACTCTTGCTTATGCTAGAGATTTTATGATTAGTAAAGGTTTTACTTATTGTATTCCACCATTTATGATTCATAGCGATGTTGTTACTGGAGTTATGTCTTTTCCTGAAATGGAAGCAATGATGTATAAAGTTGAAGGAGAAGATTTATATTTGATTGGTACAAGTGAACACTCAATGATTGGTAGATTTAAAGGAGAAATTATTGATGAAGCAAAATTACCAATTGCAATGACTTCTTATTCACCTTGTTTTAGAAAAGAAGTTGGTGCTCATGGAATAGAAGAAAGAGGTATTTATAGAGTTCATCAATTTGAAAAACAAGAAATGATTGTTTTATGTAAGCCAGAAGAAGCAATGGATTGGTATAATAAAATGTGGAAATATACAGTTGAATTCTTTAGAAGTATGGATATTTCTGTTAGAACTTTAGAATGTTGTAGTGGTGATTTAGCAGATTTAAAGGTTAAATCTTGTGATATTGAAGCATGGAGCCCTAGACAAAAAAAATATTATGAGGTTGGATCATGTTCTACACTTGGTGATGCTCAAGCAAGAAGAATGGGAATAAGAATGAAAACAGATAAAGGAAATGTGTTTGTAAATACTCTTAATAATACAGTCATTGCAAGTCCTAGAAGTCTTATTGCAATTCTAGAACAACATTATCAAGCGGATGGTAGTGTTAGAATTCCAAAAGTATTACAACCTTATATGGGCGGTTTAGAAATATTAGTACCTAAAAATGATGTAAAGAAGATGTAATTTATCTTCTTTTTAAGTGTAAATATGTGTATAGTTGGTAAGTTTGGAATGTAACATTTTGACATGTTTTGTCGAATCGCTTGCATTATGATAAAAATGGTATAAAATACTTACTTGAAAGCGGGTTTTGGTTAATAAATTTTATAACATACGCTATATGTGCTATCCCTTTATTGTTGCATATAATGTTACATAACCTTTCTACTAACTTATTCCACTCAAAAGTTAACCAAAACGCTTTCATTAATTTTGTTTATGTGATAGAATATTGGTTTGAAGGAAGTGTTGTTATGAAAGTGCCTGATTTATTAGTAGCTGGAGATAGAAAAAAAGTTGATATAAAAGAAAAAATATTAGATTTAAATATTAAACCTATTTATAAGGGAAAAAAATATTTTTTAAGAACTTATGGATGCCAAATGAATGTTCATGATTCTGAAGAAATAAAATATTATTTGGAAGCTTTGGGTTATGAAGCTGTTGATGAATTGGAAAGAGCTGACATAGTTGTGTTAAATACTTGTGCCATTAGAGAAAATGCTAAAGATAAAGTATTTGGATATCTAGGAAGATGTAAACATTTGAAAAAAGAAAATCCTAATTTAATTATTGCTATTGCTGGATGTTTAATGCAACAACCAAAGGAAATCGAAGAAATTCATAATAGACATCAATATATCGATATAATAATTGGTACTCATAATTTAAGCGAGTTACCAAGTTTGATTGAAGAAGCTAATAATAAGAAAAAACAAAATATTGAAGTTTATTCAAATAGTGATGTCGTGTTTGAAAATGTAAAATATAATAGAGATTCAAAAATAAGTGCTTGGATTAACATCATATATGGTTGTGATAAATTTTGTACTTATTGTATAGTTCCTTATACTAGAGGTAGAGAACGAAGCCGTAAAATGGAAGAAGTTTTAGAAGAGGTTAAGTCCCTAAAAGAACAAGGGTATATGGAAATTACTTTACTTGGACAAAATGTTAATGCATATGGTAAAGATTTAAATTTAGGATACGATTTTGCAACACTTTTAGAAAATGTCGCAAAAATTGGTATTCCTAGAATTAGATTTGTAACATCTCATCCATGGAATTTTACTGACAGAATGGTTGATGTTATAGCACAATATGATAATATTATGCCTTATGTGCATTTGCCAATTCAATCTGGTAGTGATGAAATTTTAAAGAGAATGAATCGTAAATATACAGTTGAAGAATATAAAAAACTTTTTGACCAAATTAAAGAAAAAGTGAAAAATGTTGCAATTACAACTGATATAATTGTTGGATTTCCAAATGAAACTGATGAGGATTTTCAAAAAACTTTAGATATTGTTAATTATTGTAAATTTGATGGAGCTTATACATTTATTTTTTCACCGAGGGAAGGTACTGCTGCAGCAAAAATGGTAGATAAAGTTCCGTTACAAGTAAAAGAAGAGAGATTACAAAAATTAAATGAACTTGTAAATAAGTATTCTTTAGAAAGTAACAAAAAACTTTTAGGAAAAGTGGTTGATGTATTAATTATTGGAAAAAGTGAAAAAGATGATTCTAAGGTGTATGGGTATACTGATACAATGAAATTGGTAAATGTAATTGGAGATAGTAACTTAATTGGAAAAATTGTTTCAGTTAAAATTACTGATGCTAAAAGCTTTAGTTTAGATGGAGAATATAGTCAAGGGTAATCCTTGGCTCTTTTTTACTATAAAAATGACTTTTTTTCTACAAATAGGTTGACATTTGTTAGTTTATTGTAATATAATGTTAGTGCACTTGGGAAAATACGCGCCCATAGCTCAACTGGATAGAGCGTTAGACTACGGATCTAAAGGTTGGGGGTTCGAATCCCTTTGGGCGTACCATTTAAAAATTTTGTTTGAATCGAGAAGTAGCACAATTTGGTAGTGCACTAGGTTTGGGACCTAGGGGTTGCAGGTTCAAATCCTGTCTTCTCGACCAGTTTGAATTTAGAAACTAGACTTTGTTCTGGTTTTTTTCTTTGTTGCAACCCCTTGTCCTAAACTTATATTGATGTAATTAAATTTGTTTTTTGAAATATATGAAAAAATATTTTTATTATTTATTCCAATTTCCATTTGACAATATGAACCCAGTAATTATTCTTTGTTTAATTAGTAATATTCTAAATAAGAATATTACCTATATAAGTATGACGAATTATTACTGCCTATTGTCAAATGTTTTCTCGGCATAAACCATTCAAATATTTCCATAATTTATTAAGTAGATGATGTTTTTTGAGAGAGAAAATCAAAAAAATCAAAAAAAATTAATAAATTTGTAAAAAAAACTTGCATTTGCGTCTGCCTTTTGGTATAATCTTAATTGTCATCGAGAGAAATGTTGGTGGCGCATTACGAGATGTAATAAGGGCGCTTAGCTCAGTTGGTTAGAGTACTTGCCTTACAAGCAAGGTGTCATAGGTTCGAGTCCTATAGCGCCCACCATTTTTTAGTTTATTATATATTGCCGACATAGCGTAACTGGCAGCGCAACTGACTTGTAATCAGTAGGTTGGGAGTTCGACTCTCTCTGTCGGCACCATTGTTGGGGAGATAGCGAAGTGGTCAAACGCGGCAGACTGTAAATCTGTTCCTTCGGGTTCCATAGTTCAAATCTATGTCTCCCCACCATTGTTATTGCCTCGTAGCCAAGTGGTAAGGCATCAGACTTTGACTCTGACATTCCGCCGGTTCGAATCCTGCCGAGGCAGCCATTTATATTTTTAAAATTTTTATTGTTTTGGTTCGTTAGCTCAGTCGGTAGAGCATTTGACTTTTAATCAAAGGGTCCTGAGTTCGAATCTCAGACGAGCCACCATTTAGAAAATTAACTCCGTATTTACGGAGTTTTTTTGTTGAAAAGTACTTAGGTCCCTTTGATTTTAAAAATATAAATATTTCTTTTAATTCCATCATTTTTCTCATATGGACATAGAATTTTCCATCCGAATTTTTCATAATAATCTGTGAGTTTTGTATGTAAATATATAGTATTATATCCTTGATCTTTTAAAATGTCGGGAACAGTTTGTAGTAATTGTCTTGAATAACCCATATTTCTTTTTTGGGGAACAATAAAGACATTTGCTAACCATGGAGAATAAGATGTATTGTCATTATCATGTTCTTTAATTTGGTAAAAACCTATAAACTTATTATTTTCAGTAGCTATTATTGTTATATCTTTTTCATTAAAACTTTTGTTATTCCATTTTTTTAGAATGTTTATAACGTTTATTAAATATTTTTTATTGTTACTTAAATATTCTACTTTTATCATTAATATCACCTTTTAAATTTTAGAATATTATTTGTTTTTTGTCAAATATGTGTCAATAAAATTCGAAATTTTTAACTTTCTTTATGTGTTCGACTTGGATCGACAATATGTTCATTTGTTATGTGTTATTATATCCAATTAAGGAGGAAAAATGCAATCAAATATACAAAAGTTATTAAAAGAGTTTTATTTAATCCAATGTAGGGGTTGGGTAAAAAATACTGGTTCTGGTAAAAGTTCTGCGGGAACTACGCTTGAACATCTTTTGGGAAAACAAGAAGATTCTTTACCCTTACCTGATTATTTAGGAATTGAATTAAAAACTAAATTAATTACTAGTAAGTATGATGTTAGACTTTTCAGTGCTGTGCTTGATAACGAACCAGATTTAATGAATCGATTATGGAAAATGTGTTCTTGGAAACGTACAAGAAGCGGTGGGTCTCGTGCACTTTATGATAATATTAATGCAATACAATATTCAAATACTCATAGAAAATACGCTTTTAAAATCCATGTAAATTATGAAAAAGAATGTGTTGAATTACTGTTATATAATAATTGGGATAATAAAAATGTAGATATCAACATGTCCTGGTCTTTTAGAGAATTAAAGCAACGATTAAAGGTTAAACTTTCATACATGGCACTTGTTCATGCTGAAAAATTTGTGAATAAAGAAACTAAAGAAGAAAAATTTAAATATTTAGATATGACAATTTACAAATTAAAAAGTTTTGATACTTTTTTGAAACTTTTAGAACAAGGAATAATAAATGTGGATTTAAAAATGTATCTTTATAATGAGCCCGAGCGACAAGATAAGTTTAGAAATAGAGAAACAACGTTTTGCATTTCACAGGAAAATCTAACATTATTGTTTGAAAAGATTGATACAAGCGATTATGTAATTAATTAAAAAAATCAGCTAGCGTGCTGATTTTTCCTATTCTACAGTAACTGATTTAGCTAAATTTCTTGGTTTGTCAATGTCACATCCGTTATTCAAAGCAACTTTGTATGATAGAAGTTGTAAAGGTACGATAGTTAAAATGGACTCTAATATTGGATGTATTTTCTTGATAGTTATTATATCATCATAAAACATTTCTTGAGGTACTTCATTTGTAACATAAACAACATAAGCTCCGCGGGCTTTTACTTCTTTAATATTACTTATTGTTTTTTCTCGTAAGTTATTGTCTGTTGAAATTGCGATTACTGGTGTATCTTTTTCAATTAAAGAAATAGTTCCGTGTTTTAACTCTCCGGCTTGGTAGGCAACACTATTTATATAAGAAATCTCTTTTAATTTTAATGATGCTTCGAGTGATAGTGCATAATCAATACCACGACCAATGAAAAAAATTTGTCTTTTATCATAAATTTTATCTGCGATAATAGAGTAATTATCGTTATTAATAGTTTCCTTTATTAATTTAGGTAAATTATTATATTCTTTTACTAATTCATTAAATTCATCTTCTTTAATATTCTTATTTTCATATCCTAAATATAAAGCAATTAAACTAAATATTGCAAGTTGTGCCAAGTAAGCTTTTGTAGTTGCAACAGCAATTTCAAATCCAGCTTTGATGTAAGTTACATAATCTGCTTCACGAGCAATGGAAGATCCTACAACATTTACAATAGCCATGGTAGTTATATCATCTTCTTTAACTTTTCTTAAAGCAGCGAGTGTGTCAGCTGTTTCTCCAGATTGTGATACTAAAATTACTAATGTGTCTTTATCATAAAAGCATTTTTTATATCTATATTCGCTAGCAACCTCAACATTTACGGGAATGTTTGCAAAATTTTCAATTAGGTATTTTCCCACAACACCAGTGTGATATGCAGATCCACATGCTACAATATCAATTTTTTTGAATTTTTTTAAATAACTAAAACTTTTTTCTAAAGATTTTATTGTTCCATCAAAATAATAATTTACTGTATCTTTAAATACTTTATCTTGTTCATTAATTTCTTTTAACATAAAATGATCAAATCCGCCTTTAGTGGCAGCATCCATTGAACCTTCAAAAGTTTTTACTTCTTTTTTAATTTCATTTAGATCTTTATCGTATATTTTGATTTCATTCTTTGATAATTTAACAATGTCATAATCATTTAGTAACATGTATTTATTTGTATATGCAAGTATAGCAGGTACATCAGATGCTACGTAATATCCATCATCACCAATAGCTGCAATCATAGGACTGGCATAACGAGAAGCATAAATAGAGTCATCTCCATCAACTAAAACTACAAATGAATATGAGCCACGTATTATTTTACTAGCTTCATGTAAGGCCTTAACCATATCATTATTTTTACTATATAGTTTATCCAGTAGGGCAGCAGCTACTTCACTGTCTGTTTCGCTTGTAAATTTGTAACCTTTCTTTTTTAAATCTTCTTTAATTTCAATGTAATTTTCAATTATGCCATTGTGAACTAAAGTTACTTTGCCATTTTTATGAGGATGAGCATTAATATTGTTTGCTTCCCCATGTGTTGCCCATCTTGTATGTCCAATCCCTATATAAGAATCAGTATCCATATCTAAGGTATTTTTTAAATTTTTTATTTTTCCTTTTTCTTTCTTTATTTCAACGTTGCCATTTTTTATATAAGCAACACCTGCAGAGTCATAACCTCTGTATTCTAAAGCTTCAAGAGCTTCAATTATTTTTGGAACACATTTTTTTGTTCCATTATATCCAATTATTCCACACATAAAAAAATCCTTTCTTAATGTATGTGATATATTTTTTATTACAATGTTGATTTTGCTTTTTGTAATATATCTTACGATTATACTAACCGTGTTGCATCCGCCGAATTTTCGATAAACAACATCCTCGTTAACCTCAGGGGTCTGGCGCTAACAAATAATTTTACCTCCATGAATTACTTTGTTTTCTTTATCATTATATTATATGTTTTTTGTTTTGTCAAAGTTATTATAGACATTTTTATGCCTATATTATATAATGTAGGTGGTGATAAAGATGGTGAAAGTTGAAGGTACTTTAGAAAAGAAAAATACGAATAATAATTATGTTAATTATAAGAAAAATGAATTGACTAAAACTTTAATTTTGGGTTTAGTAGGGTTAGTACTTGTATTAATGCCTAGTACTTTGAATAAAATTTTAGGAATAATTGTAGGTGTTGTTTTGCTTGTTATGGGAATTGCAGGAATTTATCAATATTTACAAAATAAAATTGGAACGTCAACATCTCTAGTTAGCGGAATATTTTATAGTATTTTAGGAGCAATAATCTTACTTTATCCTGGTTCTGTTGTAAGAGCAATAGCAATTGGAATTGGAATTAGCTTAACGATATCAGGATTAATAAAAGTTAAATGGGCTTTTACATTAAAGGGATTAGACAATACTTGGATTGGCACTTTAATAATTGGTATATTAACAACTATTTTAGGATTAGTTTTAATATTCAGTCCTTTTGCTGGAGATACTATAACAAAAATAACTGGAGCTTTCTTATTAATAGTGGCAGTGTTTGATTTGATTGATAATTATATTTTGCAAAAATAACTGAAAAGTTATTTTTTTAATCTTTAAAAATATAGTAAACTATGATAAACTTATTATAGTGGTGAAGCATATGGATAGAATAACATTTATATTAATTGCTTTATTAGTATGGATTGTAACTGTTATTGTAGTAATAGCTGTTTTAAATTTGATAAATAATAAAGAAAAGAAAAAGTTAAAAGCTGAAATTGAAAAGTTAGAAAAAGAAAAAAATATGGTTATTTCTGCTTCGATGTTATCTGAACTTAATAAGGTTGAGGCTTTAGTTAACAATGATGAAATGAAAGAAAAATTGGATGATTGGAAAGCTAGATTCAATGATATTAAGAATACAGAAATGCCCAAAATAACGGAAACTATAAATGAAATAGAAGAGTTGTTTGAAGAAAAAAACTTTAAAGATTTAAAAGGGTTAGTTTTAAAAGCTGATTTTGATTTAAATACCTTAAAAACTAAAGCTTCTTTTTTGCTTGAAGAAATTAAGGACGTAACATTAAGTGAAGAAAGAAATAGAGAAACAATAACTAAATTAAAAGCTGAATATAGAGAAATATTAAATACTTATAAAGATTATGAAGAAGAATATGAAATTGTTAAAAATCCTTTAGAGTTGCAATTTGAAAACATAGATAAATTATTTAATGCTTTTGAGGTTTCTATGGAACAAAACGCTTATACCGAGGTAGGGAAAATAGTAAAAGCTATTGCAGATGTTATTGGCAATTTGAAAGTAATTATTGAAGAAACTAGACCAATTGTAAGTCTTGGTAAAAACTTAATACCTAAAAAAGAGGATGATATTAAAAATATTTATGATAAAATGACTAGAGAAGGTTACAATTTAGAATATTTAAATATTGATTATAATATCGAAGAAGCTAATAAAAAAATCCAAGATATATTCCAAAGGTTAAATGTATTAAATGTTGAAGATTCATTATTTGAACTAAAAACTATGCATGATTATTTTGATTCATTATATGCAGATTTTGATAAAGAAAGATATAGTAAAAAAATATATGAGGATTATAGTAGAAGTATACTTATTAAAGCTACAAAACTTGAAAAAGTTAATAATGAACTTTACAAAAAAATTGGTGATATTAAATATAGCTACGATTTAACTGATGATGAGGTAAGTGTTATAGCTGAAATAAAAAAAGAAATTATGAATATTAGAGCGAGCTATGATAAAGTTGTGGATATTGCAAGAAGCAAAACATTAGCGTATTCTAAGCTTGCTAGAGAAATGGAAATTATTAATTCTAAGCTTATAAGAACTGAAGAAAAGTTAAATGGAGCGTTAAAAACACTAGGTAGTTTAAAAGAAGATGAGTTAAGAGCTCGTGAACAATTAGATGAAATAAAAAGAATTTTATCTCAAACTAAAGAAAAGGTTAGATCTTATAAGTTACCGACGATTCCTAAAAATTATTACGTGGAAATGTCAGAAGCTATGGAAGCTATAAGTGAACTTGTAAAAGAACTTGATAAAAGGCCTATATCTATAAAAATCTTAAATTTAAGAGTGGATACTGCAAGGGATTTAGTTTTGAAAGTGTATAATACTGTAAATGAAACTGTTAAAACTGCAAAAATGGCAGAAACAGCAATAGTTTATGGAAATAGATATAGAGTTACAAATAAAGAAGTAGATTTTGGACTTGTTAAAGCAGAAAATGCATTTTTAAAAGGTAATTTTAAGAATAGTTTAGAAAATGCGATTAATGCTATAAATATAGTTGAACCTGGGATACATAAAAAATTGTTAGAAGAATCTCAAAATTAAGGATGTGATATTTGTGATATATTTAGATTATAGTGCTACAACACCAGTAGATATAGATGTTTTTGATACTCTTTCAAAGGTTACTAAAAATTATATTGGTAACCCTAATTCTATGCATAGTTTAGGACAAAAGTCAATGGAATTACTTGAAAGTGCTACGAAACAAATTGCAGATATTTTTGGTGTTAATTCAAATGAAATTATTTATACCGGGGGGTCAACAGAATCAAATAATATGGCAATTATCGGAGCAGCTTTGGCTAATCATAAAAAGGGAAAACATATTATTGTTTCAAAACTTGAACATCCATCTATCTATGTGATATGTGATTATCTGAAATCTATTGGTTTTGAAATAAGTTATGTTAAAAATGATAGTGATGGTTTAATTGATTTTGATGATTTAAAAAACTTAGTTAGAGAAGATACAATTTTAGTTAGTATAAGTGCTGTTAATTCTGAGGTTGGTATTAGACAACCATTAAAAATGATTAGACAAATAATAAAAAAAGAAAACATGGGTACTGTTTTTCATTCAGATATGACTCAAGCAATAGGTAAAGTAAGTGTAAATATGCATGATGTTGATTTGGCATCAGTTTCTGGCCAAAAAATTTTTGGGCCAAAAGGCATTGGCTTTCTATATAAAAGTAGCATGGTAAAAGTAACACCTCTTTTATATGGAAGCACAAAAGAAAGTTTAAATCCTGGAACACCACCACTTCCTTTAATTGCAGCTTTATCTAAAGCCGTTAGACTTGCAAATGAAAATATAGAGAAAAAAGAAAGATTTGTAACATTATTAAATGATAAAATAACAAATACATTAGGAAAATATCCGAACATTTTATTTAATAAAACTAAGTATAGTATTCCACATATTTTAAATATAAGTATAATGGATGTAATGCCTGAGGTAATGATGCATGCTTTAGCTAATCATGAAATATATGTTAGTTCAAATACAGCTTGTTCAAGTGGTGAGGTATCAAATGCAGTTTTAGCTATATACAATGATTTAAATAGAGCGAAACATACCATTAGAATTAGTTTGTCACACGTAACAACAACTGAAGAGATAAATAAATTTCTTGAAGTATTTAGAAATGAATATGAAAAGTTAAGTAAATTACATTAAAACTATTTAAAATAATAGTTTTTTTTGTTAAAATACTTTTTGAAATGAGTGATGTGTTTTGAAAAAAATAATTATTATAAAATATGGAGAATTAAGTACTAAGAAAGATAATAAAAATTATTTTATTAGTAAATTAAAAGATAATATTGAAATAACTTTAAAAGGTATAAATCATAATACCTATTATGATTTTGGTAGAATGTTTGTAGAAACAAGTGAAATTGATGAAGTTGTTAATCACTTAAAAAATGTTTTTGGTATACAAGGAATGTTTATTGGATATACGAGTAATAAGACTGAATTAGAAGATATAAAAAGTGATGTGCTTGAGTTACTTCAAAATAAAGATTTTAAAACATTTAAAGTTGTTACTAAAAGAAGTAATAAAAATTATCCAATTAATTCAATGGATATAAGTAGAATGATTGGGGGGCATATTCTTAAAAACATTGATTGTAAAGTTGATGTTCATAATCCAGATATTACAGTTAATATTGAAATTAGAAATGATGAGATATTATATTACTTTGAGGAAATTAAAGGTCTTGGAGGTTATCCGGTTGGTACATTAGGTAAAGGTCTTTTAATGTTAAGCGGAGGAATAGATTCTCCGGTGGCTGGATATTTAACTATTAAACGTGGGGTAAAACTTGAAGCAATATATTTTGAAAGTCCTCCGCACACTAGTGATCAAGCTAAAGAAAAAGTTATTAAACTTGCTCGTGTTCTTGCTAAATATAATACAGAAGTAAAGGTTCATGTAATTAATTTTACGGAAATTCAAGAAACAATACTTAAAAATATTCCACATGAATATTTAATTACTATAATGAGAAGAATGATGTATCGTATAAGTGCAATTATAGCCAATGAGAATAAATGTAATATTTTAGTAAATGGAGAATCAATTGGGCAAGTTGCAAGTCAAACTTTAACTAGCATGAGAGCTATAAATGAAGTTGTTAAAATGCCAGTTATAAGACCTGTTGCTTGTTTTGATAAATTAGAAATAATTGATATATCTAAAAAAATTGGTACTTTTGATATTTCAACACTTCCTTATGAAGATTGTTGTACAGTGTTTGTTCCTAAACATCCAGTTATAAATCCAAACGGAGCTTTATGCGAAGAATATGAAGCATTAATACCTTATAAAGAACTAATATATAAAGCAATAAAAGAACATACTACAATAAAGGTAGGTATAAAGGAAGAAAATAAATTTAGTGATTTGTTATAAAATAAATATTTTTAGACATAATATTACCAAGGTGATATTATGTTTTTTAAAAATAAGAATTATTATAAAGGTTATGATATTGAATCTAAAAACAGACTAGAAAAATTACAAAATGAATATGCTAATCCTTATGGGTATAATTTAGGTAGTAATCTAAGAAGGGATATTGATTATGATAGAAATGCAATTTTTACTAATCAAGATATAATTAAAAATAAAGAATATAATATTAAGTAAAATTTTGATAATGCGTTAATACAACGCTTTTTTTCTCGGTTAATATTAATATGTAGTATAAAATATCTGTGCGTGATAAATGTTATAAGTTTAGTGATAATAATAAAATACATAAGATAATAGATAAGCGTTGGTATCGTGAAAAATAATAAGATGAGAAGTTATGAAGTAGATAGTATGCTTTTAAAAAATATATATAATGAGGATATTAGTTATTATAGAAAAATAGATACATGTGATTGTGTATCTATTGTTTTATTAATAACTCTTATGTTTGGATAGTATTAGTTTTTTATCAGATAATGATAAACTTGACAGAAACTAATAAATTTATATGGTTAACTAACGATTTAATATTTAAACATATATTTAGTAATAAACGATTTATCAAAGACTTTAAATCAGATTTTGTTATTTCAAACATCGGAGTTACTAAGCAAAATATATTCAAAATGATAATATTAAATTACATGATTATTATTTAATTCTATATTTTTAATTTCTTCTTCAGATAAACCAGTTATCTTAGCTATCTCTTCAATTAGATAGTTGTTTTTCAATAAGTTTATTGTTATTTCGCGTTGTGCTTCAAATTTTCCTTTAGCTTCGCCTTCAGCAAGTCCTTCAGCTTTTCCTTCGGCTAAACCTTCAGATTTATATATTTTCTTTAATGTATTCTTAGTTAAAATGTCATCTTGTTCTGGTGTGATGTTATATACAAATTTCTTGTCACTGTTTAATGTTTTCAATTTATCAACACACTCCTTAATGCTAGATATTGCCATCTTTTCAGAGTATTTGTCCAATTCTTCTGGGTCTTTTATTCCAATCATGGTTAAAAGTGGTTTTTCTCTAACACTTTTCATGTCCTTATCATACCAAAAGTTTGCGAATTTTTCAACATTGATTTCATAATATCTAAATCTTCTGTCTAATTCTTTCTTATTTTCTTTGTCATAGAATGTGTAACATGCAATAAGAGGGCTATTTTTTGAAGCTTTATAATTTAATGAAATATGGATAAAATCAGATTCAATATCATAGGCATCACCTTCAATGGTGTACTGACTACAAAAAGAAAAATAATAATTTAAATTCCTAATTCTATTTACTTCATCAAATGATGAATTTAACTCAACATTAATTTTCCTTCCATCAACTTCCACAATCAAATCTAATCTTTTACTTCTTTCATATTTACTTCTAACACCGAGTTCAATTGGAATAAAACCAACAATCCTATCGACTTTTGTGTCTAAGCACTCACTAAGTAGTTCTAAGAGTAGACGTTTACTTATCTCATCTGTTCCAACAAAAACAGCTTTAAACATTTTATCGATATTAAATGCATAAAATGTTTTAGTTTCTTGCGATATCATCAAAATTGCCTCCTTCATGGGCATTTATTCTAAAGGTGGTGTCAACAAAAATCAAGAAAAATCGTATGCCAAAAGCCGACAGAATTCGACAAAATCACATGTTTTGCTCCCATTTTTAGGAAAATTTCAAATTCAAAAAAATTGTAAAAAGTTAGATTTTTTTGTTGATTATTTGATTATTTTATTTATTTTTTGCTTTTCATTATGTTTTGCAGAACTATTTAAAAAAGACTTTAACAATTGTTCTTAAAATGGTAGACTTTTCTTGTAAAATCTAGTAGAATATTATCTAGAGGTGAAAGAAATGAAAATATTAGCAGTAAATGCAGGTAGTTCATCATTTAAATTTAAATTAGTTGAATTGCCAGAAAAAAATGAATTAGCAAGTGGATATTTTGAAAAGGTTGGAATTGATGGATCTTTTTATACTATTAAATATAATGGTGAAAAAATAACAAAAGAAGTTAGTTTACCAAATCATTTAGAAGCTGTCAAAATATTAATGGAAGAATTAATAAATATGGGAATTATTAATTCATTACAAGAAATTGAAGGAGTAGGACATCGTATAGCTCATGGTGGTCAAGAATACACTGAATCAGTTGTTTTAACTGAAGAAGTTTTAGAAGGAATAGATCGTTATACAGAACTTGCACCACTTCATAATCCAGCAAATATTATGGGTGTTAGAGCTTTTATGAAAGAACTTCCAAATGCTATTCAAGTTGGTGTTTTTGATACAGCATTTAGTTGTTCATCACTTGATCCAGCAAACTATTTATATGCTGTTCCTTATGAATGGTATACCGAATATGGAGTTAGAAAATATGGATTCCATGGTACAAGTCATAAATTTATTAATAAAACAATTAGTAAATACTTAAATAGAAATGATTTAAAAGTTATTTCTTGTCATATTGGTAATGGAGCATCTGTTACTGCGATTGATAGTGGGAAAGTAATTGATACATCATTAGGATTTTCAGCTTTAGTAGGATTAATTATGGGAACTCGTTGTGGGGATATCGATGTATCTATAGTTCAATATATTATGAATAAAACTGGTAAATCTGTTGATGAAGTAATGGATGACTTATATAAAAGAAGTGGTTTACTAGGCGTAAGTGGAATTAGCAGTGATTCAAGAGATGTTGAAGCTGCAGCAGAAGAAGGAAATGAAAGAGCAATATTAGCTAATGAAATGTATGCTCAAAAAATTGCAAATTATATAGCTATATATAATAATGAATTAGGTGGAGCAGATGTTATTACACTAACTGCTGGTGTAGGTGAAAATAGTAAATCAATGCGTAAAGCTATATTAGATAAAATTGCATCACTAGGTGTAAAAATAGATGAAGAAAAGAATGATTTTAGAGGAGAATTTAGACTTATTTCAACTGATGATTCTAAGATACCTGTTTATGTAGTTCCAACTGATGAAGAAATGGAAATTGCATTAGAAACATACGATATAAAAACAAAAAATAATTAGAAAGCGTGATAAAATGAAGGAAATGTATAAAAAAATATTTAAAATAATTAAGAAATATGACAATATTGTTCTTGCTCGTCATATAAGCCCGGATCCTGATGCAATTGCTAGTCAAATCGCTTTAAGGGATTCGATTAAACTTACATTTCCAGAAAAAAATGTATATGCTGTTGGCGCTGGTGTTTATAAGTTCAAGTATTTAGGTTCTTTGGATAAACCAGAATTAACAAGTATAGAAAATCCATTATTGATTGTTTTAGATGTACCTAATTTTTGTAGGGTTGATGGTGTAAATGGTTTAGAATATCAAAGTATTTTAAAGATAGATCATCATCCTGCCGAAGATATAGTTGGGGATGTTGATTGGACAGATTCAACTAAATCTAGTACTTGTGAAATGATTGCAAACTTATTATTGAATAGTCCTTTAGAAATGGACACAAAAATTGCTGAAGATTTATTTGTTGGTATGGTATTTGATAGTGATAGATTTTTACTTCCAAATACCAGTGCTGGAACATTAAAGACTGCATATGAGTTAGTTAATACAAGTAATATAAACTTTGTTAATTTATATGATAATTTATATGAAAGAAGTATTTCAGAAGAAAAGTTTAGAGCTTATCTTATAAATAATATTGAAATAACTGAAAATAAATTCGGTTTTATATTTGTTCCTAGTGAAGATTTAAAAAAATTTAATGTGGAAGCTACGAGTGTATCAAATCAGGTTAATGACTTTTACTTTATTAAAGAACTTATTTGTTGGATGTTTGTAGTTTATGATGAGAGAAATGATATATATAAAGCAAATATCAGAAGTAGAGGTCCAGTTATAAATGAGGTAGCTGCAAAATATAATGGGGGAGGACATAAATTTGCATCTGGATGTAGAACTAATGATTATAAAGTAATTGAGGCTTTAGCAAAAGATTTAGATGCAACATGTAAAGAGTATTTTAATGAAGAAAATATCTAGGATAAAGAAAAATAATAATAAATATACTATAATACTGAGTGATAATAGTTCACTCAGTTTTTATAGTGATACATTAATAAAGTATAATTTGTTAAAAAATAGGGAAATTAATGATAAGGAATTAGAAGAAATAATAAATTACAATAATTTTATTGATGCATATAATAAAGCATTAAAATATATTAGTTTTAAAGTAAGAACTAAAAAAGAAATTAAAGATAAGTTATGTGATTATAGTAAAAATATAGTTAATGATGTAATAAGAAAATTAGATGGATTAGGTTTACTTGATGAAAGAAAATATGTTGAAGCGTTTGTAAATGATCAAATAAATTTAGGTAATAAAGGTCCTTTTTATATAAAAAGTAGGTTAGAAAAATTAAATTTAGATAGTAATTTAATTGATGATGTAATAAGTAATGTTGATGAAAATGTGTGGATAGAAAAAATAAAAAAATTAGTTGATAAGAAAATAAATGCTAATAAAAAATTATCTAAAGAAAGATTATTATTAAAAATTAAAAATGATTTAATAATAATGGGTTATAATAAAGATACAATAAATAAAATATTAAATAATATTAATATTGAAGAAAATGATGATGCATTAAAAAAGGAGTTTGAAAAGGAATATAGAAAATTAAGTAGAAAGTATTGTAGTAAAGAATTAGATAATAAACTTAAATATAATTTGTATAAAAAAGGCTTTAGTTTAGAAAAAATAGAAAAATTATTAAATAAAGACTAGATTATAAAATAAATTGTGTTATAATATCATGCATGACGTGGTGGTTATAATGAAAAAAAGAATTTTAATTATATTATTATTTGTATGTATGTTTATTCCAAATGGGGTAAAAGCAGAAGATTATGATTGTTATTATGAGGTAACAAGTAGTAATAAAAAAACATCTTTTGGTTATAACATTGGTGAAGAGATTAAAGTTATTGAATTTAAAGGAAAAATTATAAATCAAATTGCTAAAACTAATAAGAGTGATAATGATTATACAACAGATAAATGTTATGATTATGCTGCAGTATCTGTTAAAGAAAAGAAACAACATAGTGGTTATGAAATAGAATATAAATTAGGAAATAGTGCTGATGAGGTAAATCTTGGTTCAGGTAGTGGTGTAGCATCAGTTAAAAGAAAAGCAGATTCTGAAAGTAATAGTGCTAATAATAATAGTAGTAAAAGTGGTCAAGATGCTTCTTTAGATGTAACTCCGGTAGATATTTGTAAAAAAGGTACTACTTCTTTAAAAGTGTTTCAAGTTATTGGATATATATTAATGTTAATTAAGATTATTGTACCTTTAATTCTTATAATCCTTGGAAGTATAGATTTTGGGAAAGCTTCGTTGTCAGGTGATGATAAAGCTGTTAAAGATGCTGCATCACAATTTGCTAAAAGAATAATAATCGGATTAGTTGTTTTCTTTGTGCCTACAGTTTTAGATTTTTTCTTAAGTCTGATTAATGGAGTAAGTGATACAACTACAAAATTTGATAATTGTACTAATTGTATATTTAGTCCAACAAATGAAAGTAAATGTAGTCCTGGAAACTTGACTGATAATAATGAATAATTTTACTAAATAATTTATTAGATAGAATGGTATTTATAATTGATTGTTATAAATATCTTTTTTTGAAATAAAAAATAAAATAAAGACTAGATTATAAATTAAATAATTGTTATAATATTTATATAAGATATGGTGATGTTATGAGAAAAAAAATATTATTGTTTATTGTAGCTTTTATTTTGGGAGTAAGTAATATATCTGCATATACCACTACAGGAGATAAATGTCTTAATGATAGAAGTTGTATAGTTGCATGTAATTATACAAATAAATCTAAAAGAAATGATGGATCTACGGGTGGAAGTTATATTACAATATATTATAATTTTAAGAGTAATAATTTTTCTGTGGGATTGTGGAAAGGATTGGCTGGAGATGGAAATAGACCTTATTTAAAGGGGCCTGATTATTTTGATAAAATTTTTAGTACTCAAGGGACAAATATATTTGTTCAACCTGCTTTAAATTTAAATGAAAATACTTTTAAATGTCCTGCACATGGATATTTTGATTTAGATGATTGGGTTGGTGGTAATGAAGCCTGTTTTGATAGTGATGGAAATTGGTGTGCAACTGCAAAGAAAAATGCTGGGACTAGATTTGGAACAGCGGCATCGAAATTTATATCTGAAACTAGAGATATGACTTTTGAAGATGAAATAAAACAATATTTTAAAAATTGGTCAATTGGGGATATTGATATAGAAGATATTAAAAGTGGTAAATATAAAACTGCTGAAGATGTTATGGAAAAAATATTTTTGAAAGATTTTAGAAAAAATTATTTAAATGAAAATAAAATACCTCAATTTATCAAAAATTCAGAGGCATATCAAAGTGGTGTAGCTTTAGCTGAAAAACAATTTGAAGCTTTAAAAAAATCTTGGTTAGCAGAATTAGAAGAAGAAAAAAATGCAGGAACATTAAGTGAAGAAGAATTTAATGAAATTGCAAAAAACTTAGATGCAATAGATGAGAATTTTGAAGAAGTTGGTAAAGATTATGCAAATAGAATTGATGTAATGGATGTAAGACCTGGTTCTTTAGATGTAACTCCGGTAGATATTTGTAAAAAAGGTACTACTTCTTTAAAAGTGTTTCAAGTTATTGGATATATATTAATGTTAATTAAGATTATTGTACCTTTAATTCTTATAATCCTTGGAAGTATAGATTTTGGAAAAGCTTCGATGTCAGGTGATGATAAAGCAGTTAAAGATGCTGCGGTGCAATTTGCTAAAAGAGTACTAATAGGCTTAATTGTTTTCTTTGTACCTACGGTTTTAGATTTTTTCTTAAGCTTAGTTAATGGAGTAAGTGATACAGCTGTTAAATTTAGAGAATGTACTAATTGTATATTTAGTCCAACAAATGAAAGCAGATGTGATCCTGGAAACTTAAATGAGTAGCAATAAGCTACTTTTTTCTTTTATTATAAAGTAATAAATGATATAATGTTAATATATAAATGGAGGATGTTGTGAACATAATAGATAGTTTAAATAAAGAGCAAAAAGAGGCGGTAGAACATATTGAAGGACCTTGTTTGGTTTTAGCGGGTGCTGGTTCAGGTAAAACTAAAGTTTTAACAACTAGAATTGCCAATATGATTAGTAAAGGTATTTATTCTGGTAATATTTTAGCAATTACTTTTACTAATAAAGCCGCAAAAGAAATGAGAGATAGAATTAGTAAAATTGTAGATGAAAATTATGCTTTTGTGGGTACTTTTCATTCTTTTGGTTTACGTGTAATCAGAGAACATTATGAAGATTTAGGGTTATCTAAGAATTTTACTATAATTGATAGTGATGATGTTGCTAGTATAATTAAAAAAATTATGAAAGATTTGGATATTAATCCTAAAGAATATAGTGTATCATTTATTAGAAATAAAATTAGTTTTATTAAAAATGAAATGCTTAGTGATGGAGAAATTGATAAGTATTTAGTTAGTCCACCAGAAAAAGTAGCTATAAAAGTATATAGAGAATATGAAAAGATTCTAAGAAGAAATAATGCTGTTGATTTTGATGATTTATTAAAAAAGCCGGTGGAACTTTTCTTAAGTAATGATGATATTTTAAATAAATATCAAGAGAAGTTTAAGTATATATTAATTGATGAATATCAAGATACGAATGAAGTTCAATATAAATTAGTTAAGTTACTTGCTAGTAAGTATAGAAATTTGTTTGTAGTCGGAGATGTAAATCAAAGTATATATGGTTTTAGATGGAGTAATTATAAGAATATTTTGAATTTTGAGAAAGATTATCCAGAAGCTGTGAGTATTACGTTAAATCAAAATTATCGAAGTACAAATACAATACTTAATGCAGCAAATAGTGTTATTAAAAATAATAAGGAGAGAAGAGAAGTAAATCTTTTTAGTACTTTTGGAGATGGAGTAAAGATAAAATATTTAAGGGGAAATGATGAAAAAGATGAAGTAAAATTAGTTATTGATGAAATTAGTAAATTATTAAATAATGGATATACTTATAATGATTTTGCGGTTCTTTATAGAACGAATGCTCAATCTAGGACAGTTGAAGATGGAATATTAAAAATGAATTGGCCTTATAGAGTAGTGGGTAGTTATTATTTCTATAAAAGAAAAGAAATTAAAGATTTATTATGTTATTTAAGATTGATATCTAATCATAATGATGATGTATCTTTAGAAAGAGTTATTAATGTACCTAAAAGAGGTATCGGAGAAACATCTATTGTTAATATTAGAAAGTTAGCTAATGAGAATAATAGTTCAATGTTTGAATCTTTAACTAAAACAAAAGAAATTGAATTTAAAAATTTAATTTTGAGTTTAAGTGAAGATGCTAAAGAATGTGATTTAACAGAATTAATTGATAGAGTTTTAGAAAAGTCTGGAATGAGGGCAGAACTTGAAAAAGAACATACTTTAGAAGCTGATATTAGGCTTGAAAACTTAATGGAGTTTAAGAGTATTACAGAAAATTATCAAAAAGAAACTGGAACAGTTAACTTAGAAGATTTTTTAGAAGATATAAGCATAGTAGCAGATTCAGCAGATCATCAAAATTTAGAAAATGCTATAACTTTAATGACAATGCATTCAGCAAAAGGACTTGAATTCAAAATTGTATTTTTAGTTGGGATGGAAGAAGGTATAATGCCTCATTCAATGAGTATGAGCGAAGCAAGTGAACTTGAAGAAGAAAGAAGACTTTGTTATGTTGGTATAACTCGTGCTAAAGAAAGATTATATATAACTAATGCAAAAAAAAGAATGCTATTTGGTAATACAAATATGAATCCACCATCTAGATTTATCGGAGAAATTGATGCAAATTTAATTGAAAAAGAAGAATCTAAGATAGAAACAAAAGCATTTGATAAAACTAAGTTTTATGATGAAGAAGGTGCTACATATAATCACGGGGATATAGTAATGCATACGATCTTTGGTAAAGGTGTTGTAATAGATAGTGATGAAAAATTTGTTACAGTTGCTTTTAGTAAAAGATTTGGAATAAAGAAAGTTTTAAATAATTATCAAGGTTTAAGGAGGATATGATATGAAAACGTTAGTAATTATGGCAGCAGGAATGGGTAGTAGATTTGGAGGACTAAAACAAATAGAACCAGTAGGTCCACATGGAGAAATAATCGCAGATTATTCTGTATATGATGCAAAAAGAGCTGGCTTTTCTAAAGTGGTATTTATAATTAGAAAAGAAAATGAGGAATATTTTAAAGAACATATTATAAGTAAATATAAGGATATTGAGGTAGTCCTTGCTTTTCAAGAATTAGACTATATTCCAGAAGATGTAACATTACCTGAAGGTAGAGTAAAAATGCTGGGAACAGGTCATGCTTTATATTGTGCAAAAGATGTTATTGAAGGAGATTTTATTATTATAAATTCTGATGATTTTTATGGTAAACATTCATATGAACTCGCATCTAAGTTTTTTGATGAAGAGACTAAAGATTATTTAAGTGTAAATTATCCTTATATTGTTACAGCGAGTAAATATGGTAAAGTTAAAAGGGGCGTAGTTAAAGAAAATAATGGTATAATAGAATCTATTACTGAAAGTGAAATTGGAGAAGAAAATGGTAAAATTATAGCTAGAAGTCTTCAAGGAAATGTAGAATTTGAAATAAGTGAAGATACTCCGGTAGCTGTTAATTTCTTTGGCTTAAGAGAAAATTTCTTGCATATTTTAGAAGAAAAATTTGATGAATTTATTCATGGTAAACTAACTTTAACAAATGAATTTTTACTTCCAGATATATTAAAAAATGGAATAAATGAAGGATTATTTCAAATAGAGTCTAAAGTATCAGAAAGTAGATGGATTGGAATGACTTATAAAGAAGACTTAGAAAGTGTTAAAAATCATATTAATAGTTTAATCGAAAGGGGAGATTATCCTGATGAACTATGGGGAAATTGACATAAAAAAACGAGTAGAAGAATTAACTAAAATATTAAATGATGCAAATTATAATTATTATGTTAAGGATGAACCCACTATAACAGACCAAGAGTATGATAAGTATATGAGGGAACTTGAAAATATTGAACTTGAGTATCCCAAGTATGCAAGTAAGAATAGTCCTACAAAAAGAGTTGGTGGAGAGATAATTGAAAAATTTGAAAAAGTAGTTAGGGATAAACCTATGCTTAGTATTTCCGATGTTTTTAGTGAAGATGAGGTAAGAGATTTTATTAGAAAAGTGGAAGATGAGGTAAGTCCAGAGTATGTTTGTGAACAAAAAATTGATGGACTTGGTGTATCTTTAATCTATGAAGCTGGTAAATTAGTTCGAGGTGTTACGCGTGGTGATGGTTTAGTTGGTGAAGATATAACTCACAATGTAAGAACAATTAAATCAATTCCTTTGGAACTTACAAAACCAGTAGATATAGAAGTGCGTGGAGAAATTTTCATGCATAAAAGTACTTTGGAAAAATTAAATAAAAAAAGAGAAGAGGAAGGTAAACCTAAATTACAAAATGTAAGAAATGCAGCGGCTGGTAGTATAAGACAACTTGATAGTAAAGTGGCTGCAGAGAGGGAACTTGATAACTTTGTTTATTATCTTCCTAATCCAAGTGATTTTGGTATTAAAACACATTTGGAAGCCCTACAATTTATGGGTGACTTAGGCTTTAAAATAAATCCTCACAATAAACTTGTAAAAAATATAGATGAAATAATTTCATATATTGAAAAAGAAGGAGAAACTAGAAAAAGCCTATCATATGAAATAGATGGTATAGTTATAAAAGTAAATGATGTTTCTTTACAAGAAAAATTAGGTAATACTGCGAAGTATCCAAAATGGGCGGTTGCTTATAAATTTCCAGCTGAAGAAGTATTAACTAAGTTAACTGATATAATATTTACCGTTGGAAGAACAGGAAGAATTACCCCGAATGCTGTCTTGGAACCAGTTATTGTAATGGGATCAACTATAAGAAGGGCAACACTTCATAATGAAGACTATGTAAATATGAAAGGTTTAAAAATCGGAGATATAGTTTCTATTAGAAAAGCCGGAGATGTAATTCCTGAGGTAGTTGATGCGAAATTTGAAAGAAGAAATGGTACTGAAAAAGAATTTAAAATGATTTCAGAATGCCCAATGTGTCATGAAAAAATAGTTAAAAAAGATGGTAATGTTGATTATTATTGTGTAAATCCAAAATGTCCAAAGAGAAATATCGAAGGTATTATACATTATGTATCAAGGAATGCCTTAAATATTGAAGGACTTGGTGATGAAATAGTTGAAGAATTGTATAACCTAGGTTTTGTTAAAAATATTGATGACTTATATAGTTTAAGTGATAAGAAAAAACAAATTATGGAATTTGATGGTTATGGTGAAAAAAGTTTAAATAAAATAATTGATAATATTGAAGCTAGCAAAAATAGTAGTTTAGAAAGATTATTATTTGGTTTAGGAATTAAAGAAATTGGAAGTAAAACGGCTAAGATACTTGCAAGTAATTTTGGGTCAATGGATAGTTTAATGAGTGCTTCTATGGAAGAATTAGAAAGTATCAGAGATATTGGTCATATAACTGCTTTAAGTGTTTATGAATATTTAAAAGAAAATAAAGAGTTAATTGAAAAATTAAAATCTTTAGGTATAAATATGAAATATTTAGGTAAGAATATGGGGCTTAATGAATTTATTAGTGGTAAAAAGTTTGTTATAACTGGCACAATTGAAGGCTATGGCAGAAAAGAAATTAAAGAAATAATTGAAAGCTATAATGGTACTGTTAGTGAATCAGTTAGCAAAAATACTGATATTGTTATTGTGGGTAGTAATCCAGGTAGCAAATATCAAGATGCTTTAAAACTTAATATCATGATTTGGGATAATGATAAAACAATCAATGTATTAAATAATTTGCCAAAAGCATAAATAGATAGTATAATTATATTACTTATGAGGTGAAAAATGAAAAAATTAAAGAATTTATGGGAAAATAATAAAGTATTAATAGTACTTGGATTAATTCTTTTAGCTTGTTTAGTTGCTATACTTATTGTTACGTTTTCATTCTTTTTCGGAGGAAATAAAGACGAATATGGTGATAGACTTAATGATATAGAAAAATATCCAATTACAGAAACTTTAAAAAATGAATATGTTGATTCTTTAAAAGAAGATAAATCTGTAACAGATGTAAAATTTCATACTAAAGGAAGAATTATTTATGTTACTATAAGTTATGTTACTGATACTTCTTTAGATGATGCAAAAGCAAAGGCTGCAACTAGTTTAGCAAAGTTAAGTGAAGATATATTATCATATTATGATATCAATTTTACTTTAAAATGTGATAAAAGTGATAATAGTGATGGATTTACTATTTTAGGTGCTAAAAATGTTGCGGGTTCTGGGCTAGTTTGGAATAATAATACTGAAGTAGAAAGTGAAGAAAAATAATGAAAAAGAAAAAAAGTATAATAATTATTATAGTTAGTATATTACTTGTTATTGGTATTTCTGTAGGTTTATACTTTATTTTAAATGATAAAAATAAATTGACTGTAGCAGAAAGAAATTGGATAAATAATAATATTGGAACTATTCAAAATATTAATGTTTTAAATAATGTTAATGTTTTTGGTAAAAATGGTAGTGGAGTATATTATGATTTTATTAGTGATTTTGAAACTGAGTATGGTTTAGATGTTAATCCAATTACTTTTAATGAAGGAAGTAATCCAAGTGGAATTACTTTTGGCGTTAAGAAAAGTATCGGAGAAAATGATATATTATTTTATACAGATCATTATGTATTGGTTAGTAAGAATAATGATATAATATCAAAAGAAGAAAATTTAAATGGTAAAAGCATTGATATTTTAAGTAGTGATTTGAGTTATGTAAGTAAATATATTAAAAAAGCAAGTAATGTATCTTTTAAACAATTTGATTGTGTTGATGAAATGATACTTGATATGAATGATAATGAAACATATATGTTAGTTCCTTTGATGGAATATTTAGATACAATTCTTAGTAAAGATTATAAAGTTGTTTATCATTTTAGTGATATAAAAGAATATTATGTACTTCAATTAAGTGATGATAAACTATCTAGTGTTTTAAGAAAATATTATAACAAATGGAATAGTGAATTTAGTAGTGTTTATAATGATAATTTGTTTAAATCATTTACAAGTGCTATGAATATTACTGATACTGAAGTTGATTCAATGCAAAGTATTTCATATAATTATGGTTTTGTTAATGCCTCACCATATGAAGTGATTTTAGGTGGTAAGTATGGTGGTATAATAGCAGTTTATTTAAGTAACTTTAGTAAGTTTGCAGACGTTGAATTTAACTTTGTTAAATATAAAACATTCAATAAGTTTGTTAAAGCTGTTAATAATAAGGATATAGATTTATATTTTAACTATTATAATTTTACTGATGATTTTTATCAAACTGATGGTTTACCAATAGAATATGTTGTTTCAGCAAGAAGAAATAATAATACTGTTATTAAATCAATAAATTCTTTAATCGGTGAAACTGTATATGTTCAAGAAAATAGTAAAATATATGATTATGTAAAAAATATAAGTGATATTGATGTAAAAACTTTTAGTACTACAAAAGATTTGTTTAAATTAAATAAAAAAGATGTATTTATTATTCTAGATAAAAATACTTTCGATTATTATAGTGATAATAAGTTAGATAATTATACCGAGAGATATAGAGATTATATTAGTAATGAGTATACATTTAAGGTAAGAACTAATAGTGCTTTATATAGATTACTTGATAAGTATATAGGTGTAATGGATGAAAATGAATTAGTAATTGAAGGATTAAATAATCATTATGACACTATTAAAAGTGGCAATATTATAACTAAAATAGCAGAATATATATTATTAATTGCATTATTAGTTGTGTTAATAATATTTGTGATATTTAAGAAAAGTAAGAAGATATCTATTGCTAGAAAGATAAAAAAAGATGATAAGATGAAATTTATTGATCAACTTACTAGTTTAAAAAATAGGAATTTCTTAAATGAAAATATTGAAACATGGAATAATAATACTATTTATCCTCAGACTATAGTGGTTGTTGATTTAAATAAGATACAAGAAATTAATGATTTATATGGTTATAATGAAGGGGATAAACAAATTAAAGCATTAGCTAATATATTAGTTAAGACTCAACTTGATAATAGTGAAATAATGCGTACTGATGGTAATGAATTTGTCATATATTTAGTTGGTTATAATCAAAAACAAGTAAGTAATTATATATTTAAGTTAAATAAAGAAATAAAGAAATTACCTTATGAATTTGGAGCTGAATTTGGATTTAGTATGATTCAAGATGATATTAAAACTATTGAAGATGCTTTAAATGAAGCAGTGGAAGATATGAAAAAGAATAAGGAAAATAATAGTAATGAATAAGGTTAAGACTGAGTTAAAAGAGTTTTTTGATAATTTTAAAAAAGTTTTATTAAGACCTGAGATGGCAATACTCCCAGGTCAACTTGCTTACTTTTTTGTTCTAGCTATAGTGCCTACGATTACTTTAATAAGTTATGAGGCGGCACTTCTTAACTTGTCAACTGATGTTATATTTGATTTTATTGGGTCTGCTTTTTCACCTGATATTGCAAATATGCTTCTTAATACAACTAAAGATACCGGAGGAAGAGGAATTGGTTTCTTCTTGGTAGTTATTATTGGGTACTTTATTGCATCAAATGGGCCTGCTTCTATAATTGTTACATCAAATACTATTTATGGAGAAAAACAAGAAGGATTTTTTAGAAGAAGATTAAAAGCTTTAATAATGACATTTGTTTTGGTACTTTTATTTATATTTATGTTAATTGTACCGGTTTTTGGTAATAGAATTATAGAATTATTTAGATATGTTAATTTAAATAGTAATGTTACAGATAATGTATCTACAGTAATAGGTATTTTACAAGGGCCAATCACTTGGTTGATAATGTATTTCTTTATTAAAATACTTTATACAATGGCTCCGAATAAGAAAATAAGAAGTAAAAATGTAGGTTATGGAGCAATATTTACGACTATTTCATGGATAATTATTACATATATTTATTCATATTATATAAATAATGTTGCACATTATAGTACTTTTTATGGAGGACTTGCAAATATTGTTATTTTAATGTTTTGGTTCTATCTACTTGCTTATGCTTTTACAATAGGTATGGCACTTAATTATAGAAAAGAAGAAGTGGAATTAGAAAAAACTGGTACTATAAATACTGTTAAATAGGGTAAATTAAAAATATGTACTACGGATATTACTTATGTACATGATTTAATTTCTTCGATGTAACCCTAGTATTTTTTACTAAAATATATTGAAGAGTAATACTCCAATGGAACTTAAGCTTAGGATTAAGTTCTATTTTTGTTGCTTTTTTAGAGAAAAATTTGTATACTTATATCGAGGTAGTTATGAGTAAGAAAAGTAGTAGTAAAAAAGGCTTAAGTTTTAAAAAATATTTGGTTATACTATTAACAATATTAAGTTTATTATTAATGGGGTTAATATATTTTATTAACGTATTACCTATGGAATATTTCTGGGTGTTTGTAACAGTAGTGATTATAATTGATTTGATTGCTTCATGGTTATTATTATGTAATGGTAAAGTTAGAAACTTGTTTGGGGGACTTCTTTCGTTAATATTGATTGTAGCAATGGTCTTTGGAATTAATTATAGTTTAAATACAATGGATTTTTTTAAACAGTTTGGTTTTAATGAGTACAAGAGTGAAAAATATAACATTGTTGTTTTAAAAGCAAGTGAATATAAAAAATTAGATGATTTAAAAAATAAAGTTATTGGACATTTAGATGAAAGTAAATATAAAGGATTAGATAAGGCAATTGATAAATTAAATAAAAAAATTTCTTTTAAAAGTAAAAGTTTAGATGATTCAGGTGAGTTACTAACAAGTTTGGAAGAAAAAAATGTAGATGCAATTATATTAGAAGATGCTCAGTTAGAAATATTAAACGAAGCAAATGAAGATTTATATAATATTATTAGAAAACTTGATGTAATAGAGATTGAAATTAAGAATGAAGATATTGGTGAATCTGTTGATGTTGTAAATAATTCTTTTAATGTTTATATATCAGGTATTGATACGTATGGAAGTATTAATAAGGTATCAAGAAGTGATGTAAATATACTTATGAGTGTTAATCCAAATACTAAAGAAATATTGTTAACTAATATACCTAGAGATTATTATGTTAAACTACATACTTTTGGTGAATACGATAAACTAACTCATGCTGGAATTTATGGAGTAGATGAAAGTATTAAAACAATTGAAGATTTGTTAGATACTAAAATTAATTATTATATCAAGGTTAATTTTACATCTTTGGAAGATATAGTAGATGCTTTAGATGGTATTACTGTTAATTCTAATTATGCATTTGTTTCACAAGATGGATATTCTTATGTAAAAGGAGAAAATGTTTTAGATGGTGAAAAGGCTTTATCATTTGCTAGAGAAAGAAAATCATTTAAAGAAGGAGATAGAGTAAGGGGAGAAAATCAACAACTAGTTCTTACAGCTTTAATAAATAAAGCAATGTCTCCGAAGATAATAACTAATTATGTAAATATTTTAAAGGCTTTAAAAGGAAAGTTTGTTACTAATTTTAGTGATGAAGAAATAACTAAATTAATTAAAATGCAGTTAGATGATGGAAGCATGTGGAATATAAAATCTATTAGTGTTAATGGAAATGATGCAATGGATTACGTTTATAGTTATAAAAAAACTAAATTATATGTTATGAAGCCTGATGAGAAAACTGTTAATAATGCTAAAGATAGTATAAAGAATATATTAGATAAAAAATAAAAAGTTTTCTATAATGTAAAGTAAAGTGTCAAATTTGACACTTTTTATAATGGGGATTTTGACTTGTTTTGTCGAAAGTGTTTAAAGTTAAAAAAATTTTTTCTAAACTTATATGTAAGGAGAGAAAGAATATGTTTAAGTTAGAGCTAGAGTATAAGAATGGTATATTGTTTGCAAGGCTTAAAGGAATATTAAATAGAAAAAATAGTTATAAAATAAATAATTATTTAAATCCTGTTATAAAAAAGCATGATATTAAATACTTGGTTTATAATTTTGAAAATTTAGAAATGATAGATAATTCAGGTATTGATGCTTTAATTAATAGTAAATATTATATGAAATGTAATAAGGGGGTTATTAAAGTATGTGGTGTACACGGGGCACAAGAGTATTTGTGTAAGTATTTAAAACTGTCTAAGGTGAAAAGTGAAATTGATGCATGTATGGAAATGGAGGCTATGTAATGTTAGAGAAAATAGTTAAATCAAGTGCAGGATTAATATGGAAAATAGCTAAGAGTTTTTATGGTGTAGATAAAAATGATTTATATCAAGCTGGTGTTCTTGGGGTTATTAAAGCATATCAAAATTATAAAGATGATGGAACAACTAAGTTTAGTACATATGCCTATAACTATATTTTTGGAGAAATGTACATGCTAGCTAATAATAAAGAAATTAAATTAAATAAAGATATAAATAGACTTTTGAAAATGATAGAAATGGGTAGAATGAGATTATCACAAGAAATAATGAGAGAACCATCTAATAAAGAATTAGCAGAATATTTAGAAATGGATTTAAAAAATTTAGAACAAGTAATAATGTATGCAAATACTTTTGTTTCGATGGATGAAGAATGTGATGATAAAAGAGATTTACATGAAGTAATAGCTTGTAGTGAAGATGTAAGTGAAGATGATAGAATTATATTAAATGATAGTATAAATTCATTAGATAATTTAGAAAGAGATATTATTAAAAGTCGTTATTATGAAGATTTAACACAAAGTGAAACAGCAAAGAAATTAGGTATTACTCAAGTAATGGTTTCAAGATATGAGAAAAGAAGTTTAAGTAAAATGAGAGACTTTATGTATATGTAAAAGATTTTAATTCATAATAATAATGGTGAATGTTATGAATAAAGAAGACTATAAAAAATTAGTTAAGAAGCATACTCCGAAAGAACCAAAATTAAGAAATATTGGAGTAGCTTTTTTAGTGGGAGGATTAATTGGGTTATTTGCTGAAGTTATGATTTATATTTTTATGCATTGTTTTGCAGTATCAAGTGTTGAGTCTGGTCTTATTACAGCATTAGTTGTTATTTTCTTATCAAGTTTATTTACAGCTTTAGGATTTTTTGATAATTGGGTAAGTGTGTGTAAATGTGGACTTATTATTCCAACTTCTGGATTTGCTCATAGTGTAGCATCAAGTGCTTTAGAATATAAAAAAGATGGCTTAATTACAGGTCTTGGATCTAACTTTTTTAAACTTGCTGGTTCAGTAATTTTATATGGAATTATTTCAGCTTTTATTTTAGTGATTGTGAGAGTGATTTTTGGTGGCTAGTATGAAATTTAAAAATGTTTATTTAAATGATTATTATACAATTGTTGGGCCTTTAGAAAAAAATAGTCGTTTGAAAAGATTAGATATGGTAATGGATGATTATTATATCGGAGAAAAAACTTTTGAACAAGCTGAAGTAAAAATGCAACAGGTAGTAATAGATAATATTATTGGTAAAAATAATTTAAATATTAGTGATATTGATTTGCTTGTAGGGGGAGACTTGACTAATCAAATTGCTATTAGTAATTATAGTGCTAAAAATTATAATATACCTTTTTTGGGGCTTTATTCAGCTTGTGCTACATTTGTGGAAGGCTTAATTGTTGCATCAAGTATGATAGATGGTGGTAAATTAAAAAAAGTTGTTGGTATTACAAGTAGTCATAATTTAACTGCAGAAAGACAATTTAGATATCCAGTTGAATATGGAGCTCCGAGAGCCCATACTGCAACATTTACATCAACGGGGGCTGTTTCAACATTATTAAGTAAGAAACCTAGTGGTATTAGAGTAGAAAGTGCCACAATTGGGGCGCCTGTAGATTTAGGGGTTAGTGATGCCAATAACTTAGGAGCAGCGATGGCTCCGGCGGCAGCAAGTACAATTGCAACACATTTTGCTAGTTTAAAAAGAGATGCGAACTATTATGATTTAGTATTGACTGGTGATTTAGGATGTGTTGGTAGTGAAATTTTAAAAGATTATTTAGAAACTGTATATAATATAAAGTTGAAAAAATATTTAGATGCAGGTTGTGAATTATATTTAGCTAGTCAAAAAACTTATGCCGGAGGTAGTGGACCAGCTTGTTTACCAATTGTTTTGTTTAATAAAATATTACTTAATAAGAAATATAAAAAAATTCTCTTAGTAGCAACTGGGGCTTTGCATAGTCCAACCACAGTTAATCAACATGGTACTATTCCATCAATTGCTCATGCTATAAGTTTGGAGGTTGAATAATGAATTTCTTAATGTCATTTTTATTTGCAGGCTTTATGTGTGCTTTAGCTCAAGTTATTTTGGATAATACTAAATTAACACCTGGGCATATTACTAGTATTTATACAGTTGTAGGTGCTTTTTTGTCATTCTTGGGTTGTTACGATAGATTGATTTCTAAATTTGGAGCTGGAGCAACAATTCTTATTTCCAATTTTGGACATGCGTTATATAGTTCAGCATGGCAAGGGTATATAGAGGATGGATTCTTGGGTATTTTTGGTAACATGCTATGTAAGTCTTCTGGAGTAGTAACTGGTGCAATTGTAGCGGCTTTTCTTGTATCAATTATTTTTAAACCTAAAAATTAAGTTACTAATAAAAATAGTGACTTTTTTAATGTTTTGAATTTCCCTAGAAATGGGAGAAAACAGCATGAATATCCCGATTTATGTCGATTTTTGACGGACGATTTTTCTTGCATTTTTGTGTATTTGTGCTTTAAGATATAAACTTATCAAAGGAGGTTTTTTATGCCAAGTAAATTAATAGAAAAAGAAAAAACAAAAGAAGTCTTTTATGACTTTAATTATGATAAGATGTTTAAAGCAATATTCGTGGGATTTAATGAAGATAGAACACACTTACTTTGTGAACTTTTGAGTGAATGTTTAGATATCAAAATTGATAGAATAATTAAATTTATTCCCGTTGAATTAAATGTAAGACAAAAAAATGAACGGAGTAAAAGACTTGATTTGCTCGTAGAAGCTGAAGGAAGAAAAATAAATCTAGATCTTAATTCATCATATAGTGGGATTACAAAGGTAAGAAATATGAATTTTTATTTTTCATTCTGTAGTCAAAAGACATTAGTGAGTGAAGCATATGATACTGTTTCAGAGTTTATTCATATCTCATTAAACTATAAAGTAAGCCTGAGTGATCCATTAATAACATGTTATACATTTTATGATAAGAACTATAAAAAAGAATTAGATAATCGATTCAAATATTATGAAATCAATGTTGAAAAGTTTGCTAAACTTTGGTATGATAAAGACATGAAAAGTGCTAGAGAAAAACCACTTTTAACAATGCTGGGAATAAAGAATAAGGAAGATTTTGAAAAGTATTGTAGTGAAGTAAATAACTCTAGTGTTAAGGAGAGTGTTGATAAGTTGAAAAGATTAAATAAAGAAGATGTATTCATATATGATATTACTCCGGAGGAAGAAGAAAAGTACATTAAAAATACTGTAAAAAATATTGCCAGAAGAGAAGGATTAGAGGAAGGACTTGAAAAGGGGTTAGCTGAAGGTCGTGAAGAAGGTTTAGCCGAAGGGCTTGAAAAGGGTTTAGCTAAAGGACTTAAGTCTGGTAAAATAGAGGCTCAATGTGAGATGACAAAAAATTTATTAAAAGAGAATATTCCTATAGAAAAGATTGTGGCTATAACAGGATTATCTGAAAAAGAAATAGAGAAGATAAGTAAAAATTAAACAAATGTTTGTGTTTTTGTTGACAATTAATTAAACATGCGTTACAATTATTTTGTATCAGGGTATTAGGAGGAAAAATGAAAGTTACAAAAGATGAGAAGAATAAAGATAAGGCGTTAGAACAAGTACTAGCTGATATTGAAAAACAATTTGGTGCTGGAGCCATTATGAAACTTGGTGATAATGATCATATGAATGTTGATGTTACTTCAAGTGGTTCAATAACAATTGATGTTGCTTTAGGTGTTGGTGGCTATCCTAAAGGAAGAATAATTGAAATATATGGACCTGAATCAAGTGGTAAAACAACAGTTGCATTACAAGCTATTGCGGAAGTACAAAAAAATGGCGGAAGAGCAGCATTTATTGATGCTGAACATGCACTTGATCCAGTTTATGCAAAAAATTTAGGGGTAAATGTAAATGAATTATTACTTAGTCAACCAGATACTGGAGAACAAGCATTAGAAATTTGTGATGCATTGGTAAAAAGTGATGCCGTTGATATTGTGGTTATAGATTCTGTTGCCGCATTAGTTCCTCAAGCTGAAATTGATGGTGAGATGGGAGATTCTCATGTAGGGCTTCAAGCAAGATTAATGTCTCAAGCATTAAGAAAATTATCTGGAAATATGAATAAAACTAAAACAACTGCAATATTTATTAATCAGTTAAGAGAAAAGGTTGGAGTTATGTTTGGTAATCCTGAAACTACACCTGGTGGAAGAGCCTTAAAGTTTTATTCAAGTATTAGACTTGATGTAAGACGTGGTGAACAAATAAAAGTTGGAGATCAAATTGTTGGTAATAAAACAAATATTAAAGTAGTTAAAAATAAAGTGGCTCCACCATTTAAAACAGCAACTGTGGATATTATGTATGGTGAAGGAATATCCAGAGAAGGAGAAATTTTAGATATTGCTAGTGATTTAGCTATAGTTGATAAAAGTGGAGCATGGTATTCTTATAATGGAGAAAAGATTGGTCAAGGAAAAGAAAATGTTAAAGTATTCTTAAAAGAAAATACTGCATTAAGGGATGAACTTGAACAAAAGATTAGAGAACATTATGGGTTTATAGAAAAAACAAAAGACAAAAAAGAAAAAAATTAGAAAAATAAAAATGAAACCTATAAAGTAAGATAAAAAATGAACTTATTTTATAGGTTTTTATTATATACTAGGAAAGTCATCCGTTTTTTTGTAAATAAAAGTCTTGATACATGGCCAAACATATGATATAATCAAATTATCCAAGGGGGTTGGTCATATGAATACTTATAAAGCATATAAATTAAGAATTTATCCTACAGATTCACAAAGAGAATTGATTGAAAAAACTTTCGGAAATACTAGATATATTTATAATAATTTTCTGGCAGAAAGAAAAAGTAAATATGAAGAAAGTAAAACAAAGATAAGTGTATATGAACAATTAAAAGAATTAACTGACTTAAGAA
>CAKOLL010000011.1 GCA_934096295.1 uncultured Bacilli bacterium
TAATAACAAAAAACATAAAGAAATCAAATTTTTAAATTCAAAATCTTTATGTTCAACATTATACGTGTTATAATTATCTTGGTGAAGTATATGAAAAAGATATTTTTCTTTATAATCCTTTTTTCTTTATTACCAGTTAAAGCTTTAACTAATAATCAAGCGTCAGATTTAACATTTTTTACAACAAAATTTATAGAAAATGGTAATAAAAAAATCAATCAAAATTCTATATTTAAATACGATTTTGAAAATCGGATAACTGGTTATCATAATCAGCTTAATCAAGAATATTGGTGTTTTGATAATAGTAGTTTTATTAGCTTTATATACTATCAAACTTTGGGTTTAACCTTAACTAAAAAAAGAACTAATGAAATTGATAGTTATAGTGGTCTGATTAAACTAGATTACAATGCTGAACCTTACCAATTAGATGATTTTAAAAAAGATAAATATCGCTTTACTTACATTGTTAAAAATAAAAATATCGATTTAAGTTTATTAAAAAAAGCCGATTTAATTATAATTGATACAAATATAATGCTTTATCTCGGTGATAATAAAGTTGCTTATTTTAGTCAAGAAGGCGCTGTTATTGAAGAAATAACTAGTCAAAAAGGCGATGTTATTAGACTAAAAGATACTGTTATTGATCCTGATAAAGAAGTTAATTTGAAAGTCAATTGGGGACTTGAAACCGAAGATTTTAATATTTTAAAAACTAGTAATGATAAACCAGTTATTATTGTTAAAAAAAGTGATGACTGGGTAACTAAAATGAATTTAACATTTAACATAACTGATCATGATGGAATATATAGTTATACCTTTAATGATGAAGAAATATTATTGAGTGGTAAAGTAAGTAGTATTACTAAAGAGATAACTGAAAATGGCACTTATACAATAAGTGTAAAAGATGTCTTGGGTAATATTAGTAAAGAAGAAGTAACTATAACTACCATTGATACAAATCCTCCAGTAATCGAGGATATTACAGTAACACCATCTAAAGGGTACGCAACCATAACGATAAAAGCCAAAGACTTAGAATCAGGTTTAGATTCAAGTCCTTATTCAATCAACTCTAAAGATTGGTTTGCGAAAACTTCTTATGATGTAAACTATGAAGGTGACGTTAAAGTCTATGTAAAAGACAAAGCCGGAAATATAAGTGTTAAAACTGTTTCAGTTAAAATAAATGATCCCATTGAACCAAAAATAGAAAACATTATTATTGGTCAAGAGGAAGAGAATGGAACAAAAGTTATAATTTCCTTTAATGTAGCTGGTACAAAACAGCTAGCCATTTTTAAAAGCGAAAGCGACTTAGAATGGATTAAAGTTGAAGGAGAATACATAACTTACTTAAAACCTGGTACTTATTCTGTTTGGTTAAAAGATAATAATATGAATGTTGTTGATAAAAAAACAATTACTATTAAATCAAGTAATAATTTATATTTATTATGGATTGTTCCTATTATACTAATAGGAGCTAGTTGCTTTTTGTTTGTTAGTTATAAAAATAATAAAATTTAAGGGAGAAAAAATGGAAAATAATCAGCTTATAAATAGAATTAATAATTTAATAATGACGGAAGATCATTTTGAAGAAAACGATATATCTTTAGATAAATTTATAACGTTTGTAAATTGGATAAATAATCAAAAAAGAAAAAAATTAAAAGAAATATTAAAAAAAATAAATAATAAATTAGGGAAAAATTTCGCCTTTTTTGACTACCGAGCTACTGCTATTTCTTATCAAGATAATATTGAATTAACTTTAGAATATAACGTTGTTAAAGAAAAAGTTATAATTTCTAAAGATTTTAAAATTAATTCTAAAATAAAAAATGCTGATTTACTTTTGAATTTATTATTAGATGAATTTAAAGAATTAATTGCAACTTTTGATAATTATAATCTAGGAAAATTAAAAATAAAATTTTCTTATGATGATCTAAATATTTTAATTAATAAAGAACAAATAGAAGTATCTGCTTATAAATCCCCACATTGGATTACTATGGGATCAGCATTTGTTCTAGTTTATAATTTTATGACAGCAAAATTTGAATATAAAGTTGATCATATAGATTTAGAAACATCACTTAAAAATCAAGAACTTTTACTATTTAAGAAAATAAGTTTTAAAGATGATCTTTTAGATTCTAACATTAAAAAATTATATGCTGAATCACTAATAATAAGTGAACCCCCTAAAGAATCATTGTTAACAAAAATTAAACTGTTTTTGACAAAAAGGATGAAATAACTTTCATTCTTTTTTTTTAGATGTTATAATTAATCTAGGTGAATCATATGGAATATGATAATGCAACCATTATTTTGGGTAAAGAATTATATAACAAATTAGTTTTAAAAAAAGACATTATAGTTACTTCCAATTTAATCACAAAAGAAATTTCTAAACAATTATTAAGTCAATTTGCACTTGATAATGATTTTTATAGTGTTTTAATAGATGCAATTAAATTTAAAAAACCTGTTTCTTTAGTGTTACACCTTAATAATGAATTAATGGCTCAAGAGAGTTATTCTGTTACCACAATAATTGAAGGCTTAAGGTATTTAAGTGAAACTTCATTAAAGAATGATATTGAGCTTAAACATAAAATCAAATATTTGTTAAAAATAAGTGATTTTAATACTTATGTTTCTAAAAGTGGGAAAATAATAAAAGAATATAATATAGATAAAAAAAGTATAAAACTTTCTATTCAAGAAATTGTTGATGGAGCTATAGACTTTTTTACAAATGAAAACAAAATATATGATTTAAAGATCGAAGAGTTTATTTTTATATTGAAATCATTTATAAATGAAGAACAAATATTTAATAATTATATTTGTTCTAATGAATTTGTTAAAATTTGTAATAATTTAATAAATACTTATGATACTGAAGCTATTAATAAATTTCTTGATTCTAAAAAAATAGATGCTAGTTTAAATGAAGAATTAGAATGTGAAATTGAAAAATTAATACCTAAAAATTGTCAAAGACTAGAAAAAATTATCTATATTTATTATTATTTATTTAGTAATTTAAATTATGACATTGAAGCTTCTTTGCTTTCATCATGTGTTAAAAATCATCAAAATTTATCTAGAATTTCTGAGATTAATTTTAATAATAATTATGTTAATGAAAATGAATTTAATTATATTTTTATGCTATTTTTAAAGAAAAATCATGTTAATTTTGATTATACTGATAAATATATTTCTTTTCGTATTAATAAATATTTAATCAAAGTTAAAACAATCGAAGAAATTAAAGATAAAATATTAGATAACATTAGATTATTAAATAAAAATAAAACAACTATTGATCAATTTAAAAAAATATTAAACAAAGTAAATTTAAAAATATATTTTGATCTTTTAAATCAAAGAACTAAAGAATTATCTTTTAATGATTCTTTGGTTACTTATAGAATTAATTCTAGTCATAATAACTTGGAATTTAATCGTAAGTTTAAATTATTTTTACAATCTTTAAAAAACATTAAAGAAGAACAATGGATCGGTTATATAAATAATTTAAAAAAGATTTTTTTTGATAAAAAAGATTTAAATGCTAATATTTCTTTTGCTTTAATGTCTAATAGAAATAATCTTATAATTGTTGCGGTTATTAATAAAACTAATTTAAATTTGTACAATTCTAATTTATATTACGTTTTTGACTTTCCTAAAAAAATGCATGTTTATACATTGACAGAAATAAGAAGAGAAATGTTTAAAAGTAATATTTTTTATATTAAAGGCACTAAAGATTCTTTAATTGGAATAGAAAGAAGCAATGTATGAAAGAACTTAGAGAAAGAAATATAGAGCTAATAAAAAAGTATGAATCTGATGCTATAAAACTTAATCGTCAATATTTAATTGCTAATCTATTAAAAAAAGATGATTGTTTTTTTGAACTGCAAGTAGAAGATGCTTTAAATTTAATAAAAGATTTAGAATATAGTAATGTAGAAGAAATATATTTAAAACTTATTTCTTATGATAATTATGTTAGGAGTTGAAAGAAATGAATTTTTATAATAAAAGTGTTAAGGAAGTAATAAAAGAAGTTAATAGTAATATTAAAGGATTAAATGATGATGAAGTAGAATTGCGTAGTAAAAATGGAAAAAATAAGCTAGTCGAAGTTAAAAAACGTGCTAAAATTTTGAAGTTTTTTGATCAATTTAAAGATATAATGATCATTATTTTGATCATTGCTGCGATTTTTTCATTTTTTAATGCTATTGCTAATAACGAATCATTTGTTGAACCAATTATAATTATTGCAATTGTTATATTAAATGCTTTAATGGGTTTTATTCAAGAAGAAAAAGCTGATCAAGCTGTAGCTGCTTTAAAAGAAATGCAAGTAAGTAGTGTTCGTGTTCGTCGGAATGATAATGTTTTTATTGTCAATAGTGAAGATATTGTTGTTGGGGATATTATTCTTTTGGAAGCGGGTGATAAAGTACCAGCTGATGCTCGTTTAATTGAAACTATTAGTTTAAAAGTAGATGAAAGTTCCTTAACTGGAGAATCGTTACCAGTAATAAAGAATACTAGTGCTTTAGAACGTGAAGTTCCTTTATCTGAAAGAAATAATATGATTTATTCCGGTACTAGTGTTGTATATGGTAAATGTGAAGCTGTAGTAGTAGCTATTGGCATGAATACAGAGTTTGGTTTAATTGCTAAAAGCTTAAATCAAGCGAATGAAGAAACAACCCCTTTACAAAAAAAGATAAATGAAATAAGTAAATATATTTCAATAATTATTTTTGTGGTTATTTTTGTAATGCTTTTAATTGGGATTTTAAAGGGTATGCAAATAGATGATGTAGTAATGCTTGCAATTTCATTAGCGGTGGCAGCCATTCCTGAAGGTTTACCAGCAGTTATAACAGTTATTTTATCACTTGGAATAAGCTCGCTTGCCAGAAAAAAAGCTATTGTAAGACGTTTATCATCAGTAGAAACATTGGGATGTACTGAAGTTATTTGTTCAGATAAGACAGGAACTATAACTGAAAATAAGATGACTATTCGCGAAACTTATTTTAATTTCAATTTATTTGAAGAAAATGGTATGCAAGATAAGACTTTTCTTGAATTGATGACTTTAAATAATGATGTAGTTAAAAACGGCAATGAATATATTGGGGATCCTACGGAGATTGCTATTTATAATTATTGTGAAAAAAGTGTTGATATTCATGAAATTACTTTAGAACATAAAAGAGTGGCAGAATTACCTTTTGATTCTGAACGAAAGATGATGACAACAATAAATGAATATGGTGATATAAATCGAGCAATTACTAAGGGTAGTTTTGATTCTTTAATAAAGTGCTGTAGTCATATTTTAGTTGATCATCAGGTTCGTGAATTAACCGAAGCTGATAAGAAAAAATTATTAAAAGCTGAACATGATGAAGCCGATAAAGCTTATCGTGTGTTAGCTTTTGCTTATAAAGATTTAGAACTTGAATTTACTTTAAATGAAGAGATCGAGAATGATTTAATTTTTGTTGGAATGGTTTCAATGATTGATCCACCACGAAGTGATGTAAAAGAAGCTATTGCTTTATGCAAAAGTGCTCATATTAGACCGATTATGATTACAGGTGATAGTTTAACAACAGCTAGTGCTATTGCTCGTGAAATCGGGATTATTGACTCACCAGAAGAAGCTATAATAGGTCAAGAGCTTGATAATTTAAGTAAGTCAGAACTTCGTAAGGCAGTTTTAAAATATAAAGTGTTTGCACGTGTTAGTCCAATGAATAAGTTGGCAATCGTTAATGCTTTAAAGCAAAATAATAAAATAGTTGCCATGACCGGTGATGGTGTTAATGATGCTCCTGCTTTAAAAGCTGCTAATATTGGGGTTGGAATGGGTATAACTGGAACGGAAGTTTCTAAAAATGTATCTGATATAATTCTTTCTGATGATTCATTTTCAACAATAGTTGTTGCTGTAAAAGAAGGACGAAGAATATTTGATAATATTCGTAATGTTTTAGTTTATTTACTTACTTCTAATATAGCTGAAATTTTAATTGTTTTAATGGGAATTATTTTTGATTTTGAAATATTTTTACCAATTCAACTTTTATATATAAATTTAATTACAGATTCTATTCCAGCTATTGCTTTAGGCTTCGAAGAAGCGGATGAAGATATAATGAAAAGAGAAGTTAGAAAAAAAGATAGTTCATTCTTTACCCCGTTTCTATTATCAAAAATCATAATTAGTTCTGTTTTCAAAACAATTGTTGTTTTAATGGTATTTAACTTAGGTTTAGCTTATAGCTTAAATATTGCCAGAACAATGGCCTTTTTAAGCCTTGTTGTTTTAGAAATTCTTTATGCTTATTCTTGCCGTAATATTAAAAAAACTATATTTAATAAAAATATTTTGAGTAATAAATTTATGAATTATAGTATTATTGCTTTATTGGTTTTCCAAATTCTCGTTTTTATTACTCCAATTAGACATATATTTGATTTAGAACATCTAGCATTAGGTCAAGTATTAATTGCTGTAGGTACCCCAATAATTGTTCTAATAATTGATGAAATTTTCAAAAAAATAACACCTAAAATTTTTAAAGATTGAAAAGCAGTAAAATGCTTTTTTTCTTGCATTATAATTAATAATGTGTTAATATACAAAGGAAAAAGAAGGTATTATATGCACTGGAGTATATTAGAAATAAAGATTATGCAAGAACGATTATTTTGGGAACTTGCCAAAGCAACTGATGAAACCAAAAGATGGGAAATAAAAGAAGATTTAGAATCTTTAAAGACAATGTTATCTCAATTAAAAAGGAAAAAAGATCGCTTTTTTCCAGTTGCTCCTATTGCTAATTATCAGAGAATTGAAGAAAATAAAAAATTTGTAAAGTTATATACACCATTACTTATAAATCCATTATATTTTATTGAAAAATTTGATTACTTATCGAAATATCCTTTAAAAAATACTAAAGTTAATTTTTTGACTCAAAAAAAATTACTTCAAGCTTTTTTTGAAAGCATTAATCTTGATGATTTCTATTCTAAAATGCTTGAAAATAACAGAATAGAAGTAGCCAGAAAGAAATATTTTATAACTGATGCTATAGGATTAACTATCCCAATTTTATCTTCAGAATTGCCTTTCATTTTCACGGTATTTGATAAGACAATAAAAACGTCTACTATTATTGCTCATGAACTTGGTCATGCTTATCAAAGTATTAATTGCACTAATTTAGAGCAAGAGCAAATATGTCTAGATAGTGTCACTACTGAAGTGTTTGCTAAATTTCTTGAGTACTTAATGATTGATTTTTTGAAAAAAACAGATTTTCATGATCAAGCTTATTTATTAGAAAAAAGCAAATTAAATTCTTTTATAGCAACATATGAACAATTCAATTATGGTAATTATTATAGTAGTGGTAAAAGATTAATTGCTAATAGCTTAATGTTTTATTTTATTAATGCTTATCGCCATAATCCTACTTTTGATCTTATAAAAGAATATAATCATGCTTTTCTCAAAGGCGAGGATATAAAATATATTAAGTGTATTCCTACATCAATACTTGCTTCTTCTATTTCTGATACTTATGAATCATTTTTAGCAAATTGTCCAAGAAAAAAATAGATTTATTTCTAGTACTATTAACTATGAGAATAGAGAATAAAAATCTATTCTTTTTTGTTATAGAATAAAATGATTTGGTACAAATTTTAAAGATGAAATAAAGTTATTCAATGGTTATATAGTATGGGCGATAGATGGCCGTGATTTTGAAATACCAAATATTGTTAAAACAAAAACACGATAATTTAGAAAGAAAATGACAAAACAAAATTTGAAAAATATTAAGAATTTAGATTTATTCAACAATAAAAACAATGTACAAAATCATTAAAAAAACTAGAATGAAATAAAATTTCGATTCTAGTTTAAAAAAGTTTTTCCTTGAGTTAATAGTATTAAATATAATTCTATTTTTTTTCAATTTTTATTAATTTTGCATGGACAGCAATTTTTTCACTTTTTCCATAACAACTTGATAAAGTTAAAATTCGATCAGTATTATTAACCTTAGTATTAAAATTGTAAATACTGCGTTTAATTAACATTTGAATAAAAGCATCAAATTCCTCATTGGTAAAGTTAGTAACTAAATAATCAGATGTTGTTTTAATGTGATAAATACTAAAAACTTGCCACAAAGTATTTTCAGTTTCAGTTGAAATTTTGATAATAAAGTTTTCTTTGTTTTTTAGCCAGTCATTGTTTAATGTTTGTTTTAAACTTCCAAACATAGTTTTATCATGTCTATTATGACCATAAATAATTGAGTTACGATCACTAAAGTTTTTATTGCGGTAATCCATAAATACCCAACCAGCTTCATTATAGCTTTTATCAAAACTATGATATAGATAATAACTATTATCTTTGGCTTGAACAAAAGGGTAGTTAATGTTTGTGCCTTTTACTTGAATCCAACCTTTGACACCACTATTAATTTCTTTTAAATTTTGAAAATCAACATTAATTAAGTCTTCTTTTATATAATCCCAGTAGGGATCATTTTTTTCAATATCATCGTTTGTAATTATTTCGGTATTAGAAGAATCACTGGTTTCTTCTATATTGACTAATTCATTAATTTCTTCAATCTTTCCTTTTGTTTTTTGATTAGCAATATTCCATTTAATTATGTTTATAATAGAGTAACTAAAAGCTAAAATAGAAGAAATTAAAATAACAATTATTAAAGTATGAATAAATCTTTTTTTCATTTTTTTTCACCAAGGTTATTATACCTTAAAAAATAAAATAAATATATTGTTTTTAACTAATTTAAGTAATATAATCTTATTAGGGAGTTGATAAAATGAAAAGTTTTAAAAATATTATTTGGGGTCTTATTTTAATTGCTATTGGTGTTATATGGGGATTAAATGCTTTGGAAATAACTAAAATTAACATTTTCTTTGATGGTTGGTGGACTTTGTTTATTATAATTCCTTGCTTTGCTAATCTTTTTAAAGATACAGAAAAAACACCAAGTATAGTTGGTATAGTAATTGGTGTTTTATTACTATTAGCAAGTCAAAATGTTTTTAGTTTTGATATGTTATTTAAAATTGCTTTACCACTTATGTTAGTTATGATCGGTTTTTCTTTCTTGTTTAAAGATTTTTTCAATAAAAAATTTAATGAAAGTATTAAAAAACTAGACAATAATTCTAAAGTTTGCTGTGCTACTTTCAGTGGTCAAAAGTTAAATATTACTGATGAATTTAAAGGTATGGATCTAGAAGCGATCTTTGGTGGTATTGATTGTCATTTAGAAAAAGCTAAAATTAATGATGATGTATTAATTAAAGCATCAGCAATCTTTGGTGGTATCGATATTTTTGTACCTGAAGGATACAATGTTAAAGTAGAATCAACATCAATATTTGGTGGCGTTGATAATAAAAAAATGACTTTTGATGAAAAAAATAAAACAATTTATATAAAAGCTGTATGTATATTTGGTGGTGTTGATATCAAATGAGTGCTAGCCAGAAAGTAATAAAATATTCAGCAATTGCTTTAGCTTTTTTAATTATTTTTTCCATTTTTACATGCTTAGTTTCTTTTATATTATCGATAACTTCTTCAATAAAAAAAGAAGATGAAATTAAAGAAATAAACATTAAAAATAACTATAAAAATTTAACTATCAACTTACGTGCTACTAGTTTGACTATAAAAAAAGGAGAAAAGTTTAAGGTTTCATCAAATAATGATAAAATTACTATTAAACAAAGTGATGATTCTTTAACAATAAAAGAAACTAAAACTAACTTTAATTTTAAAGAAAAATTAGAATTAATTATATATATTCCTGATGACTACGTTTTTGATGATGTTTCTATTAAAAATGGAGCCGGTAAGATCGATATAACTGAATTAAATTCTCAAGAACTTTCTTTAGAACTAGGAGCTGGAAGTACTATATTAAAAAATGTTAATATTTTAAAAGAAACAAAAATTGAATGTGGTGCTGGTTCCTTTAAAATCTTGAGTGGCAATATCAATAATTTAGATCTTGACCTGGGTGTTGGTAAAACTAGCATTTCAGCTAAAATAACTGGAAATAGTAAAATAGATTCGGGTATTGGCAGTTTAGATTTAAATCTTGATGGTGTAAAAAGTGACTATAAACTAAAATTGAAAAAAGGTTTAGGTTCTATTACTATTGATGGGGCATCATTTAATGAATCTTTGTTTGGTGAAGGAACTAATTACATTGATATTGATGGTGGTATTGGTAGTATCAATATTGCATTTAAAAATGAAGAAATTTAATTCTTCATTTTTTTATCAATTCATATAATTTAGTATGAATGATGATTTTGAATTAAAAAGGTTAAAGTTTGAAGATTTTATTTGGTTAGTATTTGGAATACTATGTTTTATTAATATCAGAGGAGATTATGATGAAAGACTTTATATAAAAAATAAAGATCAAAAAGTTAAAAAAGAAGCTAACTTAATTTTTGAAACAACTTTAACTATTACTTTTTTAATATATTTATATTTTTTTACAAGAAACTATTATGCTTTAAAAAAAGCTAGTACCAAGGAAAAAAGATTGTATGAAATAAAACTAACTGGCAGTTTATTTCTAATTATTGGCATTATTTGTTTACTTTATTTTCAAAAAAATCAAAAAGATTTTGAAGGATCACCAGCATTATAGAAAGAAGTCACTCCAAGGATCTTTAAGTTTTAATCTTTTTTCAAAATTTTCAATTGTTATTTGATTAGGTTTAACTTTATTTAGTTCATTCCATTTTATCGGACATGAAATAGCACATTCTTCATTTAAACGTAAAGAGTAGGGAGCAACAATTGTTCCTTCTTTTTTGTTGCGTAAATAATCTAAAAATATTTTATTTTTACGCATTTTTTTACGAATATTAAGAGTAAATAAATCAGGATATTTTTGAACTACGACTTTAGCAATATTTAAAGCTATCTCTTCAAGTTCTTCAAAGTTTTTACAATTTAAAGGAATAAAAATATGATATCCTTTTTTACCACTGGTTTTTAAATAAGATTTTAGTTTAAAGTGATCAAGAACTTTTTTAAATAATTTTATACTATTTCTTAATGTATTAAGATTTAAATTTTGATCAGGATCAAAATCAAAAACAAGAATGTTTGGTTGATTGTTAATAGGAGCACACCAAATATGAAATTCATAGCTATTGTAATTTACTTCGTCTAATAAACCTTCTTTATTTTTAATATAATAATAGTCTTTTTTAGCACCATTTTTATCTTTTACTTTTTTTACACCTAAATTTTTACTTTTAGTATTTAAATGTTTCATATAAAAATGTTCTTTATTTATACCATTTGGACATCTAACAGTACTAATTAGTCTTTTTGAAAGAAATGGTTCCATTCTTTCATAGATCGAACTATAATAATTTATAATTTTTTCTTTATCAATTTTTTTCTTAGGATAAATTATTTTATCTGGACTAGAAATAACAATATTGTTTTTTATTTCTTCAAATGTTCTATTCGTTTTTATACTACGATCATAAATAATATTTTCACCAACATATTGATCATTTTCTTTTATAATTAAAAAGTTTTCTTTAAATTTTACTAAAGTCCATATTCCTTTTAATCTACTACCATTGATTTTAAATTTAAAACCATTGTTAAAATCAATTTCATTAACATTAGTCCAAGTTCCTTTATCCCATAACATTACAATTCCAGCCCCATATTCGCCTTTAGCAATCGTACCTTCAAAGTTTCTATAACTTAGAGGATGATCTTCAACTCTGATTGCTAATCTTTTATCATGAGGATTTAAAGAAAGATTTTTAGGAACTGCAAAAGAAACAAGAACACCATTATATTCTAGTCTAAAATCAAAGTGATCTTTTCTAGCTAAATGATGTTGAATAATATATCGCCATTTTTTACTTGTTTTAGCAATTTTACCAACAGGTTCTTTAGTTTTTTTAAAATTTCTTTTTTTATTATATTCTTCTAACATGTTTCACCTCGAAAAATAGGATGTCTTAATTTATTACTATTAGTTTTTTCTAAATAAGCAATTTTACACTTTAAAATAGGTTTTATAAATATTCCATTATTACTATAATTAATAAAAGGATTTTTAATTTTATTTAATGATTTGATTTTAGTTATAATTTGATCACTTTTATTAACAACAACTTTTCCTAGATAAATAAAATTATCATTTATGAATTCACCTATTAAAAGACTATAAGTTGTCTTATTTTTAATATATCCTCCAATATAAAATGTATTTTCATGAATATTTTTAACTTTAATAAAGTCATCAGTTCTTTCATTAATATGATAAAAGCCATTTTTATTTTTTATGACAATTCCTTCAAGATTTAATTTTTGAACTTTTTTAAATAATTCTTTGCCTTTTTCTTCAACAAATTTAACTTTTATAAAAAAATCATTATCAGCATATTTATTTAATATTTTCTTTCTTTTAATTAATGGTAAATTAGTTAAATCTTTATTTTCATATATAATGTCAAATGCCATAAAAATAGCTTCATGATCTTTTAAGGCTGCAAAAGAAGGCTTGCCATTTTTTAAAGCAATAATTTCTCCATCGAAAATAACATCAGTTTTTGTTTTATAAACAATATTAGAAAATTTATTAGTTAAATTGTTTTGATTTCGACTTTGCAAATAACATTCACTTTTATTTACAAACATTAAAGCTCTTATTCCATCAAATTTTAATTCATAAATGTAATCTTTAGAATTAAAAGGCTCTTTTATTTCTAATAATTCCATTGGTTTAAAGTTACGCATTTTAAATAAATTCATTTTTTTAAACTTTTTTCTAAAGCTTCCATTAAATTGGTAATTTGCTTTTTACTTTTACTTTTAGGAACTTTTATTTTATTACCTTTTAATTTATTCTCGATAGCTTTTTTAATATTATTTTGGTATTCATCTTTATACTTTTCTGGTTCAAATGGTGTTTTTAAACCATCAATTATTTTTAAAGCTAATTCTAATTCTTTACTATTTACCTTGGCATCATTTTTGCTTTCACTGATATTGACTTCTTCTTCAAAATAAAGAGTTGTCATGATTATTTTTTGGTTCAAAAATCTTAAGATACAATAATAAAATTTAGAAGTAATTACTGTTTTAGCAATAGCTACCAATTTACTTTGCTTTAATGCTTCAACAAACAAATTATATGCTTTACTTTTATTAGGAGGTTCTAAAATATAACTTTTTTCAAAATAAGTTGGATCAATTTCTTTTAAAGGAACAAAAGCAACAATTTCTATTTCTTTAGTTTGAGTAGGCTTTAAAGCTGAAAGTTCATTTTTATCAAAAAAAACATAATTATCTTTTTGATATTCATAGCCTTTTATAATGTTTTTTTCTTTAACCTCAACTTTACAATGTTTGCAATATTTTATATAACTAATTCTTTGCTTACACTTTTCATGTAATTGATTAAACTGTGTATCATTATTTTGAATAACTGGTTTCATAACTATAGGAATATTTACTAAACCAAATGTTATGGCACTATGCATAAAATCACCTATAAATATTATTTCAATTTAAAAATATTTTATTAGTAATGTTGGATTATTTTTTTAATTTTTGTATAATAGCATGTTAGAGGTGAAAATATGCTTAAAAATTATTTACAAGATGATTCAAAAATATTGACTCTAGATGGTAATCAAATGTTTGATTTTCAACCATTTAATTTATATGGTGATCCGGAAGCATTAGCTCAAGCATATAAAATCAGTGAAGAAACAGGTGTTCCTGTTAAATTTATATATGATCCACCTTTTAATCATTTACAAAATTGGTTTAAAAAAGGATCTACTTGGTACTATTTTAAAAGTGACGCTCTCATTTATATTTTAAATGAACTTGTTGGCGAAAAAATATCTGAGTATTTTGCTTTAGAAACAGCTCATTACCAACTATCTCGAATTAATTTTAATATGTTTAATAAGTACGGAATAGCTTCTGCTAATTTTTGTAGTCCTTCAAATGAATATAAAAGGATTACTGATTTAAATTTTTCTCATTCTGATGAATTTGATTGGCTTGATAATATTAAAGTCTTATGTAAAAATAATGATGAATATAAAAGGCTTCTTTTAGATTTGAAAAAACTTTTTATAAGAGATTTTATGAGTAGGGAAAGAGACCGCAATATAAGTAATTTCTTATTTAAAATAAATGCAAATGGTGTAAGATTAGCACCTTTATTTGATTATGAAGGATCATTCTTTGGTGATGTTGATTATTATTTTAATCCTTTAGGAACATTAGATATCAATAATTTAAATACATGTAATCTTTTAAAATATGATCAAGATTTTCAAATGTTATTAGAAAAAATTATGAATTTTAATATTGGAAAAAGCCTTGAAATTATTGAAGAAGAAAACAACTTTCATATTCCAATCGAGTTTAAAGAGTATTATAAACAACAAATATTTAAAACCAAAGAATTAATTTTAAAAAAGATCTTTTGATCTTTTTTATTGACTTTTAATAACAAAAAATATACAATATTATTGTATTAATCAAGTAATACAATGGAGGATATATGAACACGAATTTTGATAATAATATACCAATTTATCTACAATTATTAGAATATGTCAAAACATATATTATTTCTGGTCAAATTAAAAGTGGCGAAAAGCTTCCATCAGTTCGTGAATTTGCTAATATGTTTAAAGTTAACCCTAATACAATGCAAAAGGCCTTAGTTGAATTAGAAGAACAAAAACTTATTTATACTGAACGAACTAATGGAAAATATGTTACTAAAGACGAGAAAATAATAGCAAAGCTAAAAGAAGAATATGCTCGAGATATTACTTCTAAATATTTTGAAAATATGTATAAAATTGGTTTTACTCAAGATGAAGTGCTTAAATATCTTTTAGAAAGGAATTAGAATATGGATTTGTTAGAAATAAATCATTTATATAAAAGCTATGATTCTAAAAATGTTTTATGTGATATTAATTTAAAAGTAAAACAAGGTAAAATCATTGGCCTTTTGGGTAAGAATGGTACTGGTAAATCTACTTTAATAAAACTAATCAATGACCTATTGGTGCCAGATAAAGGTAACATTAAAGTTAATGGTAAAGCTATTGGAGTTGAAAGCAAAAAAATTATTTCTTATTTACCAGAAAGAACATATTTAAATAAAAACATGACAGTTTTAGAAGTAATTAACTATTTTAGAGATTTTTATGATAACTTTGATTCTGCTAAAGCTATAAAATTATTACAAGATTTAAAATTAGATGTTAATCAAAAATTATCCAAAATGAGCAAAGGTATGCAAGAAAAAGTTCAATTAGTTTTAGTAATGTCAAGAAAAGCTAAACTATACATTTTAGATGAACCATTAGGTGGAGTAGATCCAGCAACTAGAGATTATATTTTAGACACGATTTTAAATAATTTTTCTGATGATGCAAGTATTATTATTTCAACTCATTTAATAAGCGATATTGAAAGAATTTTAGATGAAGTAATATTTATAGATAATGGTAAAATAATTATTCAAAGTGATGCTGATAATTTAAGAAATAAAGAAAAAAAGAGTATTGATGAAATTTTTAGGGAGATGTTTAAATGCTAAAGAAACTTTTAAAATATGATTTAAAAAATATGTTTAAATTTATCAGTATTTTTTATTTATTAGCTATTTTCTTTGCTATTTTAACTAGAATCTTTTTCAGTTTAGAACAAACATTAATTATAAAAATAATTAGTCAAATATGTGTTGGTGCGATGTTTTCAATGATAGCTAGTAGTATTATAAATACTTTAATGCGTAGTTGGATTCGCTTTAAAGAAACTATTTATGGTGATGAATCATATCTTATTCATACTTTACCAGTAACGAAAAAAACTTTATTTGAATCAAAATTCATTTTACATTTTTTAACTTTAACTTGTACCTTATTAGTTTCTTTGATAGCAATTTTTATTGCTTATTATTCTAAAGATAATATTAATCTTTTAAATAGTTTATTAAGCAATATTACTAGTAATTTAAATATTTCTAATAGTTTATTTATATTTGTTATTATTTTTATTTTAGCTTTAGAAATATTTGCAGGTTTAGAATCAGGAATATTGGGAATTATATTTGGTTATAAGAAAAGCAATAATAAAGTATTGTATTCTGTAATATTTGGTTTTTTAGTTTATATTTTAAGTCAATTATTTGTTTTACTTTCTTTATTTATTACTGGCTTATTTAATAAAAATGTCATGAATATTTTTACATCAAGTATTATTGACTTTAATACTATTAAAATTATCGTTATAATATCTATATTAGTATATATATTAATAATCGCGATGTTAAACTTTATTAGTGTTAAAGAACTTAAAAAAGGTGTTAATGTTATGTAAGGATTAATTTTTAAATTAGTCCTTTTTTGTTTGAATAACTTTATAATAAAGTATTAAATAATAAATTATTTATAGTTTATAAAACTAGTATGTTGTTTCAATCTACTTTTTTCTTGCATATCAAGGCTTTAAAGTTTATAATAACAAAAAAAGGTGATGTAATGGAAAAATATTTATTTAATACAGAAAAATTATTAGAAATTGATGGAAGTAAAATAATTCGTTTTGATGAAAATATTTTTAAGATAAAAAAGGCAATTAATATAGTTAGTAAAGAAACAAATGTTCCTAAAAAATTTATCTTTAAACCACCATATGAATATTTTTTAGATCATTGGTTTAAAGTTGACAATGAATGGTATTTTTACAAAGGGTATCAAGTTTCAATGATGTTAATTAATGAACTATTGGGTGAAAAAGTATCAGAATATTTTGATCTTGAAACTATTCATTATCGTTTGGCTAAGTTTAATTATCAAGGAAATTCCGAGATAGGTTTAGCTTCTAAAAGTTTTTGTCAATCGGGCTTTCAGTATAAAAGAGCTCATGAATTACATTTAGAAGAAAAAGAAGATTTAAGTGTAGTCGAAATTATTAGAAAAATATGTAAAAATGATCAAGAATATAAAGCTTTGTTATTAGATATAAAGAAAATGTTTGTAAGAGATTTTATGTGCAGTGAAAATGATCGCCATGAAGGCAATTTCCTTTTTAAAATTAATAGTACAGGAATTAGATTAGCACCTCTTTTTGATTATGAGGATTCTTTTATTCAAAGCAATCCCTTGTGTTATCATAATTGGCTGGGATCTATTGATCTTAATAGTTTTGTTTGTATTGAAACAATTCAAAAAGATCTTGAATGGCAAGAACTATTCGAAAAAGCTATGCAATTAAACATTCCTGTAATTATCGAAGAAATAAAAGATGAGAACCAATTTGTTATTCCTTTGGATTATACTAAATATTATATAGATAGTGTAGATTGTATAAAAAATCTTGTTAAAAGTAATAAATTAATAAAGTAGAAAAATCTTTGTTATTTTGTTATAATAATAAAGGTGATAAAGTGAAAAAGCTAATAATATTTATGATTTTTTTAGCGTTATGCGGGTGTAGTCAAAAAGAAGTTTCGGAACTTGATACTATAATAAAAGAAAATAATTATATTATAGTAGATGTAAGAACCAAAGAAGAATTTGCTAGTGGACATGTGGTAAATGCTATAAATATTCCATTAGATGACTTAGAAAGCACTACTTTTGATAAAACTAAAACAATTATTGTTTATTGCAAAAGTGGTAGAAGAAGTGCACTTGCTTATGAAAAATTAACATCTTTAGGTATTAAAGCTTTTGACTTAGGATCATATGATAGTATAACTTTAGGAAAGGAGTAAATATGGAAAGAGTATACCAAAAATTAGTTCGTGATAATATTCCTGATATAATATCTAAAAAAGGTGAGACACCTATAATACGTATTTTAAATGATACAGAATATCAAGAAGCATTAGAAAAAAAAGTTATCTGAAGAACTAGAAGAAGTTTTAGAATCATCAGGGCAGGAAAGACTATTAGAATTAGCTGACATGTTAGAAGTAATAAGTGCTCTTGCTACTTTAGAAGATTCTAATTTGGATGAAGTTGTTGCTTTAGCATCAAAGAAAGCTAAGGAACGTGGAGCTTTTAAAGATAAAATCTTTTTAGAAAAAGTTATTGCAAAATAAAAAGACTTTAACTTGAAAGTCTTTTTTACCAAAAAATCTTATTTCTTTATTAGAAATAAGATTTTATTTTAATATTACAAATAAGCCTTATTCATTTCTTCAACATTTTTAGTAACATTAAATTTACCTAATATGGCATTTTTAGCATTTAAATATACTTCAGTTGCAGCTGCTGAAAGGTTAACAAAATCTGTTGGGTATCCTTGAACACCTTTAGTGCTGTTAGAAATAAATTCTTTTGTAATGGCAAGAGCAATTTCGCTTGCAATTCTTTCTTTTTCTTCCATATTACCCTCCTACGATTTAATAATAGCATATTTTCTGATATTATAAATTGCACTTGACTTAATGTTTATTTAAAGCTATTAATTTATAAGTAATTTTACTAAGTTAAGGTATTCGTGTTATAATATAAAATAAAGAATAAAGTAGGAGAATGATAATATGAAGAATATAACAATAATTGGTGGCGGTGTTCTTGGATCCCAAATAGCGTTTCAAGCAGCTTATTCTGGATTTCAAGTAACTATTTGGTTAAGAAGTGAAGAGAGCATAGCTAGATCCAAAATTAAAATAAAAGAATTAAAAAAGACATATATTAAAGATATCAATACGATGGCCAAAAATAAAAGCAATGATACTTGGTGTTTAGGTATAAGTGAATATAAAAAATTTAATAAGGAAAAATGTTTAAATCAAGTAGAACAAGCATATAACAGTATTAATTTTGAACTTGATTTAAAAAAATCTTCAAAAACAGCTGATTTAATAATTGAATCTATGAGTGAAAACTTTGAAGCCAAAAAAGAATTATATCAAACAATGGCTCCATTTATTCCTAGTAAAACGATTTTAGTAACAAATTCGTCTACTATTTTACCAAGTAAACTTGCTAAATATTTATTAAGACCAAACAAGTTTTTAGCCCTTCATTTTGCTAATTCTATTTGGAAAAATAACATTGTTGAAGTTATGCGTCACGAAGAAACTGATAATAAATCTTTTAATAAAGTCTTAGAATTTGCTAAGGAAATAAATATGATAGCTTTACCTATTCAAAAAGAAAAATCAGGTTATCTTTTAAATTCTATGCTTATTCCTTTTCTTTTTTCGGCTCTGGATTTATATGTAAATGGTATTTCTGATATTGAAAGTATTGATAAAGCTTGGGTAATTGGAACAGGAGCTAAGGAAGGGCCATTTCAAATTTTAGATAAAATCGGGTTAAAAACAGCTTATGAAATTGTTAAAATGTATGTAAAAATTCCACGAATATTAGCACCTTATAATTTTAAAGCTATTGCTAAAATGCTTAAAGAATATATAGATGAAGGAAAATTGGGTAAAGAAAGTAAAGAGGGATTTTATAAATATTAATCGTGAAGTTAAAAATAAATATATAAGTTTAACAAAGCGTGATAAATAGCATTTATGTTATAGGTAATAAAAAGGTAAAGAAATTAAATGCTAAATCTTTAGAAAAACTATTGAGTCAAGGGGTGTGCGTTATGAAAAAAGAAAATATTTACAAACTTTATATGCAATTTGCATGATTTTAATTATTGGTTTTCTTGTTAGACTAGGTGCTGACTATTTTAAATATGATAGTATTAATAATTCAGCACCATTTTATGCTTTTATAATTACCAGAATAGTAGAATTTATAATACCAAGCATTATTATATTTTTCGTTGGTAAAGAAATAAAAAAGAAATACTCAAAATAATATTTAATAGACTAGAAAAATTTATTATTGATAATGTTATAGAGATTTTATATTTTGATGTAAAGGAAGAAAATATGAAAACAATTTTAAATGAAATAAGAACTCCCAACAATGATATAAATATGAAAAGTAAAATCATAAATACAACTTTAATTTTTTTATCAGGAATTATATTAGGAATATTTTCTAAATGGTTAGATAATTTAAGTATTAACAATGCTATTTGGTGGCAAAATATCATTGATATTTTAGATTTAAGAAATGTTTTTTCTCTATTTGGTGTTTGGATATTTATAGCAGTAAGCATTTCTATATTTAGTAAAACGCCATTGAGAGCTAGTTTAAATGTTTTTTTGTTCTTTGTTGGTATGACAGTTAGTTATCACTTATATACAATTTATTTTAGCGGTTTTAATCCTCAAAAATATATGATGATCTGGTATAATATAACTTTAATATCTCCAATACTTGCTTATATTTGTTGGTATGCTAAAGGAAAAGGAAAGATTTCCTTATTAATTAGTACTATGATAATTTTAGTTATGTTATTTTCATCATTTAGTATAGGAATATGGTATTTTGATATAAATGGTGTTATAGATCTATTATTTTTTATAGGGACACTTTTAGTACTATATAATAATCCTAAAAAAACAATTTACTCTTTAATAATTGCTTTAATATTAGCATTTATAATTAGAAGTATAGTATAATAAAATTCATAGGAGAAAATATGAAAAAGAAAAAAATAGGTGTTGGTTCAATATCTTTATTATTGGTTGTTATTGCTATCTTTTGGGCATTTAAGATTGATGGTTTTTGCTTAGGTGATTATATACTTTCTTTACTTAATATACCTGCTTGGTCAGATGGATCAGAAGGAATACACTATACTGCTTTTTCAGCATTAATATTATTGATTCCAGCATTATTAATATCTTTAAAATTTAAAGATAACTTATTTTCTAAAATAGGTAAATGGCTATCAATAATTTTAATTGCAATGATCTTACTAAGTGTATTTTTTATAATTCAATTATAAAAATTTTGATATTTATTTTCTAATATAAGCTTAAAATGTTAAAATCAATTGCTTGTAGCAACGTTATATTTATAATAAAATTAAGCAGTGAAAGGAGAAAAATATTCAAATGTTAAAAGAAAATATAAAAACATTAAGAAAACAAAAAGGACTTTCGCAAGAGGAATTAAGTATTAAATTAAACGTTGTAAGACAAACAATATCCAAATGGGAACAAGGATTATCGGTACCGGATGCGGAAATGTTAATTTCGATATCTGAAATATTTGATACTCCAGTAAATACCTTACTTGGAGAAAACATTGTAGAAAGTAAAGAAGATGAATTAAAAATTATTTCGGAAAAACTAGAAGTTATTAACCAACAACTTTATCAGAAACAAGAGTTAAAAAAGAAAAGAATAATATATTTATTAATAGGTTTTTGTATAAGTATTATAATTATTTTCATTTTTTTGCTGTTTTTAAATAGTCCTTATTTAAATTGGAATTATAATGATCCAGAAAGTGCTGTTTTAGGAGTTGTATATCATTCTTTTGAATGGTTGTTTATTAGAATAGCACCAATTCTTTTGATTACTTCTATTTTTGGAATAATTTTAGTAAAAAATAATAAATTATAAAATTTTAGCAAACCAAATGGGTTTGCTTTTTTAGACTTTAGAAGAGAAAAAAATATTTTTGTGTTAAAATAATAAATAGTTGAGGTGATTAATAAATATGGAACTAAGAGATTTATATGATAAAGATCGAAAATTAACAGGAGAAAAAATTTATAAAGGGCAGAATATTCCTCAAGGACGTTACTATATAACAGTAGTTATTTTTATTCAAAATAGTAAAAATGAGTTTTTGCTTCAAAAACGATCTAAAAATAAAGATGGAAAATGGGCTACTACAGGAGGACATCCCGTGTCTGGTCAAACAAGTAAAGAAGGAATTATAACAGAAGTTAAAGAGGAGTTAGGTATTGATATAGTTCCTGAAAATATTAAATTATTCAAAACAATAAAAACTGAAGATGATTTTGTAGATATTTATTATTTAAAAGAAAATGTTGATGTAACTAAAATAAAAATTCAAAAAGAAGAAGTTTCTGATATAAAGTGGGCTACCATAGAGGAAATTAAAAATTTAATTGAAAGTGGAGCTTTTTCGACAAGTCATGCTTTATTTTTTCAATTTTGTTTAGATTATTTAAAAAGATAAATAATAACTCCTAAAAAATATTGATTTAAAATTTTTAGGTTAAGAAATATAAAGGAAGAAAATTTTAATATGTATAAGTATGCCAAGATGAAATTTTTAAAATTTATTAGTAATAATTATGATTTAAATGATGAGAAAATAAAGCATAAATCAAAACATACATTTCATGTAGTTACTAATGCTAAATATTTATGTGATGAAATGAATATTGATAGCAATAATAAAGAAATTGCTTTGCTAATAGCTCTTTTACATGATATGGGAAGATTTGATCAAGCAAAAGTATTAAAGAATTTTAGAGAAGATATAAATAATTATGGTCATGCTACATTGGGAGTTAAATTATTATTTGAAAATAATTTAATAAGGGAATTTGTTAAAGAAGATCAGTATGATGATATTATAAAAATAGCTATTTTTAATCATAGTAAGTATATAGTTGATTTTAGTGATATGGATGAAATACAAGAATTACATTCAAAAATAATAAGAGATGCTGATAAAATTGATTCATTTCGAGCAAAATATGAAGATGATATTTATACTATGTCCAATATAACAAGTAAAGAAATTGAAGAATCATTAATATCAAATAATATTTTAAATGATTTTATGAACGAAAAAACTATATTAAGTAAAGATCAAAAACACCTATTGATATATGGATTTCTTATATTGCTTTTATATATGGATTATATTTTAAAGAAAGCTTAATTTATCTTAAACAAAATGATTATGTAAATAAATTAGTTGATAAATTTGATTATAAATTAGAAGATACAAAGGAAAAAATGGAGCAAATTAGAAATAAGGGGAATGATTATATATTTAGGCGAATATTTGATATTTCTTTATATAACAAAAAAACTAACTAAAAAGTTAGTGTTTATTAAAAGAATTAAATAAAGGACATCCTTTATTTTTTATTTTCTAACATATTATTTTCGGTTTTACCTAATAACCAATCAATAGAAACTTTATAATATTTAGCAAAATCTATTATCAAAGAAGTTAATATTAAATTTTTTCCTAATTCATATCTTGAATAATTTGAACGATCAGTATTAATGACTTTGGCAATTTTATCTTGAGTATCATTATGTTGTAATCTAATTCTCTTTAAGTTTTTAGCAACAACATTAATATCAATTTCTTTATTTATAATATTGTACTTTTTGATACTAGTTAATCCGCAGAGGTAATCAATACTAATATCAAAATAATTACTAAAACTATTTAATTTTGTTAAAGGAATGTTATCGATGCTATTTTCCCACCCAGCGTAAGTTGATCTGCTAACGTTTAATATTTCACTTATTTCTTTTTGGGTTAAGTCAAAATAAGTTCTTATATCCTTTAGATTTTCATTTAGCATAAGTACCACCTAAAAAATAATTTTGACTGAAAAAATCAAAATATTCAAAAAGTGTCGGCTATTATCCCAAAAATATGGTATACTAATGTTAGCAGTACAAAAAAGTAAGATTTTACGGAGGGATGAAGTTGCAAAAAACAAAAAAAGAAATATCAAAAGATACTTTAAAAGAAGAAACTCTTGTGAAAAAAATTATTGATTCTTTTTTATGGTATCAAGTAGAAGAATCTGATAATATGATCAAAAAGTTCGGAAATGAAATAAAGCTTTATGAAAATAAAAAGAAATTAATCTTAAATAATTGCATATTTAGTTTTCAAAGAGAAAAAGCATATAAAGAAATGACTAAAATTGATGAAAAAATTTTTGAATTGTATGAAAAAATAGGCGAAGAAGTTAGAATGATTGAACAAGTGAAAAACTCTATAGATAGGGGAAATATTTTTAATAAAGGAAGTATAGAAAAAGCTAATGAACTTTTAAGCTATTATGACTTGTTATCTTTTTTAAAACGGGGGATTGTATTTAAAAAAGTTTCTTTAAATGAATTTGATAAAGAAATTTTTTATATTTATGATAATGAAGGTAATTACATTATTGAAGATAAAACAAAAATAGGAAGTCAATTTACTGCTTATCTTGGTGAATTTGCTTCTGATAATAATAAATTTAAAAAAAATATAAAAATAATGGAAAAATGATAAAATTTTTACTTATGATTATCTAAAATTTCACTATATGAATTGTTAGAAAATATAGAAAAATTAGTTAATGATAAAATTAATTTAGAAATAGATAAACTTTCAGAATTGGAACCATCAATTAAAAAAATTAGTAATATTAATTCTAACGAATACGAAATACTATATAATCAAATTAAAAACCAATTAATCAATAATTATTTGAATAGAAATTTAATTGACGATAAAAGTTTTAATATATGTATTCAATTTATGAATGATATTTTTAATTATTATATAAATGGCTATCCAAATATTCCAAGTGAATATTTATATAATGAAAATATTAACAATTAATTGGTAATTCATGGTTAAATACTAGTATTGATGATTTTGAACTAAATGTTTATAGTAAATTTAAATATTTTATTTAACAAAGTTATTACATAAGCAAAACTTATTGAATACCTCAATTAATTTTTAATATGTGGAGATAAAAATTGAAAATTAATATCAGTTGGACATTTTATTTAAAAATTTTATAATTTACTTGTTTTTTGAAAGGAAGAAATTTATATGTTAAACAATCAATTAACAATAACTTATATTATGACGAAATCAATTGTTACTATTGGTTGTTTTAGCATTGTTTAATAAACTCATATACTATAATTATTGGTGATAACGAAAGAGATAATAACCTTATAAATTATCGCAAATATGGTTATGCAGAAAATTATTCAATGTCTATTGAAGAATTTATAAAAGTTTGTTAAAAAAGAAATTAAAAGCACAATTATTACTAAAAGTGAAAAAAGTGATCTTTTCACTTTTTTGTCACATAAAAAAAGATTTGTTTTAAAATTTATGTTACAATAATTTTAGAAGGTAGGAATTATTGTGAAAAAGAAAAAAGTGATTTTAATATTAACCAGCATTTCAATTATAGCTCTTTTAAATGGTGTTTTTTATTTGTTTAAAAAAGAAAAAACAAAGGAAAACATTGAACAAGACTTAAATATCACTTCCATGATAATTATTGATAATCCAGAAGCTAGGGTATATTCTGATTTTTATTTAATAGAAACAGAAGAAGGAATAACATTTTATAATTTTGAAGATCAGAAAATATTTCAATATAATGAAGAATATACTACTTGTGAAGTTTTAAATGGTAATATTTTTGTCAGAAATAATTTCTATTTAAAAGTACTATCTTTAACTGGCGAGGTTTTATTAGAAGGCAAAGAAAATTTTATAGAACTAAATAGTGAAGAGTATTTCTTTGTTAATAATAAACTTTATAATAAAGAATTGAAAGAAATTTATACTTTACCAAACGAGAACGTGAGTCAATTTTCTTCTTATACTGTTATTAATGATATTTTGCTTCTTTTCTTTAATAATCAAGAAAATGAAATGATCGATTTAATAACTAAAGAAGTACTTACCAAATCTTTTAAATCTTATTTTACCTTTGAAAGTTTGAATGAAGCTCCAACTTATATTGCTTTATCATATGATAACACTTATAAAATAGTGGACACAATTGCTAGAGAGATTGTTTTAGATGATATCACTATTAATGAAAATAATATTTTAAAAAACAAGAAAGGTACTTATTACATATATAACAATAAGATTTATCAAAATCATACTTACATTAATAGTAATTATATGGATTTTGCAGATTGCCAAACGGGCGGGAAACTTTTAAATAAAGAAGGTAACATCATAATAGATAGTTGTAATCTTTATTATGTGGAACCTTTTAAAGATGTTTTTATTGGTTATGCAGAAACTAGTAGCCTTTTGAAAACTAAAAGTGATATTATATATGCCGATAATTTTTTAAGAGTTGGTCAATATATTATGGGTTATTTTTTAAAAAATGACCAAAATAGTATTAAAATTTATAATGAAAATGGAGAAGTTGTTAAGGAAAATATGGATATAAGTTATCTGAATGATATCATTTATGAGGGTTATGATTTTGCTACCTCAAAATCTTATTTTTTAGATAAAAATTTAAATATTATTTCGAACGCATTTTCTTATGCGACTTGCAAAAATACTTTTTGTTATGCCTCTTTACAAACAGGAGCTAAAACACTTTATCAAAATGGCGAGAAAATAAGTGATATTTTATATAATGATGTTATTTTTTATGACAATTTTATTGTAGCTAAAACTTTATTTCATACTTATATTTATGAATTAGAAAAAGGAAATAAAATAGATATTAATCAAAAAGAAAAGATAGACTTAAATAAAGAAGAGGTTATTTCAATTTATGATCTTCAAAATATTCAAAAGGAAATAGAAGATAACGAAAATTTCTTTATAAAATATGCCTATCTTGTTACTCGAAATAAATCTTTAGAACCATATCAAAAAGAAGTTATGAATTTGTTTTCTCTTATTGTTGATAAAAAGATTTATTTAGACGAATTTTCCTTTTTGAATAGATTAAAAGAACTAAATATTTCTTACGTTGAGAAGATAGGAGTTGGAGTTGCTGCCGAATATATTGATAGTGCTACTACTATAAATTATCATGATAAGTATAAAGGAACTTTGTATCATGAACTTATGCATTTTATTGATTTTTCTATAAATAAAGAAGATTTTAAACATAGCCTTTATAAGTGTGATAACGATTATATAGTTTCAGATTTATATTTAAAAGATTGTGAAATGCTTTATTTTAATACAAATTTTATAACTGAGTCTGGTGCTGAAGTTTATGCTGCTAAGTATTTTACAAATCAAATGGATTCTTACGCTCCGGCTCCCCATATTTTAGAAGCGTTAGAATACATCTTAGGAAGTGACATTATTTCTAAATGGTATTTTGAAAGTGATGCTTATTTTAAGAAATTGTGGTTTCAACTAGGATATACTCAAAATGAGGTTACATCTTTATTAAAAGCCTTTACAGCTCAAACTCAAATTGCTAAAAGTATAAATAGTAAACAAACAGTTTTAATTGTTGATGCTTTAATTGATTTGTATAATAAAAAGAAAGATATGTCTTTGGAAAATGATAGTGTATTTAAATACATTTTAGCAAGAATCGTACTTTATACCAATGTAAATTCTTCAAAATATTCGGACTTACTAAAAAATATTAAGGAAGAATATAAAAATTTACCTCTTCTTTTTCGAGAAAATTTAAAAGATTATAATTTAACACAATCTATGGGAGAAATCTTAATTAAAGATGACAAGATCTATCTTACTTTTCTTGCTTACAAAAATAATAAAATAGGTGATATTCTTTTAGATTTTGATTTTGACAATAAAAAAATAATTAATTTTAGTTATTTAGAAAGAAACTAAAAAAGTAATCTGTGAGAAATGTTACAATAATAAAGGTTCTTAATAAATATTTGAAATTTTAATAGAAAGTGAAATGTTTTATGAAAAAACTAAATTCTAATCATTTAAAATTAATAGCAATTATAGCAATGACAATCGATCATATTGCTGATTTGATCTATCCGGGAATGTCTAATAATATAATTTCAATTATTTTACATATAATTGGTAGATTAACAGCACCTATAATGTTTTTCTTTATTTGTGAAGGCTTTTATTATACTAAGAATTTAAAAAAATATATTTCAAGGTTATTTACATTTGCAATAATATCTCATTTTGCATATTGCTTTGCCTTTGGAATAAATTATATACCATTTAGTTCAGGAAACATTTTTAATCAAACAAGCATTATGTGGTCACTTGCATGGTCAGTAGTTGCTCTTTATATTACAAATAAAACCAATTTAAGGGAATGGCAGAAATGGATGTTAATAATTTTAATAAACATCATAACATTTTCATCGGACTGGAGTTGTATAGCAGTAATGGCAATTTTATCTATGTATTCCAATAGAGGTAATTTAAAAAAACAATTTATAAGTATGAGCTTTTGGATTTTTGTTTATGCACTTATTTCATATTTATTTGTAAGTAAAACTTATGGATTAATTACATTAGCAGTTGTCTTAGTATATCCATTACTAAATATCTATAATGGTGAGAAAGGCAAAATGAATTGGATGAAATGGTTTTTCTATTTATATTATCCTTTACATTTAGTTATTATAGGAATATTAAGAATAGCAATATATGGTGATATACCAATATTGTTTAGTTAAATAATTTATATTACTAATGAGACTAGTTATATTTAAAACTAATCTCTTTTATTTTTAATTATTTTTGTTATATTTAATGTAAAAATGATTTTTACATAATAAAAAAACTAACTATCTTGAACCGAACCTTAAAAAGTCGGATAGTTATTAATAGTTTCTAATTAGAGGATTGTAGTTTGTAATTTACGGGAGACAATTCTTTTTTTACTTTAATTCTATTATAATTGTAATAATAAATATAGTCATCAATGACTTAGAATATTAATGATACAAAGATTGATTATATATTTATAGGAATTTAATTGATAAACTAAAAAAACAAAGTTAAAAATGTATAATGAAATAAGATAGATACATTTAAAAAAATTTATAAGTATGATAAAATTGCACTGGGATGTGATATTAATGGAATATAAAGTGTTTGCAAGTAGTGAAGGTAATGTATGGAAATATGTATTTACAAAACAAGATATGGTTGCAGAGGCGGTTTTATATAAATATAATGATTTTTATGAAAGAACCGTTATTTGTTGTAGTGTAATGAGTGGTTGTCCAGTTGGCTGTGCATTCTGTGGTACTGGGTCAAAATTTATTAGAAATCTTCAAGTAAATGAAATAGTGGAACAAATTGAGGTGGTATTAAATGATAAAAATCTTTTGCAAGATATTAATAAAAAATGTAAAAAACTTCAATTTATGTTTATGAGTATGGGTGAACCAATGCTAAATTGGGATGAAGTAGAAAAAGCTCTTAGAATTTTAAATAGTAAGTTTGACAATGCTCAATTATTATTATCTACAATAGGCTGTGATAATGATAATATTTTTTCAAAAATAATCTCAATATCGAAGGAAATTGATAAAATAGGTTTACAATTCTCTATTCATAAATCAAATGATGATGATCGAAATAAATTGATTTCTTTCCACAAAAAAATGAACCTCGAAAAAATAAGAGATGCAGGTATAATCTGGTGGAGAGAAACAAATAGAAAACCATTTTTAAATTATTGTATTGATGGTTCAAATAATACTGATAATAATTTTAAAGAATTGACTAATTTATTTTCACCTATAATATTTAATTTTACATTCAGTGTTGTATGTTCAAAAGATGAAAATATGAAAGATGCATCATTTAGAAATTTAAACATAATTAAAGATTTTCAGAATAGATTTCTACAGAAGGGATATAATGTAAGAATGTTTAATCCGGCAGGTCAAGATGATATTGGTGGTGGCTGTGGGCAATTGTGGTATGTTCAAAATTGGTTAAAATCACACAATACAAATAAATAATAAATTTGACAAAGACAGTGCTATTTGGCGCTGTCTTTGTTATTTTAACATGTGCAATTTTTAAGCGCTTTGTTGATTTTAACCATCCAATTTTATTTTTAACCATTCAATCTTAGCTAGAAATGTCTTTAATTTCTAATAAAAAAGAAAATAGAATTATTTTAATAATTTATATGCTATTTATATAAAATAAAAACTTACGAACTTTTAAGTCCGTAAGTTAATTTCAAATTGAGCAATACCGAAGGGTATTTGAAACTCTATAAGAAAAATTAATAAATAACTAATCACTACAAATATAATACCATGAATAATGTGAAATGTGTATAATTTTCATAAATTTTAAGAAAAATCATGATATAATTATTACGAGGTTGTATTATGTTTAAGATAGCAAAATTAGAAAATGTTAATAATGAAAATGTTACTATTAATTGTTACACACTACAAAAATATAGTTCTGAATTAGGAAAAAAAGTTAAAGATGAAACCTTTAAAACATTAACTTTTGATGTTTCTGGAGATGATTATTCTTTGAGTTTTGATCTAAATTGTAAATTGGAAAAATTATTAGAAATTCCAATGAATGAAACAATAGACTTTAAAGATTATATTTCTGGTGGTGAAACTTGGTTAAATATTAAGGATTTAAATGGGGTTGAACCTGAAATGAATATTAAAATAATTAGGTATTTAAAAAACAAATTTATTATATTTTTAACATTTTATACTGATTATAGTTACGATGAAAATGATTATTCTGGAATGATTGAGTTTACGTTTAATTTAGATGATTATTTAGGTGGTGAAAATAAATGAGTTTTATTAACAATGAAGAATTAAAAAAGATTACTAATGGAAGTATAAATATGTATGTTATTGATTTTGCTAAAAATATTTTGATTTTACAATTAAAACCTTATATTTTTGATGAAACACAGGTTAAAATAATTAAAGAAAAAATAGAGAATATGAAAATTGAGATAATTTCTTTTTAAGTGATTCATCAATAGATATTTCTTGTTTGATAATATTAATCATAAACACCATCCTTTCTTTAGGATGATTTCTTTGTAAGACACAAAAAAATCAATCTTTCGATTGATTCTATATATCAAGTTCAAACTAAATAGTTCGGACAGATTTGTCAATGGAGCGATAGATAAGATAATTTGAAACTATCACTATATAAGTTAATACAACTAACTTCTATAACAATATTACCATATTTTCGTAAAATTTTAAAGGAATTTAATAAAATTGATAAAAATAATGATATAATTATGTTTGAAAGGTAGTGAAATAATGAGAACAAAAGAACAAGCTTGTACAGCATGGTGTGAAATATGTAATAATTGTAGTAATCATGAAGAAAATTTTGCTGGTGGTTATAGTGATATATGGGAAAATACAATGCCTTATATCGAGTTATGTGATGAAATGTGTGATAAATTTAGTATTGCTACACTTAGTGAGGATACTGTTGCTATACAAGAATTATATAAAACTGCGAATTTAAACGATTATCAAAAACAAAAAATAAAAAGTATGTTAAAAACAAATAATGAATTATTGCTAACTTTAAATCCTTATATTTTACAAGAAAAGTATGCTTTTTTAGAACCATACGTAAACGAATTAGCGTTAGATACAATTATTCAAGATAGATTATTAAGTCTTGATGATTACGAATTATACATAATAAAAAAAAATAGTTGATTTATCATCAAGTTATGGTATAAATTCACATAGATTAATTGGTGCCATTATAGATCATTTGGGTAGATCATCTATTCCAGGATTAAATAAAGAGGAATTTTTAGAAAAAATTAGTTCTTTATTTGATTTAATTAAAGAGTTTGAAAATCAGTATACTTTAAATGATGAAATAATCGGAAATATTGGATTTATAATCAAAAATGGAATTTTTCCAAAAAATGTTGAAGAACTTGAAGATTTTACTGGTAAAATAAAAGGAATGCTATCTGAAAATATAAATACTAATAATGACATAAGTGCTTTAAAAGATGACTTACTACATGCTTTATTTGGAATGGATTTAATAGATGCTGAATTTTTCGTTAAAGCTTTTGATGTAGAAGGCTTATCACCTGAATTAGCATTAAATGAAGGTGTAATAGAACTCACAACTATAAAAAAGATATTAGGTTGTGAAGATATTGATAAATTAAAGGAAGTTGCAACAACTTTAATAAATGGTACTGAATTTAAAATTAATTTATTTAATAATAGTTTGATTGAAGAAAATCTTTTATTACTTTATGCTAATGAATTTAATAAATGCAAGCCTAAATTTAATGAATCAAATATATTAACAACTATAGATGGTATTAATGTTTACGATTCAGGAGATCAATTTTATTCAATTGTAAAAACTTTAGGTGCTTTCTCAGAAGATGGAAATGGACAAGTAAATTATTACGAAGAATGGAATAATGATAGGTATAGGAGTCATATAAACGCTGTAAGTTTAATAAGAAATGATAATTTAGCATTTGCAGAGCAAGATGGAAAACTACATATAAAATTAGGTTTTTATGATTTTGATGAAACAATGTTTTTAGGTGGTGGCAATAAAGATATTGATAGTACCCCAAATAGTAGAAATATGGGTGTAAAAATACATTCTAAATTAAGCCTACCTAGTAAATTCATAGATAGTACAAGAAAATGGCATAACGAATTAGACTTTGAAAGAAAAAACACTGATCCACGAAACCCACATTTCAAAAAAAATCCAGATTTTATTATTCTGGATCAAGAATGCGAAGATATTTCACAACTTAGTGTAGAAGAGCAAAAACAATTTGAAGAATATAGAAATAATACTATTAAAGCAGCAAAAGAATTTGGAAATCTTCCAATATCAGTAATAAATAGAGAAAGAATTGCACGAAATGAAAACAATTTAATTAGAAAAATGTTAGATGACTATAATGTTTCTCATGATATGGGATTACTAAAAAATATAATTATAAAATTTAATAATAATAGAAATGGTTGTAGAGGACCACAACATAAATATATTCGTGAAAAATACTTTTCTAATCAGTATTTTCAAGAGATACTTAATGAAATTGATAGTATCATACCAGAAAATCAAAAAGAATTCTTTTATGAATTTGTAAAAAATGAACATGAAGAGATGGCTGGTTGTTATTATGATAATACAACAGAAGATATGCCTATTCAACCAAATGAATTATCTAAAAGAGGTGGTTTAAATGTCTAAAAAAGAAAATGATAAAAAAAAATTATATGAGTTGTGCTTAAAAATTATTTCAATATTAAAGAAATGAGTATGTAAATAATTTTGTGTAAAGATAAATCCTTTCTATGGTAATATAGAAATATATAACCAAGGAAGGATTTTTGGTATGAAAGAAAATAAAAATAATGAAGTTGTTAAATATTTATTAGAAAATTATGATATTAAAAATGCAAATGATATTGCTTATGCATTAAAAGATATGTTTAAAGATACTATTCAAACTATGATGAATGCTGAATTTGATTCATCTATGGGTTATGAAAAAAGTGATAATAAAATAGAAAAATCAAACTATAGAAATGGCTATTCTTCTAAAAAGGTAAAAAGTCAATTTGGTGAATTTGATTTAACTATCCCTATGGATAGAAATGCCGAATTTGAACCACAAATTGTTCCTAAAAATAAAAGAGATATTTCTGGAATTGAAGAGAAAGTTATAAATCTCTATGGTAAAGGTTTATCTACTAGAGAAATAAGTGATTCCATCGAAGATATTTATGGAGTTCAATTATCTGCTACAATGATTAGCAATATTACTGATGCTGTTCTAGAAGAAATAGAAGAATGGCAAAAAAGGCCGCTAAAAGAAGTTTATCCAATTGTTTTTATTGATGCAGTGCATTTTAATGTTAAACAAGAAAATGTTATAGTTAAAAAAGCAGCTTATGTCATTCTTGGGGTTACTACAGAAGGATTTAAGGAAGTACTAGGAATATGGATTGGAGAAAATGAATCAGCTAAATATTGGTTAGGAACCTTAAATGAATTAAAGAATCGTGGAGTCAAAGACATATTAATTATCTGTTCTGATGGATTAAAAGGCATAAATGAAGCAATTAAAGCAGTTTATCCAAATGCTATGCAGCAAAGATGCATTGTTCATTTGATTAGAAACTCAGTTAAATTTGTTTCTTATAAACATTTAAAAGAATTTTGTAATGATTTAAGAACTATATATAAATCAAATAATGAAAAGGAGGCACGAGAAAATTTAGAAAAAGTAAAAGATAAATGGAATTCCATTTATCCAACAAGTTTAAAAGTTTGGGAAGATAACTGGGAAGCAATTTGTACTTTATTCAATTATTCTAAAGAATTGAGAAGAATAATGTATACAACTAATGCTATTGAAAGTTTAAATCGTTCTTATCGAAAATATACTAAGACTAAAGGTGTATTTACTAGTGATAATTCTTTAATGAAATGCTTATTTTTAGCTACTAAAAATGTAGAAAAAAAGTGGACTACTAGATACCCTAATTGGGATATGATTTATAATGAACTTAATATTTTATATCCTGAACGATTAAATTGATCTTTGAAAATTATTCAATTTATGTTATTATTATGGTAACAAAAAGAGACTGATATAATCAATCTCAAATATCTTTATTACCATGGATTGGTAACTTTACACAAAGTTTTTTACACTCTCTGAAGAGATGATAATTAATCATCTCTTTTTTAAATAGTCTAAGGAAACATAACCATTTTTGATTTTAGCCCAATTTCCATTAATTTCTAATACTTCGCATATGACACCTTTAACTAAACCATTGACTTTACGACCACTTATTTCCATATTTTGTAAACGTTGATCACATTCTAGTTCAGCATATTTTAAATATGTATAATTAGTACCAGGTCCCTTTCGAACATGTAAATAATTACTAGCTGTTACTTCATAAATATTGCTACTATCAGTTTTTTCTTCATTTTCTTTAAAATCCACATGACCATATCCTAAAATTCTTGTGTCGGTTAACTTGTACTTAGCACTTTCAACTCTGTTATTACGATTACCTTCAATAGTATAAACATAAGTATTATCAATACTAGTAACAATACCTACATGATCAGGTGTGCCTTTACTTTTCCAATTAATAAATATTATATCTGCTTTGCTTGGTTTAAAGTTTCTATTAAAAAAGTTTTTATTATTTTTGAAAAAATCCATAAAAGTATAAGTACCAGCTGCTTTTTTAATATATTTTAAAGCATTAGCTTTGTTAAAAATATAGCAGATAAATTTGCAACACCAAGGTCCTGGATCAGAACCATACCATACACCATATTTAGTATAATCACGATTACCAGCATTTAAAGTTTTACTATCTAAATTCTTATTGCTCTTTTTTTCAATATAGCCAATTTCTAATTTAGCATATTCAATTATCTTGTCGCGCATTATTTTCACCTTTTTTCTTAATGTTTTCTAGTGTTTTGATATTTGTTGTTTTTTTTAGTAAGTTAAAAATTGCTTCAGCTCCAACAAATGTAAATACTCCTACCCATATAGCATATTTTAAGGTGTATTCAGTGAATGTTAATGCAAAAGATGTTCCTATTAGTAATGAAATGATAAAAGATGCTAAAACCGTAACACAATCATTTTTTAATAAATGACATTTGATCTTTTGAACAAACAGGGTACTAATAGCTCCAGATATTAAAGATAATCTAAGTAATTCATAAAATGTTTCAAAATTGTCCATAAAACCTCCTTCACTTTAATATATGTTCAAAATAAAAATAGCAAAATTTAAAACTCCTATATAGATTTAAATTATGTTATAATATATTTGCTTGACTAAAGAAATTAGATAATATATAATTTTTAACAAAAAGAGGGGAATTTTATGAAAGAAATAATAATCGATACCTTAGTTGATTCTTTAAAATTGTTACCATTTTTATTTGTAGCATTTTTTATTATTGAATTAATTGAACATAAATTAGATAAAAAAAATAAAAATTTAATTGCTAAAAATACTAAATTTGGTCCAACAATTGGAGCTTTATTAGGTTTAGTTCCTCAATGTGGTTTTTCTGTTATGGCAACTAATCTTTATGTGACTCGTATAATAAGTTTAGGAACTTTAATAGCAATTTATTTGTCGACTTCAGATGAAATGATTCCGATTCTGTTAGCTGATGGTAGTTCATTTAAAACTATTGCTTTAATTTTAAGCATTAAATTTATTGTCGGTATGCTAAGTGGTTACCTTATTGACTTATTTTTGAGGAAACAAAAAAAACCTAAAGAAGATTATGAAATATGTGAAAATGAAAATTGTCATTGTGAAAAAAGTTTATTAGTTTCTTCCTTAATTCATACTTTTAAAATATTAGTTTTTCTAATAATTATAACTTTTATTTTAAATGTTTTGTTTGAATATGTAGGTAATAATGTTTTAACTAGTATTTTTATGAAGAATAGTATTTTTGGACCATTTTTAACAAGTTTAATTGGTTTAATTCCTAATTGTGGATCTTCAATTATAATTAGTAAACTATACTTAGAAGGAATGATTTCTTTAGGGGCAACTATATCAGGATTGTTAACTGGTAGTGGGGTCGCTTTATTAGTATTATTTAGGACAAATAAGAATTTAAAAGAAAATTTTTTAATATTAATGCTTGTTTATTTAATAGGAGCATTGGCTGGAATTATCATAAGTTTAATTGAACTCTTAGTTTAAAATATGAATTGTTTAATTCATATTTTTTTCAAAATGTTAACAACTATTTTAAATATTTAAATTAATGATATATTAAATAAGGTAATAGAATGGTAGAATCAGATGAGAATATAAGTGAAATTATTTATAATAATAAAAAACTTTAGTTTTGCAGCAAAACTTTGCAAAGCCTTATAAAAAAAGGGCAGAAGCCCTTTTTTGAGTGTTGTGTAATATT
>CAKOLL010000012.1 GCA_934096295.1 uncultured Bacilli bacterium
TGAATCTGTCTATTATTTTTACAAAATAAAAGACAAATAAGTAAAATTTCTACCTATTTGTCAACAGTCTGAAAGTTGAAGATTAAGAACCTTCAACTTTTTTTATTACATTTTGCTAACTTGATATACTTCTACATCAACATTTGTTTCTTGACCAAATAAGTCAATTATAATATTTAATCTATTATTTTCAAGGTCAATATTATCAACTTTACCAGTCATACCACTGAATGGGCCATCAACAATATTAACTGTATCTCCGATTTGTAATTCAGATTCAACATCTACTCTACTCATACCCATGTTGGCAAGTATTCTATCAATTTCTTGAGGAAGTAATGGAGTTGGTTTTGCTCCTTTTCCACTTGAACCTATAAATCCAGTTACTCCTGGTGTATTTCTTACAATATACCAAGCTTCATCTGTCATAATCATTTCAACTAGAACATATCCTGGGAACATTTTCTTTACTTTTTCCTTTTTTACTCCATCTTTGACTTCAACTTCAGTTGTTTCGGGAACAATTACACGGAAGATATAATCTTGCATTCCCATTGATTCAGTTCTTGCTTCTAATTTTTCTTTTACTTTATTTTCATGTCCTGAATAAGTATTTACTACGTACCAAAGTTTTTCCATTATGCTAACCATCCTTTAACTACAGATAATAATAAGTTAAGTGCCATAAATAAGCAACATAGTATTATACAAAATACCACTGTTGATATTGTGTATTTTAATACTTCTTTTGCTGTTGGCCATTTAACTAATTTAAGTTCTTTTTTTACTTTTTTAATATAACTTTCTTTAGGACCTTTACTTACTTTTTTTGCTTTGTTGTTTTGTTTTTTAGCATCTTTAGTAACTTTTGTTACTTTTTTTTGTTCTTTAACTTCTTTTGCCATTTAAAAACCTCCATTAAAAAAACACTTTCGTGTTCATGTATAATATAGCACAATAAAACTTAAATTGCAAGGCATTTAGACAAAAAACTCATTAAGTTTTGGAATTAATTTTCTTTTTATTGTTTGAACCTTTCTATATGTGTAGTAATAATCTTTTTTTATAACTCTGGAAATGTCACTATATTTAAAACCTTTAAGTAATAGTATTAAGACATTTATTTCTTTTTTATTCAAATTGTCTTCGATTGTTTGGTGTAATTGATTTATTTTTTCTTTTTGACATAATATTTCTAAAGGATCTTTTATATTTTTACATAGTTTTTGTTCTATATTTGTATTATTATTTAATAAATCAGTTAAAAATATTATTGAGCTTTTTCTTTCTTTTCTTAATTGATTTAAAATTGTTTTTTTTATTTTTCTATCCACTAATAAAGTTACATATGTGTTAAAACAAGCTTTTGACATATTACTATAGTTTTCTATAGATTGGTGAAATAATTCTAAGCATTCATTTTGTAAATCTTCAATAGATATGTTTAAATTTATTATCTTTGTTTTGCTTTTGTTAATTATTCTGTTGATAATTCGTTCATATCTTTGATTTAATATATATTCAGCGTCTTCATTTTTTTCTCTACAAAGCATTATTAACTCTGAATCACTTATTTTATACATTCTCACCCATATTATAAATTAATATGCTAGCTGCTACTGATGCATTTAAACTTTCAACATTTTTGTTCATGGGAATGCTTATTAAAACATCACTACTTTCTTTTACTAATCTACTTACTCCAGAACCTTCATTTCCTATTACTAGGGCTCTTTTTGTACTATAATCTACTTTTCTAAAATCTTCACCTTCCATTGATGCTGCATAAACAAAGAATCCATCTTTTTGCAATGCCTTAATGGTTGCTACAAGATTATTAACCATTATTATTTTTACATAATTTATGGTACCAACACTAGTTTTAACAACTACATCTGTTACTCCAACACTTCGATCTTTAGGTATTATAATTGATTTTACTCCAACGGCGGCACATGTTCTAATAATTGCTCCAAAGTTATGAGGATCTTCTAAATGATCTAATATTAAAACTAAATTTCCTTCAAGGTCTTTTAAATTATAATAGTCATAGTCAAATGCTTCAATAACTACTCCTTGATGATTATATTCACACATCTTATTTAATAAATGATTGTCTACGAATTCATACTTTATTTTGTTTTCACTACAATATTTACATACCTCTTTTCTTGATGTAAATACTTTTTTTATTTTTTTCTGATCTAATTCTTTTAAAACATTCATTCCATATACTCGCATTTTTGTATTCCTCCTTCTTTGATAAAAATATTATAGCATAAAGTATAATCTTTTGTATATATAATTTTGTTTTTTTTATAATATTATTTAGGAGTTGGCTAGGTTTATAAATTATAACTAGTTCAAAATGAAATAAAGTGTTATAATTAATTTATAAAAATTGTAATTGAATAGTAATTTAAAGGACGTGAATATATGGCATCAGCAAGAATTCATGAAGCAATAGCTAAAGAAATTAATAAAGAATATAAAATGAATGAATTATTATTAAGAATTGGTACTGTGGCTCCGGATTGTTGGAGAAATGTAGAAACTAATTCTGGAGTAAAAGATAAATATTTAACTCATTTTTGGAATTTTAGAATAAAAGATGGCCAAGCAAATGATTATACTGAATTTTATTTAAAATATTATAATCAATTATTAAATCCATTTTATTTTGGCTATTTAATTCATTTAATGACCGATCAATATTGGAAAACATATATCGATTCAAAATATAAAGCAAAAGAAAATGGCATTGATGGTTTTAGATTAAAAGATGGTAGCTTTCATGATAATGAAAATTGGTTTGGTTATTTTGAAGATATAAAAATACAAAAACTATTAGCAAAGAAATATAGTTTAGATTATTTTCCTACTGAAACAAAAGATATTCCAAATTTTTCTTGTCAAATTGATGAATTAAATTTATCTGGATTATTTGGAACAAATGGCACATTAAATTATATCAACCAAGAACTTTCCCCAGATAAAAATGACCAAGAATCTTTGATATATGATTTAGATGATATTTTAGAATCAATACATAAAACAGTAGATTTTATAAAGCAAGAACTAAAGAAATTAAAAACTTTAAAATCTAATTTAGATAATAAATATAAAATTGCAGTAGATATTGATGATACTTTATTGTCAACTAAAGAATTAGAAGAATATTACTGGAGCATATTCCTTAAAAATAACCAAAATGTTGACCCCAACAAAGAATATAAATGGGGAGACCCTATACTTGTTGAATTCTGGAGTGAATATAGGGAACAAATGGCCTTTGGAAAAATAAAAGATGGCGCTGTAGAATGTTTGAACTTTTTATTACAAAAAGGATATTCAGTAAATTTACTATCGGCTAGACCACTCGAAAAATATGTATCACTAAAGAAAAAGTTAGTAGAATATTTTGAAAATAATAATTTACATTATAACTATATGAATTTAGGTTTTCATTCTAAAATTGAATTTTTAAAGGAACATAATTACAATTTATTAATTGATAATGATTTAGAACATATAAAAAAGGCTAATGCTGCTGGACTTGATACAATTTTATTTAGGGCTTATAATTCTAGCTATTCGGGCTATCAAACATCTAATTGGAATGAAATTCCGTCGATAATTGAAAGTATTTTAGAAAATAAAAAATGAAATAACATTTAAAAATTTAAGATACAAATAAGAGGTAAACAATAAAGCTGATATATAAAAACCCCGTAAATACGGGGATAGTTTCTAAATGGTGCTGGAAATGGGACTCGAACCTATGACCTATGCGTTACGAGGGCATTGCTCTACCAACTGAGCTATTCCAGCAACTAATATTATTATACTACAAATATTAAAAATAACAACTTTTATTTTATATTTTTACATGATAAAATATTTGCAGGTGGTATTATGTTTAAAAATACATTAGACAATAAAAGATATTATACATTAAATTACTTTTTTAAAATGAAATTTGGACAAAAAGTATTTAAAGTGCCTTTAGATATTAATAGTACGTGTCCTAACCAAGTTAATGGGGGTTGTATTTACTGTTCTAACAAATCTACTGCAAGTATTAGTGATGGTAGTCTTGATATTTTAGAACAATTTGAAAATGGTAGAAAAGTTATGGAACAAAAATGGCCAGATAGTTTATATATACCTTATTTTCAGTCTGGCACTAATACATATAATGATAAAAATCTAGTTAAAGGTTATGTTGATAAGTTGTTATTATTACCTAAAGTTGTAGGAATAGATATTGCTACTAGACCAGATTGTTTAACTGATGAATGGTTAGATTATTTGAATGAATTAAATAAAAAAACATTTTTAATCATAGAACTCGGTTTACAAAGTAGTAATAATAATACTTTAAACTTTATAAATCGTGGACATAATAGTGAAATATTTAAAGATGCTGTAAAAAAATTGCATGAAAGAGATATATTTGTTGTTGCTCACATTATAAATGGCCTTCCTTATGAGACTAAAGAAGATATGTTAAATACAATAAAATTTGTTAATGATTGTGGGATTGATGGAATTAAAATACACATGCTTTATGTAGCAAAAAACACCCCTTTAGCTAGTATTTATGAAAAAGATAAATTTCATATTCTAACTAAAGAGGAATATATTGATATTGTTTGTGACCAATTAAGACTTTTAAACAAAGATGTTGTTGTTATGAGAATAACTGGAGATCCAACCATAGATGAATTGATAGCTCCGGAATGGCTTATAAAGAAGTTTGTAGTTTTAAATGATATTGATAAAGAAATGGTTAAAAGAAATATTTATCAAGGAGATTTAGTTTAATTTTCCTTTTTTAATATCTCATAAAATATATCAATTACTTTTTCTATTACTTCTTCTTTATTTTCTTTTCTAGTTTCTTTTGTTACTTTTAATGAATCGTTATAATTTTTATTTGTATCTTTATTATATATGCTAAAGTAAACTATATTATCATCACCAGATAAGTTATGAGGATCTACTCTATTTAGTTTACCTGTTATACCTATTCCATAACTAGAATTGGTAAATTCAGATATTTTTTTACTCATTTCTATAGCTGTTTCTATACTATAAACTGAATAAATATCAATTACATCTTTAGGTATGCCCATTTTTATTTTAAAATCATTTGAATAAGTTACTGCACTAAACTTTAGAATTTCACTAGCACCGGGGATGTTTGTTATAGCATTAGCTAAACCTCCGCCGGTACAAGATTCCATCGTGGATACAGTTTTATTTTGTTCTGTTAAAATTTTTACTATTTCTTCTAATTTCATAATAACCTTAATCAATACTTATTAGTTCATATAGAGTTGTACCTAAACCTAGTCTTTCTGCTTCTTCCACAATATGAATTGCATTTTTATCAAGCATTCGCATCCTTAAAGAGTTTGCACCATTTTCAGTTAAATTCATAATAGTATCATAACAACATTTATCTAAAGCAACTGGGTCAAGTGATGCAAATATTCCTATATCTGCAATTTCTGGATCTTTTGGATTATTATCGCAATCACAATCTATTGAAATATTATTGGCAACATTTATGTATACCATATTTTCCGGTTTGAAATAATCCACGACAGATTTATCTGCTTCAGCCATACTTTCTAGAAAATCATCTTGTTTAGTTTCTAATTTACAGCATTCATCTGGTACAGTTGTCTTTCCTCCAGAATGAATCCACGCTTTACCATTTTTGGAAGCAACTCCGATTGACATATTCTTTAGAGCTCCGCCGAAGCCACCCATTATATGGCCTTTAAAATGAGATAACATAAGCATAGAATCATAATTTTTAATATGACTACCAACATAGTTTATGCCCTTTAAGTGTTTTCCATCATTTATAGCTATTGTTATTTCTCCATCCTCATCCATAATATCGCATGGAGCTATGTCATAAAACCCATGGTCTTTGATAACTTGCCAGTGATCACTCGGATTTATTCTTTTTCCAGAATAAGCTGTACAACATTCTACGATTGTACCATTTAATTTATTTACTAAAGCTTTAATTAAATTTGGATTTAAAAAATTATGTCCACCAGGTTCTCCGGTAGAAATCTTAACTGCAACTTTACCTTTTAGTTCGTGATTTAAACTTTCATAAATTTTAATTAAACTTTCGCTTGTTATTTCTTTTGTAAAATATACTTTACTTTTCATTATATCAATCCTTTCATGTATTTATGATAATATAATTTTGAAAATATGTCTAGGTGGCTTTGTAAGTTATTAATAATGGGTTTATCACTGTTCAACAAATGGTTATGTTAGAAACTATATTAACATCTATTATATAATCAGAAAAAAATGACATTTTATTTTGTTACATTTTACAAATTAAGTGATTTTTATGTATGCTTGAAATACAAAACTTTTTATTTAAACAATTAACTAGTTTGGTTTTATTTACAATTTAATATTGTCTTATCTAATACAATTGACTTAAATTTTAATTTTACAATAAATTAATTATAACACTTTACATAAATATTTTGTCATTTTCTTACATTTTATTTTACTATTTACAAAAAAACTTGTTGTACATTCAGAAATTTGTTCTCTTCGCGGGGGCTATTATATTAAAAAAGAGGATTGTTTAAAATCCCGTAATATCGACATATAACTCATATAGAGTTTAATAAAATTTAACTAAAAATTGATAAATTTATATTAATTTGATGGGTAGCTGATGGGTAGAAATACTCATCAATTTTTTTTGCTTATATCATACAATAGTAATTCATACCCTTTTTCTTTTAAGCGACTACTTGTATCCAACGTCATATATTTAGCATAATTTGATTTTATGTCTTCTTTCAACCCCTCCATAAATCCTACTACATAATATACTTGCGTAGATTCAAAAAATAATTTTATAAATTTTTCTTTTCCCAACTCTTTTAATTTTATATTATCAGGATATTGATTAGATATTTTATCATAATATTCTTCTAAAATTTGTTGTCTATTACTTTGCATTATATATTTATTTATAAACTCAGACGATGTAAGAACCTGATTCATTACATCTCTTGCTCCACTACCATTGTAACGTCCTTTATTATGAACTAAATACAGATTATTATTTTCATCAACATATATTAAATCAGCCAATTCAATATTATTACATAATACTTTATGTGCGACTATAATTTCAGACGAATCTTTAAAACCGACATTATATGCATCTTCAGATTCATAATTATTAATATTCTCTAATAATTTGCCAAAATTTATATTAATTTTTTTTAATTCTTTATAGTTTTTTTTAAATTCCGATTCCAAATTATCTTCATACTTTTTATCAAACATCAACCAACTACCATTGAACAAGAAAAATGGAACATTATTAGAATCAGATACATAGCCCTGTATTGAGTCCTTTACTTTTATTGGATATAGAATTGTTTCTTTATCGCTATCTACTGTAATATTATATTTTAAAAATTTTTCTACAGAACTCCTTGAAATGCTTTTTGAAAAAAAGTAATCAAAAACTTCTTTAAAAGTAAATGGTTGCTCTGATTCATATAATATATTATCCTCAGAATCCTTTATCATATATCTTGTTCCGTTCATATAATATTCTAAAAAATCATCACCAATTAAGACAAAGTTGTCAATTTTATAATTTATGAAATCATTAATCATTATGTTATTTATATCTTTTGAAAAATATCCATTCTTTTTTATGTCTACAAAATATCCTAACGAAAAACTATCTTCTCTTTTTTCTATTTCTGATAATCCATCAATTATCTTTTTTAAATTATCAATAGTTATAGATTTTCTAATTACAAGTGAATCCTTAGCTGAAACATTTATAATTTTTTTATTATTATCTTCTATTTCTATTCCTAATAATTTAGACATTTCTGAATTTAATGCTAACGTAAGTTCTCTAAAAATTAAACTCATTTCATTTTCGGTATTTATTGTTGTTACATTTCTATTAGAATGTTTAACAGATAATTTATTACCGGAAAGATTATTTTCAACAACAGTCTTTATAACTGGACTGTCTTCTTTTATTATTTTAGGCAACAAATATAACCCATAATTTTTTTCAGTATATTCAGAAATATAATTACTTCCTAGTCCACCAGTTAATAGATAAATAGAATTATTGGTTAAATATGACAAAATATAAGAAATATGTGTGTTTGATACATCAAAATCTTTATCCAACATATTTTTAATAATGCTATTCCAAGACGGATAGTGATGTGTTTTAAATACTAAACCTTTGAATCCAATATAATCAATATTTGATATATCACTATTATATTTTCCATTTATTACATTTTTAATGTTGTTTAATATATGATTTTGAAGTTCACTATAATTATTCACATTTATATCATATTCTTCTTTCAGATATTTTACACTGTTTGAATAATCAACTTTATAAATACTAAATTGAGATTCAAATTTATTTTTCTTTTTTGCCATATTCAACCTCCTATCAAAAAAGAGCATATTCCATCTTAAAAACAGAATATACTCATATTATCTTCTTATATTATATCATAAATTTTTAATTTAGTTATATTAAAATGACAAAATGACATTATATATAGATATCTATTTTATTGTATCTAAAATAGAATTAACATCATTCAATATTACAACTTTTCTATTTAAAACAATACTAATTTTTTCTGTTAAACTATTATCATCACAATCTAAATAATAATTATTATCCTGTATATTCAACTTTTTATTATTCCACATTAAAATTAACAATGCTCCAACAGTAATAGTTTGAATTTCTATATCTGTTATATCTTTTATGTCTTTTATAACTCTCCAAAAATCGGTTCTATTATTAGGTAACCCTAATGCAACCACAAGAGCTAATAAATCTTTCATATTACAATTATATCTTGAACACATTACAGCAATATCATCTAACAAGCATCTAGGACAAGAAAGAACATCATTACCAAATTCTATCTCACAAACTCCTAGGCTATCTTCTGATATTATTAATGAATCCATTCTTAAATTAACATCACCCTTGCGACTTAATACAGTTTTTACTCCACATTGAATCAATATATTTCTACTAATAATGTTCGGATCAATATTTTTACTTTTTATATTAGAGTAAATTGAATTTATTATATCATCATTTTCTATAAGATATTCACCTTCAATAATAACATTTTCAAAGTCATCTTCACTTTTTTCGCAATTACCTTTATTTATTATTGGATAATTATCATTATTAGCATATATAGATTTATTTATACATCTACTAGCACATAACCCACATTTAATACATTTTGTTTTATCTATAATTACCTCTCCACTTTTTGAATATATTGCACTAACAGGGCAAATATTTTTATCAATATTTATTGGAATTTGAGCTTTGTCATTACATATTTCTTCAAGTGAATAAAATATACATTTTTTATTTTTACATTTCAAACATTTTGATTCTTCAACATCACCATTATCATATACTATTTTTGAAGGTTGATGATGACTCATTAAAATTTTACTAATTTTCTTCATTAATACTCACCGTTCCTTTTAATTCAAATAGTTCTTTACCAATTATAACTCTATTATAAATAATTCTATTAATTAAAATTTTTAATAAAGATTCAAAATCAATAATTCCTATATTATAATTAAATGTTTTTTCAATGTCATCAACTAAAGTTATTACTTCAGCCCTTTCATTTGGTAATTTGTATCCAACTACAAATGAACTAGTTTTGGGGTTTGTAGGAAATGTTTTTCTAGACAATAAAATAATTTTGTTTTCAATAGCCTGTCTTACCGCTTTTACTGATATATTTATTTCTTCGCCAGGTGATTTAATTTCTATTGGAATACTATTTTCTTCATCAATAATAATAGCATCATATCTTTCATAATTCGTTCCATTTCTAGAAACAACACAATCAAATCCTAAAATATTAAATATATCTCCTATTAATGGATAGAAAACTTCTTTATTAGCTTTCTTATATTTCTCCATAATAATAAATACAATTTCTTTTTCAGATTTATTTTTTAGTTCATAAATTTCTTTATAAATATTTAATTTTTTATGTTCATCTGTAATTTCAGAAAAAATTGTTTTAAATTTAATTTCAGTAATATATTGTTCTGTAATTTTTTCATAATTTTCAACTGAATCTAACAAATCCTTTTTTTCTATTGGCTTTTCGTCACTTTCGAATTCTTTTATAATATTCAAAGCTTTGTTCACCTCAAGTTCTGGTATCATTTGATACGGAGAAAAAAGTAACTCTCTATCATCATTAAAATATTTTTTTAAATATTCTCTGTATTCAGCAACTAAATTTAGGTCAAAATTATAGTCAATACCTATTCTTTTTAGCTGATCATAGAAAGAAACATAAATTAATGCTTTTTTTAAATCATCAGACATTTTAACATAGTCATCAATTCTAATATCTTTAAGTTTATTATATTGCTCACTATCTTTTATTCCGATTGGTGTCAACTCCATAATAACCATATTTTTACTTCCTGGATATAATAAATTATTTTTTTCTTTTACAATCCAATCCAAATAATTCAATACTGCAATTGGAAATCTAGTATAATTTTCCATTGTGTTTTTTGCTATTTTATTTTTTATACCAAACTCTACAATATTGTTAAATAATAGTTTTGTTTTTCCTCTAACATCTTTAATCACTTTAACTGCAGATGAAATGTTATCATCAGAAAATCTGTAAGGTCCATAAATTAACTCAAATTTACATATTTTATTATCTAATGCTCTAATTACATTTAAAAAATACTTAAATGGTCTCATTGCAAGTCCATCTTTTTTTTCAATTACAAGATTATCATCTGCTATTCCAAACAAGCATTCTTTAAAAACGACTTTATTATCAGCATCGCTTATTGCAATTATTTTTCCTAATTCTGTAATTGTAAAAATAAGATTTTTTTCTGGAGACGAAGAAAACCAACCTAACATTCTATATAATTCAGCATACATTTTTGCTTGATTATAAATTGGATCTCTAGAAGAATCATCACGTAATGATAAAGCAAAAGCTTTCATTCCAGTAAATCCTTCAGAAGAAACTAAGTGCTCCTTTATCATTGCTAATTCTAAATCATATAAGGAGAAATATTCTTTTTTGCATAAAATTGGATATGTTCTTTTAAATATTTCTATAAACATGTCAATATTTGATCCCGGATTAGGAAACCTCTTCAAATTAGCCATTAGAGTTCATCTCCAATCTTATTTATTCTTTCATTACAAATGTCCGACCATTTTTTTTCTAATTCAATACCAATCCATTTTATTTTATGTCCTTGTTTATTTAGTTTTTCACAGCAAACGCCTACAGTTCCAGAGCCATGAAAAGGATCCAAAATAACTCCATCATAAAATCCGTCAGCATTCTTAGGACAATAAGCTTTTATTAATTCAGTAATTAAAGATTCAGGTTTTTGGGTTGGATGTTCTGTTTTTTCTTTAGCAAATGCTTTACCAGCCAATGTTGGAAACTCCCAAACATCTCCTCGTAAAGCTCCTTTAGGATTTGGAGTCCATTCACATCTTTCTCCTTTAGAATTTTTATAATATATTTTATTTTTTAATCTTTCAGTACTCTTATAGGGAACTCTTACATCATCTGCATTATATGTCCATTTTTTATTTGATTTAGAAAAGCATAAAAACGGTTCATATTGTCCGAGTGGTGAAGTTTTATTTCTTGAAAAGCCATTTTCATAATGCCATATATTCATAGTTCTATAATATAATCCTGCTTCATACATAATAACTTGAATATAACCTATATATTTATGTATCCCAAACCATACAATTTGACCTTCATCTTTCAATACATCTTTATATTTACTTATTCTATATCTTGTTATAGCCAAAAAATCTTCTAATTTTAAACAATCACTTTTATTTCCAAAATCTTTATTTAAATTATATGGTGGATCTGTAAGAATAAGATCTACTTTAACGTTTTCTTTAATTAATTCATCAATAAATTTATCACTATCACAATTATAATTCTTATTAAATTCAATCATTTTAACTTACTCTCCGTTTTCTTGAAAATTAATATATATTGATGATGAATATTTTCTACATAAGAAAATGGATAACCGTATGGTAATAAACTTTTATGATTTTGTAATAAAATTCTTATTCCTTGAAGAGTGATAATATAATTATTATCTACTCTTAATTTGTTAATTTTTTGAATTAAATCACTATGAAAACTTATATACTCTGATTTGTTTCTAAAATCTGAAACAACTATTGCCATATATTTATCTTTCTTTAATACTCTTACACATTCTTTAAATACATCATTAACAAGTATTTCTAGAAATTCTTCGTAGTTTTTTATATTTCCTAAATCTTTTGATGAATCAGAATAATTAGTCGCTAATTTTTCTTCTACTCTAGAAATTACTTTATGGTCAGCTTTTTTATTCAAAATTGACCAATAAGGCGGTGATGTTACCACAAAATCATATGATGAATCTTTTATTTTTTTAAGTTGTTCTACACAATCACCATTAATAAATTCATGATTTTTACTTGAACCTTCTCCAACTTCCTTTTCAAGTCTCTCAATGGATAAGTTATGCCATTCAGTAGTTAATTCAATACTTGTACAAGTTCTTTCAGTTAAAGCACAAGCCTTGGCTGTGGAACCAATTCCTCCAAAAGGGTCTAACACTTTGTTGTTTTTTTTAGTAAAAAATAATACTAATTGTTCTATATCCTGAAAAGAATATGGAGCTGGATGTAATTTTTCAATTTGTGCATCCTTATGATTACTTCCTAATCCTTTTTGATACATAAAGCTTTTTGTACAAGGCATCCATTCTGTACCGTTTAAATCATTTAATTTATTACGTGGGTCAACTTCTTTTGGTGCATCGACATCATGTGTCTCCAAATATTTATCTATTTCATGTTTATATAATCTTTTAGCCCCCTTCTCATTATATGTTAAATTAAATTCATTCTTATCAATTAACTTTGTTAGATTAGCTCTACTAGTTTTTAATAATTTACACACTTCTGCTACAGATAATAATTCATTTGAATTCATCTTTAATCCCTCCTCTACGGTTTCTTTGGTAACTTATTATAATCATATTTATGTTCAGCATCTTCCAATTCATCAAAAGCAATTTTAATATCTTCAATTGCTTTATCAATCGTATACAAACCCTCTTTATTTTTTTTCATTATTTCTAAATGTTCCATTGTATAAAATAATTTTTGCCTTGCATTTCTTACTTTTTTTCTTTTTTGAGCATCAAAATCTAATAAATCTAATTCTGACTTTTTATATTTTTCAATCATTTCTTTTAAATCCTTCGTGGATTTATTTTTATATTTATCTAAAGACAAATAATCTAAAAATTCGTCATAACCAGCAACTTTCAAAAGATTAGTTAAAGATAAATCTAAAGTTTCAGCTATCTTCTTTAAAGAATCAACATCTACTTTTTTTATTTTTCCATTAATAATATCATTTAAAGAGCTTCTACTTATTCCAGATAATTTAGCAAGTTCTCTTTGAGAAATTTTTTTAGCAATTCTGGCATTCTCAATAACATTTTTAAGTTCATTTAAATTCATATTTTCACTGCTTTATTCCTTCTAGATTTAATTTTATCACTTTTTTTAAGATTTTTCTACATTTTCGGACAAAATATATTGACAACATTAATTTTCATTTGGCATTCCAGTTGAATTTGAAAACGGAAATAAGTCTGATTTTTTTATAAAGTCTAAATAGTTACAATTGTTCTAAAAACTCATGAATTTGTTCTATAACCCATAAAAAATGCAATTCTATAAAATGCAACCTATAAAACGATTTTCAAAAAGGAGCGATATACTTTATATGGTATTTTTCATTTTTGTTCTTTTCTTATAATAATTAATGTAGTGGTTATTTTTCACATACAATTACACTAGCATAGGCAAAATATAAATCTTGACATATATATATGCCTAGTTTCATTTACTGATGTTTTATGTATATAGTCCAAATTTTTTAACTGCTTTAATCTCAACTCACAATAATACCATATACGATCCGATTTCTTCCCCCTATTTTTATACTATAATTAAGAATTAAAATCAAAAAGTATTGTTTACGCTTCTGGAGTTTCTACTTTAGTAATCAGTAATTCTATAGGAATTTTTTCTAATTTTTCTTCTTCATCTTGTTCAATATTAATTATTAAATCTTGGCCATTATTATCAAATGTACTGGCAACATTTATTACTATTTTTATTTTTAAACTATACCAATTATGTAATAAATCTTGATATACTATTTCAGAACTTAGTTCTACATGGTTATACTTAACTTCTTCTACAAAAATATCCTGACTTATTGTTGTACCAGATTCAACAAAGTCTTTTGGCTTTATTTTTTCATAAGTTTTAATATCTTGATTCTTAAAGTTATTACAAATATACAAATTTTTTGCTGCATTTAGTCCTATGTTTTGTATAATTATGCTAAAACATATATCTTTATCAGTCTTTTTTCCCTTTTCTTTTACATGCATGCTGTAAAAGATGTCATTTTCAGAATCTCTTTTGCCACTAATCTTTAAACAAGGTAAATTTTGTAACCGAACATTTTCTTTATTTAAGTTTTGATTGTCTTCATAATTTTGTTTTAATTCTATTACAGCAATATAAATTACCACAAAAGTATTTATTAGTGATGAAACTAACGCTGTTAAATAATCTTTGATAAAAGAAAACCAATTATTTATGTCTACATTTTTATTATATCCAAAAATAGTTATTAGATTGAACCTATCAATCAAATAAATTATGATAGGCAAAAATACTACAATCAATAATATAACAATTATAAATTTCATTTCAATTGTCCCTTTTTTATAAGAATTAACAATATATTTTGTAACAGTAATAATTGCATAAATTTCTCCTAAAATAAATAATATTCCAACAATTAATTTTAACATAATTTCACCTCTACTTTTTTTCTAAGTTTTTTTGTTCATATCTTTACCAGTCTATTTTTTCACAAACCTACACTTTGGAAAATTAGAGCATCCCATAAATTCTCCATATTTTCCATTTCTCTTTATAAGTTCTCCACCACATCTTGGGCATTTATTTCTTAGCTGTTCATCTTTATTATTTTTGATTAATTTAGCATTCTTTACATGATCTTTTCTTACTTTTTTATCTATTATTTTTAAATTATTTATGATTTGATATAATTCACTTGGATTTTCAATAACTTCTTCCTTATAGGAATATATTTTCTCTAGTAAGTTGTATATTCTAATTACATTATTTGATTTAACTGTTACTTTAGCTCTACTTGGAATACATACTAGTGATACAAACTTTTCTGCTTGTACATTTAATACTTCATTTAATGATTTAACATGACCATAGTTTTGATGTAAAGGATTATTTACATAAAATCTTTTATTACCGCTTTTTATCATCCATCTTTTATCATAATCATTACCTTTAATATAACCATTATATTGCTTTGTTTCAATAACAAAAATACCATATTTTGAAACAATAATATGATCTATTTGATGCGTTTTATTATCACTTGTTTTAACCATTACATCATTAATTATAAAATAATCATTTGGCAATTTTTTTAGTTCTCTTTTTACCCAGAACTCACCAGCTTTACCTATCCACTTTTTATAATTAACATATAATATAACATCTAATGCTATAATTATCCATAACCATGGATTTAATAACCACTTCATACATAACCTCGTTCCTAATTGACATTATTATATAATAGGCATGATAAAAAAACAAGTTAGCCACCATAAAAATATTAATAATCTAAAAAAAGAAACCTTTTTAAGATTTCTTTAGTATTTAATTAACATTCACAGTTTTCACAGCTGCATTCTTCACAATCGCAGTTTTCACCACAGTTGCAATCTTCGCAATCGCATTCACATTCACAGCTTTCATCACAATTGCATTCTTCGCATCCACAACCACAATTGCAAGTTTCTAATTTATCTTCATTTTCCATTATTACACCTCGTTTCTATTTACATTATACTACATAATTTAAAATTTAACAAATTTTAACACTTTTTCTTTATGTGGTATATCACTTGATACGATATTTGCTAACATTATATTTTTGTTAAAGTCTATGAGTCTTTTTTCAATATCAAATGTTCCATCACATTTTTCTTTTAAAACATAGTAACAAGCATCACCAAAGTCATTTTTAGCATGTCCCATTCCTACTGCTCTTAGGGATGTAATTTTTGTAGCAAATAGTTTATCATCTAAGGCAAAATGGACATGTCCTTGAATTACTGCATCATAATCCGTTACTTTTTTACCACCAAATAAAGGATTATTTAAAGCATCGATATAGCCCTTAACTTTGGGGTCATCTAAATTAGCATGTGATACGATATCATTAACTTTTCTATTTGCTTCCTTGCTATTTGTGTATAAGAATTGTTTGCTTGAAGAACCTACTTTAAAATTTCTTTGATATGCCCAGGTGGAGTTATTTCCTAGGTAATCCCAACGAATATCATTAGCAAAGTGACATAATGCAACATTTTGATTTCCAATGTTTAAATCAATCGATGGTTTATATAGTTTTAAAGTCTTTATATCTGATGCACTTAATTTATTATAAGTCCATTCTTGATTTTCTCTTTTTGCATCATCAAAATATGTAAATGGTTCAATACCTAAGGTATTATAATATTCACTATTTCCAGCGATAGATTTAACATTATAATCTTCAAGTAATCCTAATACTTCATGAGGATTTGGACCTACTCCAACGTTATCTCCGAGTGAATAAATTTCTGTTATTCCCCTTTTTCTTATTTCTTCTAATACTGCTAAAGTTGGTTCATATAAAGAATGAGCATCTGTAATTATCGCTATTTCTCTTCCTGTATAAACATTTGATTTTTTGTTTATATTTATTCTTGTAGTTAAAGTGCTTAATATATCATCTAGTTCTTTAGGAACTTGTGTATAAGAAAATTCAACTTCATTTAAATCAAAAACTCTCTTAACATTGTTAATTGTTTCCATTGGATTTTGAGTTATTATAAATGGCAAATTATATTTTTCATGATATACTAACTCTTCTTCAGATGGAATTCTTCCACCAGGGAGAATAATACCACTTACTTTTACACCTTCACGATATAATAAAACTTCTGAATTAGTCATTGTAACTGCACTTGTTTCTAATATTCCTCTTTCAGTACGATTTAACTCTTTTACCTCTACAGAATTATTTTTTATATTATAATTTGTCCCCATGTTTATTAAGGAACTATGAATAAAACTTCCCGTAAGAATCTTATCTATTGCAAAAGTCGGAGATGTTTTATCAAAATAATATTTTTGACCCAAATAACTAATCGGACTTACTGATAAAAAGTTTCTTTTACTATTTGCTTCTCCATTTATTAAATCTTCAACTTTTTCACTTCTACTTAATATGTGAGCATATAAACAATAGTTAACTTTAGAAAAATCATATACAACCCCACCATATTTTTGTGATAATTCGGGATTTATTAAACTTTTAGCAACATCACTATCAAGCTTTGTTAAATTTAACTTAGCATCAAGTTCAAATAGTTTTTGAATATTTTTTTGAAAGTTAATGAATGAAGATTCTATTATAAGTAAATTTTCCGGATGTCTAATAATAAAATATTTTAATATATTTCTTAGTGTTTCAACGTTATTACTAGCATTAATTGCATCTACAACTTTAGAAAATTTTAATAACTCATCAATAAATTCAGTAAACTTCTTATTACTTTTATTTACTTCTTTTAATGTTAGTAAAGTTTTAGTACCTCCGATATAACTAAGAGTTTTATTAGCTTTTTGACAAATTATATCCATAAAAATTGTCTTTAATTTCTCAATTGAACTAGTTTTTAAAATAGTATCTTTATATTGATCTAATATTTTTATTCTTATAGTTTTTATATCATCAAGGCTTTTTACTTCACTTTTTTTATTATAAGATGATGAAAATAATCTTTTTAAGTTATCACTACTTTCTTTATCTAATAAAACATTATCATTAACTAAATTCATAATTAAATAATAACAATCTTTAAAAGCATCTATTATAGCTAGATAGTTAATTATATTATAAACCATATTTTCTTTATTTTGATCTTCATGGTATAATTCATTCATTAAATATTTAACTGAGGCAAAAAAGTCTTCTTCTTTATTAAATTCTATAATATCTAAAACTTTTTTAAACCAATCTTTATAATTTTCACTACCTGAACCATATTGGACAAAAGCATCAAAATCTATACCTGATTTATTAATGAAAGACTTTATTTTGTTATAGTTTTTTACTACTAATTCTGCATCGGTATAGTTTATTAATTCTATACAATTATCTAGGTCATTTTCATTTATATCTACGCTCTTTAAAATTAATTTTTTGATGTCGGTATGAGTTTCATATGATTTTAGATATACATATAAATCTTCTTTTTTGGTTTCTTTTATTCTTTTTAAAATTAACTCTTTATTTTGTAAAACTGCGAGTTCTTTAGAAAATGTTGTTGGAAATAGATCTAATGTTGCTAGCTCTTTTATAGATAGATTAGTAATTATTTTTTCTATATATTCTTTTTTAGTTGCAAAAATTAAAGTTGTTAATTCTTCATTACTTCTTTCTATCAACTCTTTTAAATCAAACTCGCCATTCTTTATTAGAAACATTTTGTATAAATCACAATAGTTACCAAATAAAATATCAGATATTATTATTGATGATGGTTTCTTTTTTAAATCTAATAATAATTCTTCGTTCTTTAACTCTAAAATTAATGTTTGAACTTTTAGAGGAATATTTTTTGAATTTCTTAAATAACAAATTTTCAAACTAGCTAAAGATCTAGCTTTAATAGCAAGTTTTAAATCTGTCTCTTTTTTATCCATTATAAATTCTTTTATTTCATATGGTATTGAATCGTTGTATATCCATGACAAAACATTAATATCACTTGTGCTTGATAATACTAGTTTTGTTTTTAACGGAAAATTTTTAATAAGTAGACTTGATATTTTAATACTTTTTATATTAATAAGTGTTTTTTTGAAATCTTCAAAACTCATTTTATTAGCTAATGATATTAACATAGATGATTTTTCTTTTAATAAAATGTCATATACTATTTCAGGAAAAAGATTGCTACTTGTTATTAAATCTTTTAGTTCTGATGATTTGATATTATTTATTTTTTTAAATAATTCCACACTTTTTAATTCTACGATTTTATTTTTAATTTCTTCCGTTGATGGCATTTTTAATACATCAAGGATGTTGGTTGCATTTATATATCTTTTTATAATTAGCTCTTTTAAACTAATAGTTAATTTTTCACTATATAATATATATGCAATATTGTTTACATCAAAAAATTTAGTCTCTAAACAATAGCTTATTAAGGATTTATCTTCAGTGCTAGATAAAAACTCTGCAAGTAATTTATCATTAACTCCATAAATTATAATTAGTTCTTTTAGCTTTCGATTTTTTTTATTAGAATTTAAAACCTCTAAAATATTTTCGTTATATAAATATTTTACTATATATTTTTTTAATATATCTGGATAATGAGATTTAAATAAGTCGTTTTCTTTATAACCATGATGCTTTTGAAAAGATTCTTCAATATTCTTAGCAAATTCATAATTATTGGATTTATCATCAATTATTTCTTTAATAATTTTTTTAGCTGATTTAGGTATCTTTCCATCAAAAAGATATTCAACTAATATATTTGAATTTAAATTTTCTAACGCGCTTTTTAACAACCTATTATGTTTTTTTATAATAGTTTCTTTTTCTTTATAACTAATATCTTGACGATTTAATAAAGATAGTATATTCCCCCTAGTAACAAACATATTTATCCCCCTTAATAATTAGCTATATTTTATCACAAAATTTTATTTTTGTCAAATTTGTGTCAAAGAAAAAAGATATTATTTTTTCTTTGATGCCCTTTTTTGAGCAACTTTTTTAATACCTTCTTTAACTTCATTTGTAAGTTCCTTATTCTTTTTATCTTCATAAGTAGTTTTTCCTGTTATATCATGATAGGCTTCTTTAATTCCTTCACGGACAGCACATTTGATTAGATAGTAAATAAGTAAACTTATTATAAATACTAATAATGCTAATAAAATAAAACTAATTGTATTGTTCATTTTGTCCTCCTTAGTATAATTATACTATATTTTGTTAATAATTTTAAGATATTTTTTCTTTATTCAAGTAATTTAACATATATTCCAATTCATAATCAATTTTTTTATTAAATATTTTAGTTATTGTTTCTTTATTAATTGGTATTTTTATATCCAATTTTACACCACCATCTTTATTACTATCACTATCTATTATTACTCTATTGTTCTCATCTTTACAGGCAATACTTGGAATTGACACTAAAATATTTTCGGGCATAATAATTCTTTTTTTCACTGTTGCTATACTTCCGTTAGTACTTGTTAAACCTGCCACTTTTATATTTTCAAACTTTCTTAAATTATAAGCTATTATTTCTCCGGCACTTATTGTGTTACCATTAACTAAAATAATCGCGGGTAAATTTATTTTATTATTACCATTTACAATTATTTCATTTATATTTTTATAATTATTATTTTTTAAAATACTTTCTTTTAAATATAATGTCTTTTTATTAGTAAAATAACTTGTTATTAAACTACCTATTTTATCGCTACCCCCTTCATTATTTCTTAGATCAATTATTAGATTTTTAGCGTTATCCTTATTTATATTGTCAACTATCTTGTTCATAGATTTTTTTACATCTTTTACTTTATCTTTTTCATTTGTTATTTTTAGGTATGCAGTGTTGTTAATTAATTTATAGGTAAAATTTTTTTCATCATTATTTTTAGTAAATGTTTTAATATTTTCTTTAAGATATTTATAGCCATTATCAAAAGATTTTATGTTGATAACTTGTGTTTTTCCTTCTTCATTTATGAAAGTGATTTCATTTTCTTCATTACCTGTTACTGATAAATAAAAAGGAAGATAATAATTTAAAACATTTTTATTAGATATATTGGGAATAGAAACATTTAAATACTTTAAACGTTTTATCTCATCATTAATATCATTTCCATTCCACTTAATTATGGAATTTCCTTCTTTCAATCCCTCTTTATATGCCTTACTTTCTGGAGAAACATTTGTTGCTATATAAGTCTTATTATCTAAAAAAAACAAATTAAAACCATAATACCTATTATAAAATTTTTCTTTTGCTTCTTCTAAAGAAGAATTATTAACTAAACTTTTAATACCAATGTGAGCATCATAAAATTCATTTAAATAATTTTCTAATAATTGATAATATCTTATTTCATTATTTATATTTTTAAATTCTTTTATATATTTTTGATATAAGTTATCATAATTAATTTTTTTATGTTTATTTAAAACATAATTTTCTTTTAGGCTTTCATGTAATTTGTTAAAAGATTCTAAATAACTTAGTGAGGCATAATTATTTAATTTGCAAGTAGTAATTAGAAAACTAACCAAAAGAATTAAAATAATTGTTAATAAGGTCTTTTTTATCAACTTTCTATTTGTTAAAGATAATATAATTGATAGTAAAGATGCTAAGTAAATTACTTTAAACAATAAATTTTCATTACTTATTTTTATATGTATAAAACATAATATAAAAGGAATAAATAATAGATATTTTTGTTTTTTTATTAAATATAAAATTATTGTTAGCAAAAATAAAATTATTATAATTAAATCTTTTAATACCATAGTTATCATATTCTTATTCTTAGCAAAAAAAGTGGTTTTATCCACTTTATGTTAATACTCTTTTTAGTGATTCATCTTTATTTAAAAAATCTTCAATTGGAATTTCATTTTTATAAATCATGTTAATAAATTCTGTGATTGGAACCTCACATTTAAACGTTAAAATTCCCTCATAAATATCTTCGAAAACTATTTTGTCAACACGATTTTCAACAGATTCTATTTTGTAGTTACCATGAGAAATACTATTTCTAATACCATTTATTATTGCTTTATTTCTCAAGTGGCTTTCATTAAAACTTTCATAAAGATTTATTTCATTTAATCTTGTTAATAATGTTTTTAATTCTTCATAAAGTTTTATTCTTTCTTGATATGTTTTTTGTAAATTACTTTGTAATATAACTTTAGCTTTTTCATTACCACTTTTAATTACTTGTGCTAAACTTTGTTCATTTTTAGAAATTTTGGCATCTATTTCTGTAATTCTTTTTTTCTTACTTGTTAATTCTATTTGAAGGCTAGTTTTTAAACCATTATCCTTATTTATATATAAGACATTTATAGGACTTAAATCAAGGGTGCTGTAATCTAAACCATCACTTGGTAAAAATGTGTATTCATTACTATTTTCTAAAAATTTATCATTACCATAAGAAAATAATGCTTCGAAAAGAGCAAATGATGTTGTAGCTAATTCTTCTAGGCCTACAGTATCGTAATTGCATCCTTCTTTATATTCTTCAAGAATATAATTATAATCCACAGTTTGGTTTTCATATGCAATTTGTAATAATACCATATTCTTCTGAAGAGATCTAACTAATTGTTTTTTAGGATTAAGTTTATTTTCTAAATCTCTTTTCATAAATAATGTTTGATATTGATATGGCATATCATTTGGGTAGTTTGTATAAACACTATTAGTAACATATTCAATTAAATCATCTTTGAGTGGCATAGTTTTCCAATCAAAAATATATCCTTGTTGGGCAAATTCATTTTTAGCTTGAATTAGTAAATTTATTGAAGGTGTACCTTTATAAGCACTGATAATCATATCAACGCTATTAGTTATTATTTCATCTAAAGATCCTCCGTCTTGTTTTTTTAAACTAAAGCTCATTTTGCTAAATGATTTTAAGAATCCTTTAATTTCACTCTTTGCTTTTAATGATTTAACTCTGTTTTTATCTATCTTATTAGTGACTACAATATCGTTTTTGTATTCTATATTTGAGGCATTTAAAAGATAACAATCAATAGACTTAGAAATCATTTTGATAACATTAGACATTCCAATTGACATCATAGAATTTTCAAGTTTAAATAAGACTTTTTTATTTTCTAAGTCTATAATAAATTCACCATGAGCAAGTTTATTTCTAATTAATACCACAATTTCTTCTGGATTTTTAAATGTAAACCCATCAATTTTATAACCATTACCCGTTTTAGTAGCAACATTTTTAACACAACTTAAGATTCCTTTATCAAGTGTTTTGCAAACAAAATTATTTTTTGAGCCTTCGATTAATTCTTCTTTAACTAACAATAAACAACATATTGCAAAACTAAATTTAGCCATTTGAAAAAAATCATCTTGTAAAATGTAATCATTTATTTTAGATTTGTTCATAAAACAATCAGACAAAAACATTGTGTATGCTTTAATACCTCCGTAAAGTAATAAAAATGTATTTATGTCCATTATAAAACCCCCGTTTAGCGCTATATTTTAGCACTTTTTATTTAATTTGTCAAAAAAATACCACCTCAGATGAAGCAGTATTGTAATTTGTTAATTAATCATACATTTTACTTTTTGTATCAAGTTGGAGTTCATACCCATATTCAAATATAAATGAAATACTATAAATAATTAATGCATATACTATGTCTGTTAATTCTAATCTTGTTTCTAAGTTCAAATCCATTAATAGACCACAGAAAATACCACAGATATAACTAAATACAATGTCAAATATTATAAAATATGATATTTTTTTAATACAATTTATGTTTTCTAATGTAAATGGAGTGTCTCCGTTATGAATATTAAAGAATAGTTTATATAAATATTCAAATATTTTAGTAATACAAATTATACTTATTAAACCACCGATTAATAATATTTCTGCATGAAATACAATTTCACTAAATGAATGATTGCTTATGTATTCATATGCAAGTTCTCCATTTGTGGTAATATTTCCAATTTTAACATTTGATATAAAAAGATCTGTTCCATTAATTCTTGCAGATTTAGCTACAAAAGGTAAAGCTAGAATTATTATACATATTAAAACCGATACCCCAATAAATATTTTATTAATAATATTTGCTAAAATATATATTATTTTACTTATTAATTTTACTTTTATTTGTTTTTCTTCTTTAAATTTTACAATACTTTCTTTGATCTCGCTATCTAATGAATCTATGTCTGTAAAATCTTCATGCACTAAGTCATTTATTTTACATTTAAATACATCACAGAGACACATTATATTATTCATGCTTGGAAAATTTTCTCCAGTTTCCCACTTTGAAATACTTTGTCTTGAAACTCCAATTTTTTCTGCCAAATCCTCTTGTGATATATTTTTTGATTTTCTAATATTTTTTAAATTTTCACCAAATTTCATTTAATTACCCTTCCTTTTTCAACAAAATTATATGATAGAATGATTATTTTTTCTATCAACTTTTAAGTGCATTTTATTATTTTCTTATTTTTATTATGTCATCTTTTTTTAAATTACCTACGAGCAATGATGAATTTATATCATGATTGTTAAAATTGTTATTAACAATACTTTCATCATAATTAGCATAACAATATTTACAAAAATGTTTACAAGAATTGTATACTCCGATGTCAACCATTTCTACACAATTGCATTTATCCCCTTTTCTAGCTTTCCAACTTTTATATTTTTTTCCTGTTAGTTTATATGCTAGTTCATGAGATAAACATTCACCTTTAATAAAGCCATATTCAGTAAGGTTACGATTTTCAAAACAAGTTTGAACTTGCATATTATTTTCTTTGGCTATTTTACTAAAATTGATTCCAATTTGTTCGTAGTCATTTTCCGTAAATGCTCGATACTTTAAAATATTTTTGTTTTTAATAACATTTTTGTACTCATCTAAAAATGAAACAATAATGGTATTTACATAGCCATTTAAAAGTGTACATAATTTATTAAATGCTTTTACATGATATTCTATATTGTATTTGTCACTTAAAAATATGGGGTCATATCTTACGTAAATATTTTCTTTTCCAATAACTTGAGATATCTTTTTTACCGCCTCGACAATATCACTTTTTGATGAGACGTTTGGCTCAATATCACTTTTATATGGCGTGATTGTTACTTGAAATATATATGGTATTTTTATTTTATCTAAATCTTTTAATATGGGAATAGGATTTTTAGTACAAAATAAAATTAAATCAACATCTGTAATATTAATTCTACTTACTAATTTGGGATTAAATGGATTTCTTACATCTATAAATCCTTCATTTAATCTTTTTATAAACCAATTTTTATAAAAAGCTATAATATCTGTTCTTCCACTTACATTTAATATCATTTTATACGCTGTTATATTTTCCTTTCTTTGTTATTATAGTTTGTTTGTTCTAATATTTTGGTTTTGTTATTTAGTAGTTTTAATTTTATTTTGATTATATCCATATTTATCTCCGAGCATATTATAACATATGTTTGCAATGGTAACAAGAGAAAACCAGACTGTTTTGATTTTTATCGCTTATATTCTGGAGTGTCCCATTCAATTTCGTCATCAAAATCAAAATTATCTGGTAATTGTGTATCATATATTGAACTTATAGATAAATCATTTGTTTTGTGTTCCATACTTTGTTGCAATCTTTTTATTCTTTTTTCTGTTTTTTCTAACGTTTCTTTATATTGTTTTATTAATTTATTTATTGATGATTCTGTTAACGTTTCTTCGAATAATTCATTCATTTCAAAGTATTGGTTTTCAGCATCAAAACATCCGACGATAAATTTTGGGTCTAGGTAATTAATAATTCTTCCGCTTTCTTCATGTTTTATCATAAACGCTCCGTATTTTTCACCATCTAAATCACCTGATGCTCCGATAACATTGATGTATTTTATAGGAATGCGGATTAAAATAACCTTTTTAGAATAGCAATGGTACCAATTACAAAGCTTCGTTTTTAATGCATTTATATCGCTTGCATCAAGTCCAATTGTTGTATAATATAATGAGTTGTCTTTAGTTCGAAGACCATTTTGAAAAATTGATTTTATTGTTTCGTTTGAATTTCCTGCTCTTCCGGTACCATGTCCTAGAACAAAATAACCATCTTTATTTAATAATTCTTTAATATCTTCTAATCTACAAATTTTACTCATTGTTATTTTTCCTTACTTGTATTGATGCTCATTGGACTACTTATTTGCCCTTTTGTATCCATAATCCATATATAATATTTTTTATATTCAAAAATTGAAATTGAAGCATTATCATTTTTTATATCTTTCCAGCAAATTGAATTACTTGTAGGCGTAGTTCTAGTAGATTTAACACAATATTTTATAGCATCACCGGATGTTGTAATATTTAACTTTCCATTGCTAATTTCCAAAGCTTCAATTTTAGCACTCATATTCTCATTTACTTTTACATAATATGAATTACTTTCAATATTTGATGGCATCAAATTATAAATTGCTACCGATGCAAATACCACTACAATTAAAATACCTGTAGTAATTATAAATGTTAATTGATTGTTTTCTTTCATTTTTCCTCCGTATAATCTTTAAATAATTTTGTATAAATGGGTTTAACTAGTTCTCCAACTATAAAAGAACACAAGCATATACCTAATGTTATTATAACACATTTTGGTTCTAGATTATCAACTATAAAATATTTTGACAAGCCTGTTGAAAAAATAATTATTTGAACTATTAATAAACCTATAATTCCAAAGGTTAATCTTTTATTTTCAAATATATTTTTGTTTATAACCGACTTTTTTAGATTTCTACATGAAAATGCAAAAAGTAGTTCATTTAAAACTAAATATATAAACATTAATGATCCAGCTGTTGTGGCATCATATGTTTTGGCATAATATATAAACAGAATTATCATAATAACAGACTTAAATAATGCACTTATTGATATTTTAGCTGTTAAAAATGGGGTAAAAAAACTAGTATTTGATTTATTGGCCGGAGTATTTTCCATTATATCGCTATCAGATTTTTCAAACGCTAACATAATTGCAGGTATTGAATCTGTTACTAAATTAATCCATAACAATTGAAGTGTTGTAAACATTTCCATATTAAGTAACATAGAAACAAAAACTAAAATTACTTCAACAATATTACCCGCTAGAAGATATAAAATTACTTTTTTAATATTAGCTGTTATTCGTCTTCCTTCTTCAACACCATCTACGATTGTTGAAAAGCTATCATCTATTAAAATACAGTCTGCTACTTTCTTAACAACTTCTGTTCCTGTTATTCCCATACCTATTCCAATATCCGCTTTTTGAATAGCTGGAGCATCATTTACACCATCACCTGTCATGGCTACAACATAACCATTACTTTGAAGTGCTTCAACAATTCTTAATTTTGTATTGGGGCTAATTCTTGCATAAACTTGATGGTAATTTACAGCTTCTAAAAGTTCATCATCAGTCATCTTATCAACTTTTTTACCTTCGATTGCTTTATCATCTTTATCAATTATATTAACTGATTTAGCAATTGCAATTGCTGTATTTATACTATCACCAGTTATCATAATTGGTTTTAAACCTGCATTATGGCAAATAGATATAGCATTTGGTACACTTTCACGCGGAGGATCCATCATACCTATTAGGCCAATAAATATCATATTTTTCTCCGGATTATCAACATCATCACTTTTATATGAAAATGCGAGTAACCTTAATGATTTGGCTGATTCTCTTTTTTCTATTTCAAAAATATTTTCTTTATATTCTTTAGTTATAGGATAGATATTTCCATTATCTAAATAATGTGTACAATTATTAATTATAGAATCTAAACTTCCTTTAGTAAATGAATATACTTTATCATTTATTATATTTTCAACACTCATCATTTTTCGGTCTGAATCAAATGGAAATTCTTTTACTCTTTTAATATCTGTTAATAAATTGTTAGTACTTTCTAAATATTTATAAATGGCAACTTCTGTTTCATCTCCGAGGTATTTTTCAGAATTTCTTACAACATTATGACAAAGATTTGCCGCATACTTTAACATATCCATATTTGGTATGTTTTCTGTTTCTTTATATGTTTGATTGTTTACAAATATCATTTTTACTAACATTTTGTTTTGAGTTATTGTTCCTGTTTTGTCTGAACATATAACATCTGTTGACCCTAAAGTTTCTACTGAAGCCATCTTTCTAATTATAACATTTCGTTTTGCCATAGCTGACATACCTAAAGATAAAATTATAGTAATAATTGATGACATTCCTTCTGGTATTGCAGCTACTGCTAGAGATATTGAAAGCATTAATATATCAAAAAAATCATTATGCATAATTAAGCCAATTATCATCATTATAACAATTATAGCTAAAATTATGTATGTTAATAACTTACTAATTTTATTAATTTTCTTTTGTAAAGGTGTTATATCACTTTTTTTATTCATCAAACTATCGGCTATTTTCCCAAGTTCGGTGTTCATTCCAGTTGCACAAACTAATACAAAAGCATGACCATTTGTAACATTACATCCAGCATAAACCATATTGGTTCTTTCATAAAGTTCTCGTTCTTCATTTATAATATCGCTATTTTTCTTAATACTTTTTGATTCTCCAGTCAAGGTTGATTCATTTACTAATAAGTTTTCAGAACTAATAATTCTAGCATCTGCAGATACATAATCTCCAGCTTCAAGTTCAATTATATCACCGATGACTACATTTCTAACATCAATTAACTTTTTTTCTTTATTTCTTATAACATAGTTATTTGTTACAAACATTTTATTAAGTTCAGATATAGCTACATCTGCTTTTTTTTCTTGTATAAAACTTAATATAGCGTTTATCAATACAATTACTATTATAATTATTGAATCAAAATATGATTCATTTCGAACATAAGAAATTACTGCGGAAAATAAAGAGGCAAAAATAAGTAAAATTATCATAAAATCATTAAATTGGCTAAGAAAAATAGATATATTTGATTTCTTTTTGGCTTCCTTTAACTTATTTTCACCATATTCTTCTAGCCTTTTTAAAGCTTCTGTTTCACTTAATCCATCATTGTTAGTTTCAAATTCTTTATATAATTCTTCGATAGATTTATTATAAAATTCATTTTTCATTAAATATTAACTCCTTTTATTCTTAAAATACCATGTAAGATGCTACGAATAATATAATCATTAAAAAGATACCTATCATAGTAATAATTGTTGCTATATTTATTAATACATAATAGATACTTGTGTGTAATTTTACCCCGCAGTTTCTACAGAATGTATCTATATTTTTATTTACACTTTTACAATTTAAACACTTTTTCATTTTTACCTCAATTTCATTTTTATGACATTTATAATTTCAAAACTAGCTTTTGTTAAATTATCTTTATGTAAATAATAATCATGTATTGCTTCTGCGATTGTTTCGTCTGTAATTATATTGCCTTTTTTATCTTTAGTGCTTGCATATTCAGAAATAGTTTTAGCAAATTCAAACATATTTAAATTAGTATTATACTTTAAATTATAACTATTTAATGCAGTTTTTACAATCGTACTTGAAAATTCTTGACTATCAAAGTCTTTTAATACTTTGTTAATAATTTCTTCGTTATCTGGTGTAACAAAAGTTATATTATCTAAATTATTTTCTTTTAATAATATTTTGAATGATATATAATGTCCTAGCTCATGGGCTATCGTAGATTCCCAACTGGCATCTTTGACATACCAATTTTTACCTACTACATCTTCAATAGGCTTGGAAATAATTGTTTTATTTAAAAAGTAATAACTGTTCAATAAAATTTGAGTTTTATTGACCTTGTTATAATCTTGAATTTTTTCACTCGGATTAACAAATTGATACATCGGTTGAAAATATGCTATATACTCATCTTTTGTTGGTGCATTAGTTATTGTAATATTTGTTAATGCTCCTTTTATATTTGGAAAAAGTTCATACATTTTATCTATAACTTCACTAATTTTATCACTCTCATCAAGTTGCATATCGCAAAAACTTACACTAGCGATATTATAATTATCTTCAAGATCATATTCTATTCTTTTTACATCATAATTATTAGAACATAAATAATCTTGTTTTTCTATATCATTTTTTAAAAAGTCTATAGCATCTTCGTATGAATATATATCAATATTATTGTAAACATTGTCAGTTTTTAAAATAGATGAATTATACCCATTTTTATATGAATTATATTGTTTCTTTAAGTATGCAAGAGGTTTCATAATATCATTACCCCTCACTAAAATAATTATGGCAAATATAATTATCAATAAACTTAAAGATACAATAAGAATTCTTAACTTATAATTTTGTTTTTCTAAAATACCATTATTTACATTTGTTTTACTACTTAATTCTTTGTAACCTTTAGCTGTTATACTACCACATTTGTAGCAGTAATTATCATCTTTTTCTATTACTACATGGCAATCTAAACAAGTATAAACAACATTATCATTCATAACAATTAACTCTCCTTATGATACTATTTAATTATAACATATTTTTTTGAGTATTTAATAAAAATTGTCGAATTATAAAAATTTCAAAAAAGTTATTGACAAACATCAAAAAAAATATTAAGATTATACTAGCATGATACAAGTCATGCTAATAACCTGATCTCTCTTACGAATCTCAATGTGAAGAGATCAACCAAAACCCCCTGAAGGAGCCTTATGGCTCCGTTTTTGTTTATTTATGAATGAATTTATTTACTAGATTTACCATAATACATGTGTTATTATAATTATAGATAACTAAAAGAAAGGAATTGTTTAATGAATGAATTAACCCCTAAGTGTATTGCTGTTACAAATTACATTATTGAAAAAATAAATGATTTTAATCGTGGAAAAGTTTTGCGTCAACAAATTTTCCTAACCACACGAAGATTACAGAAACTACTTTATTTTTGTTATGTTGATTATATGGTAGAAAATAATGGAGCTTTATTATTTGAAGATGAATTTACAGTATGGCCTAGTGGACCAGCAATCAAAAATGTTTATAGAGAATATATGCAAATGGAAGATGGGCCTTTAAAACCAAAGGTTGATAAATCGGCAATAGAGTTAACAGACGATGTTAAAGCATTAATAGATAATGTATTAGAAAAAACGCAAAGTTTAAATACTACAGATTTAATAAAAACCACAAAAATTGTTGATGGTCCTTGGGAGCAAATTTATGACAATAATGATGAGAATTATGATAAAATTATACCTAGAGAAAAAATTTATGAGTTTTATAGTAAAAAAGAAAAGAAAAGAAAAAGCATACGAAAAAGTTTATAATTTATTATAGTGTTTGCTATGTTAAGAAAATTAACCATATTGTTATTTTTGAAGAAACCAAACAAGATTATATGTATGTGGCAAAGTATAATCTTCAAACTGAATGTAATCAATTTCTAGATGAAATAATGTCAATATTAAATGATGGAAATAAAATAATAATACGTGGTAATTTAAATCGGGTTCAAGCTGCTAGTTTGTTAGATTTAATAATGAATAAAGTAAATAGTGAAATTGTACGAAAAAGGACCATATGAAATGGAACTAAAAAAAATGTAAAATGTAAAAAAGCAAAAAATGAGTTTACAAATGAGTAAGCTCTTTTTGTTAGTCTAAGAAATCTATTTCTTTTATAATATTAGTATAGTATTCATAATCTAAATATAATTTATTATCTAAAAATTCTTTGGCATCAATGTTAGCTTGAGATAATATATTAAAATCTCTTTTTAAATCAGCAATTTTAAATGACATATCTCCGCTTTGTTTAACTCCGAATAAATCTCCTTGTCCACGTTGCTCAAAGTCTTTTTCTGCAATGTAGAATCCATCTGAAGATTCTTCCATTACTTTTAATCTTTCATTGTTAGAAGAATTTGTTATTAAATAACAATAACTTTGAATATTGCTTCTTCCTACTCTACCGCGAAGTTGATGAAGGGTTGCAAGTCCAAATCTTTCAGCATTATAGATAACCATCATCGAAGCATTAGGAATATCAATCCCCACCTCGATAACTGTGGTAGATATTAAAATATTTATTTTATTTTCTACAAATTCTTTCATTAATTCATCTTTTTCTTTTTGTTTTAATTTTCCATGCAATATTTCTATCCTTACTTTGTTATTAAAAGCTTTATTTAATTTTTCTTTTAGGTCTATTACACTATTTAAGTTTAATTCATCATTTTGTTCAATTAGTGGTGAAACTACAAAAATTTGATGATTAAGTTTTAATTCTTCATACATTTTTAATAATACATCTTTAATATTTTTTTCATTTGCTATTTTAGTTATAATTTCTTTTCTAATATTTGGTTTAGTTTTAATTTGTGATAAATCTAAGTCTCCATATATGGTCAGAGCGTAAGTCCTTGGTATTGGAGTTGCAGATAAATACAAAACATCAGCTTCACCATTTAACCCTTTATTTTGAAGCAGATTTCTTTGATTAACACCGAATCTATGTTGTTCATCTGTAATAACTAATCCTAAATTCTTAAAATTTAAATTGTCATTTAATAGAGCATGAGTACCTATAACTAAATCTATTTCTCCGGTTGATATTTGGTTATAAATTTTTTCTTTTTGTTTTTTGGTAAGGCTTCCAGTTAATAGGCTTATATTAATATTATAGTTCTTAAAATATTCTTTGATGGATTCATAATGTTGTTTGGCAAGTATTTCAGTTGGAGCCATAAATGTTGATTGGTATCCGGATAAAAAGTTTGCTAAAATTGCAATGATTGCTACGATTGTTTTTCCAGAGCCAACATCACCAAGTACTAGCCTATTCATTCTTTTGTTTTCTTTCATGTCCTTTAAAATATCTTCGATAGTTGTTAATTGATCTTTAGTTAATAAAAAATTTAAACTTGATAAAAAATCTTGAATATCATTATCACTAAAATTTTTAGGTAATCCTTTAGATATTTTGTTAATACTTTTTAAATAGTTTATTTTAAACATATAAGTAAATAATTCTTCATATATTAATTTTAATTCACTTTGTTTTATATCATTTATAGTTTTTGGTTGATGTATTTTTTTTATAGCATCGGTCTTTGTTAATAATTTGTATTTTTCGTTTAAATAACTTGGTATATTATCAGATAATGTTATATTTGTTGATAATGCACTATTTATAATATTTTCTAAGCTTGAATTTTTAATACCTTCGGTTAAATGATAAATTGGTTCAATTCTTTCTTCATCAATGTTAAATTTAATGTCATTAGCAGTAAAAGTATTTTTTATCTTAGAATATTTACCAATTATAACTATTTCTTTATCTATAGTTAGATTTCTTTTTAAAAAGGCTCTGTTAAAAATAACTACTTTGAAATCATGATTATTATTCGTAGCTAAAAAGTCCAATCTATTAAAATTTCTTTTGATATATGATACTTTTGGAATGCTTAAAATTTTTGCTTTAATGTAATAAATCATTGTATCATCAGCATCATCTATGTTTATAAATTTAATAACATTGTAGCGATATGGATAATATGTTAATAAATCTTCAACTGTACTTATGTTAATTTTATTTAATATATTTATAGTTTTTGGACCTACTTTTGGTAATAATTCTAAGTTCATTTGGACCTCCGTAAATATTATATCACGTATAATACTGATTAGTAAATGAAATATATTTAAGAAATTTGATTATTTCTTCATTTACTATATAAT
>CAKOLL010000013.1 GCA_934096295.1 uncultured Bacilli bacterium
AAAAGATTAAATAAAGAAGATGTATTCATATATGATATTACTCCGGAGGAAGAAGAAAAGTACATTAAAAATACTGAGAAAAATATTGCCAGAAGAGAAGGATTAGAGGAAGGACTTAAAAAGGGGTTAGCTAAAGGACTTAAGTCTGGTAAAATAGAAGCTCAATGTGAGATGACAAAAAATTTATTAAAAGAGAATATTCCTATAGAAAAGATTGTGGCTGTAACAGGATTATCTGAAGAAGAAATAAAAAATATTGATATTAGCAAATAAAATTTTTAATTCAAATTCACTTTATTGTTAACAACTTTATTTTGACACATATATGTGTCTTTTTTTGAAATTTCGACAATAATTTACACTCTAAAATTTTCAAACTTATTTGTTTGATTTAATGGCTTAGCTTTGTTATAATAGTTCCTATAGGAACTTTGATTGTTGGGTGTTAGTCTTCTTTATTTTAATAAATGAAGAAGAAATTTTATGAGGTTAAAAACTTTCATTCTGAGGGTTTTGGCATTTATATCATTTGATTGTTATTAATTATCATTTTGATTTTGATAATAAAGAAATAATACCCAATCAAGCTTGATTGGGTGCCAAACATATTTTGGCTAACACTCAACGCGCAAAATTAGAGTGTCCCATTTTGTATTTTATGCAAATTTCTTTTTGCTAAATACATCATATCATAACTAGTTATTTTTTCAAGTTGAGATATTTAATTAATTTTGTTGATATTTTGTTATGTCGTTTACTCTTAATGCAAAGTAAGGGACATCTTTTTTATTTTCTTTTAAGAATAATGCAAATGTGTCATCTATATTAAAGTCCCTTGGTTCAGTTGGCTCAATAGCTAACTCTTTTTTTACGTCCATTCCTGCTTCACTTTTTACTTTACCACCTTTTTCATTTATTTGAAATTCTATGCTTTGTATTGCTTTTTCAATTATACATGTGTCTCCATCTGCAGCCATAAAAGGTTTATTTTCAATTTCTGTGAATTCTTTTTTTACTTTAAAATCCAAATATGGAGCTTTAAAGTTTTCTTCATTTGTTAATGATATTGAATCAGTATATTTTTCTTTTTCACTTAATAAATTTTCGTATATTTCATTAAATGTTGTTCCTTTTGGATTCTTATAGAATATTAATTCATCATTATTTTTTGTTGATATCGATATAGCAAAATCATCTTCATTATTATAAAATAACACCGTTATTTGAGATTTAACTTTACTTGTTGATTTTTCATCTGTACCAAAATATTTTATATCCTTAGCATCTTTAAAAGATCCTTTTTCCAATTCTTTAAATTTATAATTGAATTCAAATTCACGATACAACATTGAATAGAAAAAATATCTTTTGCTATATGGATTCTCATTATTATTTAGGTTATTTTCATCCCAGTCAAAGTCATTTATGATATCACTTGTTTGATTAAATTTTTCTTTTATTTCCTTTTCAATTTCATCTTTTAATTTTAATGTTTTTAAACCATAATTTTTGTAATAATAGTCTTCACTTATCATTTTGTCAGTAAAGTATTCTTTGTTTAAATTATCAACTGTTTTACTTTTTTCTTCAAAAACAATATCTTGTTTAATAAGTTCATTTTTAAAATCATTCCATACTAGTTGAAATGTTGGGCTCCATGCTGTATCAGTTGTTATCTCGTCATACATTGTTGGAACTATGGTTATTCCTTTGATTTCTTTTAAATCCCTTTCGTTATCTTTTTTGTAAATTACTCCGACTGCAATAGCTATTGTTGCTACTACTAATAAAGATATTTTAATAATTGTTTCTTTTTTCATATAGTCTCCTTGTAATTATAATAACATACTTTTTTAAGTATTCAAATATTTATATCATAATTTTTATGTAAGTTAAATCAAAATATAACTTTGTTTTTTTACTGATTTTCTTCTTCTAATAATTCATAATGCATAACAATATCTCTATCATAATAGGTAATACGTCCACTTGGTAAAAGTAGCATTCTATTAATATTAAGATTATCAACAAAATCCAAATTGTGTGATACTACAAGCATTGTTCCTTCATAATTTTTAAATGTATCTGAAATTATTAACTGAGTCATTGGATCTAAGTGATTGGTAGGTTCATCTAAAAGTAAAGTATTGGCACCAGTTAAAGATATTTTAGCTAAAGCTACACGGCTTCGTTCTCCGGGAGATAAAACCTCAACTTTTTTAAAAATATCTTCTCCAGAAAATAGAAAACTACCTAACATTCTTCTTATTTCATAATCAGCAAGCCCAAAATTAGCAAAATTTTCTAAAATTGTTTTATTAGGCTTTAGTATTTCATGTTCTTGAGCATAGTATGCTATATCTGTTTTTTCTGTTATTTCAATGTTTCCTTCAAGGGGAGTTAAATAACCCATTATTAAACGTAAAAGGGTTGTTTTACCTATACCATTTTCACCCACTACTAAAAGTTTTTCACCACGGGATAAATCAAAATTTAAATTTTCATATAATAAGTTTTCTTCATCATAACCAAATGTTAAATTATTGCACTTAATTGGTATACTAAAACTTGGTCTATTTATTTTCATTTTAAATTTAGTATATTTATTTTTCTTTTCTAATTCTATTTTTTCACTTTCTAATTTTTCTAACTTTTTAATTCTATCTTTAGCAATATTAGCTTTCTTTTCATTGCCTCGGATATATTTAGCTATTATATTTTTTAACTTTTCCTCTTCTTTTACTTGACGATCATATAATCTTTTCTTTGCTAAGTCTCTTTCATTTTTTATCTTGATATATTTTTCATAATTACCATTATACATCTCAACGTTATGTTTTATTTTATCAACATATAAAGTCTTTTTTGTTACCTCATTTAAGAATTCTATATCATGGGAAATTACTAAAATAATACCATGATAATTTTTTAAATAATTAATTATATAATCTTTTGTATCTAAATCTAAGTGATTTGTGGGTTCATCTAAAAGCATTATTTCAGGATTTGAATATAAAAGTCTTGCAAAAGCAACTTTAGATTTTTGTCCACCGGATATATTTTTAAGTTTTAAATCAAGGAGACTATCCTCGATATTCATTCCACTTATAATTTTAAGTAATGAACTCTCGGCATTATATTCATCATAGTATTCAAGTAGTTCACTGACATGGTTTATTTTCTTATAATATTTTTTTAATTCATATTCATTATCTAAATTTGCAATTGTTTCATATAAGGAATTTAATTCTTCTTTAAGCTTTTTTATTGGTCTTCCTTCGAGTAAGTATTCAAAAACAGTTTCTTCTTCATTACTTGCATCATCCATTATAACTTGTGGTAAATAACCTAAATTAATTTTAGTATTTAAGGTAATATTTCCAGAGTCTGGAGTTATATTTCCAAGGATGATATTAAATAATGTTGATTTACCTGCACCATTTACCCCGATTATACCTACTTTATCATTGTTATTAACTTGAAATGATACATTATCAAATATAGTTTGAGTACCAAAAGACATACATAAATTTTCTATTTTCATGTTGCACCTCTTTGCCATATCATTTTAACATAAAATATTTACAAATACAAAAGAACTGATGTGTTTAATCATCAGATTCTTCGATTATTTTTTTTAATTTGTTTATTTGTCTATTTAAAAGAATGCATAATTTATTTATTCTTGTATCAGAAAAGTTTGTTAAATGTTGATATTTATGTAATGTATCATCAAACCATTCAGGAAGATTATCCAAATTTTTTATATCAATTCTTTTTATATTTTTTTACTTTGACATTTCTATCAGTTTTTATTTTAACATTTATAATTAACCTAAAAAGTATGTGTAATAATGTGGTTTATCAATTACTTTTTTTATATTTTATACCCACATCATAATACAAAAAATGAGGTAAATCGTTCATTATTGGTCGATCTTTTTACCTCATTTTGTCCAGGTTTCATCGGGGTTTATTCAAAACTGTCCGTCAATCAGTTATGATTACTTAGCTACGGACAGTTTTTATAAATTAAAAATTTGATATAACTATCACGTTATACCAAATCCTCTTAAAAACTCTTTAAAAATGGCAACTCTAATGTTAAAATAATAATATCCAATAAAATAAAAAGGAGTTGCCATGACTAAATTATACAATACACAAACAGAAATTACAAATAAAATTCGTGAATTTTCAAAAAATAATGTTCCAAATTTACGAAAAACTCAGTTAAATATCATTCCAGAAATTTTATTTGGAATGATTTCTTCTGAATCTGTTGTATCTTCAGATATAGCTAAATGTTTAAAAAATGAATTTTCATTTATTCAATTAGAATCTATTCAAAGAAGAATTGAGGTAATTCGTTCATTATTGGTCGAACTTTTTACCTCATTTTGTCCAGGTTTCATCGGGGTTTATTCAAAACTGTCCGTCAATCAGTTTATAATTATCGGGTCGCTCATGCTTCCACTCCCTGATTTATAAGTTATGGAAGACTCGAGATTGAAGGACGGCCGAACGGCAAGGGTGGCGAACACTTCGCTGTTGAACAGGTTACTAGCGTTTTGCACATTGAAAGCATAGTCCGAATCGTCCGCAGAACGGGAAATTGTCCATTCACTTAATCCCATATACATCCAATTATTACTTGTAGCATCAAAATAATTATATATTTTCATTACTGTTGTCCATAATTCTGGACTTGCCGCAAAACCATATTCACTTACGTACATTAAGCCTATTTTTGCTTTATATTCTGTGGCGTTATCTGTACTGTTCAGCGGATTCGGATTTACTATTTCATTTTGATATGCTAGGGATGGTATTATTTCACCTATATTATCCCACGTATTTCCTCCGACTTTCCATGTTGTCACAGCTATTTTATTTGCCCATTCTGTTCCAATATTATTTATAAAGTTTGTATTTAAATTTGTTTTATTTAGTAAACTTTTGCTCCACGTATTATTATAATTTGCTGTATCTGATTTATAATTCCAATAATATACTCCGATGTCTGACTTTTCTTTTGTACCTTTATAATAATTTGTTGGCATTCCTGCTTCTTCGGCATTTTGTGAATAATCTCCATCTGTTCCAAGTAGTGTACTTGATGCATAATCATATTTTATTAATTTTACTTTATCATCTATTACTCCGATAATTCTATATAAATTATCTGTTGGACATGGACTTGCTGTTGATCCAAAACATACAAAATTTGATACATCTTCTTGTGCTAAGGATACCAAAGTTTCTTCTCCTGCTCCTACCTCTTCGATTCCTAACCAATATTGACTTGATATTGTTACAAAATATGCATTTCCTGTACATGCTGTTTGGGTAACAGTTCCACCGTTCCATAAATATACATCTGAACCTGAATCAGTAATGCATTTACTATTTGTACTATCCCATTTTACTGTTGTCTTATCAGTAAACATTTTACTAAATGATTTATCTCCATACATGACATCACTGCCATTTGTAACTTTATAAACATTTGAGCAATCTCCTTTTTTTGAATTATTAATGGCTTCGTTAATGTTTATTACATCATTTCCATTATATTTACATGAGTAATAATCTGGGTGAGCATCTCTTCCTGAATATCTATAACTATTGTCTCCTGCTCCATTTGCTAAACTCGCATTATGTATTGTTATTCTTGATGTGTCATAGCCTAAATTGCCATATTTTATTATACAATCTTTTAAGTTTTCTCCATCACTACAATAATCTGCTATTGTTGGATTGTATCCTCCTTTTTTAACTACAACTTTTGCTCCAAAATTCTTTCCAGCATTTTTTGATTGGTCTGCATTATAGTTTATCATTGTTATTGTAATATTCCATTGTTCTTCTTTTCTTGGGTTTGCTGTTATTTCCCTATTATCTAATATTGTTACTAATCCTGTTACTCCAGTTATATCATATCCTGATATTGATGCTCCACTTGCATCTGTTACTGTTTTATATGTTAAATTTGATAAATTTGTTATGGCATTTCCATCTGCATCTGTTATGCTTAGTATCAATTCTGGTGTGTCTGTATTTATTGAATAACCAAATGTATTTGTATATATACTTAGATACAAATAGTAATTTTGTGTTGCTGTATTTGTTTTACTATTTGCAGTCAATAATGCTTTGGCAAATGTTGAACCTGTTTGGTTACCAGTCCCTTGTGCAAAGTTTTCTTGATCTAACGTTAATGTGATTGGATCTCCGGTTTCAAATGTTAAGGTATCCACAGTATTTGCATTAATCCTGATATCTGTTTGTGAACCTTCTCCAGTCTGTGCTGCAAAATATGCATATGTTGCTCCGATGATTAATATTATTAATGCTAACAATGATACTATTGTTACTATTTTTGTTTTGTTCTTTTCCATATTTACTACCACCTTTTATTTTATTATGTTTATTTTTTTACAAAGTATTTATCCTACATTATTATTTTACAACAATTAATTGATTATGTAAATATCAAATAGATATCATTGTAATATCTTATCATTACTATTCTTACATTAATAATGTTAGCATAATTTATCGCTTTTTATGAACGGCACTGTGGCCGTGGTTCACGGAAATTTAATATGACACAATGGTCGTGAGGTATAATTATGTTTAAAGAATATAGAATTAAAAGGAAAATAACGCAAGAACAATTAGCTGATTTAACAAATTTAGATACTAGAACTATACAAAGAATAGAAAATAATGAAAGAACTCCATCGATAGAAAGTTTTTCAAAATTAGTTAAAGCATTAGAAATAACTGATGAAGATGTATTGAAATATATTAAGAAGTTTAATAAGGGCATGTAAAAAGAAACGCCGTACTATTGCGTTTCTTTTATTGTTTTTTCTAGCATATTTAGTAAAGCCTTATTTCCTTTTTCTGTTAAGTGAATTCCATCTGCCATTAAGTAGTCTTTATTCTTTTGAATTTTACTATAGAAATTAATAATTGTTACATTACTATAGTTTCCTAAGCTATCTAATGGTTTACCACTTGCAACGATATATAAGTTACTATCTTTACATAGTTCTATTAGTTCTTGATATTCTTTCGTGGAAATAACTGTACTATTATCAAATGCTAATACTATTTTCTTTGATAAAGTATTTTCTTTAATTGATAATTCAATACTTTCTTTTAAGGCTTTGTAACTAAATTCTTTATTAACAATAAACTTAACATCTGAAAAACTACTTTGTAATGTTTCAAAATTATAGAATAAGATATCATTTCCATAAAAAGTTGGTTTGTTTTTTAATTCCTCTTGGTGAGCTTTAATTAACTCTGCTTTTTTATCTTTAAAGGTATCTTTATAAACTTCAGTTATAGCATTATATACGATATTTGTATATTCTTTTCTTCCTTCCGGAGGTAAATGAATTCCATCTTTATAGAACCAATCACTATGTCCTCGAGAAAGTGTATACCAGTCTATTATATGCAAGTTATCATATTTTTCTGCAAGCTTATTTAAATTATCATTTACATATGTATAATTAGTTGTATTAATCCAAAATACTGTTTTATCTTTTAATAAATCCATAATATTTTCTTTACAACTATTTTTACAATCACCATTAGTTCCAAGGTGGATAACTACAGGATCACCAAGTTTATTTGAATCTTTTAAATCTTTTAGGATTGTATAACCTATGTATGTCGAACGAGATTCTTTAGAGTCAAAATAACTATTTGGAAAAGCTTTTTTTAAATTATTCATTGCTCCGAGCATTACAGAATCACCGACGAAAGTAACTGGAAGATCTTTAACTAATTCATCTAAAGATGTATTTTCTAATTTTTCAAGTTCTTTTGTCCAATCTTCTTCCTCTTTTTGTTCAAGCAAATGATATTCTTTTTGTTTTTCTAACATTACTTTTTCATTTTCTGCTAGCTCTTGTTCTAATTGTTTCATTTCTTTTTCATGAGACTTAGTTGCAATATATTTATATGCTCCGAATACTGATAATGCTAGAACTACCACTAATAATATTTTTCTTACTATTTTCATATTTTCCCTCTTGTTAGATATCATATGTAATACATATGATAATAAAATTACAATTATTATAATAATTGGTGTTTTTAAATAATGATTTATGTTTATATATTGAAATAAATATATAACTGGATATTGTACTAAATATATTTCATAACTTATATCTGATATTGATTTTATTATCTTATCAAATTTTGTTAAATCATCTTTTTCTAATATTGCATAATCTATTAATCTACATGCTATTATAGATATTAATATCATACTTATAGCAAATATACTTGATGTAGATTTAATAAATATAAATGCTATTATATTTATTAATAGGTAACTAAAAAACACTATCTTTCGAAGAGGTTTTGTTTTTATATAATTAGGAACTAAAGAGCCATAATATGAATGATAAAAACCTAAAGCAACTCCGAATAGTATTGAATAAATTCTTGCAAATGTATTATAATATGCAGTCATTAAATTAGGTCCTAGAGATGATTTATAAAAATAAATTGCTGATGCTATACCTAAAACTAATGGAATAATACTAGGTAAAGCTTTATTAACTTTATCTCCGAGTTTCTTTAAACCTTTATAAAGAAACGGAAATATTAAATCAAATTCTAATAATATAGAAATATACCATAAATGCATAAATGGTGAATCAACATGTCTAGCAAAGTAATCTAAGTTAGCATTGATTTGCCAGAAGTTATTATACCCTAGTAGAATTGATGTTGTTTCACTTTTTAATGTTAACCAATATATGTTTTTAAATAGAGAAATGATTGTTATTGATGAAAAAACTACGATTACTAATGGAATATATAGTTTCTTTATTCTATTAATATAATAATCTTTAATATTAAAATTATCTTTTTTATATGCACTAGTAACTGATAAATAACCACTTAAAACAAAGAATATACATACTGCTAAATAACCACCTTTTAATATACCCATATGATATAAAAGAACTGCAATACATGATATAAGTCTTAATATATTTAAATTTTTATAATATGCTTTCTTTCTTACTTTCTTTTTTTTCATTTGACACCTCAATGTAACACTATTTTTTTTAACATAAATATTATATCACGCAAAAAAGTTTCCTAAAAGCTTTTTATTATTTTTTTGACGTAATATTTCTTATTCTTGACATTCCATCTTTAAATCTAGAAAAATTATTAGAATATTCTATTAAAAGAGTCTTTAATTCTTCGGTATTAGCAACAATTAAATCTGTTGATTTTAATTTAGCAAGTAAGCAATAAACTCCTTTTTCATTTACATATGTTATCCAGTTTATTTCTCCTTCAATATCTGAAAGTTCTCTCCAGTCTAGGCCCATTGAAAATTTGTAATTTGGACAAATTTCTTTTAATTCTTCAAGAGTATGAATCTCTCCGATAAAAATTCTACTTACTAGACTTTTTCTTTCAATACCTACATTTATTATTTCATATATTTCTAGTTTTAATAAATCTTCTGGAATATCTATTTTTTCTATTTCTTCTGGTAAATTAATAATTAATGGTGATGTCATCTTTTACATATTTAAAATCTTTTCCATACGTTGCCACTACTTTTAATTCAACGCTATCATCTTTATTAAACATAATAAAACCCTCCTTGATAAATTATATCATTTTGTATCAGTTTTTAATAGAATTTTAGTTAATTTTCATAAGATTTAGAATTGCGTTTGTTGTTCTATCGAATTCTATAGTTGTATTTGAATTTGTTCTTACACAAAGTTGAACAATATCATCTTTTATAAGTGGCGCAATTATGGTGTTACTAAAAGTGTTTATTGCGGTACCTTCCCAATCTGCATTAATGTTTGTGGCAGGTAGTAATAAATCATTACTTTTTACTGATATTTGTAAAATATCACGAACCATTGGTTTTCCACTGAACAAATAAGATATTATATATATTCCACTTTCCTTTATTACGATAGCATTTTCAGTATCATAACAACATTTAAAAATGATCCTTTATCAGCAAGTGGAATAGTTGTTTCGGCCCCAGCAGTAAATGTTTAGGACTGACTAGTTGTAGAATATCGCATTCCATATGCTGTAATTGAATTTTTTCCTTCTTGACCTGATATTCCTTGAGGGCCTTGGGGGCCTGCCTCACCGGGATCTCCTTTATCACCTTTTGGGCCTTCAACATAGAAATATTTTAAATTTTTATTTGCTTCTTCCACTTATTTGTTTTGCTTTATTGCAATTGTCATTAAAATTACATTTTTTATCCATTTGGCAAACTGCTTTCTTTATAGTTTACGTTTGTATATAAAAAAATGTTGATAACATTTAAGTTATCAACAAACTTTATTTTTTTCTTATTAACTGAATTGATATATTATCTTTATCTTCAAGAAAAAAACTTTCTCTATTTAAATCACCAAAAAAAATATCCAAATCTTATTTTTGTAACCTAATGATTTTGCAATCGATATTGCCTCTTTTTCATCTGTAAAATTGTAGGCAACATGATATATTTTAAGACATTTTTTATTTTTTATTTGAAACAATTCTAAACTTGTATCTCCGAGTAAAAGACTTGCCCACCTATAATCATCTTCTTCAAAAACGTTTTCTACTTTATAGCCTAAAACTTTATAAAAATTTATAGATTCTTCTAAATTGGTTACTGTTAATGCAATATGATCAAACTCTAACATTTTCCACCTCCAAAATCATTATATAATACAAAATAGGTGGTATTTATGCTAGTTTATTATTTTTTCAATTCTATTTAGATTTAAATGTCTTATGTCATTATCATCTTCTGAATATCTAACTACTATCATTACTAAATCATTATATTTATATATTTGTTTAGGATATACAATTCTTTGTTTTAATACTCCTTTACTAAAATATTCTATTTTAACACTTTTTTGTAAGCTTATTGCTTCTTTCATAATATCTAATATATTCTTTTTATCTTCTGGGATGTTTTCATCTTCATTTGCAACTAATCTACAGTAATTAGTAATTTTGTCTTTTAAATTATTTAATTTTTCAATATCATTATTACTTTTTAAATGACTTATTATTTCATTAATTACTTTTATATCATATTCATTAAATAAAATAGATGGTAATTCAATTTTCGAATATAATTTGTATCCACCATTTTTGCCCATTATAGATTCTATGTATATACCTTCTTTTTCTAATTCATCTTTATATAATCTTACTACCCTTGGACTGATTTCTAAAAGTTCCGATAATTCCTTACAAGTATATTTTTTACCAGACGATAATATTTCCAGCATTTTTATATTCTTTGATATTTTGGACATAGTTAATCACCTAGTACAATTTTATCAAATATACAAAAGAATGTCATCAAAAACAATTATTTTTAACCTGTCCTTTTTCGTTTTAAAATCATTGAGTTTTCATTTCCTGTAAATACTTGTAATGAATTTATTGTTGTAAAATTATCTTTACTAATAAATTTTATACCGATTCCTCCGGCTTCCGTCCATTTTAATAAGTTGCCGGAATAATCATCAACAAGGATTGCACCCTGAGCTTTTACAATTTGTGATTTATCTATTCCATTAGGAACAAAAACAATTCCTATTTCTTTATTTTTACTTCTTATATAATTTACTTTTGCTATCATTTCTTGTTGAGAATTAACTGTTGTTAAAATCGATACTCTATATCTTTTCTCTTCACAAATTTGATTAATATAATCGAATGCTTTGTTTAATTCTTCAGAAATTTCTATAAGTTTATTCCAATCTATATCTTGATAAAATTTAATAACACGAGGTCTATCACTTAAACTTATTCCCTGTTCTTCCATCATTTTATAACTTACTTTTATTGTATCTTTTATAACTCCATCAAAATCTATATATAAATCTGTCATTTCCATCTCTCCTTTTGCGTATTTTTTACGCATTATATTTGTTTAAAAAAGGTATTTTTTAAAATACATCTTTTTTGTTTGTTGTACAAAATTTGTACATTTTAGCTGGCTTTTTGCCATTGTATACGATATTTTTATGCACATCTTCAATAATACCTTTATTTAACAATTGTTTTCTAAAATTTCTTCGATCAAATTGTTTGTTTAATAGAGTTTCATATACCTCTTGTATCTCAGGTAATGTGAATTCTTTAGGTAATAAATCCTTTAAGATGTTTCTTTCTAACACCCTACTTTTAAGTATTTCAAGTGACGTTTCAATTATTTTGGTGTGGTCATATGCAAGTTTCGGAATATTACTTATTTCAAAGAAGTCTGCATTTGATGTTTTTAAAGTTTCTTTTTGTAATTCTAATCCATTCACATTTATTACACCAATAAATGATATTCCTATCATGCGTCTTAGTTCACTTCGTTTAATGTCATCAAATACAGCTGAAAAATCCAAATCGATTCCTGTTATGCCTGTTTTCTCTTTTAATTCTCTTTTGGCTCCATCACATAATAATTCATCATTATATAATGCTCCGCTCGGAAGCGCCCAAAAATCTTTAAATGGTTCATTGGTTCTTTTTACTAATAGAATTTTAATTTTACCTTTATCTACTGTAAATATGGTTGATAGAACATGTATACCAATATTTTCATATCTTTTATTCTTTAATTCCATTATTTTCTCCCTTCATTTTAATTATATGCGTATTTTGTACGTTTGTCAAGTGTTTATTAAAAAATGTTGATAACAACTAAGTTATCAACAAATTTGTGGTTTTAATCTTTCTAATTTTGTTTCTTTAGAAATCATATCATTCATTATTTCTATAAATCGTTCATTAGTAATATTAACTAGTAATTTTCTTATTTCTTCTTCACTTAAATGAGAAACAAAATCCATTATATATTCATATTCCATCTCAAAAAGTATTTTTTTCTTGTTTTTTTCAATTGTTTCTTGCCAATATGGAGTTTGTTTTAATTCAGCATAGTACGTACTTAATATAAATATCAAGTATTCTTTTAATTTCTTTTGAAGTTTTAAATCTGTTATTCTAATTTCTAAACTAATATTTTCTAGTGAAATCCCTGGTGTTATATAAAAATCATTATTTTTAGAAAATGATAAAGTAAATGAAATGGAATTACTATTTACATTAAAGTTATATACTACAGGAAAATTTGCAAGTAAATAATCAATTATTTCTTTTAAAGTATTAATATCTAAAAAAGTATCTGTTAATATATTTCCATTTGGTACACTTTGTTTAAAATTTTCTGTGCCATCGAGGATACTAATAAATGTGCGTGGCATATTATCTTCTTCTATTAAATTTATTATTATGTCTGTAGATGGCCTTTTAAAACCTGGCATATCTAAATCTATTCTTGGTGTTTGAACGGGATGCAATAAATTTATTATGTTAATTATCTTTTTTAATACTTCTTTTTCATTTGTTATTTCCATAACCAGAACCTCCATTTGTTTTATGATAACGTTTAAATTAACAATTTTTTCAAAAGTATATATAATAAATTTGACAATAGTAAAATGTTTTGTTACATTATTGTTGTAATGCTTACTTGGGAAGGGTTAAATCTGGGTTCTCGAATGAGAGTAGATATGCGATTGCATATTTAGAATTTCTTTGCTCCTGGGGTAAGCTTTTTTTATTTACTTAAATTTAATTCTATCTACCCCTTGAACAAAATTTTCTTATATAAATCTCAATTAAATCGGGATCATTTTGATTTTCTGGTAAATTATCCAAATCAAAAAATTTCATATTTTTTGATTCACTATCCCATTTTAATTCACCACTATAATTTCTAATACAATAAAGTGCTGTGTTATTAATTACTACATCCCCATTTGGATAATCGTTTCTTCTTGAAGCACCAGATACTATATCTATTAACTCTAAATCTTCTTCTTTAACATCAAGATTAGTTTCTTCTTTTACTTCTCTTAAAACAGTATCTTGAAATCTTTCTCCAAGTTCTTGGCATCCTCCAGGTAATCCCCATTTATCTCTGTCTGCTCTACTTTGTAATAGAATTTGTCCTTCACTATTAACAATTATTGCAGCAGCTCCATCTTGTAATAAAACAAATCTATGTTTTAATACGCCCATGCATAATCTAGTAAATACAGGATAACCAATTACATTACTTAATTCTATTATTTCATCTGATGTTAATGGTTCAATAATTTTTACTAACGCTTCGAATGTTAAATTTCTTTTTTCTTGTGTTGATAAATTTCTTATTTTATCTATTACTTCTCTACTGCTCATTATTTTTTCCTCCTTAAATAATTAAGACTAGTATAACATATATTTTTTTATTTATCTAGTTTTTATAAGCGTTTTTATTTATCTAGTTTTTATATAAGCGTTGATAACTTGGATTGTAATATAATAGTCTTTTTATTCTCTTCTTTGCATATAATTAATCTATAATTCCTAAGAGAATTGTTATCATGCCAATTATGCAATGACTTATTGATACTCCTAACAAATTTTTATCTTTTCTATATAAATTATACCAAATTAAACCAATTATAAAAGTTAATATAACTGTTAATATATCTTTATATATAATATGAACAAATGCATAATAAAATAAATAAAAATATATTGTTTCACTCGGAACAAACTTATTTATATTCAAAAATTTCATCAAGGTTATAATTGATATAGATATGATAATTATAGGTAAATTGCTAATTAATGAGTTTGTAATATTCCTATTAGTTATACCTAAATCCTCATTACTTATATTATTTTTTCTTAACCAAAAGTATATTAAGATTCCAAATGTTACTAATATATAAAATTTATATTTAAACAAGTGTGGGAAAATTAAAATTAATAAAGGAACTATAACATATAAAGTATTAATAATAATAAATATTTTTTTATTTTTCATAATATTACTCCATTCCATCATTACCTCTAGTATTGCTTACCAATTATTATTTAATTCGAAATATTTAGCATACTTGTAACTTATTAACTCTCCATCCTTTGTTTCAATCCAGCCTTTAAATTCATGAGACCATTCAGTTAATTTATTTGCGCTTTTGCCTTTTAATACCGATAATACTTTATCCATAATTGCAATTTCTTCTTTGCTAAACAAATTTAAATCCGGCTCCATTATAGGTTTAAAAAGGGTTATATCATCTTCATTATCAACTATTTCAAGATAATTTTGTTTAACCAACAGATTTAAAATTGCATCTTTATTATCTATAATTGGTCCATAAGTTCCATGAGCATAGTTAAATGTTGTGATTGCTTTAGATTGCTCCTTGCATGCTTGAAAATCTATTGAGAATAGATTTTTCATTATTTGAGTTCTAGTTAGGTAGTTGTTTTTTAAAACATATAAAAATACATTTATTGTTTTAATATCTAATTCTGTACTTACATTATTAAAAATCTTATAATACAAATCATCCCCTAGAGATTTACGATTAGATTTTAAAATATTTATAAATTCATTTTTATTGCCATTTATTTTTTTGTATGTTAATAAGTATTGAGCTTGTGGCAAAGAGTCTGCATTTTCATACCTTATTATAGTCCTTTTACTCCATCCAAGTGATTTTGCAAATAATTCTTGTGATAGATTATATGCTTCTCTTATTTCTTTTAGTTTTGGAAAAGATAATCCATATAATTTTAAATATGCATTGTAAATATTATATAAATTATTATTTAATTCATCATTATCAAATAATTGATTATGACAAATTGGACAAGTAAAAACTTTTTCTTTTACTTTCACTTGTTGTTTATGTACAGTATAAGTATTATTTTCAATACTGCAAACAGTTTCAACATCTTTGTTACAATTAAAACAATATATAATTTTATTCATAAATATCCACCTCTAATAACTTTCATGAAATGATATGCATATTATTCCTTTATCATTCATAGTTAGTTTAATATAAACCATTTTATTATTAATAATTTTTTTAAATATGTAAACTTCAGAATTCATATCTCTTCTATAATCTCGGTCACGGTCAACTTTGACACAATCTTCTATATCTAATTTCAAAATGTATCTCCATATATGCTGAACTTTCGTGATTCCAAGGTCAATTAATGCTTGCATAGCAGTTATTTTTTTACCATTAATAGTTATTGTTCTGTATCCAGCGAAGTAACAATTTCCGTTTTCTATTTCTTTTTTACACATTTTTAAAAAAGAGTTTACTGCATCTTTATCTAAAGTGTTTAACATTATTACCTCCTTACATATTATCTTCCTTTCTTTAACTATTAATAGTATAACGCAAAAACTTTTTGGTGTCAACTGTCACTATATTTTTTGTTAGAATTTTCATTGCTGAAAGCGAAAATTTTTTTCAAATCAAAAAGGTGTAACCTAACTATTTTGTCTACACCTTTAATTTTTATTTAAATTTTATTACTTTCCACAGCAATTCTTATATTTTTTTCCTGAGCCGCAAAAACTTTGTACTCCCATATTATCTGTATTATTTGTATTTATAATATTACCTGTATTTCAGGCTTTTCCAGACTAGGTAACATCTATATTATTTGTATTATCCGTATTATTTATATTATAAATATTTCTCTACTGTGGACAAATTGTGGACACCGTCCACATCCGTTCACTGCCATCATTATACCATATTTCAAAGTTCAATAAATTGTGCGAATTAGAAAATCATACATTTGTGTTTTTTCTGTTCATAATTATATACTATATATTAAGATTAGTCAAACTACTGAGATTCAATTTTATATTCTATAATTTTATTTATCGTTTCAGATTTTGATATATTATCAAATAATTCTGTTGCATATTTTCTAGAACTTTCTGTGCTAGAAATATAAAAGTTTTCTGTTGTTTCTATATTCTTGTGACCTAGTAAATCAGCAACATCTCTTATCTCTATACCATTGTTTAATATTTTAGTTGCATAACTACCTCTTAAATCATAGAATCTACATTTTTTTATTCCTAACTCATTATGGATTATTTTATATGGATACCTTGTTATGTCAGTTCCTATATATGCTCCATTTTCTTTTGTAAAAATCAAATTATATCTTTTGCTATCTTTATTACTTATTTCTTCTCTAACTATTCTATGCTCAATTATTTTTCCATATTTATTTTCAACATCTTCAAGATTATAATAAATATACTTTCTTCCATATAGTTTTTTCAGATAGTCTTGTTTATTTTTATAATTTTGTAATGCTATTTTTAAAGTTTGACTTATATGAACTTTTCTTGTTCCTGTTTGAGTCTTGGTAGTTCCTATAAACCATCTTCCTTTATCATCTTTAGGTCTATCATATACATTATGCTCTATATTTATTATTCCTTTTTCAAGATCAATGTCATCCCAAGTTAATGCACATACCTCACCAGTTCTCATACCAGTATAACAAGATGTTAAAAAGACACAAGTAAATGTGTCATTATCAGCAAATCTATTTAATATTAAATCTATTTCTTTTTGTGTATATAAATGTTTTACATCTTCTCTTTTTTTATCAAATCTTGGTAATCTTAAATCTCTTGCAGGGTTATATTTGATAAAGCCGTAAACATTACAAGCGTCACGAAAAGAACCCTTAACAACTTTTAATATATTTTTAAAATATGTTGGAGCAAAATCATTTTCTTCACATATTTCTGTTATATAAGAGTTAAGTTTCACACTTGTAATTGTAGACAATCTATATTTACCTAATTTGGGAACTATATGATTTTTAATTATATTTTTATATGCTTGTATTGTGTTATATTTTAAATTTATTTTACAATAATTATCAAGCCAATATTCTAAATAATCAGTATATGAAATATTGCAATCTTTAAAAGGCATACCTGCGTTTAAATATTCAGTGTATGCCTTATTCCCTTCTTCTTGTGCTTCTGCTTTTGTTTTAAAACCCGACTTTGTTATCCATTTTCTTTGTCCTTTAACAGGTGCTATTTCAAATTGATATTGATATACCTTTCCTCTTTTTTTAATTCCTACACTAGCCATTATGATTTATCTAATAAACTAACATCTAATTTTTTAATACAATTTATATCAGAAAGGTCTTTTCCCTCATTCTCAATTAGAAACTTTAACAAAGTAGATTTTAACACTTTAACACTTCCAAGTTTTATTGCAGGTAAATAACCATTATTTATCAATTTATACACATAATTAGGACTAGAATGTAGCATTTTTGCAACTTCGTGTACTGAAAATATCATTGTGTCTTCCATATTATATCAACCTCCTATTTTTTCTACACTTTATTTTTATATTATTTAATTTTTGATTTTTTAATAAATAAGTATTTTTTATTACATCAATGACCATTTCTTTTGCTTCTTTTTTGTTTGTTGCTTTTAATTGAATCTCTTGCTTTTGTTTCCTTGAAATAATAGTCACTATATATTCTTTCATTTTTCTTTTCATTATACTCTCCTATTCCTAAACTAAATAAATAACCAATAATATTAATAGATAGTGTTTTTATCAATGCATTATCTATTTTTTGTAACTGATTATCTTTTAATTTTCCAAGATATGAAATTAAACGACTTTTATCTATTGTTCTTAATTGTTCTAATAAAATCATTGAATCATATTTTAAAAAATCATTTCTAAATATTGTTATGTGAGTTGGTAAATCTGCTTTCTTTATCACTTCTGTTAGAGGTGCAATAATAACAGTAGGACTATATTTGTTTCCTAAATTGTTTTGTATAACCACCACCGGTCTTTCTCCTTTCTGTTCACTTCCAACAACAGGATTCAATGAAGCATAATAAATATCTCCTTTTTTTATATCTGATTTAATCATTTTTCTTTTCAACTTTATATATAATGCGTGGTGGTCTATCATTAAATAGATTTAATATATTTAACTTCTTATCTTTTAAATAATCTGTTAAAACACGATTAACATCTTCCTGTGCTTTTTGCATACTTGTTTGTGAATGATCCATAGTTGTTTCAAATATCAATTTAACTTTTACTTTATAATTTTTTCTTTTCATTAAAATTTCCTCCTTAATATGTAAAAAAGCCAAAGTACATATAAATACCTTGACTTTCATAATATTTATTTCTTTTATTTTTTAGTTTTAACTGATATTTGTCTTAATACCCTCAGTACGGGATTTCATCAAACTATTGACTTGCTAAATCAATATCACAGGAATTTCACCTCCCCGAGGATCTCTCCGGGCTGCACCCATTGCGTGAGTCTGTGGCTATGCAGGAGTATCTTTAATACTGTTAGATGTAATCGCAAATTAGGTGCTACCTAATTTTATAACCAAGTATAGACCGACAAGCGTACTTGTTAAAGTGCTGAATCTAACAGGAAAGTATCTGATGAATGTGTATCAAATTTTCAAAGAACACATCCTGCTCCACTAAAATAAAAGGAACAGGTGGAAAAGGATTAACTCCCTCTCACCTGTTTCCTCACTCAAACGCAAAATTGCAGACACCAAATTTTATTTTTTTAATTTTTTTCTTAAATTTTCAATTGCTCGTTCTAAAATAGTATGTACTGACTGATGAGTAGCATTTTCTTCATCTGCTATTTGTTGCTCTGTTTTATCTTCAAAATAATATTTTTTAATTCTTCTTTTTTGAACCTCTGGCAATAATTCTATTGCTCTTTTTAGTTCGTCAAATGTCGCTTTTTTTATAATTTCATCTTCCAAACTTGAAGGCTTGTCCTTTGCTCTTGCTTCAAGGTTGTTTTCAAATATTTCTGAATGTTCAATATGTCTATCATATTCATTTAATTCTTTAATATCTTGTAGTTCAAACTTATCAAAAACTCTATATACTTCCTCACTAACTTCTACTTTATTTAGATGTCCTTTAACATCTTTAAATGTAATTGTATAAATATTTTCTTCTTCATATATATTATCAAACTTCATAAAAAAACCTTCTTTCAAGAAATATTATAACAAATAAAGAAAAAAGTAGCAAATGCCACTTAATCTCCGATCCTAATTGGTAAGTTTTGAGTTCCATCACCTTCAGCATAGTTCACGGAAGATGTGAGATAGAAGACTGGCCTAACCGCACTCCCCATGCTCGCACCGGTGCCGTCCATGTTGCCAGCGTAATGCACACGGAACATAGTATAGGCAGCGTCCGCAGCACGGGAAATAGTCCATTCGTAAAGTCCCATATACATCCAATTTACATTTTTTATGGCTTCGCCATTATAAGAACTTAATTGAGTTGTCCATGCACTTGGTGCCGCTGCAAATCCATAATCACTTGCATACATTAATCCTATTTTTGCACTATATTCTGTTTTATTGTCTGTACTATTTGTTGTTACTGGATTTACTATCTCATTTTGATATGCTGTTTTGGCTGTTTGGGCAGCTATATTATCCCAAGTATTTCCTCCAACCTTCCATGTTGTCATATCTATTTTATTTGCCCATTCTGTTCCGATATTTGTTATGAAATTTTGATTTAAATTTGTTTTATTTAACAAACTTGTACTCCATGTATTTGATCCTCTTCTACTATTTATACTTGTATTATTTTTATAATTCCATGTATATCCTGCTATATTAGCTAAATTATTTCCTTTATAATTTGAATTATCATCACTACCAGCAGTATATGCTTGTTTATAATCTCCATCTGTACCTAATAATGCTGTCGTTGCATAATCTGATTTGATTAGTTTTACTCTATCTCCAAATACTCCGATTATTCTATATAGATTATCTGCTGGACATGGTGTTGTGTTTGAACCAAAACATACATAGTTATTTACTGCACCGCTTGCTCCAGCAAATCTGTATGAACTATCTCCTGCTCCATTTGTTAGGCTTGCATCATGATAATAAATACCATTTTCACCATTATTACTTACATATAATGATTTTACATAATCTGCTAGTAATACTTGTGGTTTAACATAAACATCAAAATAAACATAACACTTATCTGATACATTGCCACTCATAACTACTCTTTTATTTGTATCATCCCAGGAAAGTTCTCCTCCATTTTCACATTTTGACAATGTTGAATTAAAAACATAACCTTCTTTTGGCCATTCACTTCTTGAAGTCATTTCATAATTTCCAGAACCTGCTGCTGTTTCAAACATCATAGAAAGTAAATTTCTATTTTCTTTAACTATAACTGGTGTATCGTAAACCTCTGATTTATTAAAATTTAATTTTCCAACCACCAAACAAATAATTAAAACACCTAAAATAAATGTTAATATTTTATATTTTTTATTCAACTAAATCACTCCATATCATAATATCTTACGATTTATAATAAAATTATACTAGTAAAATGTTACGACGTCAATAGGTGATATAAGTATGAAATTAATAGCAAACAATTACAAAGCAAATGAAACATTTAAATTCTTACGCCAAGGACTAGATCTAACTCAAGAAGAGCTTGCCAAAAACATAAAAGCAAGCAAATCATCAATTGAAAAATACGAATATGGCACTGTCTTGAAACCCTACTTAAAATAGCTAAAAAATATAACTTAAACATTATAATAGAAACAAAAAAATAGGCCCTACACTAAGAGCTTATTTTTAATTATTTTACTTTTTTATCTTCTTCTTCAAGTTTAGCCACTATTTTCTTTAAAACATCCGCAGTAGCTTGTTTTAATTCACTAACACTCTTTTTCCTTGTTTAGCCAATGCTACTCCAAGATTAAATGTTGTTGTGGTCTTACCAACTCCTCCTTTCTGATTTGTGATTGCAATTACCTTGCACTTACTTTCTTGCATATTCTCGCCTCCTTTCTTTTAATTTAGCCACCTTAATTTAATAAGATGGCTATGTATTCCATTTCTGGCATAAAAAAAGAACTGACCATTTTTAATCAGTTCAAATATGTTATTTATTTAATTTCATTATTAGTTCATCAATACAATCTGTATATCTACCTTTCCCTATTGCCTCATTTCTAAATTCATTTAAGGCTTTCAATACTAATGAAATTTCATTTTTGTATATATGTATTTTTATTTTCTTTTTAAACATATTTTATTCCCCCTTTAATGTAATTTATACTTGATAAGGAATTTCTGCTGTTTGTGGAATATCAAGTGTTGTTGTGTATTTTTCAAATCTATCTACTGTATCGCTTTCCATTTTATTTGTTACTCTAACATATATATTATATGTTGTTTGAATAGTAGAATGTCCTAATCTCTTTGATACTGCTTTAATATCTGCACCACTCTCAATAAGTTTTGTTGCGTGTGTATCTCTAAAATCGTGAAACCTACTGTTAATTCCCAATTCATAATGAATAACTTTAAATGCATACTTCGGTGAATCTGTTCCTAAAAATTGTCCATTATCTTTTACAAAAACTAATTGTGCTTCTGGTAAAGGTAATTCTAATTCTGCATTTGCTTCTATCAATTTTGTTTGTTCTCTTTTAGTAATTTCATTTATTACTTTCTTTTCATAATAGCAAAGATAAGAATCTCCATAGAATTTTCTATTTTCTTCTTGTTCTTTTTTATAATCTTTTAATGCATTTACTAGCGTATCTCCAATAGAAATAGTTCTTCTACTTTGAGGATTTTTACAATCCCCATAATACCAAACACCAACAGAATGTCCTTTTGTTATATTTTTTCTTTTTGGTAAACCATATTGATTTTTCTTAATAATGTTTTTATTTATTGTTAATGTTTTCTTTTCAAAATCAACGCAGTCCCAAGTTAAACCATATACTTCCGACACTCTCATTCCTGTATAATAAGCAGTTAAAAAAGCATAATATATTGAATGTGTACCTTTAAATCTATCTAATATTCTTTCTATTTCTTCTTGTGTAAATATATGTGCAGGATCTTTTCCAATTTTATCTATTCTTGGTGCGTGGACGTGTTCAGCAGGATTAGTGTTAATATAATTTAATGTGTAACACGCATATTTTAATGAACCTTTAACCACTTTTAAAATACTCGCCATATAGTTTTTTGAAAAGCCATACTCAACATATATTTTATTGATAAACTCCTGTAAAAGTCGTGTATCTAATTGCCATAATTTATAAAATCCTACTCTTGGTTTTACGTGATTTTTAATAATGTTTATATAAGATATTGTAGTAGAGTAATGCAAATTGAAACTTGCATAATTATCTATCCAATAATCTAAAAAATCTGCATACGACATATTTTCTCTTAACTGCGTCTTTTGACCATTGTAGTAAAAATTGTTATAGGCTTTTGCTCCTTCTTTAAAAGCCTCTGCTTTTGTTGGATACCCTGACTTTGTTATCCATTTTCTTGTTCCCTCAACTGTTGCAATTTCAAATCGGTATTCATATACCTTTCCACGTTTTCTTACGCTTACCATAGTTATCTCTCCTTCATTATAAAACTTAATGAAACGGAAAAATGCCAGCATTTCGAATGCTGACATTTTATATAACTATGTCCACAATAATTGTCCACGTAGATTTTTTATTGATTTTTATGGGGTTTCCTCGATTCTGTCCACATTATTTATGCTATGTGGACAAATCGTGGACAAATTGTCATCTGTGGACAAATTTATCATTTTTTCTATTTTTAACAATTCCTTATTTTATAAGGGTTTGCGAGGTTATTTACCACAACAGTTTTTGTACTTTTTGCCACTTCCGCAAATGCAAGGATCATTACGACCAATTTTATGACTTACTCTTTTAGGTTGGTTCTTTATTTTTTCTTTGCCATCATTAGCTGTACCTTTTAAAGTTTGTTTTCTTTCAACATTTTGACGAACTTCTGCTTTAAGTAAGAAAAGCGCGATATCGTTATCTATTTTGTTAAGTAGATTGTCAAACATTTCAAAACCTTCCATAGTATAGACTTGAACTGGGTTTGATTGTCCATAACCACGAAGACCAACACCTTCTTTTAAATGTTCCATTGCACTCATGTGGTCTACCCAACTTGTATCAATAACACGTAGTGATATAGCTTTTTCAAAATCATTCATAAGTGGTGATGATATCATTTTCTTTTCATAATTTTTGATAACAAGTTCACTTATATAATCTATTACTTCTTGTTCTTTCATTCCTTCAAGTACTTTAGCATTTAATTCTTCACCTTTTAAGAAATTGGTATTTACATATTCTGCAATTTCAGATAAATCATTTTCTGTTAGACAATTTTCTGGTGGAATATGACTATCTACAAGATTTGTTATTGTATTTTTAAATGTTTCAATAATTGTATCATGAATGCTTTCTTGATCTAGTATTTCGTTACGACGTGCATAAATTATTTCTCTTTGTTCATTTAAAACGTTATCATAATCAAGAAGACTCTTACGATAATCAAAGTTATTTCCTTCAACCTTCTTTTGTGCTGATTCTATACTTCTTGTTAAAGCTTTTGAACGTATTGCTTGATCATCATCAATTCCCATACTTATTAACATATTCTTGATCTTTTCAGTACCAAAACGGCGCATTAAATCATCTTCAAAAGATACAAAGAATTGACTTGTTCCTGGATCTCCTTGACGTCCTGAACGTCCACGCAACTGATTATCGATACGACGAGATTCATGTCTTTCAGTACCAATTACAAAAAGCCCTCCGATTTCTCGAACACCTTCGCCAAGTTTAATATCTGTTCCACGTCCAGCCATATTTGTTGCAAGAGTAATAGCATCCTTTTCACCAGCATGTGCAATTATTTCCGCTTCTCTTTCATGGTTTTTAGCATTTAACACTTCATGTTTTAACCCGTTCTTAGTAAGCAATTTGCTTAATCTTTCATTAGATTCTACAGAAATTGTACCAATTAGAATTGGTTGATGTTTAGAATGTATTTCTTTAACAACGTTAATAATTGCTTTATATTTACCATTTTCATTTGAATAAACTAAATCTGGTAAATCTTCACGAACAACTGGTTTATTAGTTGGTATTCTAATAACATACATGTTATAAATATTTCTAAATTCTTCTTCTTCAGTTTTGGCAGTACCTGTCATACCTGATAATTTATTATACATTCTAAATAAGTTTTGGAATGTAATTGTTGCCATTGTTTTAGTTTCAGTGTTAATTGTAACGCCTTCCTTAGCTTCGATAGCTTGATGAAGTCCTTCAGAATATTGTCTTCCATGCATTAGACGTCCCGTAAATGGGTCAACAATTATAATTGCATCATTATCTACGACATAATCAATATCTTTTTTAAATCCATAATTTGCTTTTAAAGCTTGATTTATGTGATGTACTAAGTTAGTATTATCTAAATCATATAGATTTGTTACATTTAATAATTTTTCAACTTTTTTACTACCTTCAGCAGTTAATGATACACTTTTTGTTTTTAAATCAATTGTGTAATCATCTTCTTCTTTTAGTCTTTTGGCAACTCTATCTGCTTCAACATAAAGGCTATTGGTATTAAACTGACCACCGCTAATAATCAATGGAGTCCTTGCTTCATCAATTAAAATTGAGTCAACTTCATCGATGATACAGAAATTAAGTCCACGTTGAACTCTATCTTCTTTTCTTACTACCATATTATCTCTTAGGTAGTCAAACCCAACTTCATTATTTGTTGAATATGTAATATCAGCATTGTATGCTTCTTGTTTTTCTTTTGGGGATAATTCTCTTAAGTTGATACCTACAGAAACCCCTAGCAAATCATAGATTGGTCTCATCCATTCTGCATTACGACTTGATAAGTATTCGTTAGTTGTTACAACATGAACACCTTTTCCTTCTAGTGCATTTAAATAAGCAGGTAAAATAGTTGTTAGTGTTTTACCTTCACCAGTTTTCATTTCAGCAATATTTCCATAATGGATTGCTAAGCCCCCAAGGATTTGGACATGGAAAGGCTTTTCCCCAATAGCACGATAAGCAGCTTCACGAGCTAATGCAAATGCAGGAACCACAATATCTTCAAGAGTTTTTCCATCTTCTAACATTGCTTTAAATTCTAGAGTTTTATCTTTAAAATCTTCATCTTTTAAAGCTTGCATTTCAGGCTCTAATTTTTCAATTTCTTCTGCTAATTTTTCAAAGCGACATAATTCTTTATATTCACTATCTAATAATTTTTTTATAAAATTCATTTTCTCATTTCTCCTTAATGTGTATTATAACATAAGTAAAAAAAAAGAAAAAGCTTTTAATAGCTTTTTAAACTTAAAAATACCACTAATAAAGCTTTTTATATCAATTTGTTAATTCATCAGTAATTATTTATAATCTTTTAATAATATTCTAGATCCATTTATTTTTGTTTTTTCATTAACTAATCTCAGTTCAAATAAAAAATAAGCTTGCGTATAGTATTTTCTTAATAAATCCGGATCAAAATATGCTTTTACTCTCTTCTCTTCACAAAGGCATTTCAAATTATTTAACGCATTTATTTTTCTATCAAAATCAAAATTATCAATTTCGTCAATCTCATTATTTAATTTTTTTATTTTTTCGTCTATTGGAACAAGTTCGGGATGAAAAAAATACTCAAAAAATTCATTTATACTTTCAGGTTCATCTGCTAAAATTTTTTCTATGATATAAGCTAGTTCTGGTGAAGTTACTTGAGTGCCTTCAACTGCAATAGAATCATTATGATAACTATATGGCCCACTGGACGTATAATAATATATTTTTTTAATATTTTCATACATTGGATCCCCATTTGGCAAACTAGCTCCTTTAGTAAATTCATTACCATTAAATGATGCTCCATGTGGAGCTGTAAAATTTCCATCTGTTTTATAACTTGTCTTTTTTACAATTTCATCTAGTATTTCCTTTAACTTTTCACGATCATAATAAACATCATATTCACGTTCAACATTTTCTTTTTTTTCTATAAATTTCATATTTCCTCTCCTTTTTTTATTATAACATATGTTAGGGATTTTTCAATTAAAAAGAAGCCTTTTGGGCTTCAAATTATAAACTACTTAACATTTATAATACCAAATTTACCATCTTTTCTTTTATAAAGAACGGAAACACAATCTTCATCAATATTTTTAAAAACAAAGAAATCATGATTTAATAAATCAATTTGAAGCATTGCCTCTTCTTCATCCATTGGTTTCATTTCCATTTCTTTTCTCTTGACGATTTTTGGTTCTTCTTCTTCCTCTAACTCAGGAACTTCAAAATCAAAACTCATTTCAAATTTAGGAACATCGTGATACTTCTTGCCAAGACGACTTTTATTTTTTCTAATTTGTCCTTCAAGTTTATCAACTACTAGGTCCGTTGCTGCATAAAGGTCAGGATGTCTTTCTTCTGCTCTTAAAGTAAATTTACTTGTTGGCACTGTTACTTCAATACTTTGATCTTGGTTCTTTACCTTAATTAAGACCTTACATTCAGTTGCCTTAGGACTTTCAAAATACTTATCTAACTTTCCTAACTTTTCTGTTATGTATTCTTTCATTGATTTTGTGATAGTTACTTTATCACCACGAATACTTATCTTCAAATTATCACCTTCCTACTTTTAATATACCACAAAAAAAAGAAAAAAACTACTTAATTGTAGTCATTTCTTGTTCTAAAACATCAACTGCTTGTAAACCTTTTGAAGTTTCAATTAATTTAAAATTTACTGTAGCACCTTCATTTAATGTCTTATAACCTTCTTTAACAATAGCTGAATAATGCACAAAGATGTCAGATAGTTTATCACATTCGATGAAACCGTAACCTTTGTCATTATTAAACCACTTAACAGTTCCTTGCATCATAACTCTTAGCTCCTTCCTACAATTAAACTTTAACACACTATAGTATATAATGCAATAAAAACCGTTCGACATTTTATGACAAAACTAGGGATATTTAGGCTTTGGCCTTAGTAATTATGTAGGTTTCACAATTTGAAAAAATATATGTTTTTTTGTTAAATTTATCTTCTAGATTAGAAAATACCTCTTTTAATAAGTTTCCACTTCCTAAAAGATATACCTCTTTATCACATGTTATATAATTTATATATTTTAAAATATCTTCAGTTTTAAAAAATGAATTTGTTTCCATGTATATATTATTTATTTTCTTGTATTCATCTAAATATGTAATATTAAAATAATTATCAAAGATATTAATATAAGAAATATTATTAGTTAATTTGTAATATTTTAACTCTTTTTCTATAGTTATCTTTCTATAATTAAATGAATTCATTATATTTTTTAAAAATGTTATATCTGCAGATGTATAGTTAGAGGGTACAATTATTTTTATAGTTTCACCAAATAAAGAGTTATTTAAATGGTTTTCACTTAATAACTTTTCATATGTTTTCATATATTTTTTAATAATAGATATTTTTCCACCATAAATTATATCGTTTGCTAATTTACATTTTATTATATCTTTATTTTTCTTATTTTTTAAATATAAATAATCATCAGTTATATGTAGTATATTGTTATATTTCATAGCTTATCCTCTTTTATATTTCTGTCTTGTTACTTCTCCCCCGCGAATATGTTTTTCTTTATCATGAGCTTTAAAAATATTATTTATTTCTGCTCCGAGTCTTTTGTCTATTTCTTGTAATCTTTCTGATAAATCTGTATGCACTGTACTTTTACTGACATTAAATTTACCTGCTGTTTCTCTTATAGTGTCTTGAGTTTTAATTATATGATTTGCTTCATTTAAAACTCTTCTTTTTATATCCTTATTCATTAACCAAACAACCCCTTAATAAACTATATTATTAAAGGGTTATTTTTATGTTATTTTAAATCTTCGATGTTCATGTTATAAAAGTCTTCTGGATCTATTGCTGTACCATTATGATATACTTCAAATAATAAACAATTTTTTGTTTCACCATTTAGGCTATTGTCACCACTTTTGCCAATTACATCTCCGCTAATAACAGTGTCATCTTTTTTTACTTGAACATCACTTAAACTATAATATATAGTTTTTAAGTTTGAGTTATGAGTTATTTCTACAAAATTTCCTAATATTTCATCTTTGGAAACATTAGTTACTGTTCCATCATAAGCACTTATTACATCAAATGGATTGTTTGCAGAATATAGAACACCACTATTTTGTAGGTATGTATTTTCATAATATACTAATGAATTTTGTTGAGTTGCCTCTTCATCTTTCATATCATAAAATGATTTACTAATTGAAACATCACTGCTTACATATGGACGTTCAATTTTACTTTCGACGATATCATCATTTTTACCTACGGGTGTGACATTACTTTTTAATGCACTTACTGCCATATTTCCATATTCTATTTTACTTTGTAGTACGTTTCCTAGAAATGAAATACTAATAAATAATACACCTATAACCATTACGTATACTGTTGGTAAAACAAACTTTTTCAATCTCTTTGTTTTCATCAATTCACCATCCTAATAAAAGTATGGGAATAAATGGTTTATTTTATACACTTATTTTTTCAATATTTATATTTTGATAATAATGTTTTAATATTTCTTCATAATTCTTACCTTCGTTTGCTAATGTGTTAGCTCCGTATTGACTCATTCCTACGCCATGACCATAGCCCTTAGTGGTTATTTTAACACTATCGCTAATACTTATTTCAAAGTCTGTTGATTTTAGATTAAATAACGTTCTTATATTTGTTCCTTTAAATTCTTTGTTATTAATTATTATAGTGTTAATCCTTCCTGATGTTGAGGGGTTTATTTTATTAATAGTTATGGCGTTACAATCAATATTTAGTTTACTACAGAATTCTTCTTTATTAATTGTTATAGTACTTGAATCATTTGGTTCTGGGGAATCAACACTTTTTAAATAATCTTTGTTAGAGCCAAAAACATAGCTTGAATCTTCTGTTTTTCCATTTGATTTAGCAAAATACATGCTTAGTATGACATCTCCGTTATAAGTCATTATTAAACCTTTTGTATTTTCAACACATTTTTTTATTTTATTATAGTAGTAGTCATAATTTTCTTTCCATAGCTCTTGCATTTTTTCTTTTGTAATATATATCTGGTTTGTTTTATCTGTTACTAAGTCATATGTTCCATTACTACTTTTCATCTTATACATAGCATAGGTCCTTGATGCTACCGCTTGGGCTTTTAGGGCTTCATTGTTAAAAGATGCAGGCATTTCTCCAGCTACTACACCAATAATATATTCTTCTAAATCTATGTTTGTAATGTTTCCAGTGGTAGTGTCTTTTAAAGCTAATTTTATTTCTTCATCTGGTTTTTGTGAAACATCTGTTGGTTTATTTAATTCATTATTAAAAAAAGCAGTATCTTTTTTTGAACTGCTTATTGCTACGAACGACAAAATTACTACCAATAATAATAGTATTTTATTTTTCATATATTCTCCATTAAATTATATTATATGTTTAAAAAATCTAGTACAAAATTTGTTAATAAGTAACCAAATGAAAAACTTAAAACCATTACAAGGACCTTTGCTTCAATTACTTTTCCGGATTTTATTATGCCATTAAAGTTTACTCCGGATAATCCGAAGGCACTTACAAAAGTAAAAAAGATATATAGTAATAATTTAACTAGCATAGTTTTCTCTTTCTATTTGATTTATTTTTTCAATTCGTCTTAAATGTCTTTCTTCACTTGGCTCTTTTGTCATAATGAAATTATCTATAATATTGTGGATTTCTTCTGTTTTTATATTTGCACTAAAAGCTATTACATTTGCACCATTATGATTTTTAGCTGTAAATGCATCATTGCTATCCACTACACGAGCACAACGAATGCCACAAATTTTGTTGGCAGCGATAGACATTCCTATTCCCGAACCACATACCAAAATTCCTAGTGAATGTTCCTGCAATACTTTTTCACAAACCCATTTAGCAAAGTCTGGATAATCATCTTGATCATTGTTTTGAATGTCGGGTGTTTCTACCTCATAACCATATTCATTTAAATAATTTATGATATCATCTCTACATTTCAACCCTTGGTGGTCATAGCCCAAAAATATTTTTATAGTAATCATCTCCCTATATTTATTATACTAAAGTTTATGTTTCATGTCTATTATTCATAATTATGATTGACACTTGTAAGCAAAAGAAAAGAACAAACTACTAATTTTGTTCTTTGTCTAAACCAAATTTTTTATTGAATTTTTCAATATTTCCAGTTTTCTTAGCTTTTCCTTGAGTACCTGTATAGAATGGATGACATTCACTACAAATTTCAACATCTATTTTTTCTTTAGTTGATTTTGTTTGAAATGTTGCTCCACATGCACAAGTAACTGTAGCATCTTTTAATTCTGGATGGATATTTGCTTTCATATTCTCTCCTTCCGCCATACCATATTCATGGCATAGTAATTCGTTTTCTTACCTATTATAACATATTTTATGTTTTTGGCAAGGGTGTTTTGCATTTTCATTAAATAAAATTGTAAGTTACCGCTTTTATTGATGTGGGAACTTAGTTCTTAAAACTTATTATTTTGAGCAGTTTTAAGTTTGAATTACATTCCAATAATCTTATATACGGACAGTTTTTAAAATACAAAAAAAATAGATATAACATCCATGCCATATCTATTGTGTCTTAAAACTTGTATAAGCAACCATTCTTTGATATTATAATATCAACAAAAAAATAAAAAGGTGGTTGTTTATGTCTAAATTATATAATACTCAAGAAGATTTTGCAATTGGTTTTAATAAATTTATCAAAAATATTTTTCCAAACATAAGAAAAACACAGCTTAACATTCTACCTTATATTATTTTTGACATGACTAAAGCTGGATCTTCAGTTACATCTGACATTGCTAAAGAGCTTGAAGGTAAATTTGATTTTGTTCAACACGATTCAAATGTTAAAAGAATTCGTAGATTTTTTAATAATTAACTTTTCGATGGTGAACTTTTTTATGATTTAATAATTAAATGAGTCATTTACAGTTATAAGAAAAAGCACAAAGACTTAAAGGTTTCATATTGTTGTTGATCACATGTTTTCTCATGATAATTACACTACCCTTATGATGTCTATGAGAGTAGGAAAACAAGATATCCCTATTTGGTTCAAATCTTTTAAAGGTAAAAAAATAAGTGATGCATTTGAAGAAGAATTAATAATTGAAGGTATCAACTACATCATTGAGTTATTTAAACATACAAATTATAAGTTAACATTTCTTGCCGATAGATGGTTTAATTCTGTTAATCCTATGAAAACCATTAAAAATGCTGGACATATTTTCTGTTTTAGATTAAAGAAAAACATTAAATGTTTTGTCTATGATAAAAAGGAAGGCCATAAAATTTGGAAATGGTTGGATGAACTTTCAAATTATGAGCATCATTCAATTTTATATGACGATATATTACTTACTGATGCTAAATTCAAATGTAATATTGTATGCAGTAAAAGAAAAGGCACAGATGACCCTTGGATATTAGCAACTAATGGTAACTATAGACAAACAATTATTGATTACGGTTATCGTTTCGGGGGTATTGAAACAATTTTTAAAAACCAAAAGTCAAATGGATTTTATATAGAAAATATTGTTAATGCCGCGGAAAAGGCTTATCAAACCATGTACGCTTTAGTTTGTACAGCAATTTTATTTCTCACTATTCTAGGTACTGAATATTCAAAAAATAGTAAATGCTATAGAAAAGTAAAAATTGAAACACATAAAAATTACAAAAACAAAGGTAGAATTGGAATAATGTCTTTATTTAATACTGGCTTAACTCTATTTCATCGAGCCATAAATTCAACAAAATATATCAGATTACCAATAAAATTTATTTTATATGACATGTAAATAAAAATTTTTCATTTTACGATTACAAAAAATTTTTTTGCATGCAATAATTTCTATATTTTTTATAACTGATGAGTGAAAATGTAGTTTTTGTAACATTTTTATATGATATTAGCGTCTTTATAACTCAAAAAAAGAGGTAAATCGTTCACCACTGGCCGAACTTTTTACCTCATTTTGTCCAGGTTTCATCGGGGTTTATTCAAAACTGTCCGTCAATCAGTTTATTACACTTAGCTACGGACAGTTTTTATAAATTAAAAATTTGATATAACTCTCATGTTATACCAAATCCTCTTAAAAACTC
>CAKOLL010000014.1 GCA_934096295.1 uncultured Bacilli bacterium
TCATTATTGGTCGAACTTTTTACCTCATTTAGTCCAGGTTTCATCAGGGTTTATTCAAAACTGTCCGTCAATCAGTTATCCTCACAGGGTCACTCATACTTCCTGACCCTGATACATATTTTACCGAAGACTCAAGATTGAAGGACGGACGCACCGCATAGCTATCAGCCACAAGGTAGTAGTTGACATTGCCAGTGCTACTCACACGGAACGCACGAGTCGTATCGTCGGAAGAGCGCGAAATAGTCAATTCTGTAGAACCTAAATATAACCAATTTTTTGATGTATTACTACTATAAGAACTTAATTTTGTTGTCCATACACTTTGGTCTGCTGCAAATCCATAATCACTTACATACATTAAACCTATTTTGGCATCATGTGTTGTGGTTGATGCACCACTTCCCACTTCATATTGATATGCTGTTTTTGGCACATCATATAAGTATGTACTACTTCCACCTCCAACTTTCCATGTCGTTGTGGCTATTTTATCTGCTAATGTTCCTAAACTTGTTAGATATGTGCCATTTAAATATGTATTTAAACTTGATGTTGACCATGTATTTGAACCGTTTTTATCCCAAATTTGAGTTCCTGCTGATTTTGCTCTTATTACTTTTGTTTTGTCTCCAAATACTCCTATTATTCTAAATAAATTTGCATCTGGACATGTTGTTGCATCTGAGCCTAAACAAATATAATTATTTACACTATCACTTGCTCCTGCATATCTGTATGAATTATCTCCTGCCCCATTTGCTAAAGAACTATCATGATAATATATATTATTTTTCCCTTGGGTTCCTGTATATTGCGATTTAACATAATTAATTAAAGTCAAATCACTTAAAGTTATTTTCTTTTCATACGCAATACTAAACTTTCCTTTTGTATCCCTTACCCTTATTATAATGCTTATGGGGTGATTTCCTAGAGTTAAATTTGTATACGTATATTCATTATTTCCATTCAGTTGAACAGGTCTTTGACCAAGATAATAATAATATCCTTCTATTTTATTTGAACCTTCTGAAGCATCAACTTTTACATGTACACTTGTATATGCAACTTCAACAGTAACATCATTTATAACTGGCAAAACATATTTATCAAAATACACATAACACTTATCTAACACATTACCCGAAAACACAACTACATTTTTCGTATTATCCCATGATAAAGTTGACCCATTTTCACATTTTGATAACTCAGCGTTAAACGCATAATCATCTCCCGGCCAATTACTTTGTGTTACTTGTTTATAGTCTCCAGCTCAGCTGTTTGTTCTAAATTCATGGATATTCCTTTAGTTATTTTAGTTTGATTATTACTATTATTTTCTACATAAGTATTTGAAGTTTTAAAATAATTAAAACTTGTAACAAATGTAATTAATAAAACTAAAGTAATTATTGATAATATAATATATTTTTTCTTCATTTAGCATCATCTCCATAACAATATCACGCACGGATATTTTATTTTACACATACATTTTAACATAAAAAAAAGAAAAAAAAACACTATATTTGCACAAATGCACAATTTAGGTTTTTTTTATCATTCTTCTAGAATTTTAAAATCTTTTACATCACCTTTATCAAAATCATAATCAATCCATATAATAGCATTTTTAGTACCAGATAAATCCCAAACATACCAACTTAAATACATTTTATCATTTATAATAATTGGTTCTACATAGTTATTATAATAATCATAATTAATATTTTTTTTCAAATTATCTAAAAAATTTAATTCATAATCATAATTATTTAATTCTTTATAGTATTTTGAATTATCAGCATTCATAAAATCCAGCAATGGTTTAAGTAAAAAAACAAACTTTTTATCACTTAAATAATCTTCCTTAATATTTTTCTTATATAAATCAATTAATACATCTAATAAATAACCTGTATGTTTATAAGTTACATCTAAAGATGTTGTATCACTTAAAGCATTAAGAACATTCATAACAGTTTTTTCATCATTAAATCCATCATATAAAACTTTAACAAAATAATTAATATCATCGTAATACCATTTATTTAAAGCGCTTGAACCATAAATATACTCTAAAGCCTCAAGATAATATGTATCAAAACTATAAGCACTAACGTTTTTAGTAAAATACTTTGAAGTAAATATTTCAGCTCCAGCTTCTGTAATATAATTAGTATACGTAAAACTTACATACTCACAATTATCTGGTATATTTGGAATAGCATCATATACATCAACTTTATTATCACATCTATATAAAGTTGTACTTTGTTTATTATTAAAAGAAAAATCTACGAAATGTATAAGTTCATGATATAAAACACTATCTTTATCCGTTACTAAATCAATTCTTGTATCAAAGTCTTGATAAGTTCCAAAGGCTTTTCCATCCTGTAAAATATCCGCTTTGTTAATATTCAAATAACCAAGTTTATGTAAAAAATAGAATTCATCTAAATATTCTTTCTTATCCACTACAATTTCAAATATATCATAAACCTCTTTTTTATAATCTAGTAGCATATTATTATTTTCTACAATATAAGCATATTTTTTAAATAATTCTTCATTTTTATTTATTTTTAATTCTATCTTTTCTAAATCATATTTGTCTATAATATCATCTAAATTTATGTCATAAAAAACATTAAAATTAATCTTTTTTATCTTATTATTTCCAAGTTTTATTATATATGTTTTATATAATGTTTCTAAAATTATATGTTCATCATTTATTTTAATATTTACAAAAATCTCATCTATAATTTTCTTACCATCTTTATATAAATAATGTTCATTTGCATTTTTAAATACATCACAATAACCATTATTATAGCAATTTATATTATAAAAATCTTTCGCTATTTCATTTAAATTTTTATCCAAAAAATAATATTTAAAGCTTTGATAGTCATAACCACTATATACATTATTAGTTAAATAACTTATATTTATATTTTCATTAATATTTAATTGTTTTAGAGATTTATCATAATATTTATAAGTTGTACCATCACCAAGTAAATCGAAAACTGCTGCTACTTTAATATAATCACATTCTAAAGTAATTTCTCCTCCACTAATTTCTTTATCTTTATAAAAAAGTATATAATTATCTGTATCAATGCCTAAAATAGCATCATCAAATAGAATTTTATAAGCATACATACATTTATCAACAACAATTTTGTCGTTATTATCTTTTAATTTATAACCAGTTTGGCATTTATCTTTAGACATTTTATATTTATTATTTATTTTAGTATTATCTTTATAAATTTTATCTCCATCTATATAATAAATAATATTATTATAAGTAAATATATTATATTCTATATAATTAGTATTATCATAAGTAATACCTTCATATAAAACTTCTTTAGTTCTAGTATCAATTAAATAACCTTTATTATTTTTAGTAAATCTAAAATAAGTCATTCCTTCATCGCTATTATATAAAGAAGAATTTTCAAAATTTCTCCATAACACTTTTTTATTTATTAAATCAACAACTATACTTTTACTTTTCTTTTCATAAGGTTCAATAATTAATAGATCATTGCCAAATTCTGCAAAATATTCAAAATTCCCAGTAAAATCTAATACATATATTTTATTTAAATTATTATCATAAACAGCATTATCTACCAAAACATATTTATTGTCATTAGCAACTTTTATTTGAGTTCCATTTATTAAAATTTCTCCAGCTTTATTTATTATTTTTTTGATATTTTTATTAGTTACAATTATAAACCTTTTATCAAATATTTCATAATTAGTAAACTCTTCATTATACTCACTAATTATATTATCATTAAAGTCATATATAACTAATTTATTACCTTCATCTTTAACATAAAAATTTTCTCCAACACTAACATTAATATTATTTATTACAGTAACACTTTCAAATCCTAATACTTTTTCTTCATTTATACCCTTTTTGTCATTAAAAACAATATAAATAGTTACAAAACTCCATATTACGAATAAAACTAAAGTACTAATTAACAATCTCTTTTTATTCTTTTTCATATTATTTATTCCCCATATAATAAAGTCTTTCATTTAAATTATTTGCCACAAAATCTACCTCATCATATTCTTCATCATCTAAAAAAGAATCATCTAAATATCTATCAATAAGAAGTAATACTTCAGCTAAAGTCTTACATTTTGTTACATCAATATTACATTTATTTAATACACTAATTTCATAATCATTAATAACTATATTATCTCCATATTTTTTAAGTTCATCCATATCTTATAACCTCACCTTAATTCTATCACATCATAACAAAAAAATATAGGTCTTTTTATTTCATAAACACCTAAATCAGTATTGTCTGCTATAACTTGAAAAGTAAGATTGGTATTCTTCAAAAAATTAATAGCTATTTCAATTGAGTTTCTTCTTTTTACTCTAGACTCATAAACATCTTGTTTTATTTTTTCTTTGTCATAAAGCAAAAGATCATCAATGGTTACTTTTAAACGATTAGCTTCTTTCAACACTTTCGACAAAAGATATCAAAACATCCAATTATCAAACAAATTATGGCAAAAAAATAAAGACCATTAAGGCCTTTACATACATTATTTTACTTCAATATATTTTTTATTTTTATCTTCATCTACTTTTGAAACACTTATTGTTAAAATACCATCTTTAAATTCTGCTTCCATAGTATCTTCATCAATATCTTCTAAATGAAAGCTTCTTTCAAGTCTTCCAAACATTTTTCTTTCTCTATGTAAATATTTTTTATTATCTTCATGTTTTTCATGATGTTCTGCTTTAACAACAATATTTCCTTTATTACATTCAACTTTTATATCTTTCTTGTCATAGCCTGGAACATCCATTTCAATAAACACTTTATTATCTTTTTCAAAGATATCACATTTCATCTTATTTTCTTTTTCAAAATCACTTAACATATCATCAAAAAACATTCTACTTGGTAACATAAATATCATCTTCCTTTCATATTTTCAAATCTTTACTATTACTTGAAAATGTTTTTTATGTTAATCTCTTCAATTAACACTATCATTATATTACCTTATTTAGCACTCGTCAAGTATAAGTGCTAATTTTCACAAAACTTTCACATTACTTTTTATTTTCAATACAATTGCTAAACTTTCCTAAATAAGAAATTTCACTCTCATTACCTGCTTCATCTACTGCATAACTCCATACATTAGAATTATTACTACAAACAAACTCATCTTCAATATACACTTTAAAACTTTCTTTTTTAGGATTTCCATCATTTTCAGAAACATAATACATAATATTTTTTAAGTTTTCATCTTGATAATCAATATAGACTATTTCAGATAATGAATAATTCCCTAATTTTGGAACCACATTATCTATTTTTATATTTACAGATTTATTTAAAGAAAAATCACCGAAATCAACCAAAGCACTTAACTCTGTATTAACATTATTATTAATAACTAAAGTCTTATCATAAGTATCAATTGAACCATCCAAACTATACCAATTTATTGATTTAATATCACTTTCCTTATAATAGTAGTTACCTCCATTTTTTAAATGAACTTGAACAGTACCTCCATCTTTATTCCATTCATTAAGTTTAAAATTATCACTTGCAACAAATTCAATAACTGGTATTTTTGCAAGTTCACTAGCTCTTTCACAATTTTTTTCTTTAAAACTAACTTTTCCATCATTTAACTCATAAATTTCACATTTATCATTATCAGATTTTTCTAAATATCCATTTTCTAATAACGCTTCAATACTAACCTCTTTTTCTCCAGTATCATCAAAATACATTTTAGCAACTTGTGACACATTTCCTAAATTATCATTATCATTACCATGCTTTTCAGAAAATTTATAAATTAACACTCCAAGACCAACACCAATAACTAATGCCCCTACAATAATAATTAATTTCTTCTTTTTCATTGATACACTCCCTTTCTAAATAATTAATTATTTTTATAAACCAAAAAGTCAACTAATTTTACCTCAAAATTATCTAACTTAATTTTTCCTTTTACATATTCTTCCCAAATGATTAAATCTTCTATATCAACACTATCATTAATTAAAATTTCAATAACAACTTTATAATAATTTCTAATATTTATTAAATTACAATTAGAATAATATATTCCATCACATTCTTTTAAAGCCAATTCTACCTTCTTAATTATTTTTTTATTTAAATCATTTTGACCATTCACTAATATAAAATTATTTTCTATAATTTTTAACCCAAACATGAATATTAATATTGCCCCAAATAATACTCCAAGCATATCAAACACTGGTATAAATCCACCTAAGGAAATAAAAAATATTGTTAAGACTGTATATATTCCATCAAAAAAGTTTACATGCATCATATCCATTAACATTTCACTTTGAATACTTTTAGCAACTTTAAATAATATTTTTGACATAATAAACAATGATAATACACTTACAATAATAGGTAATATTATTTTTAAATCAACAAAATAATATTTCAAAAAGAATGTTTTTATAAATATAAATAATCCTAATAAACAAATTATTAATCCATAAACCATCATAGAATACATCTCATTTTTACCATATCCAAATGGTTCTTTCAAACTTACTCTTCTACCTTTAACTATAGAAGCTGTAAAGCTTAATAATTTATTTGTTAAAACACATAAAGTATAATAGCCACTTACCATTAAAGCAAAAGAGCTAAATACACTACCACTAAATATTTTAGCTAATGCTATTAAACTAACAATAACAATATCACAAATAGCTATTTTCCTTTCTACTCTCATAATTCACCTTTTAATCAAATATTATATAATCTTCTTTCCTCGGACTAGCGGGTGGTAAAATCATATCTCTGTATCCTAAAACTACATTACCAATACCAACATAATCATCACTTAATCCCCATTTTTCCATTAATTTTTTTCCAAAGTCAGTTTGAAAAGTTTCATAAGCACGATGAACCCAACAACTATCAACACCTAAGCTAAATGCAGCATTTATAATATTAGAAATTACTGCACTACCATCTTCTTTATAAGTACTTACATTTTTATCTGCAAAAACAATTACTAATGTCGGAGCATCATAAAATGGATTTAATCCTGGTTTATTTACAAAACTACCATTTACTTTTGCTATTTCAGAAATAAGGTCCTTACTTTGCACTACAACTATTTTAGCACTTTGCATATTTTTACCAGACGGAGCAAAAGTACCACATTTCAATATTTCATTTAATATATCACTAGGTATTTGATCTTGTTTAAACTTTCTAATGCTTCTTCGTTCACATAATACTTTTGTCACATCATTCACTTATATCATCTCCATACAATATAATAATAACATATTTTTTGCATTTAGGGTATTGCTTTTATAAAAAAAATTTGATAAGATAAGTTATGCAAAGACATGGTGCAATTGGTGAAGTGGTTAACACGCCGGATTGTGGCTCCGGTATGCAAGGGTTCGATTCCCTTATTGTGCCCCATTAAGAAATTAAAAAGCAAGTATTTTTCTACTTGTTTTTTTCATATTCAAAATTCCATATTCCCAGTTTCCCCTTAGCTTTAATAGGTTGAATGGCCTCAACACTCTCTAAAATCCAAGCATAACGGCCAACCTCATATATACCACACTTATATTCCATTTCATTATTTTTCTTAACGTTTTCAATAAATTCATCAGTCATATATATACAATCTACTAACCAACATTTACAAATAATTTCACCATACATCGGATTAATTAACTTACTTAATTCATTATCTTTATAATATTTGCTCAAACTAGCATGAATATATAATTCCCCACGATAATTTGTTTTAAAGCTTCTTGTTTCATAGCATTTATACCCATCTTTAATTAAACTAGCATAAGGTTCTTTTAAACTTAATACTTTCATTTTATCACCTAAAAGTAATATAACATACATTGTATATAATAAGCAAATAAAACCAAAATAATAATGGTGAAATTATGAATAAACTTACTAAATACAATAGCAAAAGAAATTTTAATATAACAAGTGAACCAATAGGCAAAATATCTAAAAAAAATAAAAAACTAACATTTTGTGTACAACATCATATAGCTAGAAAAGATCATTACGATTTTAGATTAGAATATAACGGCTCCATGTCCTCATGGGCAGTACCAAAAGGCCCATCATATAACCCTAAAGATAAAAGACTTGCCATTAAAGTTGAAGATCATCCTCTTTCATATGAAACTTTTGAAGGAGCTATTCCAAAAGGCGAATATGGCGCAGGAACAGTCATGTTATTTGATTTAGGATACTATGAAATATTAAAATACGAAAAAAATCTAATAAAAATAATTCTTCACGGCAAAAGACTTAAAGGTATGTGGACTCTTACTCATTTTAAAGATAATAATTGGTTACTTATAAAAGACCATGACTTTTATGAAAATTTTATTGATATAACAAAATATAAAAGAAGCATTAAAACAAACAGAACCATGAAAGAAATTAAAGATAATGAAAATAAAAAAGAAATATTATTAACCAACCCCACCAAAAGAATAATTGGTAATATTACAAAAAAAGATATATTTGACTATTATAAAAAAATAGCACCATACATGATGCCTTATCTAGAAAATAGAATCATAAGTGTAATGCGAGCTCCATCAGGAATAAATAATAATAAGTTTTTCAAAAAGCATCTAGAAAACCAAAATGGATGTTTAGAAAAAATAAATATCTCAACTAAAAATAACAACGATAAAGACTATTACTATATTTTAGATGAAATTGCTCTTTTAAGTGAGGTTCAAATGAATAGCTATGAATTTCATATCTGGGGTAGCAATGCAGCAAATAAAAATAGACCTAATATAATGGTATTTGATTTAGACCCTGATGAAAAACTTTCTCTTAACAAACTAAGACTCGGAGTAAAATATTTAAAAAAGGTTTTAGATAATTTAAATTTGAAATCATTTTTAAAAACTAGCGGTGGCAAAGGATATCATGTATGTATTCCCTTTAAAAATAACTTAACTTGGAAAAAATTCTATAAAATATCAGAAGATATAGCAAATATACTAGAAAATACTTATCCAGAACTCTTTACAACCAACATTAGAAAAGAAAATCGCAAAGGAAAAATATTTATAGATTATTTACGTAATCAAAAATCTGCAACTTTTGTTGCTCCATATTCAATTAGACTAAGAAAAGGTGCCCCGATATCAATGCCAATATCTTGGAATGAACTCGATAAAATTAAACCTAATGAAATAACCATAGATAACGTAATAAAAAGAGCAAATAAAAAAGACCCGTGGAAAGATTTTTTTACTTCCAACTAGTCTAATGTATTTATATCTATTCCTTCTGCTTCAAATAAATCCTTAAACTTTTCTTTAAAATTAGCTATTTCTTTAATCTTTACATCTTCATATATATTTTTTGAATTTTTAATTGCCCTATAAAAATCTATTATTGACACAATTTTTCTATTATCATATAAAGCAAATGTCAAAGCATTGGCAACTATTGTCAAGCAAATATCTGGATATCTACTTGCAATTTCATAAACTCTTTTATATTCATCAGTCATGTCAACAATAAAAGACATGATTTTTTCTACTACAAAAGGTTGATAATTAACCTTTACACCTACTTGATATTCGAGTTTAGGTAAAGTCCCCATTAAAATCTTTACAACCGTAGGTTTATCAGCTTCTAAAACATCAATTTTTTGAAATCTACGTAAGAAAGCTCTATCTCTTAAAATATATTGTTCATATTCTTCCGTAGTTGTAGCACCAATCATTTTAATTTGTCCTCTATCTAATCCAGCTTTTAACATATTAGCAAAGTCCATACCACCAGCTTTATTGACAAGTAAATGAGTTTCATCAATAAATATAATTGTATTTAATCTATCATTTAACTCTCGAACTAACAAATCAATTCTATTTTCAATTTGTCCTTCACTCATAGTTTCCCCGATAAGACTTGTAATATTAACTTTTATTAACGAATAATTCTTCAAAGCATCAGGAACTAATCCCTTTTGAATTCTATAAGCAAGTCCTTCCACTATCGCCGTTTTACCAATACCTGGTTTACCAACAAGTAATGCACTTTTTTCAGGTGTTAACAAAGCCAAAATTATTTGTTTTATCTCTTCATCTCTTGCAATCGCAGGATCTGTTATATATTCTTTTGTTGTTAAATCAACGCCATATCTTTCTAACATACTTACCTTTTCATTATTCATTCAAATCACCTTACTTAATTATTATACCATTAAAAACTAAAATATAAAATAAAATTATTTTCTACTATTCCACTCTACTAAAAAATTTCTATCTTCACTTTCTTTATTATTTTCATAATATTTCATTTCTTCATCATAATTATCAGTATTACCATACAAGAAATTATAATTAGGATTAAACAATCTATCAAATTTTTGTAAATAGTAAGGAGTTGTTTTTTTAACTCTTTCTCTAACTTTTTCTAACATCCGACCTATCTCAAACATTGTCGGAGGAACTTTACTATGAATCCTATTATGACAATTTCCACATAAACAAACAGTATTATAAACATTGTCAATACCACCATTTGCCAAAGGTATTATATGATGTGCTTCAAAATTTCTAGTATCAAGACTTGCAAATGCACCACATAAATCACAATGCATCACCCCTTGCTCATCTCTTGTTCTTAACTTAGTAAACAATGACACTTTCGGATTTCTTGTTATCTTAGATTGAATTGAAGCATCATTAATTACTAAAAAGTCATCAGGTTCATTAACTTCTTCAATTATTTGTTCTTCTTCATCATCCAATAAATCTTTACTACATTCTAAAGCTTTATCATTTTTTATTTCTTCATCTATTTCTTCAAATCTTCTTTTTCTTTCAATTTCTTTTTGTTTAATTTCTGTTTGTAAAAAATAATTATCTTTATATTGTTTTTTTAAACTTTGCAATTGTTCATCATTAACAGGTAAAGATACCTCTGAAGCATTTTCTAAAAACTCAATTTCCTCCATCGTAATTATATGGCTATCAATTAAAGTCTTAACCTCATCTTGCCAATTATTCTTTTTATGACTAACAGACCTTACTCCCAAAATATTTCTAACCTCATATAAACTTTTTATATTTTCATTCTTTAAAATAGATAAATATACCATAATCGGCATTACATATAATGAGCCATATTCCCCATTAAGCTTATCCAAAACCACCATTCCATTTTCATAATAAAACACATGAAAATTTTTAAATTTGCCAGATCCTGCTTGAACTTTATAAGGTTTTAAATAATGTAAAAACATATCAATTCTATCAATATAAGATTTTAATTTCAATTGTTTCTTATCATTACCTAAAGCATCACTCAATTCTTTTAAGGCATCCTGTCTTAAGTCATTTAAATTAACATCTTTAAGTCCAATTTTAGTTGCTTCATTTAAAGCCCCTTGAATTAGATCATTTAATTTATTATAAACATTACTTAAATCATCATCTTTAAAATCATGACTAGAATACTTTAACAAAACATCAACAGACTTTTTAATATCATCTTGTTTTAAATATAGATTAATAAATTCTAAAGGCATTTGCAAATCCAATTTTTTATACTCTGCACGTTGCAAATTTTGAACATTTTCTAAATTTGGACACTGCCAAAGAAAAATATCAGTAAGATTAACATTTTTATCTTCAATAGAATTAATTAATTCAATGGAATTTCTAATAAGAATACTACGATTAGGCTCAGTTAATAATATTGCCAAGAATAAAAATTGAGTTGCTAAAAAAAGTTTAGTTTTATCTTTATTAATATTAGAAAATAAAGAAAGTGGTAATGGACTAGTTAGTTCTATAATAAAACTTTCCATCCATGTTTTTAATCTTTGAAATCTTTCAATATCTAAATTAATTTCTTTTTGAAAGAAAATATTCCATTCTAATAAGGTAAAGTTTCCATTAACCACTTTATCATTATATGCCATCATATAGCTATCATATAACGATTCTGAAATATTTTTTAATTGACTTACATTAGTAACATTTCTAAGTTCTTTAATTTTTTCTCTTAAAAAATCCTGTAGTTTTTTTATTTCTTCATTTAAATGTTGATTATTATCAAGCAAGCCAAAATGTACATCATTTTGATAAACATATTCACTATTGAAATATTCATAAATAGACTTAATAATAGAAAACTCATCTACAGCAATATTTTTTCGTCCATCTTTAAATTTAATAGTAAAATCCATTAGAATCGCCAAATTAAGAGATTCATCAAGACCAATATTAGCTGTGGCTTTATTAAATTTACTTTTAACAATTTCTATTAAACTAGCATACCCTTCCGAAGTTAATAAGGATTTAATTGTATTTTTAGATATTTCAAAACCAATTTCATTTGGTAAACCTAACTCATTTAATATTTCATCCATTATTTATCACATCCATTTTTTTACATATTGAACTAAATCACTTGCAGATTTATCATTTATATATTTCCTTTGATTTTCAATCATATTTTCTTTTAAAATTTTATCTTCTAATAATCTTTTTGTATTTAATACAACTTCATCAACACTATTTGCATTTAGCCCCATACCATTCTCACAAAAAAATCTAGCGTTATAGTTTTCTACTCCAGGAATAGGCATCATTATAACAAATGGTTTTCTCATCATAGTTATTTCAGTTGATGTAAGACCGCCGGGTTTAGCAATAATAACATCGCTATTTTTCATATATTGATTCATATTATTAATAAATCCTAATACATATAAATTGTCATTATTAATTTTATCAAGTTCATTTTTTAATTCTGCATTGCTTCCACAAACTACAATTAAATAACAATCAACATTATTAAGTAATGCATGCACACATTCTTTCATTTCCCCAAAACCCATGCTTCCAGAAGTTAATAATACTCTTTTTTTATCATGAGGCACATCAATATCTTCATTAACATCCAAAAAATTAGATGCAACAGGTATTCCTATAGGTAACAACACATTTTCTCTTATACCTTTTTCTACAAATTTTGGTATAAGTTGTTCACTTGGAATAACAAATAAATCTGGATTAGTTTCATTCCAAAAAGGAATACATTCATAATCCGTAGCAACATTAATAAATTTTATATCTTTCTTTTTCTTTAAAGCAGTTAAAGCTAAACAAGGAAACACATGAGTACCAATAGCTAAATCATAACCATTACTAACTAAAAATTCATCTAATTTTTTTACAACTAACTTATTAAAACCATAAACTGGACTTTTTATTCCCGTTTTATTATAAAATTCCCCCAATTTATAAACTGTTTTAAATATATTTCCTTTCCCTTTCGTAGAATCTAAATAAAGTTTTTCAGCTCTTTTACTAGCTTTTTCTCCAGCTAATTCCATATAATCTTTTACATCGCATTCTATTCCAACTTTATTAAATTCATCAGCAATATATTTGGCACAACTATTATGTCCACCACCTGTACTACACGTAAATACAACAATCTTCATCTAATCACTCCAACTATCATTATACATATTTTTCAAATATTCTTTATTAAATGTTTTATCTAGAACTTCCTCATATTTATATTTTGCTTCAATCCTTTTTTCTTTATTTCTAGCTCTATTAATTGCTACACCAGTAAGTATTCCATCAAATACTAAAAATACACTTAACCAGATTGCTATTTTTTTACCAACATTATAATCTATTTTATCTATAAATTTTATTATCCATGGGTAAATGTATTTAATCCAAATAATACCTAAAACTCCCCAGAACAACGAATATCTAACACAAATTCTACCATTTATATTAAAGGGCTTTCTTGAATAATCCCAAGCAGTAAATCCTAACACTAATTCCATACCTAAACTCATTGTATACTCTAAAATTGATCCTCCAATAAAACCAATCAAAAATATTTTCCAATTCTTATCATCCTTAAATTTAAATAAAAGTGCACTTAACACTAAAGCTCCAAGTCCATATGCAGCATTAAAAGGTCCAATAACAACTGCAGAATGATTAATAAATTCTTTCCACTTAATTAATGAGAAAATGCCTTCAACACACCAACCAACAATACATCCAATAATAAATATCCAAAATAGATAATAAATATTCTCGCGACTTTTCATACTTCTCACATCAAAATTATACCATACAAAAAGATTACTAACAATATATTGTTAGTAATTCCCATTTCCATATTTCTTATAAAAATAATTCACCAAAGGCTCTACACTCAAATTACTTTTACCCAGTTTTTCCAAAACTTCTCTACCCGTAAAAGCTGCACCATTTACATATACATTATCAATTAAATAATTAGTTATTACTTTTATTCTTCCACTTTTCAATAATTCATCTATATTTCCCAAATTATCTTCAATTATTTCTAAAAATATTCCATCAAAAATAGATCCAATTAAGTATGATGGAAAATATCCAAAATCTCCTTCAGCCCAGTGAACATCTTGCATAACTCCATCTCTATCGTTTATGACTTCAACACCTAAATATTCTTTCATCTTTTGATTCCAAACGTTAGGTAAATCATCAACAGTTATTTTTCCACTAAATAAATCTCTTTCAATTTCATATCTTAAAATTATATGCATACAATATGTTAGTTCATCAGCTTCAGTTCTAACTAAACTTGCAACTGGACTATTTAACCCCTTAACAAATTCATTTATATCAACATCTAATCCTAACATTTCTTTAACTTTATCATAAATTGGAATCCAAAAATTAATATTTCTTCCGAGCATATTTTCAAAAAATCTCGATTGACTTTCATGTAAAGCATTTATTCCATCACAAGTTATACATTCATATTTAGTTAAATTGCTATTTACATTTTGTTCTAAGATTCCATGCCCACCTTCATGTATTACTGTGCTCACAAAATCTAAAGCATTATCAGTTTTTTTAAATGCTATTCTAACATCATTATTACCAATTTTTTCAGTAAACCCATGTGGATAAAACCCTAGTTTTCCCTTGTTCATATCAAACCCTATATAATTTAACAAAAACTCAGCACATTTTAATATATCATTTTCACTAGCATTCATCTTAATATACCTTGATGTTCCACTTTCTTTAGGTATTATCGGTAAAATTTTTACTTTTAACTCACTAAACAATTTATCAATTATATCACTTGTTAATCCATCTTCATATTCATTTAACATAACATCATATAAATCTTTATTAGAACTTATATAACTATAATATTTTTTAGTTAATTCAATTACTTTCTCTAAATATGGTTTAAAAGCATTATAATCATTATTCTTTTTTGCTTCTTCCCATGCTATCGTACTTTTATGTACATATTCCGTATATTCAATATAAAAATCATTTGGAACATCAATTCTTTTATAATAATTTGTTAACAAATTATTGACATATCGTTGTTCACTTAAAGATAAATTTTTAAATTCATCACTTTCTATTGCATCTTTTAACAAGAATTCATAATCTTTATTTATTTGTAATTTAAACAATTTATCTTTTAAACTACCAATAAGATTAACAACCTCATCTTTTTCATCCCTAGGTGTCGATATTCTCAAATCCCACCCAATTATATTAATACAATGCTGTAAATCAAATATTTCTTTTTGATATTCTCTTAATTTTTCTAATTTCATATTTTCACCTTGTAATTATATTACCATAAATATGAAAAGAAAAAAACACAAATATAAAAACTCGAGCAAAAAACTCGAGTAATTATCAAATTGGTGCCCAAGGCCGGACTTGAACCGGCACGGGCTTTAACACCCGCAGGATTTTCGTACCACTATAACTTTCGTTACCAAACATAATTTGTTTGTAGTCTGGACTTTCTCTTTACCTTATCAATGTGACTTAGGTATTGCCCGTCAAGTCTCTACACCTTATTTGCGATTTCTATAATTATCTGTCAATGCATGACAATTAGGACATAACAATTTTAAATTATCAAACGAATTATCTTTGTTATTTCCATTTACATGATGTAACTCCAAAGGAATATTAACACCATTCCATCTTTCTAAGCCACAAACTTCACATTTTAAAGGTTTCATTTTTTCCTTAATTAATCTGCATTTAAGTTTATAACTTGTTATAGGAATTTCATTATTAAAATATTTTTCAATAGGTCTTATAGCTGCAGGAGAATGATTAACATTCTAACCTTGACCTAAAAAGTGATTAGTATCAACTTGATATAAATTAATATATTTATCAAGCACTCGGTAATTACCGCCATATGGAGTTAAGCCTAATTTCAACAAGCATTCTCGTTTACTTCTAGAATTATTAACAACATTAGTAATTTCACTTTTAGAATATTTTAATTTCAAAATCCCCCTCGCAAATCTTGGCTCGGGATTGCCATCAGCGTTATCTGTAAGGTTTCCCCGAATTTGAGCAAATTCACATAATCGATTTCTCAGATTAGTGCTCAAGGCCTTCCAAATATTTAGTAAGAGGCCCTAAGTCCTGTGCGTCTACCTATTCCGCCACTTGGGCAAGGCACTGTCTTAATGAATAAGACTACTTAAGTATAATATAAAAATTTATCAATTTCAAGTACTTTTGTAAAATTTCTTTAATTTTTTCATAAAATATAGTTGACAACGTGGGTTTTAATTTGTTATAATCAAAATGCATTCAGAAAAAATGCATGGAGGAATACCCAAGTCCGGTTGAAGGGATCGGTCTTGAAAACCGACAGGTCGTGAAAGCGGCGCAGGGGTTCGAATCCCTTTTCCTCCGCCAATTTAAAAAATATTAGTTATCGCGGGATGGTAGCAGTCTGGTAGCTCGTCGGGCTCATAACCCGAAGGTCGTAGGTTCAAATCCTTCTCCCGCAACCATGGTTCGTTAGTGTAGAGGCCTATCACGCTTGCCTGTCACGCAAGAGATCACGGGTTCAAATCCCGTACGAACCGCCATTATGGCTCCATAGCTCAGTCGGTAGAGCAGAGGACTGAAAATCCTTGTGTCGCTGGTTCAATTCCCGCTGGAGCCACCATGAAAATCAAAACAAGCCTGTGATAGGCTTTTAAACGCCCGATTAGCTCAGTCGGTAGAGCGCACGGCTGTTAACCGTTAGGTCGTAGGTCCGAGTCCTACATCGGGCGCCATTGAGAAATTTATAAAACCCTGAAAACATAAGGCTTTCATGGTTTTTTTGTTGAATAAAAATTTTTAACCAAAAATATCAAAGTTAAAACCTTATAAAATTGATACAACTTGAATTATAGAAATATGTCTCTTTTTTTGTTATACTCATATCAACTCCATATCTATTATGAGATAACATAAGTATATCAAATAAACAAAAAACTGGTAGAAACTATCAACTTTTAACTTTGACATTTCTATCAATTTTTATTTTAACATTTATAAAAATAGTTAGTTATTATTTCTTTTCATTTTCATATTCTCTCATTTTTTCTTTTATCCACACAGGTAACATTTCTTTTAAAGGCAAAAAACCTTTTCTAGTTTCAACTATTCTATTTTCATCATCATGACTAAGATAATAAATATCTTTAATTGATACTTTAACTTTCTTACTTTCTTCATCTATATCTAAAATTAAAACATATATTTCATCCCCTACTGAAACAAACTTTTTTATATCATCTACAAAATTATTAGATATCTCTGATATATGGCATAACCCTGTAAACTCACCAATACTAATAAAAAATCCAAAATCAGATATTCCAGTTACTTTAGCAAGAACAATATCTCCAACATTCAGCATACAACACCTTCTCATATTCTTAGTATAACAAAAAACACTAGACTTAACAACTATTTAAGCTTATAATATTTCTAGGTGACCAATATGAATAAAGAAGAATTGATAGATAAAATAAAAAATATGATAGATGAATTAAGACCATATTTAAACATGGATGGCGGAGACATAGAATTTATAAAATATGAAGACAACTATCTTTATGTACGACTAACCGGAGCATGTCAATCTTGCATGTTTCAAGACAACACATTAAATGACGGTGTTTTAAGTTTCTTCCAAGCTCAAATACCAGAACTTGAAGGAGTAATTAATGTCCCTCTATAAGCCAATCAATTTTATCTAACCTTACATATTTAGACATTTCTAAATATGTTTTTTTTAAGAAATATTCATAATCATTACTACGTTTTACTATTTTAACCAATTCTTCCTCACTTACATTTTTATTCATAACTGAATCATAAATATCAAAATAATATGAAGGATATAATAATCTTGCATAAAACATATGATATTCATAAACATTTAATTTTCTGATACTTAAGTAGCTTTTCAATTCATCTAAACAATATTCTACGTCTTGTTTAAAAAACATTGATTTTAAATACTCTGCAACATCTCTAACCTCAAGATCAAAAACAAATGACAAAGGATTCATATAATTTAACTTATAATTCGGATAAAAGACTCTTCTATGAGATAAAACAATTCTTCCACTACTAACTCCACCATATTTTAATATTGCATTATTAACGTAACTAATTGCATTTTCAGCTAATCCTACATAATAACTAAACGAACTTTTAACAACGCTTTTCTCTATTCCAAGCTCTCTTACTTGATATTCAAAAAAATCTATTTTATCACTCCACAAACTTCCCCAATTATTTCTATATAAACTTGATTTATTATTATTTAAAACTAACTTATTACTAATATTAACCATATCAAAAATATCATATTCTTCACTCAAATTATTTACTTTAAAAAGAATATAATTATATTCATTTACTTTAGTTAAAAAAGTATTATTTCTATTTCTAATTATTTCATGAACATTTATTCCTTTAAGAAACATTTCATTACATACACCTATTATGTCATCTAACTCCTCAAGTCCTCTATTATAAAACACAAAAAAGAAATCTTGATTTTCTTGTTTTATATGATATTTTCCATCAAGTTCTTCCAAATTATCTATATCTAAATTATAGTAATATTCCAATGTTTCTTTCATATTACATAATATTAAAAGAAATAGACTTTTATGTCTATTTACTTTATTTTATTTATTATTAAATTTAGCAACCAATGCATCAAACATATTTTCACAAGCTTTTAAAAAAGCTTCTTTATCAGCTGTAAAATCAACTGGTACATCATCATGTTCTTCTGGAATAGGTTCAACACTAGGCATCGGAGCTATTGGCTCAGTATATGGTTCCACTTCTGCAACACTTTGACTTTGAACTGGTGCACTTGGCATAATTGGAGCTTCAGGTACAACATTAACATTAGGCATTGGATTTGCCATTTCAACTGGACTAGCAACTTGACTTTCCATAACTGGTGTTCCAACAGTTCCTGGATTAACACTTGACATCACTTGAGGTTCTGTCATAACATTTTCCACAACTTGTTGAGGAGCAACTTGAACTTGTGGTTCTACAATTTGCGATTCAACTGAATTTCCACCATTATTACTAACTGGCTTATAACTATTTTTTAAAGCTTCAAATGATGCAACTGGAAGTGTAAGTTGTTTAAAGAACACATCTTCAGCATTAATTGCATCTCCTAAAACAATATAATCCACTTGATTACCAGAAATAATTAATCTTAAAGCTTCTTTAACAGCATTCCATTCACTATCAGGAATAAGTGTTAAAGCATTATTAACCAATTTTGAAACTAAAATAATTGGTAATCCCATAGTGCCATTCATTTCATTATCAAGTACAACATATTCTCCACCATTGCTTTTAAATGCAGTAACAACAGGTTTTTCCAACATACTACCAGACATTGTATTTATCTTTAATTTTTCCATATTATCAATCCCTTCTTTTATTCTTCTTAAATTATAACAAATTATTTTTTAATTTTCAATATAAAATATTTACAACCATATGCACAACAATTTTCTATATATTCATCAACTTTACTTATATCATTCACTGGCTTAAAATTTTTATTATTTTTATCATTAAATCCTTTAAGCCTTACCTTACCATATGCATAATCCCCTAAAATGTAATCAAAACCATCATAATAATCTGTAATCTTACCCTCTAAATCTTCAATATTTAATGCATCTTTAACATTTTTTACAACCTCATAAGTTTTATTATCAATCTTTATTTCCATAAACCCTCCTACACTAAAATAAATAATACTATTCCAAGTAACATCAATACTGTACAAATAACACTAAGCACTAATAATATATCAACATATCCATTACCACTAGTAACTTTATTATTTTCTCTTTCTATAGCTTCAATTGCCTTTTCTAATAAATACTCTTTATTAATTGCATTTTCTCTAATTTTAAAATAATCATATACTTGTGAATTAATTTTATCAACCTCACTACTTTCTAAATTTCTAATATTATCAAAACTATAATTTAATATTTCATAAGCTTTAGCATTAAGTAAATGTTTTTCTTTAGGCAATATTACTTTAACATTATTTTTCATCTGTATTTTAAAATACTTATCTATCTCATTTACATCACTAGCTTGTAAAAAATTATATGATACTCTTAAAGGATTTTTTGAATATGGTGTATACAACAAATCATAAAATTCTCTTACCTCAGCTTCAGTTAAATAAAAATTCAATTTTTTCTTTATCAACATATCTACTAATTCTTTTTGAATTATTATAAAATAAGGATTCTTTTTCTTAATTTTTCTTTTATCATTTTCTAGTTCAAAATCCATAAACAATTGAATATTTGATAAAAAAACCTCAACATCCGTTTTACTATATCCAAATTTACTTAAATTTGCTTTCAACAAATCTTCATCATCCATAACTTTTGGATTAATAATATCAAGTTCACTATAAATAGCTACAAGCATTCTAACAACCACTACTAAGAAAGAGTTATACATAACTCCCTGTATATTATCACAACTTTTTAAATAGTCATCACAAGCTTTAGTAAATGCATTATTAACAAACACCTTATCCACTATTCTTCACCCTATAATAAATTATAACACAAAAATTATTCAATGGGAATAGATAATCCACCACTTTTACTCTGAATTAACCCTCCATAAACATCGGGAACTCTACCATTTACAACAGTTGACGCTACTAACACATCATAATCAATTTTACTTTTCTTTTCCACCACCGGACTTATTAAATCAGTTTGAAGCACTACAGTTACGTATATTTCCACTAAAGCATTATTAATGCCATAATCAGTAATTTTAGTTTTTATATTAGTTAAAACAGACCCAACAAAATTAATAGGTACATAAACATTAGGCCCCAAATTAGATAAAAACATATTACCACTATTTACAAACATTGGCATTTTTAAAGCAATACCTTTTTTACCATTTACAATATTTTTACTTTTGGTATTATTAACACCATTTTCTAATTCATTTATTGCACTTTCAAGTTCTTGAGTAACAACCTCCAAAGCAAAATAAGCTTGATCCATATCATATGAAACATATAATATTTCCCCATCTTTATTTTTATTAATCACAATAATATCCTTCATAACATCATCTTTTAATAAATCATAATTAATATTATTACTTAAGAAACTTTCCATAAACTCATTTAATTTAATAAATGAAACATCCACTAAATTATTACTAGCAACTTTACTATATAAATTAAAAAATAGAGTTGTAAAAAAAAATATCAAAGCTACTATCCCCAAATAAAACTTTAATATTTTACTATTTTTCCTTTTTTTAAACCTTTTCATATTAAATAATATGATTATATAACAGATTTTATAAATAAAACTAATCCCACTACAAACACTATTATTACTAAAGCAATTAATATTTTTATTCCTATTCCCAACTTTTCGTCATCAATAAAATCTTTACTATCTTCTTCAAAATCTTTTTTCTTAAACAAATTTTCTGTATAAAAAGAATTATCAATTTCTTTATCTTTATTACTTTCTATTTTTTCTTTCTCTTTTTCTTTTATTTCCGTAATATTTGTTACTGTTGTGATACTATCATAAACTTGTGTATCATCTTCTCCCTTTAAATCTGTTAATATATCTAAAGGATCAACATCAACCTTCTTACTTTCTTGTTTTTTAGCTTCATTAATTGTAATTGTATTTATTAAATTCATTAAATTTTCTTCTGGATCTATTTTCTTTTCTTCTTTAATTTTTTCTTCCTTTGCTTCCAAATTTAAATTATTTAATATATCATATTGCGTATTTCTTAACTTTTTAGCTCTATTTTCTTCATATGTTTCTACTTTTTCATCTTTAGCTTTTTCTAAAACTTTAGTAAGATCATACTCTTTTGTATCATCATTATCTAATCTACTTACTTGTTCTTGAGGTTCAATTCTAATACTTCTTCTTCGCGGAGCACTATTATATCTTTTATCAAGAATTTTCTTAATTTGTTCAACATCTATTTCTTTTTCTTGATTACCAATAACTGTGGCATTACTACGCACATTAAAATTATCAAGTTCGCTATCATTTATTTCTTTATATAAACTACTATTCTTTGCAACCCTTGACATACTTGTAGATTCATTAAATTTATCAATTCTTGTTTCCATCTTCAAAACCTCTATACTCATAATAACATATTTAAGTATTTTTTTAAAGCATAAATAATTGATTTTTTATAATCTATCCTCTATAATAAAATAAGGAGGAAATAATGAATAAATTAAATGTTAATGAAAATTGCATTGGATGTGGAATGTGTGCCGCTATTGACCCAGAACATTTTGAAATAGTTGATGGTTTATCACAAGCTACAAACAGTGATAATTTGGATAGCTCGGATTTAGAAAATGCTATAAACTCTTGTCCAACTGCAGCCATCGAAATAAAAGAAGAAAATTAAAATGCTAAGTATCCAAACTTAACATTTTTTTAATGCATATAATTTTTTTATTTCTTTAATACTAAGCTTCCTATATTCACCAGATTTAAGCCCATCTAAAGTTAAAAATGCATAACTTACTCTACTTAACTTAATAACATCAATTCTCATACTTTCAAATATTTTTTTAACAATATGATTTCTTCCTTCTACAATTGTAAGTTCCACAATTGAAGTATTCTTTTCTACATCTTTTTTTCTTACTTTAAATCTCTTTATATCAATTTTTCTATTATCAATAACAATACCTTTTTTCAATTTATTTATATCATCTTTATCAAGAATCTTATTAATTTTAGCAACATATGTTTTTTCTATTTCATAACTCGGATGCATTAACATATTAGCAAAATCTCCATCATTAGTTAAAATAATTAAACCAGTTGTATCGTAATCCAGTCTTCCAACCGGATATATTCTAGCTTCAGTATTTATTAAATCCCTAACTGTTATTCTTCCCAATTTATCTTCCACACTACTTATTACTTGTCTAGGTTTATTAAGTAAATAATATTCATGTTTTACATCCTTATTTATAATAACACCATCAATACTTATTATATCATTTGCTTCTACTTTAGTACCAAGTTCAGTTATTACTTTACCATTTACTAACACTTTACCATGTCTAATTAAATCTTCTGCTTTTCTTCTTGATGCATAACCATATGATGCTATAACTTTTTGTAATCTTTCCATATAGGTCTCCTTCAAGTAAATTATAACATGATTTTAAATAAATTAAAACAATATTAGAAAAATATCGCGGTTAAAATAAAGGCAATTGTAATACCGATTAAGTCTGCAATTAAACCTACTACCAAAGAATATCTTATTTTTTTTACTCCAATCGAGCCAAAATACAAAGCTAAAACATAAATTGTAGTATCAGTGCACCCTTGAAGAACACTGGCAAGTCTTCCCGCATAAGAGTCAGGTCCATAATTCATAAATATATCATTCATTATAGCTAGAGTTGCAGTACCTGAAATTGGTCTTAAAATAGCCATTGGTAGAATATCCAAAGGAATATTAAATTTCATTAAAAATCCTTCAAAAACTCTTAATATTTCATAAACAAAATTACTATCAAGAAAAATATTTATTGCAAAAACCATCGCTAAAACATTTGGAAATATATTAACAGATATTTGTAAACCTTCTTTAGCCCCTTCTAAAAAAGAATCATATAAATTTACTTTTTTTATAAAACCATAAAAAACAACAAAAAAGACAAAAAGAGGTATAACTATCTTAGATAAAGTATTCAATTTTTACCTCGCTTTCTTATAAAATAATCTATTAACACAGCTCCGATACATGAACAAAATGTTGCAATAGCACCAGGCACAATTATTTCTGAAGGATTAACTGACCCATATGATATTCTTAAAGCTAATACAGTCGTAGGTACAATAGTTACTCCGGCTGTATTTAAAACTAAAAATGTAATCATTGGCACACTAGCAGTATCTTTTTTATCATTTATTTTTTGAAGTTCACTCATTGCTTTTAATCCAAATGGTGTTGCAGCACTTCCAAGTCCCATCATATTGGCAGCAATATTTGAAGCAATATAACCTAAAGCAGGATTATCCTTAGGAACACTTGGAAAAAGTTTTGATAAAATAGGTTCTAAGAACTTTGCAAACTTAACAAGTAACCCAGCATCTTCAGCAATTTTCATAATGCCACTCCATAAAACTATAACAGGAAATATAGATAACATAAGTTCTAAAGCCTCTGTTCCATTAGTTAAAATACTCTCATTTATATTTGTAACATTACCAGTTAAAAAAGAATAAACAATACCAATAATTATTAAAAAAAACCAAATATAACTTACCATCCTAACCACCTCAAAAATTTTGTCCACCAACTAACATGTTCTTTAACAGCCTCTTCTTTTTTAACATAAATATTTTCTTTTCTAATAACTTTGCCATTTAAACTGACACTTACATACCCCACTACATCTCCAGAAGAATATTTTTCTTCATCAAACAATTCATAATTTACATCTATTTTATCTTTATTTTTATTTCTTACACTTACATAAACATCTTCATCTAAATACAATGTATCATTTTTATAAACTTTCTCATCTTTTATCTTTATATTATCTTTACCAAGTACTTTAATTGCTTCATAATTTCTAAATATTTCTTCATACATATTTTTATGATCTAAAAAGTCATTTCCATCATTTAATGTTACTACCACAACATTTATATTATTTCTAGATGCAGTTGTTACCAGTGTTCTTCTTGCTTTTTCAGTAAACCCAGTTTTACCTCCGGTAATATAATCTTCACTATGCAATAACTTATTTTTATTTGTCCAACTATAAGTTTTATCACTTGACTTAGCAACATACTTTTTAGTACCAAATATTTCTCTAAAAGATTTATTATTCATAGCATACTTTGTAATTAAAGCCATATCATAAGCCGTAGAATAATTTGCACTACCATCATTTTCTTCAAGTCCATGAGCATTTACAAAATTACTATTTTTCATTCCAATATTACTTGCCAGTTCATTCATAAGGTGAGCAAACCCTTCCATAGAACCTGCAACATTTTTAGCTAAAACAACCGCTGCATCATTACCACTTCGCATGATAAGACCATATAATAAATCCTTAATTGTTATTTTTTCCCCAACATTAATATATATAGCACTACCATATGCTTTTAAGACTTCTTCACCAACAGTTATCTCTTTATCAATATCAATATTTTCTATTGTAACTATTGCAGTCATTATTTTTGTAATACTTGCAATTAGTCTTCTGTCATCTTTATTTGCATCAAAATAAACATAATCATTATCTAAATCAACTGCTACCATACTTGATGCACTCATAGCAACAACCTTAAATGGTATTAAAAGCATAATTAATAGTAATATTTTTTTCATTAGAATCCCCTATAAAAGATTATGAAATTAATCATTATTATATGTCCGAAAACACTTTTATATTTTTTAGTTAAATTATAAATGTTTACTTGTGATATTAATAACCGAACAAGCATCTACATAAATAACCAATATTCAACTCACAAAATCAAATGTTTTTCTTTTTAAATTTTTACTAGTAAGTTCCACATTTTAATTTACATCAAAATTAAATCATGTTAAAATAAATTTATCAAGAAGTATCGGGTGGTTTTATGTTATTATATTTTAATCCTTATTTAAGAACATTAGAAAATGATATATTAAGTAGTGAATACATTGAACTTATTGACCCTGTACTAACCAAAGAATTTAAAAAGGCTATTAAATCCATTTCACAAGAATACTGGCAAGAAATTGGTTCTGTTTTCACCAATAACATTAAATATGTTTATTCAATTGATGAACAAATGATATTTACTATCGTCGCGGCACAAATGGGTCTTGAGTTTTTATCTAAAGATCCCGAATACTGCGGAGAATTAATAAGCATTCTCGCCCTACTAAAAAAGAGTCCTTTAAATTACGTTAAATACACAAAATTACTTTTATCTGAACCACTTTACTCAAGCATTATAAATATAGTAAAAGAAAGTAGAACGTTTAGTTACCATGAATTTTTAGAAATCATATTTGACCGCAACTTAGAAACTCCTGAAATGAGCGAAGATAATTATAACATTTTAATAAAGTCATTATACAAAATACAAGAAAAAACCTATTATGTTTTTATATTTCCAGAAGATTCATTATTAAATATATTAAAAAAAATACAATCTTATATGGAATTATCTAACACAAAACAATTACAATTTTCTAAACAATCATTTAATACTTTAAGCATATTATTAGATATAATAAAAAGTAAAAACAATGAACTAATAACTAAAACAAAAGAGGATCTACTTGCCATAGACCAAAATAATAATACAACAAAACAAATAGTACAAGAAATATTATTATATTTATCGAAACTTAATTTATCAGAAAATTTTACAAGGAGAAGATATCATGCCGGACATAAGATCATTTAATAACTTTACAATTAACTTAATTAAATTACAAAACTATGTCAACAAAGGGTATACTCCCATTAGAAAAGATGACATCAAATTAATTATGTTTAATGCCATAATAAGTAATTATCCAGACCGAAAATGGCTATTATTAGAAGAAAACTTTTTTCTAAACATTCCATCTGAAGATTTAGACTTAACAATAATTTACACAATCTTATCATACAAACTAGGAACTACATTTACAAATTGCAACCCTATTATACAAACAGATTTAATAAACGCTTTACTTATATATAAAGTAAATATTTACAAAATACATAAATATGCATCATTCTTCTTGTCTGATACTTTACTTAAATTAACAAAATATGCTTACAATAATCACTTAATAAAACCAAGGCACATTTATAAACTAGTGTTAGACAGCTTCATCCTAGACAAAGTTGATGAAAAAAAAGAAAAAGAAATAATAACTATGCTAGAAAAATTTATAAAAGAACATGAGATTAAAATATTTAATGGCAATTATTATTTCTTCAATATATATAAATGCTTAAAAAGATTAACAACCCTAGACTTTTACCCTGAAAATACAACTGCCATTGAACTAATACCACTTTTCAACTCAATTACTGATGAAAAATTAAAACTCCAAATTCAAAAAGATTTTGAACATATTGAAAATAGTGATAAACCTTTAATAGAAAAAATAGAAGATTCAATAACAATTGCTCATCACTATGGTTATGAACTACCCCTAGCCCAAGAAAAAAAATTATCAAAAAAGTCTTTAAACAATGAATAAAAAGCGGTAAAATAATTTCATTCTAAGGAGGAATGAAAATGAAATTTAAAGTACAAGATAGTTTTTTTGAAAAAGTTCCAAATGTAGTTTTTGGTGTTGTGGTAGTAAAAAACTTTGATAATACTAAAAACTATGACTTTATAAATGAGCGATTTACTAAAAATCTAGAAAGTTCTAAAGAAAAATTCAAAGATGTTAAAATTAAAGAAGAAGCTTGGATTCTTCCCTATCGAGATGCATTCACAAAATTAGGAATTAATCCAAATAAGTTTATGTGTTCTATTGAAGCATTAATGACTAGAATTTCCAAAGGAAAAGATATTCCCAGTATAAATCCAATCGTGGATTTAGGAAATGCACTATCATTAAAATATGAGTTACCTCTAGGTGTGCATGACATAGATAACTTTATTGATGGCAATATAGAAATTAGAGAAGCAACTAAGAATGATGTATTCATTCCTTTTGAAAGCACTGAAATTGAACATCCAGAAGAAGGAGAAATAATCTATGCATCAAACACTGATGTTAAAACTAGAAGATGGACATGGAGACAAGGAGAAAATTCTAAAGTAACTGAAAAATCTACTAATCTATTTATTCCTATTGATGGATTTACAGAAAATATAGATAAAATAAAAGAATTACAAAATGAACTTATAGATATTTTAAAAAACAAATTAAATTTAGATGTCTCATTTGGAATAGTTGACAAAAACAACTCTGAATTTACCACAAAATAAAAATTACTAACACCTAGTAATTTTTATTTTGCTTAATCGTTATCATAATTATAAACGCCATGTATTTTTTCTAAATCTGCATTACTTAAATCAGTTACTTTATAATTACCTTTATCATCTTTAGTTACATTAAATGTAATATTATATTCAACTGTATCTGTAGTTTTCTTCATTTTATCTAATTTATAATCCATAAATAAATCATTACTAAACACACCATTTTGTTTGAATTCATCACCACTAGTGGTTAAATAATCATTAGCATCTTTTTGAACTTTATATAAATCATAAACCTTAATTTTTACCTCAACTGTAGCATTATCTCCATCATACTTTTCTGAAACAATATCATATTTCAAATCTTGATATTGTTTTTTCAAAATATCTCTATACTTTTCTTTTTGATTATCTGTTAAATTTTCATTATCTATAACAGTATCCATATCACTAATTACATTTGAACTCAAATTCTTATATTGATTCAAATAATCTTGAACAGCTCCTTTAGCAGTCTTCTTCATGCATCCACAACCTACCAAAGACAACAATACTACAACTACAGCTAATAACTTACCTATTTTTTTCATATATACATCCTTTCTACAACTATTATTACCATTATTTAGTATATTATACTTTATTATAACTTAATTTTATTAAATCATATATTCTCTTTTCATTATCTCCAATTTTATTATCAAGTTCTTTAATCATAGATTGATACATTGTTTCATTATCTTTAGGATTTTTTTCAAACCATTCCATAAACAAATATTTTAATTTAACATAATCTTGTTTTTTATATAAACTATTTACCTCAGTCTTAATAATTAATCTAATTCTCTCCTCAACCCTTAAATTATTATTATAACTAACCACATCTCTTGTTCTATAATTTATTTTATATAAATCTACAGTATATAAAATTTCACATATATTTAAATCATCTTCAGTTTTTAAAAAGCTTCTAGCAATTGAATTTCCCTCTTCATCAAATTCTAAAGCAATACACCCATTACGGTCTGCAAAAATTGCAATATATGATGGGCAATCATCTTTTTTCTTTGCTTTATCTTTTATTGAATCCAAAAATACTTTATCCACAATAACATTATTATTAATAAAATCTTTAAGTGTTTTACTATTTACTTGAAATAACGGAACTCTTTTATAATATTCTATATTATCTAAGTTATCCCACTCATAAAAAAATACATTAGTATCAAAAAAATTTAACACAACATCATAGTAGTAATTCATATTATCCCCGTCCTTTAATTATTAAATATATGCCACTCAAAAAAAATAATATAATGCCACTCCTAATAATAAAATAAACAAAATCAAAAAAAGTATACCCAATATAAAATAAATTTAGATAAATTATTACCAAAAATAACCCTATACTTAATAAGATACAACCTAATAATATTTTTAATATACTCATGTTTAATTATATGTAAGCCTTGTTTAATTATTTAAAAAATGTTAAAATTATCATGGTGATGATATGAAAAAAATATTTTTAATAATAGTTAGTATTTTATTATTAACTGGATGTGGTAAAAAAGAATACGATAATCCAATTGTTACAATGCAAATTAAGGATTATGGAACAATTAAAATTGAATTGTATCCAAAATATGCTCCGAATACTGTTGCAAACTTTGTTTCACTAGTAGAAGATGGATTTTATGACAACAATACCCTCCATCGTTTAGTACCAGGATTTGTTTTACAAGGTGGAGATCCAGAAGGTAATGGTTCAGGTGGTCCAGGTTACACAATTGCGGGTGAATTTAGAGAAAATGGTTATACAAAAAATACTTTAAAACACACAACAGGTATTATTTCAATGGCAAGAACAAGTGACCCAGATAGTGCAGGTTCTCAATTCTTCATCGTTTTAGCAGATTCTGAAATGGTAAGTCAATCCTTAGATAATAAATATGCGGCATTTGGCAAAGTTATACAAGGAATGGATGTAATAAAAAATATTGAAGATACTGAAAAAATAGAAAACGATATGACTGGTAAATTAAAAGAAAATATTACTATTGAATCAGCAACCGTAGAAACTTTTGGTCAAGAATTTAAAGTAATTAAAAATGAAGCTAAATAATAAAATTTAATAAGGAGATACATTATGAACAACATATTAACATATATAATTTTAGGAATTATCCAAGGGCTAACAGAACCTTTACCAATATCAAGTTCTGGACACATATTTTTATTTAAGAATTTATTTAACACAACAATGTTTAACAGTTTAAACTTTGAAATAATTTCCAACTTTGGTTCGTTCATAGCAATATTTATTATATTTTGGAAAGATATTAAAGATTTAGTATCCTCATTCTTTATATATATACTTAATAAAGATAAAAGAAAAAATACTAAAGAAAAATTTAAGTATTGTTGGCTAGTAGTTATAAGTACAATACCAGTTGGAATTGTAGGGTTCTTATTTAAAGATAAATTAGAAAATTTATATTCATTAAAAGGTTTAGCATTTGCATTTTTAATAACAGCCCTTGCTCTATTTATAGTAAGAAATATAAAAGGAGATAAAGGAGATTATGAAATAACTATTAAAGATGCAATTATCATTGGATTATTTCAAATGATTACAATAATTCCTGGTATAAGTAGAAGCGGAACAGTTTTAGTGGCTTGCTTACTTTGTCACTTAAAAAGAGATACAGCGCTAAAATATACATTTATTTTATATTTCCCAGTGAGTATAGCCACAATGCTTTTAGGAATAAGCGATTTAGCTCATACACAAGAATTAAATACATTACTTGTACCATATTTATTAGGAATGGTAGCAGCAGGAATAGTTACTTATTTCTCATATAAATGGTTAAGTAACTGGGTTAAAAAGGGAAAGCTTTGGAAATTTTCAATCTATTGTCTAGCCCTAGCAATATTCATATTTATTTACTTTAGATAAAGAAAAGAAGAGTCATTTCGACTCTTCTTTATTAATTTATCAAACTTAGCTACGGACAGTTTTTATAAATTAAAAATTTGATATAACTCTCATGTTATACCAAATCCTCTTAAAAACTCT
>CAKOLL010000015.1:0-2500 GCA_934096295.1 uncultured Bacilli bacterium
GGGGTCTTTCCGTCCTGTCGCGGGTAACCTGCATTTTCACAGGTATTAAGATTTCACCGAGTCTATGGTTGAGACAGCGTCCAGATCATTACGCCTTTCGTGCGGGTCAGAACTTACCTGACAAGGAATTTCGCTACCTTTGGACGATTATAGTTATCGCCGCCGTTCACTGGGGCTTCAAATCAAAGCTTCGGTGTTATCGACTTTCGTCCACCTAACAAATCATCTTAACCTTCCAGCACTGGGCAGGCGTCAGCCCCTATACATCAGCTTACGCTTTAGCAGAGACCTGTGTTTTTGGTAAACAGTTGCCTGGACCTATTCACTGCGGGTTTCCGAAGAAACCTCCCCTTATTCCGAAGTTACGGGGTAATTTTGCCGAGTTCCTTAACCATAGTTCTCTCGCTCACCTTAGGATTCTCTCCTTGACCACCTGTGTTGGTTCTAGGTACGGGTACTTATAACATATCTTTAGAAGTTTTTCTTGGAAGCATAGCTTCAAAAGACTTAGCGGTCCGTAGACCACGTCGCCATCACGCTTCAGTCTTATCGATATCACGGATTTTCCTGTGCATCAACCTAAACGCTTAGACCAGAATCCAATAACTGGCTCTTCCTAGCTTTCTCCGTCACTCCATCAGTCCTATAAGCAGTACAGGAATATAAACCTGTTGTCCATCGACTACGCTTTTCAGCCTCGCCTTAGGTCCTGACTAACCCAGGGAAGACGAACTTTACCCTGGAAACCTTGGTCAATCGGTGGGTAGGATTCTCACCTACCTTACGTTACTCACACCGGCATTCTCACTTCTAAGCGCTCCAGTAGTCCTCACGATCTACCTTCAGCGCCCTTAGAACGCTCCCCTACCATTTATAATAAATTATAAATCCATAACTTCGGTAATATGTTTAGCCCCGGTACATTTTCGGCGCAGAGATACTCGACTAGTGAGCTATTACGCACTCTTTAAAGGATGGCTGCTTCTAAGCCAACCTCCTAGCTGTTCGTGCGTCTCCACATCCTTTCCCACTTAACATATATTTAGGGACCTTAGTTGATGGTCTGGATTGTTTTCCTCTCGCGTATGGACGTTATCACCTCATACACTGACTCCTGAATCTACAATTCCTGGCATTCGGAGGTTGATTGCAGTCAGTACCGCTAGACGCGGCCATTCCACATTCAGTGCTCTACCTCCAGGATGAAATAATTCAAGGCTAGGCCTAAACCTATTTCGGGGAGAACCAGCTATATCCGAGTTCGATTGGAATTTCACCGCTAGCCACAAGTCATCCAAGCACTTTACAACGTGTCCTGGTTCGGCCCTCCATAAGGTTTCACCCTTACTTCAGCCTGCTCATGGCTAGATCACTCGGTTTCGGGTCTACAGCATTGTACTAAATCGCCCTATTAAGACTCGCTTTCGCTTCGGCTCCGTGTTTTCCACTTAACCTTGCACAATACCATAACTCGCCGGCTCATTCTGCAAAAGGCACGCTCTCACCCGTTAATGGGCTCGAACTTTTTGTAAGCATATGGTTTCAGATTCTCTATTTCACTCCCCTCCCGGGGTTCTTTTCACCTTTCCCTCACGGTACTTGTTCACTATCGGTCATTAGAGAGTATTTAGCCTTATGGGATGGTCCCCACAGATTCCGACAAGATTTCTCGTGTCCCGCCGTACTCAGGATACACTATAGAGGTTTCATGATTTCGCATACAAGACTATCACTTCCTATGGTCACTCTTTCCAAAGTGTTCTGCTATCATAAAACTTGGTAACTCCGTATATTAGTGTCCTACAACCCCAGTCCTAAGACTGGTTTGGGCTGTTGCCGTTTCGCTCGCCACTACTCAGGCAATCGATTTTTCTTTCTTTTCCTCCCGTTACTAAGATGTTTCAGTTCACGGGGTTGACTTCAATAAAGCTATGTATTCACTTTATGATACCCTAATGGGTGAGTTTCCTCATTCGGAGATCTCCGGATCAAAGTTTACTTACAACTCCCCGAAGCAATATCGCTGTTTGTCGCGTCCTTCATCGTCTTCTAATGCCAAGGCATCCACCATACGCCCTTAATAATTTAACTTTTCGTTAAACAATCACTTACGTATTATTCACCATTATTCCTAATTAAATGAGTTTTGAGATCTTAATGTCAATTACTAGGACAGTAATTGACTACTCAATTTTGCATTATCTAGTTTTTCAAAGAACAAAATCACTAAACCAATAAATGGTTCAATAATCTGAGAGAATGATCTCTCAAAACCAAGTAAAATAGTCCGCAGCTTCTTGATTGAAACCTTTTCACATTTAATGTGCTAGCCCCGAAGGTTTCATACGGTTGGTTTTCTATAAAATATCTCCATAGAAAGGAGGTGATCCATCCCCACGTTCTCGTAGGGATACCTTGTTACGACTTCACCCCAGTCACCTGTCCTACCCTGGGCGGCCCCCTCCCTTACGGGTTAGGCTACCGACTTCAAGTATTACAG
>CAKOLL010000015.1:5000-29152 GCA_934096295.1 uncultured Bacilli bacterium
AGCTATCTTTTAGAGCCGCAGCTAAAATTTCTGATGACGATGCCGATTTTTCATTAATTAAAATTACGATTGGATAATCTCTAGATGTTTGAGTTTTATCATAATAATCTTCTTTTTCATTTTTATCTTCTAAAGAATATATTAACTTACCTTCTTTTAAGAATAAACTAGCTGTAGTTTCAGCAGAATCCAAATATCCTCCAGAGTTGTCTCTTAGATCAATTATTAATTTTTCCATTCCCTTTGACTCTAAATCACTTAAAGCTTTTTCAACTTGTGTTGTTAAAGGTTCTGAAAAAATGTCTATTTTCATATAACCAATTTTATTTTCTAATAATTCATATCTTACTGATGATGGTATACTTTCTACTTCCACATCAAAAGTTAGTTGTTCACCATCTCTTTCAACAACTATGGATATTGTTTTGCCTTTAGCATCTTGTATTAAAGCTTTTATTGCATTTGGAACTTCTCTAACATCTGTTCCACCAACACTTATAAATTTATCTCCAGCTTTTAAACCTGCGGCTTCTGCTGGACCATTTTTAGTAACATCTACTATTTCTGTGCCATTATATGTCACACCTATTCCATAGTAGCTCCCTGATAATCTTTCTTCTAAATCTTCTCTTTGTTCTTTAGTTAAATATGTTGTGTAATTGTCTCCAAGGTAATTAAGCATGCCGTTGATAGCAGAATCAATCATCTTTTCTTTATCTATTTCATCATAGTAATTATTTATAATATTAGAGTATGTTTTTAAAAATTCATTTAATTCTTTATCATTTGATAATCCCTTATAAGCTAAATTATAATTGTTAGTAACTATGACCCCGGCAGTTATTGCTGATGCTATTGATGTTATAAAAATAATGATTATAACACTAATTAAATTAAATCCTTTGTTGTTTTTCATTCTATCACCTTAATTTTATAATACCATTTTTACAAAAAAAAGAAAAGTTAAAAACTCTTCTATACGCTTAATTCTTTCTTTATTGTGTCAAGTGTTTCAATATATTTGACAACCTCACCCTTTTTAATTTTAACTAAAGTTAGATCTTTAAATGCAAATTCCGATACATTTTTGGCATTTGGATTACTCTTTCCATCTGTTCCTACATAGTAGTCTTTATTAAATTTGTTATTTAAATCACAAAAGTATACTGGTAAGCTTTTTTCGTTATTCATATATTTTGTAACAAGGGCTGAATAATAAACGGCTTCACTAGCAGAACCATCATAAACTATTACATAATATTCTTCATCACTTTTATTTAATAATGTTCCAACACTTACTTTATCGTAGTCTATTGCACCAGCTGTTACATTATCATCTGTTTTAGTATCTTTATTTTTATTTAATAGACGTGTTACACCATATACTGCAAGAACTAAAACTATAATACTAAATAATATAATAATAAATCTTTTTACTTCTTTTGATTCTTCACTTGTATATTTATCAATATTTATCCCATTTTTAGTCTTTTTAGTTGTTACTTTGTCATTTAATTTAATTTTTTTATTTGTCATTTCTTTCCTCCGTAAATTATTATACAAAACTTAATAGCATTTTGCAAGCATTCATAACAAAAAGAATAGACATTATTTTTGCCTATCCTTATTATATATATAATTATTTTGTTGATATAACTGTTTTTGAATTACCAAGTGATTTTGCAACATTCACCATTTCATTTGAAGATAAATCGCTACTTACTAGATAGTAACTTACGTTTTCAGCATTCCAACTAATGGAATTTGAACTCAAAGCTGCGATAGTCTTATCAAGCATTAATGGATCTCCGAAAACTGGTATTACTTCAAATTCATCAGAGAATTTTGATGTTTCTTCTACAATTACGAAATTTTTATCACCACTAAATGTTAATATCACTCTTTCTCCATCAGTTGTTGATACTGTTTCTGAACTTTTTAAATGTGTGTTTGTTGGTATATAAAGCGGATAAATTATACTATCAAGTGATGATGTTGTTTTATCACATTCTTTTCCTTCACACGTTTTATTGTCTTTACAATTTGTTCCTGAACAAGATTCATTCTTCTTTGTATCTTTATTATCTGTATTATTTTTACTATCCTTATTTGTATCTGTAGTATTATTACTTGAATCCTTATTACTATCTTCAGCTTTTGTATCAATTAAATCTTCTAACACAAAGTCATCTTCTTTTAATTTAGCTTTTAAATTTACACTTTTAAAAGTTACTTTAATTTTTATAATATCTTCATTATTATATACTTCTACTCCAGTGATGTTCATATCTTTATCAAAATATATTTTTTGATAAGATAATTCTTCATTATTTGGATAATTAACTTTACTCTTGATTACATATCCTTTTTCATTTTTTTCAAATTTTTTTTCATTGTCATTTTTAATATCTGTTACTAAATTTTGTAAAAGATACGCCTGAGATGAATTTTCTGGCCAAACACTATCAAATTTAAAGCTTTTATTTAAGCTTGGTGTAACTACATATAATCCTTCTTTATTTTTTAAGATAACTTGTTCATGATTGTTCGTTTGATTTACTAAAACTACTTTATAAAAATCATCCTTTAAAAAATATGCATCAATATTATAGGTAAATAATTCTTCTCCACTACTAATCTCCATTGTTCCATTCAATTTATACGATTTGCTGCTTTCTACGCTTTTTGTAAAATCATTAACAGCATCTTCTAATTTGTAGGTTCCACATCCTGTTAGAATTAAACACATAGTTACTATTAACACTAAATACTTTTTCATTACCAAATCCCCTTTTCTAATTAAATATATTTTTCCCTTTCAAAAATATGTATGTATATTATTTAATTTATGGTTAAAAATATAATTAAAGGGATGTGAAAATTATGGCAATACTACAAAAGATAGCTTTAGTATTTACTATTATAGGTGCTATAGTATGGGGAATATATGGTTTATTTGATGTAAATATTGTAGCTAAGTTATTTAGTAATGTTAATATACTAGAAAAAGCTATTTATGTAATTGTAGGTGTTTGTGGATTAATAAATATCGGTTTATTATTTACAAATATTGAAGACTAAAAAAGTGCTAGCACTAAGCTAACACTTTTATTTTTGAGTAATTTTTATTTTAATCTTATTTGACACAACATAGCTTACAAGTGGGTTATTGTTATTAATTTTTACCTCAACCTCATGTTCTCCGACACCAAGACCTGATAAGTCTATGTAAGCACTGACTTTGTTTTCATCATCACCATTATTAATCTTATCCACAACTGATTTTACACCTTTTACTTGAACTGTAACATCTTTTGTGTCTATCAAGTTGGCTGTTAGGCCCTCGCTTAGATTAATCGGCGTTATGTTATTACTAATATCTATTGTTTTTTGTTCTTCTTCGCCGAATGTTACTTTAATTGTTACTTTTTCGGCACTCATTTTACGAACTCCGTTAGGTTTATTAATCGTTGCATTATATTGTTTGAAATCTTCTTTTCCAAGACCATCAACATTAATGGTTACTGGAACACTATTTATCTTATCTAATTCTTCTTGATCGCCATAAATAGTAATAGAGTAATTTGTTTCACCATTTATAAGTATTGATGCAAGTGATTTTCCGGCGATTAATTCTCCGGTAGTTTCAATTGAAATAGGTACTGCTTTTGAATAACTTTCTAATATTACTGTTGCACTTATTGTGCCTGGTACAATTTCAACATTTGTTAATTTATTACCTTTAGAGTCATACGCTACTAGCTCAACATTATCTATATCATGAGTTCCGGCTTCACTAAAGTTTTGTTTTGCTAAATCTATTAATGCTTTTACAGATGCTATTTCTGCTAGGGCATCACTACCACCTTTTACAACTACCTCTGTTTTATTTAAAGCAACTGATTTAACACTTAATTTACTATCTAGCGCATTTATATTAAGCAAATCATATGATAATGTTTTAACTTGACTTTCTTTATTCTTAACAATAACTTGAACATATGAAGGGTCTAACTTATACGTCAATGAATGTATTGGTTTTGAATATGAGAAATAAACCTTGTATGGATTGTCACTTGGGGTGTATTCAGATAAATCTAATACTACCTCATATTCACCTAGTTGTTTTGCTAGATAAATATCACTTTTTCTACCTGTTAATGTAATATCAACAGTCTCAGGAACACCTTCGATAACATAAGCTTCTTCATTATATTTAACTACCACTGGTACTCCACGAATTTCTTCTGCTTCTGTTTTAACTAAATTAATTACTTTCGAATCTATTAATAAAAACATTATTACAGCAAGGAACAATGATAAATATATTAAAAAATGAGGTCTATTTAATAATTTATCTAACTTTCCTTGATTCTTTTTGAATTTTTTTGATAGATAATATATAAATCTACTTATTGGCACAACTATTTTTTGATCTATAAACTTATATATTTTTTTAAATAATCTTGTTATCATTCTTCTTCACCTTCACTTTCATCATCAGCTTCGAAGAAAACTTCCATTTTTGGTTTTAACTCGTCAATTAGCATCATTCTAAATTGATCAGGATCTAAATTATAGTGAAGATTACTATCTACTGCTATTGATAATCTTCCTGTTTCTTCACTAACTACTAATGCTATGGCATCACTTTCTTCAGCAATACCTAATGCTGCTCTATGTCTTGTCCCAAGTCTTTTTGAAACATTTGGATTCATACTTGTTCTAAATACGGCTCCAGCACATGTAATTCTATCTCCTTGAATAATTACACCGCCATCATGAAGTGGTGAATTTGGGAAGAATATTGTTTCAAGTAATGAATCAGATATATCAGCATAAACTTTAGTTGCATTCTTTATATATTCTTCTAAAGATATTTCTCTTTCAATTACAATTAAGGCTCCGATTCTATTTTTGCGTAAATATTCTACTGAACGCATTATCTCATAAACTACTTTTTCTCTTTCATCAACAGTTAATATTTTGTGACGACCTAATAGTTGTGTACGTCCTAAAGATTCTAGAACGCTTCTTATTTCTGGTTGGAATATTACAATAATAGCAAGTGGTCCCCATTGTATTGCATACTCGAGGATTACCCCAACTGTATAAAGATTTAATATATCACTTACAACTTTGACTAGAAGAATAATAAATACTCCTTTAACTATCAAAACCATTTTAATGTTATTCTTAACGTTTTTTAATATATAGTAAAATGCTAACCAAACTAAGCATATGTCTAACAATTTTGTAAAAATTTCCCAGATTGTTGAGAGATTCATTTAAACACCATCCTTTGTACTTATCTATTATAACAAATTTTATATAAAATAAAAAGGGGTAATCTCCCCCAATTTATAAATTGTTATTTTCATTTTTGTTTACGCTTTTATTTTCATTAACAAACTGTTGTAAAGACATGTTTGTATTAACTGGAATATCCGTTATTACTTTTTCATTATTGTTTGCATCTATTTTATAAGCTTTGGCTTTTTTATTTTTCTTATCAACAAAATATCCAATTAATGCTAATAATAAAATTATAGAAGCTATATTAAATATTACATGATATTCTGTTATAAAATCAACAAACTTTGTCATTACGCTTTTCTCCTTTTTATTCTATAGTTAATTTTTGCCCTTCTGGTTGGATTTGTATAAATGTATTTCCATCATTTACATCTATTTCTTTTCCATCATTATAATAATATTTGGTTTGGCTTTTTCTAGATTCTTTTACCCATTTAATTGGTATGCTATAGCCATCGGTTATATAATATCCAACACCTGAGCCAATATTTTCAATATTTTGTCTACCTTTATTTTCACCATCATTAAGGGTAGTATTTTTTACTTGATAAGTTATAATATTTTTAAAATGATATTGTTTTTTAGTAACATAATCTGTATGAGCTTTTCCATTTACACTTCTTAGATAATATTTGTTATTTTCGTCATATTTATAACTTGTTACATAACTGTTTGAGTATGTTATTGAAATATTATTTGCTACTTTTGCATCTTCCTTTTTTGAAAGATCTATTTCATCAACGCTATAATTTAATAATAAATCATTATTTCTTGTAGTCCTTTTATTTCCTAAGCCATTATTCAATTTTTCAATGCTTGTAAATAATGTGTGTTCACTTGCTACGTTTAAAGACTTATCTCGCCATCCAGTTTTAGAATTATCCACAACGATTCTATCAATTCCTAAAGCGCTAAAATCGCTTTGAGCTTGAGGACTTTGACCGTGATGAACGTATATAGCGTCATTTTCTAATGCGTAATCTAAAAAATAATGTCTTGCACTACGAATAGATCCAATTCTAGTGGTATTTTGATCCATAAATAATGCTAAATATCTTGTAATTCCACCTTCAACTATTATTTCATACATCAAATATGCATCTTGTAAGCCACTTTGTAATGGTCTTGCTACATGAATATTATTAATCATAACGGCATATGGTCTTGATTTACTGCTTGTATCAACAATCTTTAATTGTTTCTTTTCGGGGTCTTTAACCTCAGTATTATCTTTTTTTCCATCATTTGTTTTTTCATCTTTACCACATCCAGATAGTGATAATGCTAATGCAAGAATTAATAAACTTGCTAATATTGTTTTTAATTTAATTTTCATTTTTAGTACCTCCTTAATCGATTTTCTCTTTCCATATCTCTCTTTTTAATGGTTTCGCGCTTATCATGTAGTTTCTTTCCTTTAGCTACGCCGATTAGTATTTTAGCTTTACCATTTTTCAAATACATTTTAAGAGGGATAAGGGTTTGCCCTTCACGGCTAGTTAACTCTAATAACCTTTTTATTTCTTTTTTGTGAAGCAGTAGTTTTCGTTCTCTGGTAGGTTCATGATTAAAAATACTTCCTTCATCATATTTATCAATAAACATGTTTATGATATATGCTTCGTTATTCTTTATTCTTACATAGGAATCTGTTATATTTACAGAACCTTTTTTAACAGACTTTATTTCTGTTCCTTTAAGTACTATACCAGCTTCAATTTCTTCAGTTATAAAATAATTGAAATATGCTTTTTTATTGATTATTTCCATTATTATCACCATTTACTAGTTCAAAGTCAATTATACCTTGATTTTTATTGGCATTTGTAACAACTATTTTTACTCTGTCTCCGATACGATATTTTTTCTTTTTATTAGCACTTATTAACGCTAACATTTCTGGAACATAGGTGTAAAATCCATCTAGAGTACTTATATGTATTAAACCTTCGATTAAATTATCAAGTTCTACGAACATTCCAAAATTTGTTACTCCGCTTATTATACCTTTGTATTCTTCCCCAATATGACTTTCCATGTATTCAGCCATTTTCATATCCAGTACATCGCGTTCTGCTTCAACTGAATTTACCTCGGTTTCACTTGAATGCTCTGCAACATCAATTAAATACTTAGCATTAAAGTTAACTGTTTCCATATCTATTCTATTTTCAAATAAATACGTTCTAAGTAATCTATGAACCGTAAGGTCTGGAAATCTTCTTATTGGACTTGTAAAATGAGTATAGTTTTTACTAGCTAATCCAAAATGGCCAATATTATTTGTGCTATAAATGGCTTTTTTCATGCTACGTAATAACATGTCTGACAATATTACAAATTCATCTTTATCTCGAAATTCATTTAACAAATTTTGCATGGTAACAGGTGTTATTTTATTTAAATTAGTATGAATTTGATATCCCATTTGCTTAATTAAGTTAGAAAAATCTTCAATCTTTTCAGCATTTGGTAAATCATGCACACGATATATAAATGGCAAGTCCATATTACTTATGTGTGTTGCTACAGTTTCGTTAGCTGCAATCATAAAGTCTTCAATTAGTTTTTCACCAGTACCTTGTACTCTTTTAACTATATCAATTGCTTTACCATTTTCATCTTGAATGACTTTAGCCTCATCAATTCCAAAATCTATATATCCACGATTTATTTTTTCTTGTCTTAACATCTTAGATAGTTCATGCATTAATTTTAAAGTATCTGCAAACTCTTCATAACCTTCTGGAATTATGTTTTCATCTAATATTTTATTAACATTTTTATAAGTCATTTGCTTTCTAGACTTAATGTATGATGGAAATATATCATAATCTATTACTTTTCCATTACCATCAATAGTCATTACACAACTTATTGTTAATCTAATTACCTCAGGATTTAATGAACATATACCATTAGATAATTGATGTGGTATCATAGGAATTACTGTGTCAGCTAGATAACTTGATGTTCCTCTTGAAAAGGCACTATCATAAAGAGCTGTACCTACTTTTACATAGCTAGATACATCAGCAATATGTACTCCAAGGATGTAATTCTTGCCATCTTTTTTTACACTTATGGCATCATCGATGTCTTTTGTATCATCGCCATCTATTGTAAATATCATTTCATTTGTTAAATCTGTTCTGCCAATTAAATCATTTTCACATACCTCATCCGGTATACTCTTAAGTTCTCTTATTACATCTTCGCTAAAATCTGTTTCAATGCAATGTTTGGCAGCAATAGTAAGAATATCCACCCCAGGATCATTCTTATGACCAATTATTTTTTCTACTTTTCCAAGGAAGGTTCTATTGCCAATTTCTTTTATGATTGAAACTATTACTTTGTGTCCTTCAACACAACCTTTCATACTTTCTTTTGTTAATTTAACTGCTATATTCAATTTTTCATCATCTGTTTTAAATGCAAGACTCTTTTTGTCTTTTACTATTTCACCCACAACAGTTTTTAAATCTCTTTTTAATATGTTTCTAATATATCCTTCTGGATCTGGGTCATTTAATCTTGTTTTAATTTCTACCTCAACAAAGTCACCATTAATTGCACCATTTAAATCGTTACTGTGAACAAATATGTCTTCTGGTTCACATTCGACAAAACCATTACCATTTTTATTTATTCTTAATTTACCAACCTTTAGTGATTTAGTATTATTCATTAACATGTATTCTCTAGTTTTTGACATGTGTAAAATACCATCACTAACTAATTCTTTAAGTGTGTTTTCTAGTTCTGTTATTTCTTCCATGCCTCGCAAATGGAGTTTATTGTTTATTTCGTTTATGCTTTGCCCTTTCGTTTCTTCTTTTAATATTTCTAATATTTTTTCCTTCATCTTGCCTATCCTTCTTTATGCGTGCAAATCATCTTATTATCTTTCCAACTAATTTGTATATAGCTTTTAGTATCTTCACTAACTGATTTATTTGTTAAAGGATTCTTTAAATTGCTCTTGACATATTCTTTGCTAAGTAATTTATCATACTTTACTTTACACAAATACGGAAATCCTTCACATATTGATTCAGTATAGTTTTCGTTACTTGCTAATTTACACGCAGCTTGTTCTAATTCTTCGTGATATTTTTGTAATTGTTTAGTTTTTATACCACCAAAAACCAACACGACCGCTAGTATAATCGTAATTACAATTATTAAAATTAGTAATATTGTCAATACCCTTTTTCTATCTTTCATTTTTATCACATTTAAAGTATAACATATTTATTGTTATTTAACTAGTCTTTATTTTACATTTTCTTTCATAATTTTGCCAAGTAATGTTTACTTGAAATTCTTCTGCTACTATAGTATTACCAGTTTTAGGATTTTTTAAGTTTTTATTTATTAATCCGTTGTTTATTAATTCACTTGTTGATACTACCGTATTTACCTTAATGTTGTTTGTTTCAGCATAAACACATGCAGCATCTTCTATTTGAGCTATGAATGAATTGTAATTCTTATCTTTTTCTTTGTTAAACATATTATTCATATTAATTCCTACTGTAACCGATACAGCAGCTAAAAGTACTATAACAACTAAAATTTCTATTAATGTAAAACCATTCTTTTTCATTTTTGCCTCCGATTATAATTCGATTATACTACATTTTTCTAGTTATTGCATTAAAATTATTTATTTTCAATATTTTTAATTGACAAAAGTATTTTTTTATTTTACTAGTTCATAAGTTAACGGGACTAATTTCTCGTTTTTTATAAAGTTTGCAATAACTTTATCTTGTTCTTTGGTTATAATTATTCCTATTGTTGAATTATTACTTAACTCTTTAACATACTTATCCACAAGACTCATATAAAACTCAACTTGGCCTTTATCTTCTTTCTTTAATTTTCTACACTTTATTTCTACAACTACAAAACAATTATATTTATAATTATAAAGTAACATATCAATAAAGTAATTTTTATTTCCATCACTTACTTTATATTGATTTCCTACCCAGGTAAAACCCGTACCTAATTGTAAAAACACATAACTTAGTTGTGAGTATATTAATTTTTCCAAGTCACATAATCATAACCTTTACCATATTTTTTTGTTAATTCCTCTGCCCACTTTTTTATCAATTCATTTCCATACTTTGCTTTTTCTTTTCCTCCTTGTGCTTCTACTATTAATCTTCCTACATTCCAATAACATTCAACGAGTTCTTTATTAGCCCTTGTTTCCCTTAATGTTTTTCCTATTTCAACCCTTTTTATATAACCGTTTGCTTCTTGTAAATAATTCATAAAATTTTCTCCTTTTAATAATAATTTTCTATTTAAATATCATTTTCTAATTCAATTCTTGCCCCAGTGGGGCAAGAATTGAAATAAAGAGATATATTTGTTCACATCTATAACTGGTAAAATGGGTTTGATTGTTGTTTTTTCAATAGTTGGCCCACTGGGCCAACTATTGAAAATATAGATGAATTCATACCTCTTTTAATAAATTGTTTATATTCATAATTTATAAATTTACTCTCTTCATATATATATTTCCTAAATGGGTCATTTTTTTGCGGTTTTTTTGTTAATTTTTTTCAAAATATTTAAAAAAACTCGTAAATTTACGAGCTATCAACATTTATAATTTGTATTATTTAGTATAAATTCTTTTATTAAATATTCATAGTATCTATTATTCTTCCTTGTTGTAATATTTATTTCAAAATCATTTGTAATACATATATAATTAATATCATCATTCTTTATATACTTTATTAAATGTGTGTCCATAAACATACTTTTTAAACTATTGTTTTTATCTATAAATATAATTACATAGTCTTTATATAATCTTTTAAAAAAATAATATTTATTTTTCATTATACCAATACCTACTGATTAATTTATATATTTTATAATTATCACTAAATTTATAACAATTTGAATAAGTCATAATACTACAAAAGGCACTATAAAAATTTTTCTTCTTATTATTTAATAAATATTTATTTTCTTTTATTCTTTTCTTTATTTTTTCCAAATTACTTTTTTTAATTCTAATAATAGTTTTATTATCTATTACTTTATATGTATATCCTAGAAAACTAAAACCATATTTTATATTGCTTATCCACGTTTTTTTAATATTAACTTTTAGCTTATATTCATTTTCTAATTTATCTATTATTATTTCTTTAGCTTTTTTTAATTTTTCTAAGTCTTCATCTAATATAATAAAATCATCCATATATCTAATGTAATATTTTAAATGTAAATTATGTACTATAAAATAATCTAATTTATGTAAGTAATAGATTGATAGAAATTGACTAGTCATGTTTCCAATTGGTAATCCTTTATTATAATTGTATATAGGTATATCAATGTCTTTTTCAGCTTTTAATTTACTAATTATATTATTTATGTAGTCTCTATTTGTACTTTCTAAAATATTATTCATAATTTGATATTCAAAATCATCTAAATCACTTTTCAATAAATCTTTTAATACATCATGATCTATAGAATAAAAATATTTACTTATATCTAACTTTAATACATAGAATGTTTTATGTTTCTTTTTTAAAATGTTAATGTATTCAATGACCTTTTTTATAGCATAATCTGTTCCCATTCCTTTTCGGGTAGCTACATTATTATCTATTAAATATTTAGTTAATTTTGTTTCTAAAATATATCTAGTTATAAAATGGTTTATAACTTTATCTTTAACTGATAGACTCATTACTAATCTACATTTTGGTTCATAAATTAAAAAAATATTATAATGAGTATGACCAACTTGACCGTTTTTTAGCATACTTATAATATCTTCAATATACTGCATTTTATTTATTTCAAAATCATAAAGTTTCTTTTTGTTTTTTACATTTTTACTTATTTCTTTTTCATATATATTAAGTAAATTGGTTACATTTAAATTATTTATCATTTTTACACCATGCATAAATCATTTTATTTATTTTTTCTAATTCCTTTATGTTATTTAAACATTGTCTTTCACTAATATATTTAAACTTATATGCTCTTTCTAAATAAAAATCTATTTTATTAATTTTAGATAATGCATCTATTTGAAAGTTCTTTTTATAATCTGATCTTGTTTCATAATTAGCTTTTGTTATTAACTCTAATAATTCTAAAGCATCATTATAAACCATATTTCTTGTAAACATATCTTTCTTAGGAAATGTTATTAATAATTTTTCTAATCCTAAAATATAGTTTTTGATGTTCTTAATTATTAAAAATTTATCATTACTTAATTGTGGCATCTTCGACACCTTCGATTACTTTTTCTAAATCATCTAATGTAAAATTATCTAATTTTGTTTGTAACCTATTTAATCTTTCTTCCATTTCTATTTTTTTTAATGATTCTTTTAATATTCTATTATAGTTTTTGTTTATGCCTTTATACTCTTCAATAAAAATATTTTTTTCATATATTACATATGATAATTTTTCTTTTTCTAATACTGCTTTTACTTTGCTTATTGCACTTTCTGGAAATCCTGCGCTATTTTTATATGATACAAATTTATAACCTAAGAGATTGTGGATAATTATACCATTATCTCCGAATGCATTATAAAATTTACCTGATTTATACAGGATTACACAATTCTTTTCCACTAAATCCAACTCCTTTACTTACCTTTTATAGTTCCTTTATACTAATTGGGATAAACCCAAAGGATAGCAAATGCTATCCTTAACCTATTAACATTTTTATAGGAAAAGAGTTAATGTTAACAAGGATAATTGATTATTTTAAAATTAATGGCTTTCCATAAATAATCAAAAAGTTGGGCCACTAAATAAAATAGTAATACGGCGTTTAGGGAACACACGTATGTATTCCCGTCCGTATTTCACATTTAGAGCTTACACCCTTGGATAATCTTTGTCCTTTATCTCATTCATTATAAAACCTTAATCTTATAATCACTAGAATTATAAAGGTCTACGGCCGAACCGCATTGTTGTTGTTCACGTTGTTGTTGTTCACGTTACCATCGTTGTTCACATTGAAAGCATTGTTCGAATTGTCCGCATTACGGGAAATTTACCACAAGATTACCCACCCTACATTTTTGGACTTACATCAATAAATTGAATGCCAATGTTGATAATTTTTTTTGCGCCTGCTGCCACTTGTGCGACGATGTCGCAACTGCGGCAGACTTTTTGTTCTCTCAAAGCTTGCTCCTGTCCTTCTTGGTCCTGCTTTAATTTTGCACCCCGTTTGCCTAGCTCGAGGACGCGCTAGACAAACAATGGCCTAAAGTACTAGTTTATTACGATCGGGTCGCTCATGCTTCCGCTCCCCGATTTATAGGTTATGGAAGACTCGAGATTGAAGGACGGCCGAACCGCATAGTGGTTGAACACGTGGTTGTTGTGGACGTTACCAACGTTGTTCACATTGAAAGCACCGCGCGAATAGCCCGCATTACGGGAAAGAGTCCATTCAAAAGCTCCCATGTACATCCAATTATTATTTACAACTTTATGATAATCACCCATTATTGTTGTCCATGATTCTGGACTTGCTGCAAATCCATAATCCGATACATACATTAATCCTATTTTGGCTTCATATTCTGTTTCTCCTGTTGTTGAATATTGGCCTGGAACCGGATTTACTATTTCATTTTGGTATGCTACTGATGGAACTACATTTCTTATTTTTGCATTTGTATTTCCTCCTACTTTCCATATCGTTGTTGCTATCTTATTTGACCATTCTGTTCCAATATTATTTATAAAGTTTGTATTTAAATTTGTTTTATTTAATAAACTTGTACTCCATGTATTTGTAGCTTTGTTTGTAGCCTTATAATTCCAATAATATACTCCGATGTCTGACATTTCTTTTGTTCCTTTATAATAATTTGTTGGCATTCCTGCTTCTTCGGCATTTTGTGAATAATCTCCATCTGTTCCAAGTAGTGTACTTGATGCATAATCATATTTTATTAATTTTACTTTATCATCTATTACTCCGATAATTCTATATAAATTATCTGTTGGACATGGACTTGCTGTTGATCCAAAACATACAAAATTTGATACATCTTCTTGTGCTAAGGATACCAAAGTTTCTTCTCCTGCTCCTACCTCTTCGATTCCTAACCAATATTGACTTGATATTGTTACAAAATATGCATTTCCTGTACATGCTGTTTGGGTAACAGTTCCACCGTTCCATAAATATACATCTGAACCTGAATCAGTAATGCATTTACTATTTGTACTATCCCATTTTACTGTTGTCTTATCAGTAAACATTTTACTAAATGATTTATCTCCATACATGACTCTACTGCCATATGTAATCATATAAACATTTGAGCAATCTCCTTTTTTCGAATTATTAATAGCTTCGTTAATGTTTATTACATCATTTCCATTGTATTTGCATGAATAGTAATCTGGATGTGCATCTCCTCCTGAATATCTGTAACTATTGTCCCCTGCCCCATTTGTTAATTTAGCGTTATGAATATTTATTTTTGATGTGTCATAGCCTAAATTGCCATATTTTACGATACAATCTTTTAAGTTTTCTCCATCACTACAATAATCTGCTATTGTTGGATTGTATCCTCCTTTTTTAACTACAACTTTTGCTCCAAAATTCTTTCCAGCATTTTTTGATTGGTCTGCATTATAGTTTATCATTGTTATTGTAATATTCCATTGTTCTTCTTTTCTTGGGTTTGCTGTTATTTCCCTATTATCTAATATTGTTACTAATCCTGTTACTCCAGTTATATCATATCCTGATATTGATGCTCCACTTGCATCTGTTACTGTTTTATATGTTAAATTTGATAAATTTGTTATGGCATTTCCATCTGCATCTGTTATGCTTAGTATCAATTCTGGTGTGTCTGTATTTATTGAATAACCAAATGTATTTGTATATATACTTAGATACAAATAGTAATTTTGTGTTGCTGTATTTGTTTTACTATTTGCAGTCAATAATGCTTTGGCAAATGTTGAACCTGTTTGGTTACCAGTCCCTTGTGCAAAGTTTTCTTGATCTAACGTTAATGTGATTGGATCTCCGGTTTCAAATGTTAAGGTATCCACAGTATTTGCATTAATCCTGATATCTGTTTGTGAACCTTCTCCGGTTTGGGCTTGAAAGTAAGCATATGTTGCTCCGATGATCAAAATTACTAATGCTAACAATGATGCAATTGTTACTATTTTTGTTTTGTTCTTTTCCATATTTACTACCACCTTCTATTTTATATAACTATATTATAAACCAAGTTTTTATTTTATACAAGTGTATTAAAGACTTGGGCATGGCAATTTCTTATAATGATTATTGAAGGATGGTGAAAACTTAATTGAAACAACTTGCTAGTAAGGATATCCTTGCTGTTAATTTGAAATATTATAGATTTCAAAAAAATTTGTCTCAAGAAAAATTTGCTGAGATGTTAGGGAGTACGCTTCCATATATAAATCAATTGGAAAACGGAAGACGTAAACCGACCTTGGAACTCCTTGATAAATTTTCTGCTGTTCTTGGAGTTACAAGCGCTGAATTAATAACCTACAATAAAGGGCATTATATAATTGCCAAAAGGATTGACGAAAGAAAATAACGACTTGCGTTGTTATTTTCTTTCGTTATTATAATATTATCATAATTACCACTCTGTGTAAAGAATAATTTGTAAATTTTAGTGTATTCTATAACAAGAGGTGGTATTTTGGATAACAGTTTGAATTTTATTCATATGCAAAAATTACGAGAAAAAAGAAAAATGACCCAACTTAAATTAAGTATGAAAGTGGGAATTTCTCAACAAAGCATAACATATTATGAAACTAATCAAAGAGTTCCATCTCTACCAGTTGCTTATAAAATAGCTCAAGTATTAGGAACATCTATTGAAGGGTTATTTAGTGACAGTGCAATAACAAAATATTATGAATTATCTATTGAAGATAAAGAAACTATTAATAGAATGATTGAAAGTCTTTATGAAAAGAAATAAATATCCATTAAAACCATGGATATTTATTTTTTATTATTGTTAAACATAACTACAATAAAATTATAATTTAGCATACTCTTTAAAACTCTGTACTTTTTCTTTCTATTTGAAAGCGTTATCTCCAAAAAAATCAACATTTTTAGTATTTTTTTGGAGATAACTATCATTTTTGACATATAAAAGAAAGATAATACTTTTTCAAATATTATCTTTACTGACTAATTAACTTTTAACTTGTTTATTTCAGAAATAGATAAGTTTGTTACTTTGCTAATGAATTCAGGATTGCATTTTCCCTTTAACATGTTTTTAGCCGTTTTTATTATTCCCTTTTCTTCACCGCGTTTTTCGCCACGCTCTTCGCCACGTTTTTCACCACGTAATTCAGCTGATTCTATCTTCCATGAGTCATCATGAAATAAACTTATTATTTCTGGATCATTTACAAAATTTTCTACATATTCTCATCCCCTTTTTCAAAGAAACGTTTTCTATCTTAGCACACTAAAAAGGAAATATTTGTTTCTTCTTGTCGAACTGGTTTTATTTTTATCAAAAATTATAGTTTTAAGTATTTTTTTGCATAAAAAAGGGATGATAATTGGTATTATCATCTCTCAGAATTTGAAAAGTTATTACTTTAAGAATAATATTAAAGATATAACAAAGAATAATATTCCTAGAATCATTGTGATTCTACTTATTGCAAGTTCTAGTCCTCTTTCTTTTTGATGTTGAAATAAATTATCGTTACCACCAGTTATAATTCCACCGGCATCACTTGCTTTATTTCCTTGTAAAAGAACTATAGCTATTAATAAAATTGATATTACTAATAATATATTTTCTAACATTTTAACACATCCGTTTCATAAATAATCTATCACAAGTTATTAAACTATGCAACAATTATTTTTCTTCTTCCTTTGTTTTTCTTGTTTTTTTCTTTGTTTCTTTAGTTTCTTCAGTCTTTTCTTCTTGTTCTATTTCTTCAACTGATTTAATTTCTCCAGTTTCAACAATCGATTCAATTTGTTCTTTTGTAATTGTTTCATATTTCATTAATGCATCACTTAATGCAAAGATTAAGTCTTTATTTTCACCAATAATCTTTTTAGCTTTTGCATAACAACTTTCAATTATTTTACGAACTTGTTCATCAATTTCTAAAGCTACTTGATCAGAGAAATCTCTAGATTTAGCATAATCTCTTCCCAAGAAAACATTTTCACTTTTTTCTTCATATTGAACGGGACCTAAATCACTCATTCCATATTCAGTTACCATGCTTCTCGCAATACGAGTGGCTTTTTTAAAGTCATCACTTGCTCCGGTTGAAATTTCATTTAAGAACATTTCTTCACTTACACGTCCACCAAGGAGACCAGTGATTTGTGCAAGTAATTCATCTTTAGTCATTACAGCAATTTTTTCTTCTTTTGGAAGCATCATTGTGTATCCACCAGCCATACCACGAGGAATAATTGTAATTTTGTGAACCTCTTGAGCATCTTCTAATTTTATACCAATAACAGCATGTCCTGCTTCATGTATTGAAACAAGTTTCTTTTCTTTATCAGTTATTTTTCTAGTTGTTTTAGCAGGTCCAAGTAAAACCCTATCTGTTGCTTCATCTATTTCATCCATTGTAATAGCATTTTTATTACGACGAACTGTTAGTAATGCAGCTTCATTTAGTAAGTTTTCTAGATCAGCCCCAGAAAATCCTGGAGTTCTTAAACTTAAATTGCTTAAGTTAACATCTTTTCCTAAAGTTTTATTTTTAGCATGAACTTTTAATATTTGTTCACGTTCGTTTGCATCTGGTAGACTTACAGTTACTTGTCTATCGAAACGTCCTGGACGAAGTAATGCTGGGTCTAAAACATCTGGTCTATTTGTAGCTGCAATTATGATGATACCTTCATTTTCACCAAATCCATCCATTTCTGTTAGTAATTGGTTTAATGTTTGTTCTCTTTCATCATGTCCTCCACCAAGGCCTGTTCCTCTTTGACGACCTACGGCATCAATTTCATCTATAAAGATTAAGCATGGGGCATTTCTTTTAGCTTCTTTGAACATATCACGAACACGAGATGCTCCGACCCCAACAAATAATTCTACGAAGTCTGAACCACTTATAAAGAAGAATGGTACATTAGCTTCACCAGCAATTGCTTTAGCTAGTAATGTTTTACCTGTTCCTGGAGGGCCTACTAATAAAACACCTTTTGGAATTCTTGCTCCCATTTTTTCAAACTTTTTAGGATTTTTTAAGAAATCTATTAATTCTTCAACTTCTTCTTTTTCTTCTTTTAAGCCAGCAACATCTTTAAAACTCTTTTTATCGTTGTCATTGCTTAAACGTGCTTTACTTTTACCAAAGTCCATTGAGCTCTTATTTGAATTTGCTAATCTTGTAAATAGGATATACATTATTACTACCATTAATACTAAAGGTAATACATTAACTAATATGTATAAAAACACACTTTCTCCTGGATCTGAATTTGTATCATATTCTTTTACATTATTTTCTTTAATTAATGTAAGAACTGTATCAAGTTCAGTACCTACAACTTTTGATTCAAACTTTTCAGTCTTTTTATAACTTTCTAGTTTACCCTCAATTACATAAATACTTTCATTACTTTTCGGAGTAACTGTTATTTCTGTAACATTATTTTCTTTTAATTCTGTTATTAATTCTCCAGTTTTTAATTCATGAACTTTTGTACCTTGCATATTTAGGGCAAATAATACTATTGCTATTACACTTGCCAAAACTAAATAAGGTAATAAGTTTTTAAAACTATCGTTTTTATTTGTTTTTACATTCATTTATTTAATTCACCTTGCCTTACATCTAATTATTATATCATATTTTTCTGATTTGTCTTTAGAAAATTGTGATTTTTTTATATTTGGTATCCATAAAACTGTATTATTGCTGTCAACTAAGACTGGATACGTGCTTCTTTTTTCTTTTGGAAGCTTACTATCTATAAAAATATCACTTACTTTTTTACTGCCATTTAGATTTTTAACTTTCATTTTATCCCCATTATTAATAGGTCTAACTTTTAATGGAAGATTAATTTCACTACTTAATAAATAAATACATGAATTGGTATTATCTCCATCCTTACTATTATAATAAAATTCAAAGTCATCTAGTACTATATCTTTATTTAATATAGTTTCTTCTAAAACTTTATTTTCTTTTTTCTTTATATAGATTTTGCCATAACTATTTATCCCTTGATAATTATTATTTAAATCTATACACTTATTGCTTTGATTAAACAATTTCATTAAATTACTCATTTGTTCATCTGATATATCAAAATAATCTTTACTTTGAATATCTTTAACTAATAATTCCAAACTCTTTCTTTTGATAAAATCACTTTCATTAATTATATTGTTAATAACTATTTGGTTATCCACAATAAAGTTATTTTTTAAAATATAGTCATTAACAAAGTTATCATAATCTATTAACTCTTTTGAAAATTTTAAATATTTTTCATGGACTTTAGCATTTTCTTTTTTTAAAAAAGGAAGAATTACATGACGATATCTGTTTCTAGTATGTTCCATTTCATTATTAGTATTATCAATAGCATAATTAATATTATTATTTTTTAAATATTCTATGATATCTTCTTTTGTTACCATAAGTAAAGGTCTTAATATTTTATAGTTAGTATTTGTTGATATTTCTTTAATCCCTATATAACCACTTAAGTTGCTACCTCTGGTTAAACGCATTAGGATTGTTTCAATTAAATCATCACCGTGATGTGCTGTTAATAAAATGTTAGCATTATATTTTGTTATTATTTCATTAAAGAAATCATATCTTTTTTTTCTTCCATCACTTTCTGTAAATGGAGTATCTAGATATTCATTTAATTCCATTAATTCAAAAATTAAGTTGTGATCTTTAGCATATTTTTCTACCATTTTTGCTTCTTCATCACTTTCAGTTCTTAATTTATGATTTACATGAGAAACCACTATAGTTAGGTTTAAGATATCTTTTAATTTTGTAACTAAGTCAAGAAGACACATAGAATCTGGGCCACCACTACAAGCTACTACTAAAGAGTCTTTTTCTTTTAAATTATTTTTTAAAAATTCTATAACTTTTTTCATCGTAACTCCTTTAAATTATACATAAGCATTTCCTTTATATTTCCATCAAGAATTTTTTCTGGTTCATGAGACTCGTAATTACTACGATGATCTTTAACCATTTTATATGGCTCTAGAATATAACTTCTTATTTGACTACCAAAATTAATGCTTGATGTATCACCTTTTAAAGCATTTAATTTAGCTTGCTCTTTTTCTAATTCTATCATATATAATTTATTTTTTAGCATTTTCATTGCTTGTTCTTTATTATTTAATTGGCTTCTTTCATTTTGACATGTAACTACAGTTTTTGTTGGTATATGGGTTATTCTTACTGCTGAGTTACTGGTATTTACTGATTGGCCACCTGCTCCACTTGAATGATAAACATCTATTTTTAAATCTTCTTCTTTTATTTCAATATTAATTTCTCTTTTAATTTCAGGCATAATGCTAACAGATGCAAATGATGTATGTCTTCTGGCTCCAGCATCAAATGGTGATATTCTAACTAAACGATGTACTCCATCTTCTTTTTTTAAATATCCATAAGCATAATCTCCGTTTATTTTTAAGGTAATACTTTTAACACCAGCTTCATCACCTTTTTGTTCATCAATTATTTCCCATTTAAATCCTTCTTTTTCGGAAAATCTTTGATACATTCTAGCTAACATACTTGCCCAATCACATGATTCTGTACCACCTGCTCCAGGATGAATTTCTAGATAAGCATTTAACATATCAAATTCTCCACTTAAGGTAACAGATGTTTCTAATTCATCAATTTCCGATTCTAATGTTAATAACTCTTCATTTATTAACATAATTATTTCTTCTTCATCACTTTGTATTAGTTCAATATTATCACTGATACTTTTTTTTAAGTTATTATATAAAGATACCTCTTTTTTTAAGTTTGATAATCTTTTGTTGATATCGTTGGCTTTATCCACATTTTGCCAAAAATCATCTTTTGTTTGTTCTTCTTCAAGAGTTTTTATTTCTTTTTCCTTCTCATCAAGGTCAAAGATACCTCCCTAGGGAATTTAATTTTTCTTTATAATTATTTAATTTGATTAATAATTCTTCTTTCATTAATTTTTTTCCTTTCGCACCACTATTCTAACATATTTTTAATAAAAATGCCACTAAAAAACTAAGTAACTTAATTACCTAGTTTTGATATTATTTACTTATTTTTATATTATTTATATGAAGGTTATAACCATTTAAATCAATATTTTCATATGTTGTATCTTCATCTTCAAGACTTGTAACATATGTATCTGCGGTTAATTTTATTTTAGAATTTTTGTCTAATTTTAACGTTATATTTTTAGCCGTATTATTGGTATTAATGGCCCCTTCAAAAAAGGATTCGTTAGTTAATGACATATCCAGTGTTGAAATGGAATCTACCACAATATTTCCAGTTACATTTTGATTTTTTAAAGTTAATGTGACATTTCCACCATTTGAGTCACTAGTACCCCATGAATCTTTTTGAATTCGCAAAAAATTTCCAGTATTATCATTGTTTATTATGGTATTATTCTCTAAAGTTATAGATGCTGTGGTATTAGTTACATATATTGTATCTCCTTTATTAGTTGTGATTTTACTATTTTTGGCTATAAAACTTGCTTCTCCAGTTGCAGCATCACCACTCATTGATTGATATAAGAATATATTTTTATATGTTGTGGATTGTCCATTTAATGTATCATTTGTATCTTTTAAAGATACATTTTCTAAGGTTACACTATTTTTTCCTTCGATAACAACACCTTTCGGAAGCCGTGGATATTAAATCAGCATTTTTTACAGTAATATTTGCTGTAGAATAAATACTTGGAGAACCTTTGCACGTAGTTTTGTAGGTTCCACCATCAACAGTTACAGTTCCTCCTCCACGATCAGTTCTTATGGCTGCGCTTGATGTCCCTGATGTTTCAATTGTTAAGTTTTTAGCATTTGTTGTAGCATCAAAGTATCCTTCCTCACCATCAGTTTTTATATCCACGAGATACTTTTCCTTTTTTAAACGTGTTGATATTGCATCTGCTAGATTGTATTCGTCTTCGATAATAAGGATACGCATAAAATCACTTCCTTTATATATTAAATTATACTAATATTAAGTGAAAATTAAATGATTATTTTTAAGTCCTTAAATTTTGGCATATTTCAGCCAAAAATCCAATTATTTTCACATTTTTATGACGACTTTTGCTTTTTTCAATCAAAAAAAGACATGAAAATTAATCCACATCTTATTATCAAATCTATTTTATTTTTCTTGCTTCAAGATAATATCTCTTGTCATATGAATGTCCCATTGAGAATGTTTTTCTTGGTAACGATCCATCTAATATTACAGTTTTAAATAATTCATTTTTTGGCATTGCATCAAATATAAAACCAACATTGTTATCATTTTTATGAGTTAATTCTTTAGTTACATCTTCGCCATGAATGTAGTCAATTTTTCCTGAATGATCATTTAGGTATTCATCTAAGAACATTTGAATTGAACCAACTGCTATATTTGATTTTGGATTTTCAATATACCAAATTTCATCAATATCTTTAGTGATTATTTCAAATTTTTCTCCGTTGCCATTTTTGTTAATAACATAATATTCTTTTAATTTTGCTATCAAATCTTCTGGGTTTGTATTAAATATTACTCTATTGATAGCTTCAAATTCAAGGGCTTCGCTATGTAAATTTACAAGTTCAACTAAAGCATAACGAGCTGGATGATTTAAGTATTCTTCTTCGCTCATAGTTTTTTTCAAGTTTTCATAACAAGCTTTAGCTGTTGCAAGTGAATGATTGCCATCCCCCATTGCAAATAATAAAACACCTTTATCTTTAACGTTATATTTAAAATCAAAAGTACTTTGTTCTGCTAAAGAAGCTAGTTTTCTATCAATTTCATCCATTGTTTCGTTATTTAAAACATATCCTTTAATGTGTCCACCATTTTTCATTAAATCAAAATCATAAACAACATCTTCTTCAGTTACTTTTGTTTTTAGACTTTCAATGATTTCTTTTTTGTCATCATCAATTAAAATCATGATATGTGGAAGTTCCAGTGATGCATTTTCTCTGATTTTTACACGTGGCGGTATTCTTTCAATAACAGTTTTTTCTGTTGCTCTGATTGGTGTTTGGCTTCCAACTTCATAAGAATATCCTTCAAGGTCAACAATACCCATTAAACCTTCACGAATTTTTCCATCATTTTGAGTTCTTTCTAGATAAATCATACTATCTTTATATTCTTTGAAAAAGTCTTCATTTATTAATTTTTCCATATTAGAATTAATATTCTCAATTCTTTTTTCAACATCGCTTTCTTCTAGATATATTTCAGGCAAAGTTAATTTCAATGTTGATGGACTTTCTCCGACGATTTTTTCAACATCGCTCCAATATTCTGGCTCACTTGTATATTGGTCACAAGCTACTACACTCCATTTTGTCATATCAGCATTTTTAGGAAGTAGTATATTACCTCTTTTAAAAGGCACGTTCATAATATCATCTCCTAAAAAGGATTATATCACGTATAATACTGATTAGTAAATGAAATATATTTAAGAAATTTGATTATTTCTTCATTTACTATATAAT
>CAKOLL010000016.1 GCA_934096295.1 uncultured Bacilli bacterium
ACCTTACATATTTATTATACAACATTTTTCTTAAAATTAAAAGACTATTAACAAAGTTGTTTGTCAACAGTCTGAAAGTTGAAGGTTCTTAATCTTCAACTTTTTGTGTGCTTTCATATATTTTTAAATTATTTTTAATTCTTTCGTTATTTGGATTTATTTTTAAAGCCAACTTAGCATTCTTAATCGCATTTTTATAGTCACCTAAATTAAAATAAGCTATAGATAATAAATCATTTAATGTTTCATCATAACTAAACACTTCATTTATATAAGTTTTAGGGTTATTCTTAATTTTTAAGGCAAGTTTTGCATACTTACAAACATTTTTATAATCTTCTAAAGTATAATAAAGTAATGTCATTTCTGTATATGGATCCCTTAGATATGTTGCTTCTTTAATTGCTTTTAATAACCACATTTCAGCTTCATCATATCTTCCTAAACTTTTATAGCATCTAGATATGAATCTCATTGATGCACATCTTTCATCTTTCCATGTTGCTGACTCTAATCTCAAATGTTTTATTAGAGTATCAATTGCATCATTCCATCTTCCATAATACATATACTCACGTCCTAGATAATGCATATTTCTATCATTTAAAGGATTTTCTTTAACAGATAACTCTAGCAAAGGCAAATAATTTGCCCGTGATTTTTCTCTATCGGGATAATGATTTATTATAACATTATCAGTAAAAATTTGCTTTTCATTGTGATCAAACTCTAGTACCTCATGAACTGGATATATCCACTTACATCCATTTCTTTTATGTATTTTATCAGCATAAAAACTTATCTTTGGAATATCATTTTCAATATACCAATTATAAACATATTTTAATCTATCAATATCATCATTCCAAATTTTTAAAATTTCATTTTTCCAACCAGGCATCATTATTTCATCTAAATCTAGAGAAATACATATGTCATATTCATTAGGAATCATTTTTAATGCTTCATTCCTTGCAACATCAAAGCGCCATGGATTTATTATTTTTTTCTTAACAACAACTCTATGCTTTCTTAACTTTTCCCTAGTTTTATCAGTTGATCCAGTATCTAAAACAAATATGCCATCAGCATCTTTTACAGATTCATACCATCTATCTACAAAATTCTCTTCATTTTTGCATATTGCATATACACATATTTTTTTTATGATTATACCTTCTTTCTCTAAATTATATAAATTAATTTCCTAAATATTCTATAATTATCGTAACTGGTGAATTAACAAAATAAGAGTTACTATTAATATTTTTTAAATCTGGTGTTTTTAAATATATACTTTGTTTTGATAAATTAACTAGATTATATTCGACATTTGTATCTAAAACAACAAGTATACCATCTGCGGTTATTTCTCTAGATACTTCATCAGGTATAAACGCACTTGCTCCAATATAAATATTATCAGAATCTTTTGGTTTAAAACCTAAAGCCACAAAATCTTTATTAGAATCAAAATTAGTATCATTTTTTTTAACATATGCGTTAACTTTAAATGACACTTTAAAATGTCCAATTTTCCTAAATTTTATTGTGTCGTTTTCCAACATAACAATATTTTTATTATCAATTTCTTTCCTCGTTAAAGGAAGATTTCCCAATTCTTTAACTTCAATACCATCATTAGTAAAATTATCAATAAATTTTGCTAAATATGCCATTTCTATTAAACTTGGTCCTTGAGGTCCAGTTGGTCCAATATCTCCTTTTTCGCCTTTTATTCCATCAAAACCTTGTGGAATATAAAAATCTATTGTGTGAGTTTTGCCATCGTAAGTATCTTCAACTCTAGCTCTAGCATTAGCATCTAAAGTTTCTGTTTTACCTACCAAAATTCTATCTCCATTACCATCGCTACCTTTAGGTATGTAAAAATCTAAAATAGCATTGGTATTAGTTCCAGTATTTTGTACTCTAGCTTTTTGATTGGAATTAATTGTGTGGGTTTCTCCAACCTCAATAGTGGCAGGACCAGCTGGCCCGGTAGGCCCTGGAATAGGCATACAAGCACAGATTGGCCCATCTATTTTTGCACATTCAATTTTTTTTAATGCTTTTTGATAATTATTCATGGTCATTCAACCCCCTTAGGATATAGTATGTTAAAAAGACACATTTAAATAATTACCATGCCTAAAAATGTAAACAAAAAGTAAATTGATTTACATGAGATTTATGACATGATATAATAAATTAAAGATTATATGGAGGTAAATAAGATGAGAGATACGGAAGTGAGCAATAATGCAATTTGTAAATCAATAGAAAAAACAGTTGATGAAAGAATTCAAACTCTTCTTGAAAGAATTGAAAAAAACAAAGAAAAACTTAATTCAAACACGATTGGATTTGCTGAGAAAATGGGAATAAAAATCACTAACAAGCAATACGAAGATGAGACGAAAAAATTAACAGAATTAAACCAGGCCTTAGGAAATTTACATTTTTCTGATAGTAGTAATTATAAAATGCCTGAAACATTCCTTGAAAAATTAAATGATTTGGGAACTTTATTAACAAATGAAGAAATCAATGAAATAAGAAATGTTGTAAATAGCAGTCTAAGAAATGCAAATAAAGATAAAAAAGAACAAATAAAGATAGCAAGTTTACAAGTTCAAAAGATATTAAATAAAGTAGGGTTATTATCATCAGGATTCTTAGTAACAGATGGCTTAGAATATAAAAAATCGATGACTTATCAAGATGCTGTTTTAACAGTTGAGAAAAACCTTTTGAAAAAACTTACCCCTGAATATACACCTATTCATAGCGATGAAAAAGAAATGGAACTTCCTCATAGTGAAAAAATGATGTTAGACTCTATTGAAAAAATGATTGCTAATAAAGATTTTGATCAAACAAAAAGTACTAAAAACATAATAGAAAATATTTCTGAAATAAAAGACGCAATGTTATTAAAAGAAAAATGTAGCAAGATTCAACTCAAAATTTCTAATTTAATAAATGAATTAAATTCAATAGTTGAAATCAATACTACGGCCATAAAAGAATATTTAACAAAGTTAACAAAAAAATATCAAATAGAATTAAATAAAGCAAATGCATTTTTAGCTAAATTTGATTTTCAAGACATAAAAAAACAAATTGAAGAAAAGAAAGCAAAAGAAAACCAAGAAGAGATTAAAACAAATGCTATAACAACTTGTGTAAATTTATCATATGAACTTGAAAAAGTATTAACAGAAGATCCTAATAATTATCAAAAAATTCAAGAGCTTGAATCTCAAATACATGATTATGCGAATAAATTTGGTTTAGACGAAACTCAAATAAATAATGCTAAATCTCAAGGCAAAGCTAAATATCAAGAAGAAGTAACTATACAAAAAAATAAAGTTTTAAAAGAAAAAGAAAGAATTGAATATGAAGATGAACTAAAAAAAGGCGTTATGGCAGAACTAAGAGAAGAAGCTATTCGTGAACTTGAACGAAATAATGCATTTGATGAAAACTATGAGATTGTAAATGGTGATATCCGTTCAATGGGAATGGATAAAGAAGGTATGATAAGAAGAAAGATGGAAGAATTAATGCAGTTAGCTGAAATGACTCCAGAAGAAAGAGGTCTTTATGATTTCAAAAAAAGAGGAATAATAAAACCAGATGCTACAATTGATGACTTAACAGCACAACAACTAAATGATATAAGAATTGGCTATAGCGATGAATCTTATGAATTTATGGCAGATTACAAAACATGGAAATCTAGAGAAAATGTCAAACCACAAGCCAATACAATTTATAAAGAGTATATAAAATATCGTGCCAATTTACAAAATAAAAATGAGTTTTTAAGTTTTTCAGAATATGCAAAACAAAAACATAACTTAGAACAAATGAGTGAAATAATGGTTGACGCCAATCTAAAAGAAGAAATGTCAGAAACTTTAAAAGGAACAGGTAGATAATGGATAATGTAGTAATCGAAGAAAAAAGAAATAAATTAAATTTAGAAATAAGAAAAATTTTAGCAATCATTGATATGATAGATGGAAATAAAAAAGAATATGAAGACTATGAAACTAATTCTTTAAACGAAATTGGCTTTTTAGATCAACAATTAAAACTAGTTAAAGAAATAGAAGATAGATTGGTAGCTATTTTTAAGGATTAGCTAAAAATTAAAATATAAAAAGTTTAAAACCGGATATAAAATTATTAAAGAAAAAAATATACATAATGGACCGTGAAACATTGTAATGAAAAACTAGAAGAAAATTCTTTATTAGAAAGGTATAATGATATATATGAAAAATACTTTAAAGACTAACAAAAAATTATTACTAATAATCGATGTTCAAAATAATTTTATAAATCATAATACTAAAAATATACCATTAAAAATAGAAAAGTTAATTAAAAAAAACAAGTTTGATTACATTGCCTATACCAAGTTTATTAACGATATAAATAGTAGATTTTATAAAGTGTTAAATTACAAAGGATGTATAAGAGATTATGATAGAAAAATAGTTTTAGATACAGGTGATAATAAAATATTTAATAAAAAAATTTACTCTGCAGTAAATGATGAATTTAAAACTTACATTAAAGAAAATGATATAAACTCAATATTTTTATGTGGTATAGATACAGATGCATGTGTTTTAAAAACCGCAGTTGATTTATTTGAAAACAATATAGATGTAAAAGTAATTGAACATTGTTGCATGAGTCATTCAGGAAAAAAATATCATAATTATGCTATTAAAATGTTAAAAAAACTAATTGGTAAAGATAATATAATTTAAGGAGAAAAAATGAAAACACCTCTAAATTTTCAAAGAACAGAATATGATTGTGGGACCGTATCCCTTTTAAATGCTTTTAGTTATTTATTTGACCGTGAAAAAATACCAGCTCTATTAGTTAAACAAGTATATAAATATATGCTTGATTGCTATGATGAAAATGGCAATCTCGGTAATGGAGGAACAAGCAAAGATGCAACAAAGAAAATAACTAGTTGGATTACAAAATATACAAAAGAAAACAAATTTTGCGTTACATGTGAAAGATTAACATCACATGATGTTAATTATGAAAATATGAAATTTTGTTTAAAAAATAAAGGAGTTATTTTTGCACGATGTTGGCAAACACAAGAACACTATATAATTATAACTAAGATTAATCGTAATAAAGTTTATGTTTTTGATCCTTATTATTTAGATAAAACATATTATGACAAAGACAAACAAGTAAATATTATTTTTAATAAACCATTTACACATAATCGAATAATATCCGTTAAACAATTTTTTTCAGAAACACACAAGGATTTTTCTTTGGGACCAATCGAAAATAGAGAATGTGTTTTAATACGAAAGACGAAAGGTGAAACATGAAAGTAAAAGTAATAGGTTCAGGAAGTATGTGGACAAAATATAATAGTGCATGCTATCTAATTGATGAAGATATAATGGTGGATTTTCCGAATGGTGCATGTAAATATTTATATAGATTAAATATTAAACCCAATAGTATTAATCATATTTTATTAACTCATTTCCATGGTGATCATTATTTTGATATGCCATTTTATATATTAAACAAATCCAAAAGTGATAATAAAAAAGTAAATGTTTACTGTTCAAAAGAAGGTAAAAGAAAAATTTACAAAATTGGAAAACTAGCATTTCCAAACTCTTTCAAAGAAGCTTGCATTGCTACAAATTTATCATATAATTTTAATGACAGTTTCATGATAAATTTATACAAAGTTAACAAATTACTTGTTGATCATGGAAGAATGAAACCAGCGTATGGCTACATATTTAACGTTAATGAAAAATATGTCGGATTTACCGGAGATACAGCACTTTGTAAAAATGTGGAAATGATGTCAGAAAAATGTAGTTATCTATTTTGTGATTGCATGTTAATAAAAGGACATAAAAAACACATGGGAATTGATAATATAAAGTATCTAACTAATAAGTATAAAACATGTATATTTGTTGTGAGTCATCTTGATGATGAAACCAGAGAATTATTAAAAGAATTGAATATTAAAAATGTTATAGTTCCTGACGATGGTGAAGAATTTACAATTAACTAATATCTTTTTCAAAAGTTGTTAATAAAATAATTTTGTATTATAATATTAATACGGAGAAAAATGATGAAAAAAGATAAAGTTTATTTAAAGTATAAAGAATTTACTAAGCAATATAAATTAACTAATTATGACACAAAAAAATTGTGGAAAATAATTGAACCAATTGCAACTCATGAAGAATTTGCTAAAAGATGTAGTGATCCTTATTTTCATCATGATATAAAAACCCTCGGAGACCATATTCTTTGTGATGCTATTGTTACTTATAAGCTAGCAAGTAAACTTAAAAGAAAAAAACATGCAATGAAAAATATAAATGTTGAACTAGCAGTAGTAATAGCAATGTTTCATGATTTATATGAGTCTCCATGGCAAAATATAGATATAAAGAAAATAATGCGAAATAAACATGGCTTTGTTCATCCAATCGAAGCTATCATCAATGCCATCACATGGTATCCAGAATATTTTGAAAATAAAGATAAAGCGATGATTATAATTGATGGCGTAATACATCATATGTTTCCTTTGGCAGTAAGAAGAATAGATGACACCGATATGGAACTTAACAACAAAGAAAAGTATGAAAAGTTACCCCAAAAATATAAAGAAATGATTAAATTATCAACAAATATAGGTAAAATTGGCCATTATTCTTTAAGAAAAACATTTTTTGTAGAAGGTAGAATTATGTCACAAGCTGATAAAATCGTAGCTTTAAGAAAAGACATTGGTTCATTTAATGGTTATCTAGCTCTTTTAAGTGGTAAGAATAAAAATATAAAGATAAAACATAATAAAAAAGGTGATAATAGTGAACATAAACATAAGTAAAGTTAAAATAGTAGTAATGGTTCCAAGGGATTATGCAGATAAATTAAGAGAGTTAATATGTTCATCTGGGGCAGGGATGATTGGTAATTATACAGACTGTTCAGTATCCACAAAAGTAATTGGAACATTTAAACCAAATATGAAAGCTAATCCTACTATTGGTAAAAAAGAAAAATTAGAAAAGGTAAAAGAAACCAAATTAGAAGTAATTTGTAATGTTGAAAAAGTAAAAGAAGTTTTAAAAATAATCAAAAAAAATCATCCATATGAGACACCGGGTATTGATATCATACCATTAATGGATGAAAGTTATTTTATTTAATATATTTTATCAGGGAGTAGGGTATCCAAATACTTAAGGATATCCTCTTTTTCATATTTATTTGGAAACTTAATATATTCTAAGCAAACATTTATAACAGCACTAACATAGAATTTAGATATTATTTCTACAGGTATTTCTGTTTTTAATATCTTATCACTTTTTCTAATATGATTTTCTACATCTCTATAAATTGCATCATTTGCCATATCCATAACAATACTATTATTATTTTTCTTAAGTATTGAAGAATAAACCTTAATATTATTGCTTATATGATCAAAAAATATTTCAATCATTTGCATATAATATTCTTTAGCATTATTATAATTTACATTTTCTTCTAATTTTTCTACCAAATCATTTTCCAAATCATTAATTAATGAATCTAGTAACTCATATTTATCTGAAAAATGATCATAAAATGTTGAGCGATTAGTCAAAGCAGCATTACAAATATCAGATACTTTTATTTCTTCAAAAGTCCTTTCTTTCATTAAACATAATAATCCTTCGTAAAGGTTCTTTTTTGTTTTTATTATTCTTAAATCAACTTTCTTTGCCATTTTGACCACCTACCTACATTATACATCAAAAACTACTTTTGTAAAGCTAAACAACATTAGTAGGTATAATTTTAATACAATAAGCTACATTATGTTGGATATTATACAAAAATGGCATTTTGCTTTTGAAAATTCTAGTTATTTAGCATAGTATATATAGCGTGGTGAGAAAAAATGAAAAAATTTGCAAAGTTTATAGCAAGTCATAGTGTGCTTACATTAATAATAAGTATATTGTTACTAGTACCAGCTATCTATGGATATGTAAACACGAGGATTAACTATGATATTTTAGTTTATCTTCCAGATTCAGTAGATACCATAAAAGGTGAAAATATTCTAACAGATGATTTTGGCCTTGGGGCTTATGCCTTTGTTATGGTAGATAGTTCAAATAACAAAAAAATATTAGATCTAGAAAAAGATATTAAAAAAATTGAGGGAGTAAATGCCGTTATTAGTATTGCAGATGCAACTGATACGCTTATTCCAATTGATATGTTACCAACACAAGTAACGGAAAAGTTAAATAAGGATAATGAAACTGTTATTATGGTAACATTTGATGGTTCAACTAGTGAAGATGTAACAATTGATGCCGTAAGAAAACTTCGTGAAGTAGTAGGTGATGCTACAAAAGTAAGTAGTATGACAAGCATGGTAATTGATACAATGGATTTATCAAATAAAGAAATATTTGCATATGTAACAATTGCGGTTATTCTTTGCCTAGCAGTTTTATTCGTAGCAACAGATTCTTATGTAATTCCATTCTTCTTACTTGGAAATATCGGAATGGCTATTATCTACAACATGGGATCAAACATTTTCTTAGGACAAATTTCTTATATAACTCAAGCTATTACAGCAGTTTTACAACTTGGGGTTACAATGGACTTCTCAATATTCTTGTATCATAAATATGAACAAGCAAAATTAGATAATCCAAAAATGTCTAAACGTGATGCTATGTCTAATGCAATCGTTGCAACATTCCAATCCGTATTAGGGTCATCCCTTACAACATTCGCTGGTTTTCTTGCATTATGTACAATGGATCTAACCCTTGGTACTGATATTGGTATTGTTATGGCAAAAGGTGTTTTATGGGGCTTAGTTTGTGTTCTTACTTTATTCCCAGCACTTTTAATGGTAGGTGATAAGTTAATAGATAAAACAAAACACAAAGTATTGCTTCCGGAATTCAAAAAATTACAAGAATTTTCAACTAAACATTACAAAGGTATAATCGCAGCATTCTTGATTTTATTAATTCCAGCATATTATGGTAATAAAAATTATGATGTATATTACAAACTAGATGAATCCTTACCAAAAGATTTAGCATTCAATGTTGCAAATTCTAAGTTAGCAGAAAAATTCAATATTGTTTCTCCAGAAATAATATTACTTGACAAAAATGTTAAGACAAATGATGTTAAAGAACTTGTAAACAAACTAGAAAGTATCGAAGGTATTGATTTAGTTTTAGCTCCATCAACATTTATGGATCCAGCAATGTCAATGTTACTTCCAAGTGACTTAAGTAAAATGATGGATAATGATAAATATCAACTTATTATTGTAAATTCAACATATGAAATAGCATCTGATGAGTTAGCAAATCAAATTGAAGAAATTGAAACTTTAGTTAAATCTTATGATAAGTCAAGTATCATTGCAGGTGAGGGACCACTTATGAATGACTTAGTTACCATCGCTGACCATGACTTTAGAATGGTTAACTACACATCAATAATAGTAATTTTTATAATAATGGTTCTAGTATTAAAACAAATTAATTTACCAATAGTTTTAATACTTACAATAGAGTTTGCAATATTCTGCAATATGTCTGTAGCATTCTACACAAATACAACACTTCCATTTATAGCATCTATTGTCGTAGGTACCATTCAACTCGGAGCAACAATCGACTATGCAATTTTAATGTCAACAAAATACATGGAAGAAAGACAAAGGATTAATGATAAAAAAGAAGCAATGTTAAAAACATTAAGTTTAACAATTCCGTCAATTATAACATCAGCATTATGCTTTTTTGCTGCAACATTCGGAGTTTCTGCTTATACTAAAATAGATATGATTGGTAGCATATGTGAACTTCTATCTCGAGGAGCCATCATATCAATGCTTGTAGTTATATTAATATTACCATCATTATTAATGGTATGTGATAAATTTATTATTAAAAATAAGAAAGAAGGAAAAAATATGAAAAATTTAAAAACAGTAGCAACAGTTCTTACAATAAGTGCTTTATCTCTAATTCCATTCGGTGTTAATGCATCAAAAACTGAAAGTATTTACACAAATATGGATTATGAAGGAACAATAAAAAAGACTACTGTAAGTAATCATCTAGAAAATGATAAAGATGGAGAAATTAAAGACAATTCTATCTTAACAAACATCTTAAATGTAAATGGTAGTGAAGATTTTACATTAGATAATAACATTGTCACCTGGTATGCAAAAGGTAAAGACATATTTTACACTGGAACAACAAAAAAAGAACAACCATTAAATATTGTTACAAAGTATTATCTAGATGGAAAAGAAACCAAAGCAACTGACATGATTGGTAAAAGTGGTAAAGTTAAAATAGAAATATCTATACTTAACAACTCTTTACTACGTACAAACAATACATTTACACCATATGTTGTAGCTCTAGGAGCTATGATGGATAGTGATACAAACACAAATATAAGTATTACAAATGGTAAAGTAACAGACACAGGTACTCGTAGCGTTTTACTAGCAATTAGTGCCCCAGGTCTTTATGAATATACAAACATAAATGAATTTAAAAATTTAAATAAAGTAACAATTACATATACTACAACAGATTTTGAAATAAATGATATTTATATGGTAGCTTCTCCAAAGATTTTATCAGAATTAGATCTAGGAATCTTTGATAAGTTAGATTCAATTACATCATCAATTTCCACTCTAGGAGAAAAAATGAATGAACTAGAATCTGGTACAAAAGATTTAGCGGATGGAACAAATACATTACTTACAAATTCAAGTGTATTTAATGAAAAATTATCAACTGCAGCTTCATCTTTAGAAAAAATAGCAAACGGCACAGTTAAATTAGTGGATGGTGTTGATGAAATGCTTACTACTTTAACAGATGCTAAAACAATGATGGAAGATAAAGATATCGATGGATCTCTTGCAAATTTAAAAGTTTTAAAAGCAACAAATGAAGCAACAATTACTAAATTAACAAATCCGCAAGTTGAAGCAGCATATGAATTAAACAAAATGAAACCAACAGAAACTGAAACAGAAATGATTGCAAGATTAAAGAAACTTAATCCAAATCTAACTGAAGCAGAAGAACAAGAATTAAAAACAGTTAAATCAACTCACGAATTAAAATTATTACTTGAATCAAATAATGAAGCTGTAAAAGAAATGATTACAAATCTAGAAGATTTAAATATTTTACTTGATACTTTAACAACAAAACTAGAAGAAGTTAAAGCCATGCAAGGAAAAGTTACATTATTAAATGCAAGTCTAAATGAATTAAGCACTGGTTTAAATAAATTAGCACAAGCATCAACAGAAATAAATAAAGGTATAAGTAACCTAAATAATGGTGCAACAAAAATATCTTTAGGAACAACACAATTAAATGAACAAGGCATTAAAACACTAGTTAATTACTCAAACAGAATAATTACATATGGCAATAAATTTGAAAGTATTGTTAATTTATCAAAATCATATAAAGGCTTTGCATCAACTAATGCTGATAACACTTTATTTGTATATAAACTTAGCAAATAATAAAAAATCCGAAACAAATCGGATTTTTCAGACTGTTGACAAATAGGTAGAAATTTTACTTATTTGTCTTTTATTTTGTAAAAATAATAGACAGATTCAATA
>CAKOLL010000017.1 GCA_934096295.1 uncultured Bacilli bacterium
ACTGTTATTCCACCTATCATAATTGAATATGTCATGATCTTAATAATATGTTTTATTCCATCTATAGACTCTAGTGTTTCTTCAAATACATGGTTATCACTTGAAACATTGAATTGTGACCAATCAATTTTAATTTTTTTAATTTTATTTAGTGCAACCTTTGTATTTTCTGAGCTGTCTGAAAATATTGCAAGTTTATTAACAATTTTGTTATTTTCAAGTTTATTTAATGCTTTTTGACTTGATTCATAATCAATAAACACCATATTTTCACTAAAGTCTGATGATAAGCCAGTATATTTTTCTTGTTTTTTACCTGTGAATATTCCAATTATCTCAAACTCATATTCTAATTTTTTTTCACTATTATTAAAATCAATTAATTCAAGTTTGATTTTATCATTAAGATTTAGGTTATTTTTTTCAGCAAGTTCCTTATGAATAAGAATTTTTCCTCTATCATTATTATTAATATGTCTGCCTTTTATAATAGTAAAAATACCACTACTAAATAAATTATCTTTTTCACTATTATTAGTAGCTTCTACTGAAAGCATATTTTTGAACTCATCTGATAAATCATCTCGTTCTATTAATTGTGTTCCATCTACAACTTTGATGTTTGTAGTTCTAGCCAGTCCATCATACTTAGTAATAATTTCTTTTATCTCTTTTATATTATCTAATTCTTTAAACTGATTAGTTTCAAAAGTATCACCATTATTTTTAGTTATTGATAATGATGTATTTGAAATCTTGTATAAGTTTTTCTCTAAATTACTTGTTGATTTTGTAATATTTAAACATGAATATAAACAAGAGAGAACTACTGTTAAAATAATAAATACTATAATTGTTCTATTTCTTTTTCTTAAAATATATGCTATAGCATTTTTTAGCATTTTATCAACCTCCTATCATCAGATTTTTTGCTTAAAAAAAGATATGACAAAGCTTTATTTAAAATATCAGCCATATCTTTTATTTTTTGCTTAAAAATGTAGACATCCTAAATAATTATATTATTTTTGGGGGTTATTGTCAATTAATCTAGCAAATTTTTCTGCCGAAATCGGTAAATAATTAAAATAAAAACAAATTATTTATGATTTGCTTTTTTGATAACTCTTTTTATAATTATTTAATATTTCTTTATTTGTGAAAACTTTAAATGTTACCTCTCGGACTAATTTAGTATCCATCATTTCGGCATCCAAATAATTTCCATCTAAATATTCAACTAACATATCGTATAATTTTTCAATTTCTTTATATATATCCCTTGGAACCGAAACACATTCACTAATAAACATATTTTCCAAAATATTAAGCAATACCAAACAACCTTCATCTACATCATATTTTTTATGAATTATCAATTTTATCACCTCTAGTGTGATGTTAACTCTTAACAAAAATTATTGCAAGTCATATTAAAAAAAACAATAATAATTTTCACACAAAAAAACGATTTTCCCCTTATTTTATAAGAAAAAAATCGGTATTTTCTTGGCAGGGGCAGAGAGAATCGAACTCCCATCAAAAGTTTTGGAGACTCCTATGCTACCATTATACCATGCCCCTAATAACGAGAACAGATAAATTATAACACATTAATTAACAAAATACTAGCATTTTTAACAAATATATGCAACAATCTATTATAATAGACATATGAAAAAAGAATTTTTAAGAAAAAAATATAAAGAAAAAAGAGATAATATCAAAAACAAAGTTACTAAAGATAATTTAATTTATCAAAAAGTTATTAACAACAAAGATATATTATCTTCTAAAACTTTATTAATTTATATTTCGATTAACAGTGAAGTTGATACAACAAAAATAATCAATTATTTTTTAAATACTAAAAATATTGCCGTTCCCAAAATAATAGATAATAACATGTATTTTTGTTACGTTAAAAATCTAAATGAGTTAACATCAGGAAAATATAATATACCTGAGCCAACAAATGAAAACATAGTTACTGATTTTGACAATGCAATATGTATTGTACCAGGTATATGCTATGATAAAGAAAATTATCGTATTGGTTATGGAAAAGGATATTATGATAGATTTTTAAGTAAAAATAAAATAAAAACTATTGGTTTGTGCTATAAAGAATGTATGATAGAAAAAATTGATAATGACAAATATGATTATAAAATTGATGAAGTAATAACAGATTAATTATAAAAACATACACTATATTAAGGTGATATTATGCTTTTTAATTATACAGATAGAGAACTAGATTTGCTTGCAAGAATAATGCGAGCTGAAGCCCTCGGAGAAGGTAACCTTGGAATGTTAATGGTAGGTAATGTTGTTGCCAATAGAGTTTTAGCAGATTGCTTAACTTTTAGAGACGTCGATAGCATTTATGATGTTATTTACCAACCAAATCAATTTACCGGAGCATCATCTTCACTTTTTAACGCATCAGCAACAACTCTAGAAAAACAATTAGCACAAAGAATAGTCCGCGGAGAATACTATCATCCAGCCACAAACGCATTATGGTTTTATTCACCAACAAAAGGAGCTTCTTGTAAACAGACTTGGTATAATCAAGTTCTAGCTGGAAGTTACAAAAGTCATTGTTTTTATAATCCAGATCCTGGAGTATGCACAAAAATTCATTAATCTTGGCATAAGGCAATAAATAATGTATAATTATGAATAGGGAGAGATTACGATGTTTTATTCATATTGTATATTATTTTTTATTTATTCATTTTTAGGCTGGATAATGGAAGTCTCATTAACACTAATTACTGACAAAAAATTTGTAAATCGGGGATTTTTACTTGGACCATGTTGCCCAATATATGGATGTGGATGTATTTTATTAAATCTATTATTACATAATTACACAAATAATGTTTTAGTTTTATTTATCTTAACAATGTTTACTTGTTCTCTACTTGAATATTTTACAAGTTATTTTATGGAAAAAATATTTAAATTAAGATGGTGGGATTATTCTCAAATGAGATTTAATATAAATGGAAGAATATGTTTAGAAACAATGACACCATTTTCTATTCTCGGAGTACTAGCTATAAAATATGCCACCCCTTTTTTTCTAAATGAAATAAATAGTTTTTCTACAAACACAAATCTTATTATATCAATTATTTTAATTAGCATTTTTATAATCGATATCATTATGTCATTAATTATTGTATTTAAACTAAAATTTGTTACAAAGAATACTAAAAAAGATTCTACATATGATATTAAAACAGCAATAAAGAAGTTTATTAAAAATGATATATACGTTTATGAAAGAATAATTAAAGCATTTCCAAATCTTACAAAAAGCTTAAAAGAAAAAGCTTTAAAACTAAAAAACAAACCCAAAATTAATAAATAATTTTAGGTTATTTAACTATTTCTTTTAAAACAAACTAATGTGTTATTTTTCTTCTTTTTGTTTCAAATATTTATCTAATTCATTTTTTGTAATACCTATTTGCAAAATTTCCAATAATCCATTCCCAATAGCAGGTTTAAATTCTTTTTTCATCTTCTCATTTAAATCATTTAATCTTACATGTAAGTCATTAGATAAAATTTTTTCTAAAGCATCATCTAACTTTGGCAATATTATTACTAATTTTGATTTACACTTATTAGTATCTTGATACAATTCAATCATTCTAAGCATATAATATAACTGATATTGATAATTTATCCATAATGGTGATACTTTAACTTCATAAAATATATTATTTTCATCATCTGATTTCATAGCATCAAATCTCATTTCACTTTTCATAATATTATCTTTAATTGGTTTATTATCAATCATCTTAACATTGTATTGTATATTTAAACAATCCACATCATCTTTTAAAGTTTTCTTTAATAAATATATTTCTAAAGCTTTTCTATATTTACACTTTTCTAATATAGATTTTTTTTGATTTGGAAAGTCATTAGATAATTTTAAATCTAATATTTCGTTATTAGAATAATTTGATTCTCGTTTATTTATATCATTTATATCTGAAGAACCAACAAAACTAAATGAATTAGGCAAATAGACATTTTGATTATTAGTATTTTTGATATTTATAAGTTGTTCCAATAATTTATTATTTGTTTCTTTTAATTCATTGTTTTCTTCTTTCATCACTTTTATATTTTTGGAAAGTGACAACAATTTATAAATATTTAAATTATCAAATGAATCAGCTAATATTAAAATAACTATTAATATTAAACATATAATCATTTTATCTGTAATAACATAGTTATTTTCAGAAAAAACGAAACTACAAATAATTATTACCAATATAAAGACTACCATTATTAAAGATAAAATTTTTACATACATATTTTTCTCATTCATGTTTCTTCCTCACACTATTAAAATAAATCATCGACTGTAGTTTTACTATTTGCTTCTAAAATTTTGTTAATATTAGTATAAACTCTTCCTTGTGGTGTTCTATTTGGATTTTTTGGATTCAAAGGTATAAATCTTTTTAATTTTTTAGCTTTCCCTTTAAAGTATATTATATATTTTCCAGTATCTTCATAAGGTTCTATTCTATCTATTTCAGCATAATGTGTAACAGCTTTTATTGGGCTTTTTTGATACGCTGCAATATACTTAATTTTAGTTAACATATTTGAACTTATTGCTACTGCAAACCAACAATTATTTTCTAAAAATTCTTTGTTAAATCCAGTTTTTTCAGCTGCAACTAATATTGTATCAATTTTATTAGTTAATGGAGCTTGTTTATTACATTCCATTATACGCTTAATAATTAACATTCTATCTTTCACTCTTTCTAAGGGATGAGCACCTTTACTAATTAAAGCTAAACTTCTATAATCTTCAATAAGATCTTCTTCACCTTCAAATGTTTCATTTACAACATCTTTTTTAGCAGAGTTAAAAGAAGAAAGTTTTACATTAATAATATTTAATTTATACAAACTATTTTCTAAATCAGTCAAATCAATATAATCAAATGCTAATAATAATAACAAAAATTTAATATATCTTTTATTAGTTAATATGGGTTGATCATTTAATTCTGATATTTTATTCAATCCTTTTATTATGTTATTAACATAATTTAAAGCATCACCAGTTAAATCTTCTTTTTTTTCAGAAACATAATCTTTAATAGTATTATCAGTAACACCAAAATTTATTTTTTTATCAAGTAATCCTATTATACTATAAAATATTTTATCAAACTCTAGCCTCGAATCTGGAAAATTTAAAACACATAACAATCTTTCTTTATCATTAATCATAGATAAGTATTTTTCTAAATTTGATTCAGGAAAAGACTTTATAATTTCTCCAGCTCTTAATCTTTCTTGATTTTGAACAAATCTAAAATATTCAGTTACTTGTTCGTCGGTAGCATCAGATATTGAAGTTACTGATAATGGAAACGCATCAATATTTCTTTTTAACAATTCCGGTATATTTAAATAGTTCAATTTAAATTTTTTGCCTTGTTCATATTTTTTTAAAACTTTTGCCACTTCTTTAGAATTGTCATCCAAAAATAGATCTTTTGTTTCCTCAATTATTTCTTTAGATGTTTCATAATTAATTTCATATTCATTATTTATAAAATCATATATTGTTCTTAATCTTTGTTGCCCATCAACTACTTCTTGTCTAGCCCCTTTACTATTTGCAACATCCATTTTTCTTATTGTAATATTTCCTATTGGATATCTTTTTGCTAAACTTAGTAAAAGTTTATCCTTAAATTCATTACTCCATACAAAATTTCTTTGATATCCTGGTTGCAAATCAAGTCCCCCACGTCTTACATCTGATATGTCATTCATTAAAGTAATTATAGGTAAAGAACCTGGTTGAAAATTAATTTTTTTCATAAAACGCATCTCCTTTAATTAGATTCTACACGTTATATTAATTTTTGTCAATATTTTTTGTTATTTTTTAATAGATTCTATTTATTTTTACGCAAAATTTTAACCAATTAAAAAATTTATTTTTTAAAATTTAAAAACTATTGTCATGGCAACAATAGCTTTTGACCAATACTTAACGTATTTGATGTAATATTATTTAATTTTTTTAAGGCATCCACTGTAGTTCCATATTCACGAGCAATACTATATAAGCTATCGCCTTTTTTAACTGTGTATACTACATTATCTTTAGTCGTATCACCACTTGGTAATTTAAGCACTTGACCTATACTTAGATTATTTGATGTTAAATTGTTAATATCTTTTAACTTATCAACAGTTGTATTATTAGCTCTAGCAATACTATATAAATTATCACCCTTTTTAACAGTATATGTATTTTCTTTTATACTTTCTCCACCAGGTATTTTAAGTATTTGACCAATCGCAAGTGAATCAGTTGTAATATTATTTAATGATTTTAAGTTATCAACAGTTGTATTAAACTTTCTTGCAATACTATATAAAGTATCTCCTTTTTGAACAACATATTCATCACTTACCTTTTCAGGAATCTTACCAGGAATAATTAAGTTTTGACCAATACTCAACAAGTTACTGGATAAATTATTAGCATCTTTCAGTTCATTAACTGTTACTCCAAATTTTCTAGAAATACTCCATAGGCTATCACCACTTTTAACTGTATAGTAATTTGAATCTGATGGAGCAATATATTTACCTCCGACATATTCCACAATAGCCTTAGTAACAGCTTCAGCTAAGTTTTCCCAATTATTTTTTAATTGATTAACATCATCACCATCGGAATCTGCAAAACCATACTCAACAATAACAGTTTCATTATTAGGAGTATCACGCATTATATAGTAATAATCTTTCGCGGGATTACTCGGAAGTCTTCTTTGATAATATTTTCTAACATTTTGTCCAGCGGTTTCAAATTCTTTAGCTATTTTTTTAGCAAAAGTATCATTGTTTCTAAGAGCATATATTATTTCAGCACCATCACCCCCTCCGAAGTCGTAGAATGTAGGAAGGTATTAACTATTCTTTTATTTATTAAAATTATATATTATTTCTACATTTTTATCTTTATCAACAATTATTTTATCTACTAGTATAAATAATAATTCTCTAGTAGGTTTTTTCACACTAATTAGTTCTTTTATTTTTTGTTTTATTTCTTCATCATTATGTTTTTTAGGAACTTCATTAATAGAATTTTCTAATTCTTTTATTCTAGAATTGTATGTTCTTATTAAATTTTCTGTGTTAGAAGATAATCTTGTATAAGTATCAACTGAGATTATCCCATTATATTTATCTTCATATAAAGCATCTATTTTTAGTTGTAGTTCTTTGATATTACTTTCTAATTTTTGTTTTTCTATAATCAAATCTTCCTTGTTATCTTTGTCACTTTTCACATTAGATACTAAATCATCAATATCAACTTTTTCTATATACTTTTTACAAGTTTTTTTGATTTGATTTAAAATTATTTTTTCAAAACTATTATATTCTGAAAAGTGTGGTTCACATAATCTTTGTCTTGGACTTCTAGAATATTTATTGCAATTTATAGACCAGTAATTGCGTTTTTCTCTATAACTAACCGTTAGCTTATTACCACACTCTTTGCAATAAAGTAAGCCCTCTAATAACCTCTGTGGACGGTTTAATTTTACTGTTCTAGTTCTGTTAGCACTTGTTTGTATTTGATTAAATACTACTCTATCTACTAATGGTTCATGAGTATTTTCTACAATTATCCAATATTCACTAGAAAGACATATTCTCTTTTGTGATTTATAATTTAATTTTGTCTGAACATTTTGAATCATATCACCAGTATACATTCTATTTTTTAATATTTTGTTAATCGTACTACAAGTCCAGATGTATCCATTTATTTGTCTTTTTGATTTTTTTATTTGTTTATATGCACTTGGTGTTGGAATATTTTCATTATTTAATCTTTCAATTATATCTGATATTTTATCTCCTCTTGATACTTCATTAAATATTCTTTTTACTATCCATGCTGTGTCTGGGTTTAGTACTAAATGTCCTTTATCAAGTGGATCTCTCATATATCCAAAACTTGGTTTACTACCTATAAATTTACCTTTTACTTTTTTATCTCTTAATATTGATTTTATTTTTTTTGATGTATCTTTACTAGTCATATCATTAAATAAAGCTTTGAAAGGTGCTATATCATTATTTGCAGAATCTAGAAAAGTATCTACATTATCTAGTATAGATATATATCTAACTTTCTTTAATGGAAAATATTGTTCTATATAATAACCACATTTGATATAATCTCTACCTAATCTTGATAAGTCTTTAGTTATGACACAATTTATTTTTCCTTTTTCTATGTCTTCAAGTAATCTTTTAAATGCTGGTCTATCAAAGTTAGTACCTGAATATCCATCATCAACATACTCATCAGTTAAAACAAATCCATTATCCCTTAAATAATTCATAATCAAACTTCTTTGATTTAGTACACTCTCACTTTCAGACTCTCTTTTATGTGCTTTATCCTCATCCTCTTGCGATAACCTTATGTATATTCCTACATTATAAAATGATGGTGGTTTTACTGTGCTATACATTGTTCTCCTTTCTTTTGCATAGCATCTTGTTTGCCGATTCCATTATAACTCTCTTACCATCATTTGTGTCATTTATTTTATTATTTTCATCTTTATATTTAAGTATTAAACATACATATTCTTGTAATAAAGCCCCAATATCTTTACCACCATTTTTAAAAGTTTCAGTTATTATCATACCAACCTACCCCTTTTGGTTTCATACTTAAATATATTCCTAAAACTTAAATTTATATTACTT
>CAKOLL010000018.1 GCA_934096295.1 uncultured Bacilli bacterium
GAATTGCAGAATTAACAAAAGAAGTAAGTCAAGAAACTGATCAAAGAGAAATTGCTTCACTTGCATTAGATATGATAGATAAATATATGAGTTCGTTTGATACATTAGATATTGTTGATAAACGAATTATGATTAAATTATTAGTAAGTTCTGTTGAATCAGATGGAGATAATGTCTATATAAATTATATAGGCAGTTCTAATACAGCAATGTGTCCACGAGGTGATGGTAGCAGAAGTAACTCATAGTTCATTTTATGCTCCGCTTTATGTAGCTATAGAAAAGGGTTATTTTAAAGATGAAGGTATAGATTTAGAACTTATACTTACTCCAGGAGCTGATAAAGTTAGTGCTGCAGTATTATCTGGTGATGTTGAAATAGGTTTTGCTGGTGCTGAATCTGCAATATATGTTTATAAACAAGATGAAGAAGATTATTTACAACTTTTTGCAGGACTTACTAAAAGAGATGGTCAATTTATAGTTTCTAGAAAAGAAATTAAAGATTTTAAATTAGAAGATTTATATAATAAAGAAATATTAGTTGGTAGAAGTACAGGAATGCCAGCATTAAATTTCTTAAATGCTTTAAAGAAGAATAATATTGATACTGATAAAATAAATGTTAATACTGCAGTTGAGTTTTCAGCTTTATCTGGCTCATTTATTGGTGGTGTTGGGGATTTTGTTAACCTATTTGAACCGAATGCAACAGCTTTAGTTAAACAAGGGTACGGAAATGTTGTTGCTTCTGTTGGTATGCTTTCTGGTGAGGTTCCATATACAGCATTCTATGCTCGTAAAAGTTATGTGAAAGATCACAAAGATATTGTTAAGAAATTTACTGAAGCTATAAATAAAGGGATCAAATATACATTAGATAATGATGCAGATAGAGTTGCACAAGATATCATTGCACAATTTCCAGATACAAGTGTTAAAGATTTAGCAGAAATGATAAAAAGATATAAAGAATATGATTGTTGGCTAGCTAATCCATATATAAGTGAAGGATTATTTACTAACTTGGAGGACTTTTTAATAGATTTTAATTTACTTGATGAGTATGTTCCATATGAAGATTTAGTTAATAATTTCTATGAATAAAATACTTGAAATTAAAAATTTGAGTAAAAATTATCAAACTATAAAAGGAGAAATAAAAGCAATAGATAATATTTCTTTTGCTTTAGATAATGAGGAAGTATTATGTATCGTTGGTTCAAGTGGTTGTGGAAAATCTACACTTTTAAATATTTTAGCAGGACTTGATACTAAAACTAGCGGGGAAATAAAAATTAAAAATGGGTGTAATATTGGGTATATGCTTCAAGATGATGCCTTATTCCCTTGGTTAAATATTTTAGATAATGCTTGTTTAGGGTTAGATATAAAAAAAATAAAGACTAAAGAAAATATAGAATTTGTTAAAATTTTGCTTATTAAATATGGTCTTGGAGATTTTTTAGAAAAATATCCTCATGAGTTATCCGGAGGCATGAGACAACGGGTGGCACTTATTAGGACCCTTGCATTAAAACCAGATATTTTGATGCTTGATGAACCATTTTCAGCTTTAGATTATGTTTCTAGACTATCTGTAAGTGATGATGTTTTAAATATTATAAAACTTGAAAAAAAATCTGTTATTATGATAACTCATGATTTAGCAGAAGCAATTAGTGTTGCAGATAGAGTTATTGTTTTATCTAAAAGACCTGCGAAAATAAAAAGTGTTTATGAAATTAATTTAACTAATAAATCCACACCAACAAAAAATAGAAAAGCAAAAGAATTTGGTTACTACTACGACTTACTTTGGAAGGATTTAGATAAAAATGTCTAATGAACAAAAGAAATTTTTAAAAAGTATTAAAAGAAGAAAATTAATTGTGGTTATATCACAAATATTAATTGTTGTAGCATTCTTTGGAGTCTGGGAATATTTAGCAAATAAAAATATTATAAATAGTTTTGTCTTTTCAAAACCTAGTAAGATTATTAATACAATTATTAATCTAGGTATACAAAATAATTTATTTAATCATATTTTTGTTACTTTAGAAGAAGTTTTAATTGCATTTATTTTAGGAATTGTTCTAGGTTTTATCATCGCTATTATTCTTTATGAATTTCCAATGTTATCAAGCATTATGGATCCATTTTTAACTATGATTAATTCATTACCTAAAGTTGCTTTGGGGCCTTTAATTATTATAATTGCAGGTGCTAATATGAAAAGTGTTATTGTAATGGCATTACTTATTAATTTAATTATAAGTATCATTACTATATATAATGGTTTTATAAATGTTGATAAAGAAAAATTAAAACTTATTAAATCATTTGGTGCTAATAAAAGGCAAATACTTTTTAAACTTGTTATACCTAGTTCTTATAATACAATTATTTCTAGCATGAAATTGTGCATATCCATGAGTCTAATAGGTGTAATTATGGGAGAATTTTTAGTAAGTCGTGCGGGTATTGGTTATCTAATTATTTATGGAACACAAGTATTTAATTTAAGCCTCGTTATGGCTGGTATATTAATCCTTTTAATTATTTCTTTCTTGCTATATAAAATTATTACTTTACTTGAGAAAAAGTTAATTAGGGAATTCTAATATAGAGTTTCCTTTTTTGGTGTGTAATCTAAATACATTATAAAATATTTAAAAACAATTAAACTTAAGAAAACAAGTTGTGACGGGTTGAAATAAACAGAAAGTGTATAAGTAAGGAAGCATTAAAAGATATCTATCTGGCTAAAAAAAAAATTGTTAGATGAAGAAAGTGAACTGTACGAAAGTATCGTACGTTTGAAACAAAAAAAGTTGAAGCTCTAGAAAGTATCCTTTTCTTTTATAATTATATTTTGATAATTGTTGTTTATAAATTTTTGGATATTTTTATCTTTAGTATAAATATATCTGTTTAGTTCATCTTTTATATTGGAACTACTTAAACATAAATAATTTTTCATAGCCATTAAGTCAATAATTGTTAAGTTATTAAAAATAGAAAATAATTCTTTATTAGTAAAATTTGATAGTTCTAATAACTCTATAAAGTCATAAAAAGATAGTTTTGTTTTTAAGAAAAAATCTATTGATAAGTTGTTTTTTAGTTTTATAAATGTTTCGTTAGATACTTTTGGTAATGTATAATAATATATTTCTTTGTTTTTATTTAAGTTAAGTAATATTTCTAATGTATTATTTTTTATTGCAAATAAAATATCATTTGTAATATAATCAATACATTTATCAAGGTAGCGATTTATATTTTTAGAAAGATTAAGTTTAGTTTTTAAATTATAATATGAATTGTATAAATCTTCTTTTGTAATCATATATAATGAAGAAATGTCGTCTTTTGTTATGTCTAGAGAATAAGTATCTTTTTTTAAAACATCTACACATAGTGACAATTTGAATACGATTTCAAACAAATTTATTGGGACATTTTTATAATTAGTTAATATATGTTGGTATTTAAATTTACTGCAGAATATGTTTTCATAATTTAGATATTCTAAAACTTTTGATATATACTCTATTCCATAAAGATTAGTCATTTTCAAATAAGGATTATAATCTAAATTTATTAAATGGTTATCAGTTTCATATGAGGTGTTATAGTTTTTAAAGAAAGATGTTATTCCTTCGTTAATGGTAATGTTGTAAAAATAATTATCTACATTGAGAATATTATTTTTAAAGATAGTATTGTAAAAAAGTTTAGTTTTATTAACTAATGATATTAAATATTCTTTTGATTTATCGTAAAGTGTCAATAAGTTCTTGTTGGTTAGAGCTTTAAGTGATGTAATAATATCTTTATTTTTTAAATATAAACCTAGTAAGTAAAGATTAGAATTATTTATTAATTTTGCTTCACTAATGCTTATGGTATAATTTAATTCTCCGGTGTATTTTTTTAATATTATTTTAAGTAAGTGATAAAGTTTTAGATTTATCTCGTTATAAATATCTTTAGTAATAAGTTTGTATTTTAGTGATAATTCTATTAACGATGTGAGATAATTATTGTAGTCTATTTCATTTTTTATAACATTTTCAATATTAGTTAACATAGTCTATCACATAACCTTTCTAAAGAGATTGTGATTAAAAGATCTATGCTACCTTCATTACTCTCAAACTCTATTTTTAAATAATTTAATATTTCTTCACTACTTAGTTTTTTAGAAAATATATTTTCATAATATATGAAAGTTTCTGTTAAAGATAAAAAAATTTCCATATAATTATCTTTATCTATAAATGAAGAATCAATAAAGGTCAAAATAATGTTTTGTAAAATGATGTTTGTTAAATCAATTCTCCCTATTTCTTTTAAAGAATTATTTTTTGTGTGAATTAGTTCTAAAACATTTTCTTTTGTTAAAATAATATCTTTAGTTATATTTTTGTTTAGTTCTAAAAGCTCTTTTTCTTCTGTTTTTATATCATCTAAAAAGTACATAAAATCCACCTTCATATACTTAATACTACATTATTGTGATTAATACAAGCCTTGAAAAAATCTTGATTTTGTGGTAATATATTAGTAGATAGAAGCTTGAATTTATTACTTTACACATTAATTTTCCTAAAAATAAGAACAATTAAAAATATTTTGTAAACTACATATTTTATGTAACTTTTTTTATTGTTTTGAAAATAATATTTTGCTATAATCGAAGGGTGCCCTAAAAAAAGGAGGTATAATTTATGAAGTATATGTTACTTATTTTTTTCATATTAATTGTTATTCTTTCAATAGTATTTATCCTTGTTATAAATGATTCTAGCGAGAAAGAACATACAAAATATCATGGGTTTGATATATATTATGATACAGATTTAGAAAAACATAGGAAGATTATTAAATTACAAAAGAAAATGTTATTAAGAAAACAAATTAATTTATTTTTTAAAAAGAGTTTTAGGAAGTGATATAAGTGGCATTAAAAATAGTTATTATTGTTATTCTTATAGCTATAAATATTTTAGCTTTTATTTATATGTATAAGAATGATAATGATGAAATAAATTATGATAAATGGTGTAAGATGTTACAAGATGAAACAAAAGATAATATAGAATTAATTAGACAAAATGAAAAAAGAATTAATGAATTAAATAAAGAAATAGAAAAATTAATGAATGTAGATGCTAAATAGTGTTATAATCTTTTAGAGCGTGATTATTTATGATATTAGATTTAGATTATAATGATAAAGATTTTAGAGAAAAAATTATTAATTTACCTAAATGTGTTAAAACTGTTAATATTTATGGAGATAATATAAATATTTCTGCCTTATGTGATGTCTTAGAAAATGTTAAAGGTAACGTAGAGATTAGATGTAATAATAAAGAGAAAATTAATAATGAATTTTTAAAACGTGGTACTTATCAAGGATTTAATAGAAGTATTTTAAATATGGTTAAGAAAATATGTAAGGAAAACATAACTAATAATGATTATGTAGTTGATATGACTATTGGTAATGGAAATGATACTTTGTTTTTAGCTAATATTTCTAAGAAAGTATTTGGATTTGATATACAAGATATTGCTATAAAAAATACTCAAGAGTTATTAAAAGAAAATAATGTTATAAATTATGAACTTTTTAATATTAGTCATGATAAGATAAATATTATTTTAAATAAATATAAAAATAGGATAAAACTTATTCTATTTAACTTGGGTTATCTTCCTTGTGGAAATAAAAATATTACAACAAATCATAAAACTACTTTAGATGCTGTCAAAAATAGTTTTAATATGTTAAGTAATGATGGATTAATTCTAATTGTATTTTACCCACATCCGGAAGGAAAATTAGAAGCTGAATATGTCTTAAAATATTTAGATAAAAATAATATGAATTATAAAATTTATAGAAATACATCAAATGAGGATGCTCCGTATTTAGTTGTTATTAGTAAGTAGTTATGTTAAACTAGATATGTAAGTTGGTGGTTGTATGCAAAAGAATAATTATTTTAAAGGCTTTGTACTTTCTTTTTTATCAGCATTTTTATATAGTTTAAATGTTCCTGTTGCAAAATTTTTTTTAGATGATTTATCATCCACTGCCCTTTTATTTTTATTATATTTAGGTAGTGCATTAGGAATGTTTTTTATAATATTTTTTAAGAAAAATGAAAGAACTTTTAAACCTAAAAAAGAAGTGATTCCGTTTATAAGTGGGGTTATTATCTGTGATGTTTTAGCTGCTTTATTAATTGTTAGTTCTCTTAAATACTTGAATGCTAGTACAGTGTCATTATTAAGTATTTTTGAAATTGCTGCTACAATTATGGCATCTTATTTAATATTTAAAAACAAGATAAATAAAAATATGATAATTTCTTTAATTGCAGTTACTTTGGGTAGCATAGTATTATCGATTGATCCTCATTCTAAATTTTATTTTTCTTTAGCGGTTTTATTGGTAATCGGAGCATCTTTTTTATGGGGGCTTGAAAATAATTTAACTGCTAAAGTTAGTGAAAATAATCCTTTGTTGCTCGTTTTTTATAAATGTTTTTTTGTAGCATTATTTAATTTGATATTTATATGTTTTAATACTGATATTTTATCAATAATAATTAATTATTGGTATTTACCTATCATTGGATTTTTTACTTATGGTATTAGTATTTTATGTTTTGCTTATAGTACTAAATATATCGGAGCAAGTAGGACATCAATTATTTTTTCACTAAGTCCAATTTTTAGTACAGTATTATCATTAATTATTTTTAGAGATAATATAAGTATTTTATTTGTGATTGGTTTAATATTTATGATTATCGGAATATATTTTACAATTAATGATAACGAAAAATAAAATCTGGAATTTTACCAGATTTTTTCAGTTTACTATTAATCTAATTGGATTAGACTTTGTACCTATTCCACTTTTATATAATGTATCGACGTTTAAATAAAATATTGGTCTAGTATAAACGTTTATTTTTAATGTATTAAGATTACATATACTTGCAGGCATTTGTTGGGAAATAGGAAAACAATAAGGGCTACCTTCAGCATTTGTATAAGTTGAAATTGTCCACTCTAAAATACCTTTGTACATCCAATTAACATCTAAAGCACCATTGTCTAGATAATTATTATCATCTAATTCAATATTTTTTATTGGGGAATCATAATTTGAATATCTGGCTTTCCATTTACTAGAATCTGCTGCATATCCATAATCATTAACATTAGGCAACCCTATTTTTGCTTCATAATTTGTGCTACTTTCTGGATTTATCATTTCATATTGATAAGCTTGTTTTATTGAAGAAACGGAAATATTTGAAAATGTATTTTTTGAAATTTTCCATGTTGTTGTGGCTATCATGCTAGCCCAGTTGGATTTTAAGTAGTTGATAAAATTTTTATTTAAATTAACATTATTTAAGTTACTTGTAACCCAATTTATGTCTGACGTATTGGCATTCCAGGAGTAAATACCAACATTTAAAATTTCTGTTTTAAAATGTGATATTAAAGATATAATTGAATATGTTAGATATGAGTTTTAAAAGCCCGTGTTCTGGTAGCTTTTTATTTTCTTTTTATAAGCATTTTTAATATAGTTTAAATGTTTCAAGTGCAAATTATTTTTAAATGATATATCTTCAACCGCCATTTTATTTTTATTATGTTGTAAATGCATTAGTTTATTATAGTATCTTTTAATCCTAAAAAGCACTGATTTTAAATATCATTTTACATTTTGGCTCATTTTCATTTTACATTTTGGCTGAATTTTGTTTTACATTTTGGCTATATATTATTAACTAAAAAAATCCGATTTGTTTCGGATTTTTCAGACTGTTGACAAACAACTTTGTTAATAGTCTTTTAATTTTAAGAAAAATGTTGTATAATAAATATGTAAGGT